>CAVTIZ010000002.1:0-864728 GCA_963735045.1 uncultured Nitriliruptorales bacterium | reverse complement strand
ACCTCAAAGTCGAACTGGAAGTTGAGCGTTTTGGTCCCCAACCAACGCCAGGTTCCCGGCACGGAAGGTTCGATCTGTACCGGCGATTCTCCGTTCGATAGCTCTTGCAGCGTCGCCAGAGGCACCATCGGTTGGTTGAAAGTCACGTTGACGAAGGGCGCAATGGGGACATCGCCTTCCGGGCTGTAGCGCAGCACTTCCAGCGGTCCTTGCGCGACTTTGGGAGCGGTCTCTGCGGGCGGGAGCGGGAACGGCTCGGAAATAATTTGCCCGGTACGCGGCGGGGGCAGGACTTCTTTCGGCAGCTTGAAAGCCTGCCAGTCATCCGGGTTAGTGGCTAAGGGCGGCAGGCGCAGCAGGATGTTATTGATCTCTTCCAGGGATAAGGGCTGGCCGGGTTCGACCGGCAGGGGGGTGAACTCACCTGGAACCGAGGAACCGTCGCTGAGGGTGATGGTCAGGCCGGGGCCGCCTTCGCCACCATCTTGTTGTGTAGACGAGACGCTTTCCCCGCTTTCGCCCCCCGAACTGTTGGCGGGGGGGATGGTCTGGCTGGGTGTATCCAGTTGGGTGATGTTACGGCCCACCAGGTAGGCAACCCCGGCTGCCCCCGCGAGACCGAGGAGGATGAGCGCTGTTTTGAAACCTTTTGTTCTGTTTGCCATGACCTGCCTCCTGAAATAAGTGCATCGCACCATGTTTGACGGGATTGATACAGGCGATGTTCCATCCCCGTTGAATGGTTTTGTCCAAGCGGGCAGGTGCGCCGCATCCCACGCGCCTACCTTATCTTCTCATAAAAGCAGGACGTTGAAAAGTGCCTTTTGGTTCCATTAAGCAAAGAAGGCAACTATTTGAGTTGCCTTCTTTAGTTCTGCCGTCTCTAGCGTACATCGTTGAAAATTGAAAATTTTTTTACCGATCTATCAGCCTGCCTAAAAGGGTTCCCTGTTGAGTGTAAAAACATTACCTTGCCCATCAACACCCCAGACTGTGCCATCGTCACCAGCCGAAATAGACGTGAGCTTACGAGTGCCTGGCAAAGGTTCCCAAGTGTCCTCGTTCCATTTTACCACCTGGCTTTTGGTATCAATGCCCCAGATTTCAGATGCCTTCCCTACTGATATGTATGACAATTCTCCATCTATTTGCTCAAACAATTCTTTATCTTTATTCCACTTATATACCTGGTGATTACTTTTGAGCAAAACAACGGTGCCATCACTACCAGTTGAGAGTAATGTAAATGTTCCGGTTTCTGCGTTAGAGTGAAGTTTCCAACCATTATTTGCCCATTCATAAACATCACCTTTAGCATTAATCCCCCACACGTGATCCTTACTTCCCACGGAAATCTGCTTAAGCCCTCCAGGAATTCCGGTCCATTTGTTTATATCCCATCGATAAATTTGGTTCTTAATATTAACAACCCAGGCTGTACCGTCAGAACCCACTGAGACATATATTCCTCTCGCTTTCGGATCACTTTCCCACCACTCATTTTCAGCACTTTTCCTTTGCCAAATTCGCCCGTCCGGAGTGGTTCCCCAAATATGTTGATAGCTGCCTACTGAAGTCTGACCGAAGGCTTGCCCAGGTACCGCTCTCCACATATTCTCAGCATAAATCTCGTCAATTTCATTAGTTTGAAGAGTTGGATGTTTATGGATTGCTAGTGGCTTTTCTATGATCTTTTTTGTTTCATCTGTGAGATGCTTTTTTATGTTATCCAATTTCCTTTTAGTTATATTACCTAGATCGCCTTGTATGATAAGCAATTGTTCCAGATCTTCTATTCGGGCCCATTGCATGGATATTTCATCACAAATTTCATTATTTTGTTCGAGGTTCTCATTTATATCATCAGGAAAGCCGGGAAAGCCATCAACCACATCATAATCCTTGGTTTCAGCTTTGTAAGCGATGGGAGCACCATCTCCAGGGTAAACGGATTCAGGAAATTGCAACGCAGCTTGGATTATTGTGTCGTCTTTAATTTCAGGCAACTTTTCCTTGCCACCACGGATAAATAACATACAGGTAGTACTAACATTTATATCAATCTCTTCAAGCCTATTCTTGAAATCAGAATTCTGCTTGAAATCCCCATCCTTTCCCCTCTAAATGTATTTCCAGCTCGGTTTTTTTTTGAATTGAGTCCGTATGAAACTCGTAAAGGGCGTAAAATTCACCCCCTGTAGAAATTGAGAAAATGAATTGGTTGCCATATTTTATTAGGAATGTATTCCAGTCAATTGGATCATTTGCAATGAATTTTGTGAACTCATCGGATGGCTTATATTCTATAAATTCGGTCCTACTATTGGTTACCAACACTGTGACCAGAAGATAGACACTTTCACGATTAAAGTTCTGCTCATTCACAAACTTTGACTTAGCACTCGCGCTAAACAGACCTGAATAGGAGGCAGAAGCACTCACCTCCATTTTCTTATTTAACTCGTGTTTATTTTTAATCAAATTCAGATAGAACCACTTTTCTTGCCCCTCTATCACGCCCGGGTCAATCGATGTATCGTCCGCGATTAATGCTTTCCCACGAACGTCCCCTGTAAAAGTGTTACATCCCATACCAAGATGAGCATGCTCTACAGGTACAATCGCTCTTAATAGAGTACCCCTAGCGCTTGCCTCAGGCCGTACCATTCTTTCAGGTTGGTCATCGATAATAACTTCGATCAGTTCTGCAAATTCATACCATTTGCGTGCCATGATTGTTTCCTTTCTTGGAAACTATATATCTCCCTACTTATTAGTTGGGAGTTAATCAAAGACGTATACTTGATTTTTCCAACTGTGATTACGGGGAAAATTGGTTTGTGCAATGAGTCACAATGTAAGTTTATTATGGCACACTTGACATCCCTTTTCAAGCTCGAGTTCCGTACTTGTCCGTCTCAAAAAACTTCTCAATAGCGTTTGTGAAATAACTTGTTTGGATAAGTATTCTGAAAAAACAGAACAGGTAGCATTCTACATTCTGTAGATTGTTTTAGAGTTATTCTTTGAAATCCATATTCTTCTGCAAATAATCCGCCAAATCCGACTCCGGATAGCCCACCACCCAGATGTTGTTTACGCGGTGAAAAACAAAGAACTTCCTCTCATTGAGGGAGTTCTTTGAAGTAGTCTTCGCTTTGTCTTTCAAGAGTTAAATGAAGTATTACATAACCCAACCGAAGTGCAGCGTATCTTTCAAGTTACGATGACGGTGCCGATTTTGTTTTTTTGTCATCGAAGAGGGTAAACAATTTGTTTCTCTCTGTCTCTTTCTCATTTTCAGGTGCAGGCGCCTCTAGCAGAGTAGGTGTGTACGTTCTACCGCAGTGCATACAACGATAGCGTTGTATGCCTGCGCTTGTCTTGCCGGCTTTATTCTGACGTGTGGTTTCTTGACAGTATGGGCAGGCTCGGGCCTTCCTTGCTAATCTGTGTGCTTTAGAAGAAACATTTTCTGTTAGGGAATCCCTTTTTGCGATCTTGAAATAATTTGCAGAGCGATGATACCCATCAGGGTAATATGTACCAGTGCGGGGCACGCGATTTAATACAACGCCAAGCAGATTGGCATTCATCAAATTTAGTTGATTTACCATAGCACGCGCGGTAGCGGTAAGGGTATTCCCCTGCCGGATGACCAACAAGATGCCACCAACTTTGGATGCGAGGATTTGAGCATCCATAACAAAGATTGGAGGACCATCAAGGATAACCGCATCCACTTTTTTCTGAAGCTTTTCGAGCAGTTGGGTCATCCCATCAAACTCTAACAACACGTTAGGAGAAGGAGTATGTGTACCGCTTGTGATAACGGTTATTCCATTGAATTCGCGTGCCACCTCTTGCCAATCCAAGTTTTCGGTTAGGATGTCGGTCAAACCTCTTTGGTTATCCAGCCCAAGTTGAGAGTGCAAAGTTGGATGATAAAGGTCAGCATCCAGGATGACGACTTTCCGCCCCGATTGTACAAAAGCCTCTGCCAGATTGGCTGCGATGGTAGTCTTGCCCTCGCCCAGTGCAGGACTGGTGATCAAGATCGTTTTGAGTGAATTTTGTGTGATCAAGCGACTCACGTTGATCCTCAAGATCCCGAAAGCATTCAGAAGCGAGGAGTTGTCTTGATTGGCTAAATAGAAACTTTTACCTCTTTTCGTTCGTTCGGTCTCAACAATTTCACCAATCACAGGCACTCCCAGCACCTCCTGGATTTTCTGTGAGGATTTGAGCGTGTCGTCAAAGTAATCGATTAATAGAATAGCACCTGCGGCGATAAATAAGCCAACTATCCCGGACAATGCTGTGTAAAGCAAAGGGATGGGTCGTACCGGGTTTTCAGGGGTAGCGGCCATTTCTATTTGTGTCACTGTAGGAGTGCTTTGGACACGAGCCAATTTCACAGCTTCTCGATTGTTGAGCAGGCTCAGGTATAGCTGCTGATATAGATTCAATGTCGATTGAAGGCTTGTTATTTTTGGATCATCACGCCCCGTTCCAACCTGTGCCGGTTGCCCGATGAAAGTCAAATTGGTCTGGATTTGTTGGTAGATCGAAAGCTGTGACCGTAGCTGGCTGAGCTTAGCCTGCTTCTCGGCGAGATTGGCACGTTCTATCGCATTGAGATAAACGGGAAACTTGGCAATCTCCTGTTCCAGGTTTGTTATTTCAGCCTGCAAACCCGCAATTTGCCGGTTGACCTGGACAAGCTGCTCCTCAACAGTTGCCTGGTTGATCTGCGTGATTTGACCCTGGAGAGTGTTCAATTTGCGTTTGAACCTGGTCAACTTGAGAATTCAGGCTTTCTTCGTAGATAGTATATCGCCCGGCCTGCAGGATTTCATTTTGTTCGATCAGGACCTGGACCAGCATGTTTGCGATGGCACTTGCTTGTTGCGCGCTTTTATCCTGCACCTTGATCTGGATGATCTGCGTATTGGGAAGGATATCAACCTGGATATTATCCGAGGCGATCTTGACCCCTAGCTGGGACTCCGCCTCATCCAGAACAGGCTGGGTCTTCAATAGTTGCTGGTAGGTCAACACGAGCTGCTGGTCGCTCAAAGCCAGGATATCGGCAGCATTCGGTTGGCGGATTCTGGTAACGAGCACCTTGGTGGAGGTCTCGTAAACAGGGGTCAGTATTTTACTGGCGAAATAACCGCTGGCTAAACCCAAGGCCGTCCCAACAATGAGAAGCCATAGCCAACGACGAAACAAGGTCACCAGTTCTTTGAGTTCCATGTTGCTCCTTTTGTATTGAAAGCCCCTTGATTCAACATGCCGTTAAGGCAGTTGCGACCCCTTGAACGACTAGATTGACATCATTATCAGTCATCGCCGGATAGAGTGGTAAAGTCACTTCGCGCGCAGCCACCTGCTCTGTAACAGGCAAGTGTGCGGAATTCGAGAGTTTTAAGTTCCGGTAGGCACTGAATTGATGGATGGGAGGGTAATGAATACTGGTTTGAATCCCTTGTGATTTCAATTGCTCCATGAAGCCAACTCGATCTGAATTTTGGGGAAGTAAAACAGGCATAATGTGGGCTGAGGAAATCCCGGGATGGTTTGCAAACGGAATAACGAGCTGGGGAATCTCCTGAGAGGAAATCGCGATAGAGTTGCGTCAAGATGCCTGCGCCGATCATTATTCCGATCCAGTTTTTTCAACTGGACTACTCCAATGGCTGCTCTGATTTCGTCGATACGATAATTGTAGCCAAGCTCCACCACATCGTAGCTCCAGGCGTGGCCCTTGTGACGATCCCAGGTAAGCGTGGTCATGCCGTGGGAACGTAGCAGACATAGTTTTTCATACAAATCATCATTGTTGGTAACAAGCATGCCTCCTTCCCCGGTGGTCATGTTCTTGTTCGAGAAGAAACTGAAACAACCGATATCCCCCCATGTACCCAAGTGCCGGTCGTCCAGCCAAGCGCCAGCGGCATGAGCCGCATCTTCGATGACCTTCAGGTTATGTTTTCGCGCCAGTTCCAGGATACGGGGCATATCGCAGGCATAGCCACCATAATGGACAAGCATTAATGCGCGCGTCCGTTCTGTGATGAGCGCTTCAATGGCTTCCGGAGAGATATTGAGATCGTGTTCACTGCAGATATCTGCAAACACAGGCATGGCACCGCTATAACAGATCGAATTGGCAGTGGCGACAAAGGTCAACGAAGGTACGATTACCTCATCCCCAGCTTTCAAACCGATAGCCAGGCAAGCCATGTGCAGAGCGGCGGTCGCATTGGTGACAGCCAAGGCATGCTTTGCACCGGTGTAACTCGCAAATGCGGTCTCGAACTCCTGCGTGACACCCCCCATCGTCAACCAACGGCTTTGTAACACGTTTTGAACCGCAGAGAGCTCCTCTGCGCCAAGGTCGATATCAGCCAGGGGAATTCGCCAAGTCGTCATGTACATCCTTCCTGAGGCAGGAACTGGGAACGCATTTTTTCAAAATCCTGCGCAGCCAGCTCATAATCATCGGGGCGGCCCAGATCCTGCCAGTAGCCTTCAAACTGATAACCTACCACTTTTTCACCGGCTGCGATCAATTTCAGGACCAGATCAGGAAAATCCAGATATCCACCGCGAGGAATGTAGGCCAGCACATCTGGCTCGAAAACATATACCCCCATGCTGACACAATAATCATAAGTCGGCTTTTCAATATATCCAGTAATTTGCGGGGAACCATCCCATTGGATCACCCCCAAATCGATTTTCACCTGACGGTGGTGAACCGCAATTGTGGCAATCGCGCCTTGCTCCTGATGGAAATTTATCAGATCGCTGAATTGCATGGTGGTGAGCACATCCCCGTTGGTCACCAGAAAGGTCTTATCCACGTTCTCGATCAAGGCCAGTGGACCGGCCGTGCCCAAGGGGCATGCCTCGTAACTATATTCGATTTGTAGCCCCCACTGATGGCCATCCTGGAAAAAAGCCCTTAACAATTCGGACAAATGTCCTACTGTCAAAATGACCTGATCTACCCCGGCAGCTTTCATTTGTCGCAAAATGACTTCCAAAATGGGCATGTCCCCAATGGGCATTAAGGGTTTAGGTAAAACCCTGGTGTAAGGTGCCAGTCGGGTTCCCTTTCCCCCGGCAAGAACGACTGCTTTCATGGTTTCAGTTTCATCCTAGAACTCATATTTGCCGACTTGGTACATATCCAAATGTGATCGTATCCAGCCAATGGTTTTTAGCAATCCGTCATCCAGGCTGTGTTTTGGCTGCCAATCCAACTTCTCACGCGCAAGTGTGTTGTTTGAAATCAGGCGGAACACTTCCGAAGTCTGAGGACGCAAACGATCGGTATCTATTTGAATCTTTGCTGTACTCCCAATTTGCTGGATGATTTTTTTTACAAGATCCCCAATTTTGATTTCTGTTCCTGTACCCAGGTTGAAGGTCTGCCCTTCTACCCCTTCGGTTTGGGCAGCTGCCAAAAAACCAGCTACAGTGTCTTCTACATAGGTGAAATCGCGAGTTGTTTCCAGATTTCCAAGGCGGATCGTTTCATGCGCCAGTGCTTGTGTGATAATGGTCGGGATGACCGCCCTGGCGGATTGGCGTGGACCATAGGTGTTAAAGGGGCGTACGGTAACAACTGGCAGACCATAGGCGCAATAGAAACTTTCGGCGAGTTTGTCGGCCCCAATCTTGCTGGCAGAGTAGGGAGATTGTCCTTGCAAGGGGTGGTTTTCATCGATCGGTGCATACCTGGCTGTGCCGTACACTTCGCTGGTGGAGGTATGGATAAGCCTGTCGACTTGCGAAACACGGCTGGCCTGGAGCAGATTCAGGGTCCCGATGAGATTCGTTTCGGCCACTTCACGGGGATGCCGGTAAGAATATGGGATGGAAATCAGAGCCCCCAGATGGAAAATATACCTGCAGCCATTTACTGCTGCTTGCACAGCCTGCAGGTCACGTAGGTCTCCACCAATGATTTCCACCTTTGAACGCACATCCGTGGCCAGTAACCGCAGCAGACCGGTATCGCCCCGCGAGTTGTAGCGGACAAAAGCCCGGACCTGTGCTCCTTCGTTTGCCAGTCTCTCCACCAGATGGCTGCCGATAAACCCTCCGGCTCCGGTTACAAGTACTTTTTTTTCACGCCAAAAAATTCTCATGCTTTTTGTGATTCTCTGTGATCGTGGATGATAGAAAGGTATTCTGGCTTAGACTCTATTCTGCCTGGCCAGGGATTAAATAAACATTGGCAAGGTCGTGCGTGGAATAGCGCGCAATGCAATGTTTGCATTGGAAACTATCCAATTGGACAGGAATATTTTCCGGGGACGCCTTTTCCAATCCTTTTATCGATCCAAAAATATCCGGGGCAATGAAAACCCTGGCCGATGTTTCTGCGATACTATCGCAAATCCCACAATGATCCGATTCGGTCAGGCGATGATCTGCCAATATGATCAAGCCGACATCGTATCTGGCGACAACGTCTTTGATATCTGCCCGCATGCCAATCACCTTGGATCCATAAACCTTCAGGCCTTGTGAAAGCAGATCGTCATCGATAAAACCAATGATTTGAAAATTTTTAGCATAGGCAGGGTGATTTAACAACCAAGCAATATGTTCTGCGGTTCGTCCTGCGCCTACAATGAGGACACGCTCACGCGCAGACTTGGAATTTACTCCGACTTGGGCCAGGTAACTCAATAATCCAATCACCAAACGGATCCGATAGCGGATCAGCACAAAACCCAAAAGAGACAGGAGAGCCGACCAAAAGATTAATTCGTTAGTGCGCGGGGTTGCCAGACCCAGGTAGGGATGGATGATCAGCGCTGCCCCAGTTGTGACCGCCCAATCTGCCAGGAGTCTGGGTGGCTTCCCACATGGGGGCTTTGGACCAACTAATACGGTTGACGCCCAAAAGGATCCCGATCTAGGCTATACAGGAAAGAGAACCCAATCGCCAATAAAAACGCCGTTGACCAACCCAGATCGAGCGGAGCAAAAAGTCGCAGGACAAATCCAGTTATCCCAATGCAAACAAAGGCGACCAAAAAATCCAACAGGTACCATCTGGCGTAGCGCTGGAACAGGCGGCTGATTGGGCCAAGGAACATGATCTTCTCTGGTGGGGCGTACTCCTTGATTTTGGGTAGTAGGAGCAACGCCGTCCAGAGGATCACATCCAGATCCAGCCAGAAAGAACGATAACGTACATACAACAGGTCGAGCCGCATCTTATCGGGGGTCAGGAACTGCAGATATTTCTCTAACACATCCTTGGCATGCAACATACTTTCTTCATTCCGGTACAACACAGATGCGGGGCTGGTGATGCCAGGACGCACGGCCAGCAACTCGCTGGCAATTTTGGCCGGCCAGGTTTTGGCCAGGGCCGGATCTTCAGGCCGGGGGCCGACCAGGCTCATCTCCCCTTTCAGAACGTTCCAGAATTGGGGAAATTCGTTAAGCTTTGTATCCCGCAGCCAGTGTCCCAACGGTGTGACACGCGGATCATCCTGAGCAGTAACATTTGGGCCAGCATAACTCTGTGGCGTTTCATACATCGTGCGGAATTTCAAGATGTTGAAGTATTTTCTATTGCGACCCATACGCATGCCGCGATAAAATGCAGGCCCAGGTGTTTCACGTTTGATCGCAAAAACAACAACGAAATACAAAGGGGCAAACACGACAAGCACTACCAGTGAGACGACAATATCAAATAATCTTTTGATGAAGTCGGTCAGCCACATGGATTTGTGAGTTGATGGAATGGATATTTTTATAGATTTTTCCATTTTTTGGCCACCCTTAGATGTTTTTATTTGCCATTAAGTGGAGGCGAAATCATCTACCTTTTCCAGCCATTCTTCACGCCAGAAGAAATGACAACAACGGTCACAACGACCAAAAACTGGCGTGCCCCGGCAAATTACATTTTCCAGCAAGACCAAACCTTTTACCTTCTTGACTTTATAATCGCGTTCATCCAGAAAACGCTCCATAACTTGCAAAACCCGTTGTTCGCTCCTACAGAATCGCCACATATCTGGGAGAAAGGCGCAGCCTTTTAACTCTTTGAAAGGATTGAGCATCGCCTGGATCTCTTCACGTGAGCGGACGCGTACCCGATCGCCATTTTTCAAGCTTGGTGAGATATCCCCATTCGATACAATCTGAGTTGCTCGTTTCTTTTCAAGCCTCATGTAATATAGAGATTTAAGCCACCGTTTAACATGATAATTCCACGGGACTGCCAGGCTCCGTTTTACCCTTACAAAAAATGGCATGGGGTCGGCTTTTACCGTTCCCAAAGCCATTTTGGGTAGATGTGGCAATTGACATCCTTCAAAATTATTCATCGAAATTCCTCCTTCTGAGGATGCTAGAAGCTCTTCCCTTCTCGAGACCAAACACTCCGGCCACTCTTGTTCAACCAGCGGCTTTTTGCCTGCCAGGTAAAAGTGCAACATGCCTTCCGCTTTGGCAAGTAACGGATGACTCCGATCTCGTTGGAGCGTCAACTCCGTCAGGTGATGTAAACCGGGCGTAACAAATGGTTGGAGTCTGGGATGGAAATATACACATTGGCGCACAGCTTTTGGCATCAACCCCATGCGGAATTTGAAGTCATCCACACTGGGAGGCGCATCCAGGGATTGGACAGTGAAAAAGATCTCCCGTACCCCTTCTCGCCCCAACATCTCACAACTTGTTGCAAAGAATAGCGCATTATTTACATAATTTCCCAGATATTTTCGGTGGCTAAGTGCATAAGGCACTTTGAATACGTTATCAATACGGCAGATGATCAACGCTGCGGCAAGCTCGCCGTCTATAACCGCAGCCCAGGCTTCGAATCCGGGCAAGTCATCAGCAGAGCGACATATACGCTCCCACTCTTTCTGGCACATGCTTCTCAAACGGCATTGCCGGTCCAGAGTGTCCTGTTGTAATGCCCATCCCTCAGTCGCTAGGCGTTCAAAGGTAATTCGCTCAATCTTAAATCGCTTCAACCCTCGTTTCACCCCATTACGCGCTTGTGACCTCAGACCTTCCAAAGTGTACGGGGAATGCAAGACAACATGGTAGCTTGCCATCCCCTGCTGGCTTTCAAATGGGGCTGAATAACGCAACGCTAAGACGCCGTGTTCTTGCATAAGATCGCGGATTTCATCCTTGGTAGGCGTGATCAGCCAATGATAGGGAAAGGCCTGTAGAACGCGCGGCCCAGCCGAGTACCAGTAGCTGCTTTCTGTACGATATAACCTTGATGCCCCTGCCGGCGCATCCATTCTGCAAAAACTTCAGCATTCATAAAATCTTCTCCCTTATTCCTCCTGCTACAACTTCTTCCCTGTAAACTTTCACAAGCATTTTCTCAAACAAATCTACACAATGCCTACGAGAGAAATGTTGTTCCAAATACGCACGTCCGTTTTGACCCATCTTCACAAGATCATCGCCGCGGCTTTTTTAACGAAACGATCGTTTCGGCCAACATCCCCGGAAACCCAGGAGCAACATTTACTCCACAGCCCGCCTGTTGGACGAGAAGCGCTATCTCACTTTCAGTTGGTGTGATCGCCAGAATTGGGCGCGCACTGGCCATTACGTTAAATATCTTGCTAGGCAATGATGAGAGCATTGCGCCTGTGTTGAGTGTTACTAGGCCGATATCGGCAGCCGCTAACATCTCGGGGAAGATTTCTCGTGGTTGGTATGGTAGGAAAAAAATATTCGGCAATTCTCTGGTTCGTGTCTCTCGTTTCAACCCTTCTTTTTTGATACCTTCTCCAACGATCACGAACTGAATATCTGGTTGATGCTGCAGGATCTCAGCTGCGTCAAGCACATCTTCGAGGCAAGATGTCAGGCCCATGTTGCCAGCATACATCACAACGAACCTACCATCCAAACTATATTTGCGACGGAAATCGTTTTCTTTGGGCAATGGTTGCACTTCCTCAGGATCTGCCCAGACGGGAATAAGCTCCATTTTTGATCCAGGAACCCCTTTGGCGAGTAATCTTTGTCGAAAGTTTTCAGAGATGAGTGAGATGCGGTGCGCGCGCTGGTAAAGGAATTGTTCCATTGCCAGAAAGAATTTGATAATCCTTTTGTTCACCAGCACGCCCGCGGCGATGGCCGCATCAGGATAGAGGTCCTCAAGCTGCAGTACCCAAGGGATACGCCAGAGCCGACTGAGCAGCCAGGCGGAAAGCCCGAGCGGGAGGGGAGGTGAGAAGGAGACTAGAACGTCCGGTTTTCCTGCCAGCAAACCACCGTAAAAGGCGGTCGCGCTGTACGTCCCGTAATGCAACAACCGTGATAAGGTATCTTTTGCTGGTGAGATGTAACCCCAGGTTCGGATGACGCACACGCCATCCAATGATTCTGTAGAATAGAGTTGGTTACGGTATCCTTCAAAAACGCGGCCGTATGGATAGTTTGGTGCGCCTGTAACCATACAGACGCGATGTCCCCGCTTTGAAAGATCGGTGACGAGTTCTGTAATGAGAACAGCAGCGCTGACATTTTCAGGCGCGTAGCACTGCGCCATGAACAGGATGTGCATGCTTATAATTCCCGGATTACACGGGCTGGGTTCCCGGCCACAATTACGAAGGGTGGGACATCTCTAGTGACGACACTTCCAGCACCTATAATGCTGCCATGCCCGATCGTCACGCCTTTTAGGATTAAGCAGTTAGTGCCAATAAACACGTTGTCTTGTATAAGCACAGGCATTGTGACAGCTTGCGATGGGAATGTTTGTCTTTCTTGGGGATTTAATGGATGAAAATCTGAGTCTACAATTGTTGTGTTTGCTCCAACAGCTACATTATCCCCGATAGTGATGCGGTTGCATGCGCAAAGAGTTCCGCCAGTCATCGCAAAGTTTGTTCCGACTTCTAGAGTAGCACCCTTTTCCCAAGTGCTGAGCACAACCCCATGATTGGGGCCAAGAGGGTTGGATCGAATGGAAGAACGAAGCTGTAAACCTGATCCAAACTCCATTGAACTTTTACGATGTTTTAGAATAACTGGTATTCCATAGAAACGCCAATTTTCTCCCCACGCAATCCCATTAAGGGCAAATATAAATCGGGCAGGTAAGTAAGTCATCCAACTCAATATCAAGTTAGAAATCTTCCAGGGAGTGTTGAAGGATTTAATTAATTTTGGCATGATGCTAGATGTGCTTTTCAGTTGACAAAGTAAGTTGGTAGATATCCAATAGCTGGTCTACTCGTTTTTCTATGTCAAATTTCCTCCTTACAGCTTCAACACTGTTCCTCTTGATCTGATTGCGCAAAGGATCATTTTTTATTAGAGTGTGCAGCGCATCGATCACCTGATCTGGATGGCCAGGCTCCACGAGCAGTCCTGTCACTTGATCGTGTATGAGATCTGGTAAGCCACCCACTCTTGTCGCTACAACTGGCAAGCCACATGCCATTGCTTCGATCACTGCCATTGGCATGCCTTCATAATAAGAAGGGTAAACAAAGACGTCGGCTCGGCTGAAAACATCGAGCTTTTCCGATCCGAATACCGGAGGCAGGATGTCGACATGGGATTTGAGATCATCGGCTTGGACTTTCTCCTGCAATCGCTTAAGCTCCCCTGGCATCAGTTCGCTGCCCACAAGGACAAAGTGAAGGTCATCCTTCGCAACCTTTGCCAATTTCACAGCATTCAAAAGGTCGAAACTTCCCTTTGCTTTTCCTAGGTACCCTAAATAAAGGACTTGCAGTGTTCCGGTTTGTTCCTTTCTTAAATGCTTTTCGGCCACATCACGAAAAAAACTGAGATTGATGGCATTGGGCAGTTCAAAAACTTTACACTCCGGGGCAGTAGCTAGCAGTTCATTCCACTCTTTTGATACTATAATGACTCCTTGCACCATCCATATCACCAGCCTGAAGTACTGCTGCCACCACTCCGGACGTTCCGAGTAGAGCATAGCGTAACTGCAATGGGGATGTAATAGCACCTTGCACCCAAAAAGCCGCGCAATTATGATACACACGCTGTTCTTTAAAAAGGAAAAGCCAAAAGCGGTACCAATATGAACAATTTGCGGGTGGCCCTTTAGGATTGCCAGTAGAAACCGCCAGCAGTCCGAGAATGCCAAGATAATGTTCGAAACGGAAAGCCTCCCGCTTGTTTCGAACTTCCGTTTTTGTGAGCTGGTCTGTACGAAGGTAAGATCGATCCTTTGCGGTAGAGACGAGCTCATTAAAGTCTCATAAAAAGTTGCCATTCCTCCTATGGGCGGAGGTAGACAACCAGAAATCAGAACACGCATCGCTGGAATTGACCAATTATCTTTTTTGTACCTGTTCGACGATGCTTTTCAGCACTTCATAGTTCAAGCAATTCTCGGGAGTATACAAAGCAGAATCATGGTTATATAATGTATCCAAATTATCGAAGCGGATCCCCAGCACTCTTGCAGGAACACCACCAACAACAGAATAAGGCAAGACATCTCTATTCACCAATGCACCTGCTGCAACAATGGATCCTCGTCCAATTCTGACCCCTTTCAAAATGATTGCGCCAGCACCTAGCCAGACATCATCCTCAATAATGACATCCTGATCATCCTCCTTTCTCTTTTCATGAACATCATACATAAACATTCCCACTTGTGATGAATTGTGATCCCCTGCCACAATGGTGACGTTCGGTCCGAACATGACCTTGTTACCGATCAAGATCCTGCTTTCTGATGCCATAAAGACTGCACCCGAACCGACAGATACATAAGCACCCACCTCAATATTTGCATAATCAAAATGATCGTTTGGATCAAAAATGAAGTTTCTTCTATACCGCCCAAAAGCAGGCCTTAATAGAACCAGTTTTAACCGTTGCCATACGCGCCGTGAAAATATGAGGCTTTTCGCGATATAACGAAAAATAAACAATGCTGTCACCTGTTTAGGATTTTCAGAAACAAACGCTCGTATTCATCTACATAGCGGACTAACGATAACCTTTGCTCTGCAAATAAGCGTCCCTTTTGTCCCATTTCTCTACGTTTTTCTAATGAGAGGTCAGAAAAAGCCTTGATTTTTGAAGCCAAATCCATAGGGCTTTTCCAATCAAATAAATACCCAGATTCTCCATCCTGCACCAATTTTGGGTGATCTAAGGCGTTGCTTACAATCACGGGCCTCCCGCATGCCAAAGCTTCACACACTACATTGGGAAGGCCTTCTACAAATGAAGGATGAACAAGAACATCATGCTGATGCAATTGTTCAACTATGTCAGAACATTGATCAAGCCAATGCCACTGATTTTCCAGTTGATAGAGTTGTAGCTTTGTCTCCATCTGCTGGAAAGACTTGAGACGATTACCAGACATTACACGTTGCCCGATCCAATCAACCTGAGGAAATAGGCTGAACGATTCCTTTAAGATCTTAAGGGCATTTACTAAACAAAGGCCATTTTTATATGGCGATATGCTAGCTATAACAAGTATTTTGATCGGTTTGTTATTAGGTTCATTTTGAGTAGGAGTAAAGACACTAAGATCATATCCATTGTATATAGTAGAGAATCGTCTGCTAATATATGGAAACTGGTGAATCAGATTATTCCTTTGATGATGTGAATTTACGATGACATGGTCAACAACTCTATATAATTGGCGTATAAGCAGTTCTGTTCTTGATACCCATCCTGGGTAATCGGCAGATCGCTCAGAGACTAAAACCGGGACGGATTCCAGATAGTACCCTTTGCGCTCAGTATAAGTATCCCAGCCGGGTTCAAAATCATGTACGACGAGATTGAGTAATTTTTTAGAAGGAGCGGCAACTACGGCCTCATAGCCGGCTTCCTCAAATCGATGTTTGGCATATAGTGTTTCGAAGCTTTCGCCCCCGTCTCCGGTAATAATCAGTATTTTTTCATAATTTTTTTCAATTTAAAAGTTCTCACCTGATATCGATCCCTTAGCTTCCGTATGTTAATTTCAATGCGGTAAAGCAGGAGTTGAAAATGGCGGCGGAACTACCAAGATTTCACCTTGTTCATCCAAAAGTTTCATTGCTTCTTTGACTGCTCGTTCCAATTGAGGATCGATCCCTTCCGAATTGGATTTTGCATCTAAGGTTACCTCAATATCCGGAGTAACACCAACATTTTCGGCAACCCATTTTTTATTAATCGGATCAAAGACGGCATTGTCGGGAGCCGTAATGTATCCTCCGTCGATCATCGGATAATGAACGGAAGATTTCACCAAACCTCCCCATGTGGTGGTTCCGACAAGTGGTCCTGCTTTTTGTTGTCTGAAAACCCAAGGGAAAAAATCACCTCCCGAACCGGAAAGTTCATTGATCAACAAGACCTTTGGTCCCAAAATCCCTGCAGGTAAAAGCAAGGGTTTTCCGTTGGGCACTTCATTCGTTAACGCGGCTCTAAGCTTTCTTGTCATTAGGTCAACCATATAATCATCTAACAGACCCCCGCCGTTAAATCGTTCATCGATTACCGCTCCGGCTTTGTCCTGTTGAGCGAAAAATATCTGTTAAATGAAACTACCCCGGGCCTCCCGTATTTGGCACCCAAACATAAGCTAATTTACCGCCTGACAATTCATCAACTTTGCGTCTGTTATCTTCAACCCAAGCTCGTTGTCTAAGCGCGTTTTCATTTCCGATAGGGATGACGGTTACTTCCCAAGCAGAATTGTATTCCGGTTTGTCATTTAATCGGATAAGGGTTTGTCGATCTTTTGTGCCGTCCAATAATTTGTAGGGATCATCAGCAGCAGTCAGTTTGTTCCCGTTAATATTTAGCAGGTAGTCCCCTTCTTTCACTTTTAATCCCGGTCTGTCTAAGGGAGCCTTAAGCTCAGGATTCCAACTTTCGAACGAATAGATTCTTTTTTATTTTCCAGTAACCCTTATCAATTTCCAAATCAGCGCCAAGCAATCCTACCCAAGTAGTATCAACTGCCGGATAATCACCGCCTCCGACAAAACTATGTCCAACCGCGGCGGCGGTGGCGGTCGCGGTGAGCGCCATCACCGGCGGACGCCCGTAACGTTCGATGAGGGTACCCAGGCGCAGCGAGGCGGGACGGAAGTCGTGCCCCCACTCCGAGGCGCAGTGCGCCTCGTCGATGGCCAGGAGGGAGATGCCGCTCTCGTGCAGCGCGACGAGCAGCTCGTCACCACCGAACGTCTCGGGCGTCGTCATCACCAGCAGCGGGCCCCCCGCGCGGATCCGCTCCAACGCCTGCCGCCGCGCCGGACCGCGAATCGTGCCGTCGAAGCGCACCACCGGGATCCCGCGGCGCCGCAGGGCCTCGACCTGGTCCTCGATCAGCGCCAGCAGCGGGGACACCACCACCACCGGTCGTGGGAGCAGCAGCGACGGCACCTGGAAGCAGGCCGACTTGCCGAAGCCGGTGGGCAGCACGACCAGCGCGTCGCCGCCCTGGAGCACGTGCTCGATCACGGCCTCCTGCTCGGGGCGCAGCTCGTCGATGCCGAAGGCCCGCGCCGCCTCCGCCATGCCGGCGGGCTGCGGCGGGGTGGGGATCGTGCTCGACTGCGCGGCGATCGTATCGGGCGGAGCGGCCAGCTCCCCGGACACGACCGCGGCCGACGAAACGGTCGCCTCGTTCGACGAGCCGGTCTCGCGCTTCGACACGGTCTTCTTCCTGGAGGCGGTCTTCCGGGTCGCCGCGGCCTTCGCGGAGCTCACGGCCGTCCTGCTGGAGGCGGCCTTCTTCGTCGCGGCGAGCTTCTTCGACAGGGGCGTCTTCTTCAGCAATACGTACTCGTCGGCGACCAGAACCATCGTGACCGTCTCGACCGCGACATCGGCGGTGCGGCGGTGGCTGACAGCCGCATTGCCGATCTGGCGGGCGCGCTCGCGCGCGGCTTCGTCGCCGGGCGGCTCCAGGATGGCGGCGACGGGGTTGAGCGGTTTCCAGTGCCAAGGGCTGGTGGGACCGAAAATGGCGACGGTCGGCGTGCCGAGCGCCGCGGAGACGTGCATCAGGCCGGAATCGTTGGTGACGGAGAGGTCGGCGGCGGCGAGTGCGAGGATGGCGTTGCGCAGGTCGGTGCCGGTCAGGTCGCGTACGCCGCTTGCCGGCCGCGGCGGCGATCTCGTGGGCGATCGCGGTCTCGCTCGGCCCGCCCAGCACCCAGATCGAGGCGCCGTCCTGCGCCAGCGCCTTGGCCAGCGCCGCGTAATGGCCGGGCGGCCAGGCCTTGCCGGCGCCGACGGCGCCGGGCGAGAGGCATGACGATCGGGCCGGCGACCCCGGCTAGCCCGCGCGGCCTCGCGCCAGCGCGCCACTTCATCCGGCGGGCACCTTCAGCTCGGGCAAGCGGCCATTCGGCGGGCAGCGGGGCGCCTCTCGGCAATGCCAGCGCGCCCATCTGGTCGATCATGCGCGGCAGGCGGCGCTCGCCCCAGCGCATGTCGTTGATCAGGCCGAAGCGGGCCTCGCCGACAAAGCCGGTCCGCACCGGGATACCGGCAAGCCAGGGCGCCAGCGCCGCCTTCCACTTGCGCGACATCACCAGCGCCTGCCCGTAATGGCCGGCGCGCAGCCGGGCGGCGAGATCGCGTTGCCGGCCCAGCCCGAGCCGCCGGCGCGGCAGGTCGGCGATGATCGCCTGGCGCAGGCCCGGCATGTAGTCGGCCAGCGGCGCGCAGAGGGTGCTGGAGACCATGTCGACCGGCCGGTCCGGGCTCCTGCGCCCGCAACAGCCGGACCACCGAGTGGCACGCGGACGAAGTCCCCGATCCAGACAAAGGGGACGATCACGACCGGGCGGCGGGGTGGAAATCCTGGCTCATTCGTGCGGCGCTGTCCGCCCCGGGCTGGCCGGGTTCCGGCCAGGGACGGCCAGCGGTTAGCCTGCGCCGGCCGACGCCTGTCCAGCCGCAATTTTTACCGTCTCCTGAGCCATTTACCGGGCTCTGGGCAGGCACATTGCGCCGCCGCCCGGACTGGGGCAAAGGATGGCCCGCGAGGACCAACGGCGCCGGCGAGGGGCAGGATGTTCTTGGTTACCGGCGGGGCCGGCTTCATCGGGTCGAACGTGGTCGCCAGCCTCAACGAGGCCGGGGCGACCGACGTCGTGGTCAACGACATGCTCGGGCCGCGACGACGCCAAATGGCGCAACCTGGCCAAGCGCCAGATCGCCGACCTGGTGCCGCCGGCCGAGCTTGCCGCCTGGCTCGACGGCCGCAAGCTCGACGCCGTCATCCACATGGGCGCCATTTCCGACACCACCGCCACCGACGGCGACCTGGTGATGGAGAACAATTTCCGCCTGTCGCTGCGCCTGCTCGACTGGTGCACGCGAAACCCGCACGCCGTTCATCTACGCCTCCTCGGCGGCGACCTATGGCGATGGCGGCGAGGGCTTTACCGACGACTGGTCGCTCGCCGGCGCTGCGCCGGCTCAAGCCGATGAATCTCTACGGCTGGAGCAAGCACCTGTTCGACCTGGCGCTGGTCGACCGCGTCGTCAAGAAGCAGAAGCTGCCGCCGCACTGGGCCGGCCTGAAATTCTTCAACGTCTACGGCCCGAACGAATACCACAAGGGCGCGCATGGCGAGCGTGCTGTCGAAAGTGTTCGACGGCGCCAAGGCCGGCAAGCCGGTCAAGCTGTTCAAGTCGCACCGCGACGGCATCGCCGACGGCGAGCAGCGCCGCGACTTCATCTATATCGACGACGCCGTCGACGTGCTGCGCTGGCTTCTGGAGACGAGCGCCGGTCAACGGCATCTTCAACGTCGGCACCGGCAAGGCGGAAAGCTTCCGCGACATGATCGTCGCCATGTTCAAGGCCATGGGCCGCCCGCCAATATCGAGTACATCGACATGCCGGAGGCAATCCGCGGCCAGTACCAGTATTTCACGCAAGCCAGTATCGAAAATCTGCGCCGTGCCGGCTATAACGCCGACTTCACCCCGCTCGAGACCGCGGTCGGCCAATACGTCACCGGCTATCTCGATCAAGCGGATCGATTATCGATAGCGCATGATCCCGAAATGTGGGAACCGGTTTTCGGATAAGATCGTGCGCCAGGAATAAGCCATGTTCGATTTCGACAAGCATCTTGCCGATCTCGCCGGCCAGACCGTGCTCTGCATCGGCGACCTGATGCTGGACGAATTCGTCTATGGCGAGGTTACGCGCATCTCGCCGGAGGCGGCGACGCCGGTGATCGCGGTCAAGCGCAGCGAATTGATGATCGGCGGCGCCGGCAATGTGGCGCGCAACCTGGTCGCGCTCGGCACGCGCTGCATCTTCATCGGCGTGGTCGGCGACGACGACGCCGGCGTCGCGCTCACCGACGCGCTCGGCGCCGAGCCGCTGATCGAATTCGACCTGGTGGTCGACGCCGCGCGCCAGACCACGCGCAAGGTGCGCTTCGTCTCCGAGCATTTCTCCACGCATCTGCTGCGCGCCGACTGGGAAAGCGCCGGCGCCGATCAATGCGGCGGCGAGGACGCGCTGATCGCGCCATGTGGTCGAGGCGCTGCCGCGCGCCGGCGCGGTGGTGCTGTCGGACTACGCCAAGGGCGCGCTGACGCCGCGCGTCATCCGCGCCGTGATCGATGCCGCCAATGCCGCGGGCAAGCCGGTGGTGGTCGATCCCAAGGGCCGCGACTACCGCATCTATCGCGGCGCCACGTTGATCACGCCGAACCGGCAGGAACTCGCCGACGCGACCCATCGCGCGGCCGACACCGACGACGAGATCGCGGCGGCGGCGGCCGTGCTCGGCCGCGACCTCGCGGCACGCAGGCGGTGCTGGTGACCCGCAGCGAGGACGGCATGACGCTGGTCGGCGGCGGCGCGCCGATGCATGTGCCGGCCTATCCGGTGCGGGTGCGCGACGTCTCCGGCGCCGGCGACACGGTGGTGGCGGTGCTGTCGGCCATGCTGGCGCTCGGCATGCCGATTTCGAATCCGCCATGCGCGCGGCCAATGCGGCGGCGGCCGTGGTGGTGGGCAAGCGCGGCACCGCGACGCTGAGCATCGCCGAATTGCGTTCGCGCATCCTGCCGGCGGCCTCGCTGCGCGCCGGAAGAGAAGATCGTGTTCGACTGGGCGCTGCTCGACGAGCATCTCGCCGATTGGCGGCGGGCGGGCTACCGCATCGGCTTCACCAATGGCTGCTTCGATCTGCTGCATCCCGGCCATGTGCGGCTGCTTGGCCGGCGCGCGCGCGGCCTGCGACCGGCTGGTCGTCGGCCTCAATGGCGACGCTTCGGTGACGCGGCTCAAGGGCGCCGGCCGGCCGGTGCAGCCGGTGGAGGCGCGCGCCGAAGTGCTCGCCGCGCTTGAGGCGGTCGATCTCGTCGTGGTGTTCGACGAGGACACGCCGGCCGAACTGATCGCGCGGGTGCAAGCCGACGGTGCTGGTCAAGGGCGGCGACTATGCGCGCGAGGAGGTGGTCGGGCGCGACACGGTCGAGGCGCTGGGCGGCGAGGTGATCCTGATCGATCTGGTTCCCGGCCACTCGACCAGCGCCATGGTCGAGCGCGCGCGCGGGCCCGAAGACGCGATAGCCCCGCCACGGATCAATTCGGCTCTGCGAGCGCAACTCAGCCGATGTCAGCAGACACTAGATACTTGGTTCAAAATGAAAGAGGCCGCCATCAACGGCGGCCGCTTTTTTACTGCCTTGGGACCGCACGATCCGCGTTATGCTTGCAAGTCGCCTTTTTTCTGCAGGTATTCTTCGCGATTGACCTCGCCGCGCGCATAGCGCTGCTCAAGCACGATCGAGACCGCCCGGGGGCGCCGCGGCCGCATTGCGCCCCAAGCCGATTGATGGCGAGGAACGCATGAACCAAAACACGCCGCCAGCGAGCAGCGCGAATGCCAACAACCAGAACACCATGTTAAATCCTCCTGCATCCAGCCGAAACCGCCCCCCATCATTCCCCAGTCGTGACCATAGCCGAACATGAATCAGTCTCCTTGTTGATGGGATAAAATCAGTTGCTGCACGGCGCGTAATAGCCGTGGCCGCGCTCGGGAGTCGGTCGCTTTCCAGCACTGGCGTTGACCACGATAACTGCGTCCGTGCCTATCGCCGCCATCAGCGGACCCGTAGCCCATCATGCCCGGGCCGTAGCCGGAGCCCCCATCATATTGTCTGGGCCGGAGCCGCCGCCCATCATGCCGTAGCCTCGGCTATCGCCACGGTAACTACCGTAGATCGTTTCCCATCATGCCGGGACCGTAAGGTTGGGCTTGTACCGTGATACCGGCGGCGATCAATCCAGCCGCGGCCAATGTCGTGAGAAGCAGAAATTTACGCATGTGTCAGTTCCTCTCGCGCGCATAGCGCGGTTTGATGTCTCTGCCGTAGCCTGGACCTTGGGCAAAAGACTTGTGCGGACGCTTTGCCGTGGGCAAAAGCGCCGCCTGTCTCGATGTCGAATTCCATTGAGGCGGAATGACAAGTCCTGACGGCTTGAATGGTTCCAGCCAAAATTCAAATCAAGACATTTGCGCGATCAAATTTGGGCGAAAAAGCACGAGCAAAGTAGACTTAATAGCGCGGCGCTGACCAACGTTGATGGCGACGACGGAAACAAGGGGAATACAAGATGAGCGCGGTCGAGGTTACATATTTCTCGGATATCTTGTGTATCTGGGCGTATGCCTCACAGGCTCGCTTGGATGCCGTCAATGAACAATTTGGCGACGCCGTTCGGATAAAACATCAGTTCTGTTCCGTGTTCGGCGATACAGCCCATAAGATCGCCTCGAGCTGGAATGATAAAGGCGGATATGACGGATTCAATTCGCATTTGCGACAGGTGGCGGAGCGGTTTCCTCATATCGAGGTTCACCCCGAAATCTGGTTGAAGACGCGCCCCTCGACTTCGTCAAGTGCGCATCTTTTCATGAAAGCGGTCCAACAGTGGGACGCCAAGTCTCAAGTGGCACGAAGCGCAATGGGGGGGCATTTTCGATCAAGTGCTGTGGGACTTCCGCTGTGCATTTTTCCGAGACTGTCGGGACATTGCTCGCTGGGATATTCAATGTGAGATAGCAGAGGCCCATGGCGTCGATATCGTCGCTATCGAGCAATGCATTCACGATGGTGACGCGTTCGCCCGCCTGGCCGCGGACTACCAGGACGCTGACAAGATGCGGATAGAAGGCAGTCCGAGCTTCGTGTTGAACGAGGGGCGCCAGAAGCTCTACGGAAATATCGGGTTCCGATTGATTGAGGCGAATATTCAAGAACTTTTGCGGGTGCCTCGCACCGACGAAGCCAGTTGGTGCTGACGCCCACAGCGAATGTCCGCTTTGCTCCGCAAACGACCGAATGGCTGCGGTGCCACGAATTAACGCGATGGGGCCAATTGCAGACACCGCCATCTAGAAGATCTAATCGCGCAGCGGTTACGTTGGCAACAACTACGGATGCATCAATATCAGATGCCGCCAACGCGGGTAACGGTATTCACACAAGCCTCAAACGAAGCCTCATCTTCATAATTATAGCAGTTGGGCAGTGCCTGGTTGCAGATCCCGGCTTGTACGGTCTCCTTGCAACCGCATAGGCTGCAGCCTCGATACTGGTTGATTTGTTGCCTGACGTAGGTTCGAAGATTTTTCGGATTACCTAACCGCTCGCGAATGTTACGATCAACGCCCTCCCGCAAACGTTGCAGGTCCGGAGGTCTACGGGAGTTGTTATCGCAATCCGCTCACAAAATAGGTCCCTGCGCTTGTTGAACTCATCAGCTACCTTGGCGCTTGCCTGAATCTTGCTGTCGCATATTTTCACCCGCTTTGAGGTCTTGCCAAGTGGTTGGCTGCAGTAGGCGGGCATGGCCTTCAGGATCCGCTTCGCCTCTCTCGACGCATCTCCTCGTGCCTCCTGCAAATCTTTCCTGAAATCGGCCCAACACTTCATTTTGTCTTGTGGCAGGGTCCCAGGGAGAGCGCAGATTGCCTTGAGTTTAATTTTGACTTCTATCTTCGAATTGGACTGTGCATTCGTCGGCCCTGCACCCGGCAAAATGCGATCAAGAGGATCGCCGGGAGCGAGATGACGAGCGCGATCCGACGAATGCGCTGAACGGGATAGTTCGGGTGATCGATTGCCGTTCTCTCGATTTCACCGTTGCCGGAATTGATGAACTTGTTGTGTAGGTACTGGCTTCGCCGCGGTTGGGTCGGACACCTTGTTCTCCTTCGTGTCGTCGGGTTGGTCTCATTGACGAATTGCCCGGCGAAGTGACGGTCTCGAACCACCTTCTTGACAACCTTCTGTTGTTCTAGCTTGACCGCGTGCAGATCGTCGCGAACCTTGTCGTCTTCAATGACGGTCTTTGCGATCTTTGCCTCAATCGCTGCCCGTTTCTGCGGGTCCTTCTTGACATCCGCACTCTTGTAACTGGCGACCAGCTCTTCGCGTCGTTTGGTAATTTCGGCGCGCTTCGACTCGAATTTTTTGCGCTTGTCAGCGAGCTTGGCCCAATCTTGATTCTTGCTCAGTGCCTCGATGACCTGCTGGCGTTTGGCCGCCGGTACGTCCGCGCCGATGTCCTTGAAAATATTCTGCTAGCCGCGCCGGTATCGCGCCCGTGCACATTAGCCACATCCGGCGGCGCTGCAGTCCGCTTGCCGGCCGTATCGAAGACCATCATCGCTTGGTCTTTTGCCCTCGCAAGGTCGCCGTTCTCGCTGGCCCCAGCGGAAACGCTCGGGCTCTTTGGCAGCGCAGCCACCGCCTGCTTGCCATGATAGGTCGCGGCCTGGGCGTCCTTCCCGGGTTGGCTGGCTGTCTTGCTAGCCGCAGGGCTGCCCGATTGGCCGTAGCCCGCAGCCGACACGTTTTCGGACGTGGCACGGATGCGGTCCTTCTCGCCATGTGACCGCTCGAACGGCACATGCGGGACGTTCCGGGACCGGGTCCGGCCCTTTAATGGCCGCGAGCTTGGTCTTGGCCGCGTTGTCACCCGGATCAAGCTTGGCAATCTGTTGCAAAATTTCGCGTGCTTGCTTGGTCTGGTTTTGTTTGAGCAGTACCTCGGCTAGGCCATGGCGTTCGATGTTGCTTCGGGCGTCGGGAATACTTCTCGATCAGTGATCGGTAGAGCTTCACTTTCTCGGCGCCGCTAACCGAACCGGACTTGTCCAGTTCGTCCGCTTGATCATGACGAAGATGTAGCCGTCCGGGTTTGGGCCGCCAAGCGGGAATGCGCCCGCCCGTAGGCGGTAGCCGCTTGGTCGATTTGCCCGTCCTTTTCGAGGTATCCGGCGAGCTCACGCCAAGGCTGAAATCCTTGTGCTGGCCTCGACAGCCATTGCCTGCTGCGCAATGGCTCATCGAAGATCGCCGCTTGCCGCGCGCGCAGCCCATCGCGTCGATACATGCGGAAATCAGCGGACTCGGTCTCCTTATTCCAGAGCAGTGCCGCCCGCGTATCGCTGTTCGGCTTGATCCAGGTGCCCTGACTTTTCGCTATCGTGGCAAAAGCCTGCCACAGCTTGGTGTCGTTCTTGTTGGCCTCGACCAGCCCGGCCTGAACCACCACCGCCGTCTCGTAGTCGCCGCGCCGATCGCCGGGTAAGCGGATTGGTCGACCGCGGTAACGTCGGCGCCGAGATTCCTGCGCCAGCGCCCATGAAAATCGTCACGCTGCCGCCGAGGCATCCCGAAGCCTTGCGGCTGCAATTCTTAAAACCGCAATCCTGTTATTAAATTCCCCGAACCGAGCCGCAGCCGGCGTCCAGCACGCGCTTGCCCGCGCACCAATCGGCCGGCAGCTTGGTATATTGGCAGGGACGCGCGGTTCGCGCCCCGTGGCGCCTAGGCCGGGTCGCCGGCCAGTTGCGCGTCGCTCGTCCAGTCCGTCAAAAGCTCGTCACACCCCACTGGAAATCGACATCGCTCGTCGCCTGCGTTTGCCGCTGCAACGGCCCAGGTCATTGATGACGCCGTTACGGCCTGCGCAAGGCAGCCCCAGGTGCCAGAGCTCCACGGCGGTAGGTGGTCCTCGGCGGCGTGTAGTCGTCGCAAAATCTACGCATACACCGAACGCGACGGCCGGATCTGTCGCGGCGAGACCCAAGAAAAAGGTCGACATAAAGCACAAAGCCGTCATGCCGAGTATGGCCCCGGTGGCTTTCTTGATCGGCATCGGCGCCGGACCCGCTATGTGTTTCGCGGCGGAAAGAAGTCGCCATCTGGAGCTCCCGTCGTGAATTCACAACAATTCGTCGAGGCGAAAACGCTAGGTTCTCCACTCCGGTCATAGACGTTGGCAAGCGTAGGGTTGGTCTCAGAAATGCCATACACCAAACCGAGCCAAATTAGTGCAAATATTGCGCTTTTCCGGACTTCCAGCAACCCAAAAACGGTCCGGTCGACCCATGTTGCTTCGGAGCAATTTGGCAGACCGATTTCAAACTGGCCCAATCCCGGTCTTGCCCAGGTACGCGCGCCGTCAGAGCCTGGCATTGGACCTGGAAAGCGAGACCGGGCCACCGGCCATTGCTCGGCCCGATTGGCTTCGTTAGGTATCAAAACGCGCTCAGATAACGGACGATGACCGTAATCGGCTGACCTACCCATCGTCAACCCGCGCTAGTCCATTTCGTTCGCATTGCTTGAGGTCGGTGTTGTTCCCTCTGCCATCGCTGTTCGCAAAAGTGTTACGCTGGTGTTCGTCGCAACGAACGCCTGCACACCGCTATCGGTTGAAAAAATCGACTCATTGCCGTTGACATCTCGCGATACGCACTTGTCGCGCCCGTCACAAAAAGCAACTTGACCGATCGTAGAAATCCCAATCCGGAGCGCGCACGCGATCTACGACCGGCTCAATCCCATGGCCGGTTCGTAGGCCGTTGGCGCTTGCATGCGAATCCCCACGACCGGTGGTTACAATACGGTATTTCTCATACGCGCATGTGTCGGGCTCCACGTCAAGCACCAGCGGCTGCGATACGACATCCGGGGGCAGGCGTTCAGGCAACCGCTTAACCGCGTTCGCCGTCGCACCAAAAACTCTCTCCGATCAAGACGACCGATACTGTACTACACATGGCGGTGCATCGCGAATACCGGTGATATTCGCGGCGGAATTGGCACCTGCAAATTTACCGCGACGCGCTTATATCTTTGATCGTGAAAGACCGGACGGCTGCCCTGTCAAAGCATTTTGTTTAGCTCAGGGTCGATTTCGATCGAGGCTCTCTGATTTGCCCGCCGGCCCACTTCCGCTTTGCCCGATAGCCGACCTTTGAGGTGCGGTGGCGACAAGCGATATGAGGTCCCGGTCGAGATCGGCAACCGGCTCATGATTTAAACTCTCAAACGGGGGAGCCTCGAACCATGTGTTTTCTCATCGCTCTTGGCCTCGTCCCTCGGCTCGCGCCGGATCGGCTTGCCCGCCGGCGGCCGCCAGTCCTGCGTCTCCTCGTAGCGCTTGGCGTAGCGGTAGAAGGTGCCCTCGAAATTGCCGAAGGCGATGACGAAGCCGGCCCAGCCGTCGATGAAGCCGCGCTTGAAGATGTAGTGCTTGAAGAACGACCAGAGGCCGTGACCGAGCGCGCTTGCCATCGATACGTGCTTGCCCGCGAGCTTGGGCACGCCGAGCGAGGAATAGCGGTTCATCTTGTTGATGACTTCTTCCAGATTGCGGAAGGGGAATTGCCAGACGCGTTCTTGAGCGTGCCGAGCGGCTTGCCGCTCAGGTTCTCGTAGCCCTCGTGCACCGGTTCGAGCGTGTAGCGCATCGCGCCCTTGCGGAAGAGCTGCGGCTGGCGGAAATTCGGATACCAGCCCGAGCCTCTGATCCAGCGGCCCATCATGTAGCTCGGCGCGGCACCCGATAGACGTCGAGCGGCGGCCCTGCCGCGAGCAGGCCCAGGATCTCGTCGCGCACCGCTTCGGTGCATCGCTCGTCGGCGTCCAGGCTGAAGATCCAGTCATGCGTGCAGGCTTCGATCGCCCGGTTGCGCAGATCGCCGAAGCCCTTGAACGGCACCTCGACCACGCGCGCGCCGAGCGCGGTGGCGATCTCGGCGGTACGGTCGGTGCTGAACGAATCGACCACCACCACCTCGTCGGCCCACAGCACGCTTTGCGACCGCGGCCTCGATCTTTTCCGCTTCGTTATAGGTCAGAATATAGGCCGAAATTTTCTGCATCGTCGGATGGTGCCAAAGATGCGTATTCCCGGGCGCCCTGGAATGCACGCGCACAGGGCGGACCGGCACGTTATCATCGCCGGGCGCGTCGGCCCTAGGGGTTTGTCGCCGCGCGCCGACCACGGCTAATGCTGCGGGCGAACAATGCCAGTTTGAGAGCGACTAGTGGCCGAACCGATCTCCGTCATCGTCACCACCTATAACCGCGAGGACGCGCTGGCGGCGGTGCTGCGCTCGCTCGCCGGCGCAGACCGACCGCGGATTTCGAGGTGGTGGTGGCCGACGACGGCTCGGGACCGGCGACCGCGGCGCTGGTCGAAGCCTGGCAGGGCAAGGTCGGCCGCCGGCTTGCGCATGTCTGGCACGAGGACCGCGGCTTTCGCGCCGGCCGAAATCCGCAATCGCGCCATCCTGGCGGCGCGCGGCGATTACTGCATCTTCCTCGACGGCGACTGCATCGTGCGGCCGGATTTCGTCGCCACCCATCGCCGCTGGCCGCAGCCGGCGCCTTCGTCACCGGCAACCGTGTTTTGTTGTCGCGCGAGCTGACCGCGCAGGTGCTGCGCGGAAGGGCTGACGCCGGAAAGCTGGGGTCTGGCCGACTGGCTGGCCGAGCGCTGGAAGCGGCGGCGTCAATCGCCTGGCGGCGCTGCTGCGTCTGCCGCTCGGGCCGTTGCGGCGCTTGCGGCAGCAAGCATGGCGCGGGCGCGCGCTCCTGCAATCTCGCGGTCTGGCGCGCCGATCTCGATGCGCGTCGACGGCTTCGACGCCGCCTACAGCGGCTGGGGCAAGGAGGATTCCGACATCATCGTGCGACTGCTGCATTCCGGTACGCGCAAGGACGGAACTTCGCCACCGGCGTCATCCATCTCTGGCACGCCGAGGCCGACCGGCGCGGCTTGCCGGAGAACGAGCGCAAGCTCTCCGACGTCATCAGCAGCGACGACGTCAAGGCGCAACGCGGCCTGTCCGCGGTCGCAGGCGGCGGGCGTCGACCGTCATGGCGGCGGGTTGATCGATGGCGGCCCCGACCGGGCGTTCCCACGGCCACGTGCTGGTGGTCGAGGACGACCCACGCATCCGCGCCCTCGTGCACGACTACCTGGCCGACGCCGGGTTCACGGTCACCGACGCCGCCACCGGGTCCGCGGCCCTGGCGGCGGCCCGGCGGGGGGCGCCGGACGTGGTGGTGCTCGACCTCGGCCTGCCCGACCACGACGGGCTGGACGTCGCCCGCGAGCTGCGGCGGGACACCACGGTGCCGATCGTCATGCTGACGGCCCGGACCGACGAGCTCGACCGGGTCCTGGGCCTGGAGGTGGGCGCGGACGACTACGTGGTCAAGCCGTTCTCACCACGCGAGCTGGTGGCACGCGTCCGGGCCGTGCTGCGGCGCGTCGAGCTCGACCGCGGGCCCGCCGACCGGCCGCTGCACGTCGGGCCCGTGGCGCTGGACCCGGCCCGACGCACCGTGACGGTCCACGGCGCACCCGTGGACCTGACCGCCACCGAGTTCGACCTCGTCGCGGTCCTGATGGGCCAGCCCGGTCGGGTGTTCACGCGCGCACAACTGCTCGACGCGGTCCACGGGGTGTCGTTCGACAGCTACGAGCGAACCGTCGATGCCCACGTCAAGAACATCCGCCACAAGTTGGAACCCACGCCCGCCAGTCCGCGACTGCTGCAGACCGTCCACGGGGTCGGCTACCGGTTCCAGGATGGGTGACGACGGCCCCGACCGCCGAGGCTGGCACGGACCCCCCTGGGCCGACCGCGGCCCCCCACCATGGCTGGACCGCGAACTGCGGCATGGCCGCCGCGGCCCGCCGCCCCACGTCCGCCGGCGGTTCCTGCGGGGGGTCGTGGTGGTCGCCGGCCTGCTGCTGGTGGTGACCGTCGGGCTGGTCGTGGCCGCACTGGCAGTTGCGGCCCGGCTGCTGGGTGACGGCCCGACCGTGCCAGCCGTCGTCGGGGCGGTCGCGCTGCTGGTCGTCGTGCTCGCGGTCGTCGTGGCGGTCGGCGCGAGCCTGGGACGACGCTTCGCGAGCCCGCTTGCTGACGTGATGGACGCCGCCGAACGCGTGCGCGCCGGAGAGGCCGGCGTCCGCGTCGAACCGCGCGGGCCACGCGAGGTGCGACGTCTGGCAGCCTCGTTCAACGACATGGTGGCGCGCCTGGACAGCGACGAGCAGCGCCGCCGCGTCCTGCTCGCCGACCTCGCCCACGAACTGCGCACGCCGCTGTCGGTGGTCCGTGGCATCGTCGAGGGCATGCTCGACGGGGTCTACCGGGCCGAGCCGGATCGGCTGCGAACGGTGGTCGACGAGGTCGCCCTGCTCGAACGCCTGCTGGACGACCTCGCGACGCTGTCGACTGCCGAGGCGGGCGCCCTGCGACTCGAGGTGGAGGAGGTCGACCCGGCCGCCGTGGTGGCCGCGGCCGTGCGGGCCGTGGCCGACCGGTCGCGCGACGCCGACGTCGCCGTGCGCACGGACACGACCGCCGCACCAGCACGAGTCGACCTCGACGCGATGCGGGTCGAACAGGTCGTGGTCAACCTGCTCACCAACGCGATCCGCCACACCCCGGGCGGTGGCCGGGTCGACGTGACCGCGACGACGGGCGTCGACGAGGGCCTGCGCCTGGTCGTGGCCGACACCGGGACGGGCATCGACCCCGCCGACCTCCCCCACGTGTTCGACCGCTTCCACCGCTCGGGCGACTCGGGCGGGTCGGGCCTGGGGCTGGCGATCGCCCGGCAACTGGTCGAGGCCCACGGCGGCACGATCACCGCCGGCCAGCGCCCGGGCGGCGGCACCGTCGTCGACCTCACCCTGCCCCCGACCGGCCCGGCCTGACCCGGCCGTCAGTGCTCGCCGAACTCGGGCCAGTCCGGCGGGAGGCAGGTCGCGCGCTCGTCAGGGCGCAGTTCGCGCGTCACGCGTGCCCGGGCGACCTCGACCAGTTCGTCGTGGTCCAGGGTCCACACCCGCACGCCACGACGCTCCTGGGCGACGGCCAGCAGCCGGCCGTCGTCGCTCAGGGCGAGGCACAGCCCCGCCGTTCACTCGCCCGACCCAACCCCCCATCACCCCCCGACCAACCCGAGGTGGCCCCGTCCCGGACACGACCCCTGCACGGCGCGGACGCCCCCGCCGCATGCGACGGGGGCACAGGCGCCACCCACGACGAGCCGACCCGGGGCCGCCGTCGATCACGGGCCGACGGACGTGGCGGGTCGGGGCCGGAACCAGTGGCGGGCGCGGAACTGGTCGATCCGCTGCCCGATCCTGGCCCCGTGCGTGTCGGCCGTCCGGACGTGGATGCCGGACCAGATCCGCGCGCCGACGATCTCGTCCAGCGTCGCCGACAGGCTGGTGGTCCGCTGTGTCCCACCCGCGTTGGAGTCGGTCCACGACACGGCGTCGGTGCCCAGGAAGTCCCGCAGGGTGGCGATCACCGCGGAGCTCAGGCCGAGATGGCCCGAGGGATGCTCGGGGTAGGGCGGCGTGGGCAGCAGCGGCAGCCATCCCGACTCCGGGATGGTCCGGCGGTTGCCGTCGAGGTCGGCCCGCGCGATGGCCGTCACCGGCCGCCAGAACGACCAGTGGTCCTTGGAGTGCCACACGGTGATCAGGGCGTCGGCAGCCGTCATCCAGACCTGCGCGAACAACCTCGCGTCGTCGTCGATCGACAGGTCCTGCGCCGTGGCCACCTGGCGCAGCACGCGGGACCAGATCGCGGGCGGATTCATGGCCCAGTACCGGGCGGACTCCTCCTGTGCGGCGGTGCGACGCGTGCTGTCGACGCCACCCAGCAGCCTCACCTCGGTGAGGTCGCGAGCCCATCGTGCGCTGCCCAACGCGGCTGGTGGTCCGGACATGAACTGCTCGGCACTGCGCACCAGGAACGGTCGGACGTCCTTGAGCCACGCGTTCGGATCGCTGACGAAGCCCGGCACCTCCGGGCGCCACGCCCCGATGTCGGTCGAGGGGGTGAAGCGTCCCGGTCCGAAGCGACCGTCGTCGGCCCGTTCCGCGATCATCGCGGCCGCAGCCCGTCGGCCGACGGCGACGCCCGCGTCGCGGTTCGGACCGCTCGCCACGATGGCCAGCGCGTCGGCAAGCTGCTGGTCGAGGATCGATTCGTCGACGGGTCGCAGGTGCACGAGGACGCCGTGCGCCGCCGCGGCGACGGCGGCGTCCGTCGACGCGTCGGGGGACGCCTCGGCGGGTCGGAGCAGGTAGCCCTGCCAGCCGCCACGGATGGCGTTGACGGCGTCGTACACGGCCCCGTGGACCATCGCCAGGTGGGGCACGGACTGCTGGGGTGGCTGGCCGCCACGCACGAGCAGTGCATCGGTGGCGTGCTCGTTCCAGGTGATGACGGGATCCGTGGACGCCGACGCGGTCGGTGGGCCGACAGCCACGACGGCGGTGGTCGCCATGGCGAGGATCGCGAGCGCGATCAGTCCTCGCCGGATCGCTGCGGGTCTCGCTGGGGGCATGGGGCGTGCGGGCATGGCCAGTCCTGTCCGGGGTTCGCGCGCCGGGGTGTCCGGCACACGAGACACCGTGCCCCCCGGGTGTAAGCCCGGCGAAAGGTGCGGCCGCATACCACTTCCTGGCCCCCGATCGGAGCGTCCGCCATCTGCCGTGGCGCCAGTCGTCGGACCAGCTCCTGGCCACATCCGCCTGCTGCACCCGGTCACGTCACCCCGGGCACTCGTCGAGGTCGAGGTACTCGCGGCACTCCTCCCGTTGCCAGGTCCGGGTCAGGCGGTCCCGGGCCAGCGAGGCGAGGTCCTCGAGCGGCACCGCGAGGACATCGACACCGCCCATCGGATCGGCGACGGCGAGCATGCGGCCGTCCGGACTGAACCGGAGCCGACAGAACCCCCCGAGTCCCGAACGGATCAGGACGAGGAGCTGGTGGCCGGTGCCGGTGTCCCACAGCCTCGCCGACCCGTCACCGCTGCACGTCGCGGCCATGGTGCCGTCCGGACTCCACACGGCCTCCTGCAGCCAGTTGCGGTGGCCCACCAGGGTGGCGAGGCGGTCCGTCGTGGGCACGCGGCGTGGCCCGGCGGCCGACGAACCGTTGACGACGGCACTGACGTCCCACACCGCCGCCCCGGCCTCGTCGCCGTCGAGGGTGAACAGGGCCGACACCAGCAGCCGGGTCCCCGTCGAGTCCCAGTGAACGTTGCCGGGAACGCCCTCGATGTGCCCGACCTGCTCGCCGGCCCGCCAGTCCCAGATCCCCACGTGGGCCTCGGGGTCCGCCGGGTCGCTGGTGGCGTAGAGGGCGGCCGCGAGGTAGGTCCCCGACGGGTCGAACTCGAGGTCCTCCCCCCCGACGGACGTGCCGAGGCGCTCGGGAACGACGTTTCCCGAACGGTCGAGCAGGCTCGTCGTGGGTCAGGTGGGGGTGATCGTGAAGTGGACGGTGTGGACGCGGATGGCGCCGGTCTCGTCGAAGGTGAAGGTGTCCACGCCGTCACGAACCGCCACCCCGTCGCCCTCCACGGTCCAGTCGACCAGCGCGACACCGTCGTGGACCACCACCCCGGTCACGTCCAGGGTCGCGTCGGGCAGCGCGCCGAGGACCTGGGCGAACGCCGTGCGGATGCCGTCGCGTCCGGTCACCACGCCGTCGCTGGTCACCATCGCGGCGTCCTCGCGGTAGTCGGCCACGATCGCGTCCAGGTCGCCGGCGCCGACCGCGGCGAAGTGGGCCTGCAGCGTGTCGTCGGGAGCACGTGTCGGCGCATCGTCCACGGTCATCCTCCCGGTCGCCGCGCGGGACCGCGTACGCGGGCCCCGCGCGCTCGCGCATGGCAGCCTAGGTCCGGCCGGGCGCCTGTCAATGCCCCGTTCCCGCCACGGCCCACGCGTCGGCGGGACCCCGGTGGCAGCAGGTCCCGGACGGCGGGGGCGGGTCGGGAGGGGGTGGCCTGGCACGAACACCGCGCACGGCCAGCAGACCTGGGGCCGGCGTCGATCACGGGCCGGCGGACGTGGCCGGTCGGGGCCAGTGGCCGCGGGAACGACCGCCCCTCGGAGTAGCCTGCCGCAGTCACGACCTCGGAGCGGCCATCGACCTGCCTGCGCACGATCCGTCGATGTCGCCGTGACGGCGACCGGCTGGCGCGGGGTCGACGACACCGACCTGGTGCTGGCGTCGCGACGCGGCGACGACCGCGCGTTCGGTGAACTGGTGCGGCGGCACTCCGACCTCGCCTACGGCGTCGCCCTGCGCATGCTCCGCGATCCCCACGACGCCGAGGACGCGGCCCAGAACGCGTTCGTGCGGGCCTGGCGGTCCCTCGACGCCTTCCGCTCGGACGCACGCTTCACGACCTGGCTGTACCGCATCGTCACCAACACCTGCATCGACCACCTGCGGGTCCACGGCGACCCCCCCACGACCCTGCCCCCCTCCCTGCCGGACACGGGGTCAGGGCCGGCCGACCGCGCCGTCGCCGCCAGTGTCGCCCACGTGGTCGCCGACGCGATCGCCACGTTGTCGCCGGGGGACCGCGCGGCCTTCCTGCTGCGCACCATCGAACAACTGCGCTACGACGAGGTCGCGGAGGTGCTCGAGATCAGCACCGGTGCCGTGCGCAGTCGCCTCCGGCGAAGTCGCCGCGTGGTCGCCGATGCCCTTGCCACCGCCGACCTCGACCCCTCCCCGCCCGAGCAGGAGCGAACCGATGGCTGAGCCATCACCCGTGCCGCTGCCGTGTGGGCGCGATCCCGACGAGCTCGTCGACCAGGTCTGGGACGGACGTGGCCACGACCTCGACGACCACCAGCGGTCCTGCCCCCACTGCCGTGCACGACTGCGACGACACCAGCACGCCCACGCGTTGGTGACCGACCTGTCCAGGGTCCGGGTCCAGGCCCCCACCGGCTTCGTGCACCGCGTCATGCAACGGGTCCGCGACGGCGACGCGACCGACGTCCCCATCCACGTGGGTCGCACGGGGACCACCTCGGTGTCGGCCACCGTGGTCGAACTGCTGGCCACCGTGGCCGCCCACGACGTCCGCGGCATCACCGCCGTCCGTGGTGTCGTGGCCGGTGACGGAGCACTGACGATGGCGGTGACCGTCGACGTCCACCGCCCCGTGCCCGACACCGTGGCGGCGGTGCGACACCACGTCGCCCACAGCGTCGAGCGGCTGGCGGGCCTCACCGTCGGGTCCATCGACATCACGGTCCGTGACGTGGTCATGCACTGATCGAGGCGTGACCGCCGGCGATGACCCGGACCCGGCTCAGCGAACGCGGGGGGCCGGCTGGTCCAGCACCTCGACCCGGACCGAGGCATCGAGCTGGCGCCCACCCAGCGCCTGCTCGGCCCGCCCGATGGCGTCCTGGATGCCCGCGTGGACGTCCTGGACGAGCCGGCCCTCGGACAGCCCGACGACGGCCTGCAGACGCGTGGACCGCTCGTCGTCCCAGGTCACCACGCTGGCGGACTGGATCTCGTGCACGCGGGTCAGGTCGGCCGCGACCGCGCCGGACAGCGCCGAACCGCTCACGACCGTGGTGTCGCGGCCGGACGGGGAGACGTCGAGGTCGGCACGCCGACGACGGCGATCGCGACCGTCACGCAACTGGCCCTCGAGCAGCGCCAGGCCGAGCAGGACCACGACCAGCCCGGCCACCAGGGCGACGGCGGGCCACAGGTCGGCGTTGTCCTCGATCAGACGCCCGATCGGTGCCCACAGGTCACCGGGCGAACGCAACGGCGGCATCGCGTCGACGGCGATCCCACTGCCCGACCACACGCCGGCGAGGCCGGCTGCCAGCAGCACCAGGCCCAGGACCAGCAGGGCGACGCGATTGACGGTGGGACGGGTCATCGGGTGCGCCGATCGCCGGGAACGACCACGACGCGGACACGCGGTGGGCGCAGCAGGTCGAGGCTGGCCAGGGACTGCGCCAGCGATTCGTCGACGTCGCGACGGGTGGCGTCGACGGGCGTGTCGACGTAGCCCCGCGCCTGGACGACGAGTCGTCGTCGATGCAGCACGACCCGGTCGACGGCGGCGACGTCGGGGTGGGACTCGGTGACCTGGCCGGCGAGTCGCTCCAGTCCGTGGCGCTCGTAGGACAGGTGTCGGTTCGGGCTGGCCGCGCGTGCCGGATAGTCCACCGGGCGACGGGGCTTGACCTGGGCCACCACCAGCAGCAGACCCACGACCACCAGCCCCCACGCGACCGTGCGCGTGCCGGTCTCGGCCCAGGTGGCGTCCTTCAGCGTCGCCGCCACGGTGCCCGGGTCGAGCACCACGGCGCCCTGGCCGGCCAGGTGGGCAGCCGCCTCGGCGATGGCCCACGCACCGATGGCGACCAGCACCACGGCCAGAAAGATCATGATCATGCGGTTGACGACGTGCATGACGACTCCTGACGGGCGGGGTCGGGCGGGGGGTCGGTGGGTGGGGTCGGGGTCGCGAACCGGGTCCGCGGGTCGCGTCGCTCAGCCAGCGGCGTCGTCGTCGTCGGGGTCGACCACCACATCGGCGACGTGGACGTCGAGCGGCCCCACCTGGTGACCGAAGGTGTGCCGCAGGCGGTCACGCACACGCTCGCCGAGGCCGGCGACCAGGTCGGGTCGCGCTGCCACGACGCGCACCAGGACTCGTGGGGGATGGTTGCGGTCGACCACGACTCCCGGGCATCGTCGACCACGACGCCAGGTCGCGTGGACGCCCATGGGGCCGGCGCTCAGGCGGGCGACGTCGTGGAACGACTCGGTGGCGGCCGCGATCGAGCGCGCGAGGACCAGGTCCGGGTCGTCCCCCGGGCCCTCCACGGGGTCGACACCGCGGTCGACACCGGGTCGTCCATGGCGGCGACCCCGGCGGCCGGAGTCATTCGACCCGCTTGGGCTCGGCCTCGGCCTCGGCGTCGTCGTCACCGGGGAAGTACAGGTCGGTCACGACGATGTTGACCTCGACCACCTCGAGACCGGTCAGCGACTCGACACGGCTGGTGACGTTGTCGCGGACCGAGTTGGTCAGTTCCTGCAGCGGGACCGGGTACTCCGCGACCACCGTCAGGTCGATCGCGGCCTGCCGCGTCCCGACCTCGACGCCGACGCCGGCCGTGGCGTGCTCGTCGCCGCGGATGCGCTTGACCACGCTGGCGACGGCGCCCGAGATGGCACCACCCAGCTTGTGGACCCCGTCGACCTCGCGGACGGCGATCGAGGCGATCTTGGACACGACCGCCTCGTCGATCGTGGTCGTGCCCCCGTCGGCGGTCGAGGCGCCCATGGCGGGTTCGACCGACGAGTCGGCCGAGGGCCGGGTGGTCGGGGACGTGCTCGTGGTGTCGGTGCTGGTTGCCATGATCAGTTCTCCTTGGTCGAGTTGACGGTCGTCGGGCCGTGCTCGTCGTGGCCGAGGAACCGGGTGAGGTCCAGGCGACCGTCGACGACCAGGCCGATGGTGAACCCGACCGCGGCCATGACGATGGCCAACAGGACCCACCATCCGCCGGCCAGGGCCCAGATCGCGGCCAGTCCCAGGCCGATGAGGGCGCCGATAGCAGGGGTGGACATGCGGGCTCCTGAGTGTCGAGTGGAGGGATGGGCGGGCCTGGTCACGGTACCCGGCCACGTCCCGTGGATGCGTTGTCGAAGATCAGACGACGGCGGACCCGCCCGTGGTCCCTGGCCGTTCGGAGGGGGTGGTGGGTCAGTCCAGGTCGCGATGCCGCCGAGACGTCCAGGATCGTGGCACCAGGCCGATCGAGGCGTCCCGCAGCCTGGTGAGGAGGCTTCGACGCACGACCCGGACCGGTGGTCGGGGGGCCGTGGCGTCCGGGGACGGCCTCGGGCGTGCGCTCCGGACACGGGGCACCGAGGCCCCGGTGAGCACGTCGCGTGCCTCCCGGAGTCGTCGGAAGTCGTCGACGTCGCCACCGTGGTCGGGATGGTGGTGACGAGCCTGGCGCCGGTAGGCGCGGGCGATCTCCTCGCCCCCGGCCGTGACCTCCACACCCAGGACCTCGGCTGCCCGTCGGCGATCCACGTCAGCGCCGGTCGTCGGTGGCCACCAGGGCGGCCACGGCCGGGGCCGGCCACGTCGGGGTGGCGTCGGCGGGGCGGACGGACTCCCACCAGGCGGCCAGACGCAGGACGTCGAGGTCGGCGAAGCGAGGGCCGGCGAGTTGCACGCCCACGGGACGACCGTCGGCGGTCACCCCCGCGTGGACCGACACGGCCGGCTGGTGGGAGAAGTTGTAGGGCACGGTGAAGGCGATGTGGTGCATCGCCGTGTCGGGATCGTCGGTCGGTCCGTGCCACTCGGCGGGGAACGTGGCCACCGGCGACACCGGGGACACCACCACGTCGAAGGCCCGGGTGGCCGCCAGGGTGTCGCGACCGACCGCCAGCATCTGCTGGGCCGCCCGCAGGACCTCGACGCCGTCGACGTCGGCGCCCCCGTGGACCCAGTCCCGGATGTAGGGCAGCACGCGCCCGCGGGCGTCCTCGTCGAGGTCGAGCCAGTCGGCCCAGCCACGGACGCGCCAGAACCGGTCGAGGCCGGCCAACTGGTGGCGTGCCAGGAACGGTGCGACCACCTCGACCCCGGCCCCGGCGTCGGCGAAGGTGTCGGCGACCCGGCGCACGACGGTGACGACCTCGTCGTCCACGGCCAGGCCGGCCCCGGCGTCCAGGTGGAGGCCCACCCGCAGCCCGGCGACCGACGACGGTGGCCCGAAGCCGGCCGCCACCGCGTCGACGTCGCGCAGTCCGGGATCCGGCGGGAGCGACTGGAAGTCGCGGTCGTCCGGGTCGGGGCGTGCCAGCACCGCCAGCAGCACGGCGGCGTCGGCCGCGGTCCGGGTGATCGGTCCGACGACGCGTCCCCAGTAGGGCGGGTCGATGGGCACGCGGCCCCAGGACGGCTTCAACCCGACCAGCCCACACCAGCCGGCCGGCAACCGGATCGACCCCCCGATGTCGGATCCGAGGTGCAGCGGCCCGTAGCCGGCGGCGCCCGCCGCGGCCGCGCCGGCCGACGACCCGCCGGGGTTCCAGTCGAGGTCCCACGGGTTGCGGGCGAGGTCGTGGAAGCTCGACCGGCCCGACGACAGCATCCCCCAGTCCGGCATCGTGGTCTTGGCCACCAGCACCGCGCCGGCCTCGCGCAGCCGTGCCGCCGGTGGGGCATCGGCCTCGGCGGGCTCCAGCACGGTCGCGGCGGTGCCGCCCGGCACCGGGGTGCCACGGGTGGCGATGTTCTCCTTGACCGTCACCGGCACGCCGTCCAGCGGCCCGAGCGCGGCGCCGTCGGCCCACCGTCGCGTGCTGGCCTCGGCGGCCGCCGACGCGCCGTCGGGGTCCGGCGCCCACAACGCGTGGACGTGGTCGTCGACCGCCCGGACCCTGGCCATGACCGCGGCCAGGACCTCGACGGGGGTCCAGCGCCCGTCCCGGTAGCCGGCCACGATCGTGGCGGCGTCGAGGTCCGACAGCCCGTGGCCGGCAGCTCCGGGCGTGGTCCGGGTCGGCATGGTCATCCTCGTGGCTCGTCGGTGACGCCGGCCCGGCGGGCCAGCGCGGCCGCGTCCTGGCCGTCCAGGGCGCGCCGCAGGCTGGGGACCGCGCCCAGCAGTTCGCGGGTGTAGGGGTGTCGGGGGTCGGCGACCACCTCGTCGGTCGGCCCGGTCTCGACCACCTCGCCGTCACGCATCACCGCGATGGTGTCACACACCTGTCCGACCACGGCCAGGTCGTGGGACACGAACACCATCGTCAGCTCGTGGGTGTCGGCGAGGTCGGCGAGCAGGTTGAGGATCTGGGCGCGGACGGACACGTCCAGCGCGCTCACGGGCTCGTCGGCCAGCAGCACCCTCGGCCGGGTCGACAGCGCCCGGGCGATCGCGATGCGCTGTCGCTGCCCACCCGAGAACTGGTGCGGCCACCGCCGCCCGACGTCCTCGGGGAGCCCGACCGCGTCCAGCAGCTCGGCCAGCCGCTGCCCCCGGTCGGCGTGGCCCTGCACGACCAGTGGCTCCATGATGACGTCGCCGACCCGCATGCGCGGGTCCAACGATCCCATCGGGTCCTGGAACACCACCTGGAGGTCCTCGCGCAGGAACCCCAGCCGCCGCTCCGGCAGGCCGGTGACCGGTCGTCCCCGGAACGACACCGTCCCACTGGTCGGCTGGTCCAGCGCCGCCAGCAGCCGCAGCAGCGTCGACTTGCCCGACCCGGACTCCCCCACGATCCCGAAGCGCTGTCCGGCCCGCACCTCCAGGGTGACCCCACGCAGGGCGTGGACGGCACCCGGCGACCGCAGCAGCGACGTCCGTGGGCGGCGGAAGTGGCGTACCAGGTCGGTCGCCACGAGGATCGGTTCGTCCGGCGATTCACCCCGGCTGCCGGCCGGGCCGAGGGTGGTGGCGGTGGTGGTGGCGCGTGTGGGCGTGCCGGTGTCGACCACGGGTTCGTGGTGGGGATGGATGCAGGCGTGGCCGTCGTCCGGATCGCCGGTCCACGGCGGCAGCGTGGCGCACTCGTCGGTGGCCCGTTCGCAGCGGGTGCGGAACACGCACCCCGACGGGAACCGGCCCGCCGGTGGGACGACCCCCGGGATCGTGGGCAGTCGACCCGCGGTGTCGACCGCGTCGAGGTCCGACGCCGCCACCAGCCCGCGGGTGTAGGGGTGGCGTGGCGAGGTGAAGACCTGCTGGACCGGGCCGGCCTCCACGATGCGCCCGCCGTACATCACCAGGACGCGGTCACACACGGTGGCCACCACGGCGAGGTCGTGGGTGATGAACAACAGTGACGCGTCGCGTTCGCGGGCGCCGCGCACGATCAGGTCCAGCATCTGGGCCTGGACGGTGACGTCCAGCGCCGTGGTCGGCTCGTCACAGATCAGCACGTCGGGTTCGTTGGCCAGTGCCATCGCCAGCATCACCCGCTGGCGCTGGCCACCCGACAGCTGGTGCGGGTAGCGCCGCTGCACCAGGTCGGGGTCCTGCATCGCGACCGCGTCCAACAGGTCCCGTGCCCGGCGGTCGCGATCGCCCCGGGACTCGCCGCGGCCGTGCACGGCCAGCACCTCCGCCACCTGGCGACCGGCTCGCATGAGGGGGTTGAGCGCCGACATCGGCTCCTGGAACACCATCGACATCCGGCGACCCCGCAGGTCGGCCAGACGCGCCTCGTCGGCGTCGAGCAGGTCGTCGTCGACACCGACCAGGCCCACGTGTCCGGTGGCCCGGAGTCCCTCGGGCAGCAGCCCCATGACCGACAGCGCCGTCAACGACTTCCCCGACCCGGACTCCCCGATGAGGCCGACCCGCTCACCGGCCGCCCAGCCGGAACGCGACGTCGTGGAGCAGTCCGACCTCGCCGACCCGCACGTCCAGGCCCGCGACCACCAACCGGTCGTCGACCGACCTCGTCGTGGCGGGCACCTGGGGCGCGCTCATGCCTGGCCCGCCAGACGGGGGTCCAGGCGATCGCGCAGGCCGTCGCCGAGCAGGTTGAAGCCCAGCACCGCGATGGCGATGCCCACGCCCGGCCACACCGACAGGCCCGGGTTGACGGCCAGCACGGACTGCGCGTCGTAGAGCATCAGCCCCCACGACGGGATCGGGGGCGGCGTTCCGAAGCGCAGGAACGACAGTGCGGCCTCGGCCAGGATCGCGATCGCGAACGACACCGAGGCCTGCACCAACAGCAGGCTGGTGATGTTGGGCAGCACGTGGCGGACCGCCAGCCCCAGCCCGTGCCGGCCCGGACGACCGTGCCGCCAGCACGTACTCGCTGCTCATGACCTGCACGGTCCCACTCCGGGCGATCCGGGCGAACACCGGGATGGTCCCGATCCCGATCGCGACCATCGCGGTCATGGTGGACGGACCGAACACCGCGGCGAACATGATCGCCAGCAACAGCGCCGGGAACGCCAGCAGCAGGTCGTTGCCCCGGAGCAGGACGCGGCCCGGCAATCCCGGGGCCATGCCCATCATGATCCCCAGTGGCGTCCCGACCAGGCCGGCGACCCCGACCGACACGATCCCGACGAACAGGGTCGTGCGGGCCCCCACCATCAGCCGCGACAGCACGTCGCGGCCGAACTGGTCGGTCCCCAGCAGGTTGGACCACCCCGGCCCGGCGAACCGGTTGGTGCCGTCGACGAAGTAGGGGTCGTAGGGCGTCCACAGGAACGACACCACGGCCATGGCGACCACCACGCCGACCAGCCCGGCGCCGATCCACAGCGACCAGGTGCGCCCGTCGGCGTCGTCGACGGGCGTCGCGGGACCGGCGGCGACCACGTCGGGGGCGGCGGTCATCGGCGCCTCCTCATGCGCGGGCCCGCAGCCGGGGGTCCAGCACGGTGTAGAGCACGTCCACCGCCCAGTTGATGGCCAGGATCATCACGACCAGCACCATCACCACACCCTGGACCAGCAGCAGGTCGCGGTTGGCCACGCCGTCCAGCAGCAGGCTGCCCAGACCCGGGATCGTGAACACCTGCTCGACCACCACGGCGCCCACCAGCAGCACCGACAGTTGCAGGCCGAGCACCGTCACGATCGGGATCGCGGCGTTGCGCAGGCCGTGGCGCACCAGCGCCTGCCACCGCTGGAGGCCCTTGGCGCGTGCCGTGCGGATGAAGTCCTCGCGCTGGACGTCGAGCACCGTCGACCGCACGTACCGGGACAGGACCGAGCCCTGCACCAGCCCCAGCGCCAGCGCCGGCAGCACCAGCCCACGCAGGAACGCCGTCGGGTCGCGTGCCGGTGGCGTCCACCCGCCCGAGGGGAACCAGCCCAGCTTCACCGCGAACACCGCGATCAGCAACAGCCCGGCCAGGAAGCTCGGCACGGCGACCCCGACCTGGCTCAACCCGGCCAGCACGGTCCCACTCGGCCGTCGGTGTCGGACCGCGGCCAGCGTGCCCAGGGGCAGCGCGACGACCAGGGCCACCAGCATCGACGCGCCCACCAGCCACGTCGTCACCAGCAGGCGGTCGACGATCTCGGGCCCGATGACCCGCCGGGTCACGTAGGAGGTGCCGAAGTCGCCGGCCGGGAGCCCCTGGACCCAGTCGAGGTACTGCTCGGGCAGGGGTCGGTCCAGCCCGAAGTCCGCCTCCACCCGGGCAACCGCCTCGTCGGTGGCGTTGACCCCCAACGAGACCCGCGCGGCCGACCCCGGCAGCACGCTCAGGAACGCGAACACCAGCACCGAGGCCACCACGACCGTGACCACGAACGTCGCGGTCCGGGTCAGCAGCTGGTAGGCCATGCGCTCCCCCGGCGGGTCGTCGGGCCCGACGACTCAGGCGGGTCGCAGTGCCGTCACGTCGAAGGCCTCGCTGACCTCGTCCACCGGCAGCCCGGTGACCGTGCCGTCGGTCACGATCAGGGTGGGTGCCAGGAACAGGAACTCCGCGGCGGCGTCGCTGCTGAGCAGCGCACCGGCCTCGGCCAACGTCGCGGCCTGGTCCTCGGCAGGTCCCGTGTCGGCCTGGGCCAGCAGGTCGCGGTACTCCTGGCTGTCGTACTGGAAGTAGTACTCGGGGTCGGCGAAGATCCCCATGTCGCGTGGCTCGACGTGGGCGATGATCGACAGGTCGTAGGCCGTGTCGGTGAAGACCTCCTCCAGCCACACCGCCGGGAACTCCACGGGGGTGATGTCGGCGGTGATGCCGACCTGGGCGAGGTTGGACTGCACGGTCGTGGCGGCGTTGACGGCGTAGGGCAGGTTCGGGACCCGGAAGTCCAGGGTGAGGTCGTCGACGCCGGCCTCGTCCAGCAGCGCCACGGCCTGTTCGGGGTCGGTCGGGTAGTCCTCGGCGCGCTCGGCGGCGAACCACGGGTCGGTCGGTGCGCCCATGGTGCCGATGAGCTCGCCGTAGCCGGCCCAGGCGGTCGCCCGCACGGCCTCGTTGTCGATCGCGTAGCGGATCGCGCGTCGCACCCGGACGTCGTCCAGCGGTGGCGAGGCGTTGTTCATCGACAACACCACCTCGCCGTTGGAGCTGCCCTCGATGATCTCGTAGTCCCCACCCTCGAACTGGCTGATGGCCTCGGGCGCCTGGACGGTGGCGATGACGTCGATCCCGCCACTGAGCAGGGCGGAGTTGAGCGCGTTGCCGTCGCTGAAGTAGCGGAAGGTGACGTCGGCGTAGGCCGGGGCGTCGCCCCAGTAGTCGTCGCGCCGCGCGAAGTCGATGCGCTCGCCCGGCACGAAGTCGGCGACCTCGTAGGGACCGGTCCCCACCGGCGTGTTGGCGAGGTCGTCCACGCCGTCGCTGGAGAACATGGCGCCGATCCGGGTGGTCATGGCGAACAGCCAGCTGTTGGACGGCTCGGCCAGCGTCACGACCAGCTCGGTGGGTGACGGCGCCTCGACCGACTCGACCACGTCCATCTGCGACTTCAGCGAGATGGTCCAGGCGTCGGACTGCACACGCTCGATGGAGAACATCGCGTCCTCGCTGTCGAAGTCGTCGCCGTTGGAGAACGTCACGCCCTCGGCCAGGGTGAAGGTGTAGGTGCGCCCGTCGTCACTGACGGTCCAGTCGGTGGCCAGGGAGGGCACGATCTCGCCGTCCTGGTCGACCTGCACCAGCCCCTCGTAGACGTTGGCGAGCAACGCCTCGGGGATCGCGGCCCCGTCGGTGGTGGTGAAGTCGAGGTTGAGCGGCTCGGCCGCGAAGCCCAGCACGACGCCCTCGGACCCTGCATCCGAACCTGTTGACCCGTCCGTTGCCCCGCCCGCTCCCCCGTCCGTCGCCTCGTCCGTCGCCGCGTTCGGGGCCCCGTCCGTCGCCTCGCCAGTCGCCTCGTCGGTCGCCGGCGCACCGCTGGCGGGGGCGCTGGTCGGGTCCTCCGCGGTCTCGCCGGCGTTGCACCCGGCGAGCACCAGGCCCGCCGCGGCGACGAGCACCAGGCCGGAACGGAAGGGGGAGCTGGGACGTCCGGTCATGGTGCTGGCCTTCGTCGCGCCGTGGAGCACGGACGGTAGCCCGTCGTCCACTTCCGGCGTGGGGTCGTCCGGACGACGGTCAGGTCGTCACGACGACCTTCCCGCGGACGTGGCCGGTCTCGAGGTGGCGCATCGCCTCGGCGGTCTCCCGCAGTGGCCAGGTCCGGTCCACCACCGGTCGGACACGTCCCTGCGCGATCCACTCGGCGACCTCGGCGAGCACCGCACCGGAGCAGTCCACGCGGGCCACCAACACGATCCGGGGTCGCACGACCGGCATCTGCAGGCCGGCGCGCAGGATCTGGCCGGCCGGCTCCATCCAGCGGCCGCGGCCCCCGCCCACCAGCACCAGCGTCCCGTCGGGCGCCAACACCCGGCAGAACGACCGCACCGAGTGGGACCCCGCGGTGTCGAACACGACGTCGAAGGTCCGCCCCGACCGGGTGACGTCCTCGACGGTGTGGTCCACGACGTCGTCGGCGCCCAGGTCGCGGACCAGGTCGAGCCGGGCCGTGCCACAGACGCCCACCACCTCGGCCGCCCCGAGCACCCGGGCCAGCTGGATCGCGACGTGGCCGACGCCACCCGACGCGCCGTTGACCAGGACCCGGGCGCCGTCCAGCGATCCCACCCGGCGCAGTCCCTCCAGGGCGGTGGTCGCACCCATGGGCACGGCGGCGGCCGTCACGTCGTCGAGGCCCTCGGGGGTGGCGGTGACCCGCGACGCGGGCACCACCACGTACTCGGCGCAGGCCCCGTGGACGGCGTTGCCCGCGACCTCCCCGAACACGCGATCCCCCACCGCCAGGCCCGGCACCGGCGACCCGACACGGTCGATCGTGCCCGCGAAGTCGGCCCCCGGGATGCTGCCGGCCGCGGGGCGCCGCAGGCCGAGGCTCGGGCGCACCGGCAGGATCGGCTCACCCCGGTGGCGATGCCAGTCGTAGGGATTGAGCCCGGCCGCCGCCACCCGGACCCGTACCTCGTCGGGACCGGGTTCGGGCACGGGCACCTCGCGGACCTCCAGCACCTCGGGGCCGCCGTAGCGGTCGTGCGCGACGGCCGTCATGGTCGTCGGGGTCGTCGGCCTCGTCGGCCTCGTCGGCACGGTGGGCGGCACGCTCGCCGGTCGCTGGTCCATGGTCACTCCACGTGGGTCCCGGGGGCTCGGCTGCCTCGTGCGCTGCAGCCTTATGATGTAAGCCTCCCATACACCGTAAGTCCGTGGCTGGCTCCCGTCAACCCCCCTGCTGTCAACCCTGCTGTCGACCTTCTGGGGGGGCCACGGACACGACGACGCCCGGGCCGATGGCCCGGGCGTCGCGCAGGTCGTGCGGGTCGGCTAGCGCAGGAGCGCCAGCGCGGGGTTGTCCTCGTCGGCAACCACCTCGTCGGGTGGTGGCGGTCCGGGCGGGGTCCCGTCGCCGAAGGGGGTCCCGCCGAGCTGGTCGCGGTCGTGCGGGTCGGCCCAGTTCTCCAGCGACGGTCCGGCCGGCACGACGCCCGACGGGTTCACGTCCTGGTGCACCTCGTAGTAGTGCGACTTGATCTGGGTGAAGTCGATGGTGTCGCCGAAGCCGGGGGTCTGGAACAGGTCCCGGGCGTAGGCCCACAGCACCGGCATCTCCGACAGCTTCGAGCGGTTGCACTTGAAGTGGCCGTGGTAGACGGCGTCGAAGCGGGCCAGGGTGGTGAACAGGCGGATGTCGGCCTCGGTGATGGTGTCGCCCACCAGGTACCGCTGGGTCGCCAACCGGTCCTCCAGCCAGTCCAGCCGGTCGAACAGCTGGTGGTAGGCCTCCTCGTAGGAGGACTGCCTGCCTGCGAAGCCGGCGCGGTAGACCCCGTTGTTGACGTCGTGGTAGACCGCCAGGGCGACCTCGTCGATCTCGTCGCGCAGGTGTGGCGGGTACAGCTCGGGGGCACCCTCACGATGGTGGTCGGTCCACTCCAACGACAGGTCGATGGTGATCTGGGGGAAGTCGTTGGTGACGACCTCGCCCGACGGGACGTCGACGATCGCGGGCACCGTGATGCCCTTGTCGTAGCCGGGGAAGGCCGCCTCGTAGGCGTCCTTGAGACGCGGGATGCCCAGCACGGGGTCGACCTCGCCCGGGTCCAGGTCGAAGGTCCAGGAGTCCGCGTCGTGGGTCGGGCCGGCCATCGCCATGGACAGCGCGTCCTCCAGCCCGAGCAGGCGCCGGACGATGATCGTGCGATTGGCCCACGGGCACGCCCGGGCCACGGCCAGCCGGTAGCGGCCGGCCTCGACCGGCCACTCCACGTCGGGATCGTCCAGGATGCGTCGCTCGATGTAGTCCGTGTCGCGGTCGTAGACGTCCTCGACGTAGGTCCCGGCGTACCCCCGAGCCTCGTCACGAGACTGGTCCTGGGACTGGTCGTGGGACTGGTCGGGGGCCTCGTCACGGTCCTGGACGGGAGGGGCGTCGGTGCTGGTGCCGGAAGGGCTCATGCGGGGGCAGCCTTCTCTTGTCGATGCAACGATCGTAACGACGGGCACCGGACCGATCCGACGGACGGATGGCCGCCCGCGACCGTGGCCGCCGCCTGCAGCGGCCGGCCCGCCTGCCGTACGGTCGACGCCGTCCACCTGCCTGCACACGCCGCCGGAACGCCTCCGTGTCCACACCCACCTCCCCCATCGCCCGACCAGGCCGACCTCGCCGACCTGGTCGACCTGCGCCACGACCTCCACCGCCACCCCGAGCTCGGCCTCGACCTGCCGCGAACCCAGGGCGTGGTGCTGGAGGCCCTGTCGGGCATGGACGACCTCGAGGTGACCACCGGGCACGGCTGCACGTCGGTCACCGCGGTCCTGCGAGGGGGTGCGACCGAGGCCGCTGACGACGCCCGGCCGGCCGTGCTGCTGCGCGGGGACATGGACGCCCTGCCGGTCCACGAGGAGTCCGACCTGCCGTGGCGGTCGGTCGTGGCCGGCCACATGCACGCCTGCGGCCACGACCTGCACACCGCCATGCTGATCGGCGCCGCCCGCCGCCTCCATGCGCGCCGCGACCGGCTGCCCGGCGACGTCGTGCTGATGTTCCAACCCGGCGAGGAGGGCTGGGACGGCGCCGAGCTGATGATCGACGAGGGCGTGCTGGACGCCAGCGGTCGTCGCGTCGACGCCGCCTGGGCCCTGCACGTCATGTCGGCACGCGAGCCCCGTGGCATCGTCACGGGTCGCGCCGGAACGATGCTGTCGGCCTCCAACGAACTGCACGTGGAGGTCCGCGGCCAGGGCGGGCACGGGTCGGCGCCGGAGCGGGCCAACGACCCGATCCCGGCCGCCGCCGAGATGGTCACCGGGTTGCAGGTGGTGCTGTCCCGGGTCACCTCGCCGTTCGACCCCGCCGTGGTCACGGTGGGCCAGTTCCACGCCGGGAGCCAGTCCAACATCATCCCCGACGTCGCGCGCTTCGGGGCCACCGTGCGGTGCACCCAGCGCCACGTGGTCGACACCATCGAGCGCGAGCTGGTGCGCTACTGCCACGGCGTCGCGGCCGCCCACGGGCTGGAGGCCGACGTCCGGTTCGTCCGCCAGTACCCGGTCACCACCAACGACGCCGGTGCGGTCGACCGGGCCGAGGCGGCCGTGGGCCGGGTGCTCGGCGCCGACCGCTGGCTGCCGATGCGCCACCCGTCGGCCGGCAGCGAGGACTTCTCGCGGGTCCTGCAGGCGGTGCCGGGGGCGATGCTGTTCCTGGGTGCCTGCACGCGCGAGGACCCGGCCCGCTCCCCCGACAACCACTCCCCTCGCGCGGCCTTCGACGACGTCGTGCTGGGTGACGGCGCCGACCTGCTGGCCGAGTTGGCCGGCACCAGCCTGCAGCGACTGGCCGCCTGACCCGACGGCGGCCACGCTCGGCCCGGACCCTCCGGACATCCGTGGCCCGATGGCTGGGCGCGGACGGCTGCGCCCGACCACACTGGGTCCTCCCGGCCACCGGCCACGGAGCCCACATGACGACCGATCGCAGCATCGCCGACGACGCGGCCGAGCGCGACGACGATCCCGTCCCGACGATGTTCTCCGCCGATCCCCTGGTGGGCCTGCGTCCGGGCTTCCTCGCGGCGGCGGCCACCCGGATGGCCTCACGGGCCGTTCGCCGTCCGGCCCTGGTCGCGCGCAGCGGGACACGCCTGGCCGCACGACTGGCACGGGTCGCGGGTGGGGCCACCGAGACCACGCCCGACGGCAAGGACCGCCGCTTCCGCGACGACGCGTGGCGCGACCACCCGCTGTACCGCCGGCTGGGGCAGGCCTACCTGACCACCCGCGAGGAGGTGTACCGACTGGTCGACGACGTCGACCTGGACGACAAGAGCGCCAAGCGAGCCGAGTTCGCGGTGGGCATCGCGGTCGAGACGTTGTCGCCGACCAACTCCGTGCTCAACCCGGAGGTGCTGCGGCGGGCGCGCGAGACCAACGGGTCCAGCCTGGTCGACGGCTTCCGCACCTTCGTCGACGACGTGCGCCACCACGGCGGCATGCCCCACATGGTCGACACCGAGCCGTTCTCGATCGGCGACAACATCGCGGTCACGCCCGGACGCGTGGTGTTCCGCGACGAGGTGCTCGAGCTGATGCAGTACGAGCCCACCACCGACCGGGTCCATGCGCGCCCGATGCTGCTGATCCCACCCCAGATCAACAAGTACTACATCCTGGACATCGGGCCCGGGAAGTCGATGATCGAGTACGCCGTCGCCCAGGGCCACCAGGTGTTCGCCATCAGTTGGCGCAACCCCACACCCGCCCAGCGCGACTGGGACCTCGACCACTACGTCGCCTCCGTGCTCGACGCCGTGGACGCCATGCGCGACATCACCGGCAGCGACGACGTCAACGTCACGGGTGCCTGCGCCGGGGGCATCACCGCGGCCGCCCTGCTGGGCCACCTCGCCGCGACCGACCGCGGCCTGGTCCACGCCATGACCTTCCTGGTCACCGTGCTCGACACCGGTGGGGAGACCGCGGTGTCGCCGTTCGTCACCGAGACCACGCTGGCCGCCGCGATCCGTCGCTCGCAGAAGAAGGGGATCCTGGAGGGCGAGGAGCTGGCGCGGGTGTTCGCGTGGCTGCGGCCCAACGACCTGGTCTGCAACTACTGGGTCAACAACTGGCTGAAGGGCGAGAAGCCCCCGGCGTTCGACATCCTGGCCTGGAACGCCGACACGACGAACCTGCCGGCCAACCTCCACGCCGACTTCCTCGCGCTCAACCGCGACAACCCCTTCGTGCATCCCCACACCCTGGACGTGCTGGGCGCCTCGATCGACCTCCACGACTTCACCGGCGACACCTTCGTGGTGGCCGGGCTGACCGACCACATCACCCCATGGGCCAGCTGCCGTCGCACGGTCGAGCTGGTCGGCGGCGACGCCCGGTTCGTGCTCAGCTCCAGTGGCCACATCCAGGCGCTGGTCAACCCGCCCGGCAACCCCAAGGCGTCGTACCTGACCAACGACGACGAGCCGGCCGACCACGACGAGTGGCTGGACGGCGCGACCGAACACGACGGTTCGTGGTGGGAGCACTGGGCGGGCTGGCTGGAGGAGCGCGCCGGGGACCTGGTCGACGCGCCGACCGAGCTCGGGTCCGACGAGCACCCACCCGGCGACCTCGCCCCGGGCCGCTACGTGCACGACCTGTGACCACCCCGTGAGCGTGGCCACCCGCGACCTGGTCGAGCTGGGCCGCCAGGTCGTGCGGGTCGACCGACGACCCGGCACCGGGGACGTGCCGTTGCTGCTGTGCAACGGCATCGGGGCGAACCTGGAACTGTGGGACCCCTTCGTGGCCGAGGTGGGACGCCCGACCATCGCCTTCGACGCGCCGGGTGTCGGTGGCTCGTCGGTTCCGGTGTACCCACCGACGATGCGGATGCTGGGCGCGCTCGTCGGACGCCTGCTCGACGAGCTCGGGCTGGAGCGGGTCGACGTGCTCGGCTTGTCCTGGGGCGGGGCGCTCGCCCAGGAACTCGCCCGGCGCAACCCGGAACGGGTCCGGCGCCTGGTCCTGGCCGCCACGACGGCCGGGTGGACGGCCGTGCCCGGGTCGCCCAGGGTGCTGGCCCGACTGGCCAGCCCGAAGCGGTACCGCTCCCCGGCCCACCTCGAGGCCATCGCCGCGGACCTGTACGGCGGGGAGGTCCGCCGCCACCCGCAGTGGCTGCGCGACCACGGTCACCAGCGCTACGTCCGCCAGGCCGGGACCCGCGGCTACGTCTGGCAGCTGCTGGCCGGGCGGCGCTGGACCAGCCTCCCGTGGCTGCATCGCCTCGCCCAGCCGACCCTGGTCCTGTCGGGCGACGACGACCCCATCATCCCGCTGGCCAACGCCCGCCTGCTGTCCCGTCGCATCCCGCGCGCGCGTCTGCACGTGGTCCCGGGCGGTGGGCACCTGTTCCTCCTGACCCGGGCCGCCACCTACGGCCCGATGGTCACCGACTTCCTGGCCGACGACCCGGCCTGACCCCATCTGTCCCGAACGCGACGCGACCCGACGTGAGGACCGCCCCATGAGCAGCGACTCGGCCACTGACCGGCCCGGCGACCCCACGGCGGGCCTGGGCCGGTCCCAGGGCACCGACTACTTCCTGATCGGCGAGCAGTTGACCGCCGACGAGTCCCGCGTGCTGGCCACGGTGCGGGCCTTCGTCGACGACGAGGTGCTCCCGGTCGTCAACGACCACTGGGAGCGGGCCGAGTTCCCCCGTGACCTCGCCATGCGGCTGGCCGACCTCGACCTGGTCGGGGACGGCATCCAGGGCTACGGCTGCCCCGACCTCAGCCCGATCGCGGCCGGGCTCGTCCACATGGAACTCCACCGCGGCGACGGCAGCCTCGGCACGTTCCTGGGGGTACAGGCCGGCCTCGCGATGCGGTCGATCGCGATGCTGGGATCCGAGGAACAGAAGCAGCGGTTGCTCCCCGGCATGGCCACGCTGGACACCATCGGGGCCTTCGGCCTGACCGAGCCAGACCACGGGTCCGACATCGCCGGCGGTCTGGCGACGTCGGCGACCCGCCACGGCGACACCTGGGTGCTGGACGGGGCCAAGCGCTGGATCGGCAACGCGACCATCGCCGACGTCGTGGTGGTGTGGGCGCGCGACGCCGAGGACGGGCAGGTCAAGGGCTTCCTGGTCCCGGGCGACGCCGAGGGCCTGACCGCCACCAACATGACCGGCAAGGCCGCCCTGCGCAGCATCTGGCAGGCCGACATCGTCCTGGACGGCGTCGAGGTGTCCGACGACGACCGGCTCCCCGACGCGAACTCCTTCGCCGACACCGCGACGGTGCTGGTGTCGACGCGCAACACGTGTGCCTGGGCCGCGCTCGGACACGCCACCGCGGCCTACGAGATCGCCCACCAGTACGCCGCCGCGCGTCACCAGTTCGGCAAGCCGATCATCTCGTTCCAACTGGTCCAGGACCGCCTGGTCAAGATGCTGGCCGAGGTGACCGCGATGCAGCTGTACTGCCTGCGGCTGGGACGGTTGATGGAGGAGGGCCGGTTCACCGACACGATCGCCGCACTGGCCAAGATGAACAACACCGCCAAGGCCCGCCAGGTGTGCGCGATGGCCCGCGACATCCTGGGCGGCAACGGGTTGCTGCTGGACAACCACGTCGTGCGGCACATGGCCGACATCGAGGCCATCCACACCTACGAGGGCACCGAGACCGTCCAGACCCTGATCGTGGGCCGCGACATCAGCGGGGTCGGCGCCTTCACCTGACCCGTGGCATGCCGGTCCCCCGGTGGGTCACTAGCGTCGGGGTGAACCGCGGGCACGGTGGTCGACGCGCCACGCGGATCGCCGGGACGGGGACCGACATGAGCGCGTGCTGTGGACCGAGCCGGGAGCCTTCGGCGGCGACACCGGATCCGGCGAGGAGGGGACCCGACGGCGAGGCCGCGACCGTCCCGGGGGTCGTCACGATCCCGGCCGGCACGTTCGCCATGGGCACCGACGATCCCCGCGGCTACCCCGACGACGGCGAGGGGCCGGTGCACGACGTGACCCTGCCGGCCTTCGGCATCGGGGCGCACACCGTCACCAACGACCAGTTCGCAACCTTCGTCGCCGACACCGGACACGTCACGACGGCGCAACACCTCGGGAACTCCTTCGTGTTCGCCGGTCTGCTGCCCGACGACTTCCCGCCGACCCGGGGCGTGGCGGCGGCCCCGTGGTGGCGCGAGGTGCTGGGTGCCGACTGGGCCCATCCCGAGGGCCCCCACAGCGACGTCGGGGGCCGCGGCGACCACCCGGTCGTGCACGTGAGCTGGTTCGACGCGATGGCCTACGGCGACTGGTGCGGGGCGCGGCTGCCGACGGAGGCCGAATGGGAACGGGCGGCGCGCGGCGGGCGGTCGGGCCACCACTTCCCGTGGGGTGACGAACGCGAGCCCGACGGCCACCACCGGATGAACGTCTTCCAGGGCACGTTCCCGGGCGAGGACACCGCGGCGGACGGCTGGGCCGGGACCTGCCCGGTCGGATCCTTCCCGCCCAACGACGACGGGCTGTACGAGACCACGGGCAACGTGTGGGAATGGTGCGCCGACTGGTTCGCCCCCGACGCCTACTCCCGGTCGTCGGCCACGGCCCCGACCGGGCCGTCGTCGGGCACGTCGCGGGTCATGCGAGGCGGGTCCTACCTGTGCCACGACAGCTACTGCTGGCGATACCGGGTCGACGCACGCAGTGCCAACACCCCCGACAGCAGCGCCGGCAACATCGGGTTCCGGGTGGCCACCGACGTCGGAGGCTGACGACCGACCGCCGGACCGACCGGTCCCGAGGAACCGGCCGGATCCGCGGGGTGTGCCGGGCAGGGATTAGGGTCGGGGTGACCGGTGGACGTGGCGAGGGAAGGGCGCGGCGGTGTGGGTCGAGGCGGTTCGACTGGTGGACGCCCGGGCGATCCGTCACTGCGACGTGGCGTTGCCGCCGGCCGACGACGACCGCCTGGAGCTGCCTGGCGTCACCCTGCTGCTCGGCGGACACGGGGTCGGCAAGACCACCCTGCTGCGGGCGATCGCCGCGGCCACGACCCTGGCCCGCGACCTGCCGGTCCCCGGCCTGACCGACGATCCGGGCTCGTGGCGACGGATCGGTGGTGACGACGACACCCGGGTCGACGTGGTGCTGGGCTCGCCAGACCCGACGGGACACCACGACACCGTGCGGCTGGGCTTCACCATCGGTCGACGCGAGCCGGCCACCCTGCAGCACCGGTCCAGCGGCGACCTCGACGACGTCCTGGTGATGGGCTACGGCGCCGACCGCACCGGCGTCGGCACCGACGGGTCGGCGACACCTCCCGGGGTCCGTCCCGGTCCGGTCGACTCCCTGCTCGGCGGGACCGTGCTGGGCCCGCCCGACCTCGACGACCTGCGACGCGTGGTGGCCGACGACACCGGGCGACGCCTGGTCGAGCGCCTGCTCCCACCCGACACCGGGCTGGCCGACGGACCCACGCGCGACCAGCCGATGTTCACCAGCCGGGGCCTGCCGGCGCCCTGGTCGGCGCTGTCGGACGGGGTCCGCAGTTACCTGTCGTGGCTGCTGGACGTCGTCGTGCGGTTGTGGGAGGCCACCGGGGGCCACCACGTCCAGGCCCACCCGGCCGTGGTCCTGGTGGACGAACTGGACCAGCGCATGCACCCCGACTGGCAGCAGTCGGTCCTGGACCGCCTGGCCACCACGCTGCCCGCCGTCCAGCTCGTGGCCACCGCCCACAGCCCGCTGATGGCGGCCGGGCTGCGACCCGACAACCTGCTGCTGTTGGAACCCGACGTCGACGGGCCCGACGGGCTCGGCGGGGGCATGGTCGTCGAGCGGCTGCGCGAGGACCTGTACGGGGCGACCGCCGACACGACCCTGACCTCGGCCTACTTCCAGCTCACCTCGCCCCGCACCGTCGGGTTCCAGCGGGTCCTGCGGGGTCTGGCCGACCGGGCCGCCGAGTCCGACGAGGCGGCCCTGGACTTCGTCCGCGCCCTGCGGGGCACCAACCCCGATCCCGACCGTCGCCCGACCCGCGACCGCCCGGAGCACCTGCGACGGCGACGACCGTGATCCGGTACCGGATCACCCAACGGGACCTGCTGGCCGCCATCGACGAGGAGCGGTTCGGGTGGCGCGACCGGGCCGCGGAGCGGACGGCCGCGCTGCGGGCGAGTGGTGCCTGGCAGTCCTCGGGCAACATCTGGGGCGAGGTCAAGCAGGTCTACATGCGGCTGCAGGGTCACAAGTGCGGGTTCTGTGAGCGCCGGCTCGAGCGATCGGACTACGGCAGCGTGGAGCACGATGTCGAGCACTTCCGCCCCAAGGGCCGGGTCGACGGATGGCCGACGACCGCGATCCAGCGCGACCGCGAGGCACGGGTCCTGGCCACCGACGGCGTCACCGACGTCACCGCCACGGCCAGTGCGGACGCCGACCCCGGCGGCTACTTCCTGCTGGCCCACGACCCCGAGAACTACCTGATCTCGTGCAAGACGTGCAACTCGATCCTGAAGCGGGCGTGGTTCCCCGTGGCCGCGGACCGCGACCCGACGTGCGACGACGTCCGGTCCCTGCGTGCGGAGAAGCCCTACCTGCCCTATCCCGTCGGGCTCAGCGACGACGATCCCGAGGACCTGGTCACCTTCCGCGGGATCGTGCCGGTGCCGGTCGGGGCCTGGGGCCACAAGCGCCGTCGCGGCGAGGTCACGATCCGCTTCTTCGAACTCGACACCCGCGAGGGCCTGCTGGTGGAACGCGCCGAGGTCGTGGTGGCCCTGCACCTGGCCATGCGGCTGCTCGACGACGACGACGTGGCGGTCCGCACGGCCGCCCGCGCCACGGTCGTGCGGATGCTCGACGACACCGCACCGCATGCCAACTGCGCCCGGTCCCACCACGACCTGGTCCTGTCGGACCCGGACCTCGCCGGTGACCTGTTCGCCGAACTGGTGACCTGGCTGGCCGGCGGCTGACGGCGACGGTCCCCGGGCCGGCCCCGGGGTGCGGGGCCGGCCCGTCAGGACGGCGGTTGGGGTGGGTCAGCCCAGCGAGAAGACCTCGACGCCGCCGGGGACCAGGGCGTTGGCGCTCACCCAGATCGCTCCCCGCTTGCCCACGGCGACCGCGGAGTGCATCGGTACCCCGGTGGCCACCTCGGTGCAGGTGCCGTCGGCCGGATCGCAGGCGTTGAGCGTGCCGCCGACGCCGTTGCCGAAGATCTCGACCGCGGCCCACGACGCCTCGTCGAACTCCGACACGTACAGCGTCCCGTCCGGCCCGAGGTCGAGGTCGACGATCGAGGTGAAGCCGTCCAGCACCTTCTCGCAGCGGGGGTCGACCCCACACTGCACGCCGGTGGCACCCGCATCGATGCGCCACACGCCGGACTGCCCGGCCGGAGCCGGGAAGCCCTTCAGCTCACCGACCCAGTAGTCACCGTCTGGCCCGACGACGACGCTGGTCGGCACCGACTGGCCCGGGATCGCCGGCGCCGGGATCGGACACGGTGGGCCGAACTCCCCGAGGTCGGAACAGATGGCGTTGAAGTTGTCGGTCGACAGCAGCTCGGTCGGGAAGGTGGCCACCAGCTCCGCACGGCCCTTGTTGTCGATGCGGTGCAGGCTGTTGCCACCGGCGTCGACGACCAGGGCGGCCCCGCCACCCAGCGCCGCGACGTCGTAGGGGTTGGAGTCCACGCCCTGCTCGTCCGGGTCGGCGCTCTCCAGCGTGAACAGGTTCGCGACCATGCGGGCCCTGCCGTTGGAGACCCGCCACAGCGCCTGGCCGCTGTCGCTCTCGGTGTCCTGGCCGGACGTCGTGACCCACATCGATCCCGATCCGATGGCGCTGACGGCCGACGCCCCCGGCAGGGCGATCGTGTCGCGGACGGTGTCGTTGCGCAGCACCGTGATCCCGGCACTGGCGTCGGCGACCAGCACGTCGCCGTTCGGCGCGACGTCGAGGCCGAAGACGGGCCCGTCCAACCCGCCGACGGCCGAGGCCGCCCCCGGCAGGAGCAGCATCGCCCCCACCCCCGCCGCCACCATTAGTCGTCGTGTTCGTCGTCCCATGAGGTGTCCCCCCGTGTGCGTGGTGCCGGGCCGGTCGGCCCGGTCGCGGGGTGCGGCACGATCGCACGGCCCCGCGACACTCGCGTCCACGAGTCGTCTGGCGGACCGCCCGGCCCCCGGCCGGGACACGATGCCCCTGCATCCCCTGCGTCGAACCCTAGGCAGGCGGCTGTTGGTCGCGGGGCTCGTCGGCGAACGGATCTCTCGCCGCCGTCGGCGGCGGGTGCAGGCGACGACGTCAGCTGCCACCCTCGACGCGTCGTGCGAGGTGACGAGAGGCCGGACCATGGTGTCGAAGGTGGACCCCGTCGACGGCGCGGTGTCGGTGGCCGGACCGGTCACCGTGGAGCCGGCCCGCGTGAAGGGGTCCCGCTTCCTCGCCCATCTCGCGCCGGCGGCCGACGAGGCCGCGATCGCGGCGGTGCTGGCCGTCGTGCGCGAGCGGTACCCGGACGCCTCCCACCACTGCACGGGCTGGCGGCTGGCCGACGGACGCGAGCGCGCCGACGACGACGGTGAGCCCCGGGACACCGCCGGCGCCCCGATCCTGCGCCACCTCGGCGGCGCCGGGCTGGTCGACGCGGTCTGCGTCGTCGTGCGCTGGTTCGGCGGGACGAAACTGGGACGGGGCGGCCTGGTCCGTGCCTACGGCGACGCCGCCGCGGCGGCCATCGCCGCGGCCGAGTTGGTCGTGCACGTGGCGACCACGACGCTGGTCGTCGAGCATGCCTACGACGACACCGCCGCCGTCGAGTCCACGCTGCACGCCCACGTCGCCGAGGCCGTGGACGTGGACTACGCCGCGACGGTCACCCGCACGGTGCGGGTACCCACTGCCGGCGCCCCGGCGTTGGTCCGCGACCTCGCCGAGGCCACCGCCGGCCGCGTCGACCCCGGACGTCCTCGCCGGTGACCTGTTCGCCGAACGTCTGACCTGGCCGGCCGGTGGGCCCGCGATCACCGCCCTGGCCACAGCGATCGCTCCACGCGGCCGCGTCGCCGTGCGCGCAGGACCCGCGCGAGTCCGGCCAGGCGAAGGTCGTGCCTGCCGGTCGGAGGGTCCACACCTGTTGGGGGCGACCGTCCGACCCTGCCGCCGACATGCCGACGTCGGCCGCCTGACGCCGGCCGCCGGACGACCGCGGTCGGTCACCCGGCGTGGGCCGCCTCGGTGCGGGCGTGGAGGTCACGCAGGACCCGCAGTTCCTCGTCCGTCGGGGGGTCGCTGGTCGCGAGGTCGTCGACGAACCGCACGTCCCAGCCGGTGGCCGCCACGACGTCCTCGCGGCCCACGCCCGGGTGCACAGCGGTCACGACCAGCTCGTTGGTGTCCGGGTCGGGCCGCAACGTGCACAGGTCCGTGACGACCAGGACGGGCCCCGCCGTGGTCACGCCCAGCCGCGCGCGCTCGTGTCCGGTCGGGCCGAAGCCCAGCGACGTCGTGAAGTCGACCTGCTCGACCAGTGTCCGGGTCGAGTGCATGACGGTGACGAAGACGCGGCCGCACTGGGAGGCGATCTCGGGGGCGCCACCGGCCCCGGGGAGCCGCACGGCCGGATCGTCCCAGTCCCCGATCACGGTGGTGTTGATGTTGCCGAAGCGGTCCAGCTGCGCCGCACCGAGGAAGCCCACGTCGACGTGGCCGCCCTGCAGCCAGTACCGGAACATCTCGGGGACCGACACGGTGGCCATGGCCGTCTCGGCCAGCTCGCCGTCCCCGATCGACAGCGGGAGCACGTCGGGGCGCGCGCCCAGCGTCCCCGACTCGTAGATCAGGGTCAGGTCCGGCGCCCGGGTCAGCCGGGCCAGGTTGCAGGCCGCCGAGGGGGCTCCGATCCCGACGAAGCACACGTCGTCGGCCTCCAGGGCCCGCGACGCCGCGACGGTCATCATCTCCGCCCGGGTCCAGTCGCCGCCGGCTCCCCCGTCGGTGGTCATGTCGCCTCCAGCACGTGGTCGTCCATCCAGGCCAGGAACCGGTCGCGATCGCGGGAGATGTCGTCCCACGCGGTGTAGAAGGCGTTGTCCCGGTCGTAGTAGCCATGGGTGTAGGACGGACGTGCGCCACCGGGGACCTCCACGATCGCGTCGATCGCCCACCCGGGCACGACGCAGGAGTTCAGGCTCGGGGCGGCGAGGTCGTCGACCACCTCCTCGACCGTGACGATGCTGCGGGTCGCCGCCAGGACGACCTCCTTCTGGACCCCGATGATGCCCTCGACGAGCACGTTGCCGTCCCGGTCCGCGCGCTGGGCGTGGACGATGCCGACGTCGGGCCGCAGCGACCGGACCGCCGCCAGTTCCTCGCCCGTGAAGGGACAGGTCACCGTCGCGATGGTGGGGTTGACGTCGGGAAGGGAGGTGCCGGTGTAGGCCCGCAGCACTGCCATCGGGAGGCCCGCGGCGCCGGCCTCCCACGCACTGGCCATGGCCGCGTGCGCGTGCTCCTCGAGTTCCAGGGAGTTGGGCCAGCCGTGCTCGACGGCGTCGCGGAACCGACGCAACGAACCCACCCCCGGGTTGCCGCCCCACGAGAAGACCACCTTGCGGGCACAGCCCATGCCGATCAGCTGGTCGTGGACCAGGTCGGGGGTCATCCGCACGAGGGTGAGGCCGCGCCGACCCTGCCGGATGATCTCGTGGCCGGCCGCGAACGGGATCAGGTGCGTGAAGCCCTCCAGCGCCACCACGTCGCCGTCGTGGACGGCGTCCGCGACGGCGTCGTGGAGCGAGCGGAAGGTGGCCATGGTGGGCCGTCCTGTCGTGGGAGGGTCGTCGAGAACGGGGCGTCGTGGGGCGGGATCAGACGTCGAAGAAGACCGTCTCGTCGGGACCCTGCAGACGCAGGTCGAGGTGGAACATCGCCGCCCCGTCCCGGTCCTCGCCGCGCGCGGCGACCAGGGTGGCCCGGCGCTCGGCGGGCACCGCCGCCAGCACCGCGTCGCGGTCGTTGGCCTCGTCGTCACCGAAGTACAGCCGCGTGAACAGCGGACCGAGCATCCCCCGGGCCTGCACGACCAGTCCCAGGTGCGGCGCCTGCACCCCGCCGCGGCCGTCCGGGACGGGCCCCGGGCGCACGGTGGTGAACGACCAGGCCCCGTCCCCGTGCCCGGTGGGGCACCGCCCGAACCCGGTGAAGCCCGGGGCCAGGGCCGAGTCGTCGCGGTCGTCGACCGGGTGGCGGTAGCGCCCGGCGGCGTTGGCCTGCCACAGCTCGACCAGCCCGTCCTCGACCGGGTCGCTGTTGCCGTCCAGCAACCGTCCCCCCACGTGGAGGCGCTCGCCCGGCGTGTCCTCGGCGACCAGCACACGGTCGCCCGGACGACCCAGCACCATGCCGAAGAACGGTCCCAGGGTCTGCGACGGCGTCTGGCCGCGGCCGGTCGTCATGCCCGCTCCCACCCGCCGTGCAGGCCGGCGTCCCGGCGGTTCTGGCGGACGGCCTCGTCGGGATGGAACTCCCACGGTGTCGCCTCGGCGCCGGCCAGGACCAGGTCGAGGCGCCAGCCGGTGGCCCAGTCGGCCTCGGTGACGTCGTGGTCGTAGTGGGCGAGCATGCGGTGTCGTGACTGGGCAGGCGCCGAGCAGTAGATCGGGTCCAGGTGCAGCATCGGGTCCCCGTCGAAGTACAGCTGGGTGACCAGCCGGCTGCCCAGCGACGGACCCAGCACGGACAGGTGGATGTGGGCCGGGCGCCAGGCGTTGGAGTGGTTGCCCCAGGGGTAGGGACCGGGCCGGATCGTGAGGAACCGGTAGGACCCGTCGGCCCCGGTCCGGCACTGGCCGACGCCGAGGAAGTTGGGGTCCAGGGGGGCGTCGTAGTCGGTCTCGCGCCAGTGGGCGTAGCGGCCGGCCGCGTTCGCCTGCCAGATCTCCACCAGGGTGTGGGGGACGCCGTTGCCGGCGGCGTCGAGCACCCGACCGGTCACGATCGTGCGAGCGCCGATGGCGACACCACCGGTGCCGGCATTGGTGGTCAGGTCGGCGTCCTCCGGGGAGACCTCGGCCCAGGCCGGCCCGGGACCCGTGGCCTCCGACAGGGTGTGCAGGATGGCCTCGAGGTCGTGGTCGGGCGACCGCGCCAGTGTCGACTTGTAGTCCGGGTAGCGGAACGGGGGGTGGTCGCGGTGGTCACGCGCGTGGGTGGCTGGCAGTGAGGGTCCGAGCTCAGCCACGACGGACCTCCCGAGGCACCGGTCGAACCCCTTGTCCCGTCCTGACTGACCGGTTAGTCTGCAGCGTGCCCACCCTCGCGACCCCGGCCGCGACGTCCGTCCCCGTCGCGACACCCGCTCCGCCCGAGGCCCTTGTCATCACGTCGACTCCTCACTATGTTCTCCGCAGTGTTCGCACAGCGAACGACTGTTCGTCCAGCGAACATCGACAGGTGTGCCAGCATAGGTGGCCGAGGAGTGGCATGGAGACGGTCCAGTCCTTCGAGCGTGGGCTCGCCGTGATCCGCAGCTTCGGGCCGGGGACCCCGCACCAGAGCGTGTCGGAGGTGGCCGCCGCGACCGGGCTGAGCCGGGCCGCCGCCCGGCGCCTGCTGCACACCCTGGAGGCCCTCGGCTACGCGCGCCGGCGTGGCACGAGCTTCGAGCTGACCGCCCGGGTGCTGGACCTCGGGTATGCGTTCCTGTCGTCGCAGTCCGTCGCCCAACTGGCCGAGCCCTTCCTCGACACGCTGTCCGCGGCCACCGGTGAGTCCACCTCCGTCGCGGTGCTGGACGGCACCGACGTGGTCTACGTCGCGCGGGTCCAGGCCAAGCGGCTGATGACGGTCTCGATCGGTCTCGGCACCCGCTTCCGCGCCTTCCAGACCTCGCTCGGACGGGCCCAGCTGGCGTGGCTGCCACCCGAGCGCGTCCGCGCCATCTGGGATGCCAGCGACCGCACCACCACCACCCCGACCACCGTCACCGACCATGCCGGCCTGGTCGAGCGCCTGCGGGAGGTCCGGGAGCAGGGCTGGGCACTCGTGGACCAGGAACTGGAGGTGGGCGTGCGGTCCGTGGCCGCGCCGGTCCACGACGCCGACGGTGGCGTGGTGGCCGCGATGAACGTGTCGACCCACGCGTCGCGCACCAGCCGCGAGCAGATCGACTCGCAGATCGTGCCCCCACTCCTGGCGGCCGCCGACGGGCTCACCCGGGCCATGTCCCTGGCCGGCCCACGGCCCCGTCAGGAGTCCGCATGAGGACCACCGTGGCGATCGTCGGGGCGGGGCCGGCCGGATCCCTGCTGGCCCACCTGCTCCATCGCGCCGGCATCGACAGCGTGGTGCTGGAGCGTCGCTCCCGCGACCACGTCCTGGGCCGCATCCGTGCCGGCGTGCTCGAGGCCGGAAGCGTGGCGGTGCTGCGCGAGGCCGGACTGGCCGACCGCATGGACGGCGACGACGGCGGTGAGTTCCACGACGGCGTGGGGCTGGCCCTCGACCAGGGCCACCTGCGGGTCGACTTCGCGGAGTCGGTCGGTCGCCGCGTCATGCTGTGGGGCCAGACGGAGGTGCAGCACGACCTCTACGCCGCACTCGACGACGACGGCGTGGCGATCCTCGACGAGGTCGACGACGTCGCCCTGCACGACCTCGAGACCGACGGGCCGGCGGTCACCTTCACCCGCGACGGCCAGGACCACCGACTGGACTGCGACTGGGTCGTGGGCTGCGACGGCTCACGCGGCGTGTGCCGCGACCACGTCCCACCCGACCGGCGTCGCAGCCACGAACGCTCGTATCCGTTCGGCTGGCTCGGGATCCTGTCCGAGACCCCGCCGGTCGACCACGAGTTGGTCTATGCCAGCCACGAGCGGGGCTTCGCGCTGTGCTCGATGCGCCATGCCATGCTCAGCCGCTACTACGTCCAGTGCGACGCCGACGACGTGGTCCGGGACTGGTCCGACGACCGCTTCTGGAGCGAACTGGTGGCCCGCCTGCCCGACTCCGTCGCCGACGGCCTGGTCACGGGCCCGTCCATCGACAAGTCGATCACGCCACTACGAAGCTTCGTGTCCGAGCCCATGCGCCATGGCCGGCTGCTGCTGGCCGGCGACGCCGCCCACGTCGTGCCACCGACCGGGGCCAAGGGCCTCAACCTGGCCATCGGGGACGTGGTGCTGGCTGCCGAGGCGCTTCGCCGGGTCGTCGTCGACGGCGACCACGGCGCCATCGACGCCTACTCCGAGGTGGCCCTGCGCCGGGTGTGGAAGGCGGTGCGGTTCTCGTGGTGGCTGACCCACCTGACCCACCGTTTCCCCGACGCCGACGGCTTCGACCGGCGCATCCAGGCCGCCGAGTTCCACCACCTCGCCGGCTCGCCCCATGCCCGTGCGACCTTCGCCGACAACTACACCGGCCTGCCGATCCCGCTGGACCAACTGCTGGCGCCGCCCGACCACCTCGCCGACGCCGCCTGAGCCCGGGCCCCACACCGACCCCGCCCGCCACCGCACCGACCGAGACGAAAGCGCACCCATGAGACGGATGAACACCCGACACCTGCTGGCCGCCGTGGCCGTGGCCGCCCTGGTCCTGGCTGGCTGCGGTGGCGACGACGCCACGCAGGAGGCCACCGACGACGCCAGCGAACCCGCGGCCGACGACGCCAGCGAACCGGCCGCCACCGACGACGGCGCCGACCAGACCGCGGCTGCCGAGGGCTCCGGGGAACCGATCCGGATCGGCACGCTGACGTCCTTGACGGGACCGTTCACCCCCTGGGGCGTGCAGCTGACCGCCGGCATGCAGATGGCCGCCGACGACATCAACGCCGACGGCGGTGTGGACGGGCGCATGATCGAACTGGTCGAGGCCGACGACGAGAACAACCCGGAGACCGGTGTCAGCGAGTTCGAACGCATGGTCGAACAGGACGGCGTCGTGGCCGTCGGGGGGATCATCTCCTCCGACGTCGGCCTGGCCACCGGCCAGACCGCCGAGGAGCTCGAGACGCCGCTGTTCCTGGTCAAGGCCGGGGCCGCCCCGATCCTGACCCCCGACAGCCGCTACACCTTCCGGACCTGCCTCCCGGCGGCGCCGATGATCGCCGGCCCGGTGGCCGACTACGTCGAGTCCGAGGGCGTGACCAAGGTCGGTGCCATCATCGCCGACTACGCGTGGGGCCAGTCGGTCAGCGGCGCCCTGGAGGAGGCCATCGACGGCCTCGACGGGGTGGAGCTGCAGGTCGAGGTCGCCCCGGTGACCGAGACGGAGTTCACGACCTACCTGCGCAACCTGCAGGACTTCGGACCCGAGATCATCATCGCGACCGGACACCCGCCGGGTGCCGGGCCGATCACCATCCAGGCCACCGACCTGGGCCTGGACGTCCCCGTGGCGGGTCCCTACGCGCCCCTGGCGACCGTCTACGACGGCGTCGGTGACGTCGCCCTGGGCAAGTACTCCGACTTCGGGTGCGCCGACTACGACTCCGACTCCTACCAGGAGCTGGCCACCCGGTTCGCCGAGGAGACCGACTTCAGCTTCATGGAGGACGACGCCGTCGCGGGCTACGGCATCGTGACCGCGGTCGCCGAGTCCGTCGCCGAGGTCGGCGACGACCCGGTCGCCATCGCCGAGCACCTGCACGAGACCAGCTTCGACGACCTCCCGGGCTACGCGTTCCCGCTGAGCTGGACGGAGTGGGGCGAGCTGGCCGAGGCCACGCCGATCTTCGTGCAGATGGTCGAGACCACACCGCCCGATGGCGTCAACCCCGGTGCGAACTGGTACCCGGAGACCCTGGTGGTCCCCGAGCCGCTGGAGCCCTACGTGCCCGAGTGAACCGACTGGTGCGTCGGGCGGTCACGTGGCCGCCCCGACCGCCACCCACACCGGGCGAACTCCGCCCGGGACCGCCCCGGGGACCGACATGGCCATCCTGGAACTGCGCGACGTCAGCAAGCACTTCGGTGGGCTGCCGGCCGTCGACGACGTCTCCTTCGACGTCGAGGAGGGCCTGGTGTTCGCCGTCATCGGCCCCAACGGCGCCGGGAAGTCGACCCTGCTCAAGGCCATCAGCGGGATGCACGCAACCACGTCCGGGACCATCACCTTCGACGGCCGCGACATCACCGGACTGCCCAGCCACGCCATCCGCCATCGTGGCATCGCCAAGGTGCTGCAGCACCCCCGCGTGTTCCACTCCATGACGGTCGGGGACAACGCGGCCCTGGGGGCGATGTTCGGCAGTTCGGGGGGCCGGCGACCCGAGGGCGACGCCCTGGAGGCCGGCCACGAGGCCCTCGCCCTGGTCGGTCTCGACGACAAGGCGGACTGGGACGTCGACCAGCTCACCCTCCACGAACAGCGCGTCCTCGACCTCGCCCGGGCCGTCGCGGGTCGACCCCGACTGCTGTTGCTGGACGAGGTGATGGCCGGCCTCAACCCGGGCGAACTCGAGACCTCGATCGCCATCGTGCGTCGCCTGGGCAGCGAGCTCGGCGTGACCGTGGTGTGGGTCGAACACGTGATGCGCGCCGTGCGGGCCCTGGCCGACCGGGTCGTCGTACTGGACATGGGCCACCTGCTGGCCGAGGGCGTGCCCGACGAGGTCATGCGCGACCGGCGGGTCGTGGAGGCCTACCTGGGCACGGGGGCCGCCGATGCTGCTTGAGGTCCGTGACCTGGACGTGGGCTACGGGCCCTCCACGGTGGTCCACGGCGTGTCGTTGTCCATCGATGCGGGCGAGGCGGTCGCGCTCATCGGCTCCAACGGTGCCGGCAAGACGACCACGCTGCGGGGTGTCGCCGGCCTGCTGGCGGCCACGGCCGGCAGCGTCACCTTCGACGGCGACGAGCTGCTCGGTGAGCCGGCCCACGTGGTTGCCCGGCGTGGGCTGGCCTACGTCCCGGCCGAACGCCACCTGTTCCCCGGCATGCCGGTCGGGGAGAACCTGGTGCTGGGCGCCCACCCCGACGCCCCCGACCCGGACCGCCTCGCGCAGGTCTACGACCTGTTCCCACGGTTGAAGGAGCGACGCCGCCAGAGCGCCGGGACCCTCAGCGGCGGCGAGCAGCAGATGCTCGCGGTGGGCCGCGCGCTGATGGGCGGCCCGCGGCTGCTCGTGCTGGACGAGCCGACCACCGGGCTGGCCCCCAGGCTGGCCGAGGACGCATACCGGGCCCTGGCCGTGCTGCGACGGGAGGGCCTGACCGTGCTGGTCGCCGAGCAGCAGGTCCCGCTCGCACTCGACCTGGCCGACCGTGGCTACGTCATCGAGGACGGCCGCCTCGGGCTGCAGGGGTCCTCCGACGACCTCCGCGACAATCCCGAGGTCCGGCGTGCCTACCTGGGGATCGCGTGACGCGGCCACCCGCAGTCGCCACCAGGGGGACCCGACGATGAACCCGGCCGTGATCGTCGACGGGCTGATCGGTGGGCTCCAACTGGGCCTGCTGGCCGTCGGCCTGACCCTGCTGTACGGGTTGGGCGGCATCCTCAACCTGGCCCACGGCCAGATCGCCGTGCTCGGCGCCATCGTCGGGGCGGTGGCGCTGGACGCCGGGGCCAGCATCCCCGTCACGGGTCTGGTCGTGGTCACGACGGCCATGCTGGCCGGACTCCTGCTCGACCAGACCGTCATGCGTGGGGTCTACCGCGAGCGCGGCGAGGCCCGCGTCCTGCTCAGCCTGCTGGTCACCCTCGGGGTCGCGTTCGTCATCGACGGCCTGTTGGTGTGGCGCTACCCGAGTGAGGCGCTGACCCTGCGGGTGGGCAGTGGCGGCGCCGTGGAGGTCCTGGGCATCACGATCCGCCGCGGCAGTCTCTACGCGTCCGGGATCACGCTGGTGGCGATCGTCGCGGTCGTGGCCTTCCTGCGTGCCACCCGCACCGGACGAGCCGTGCGGTCGGTCATCGAGGACGAGACCGGCGCCCAGCTGGTGGGCGTCAACCCGGCCGCCGTGCGAACCCTGATCTTCGCGCTCAGCGGCGCGCTGGCCGGGCTGTTCGCGGTGACCCAGTCGATGACGTCCCCGGTGACCTCGTCGTCGGGTGTCAGCTACACGATCCTGGCCCTGATCGTGACGGTGGTGGGGGGCCTGGGAAGCGCCCGCGGGGCGCTGCTCGCCGGGGTCCTGCTGGGCATCGTCAACACGGTCAGCGCGGCCTTGATCGGGTCCTACATCACCGCCATCATCCTGCTGGCGGCCGCGGCGCTGACCATCCTGGTGCGGCCCACCGGCCTGCTGGGGAGGACGACCTGATGTCGCTCGACTCGCTGACCCCCGACGTCGTCCGGCCGGGCGCGCGCCCGGGACTGGTCGCCTACCTGCCCGTGGCGGTCATCGGCGTCCTGTTGGCGCTGGTGCCGCTGGTCGTCGGCGACTCGCGGACCTGGATGGGGGTGGCCACGGGCGGGCTGCTGTTCGCCTGCTACGCGACCGCCTTCAACGTGATCTTCGGCTCCACCGGCCAGCTGTTCCTGTGCCTGGGCGCACTGGCCGGGGTCTCGGGCTACGCCACGCCGATCCTGGCCGACCGGGTGGGCGTGCCGGGCGTGCTCGCGCTGGCGCTGGGAACGATCGCGTCGGCCCTGCTCGGCGGTCTGTTCAGCTGGGTGTCGGTGCGGCGCTCGCTCGGGGTGATCTTCACCGGGATCGTGACGCTCACGTTCTCCCTCGGCTTCAACAACCTGCTGCTCGGCCAGCGCGAGCTGACCGGTGGCGAGACCGGGCTGCGCGTCGAGGTCGGCAGCGACACGTTCCTGCGTGAGCTGGTGCCCGCCTACCTGGTGTTCCTGGTCCTGCTGGTGGTCTACCTGGCCGCGTTCCGCTGGCTGCAGCGGTCCCACTTCGGGTGGGCGTTCCGGGCCCTGCGCGACGACCCGGTCGCGGCCGAACTGGCCGGCATCGACGTGGCCCGGTACCGCATCTGGGCGGGCACGATCGGCTCGGCCATGCTCGGCCTGGCCGGCGGGCTGTGGGCGATCACCGAGGGATTCGTCTCCCCCACGACCTTCGCCTTCGGCGAGGTCGATGTCGAGACCCTGGTGATCCTGGCCTTCGGCGGGATCGGCACGCTGACCGGACCGGTGCTCGGTGCGGTGGCGCTGACCGTCATCGACGAGGTGCTGCGTGACGCGGGCCAGCTCCGGGTGGCCGTGTTCGGCGTCGTCATCATCACGTTGTTCCTGGGCTTCCGCAGCGGCGTCGGACCGGCCATCGGCCGGGGGGCCCGTCGCGTGCTGCCCCCCAGCCTGACCGACCGGCTCGGCTGACTCGGGCCGGCCGCGCGGGCGCCGCGGCCGCCCGGCCCGTGGGACCGGACCCTCAGCGGCCTCCGGACACCTCGCCGCGGTGACGCAGGACACCGAGCAGGGCGCCGGCGAGCAGGCTGGACACGAGCGCGCCGGAGAGTCCGAACACGGCGTACTGGCGGTCGACGTCGATGCCGGCCGCGGCGGTGGTCAGCCATCCCAGCGCCCACAGGGGTGCCTGGGCGAGGGCCCACGTCGCCGCCAGGCGGGCGTCGGCCACCACCGACCCCCAGCGCAGGACCGGTGCTTGGCCGAGGCCGACGGCCATCCCGGTGACCGCCCCCATCAGCGCCAGCGCCCCCGGCGAGGTCCGGTACGCGACCAGGCCGGACCCGACGACGAGTCCGAGTGCGAATCCCATGGCCGTGGCCCCGGTCCAGCGCACCAGCAGGGCCGAGGCGGGTCGCGGCGACCAGCGTCGCAGGACCAGGCCCTGGCCGAGCCCGACGCCGACACCGGCGACCAGGCCACCGACGAGGGCCGAGCCGACGTCGTCGACCCGTCCCACGACGGTGATGGCGGCCAGCCCCGCGGGCGGGACGGCCAGCGCCGTGAGCGACCATCGCGCGACGTCGCGCCAGTCGGGGCCGGACGCGGGGCGCGCCGTGGGGTCGGTCGGTCGAACGGATCGCGTGGCCGGGGGGGTCATCGTGGCGCCTTCCGGGTCGGGGTGCCATCGTGGAGCCACTGGCGTCCGGCGTCCAAGAGCGCTTTGATGGGCCGTGAGAAGCGTGGTCGATCAGTCCTCGACCGGCCCCCTCCATCCGCCCCTGGGAGCGCCCGTGGACGTGGACCTGCGACTGCTTCGGTCCTTCGTCGCCGTCGCCGACACCCTTCATTTCGGCCGGGCGGCCGAGCAGCTGTTCCTGTCGCAGCCGGCCCTGTCCCAACAGGTCCGTCGCCTCGAACAGCGGATCGGCCTGTCGCTGTTCGACCGCGATCGCCGATCGGTCGCCCTGACGCCGGCCGGTGCGGCCCTGCTGCCCGACGCCACGGCCGCGCTCGCGGCCGCCGACGACTTCCGGGTCGCGGCACGCCGGCTGCGCCGGACACGCCAGGGCGAACTGGTCGTGGGCTTCCACGTGCGATGGCCGAGCAACGTCCTGCCGGCGGTGCTGCGGCGCTTCCGCGAGGTCCTCCCGGACGTCCGGGTCGAGGTGGTGCAGCACGACTTCCTCGACACCAGTGCGGGGCTGCGCGCCGGCGCGAGCGACGTCGCGCTGCTCCACCTGCCCCTGGCCGGCGACGACCTCGAGATCGTGGAGGTGGCCACCGTGGAGCGCGTCGCGCTGGTCGCGCGCGACCACCCGTTGGCACGCGACGAGACCACGACGGTGGCGGCCCTGGTGGCCTCGGGGACGCCCTGGGCGATCCCCAGCGACAACGACCCGGTCTGGCGTGACTTCTGGAGTGCCGCGGACGAACGCGCGGCCGTGGGGGGTGACGACGTCGACGTGATCCAACCCGCCACGCAGGACGCGCTGTTCCAGGTGATCGCCAGCGGGGGCGGCATCGGGCTGTCGTACCGATCGCTGGTGGAGTCCCAGCGGCCGGACGGCATCGTGTGCCTCGGGGTCGCCGGCCTGTCACCGGGCGTGCTGGGCGTGGGCTGGCGGGCCGACGACGACCGTGAGCTGGTCACCACGTTCGCCCGGTGCGTGGAGGAGGTGCTGGGCTGACGGGGCAGTCAGAACGGGTAGTGGCGGTCGCCGGTCTGGAGGGTGATCCAGCGCAGTTCGGTGAACTCGGCGACGCCGGCCAGGCCGCCGAAGCGCCCGTAGCCCGAACCCTTGACCCCACCGAAGGGCATCTGGGCCTCGTCGTGCACGGTCGGGCCGTTGACGTGGCAGATGCCCGACTCGATCCGTGCGGCGACGTTCCACGCCCGGGTGAGGTCGCGGCCGAACACCGCCGCGGACAGCCCGTAGTCGGTGTCGTTGGCGGCGGCGACGGCCTCGTCGTCACCCGACACGCGGATGATCGGCTTGACCGGGCCGAAGGACTCCTCGTGGAAGATGTCCATGTCCGGGGTCACGTGGTCCAGCAGCGTGGCCGGCATCAGCGTGTCCTCGGCCCGGGCGCCCGCCACGACGTCGGCCCCCTTGGCGACGGCGTCGTCGACCAGGGTGTTGCAGCGCTGGACGGTGGCATCGTCCACCACCGAGCCCAGCACCACGTTGCCACCGGCCGGGTCCCCGACCGGCAGTCCCGACGCCTTGGCGGCCAGCTTGTCGACGAACTCGTCGGCGATCGACTCGTCGACGATGATGCGCTCGGTCGACATGCAGATCTGCCCGGAGTTGGCGAAGGAGCCGAACGCGGCCGCGTCGACGGCCGCGTCGACGTCGGCGTCGGCCAGCACGACCAGCGGGGCCTTGCCACCGAGTTCGAGCAGGACCGGGGTGAGGTGGGTGGCACAGGCCTGGGCGATGATGCGCCCGACCTCGGTCGACCCGGTGAAGTTGACCCGGCGCACCGCGGGGTGGGCGATCATGGCCTCGACGACGTCGGGGGCGTCGTCGGGGGCATGGCTGACGTAGTTCACGACGCCGTCGGGCAGCCCGGCATCGACACAGGCCTGCACGATCATGCGATGGGTCTCCGGGCACTGCTCGGAGCCCTTCAGCACGACCGTGTTGCCACAGGCCAGGGGCGTCGCGATCGCGCGCACGCCCAGGATGACGGGGGCGTTCCACGGCGCCATGCCCAGCACCACGCCGGCCGCGGACCGCAGGCCCATGGCGATGCTGCCGGGCACGTCCGACGGGATCACCTCGCCATGGATCATCGTGGTCAGCGAGGCGGCCTCGCGCATCATGTTCGCGGCCAGGCCGACGTTGAACGGACCCCACTGCAGGGTCGCCCCGGTCTCGGCCGACACCACCGCGGCGAAGTCGTCGGTCATCGCCTCGAGGCGGTCGGCCACCGCCAGCAGCAGCCCCCGGCGTTCGCCAGGGCCGGTCGCGGACCAGGCGGGGAAGGCCGCGGCCGCGGCGTCGACGGCCGACATGGCGTCGTCGACCGTGGCGGCGGCAGCCGTGGTGGTGACCTCGCCGGTGACGGGATTGCGTCGGTCGAACGTGGCGTCGTCGGTCGCCGTCGTGGCCGCGCCGCCGATCAGCAGGGTGGTGTCGCTCATGGTCGTCTCCAGGTGTGGGCGTCGGGGGTGGGCGTCGGGGGGTGGCGTCGGGGGTGGGCGTCGGGGGTGGGCGTCGGGGGTGGGCGTCGGGCGACCCTACGACCTGCACCGGCGGCTGTCCCCGGGAACGGCTCCGTAGGCTGTGGCCCCGGATCGTGAGGACCTCGTGGGCACCCGTTCGTCGTCTCCCGCCGTCGTGGTGCTGGCCGGTGGCGTCGGCGGGTCCCGCCTGGTCGCGGGACTGGCCGCCGTGCTGGATCCCGCCGACCTGCTGGTGGTGGTCAACACCGGCGACGACCTGGACCACTTCGGCCTGCGGATCTGTCCGGACCTGGACACGGTCATGCATCGCCTGGCCGGTGTCCACGACGCCACACGCGGCTGGGGCCGGGCCGACGAGACGTGGCGGGTGATGGATGCCGTCGCCGACCTCGGTGGACCCGCCTGGTTCCGGCTCGGGGACCGTGACCTGGCCACGCACCTGGTCCGCACCCAGCGGCTCCTGGCCGGGTCCTCGCTCACCGAGGTCACCGCCGACCTGTGCCGGTCCCTGGGGGTGCGCCATCGCGTGGTCCCGATGAGTGACGACCCCGTCCGGACCCACCTGCGCACCGAGGACGGCTGGCTCGGCTTCCAGGACTGGTTCGTGGCCCGACGGTGCGAGCCCCGCGTGCACGAGGTGGCCTTCCGCGGGGCTGGCGAGGCGTCCACGGACCCCGCCGTGGCGGCCGCACTGCGCGACGCCGACGTCGTGGTGGTGGCCCCCAGCAACCCGTTCCTGAGCATCGACCCGATCCTGGCGGTGCCCGGATTGGCGGCCGCGCTGGACGTCCGGACCGGCCCGGTGGTGGCCGTCAGCCCGATCGTCGGCGGCCGCGCCCTGCGGGGCCCGGCCGCCCGCTTGCTGGCCGACGCCGGGTTGGACGTGTCCGCCGTGGGCGTGGCGGACCACCTCGACGGGCTCCTCACCGGGATGGTCGTCGACGACGCCGACCATGCCCTGGCCGGGCCACTCCGGGCACGCGGGCTGGACGTGCGCGTGACCGACACGGTCATGGACGACGACGACACGGCCGCTCGACTGGCCCTGCTGGTGGTCGACGGTGCGGTCGCGGGGTGACCGACGACCGTCCGGCGACGCCGGTCACCACGATCATCCCGGCCAGGCCGGCCCGGGGCGCCAAGTCCCGCCTGGCCGAGGTGCTGGACGACCGGGCCCGGGCCGACCTCGCCCGCACCCTGCTGGTGCACACGGTGACGGTGGCCCGCGCGGTCGGAGACGTGCTGGTGGTGTCGTCGAGTCGACGCATGCGCGACCTGGCCGCGGCCAACGGCGCCACGCCGGTGGTCGAGGAGGGCACGGGCCTGGATGCCGCGGTGTCCCAGGGGCTCGCGCGGGCGTCGGCCGACGGCGTCGGGACCGCGCTCGTCCTGCCGGCCGACCTGCCCCGCCTGGCGGTCGCGGACCTGGTCGAGCTGCTGGCGCTGGTCCCGGACGGGCCGGGCGTGGTGGTGGTCCCGTGCCAACGCGAGGACGGCACCAATGCACTCGTGGTGCGCCCGCCCGACGCCATCACGCCCCGCTACGGCCCGGCCAGCTCGGCCCGCCACGTCACGGCGGCCCAGCGCGCCGGCCTGGCCACGACCGTGCACCGCTCATCGGGCTTCGTCGACCTCGACCTGCCCGAGGACTGGCGTCGCCACGGCATCGCCGTGGCCGGCCGGGGCCAGGCCGGGGACCCGGCCCGGGCCGGCCGGTCCGTGTGACGCCACGCCGGCGCGGAGTCAGACACGCTCGATGATGGTGGCGATGCCCATGCCCCCGCCGATGCACAACGTGACCAGCGCGGTGGACAGGTCGCGGCGTTCGAGCTCGTCGACCATCGTGCCCAGCAGCATGGCGCCGGTGGCGCCCAGTGGGTGGCCCATCGCGATGGCCCCACCGTTGACGTTGGTGCGCTCCGGGTCGGCGTCGAGGTCACGGATCAACCGCAACGCCACGGCGGCGAACGCCTCGTTGATCTCGACCAGGTCGATGTCGTCCATGGTCATGCCGGCGACGTCGAGGGCCTTGCGGCTGGCCGGCCCGGGCCCCACCAGCATGATGGTCGGCTCGGTCCCGACGACGGCGGTCGCCCGGACGGCGGCACGCGGTGCCAACCCGTTGCGCCGGCCCGCCTCCTCGCTGCCCACGACCACCAACGCGGCGCCGTCCACGATGCCCGACGAGTTGCCCGCGGTGTGGACGTGGTCGATGGCGTCCACCTGCGGGTACCTGCCCAGGGCGATCTCGTCGAACCGGGCCTGGCCCATCGCGGCGAAGGCCGGTGGAAGTCCCGCGAGGTCGGCCATGCTGGTGCCCGGCCGGAGGTGTTCGTCGCGGTCGAGCACGACCGTGCCGTCGGCGTCGCGGACCGGCACGACCGCGTGGTCGAAGCGACCGTCGGCCCACGCCTTGGCGGCGCGCTCCTGGGACTGCACGGCGAAGGCGTCGACGTCGGTGCGGGTGAAGTGCTCCAACGTCGCGATGAGGTCGGCGCCGATGCCCTGCGGTACGAACCCGATCCGTTCGGCGATCTCGGGGTCCTGGGCCGACGGGTCACCGCCCGAGCCCATGGGCACGCGCGACATGCTCTCCACGCCCCCCGCGACGACCAGGTCCTCCCAGCCCGACCGCACCCGGGCCGCGGCCTGGTTGACCGCCTCCAGCCCCGACCCGCAGTAGCGGTTGAGCTGGGTGCCCGGCAGGCCCTCGGGCCAGCCGGCCGCGAGCACGGCGGTCCGTGGCAGGACCCCGCCCTGGTCGCCGTGGGGTTCCACGATGCCCAGCACGACGTCGTCGATTTGCTCGGGGTCCAGCTCCGGGTTGCGTTCGCGGAGGGCGTCGAGCAGGGTGGTCACGAGCGTGACGGGCCGGATGCCGTGCAGGGCACCACTGTCGCGACCGCGACCTCGGGGGGTCCGGATGGCGTCGAAGACGTACGCGTCGGGCATGGGGCGCTCCTCGCATCGATGTCGTGGACGATACTGCCCACCCGGGTTCGCGGCCGCGGGAACCATATGTCCGTACAATTGGTTTCCGAGTGGTGGCCACTCGCTCGCCGACGGACCACGGGACGTGTGCACATGGAGATCCTGACCATCGAGACCGCGTCGCTGGGCGACCGCAGCTACGTGGCGACCGACGGCGCCGTCGCCGCCGTGATCGACCCCCAACGCGACGTCGACCGCGTGCTGGCGCTGGTGTCGGACCACGGCCTGCGCGTCACCGACGTGTTCGAGACCCACATCCACAACGACTACGTCACGGGCGGCCTCGACCTGGCCCGTCGCTGCGACGCGACCTACCACGTCAACGCCGACGACGACGTCGCCTACGACCGGCATGGGCTCCGCGACGGTGACGAGGTCGCGGTCGGGTCACTGGTCGTGCGGGCCATCCACACCCCCGGACACACCCCCACCCACCTGTCCTACGCCGTCATGGTCGACGGGGTCGAGGTGGCCGTGTTCACGGGTGGATCGCTGCTGTTCGGGTCGGTGGGACGGACCGACCTGGTCGACCGCGCCAGCACCGAGGAGCTGACCCGCGCCCAGTACGGCTCGGCCCGGCGCCTCGCCACGCTGCCCGACGACACGCAGGTCCACCCCACCCACGGGTTCGGCAGCTTCTGTTCCTCCGGGGACGTCAGCGGCACCGACGCCTCGACGATCGGGGTCGAGCGCCGGTCCAACGAGGCCCTGACGGCCACCGACGAGGACCGCTTCGTCGCCGACCTGCTGGCCGGGCTGGACGCCTACCCGGCCTACTACGCCCACATGGGGCCGGCCAACCTCGCCGGACCCGATCCGGTCGACCTCACGCCCCCCGTGGTGGTCGACCCGGTCGAGCTCGGCCGCCGGATCCACGCGGGCGAGTGGGTCGTGGACCTGCGCACCCGGACCGCCTTCGCCCACGACCACCTGGCCGGGACGATCAACGTCGGGCTGGCCGACGACGCGTCGACCTACCTGGGCTGGATCCTGCCGTGGGGCACCCCGATCACCCTGGTGGCCGAGCGCGCCGAGGACGTGGCCGCGATGCAGCGTCAACTGGTGCGCATCGGCATAGACCGACTGGCCGGCCAGCACCCCGACGGGCTGCCCGACGGCGGCCACGCCAGCTACGCCGTCACCGACTTCGCCGGACTGCGTGCCGCCCACGACGAGGGCGGTCGCCCATGGGTGCTGGACACGCGACGCGATCTCGAGTGGGCCGACGGCCACGTCCCCGGCGCCCACCACGTCCCACTCCACGAACTCCTGGACCGCCTCGACGAGGTGCCGGGCGACGAGCCGGTGTGGGTCCACTGCGGTGGTGGCTATCGGGCGTCGATCGCGGCCTCACTGCTGGACCGGGCCGGTCGGCGGGTCGTGCTCGTCGACGACGACGTCGAGCACGCGGCGGAGGCCTTCACCCTGGTCCGGGACTGACGACGGCCCTCACGCCCGGCCGTCGACGGCCACCACCGGCGTCGAGGTGTCCGGGCGCGGGGGCCATTCCGTGACCAGGGCGAACCGACTCCCCCGCACCAGCGTCACCCGGCACTCGACCTCACGACCGGCGGCGCGACCGTGCCGCTCGATGCGCAGCACGCCCTCGTCGTGGTCCAGGTCGAGGACCTCGCGGACCTCCGGCGACGGCGCCACGGCGGTGACGGTCTCGACCCCGGCGTCGATGCGCAGGTCCAGCAGCCGCTCGAGCTCGTCGTAGAGCGCGGTACGGGCGAAGTCGACGTCCAGGATCACCTCGCCGACGTCGCCGGGCAGCCAGATGGTGTCGAGCGCCAGCGGTTCGCCGTCGGCGTTGCGCAGCCGTTCGAGGTGGACCAACGGGGTGTCCGGGTCGACGCCGAAGCGCGTCGACGCGGTCGCGTCCCGACCCCAGTCCAGGGCCAGGACCTCGCTGGTCTGGGCCATCCCACGGGCCTCGACGGCGCGGAACAGGCTGAACAGCGTGCCGGTGTCCTGGGCGACCGCCACGTCGCGCACGAAGCTTCCCCGGCCGCGCTCGCGCTCGATCACCCCGCGGGCCTTGAGGTGGCGGACGGCTTCGCGCACGGTGTGCCGGGACACCCCGTAGTGGTCGACCAGTTCGCGGTCGGTGGGGAAGCGTTCGTCGATGTCGCCGGTGGCCAGCCGCCGTTCCAGGTCGCGCAGGACCTGGCGCCACAGCGGGGCGTCGGGGGCCACGTCGGGTGTCGTCGAAGGGTCCATGCGGGCACCGTAGCCCTGCCCGCCGACGGTCAACCGAGCACCTGCGGCGAGCTCGGCACGGCCCGGGTGACCACCGCCATCGCCTCGTGCAGCTCGCGGTGCACCAGGCCGCCGAGCCGATCCTGCAGCCCGCTGCGGGCGAACACGTCGCGCACGGGCCCCTTGACGTCGGCCCAGTGCACGTCGATGCCGCGCGCGCCCAACTCGTCGAGCAGGTCGACCAGCGCCTCGACCGCCGAGACGTCCACGTCGTTGACGCCGGCGGCATCGAACACCACCACCGACAGGTCCGGACCGGCCGCGTCGACCAGGCGCCGGACCCGCTGCTTGAGGAACTCGACGTTGAGGTAGTTCAGCGACACGTCGAAGCGGATGACCTCGATCCCGGGGACGCGCCGGGCGTCCGGGAAGCGCTCGACGTTGCGCCAGGTCTCGGTGCCCGGCAGGCACCCGAGCACGGCCGTGTGCGGGGACATGATCCGGGCCGCAACCCCCACCAACGAGGCGGCCACGGCCACCACGATCCCCCACTCGACCCCCACCGCCAGCGTCGCCACGAATGCCACCACCAGGGTCGCGAAGTCCGAGCGCCGGACCCGCCACACCGCCCGTGCCTCGTCGACGTCGACCAGCCCGGTGACGGCCACCACCACGATCGCGGCCAGGGTCGCCTGGGGCAGGGAGCGGAACACCGGCGCGAAGGCCGCCGCGACGACCAGGACCGCCCCCGCGGCCACGATGCCCGTCCAGCGGGTGCGGGCACCGGCGTCGGCCTGCACGGCGGTCCGGGCCAGTCCCCCGGTCACGGGGTAGCCCCCCACCAGCCCGGCGCCGAGGTTGGCGGCCCCGAGCGCCAGCAGCTCACGATTGGCGTCCAGGTCGTCGCCCGACTGGCGCGCGTACACCCGCGCCACGGCGATCGACTCCATGAACCCGACCAGGGTGATGACCAACGCAGCCGGCAGCAGCGCCGGCACCAGGCCGAGGTCGCTCGGCAGCCCGAGGGTCGGCAGGCCGGCCGGGATCGTCCCGACGACCGCGACCCCGCGGCCGGCCAGGTCCAGGGTCGTCGACACGACCGTGCCCACCACCACGACCACGAGCGCACCCGGGACCCGGGGAGCCCAGCGACGCACGGCCAGCAGCCCGGCGATCGACCCCGCACCGACGACGACGGTGGGCACGTGCGCAGCCGGCACGGCCAGCACGAGGTCGGACAGGGTGGTCACCAGCAGGTCGCTCCTGGGGACGTCCACGCCCAACAGGTGGCGGACCTGGCTGGTGGCGATGATGACCGCCGCCGCCGCGGTGAAGCCCACCAGGACGGGATGGGACAACAGCCGCACCAGGAAGCCCAGGCGTAGCCCGCCCAGCACGAGGTGGATCGCGCCGACCAGCAGCGCCAGCACGGCGGCGGCGACGACCACCTCGCCGCCCCCACCGGGCACCGCTCGCGCGACCGCGGTCGCCGTCAGCAGGGACACGATCGCGACCGGGCCGACCGCGAGTTGGCGGGAGGTGCCCAGCACGGCGTAGAGCACCAACGGCAGGGTCGAGGCGTAGAGGCCGACCTCGGGTGGCAGGCCGGCCAACAGCGCGTAGGCCATCGCCTGCGGGACCAGCATCGCCGCGACCGTCAGGCCGGCCAGGACCTCCCGCCCGGCCGCCGCTCGCGAGCCATCGCCCGCCGGAGTCCCCGTTGCCATCACCCACCCCCACCGCTGCCGACCGTCTATTGTACGGACAAATCCCGGGGTCGCTGGCGTGGTGACATCCACGTGGTTGCGCACTATGATAGTCACTCTCACAAGAAAGTCACTGTCTGTATGCTGGGACCCACCGCTCCCCCAACCTCTCCCCACCCCGCTCCCGGAACTTCTCCTCGGGCGACCCCGACGCCGGGCCCTCGGGAGCGTCGCCGGGCGGCCGCCATGGTCGCGGCACAGCGGGCGGCCCTGGCGATGATGGAGCAGGACGGGTTCGACGGGGTCACGGTCGAACAGGTGGCGGCCGCGGTGGACGTCGCCCCCGCCTCGCTGTACCGCTGGTTCGGCACCAAGGAACGCCTGGTGCTGTGGGACGACTACGACCCGGGCCTGTTCGCGGCCGTCGTGGACCGACTCGCCTCGGCCCCACCGCTGGTCGCCCTGCGCGAGGCGCTCGCGGCCGAACTGGCGCGGATCGACGACCACGCCCTGGTGCTGCGGCGAACGCGACTGGTGCATCGGGAACCGGCACTGCTGGTCGCCACGGCCGGCGACCTCCGTGACCTGCGGTTGGCCCTGGCCGGGCTGTTCGCCCGGGCCGGGGTCGGCGACGACCACCACTGCGACACGCTGGCCGCGGCCGCCGTCGGGGTGCTGGGGGTCGCCGTCGACCACTGGCAGCGCCACGACGGGACGCCACCGCTGGCGGACTGGATCCGGGTGGGGTTCGCCCGGCTGGAGGAGACGCCATGGACGGCATGAGCATCCGCGTGGCGTCCCTGCACCACACCTACCCGGGGGCCGCCGGGCCCGCCGTGGACGACCTGTCCTTCACCGTGGGAACGGGCGAGGTCTTCGGCTTCCTGGGTCCCAGCGGGGTCGGCAAGACCACCACCCAGAACGCCGTGATCGGCCTGCTCGAGGGCTGGACGGGGACCATCGACCTGCTGGGGCGACCACGGCGCGAGTGGGGCCGGGAGGTGTTCGACCACATCGGGGTGTCGTTCGAACTCCCGGTCGGCCACCCGCGGCTGACCGGCCGGGAGGAACTGGCCCACCACGCCTGCCTGCACCACCGGCGTGGACCCGAGCCGGACGAGCTGCTGGAGCGGCTGGGGCTGTCGGCGGCCGCCGACCAGCCCCTGTCGACGTGGTCGAAGGGCATGCGCAGCCGGCTCAACCTGGCACGCGCGCTGGCCCACGATCCCGAGGTGCTGTTCCTGGACGAACCCACGTCGGGCCTGGACCCGGTGAACGCGGCCCTGGTGCGTGGCGTGGTCCGGGACGAACGGGCTCGGGGCCGCACGGTCTTCCTCACGACCCACGACATGCACACGGCCAGCGCCGTGTGCGACCGGGTGGCGTTCGTCGCCGCCGGGCGCATCGTCGCATCCGGGTCGCCGCGTGACCTCGGCCTGGCCCACGGGTCGCGACGGGTGCGGGTCGAGTACGCCACGGCGGACGGTCCGGCCAGTGACGTGCTCGACCTGGCGACGGCCGCGGATCGCCTGTCCGACCTGCTGGCGACCGGGACCGTCGAGACCATCCACACCCTGGAGGCCGACCTCGACGAGGTCTTCGCGGTCGTGACGGCGCCCGCGGCATGAGCGCCGGGTGGACGGCGGCGACCACGTCCCCGGCCGGCCGGGTCACGACCGCGACACGGTGGCGCTCCGCGCTGGCCACCGAATGGCGGATCCAGTCCCGCAGTGGCGTCCCGATCGGTGCCGCGGTCTCCACGGGAGCGTGGGTGGTCCTGCTGCGCGTCCTCCCGGCCGACCTCCGCCCCACCACCACCGCCTGGGTCCTGCTGGTCGAGGTGTCCGCGCTGGGGTTCTTCGCGGCCCCGGCCCTGGCCGTCGTGGAGCGCGGCAGCGGGGTCGTGGCCGCCACGGCCCTGACGCCCTGGCGCCCGATCGCGGCGCTGGTGGTCCGCATGGCGCTGGTGGGGAGTTGGGCCACGGCCTGTGCCCTGGTGCTGGCCGTGGCGGGTGGGCTCCCCGAGCCCCTCGCCGCCCTGGTCGGGGTGCTGGGCGCGACCGGTCTGCTGACGGTGGTGTCGCTGGCCGCGCTCGGTCGCGCCGACACGCTGACGGCCTGGATCCCCCGGGTGCCCCTGGTCGCGGTGCCCCTGCTGGTGCCGACCCTGGTCGCGGCCAGCGGCCTGGCCGACCACCCGGCCCTGGCCCTGTCGCCGCTGACCGGCGCCTGGGAGTGGTGGTCGGGAGCACCGTCGCCGGGATCCCTGGCGTGGCTGTTGGCGTGGGTGGCCGCCACCGGCTGGTGGGTGCTGCGACCGGGATGGCCCGTCGACCCGCCCGACGTCGCCCATCCGGCGAGGTCCGTCGGGCGGGGTGGCCGGCGGTGGACCACCCCGGCGGCGACGGCGGCCGGGCCGTGGCGGCGACGGGTCGTGGCGGTGGCCTCGCAGGCCCGTGTCGACCGCACCACGCTGGGTGGCGACGCCCTGGTGGTGATGCTGCTGGCCGGCGTGCCGATCGTGGCGTTCGCGGTGCGCCTGGCCACCGGGCCGATGGTGTCGTGGGTGCGGGGGCGCTGGGGGGTCGACCTGGCCCCCCACCTCCCGGCCCTGTGGGCCGCCCTGCTGGTCGTGCACACCACGACGATGTTCGGCGCCATCACGGGCCTGCTGCTGCTGGAGGACCGCGACGCCGGGCTGGAGCCGGTGATCGCGACCACGCCGGCCGGACCGGCCACGGTGCTGGCGTGGCGGCTGGGTGCGACCGCGCTCGTGACCGGTGTCGCCGTGGCGGGCGCGTTGGTGGTCGGGGGTGCCCGACCCGCCGCGGGGGCCGCCGGCCTGGTCGGCACGGCGGTCGCCGCGGCGATCACGTCGGCCGTGCCGGCCCTGGTGCTGGCGACGCTCGCCCGGGACCGCTCCGCCGGCGTCGTCGTGATGAAGGCGATGTCCCTGCCGCTGTACGCCCCGGTGCTGTGGTGGCTGGTCGCCGGACCGGCCGGGTGGGCCTTCGCGGTGGTGCCCACCGCCTGGTCGGCCCGGGCCCTGTGGGCCACGACGCCCGCCGGGGTGGCGGGGGCCGTCGTCGGTGCGACCGCCACCACCCTGGTCGTGACCGGTGCGGCCCTGGCCCGTCGCGGACGGTCGTGGTGACGAGCGGGAATGCCGACCGCGGCACCCGGGGTTCTCCCCGACGTCGACGACGAAGGGAACCTGCCGTGCCCGTCCCCCTGCCCGGGCCGGATCGCGTCCTGCTGACCCCGCCGAGCCACACCGAGTCCACGCGGACCGCCCACGGGTTGGCCTCGGCCATCGCGCCCGACGGGGTCCACCTCACCGACACCCAGCGCCTGCTGTTCGAGGCGCTGATGCCCGCGATGACCGCCACCACCGTCGACCTGTCGACGTTCCCGGTCGTGACGCCCGAGGAACTCGCCGACCACCTGGCCCGTCGTGACCTCGCGTTCCGCACCCGAGGGGTCCAGCTCATGGTGCTCGGCGCGTTGCTGCTCGACCCCGTCCCCGAGGAGGTCGTGGAGCGCGTGGCGGCGTTCGCACGGGAACTGTGCGTGGACGACTCGTTGCTGCCGATCGCCCAACAGCTGGCCCACGGCGCCTACGACCTCGCGGCCCGGGACTTCGACCGCAACGGCTACACCGCGGACTGGGAACGACCGGCGCTGGCCCTGCACACCACCGGGCTGGCCGCGCCGTGGGACGTCAGCGAGGACGACCCCGACCTGGGCGACGCGTGGGCCGAGCTGGGCACGCTCGACGCCGACACCCTGGGTCGGCGCGTGCACGACCTCTACGTCGCCCGCGGGTTCGCCTTCCCGGGTCGTCCGGGCTCGGCGCCCCCGCTCCTGGCCCAGCACGACTGGGTGCACGTCCTGGCCGACTACGGCACCACCGTGGAGTCCGAACTGGAGGTGTTCGCCCTGATCGCCCGCGCCAACAACGACATGCGGGCGTTCTCGTTGCTGGCGATGGTGGTGTCGCTGTTCGAGACGGGACTGCTGGCACGCGGGGCAGGCCTGTTCGAGGCCTCGCCGGGGCACCTGTCACGCGATGCCCGGGTCGCGACCCGGATGGCCGACGCCATGCGTCGCGGGGCCCTCACCGTCAACGACTTCGACGACGGCAACCCCAGCGTGGACTTCATGGGCGTGGACTGGTTCGCGATCGCCGACCAACCGGCGGCCCGCGTGCGCCAGCAGTTCGCCCTGGCGCCCAAGGCCACAACCGCGCGCGCCGCCGGGTCGGTGTCGCCGTGGGAGCCCGGCGGCATCAGCCCGTTCCAGTTGCGGGCCGGGCGCGCGCTGGCCGAGACCCAGGACCGCCCCTACGACGCCTTCGGGGCCGGGATCCCAGACTGACCGGGCAGACTGACCGGGCAGACTGACCGGGCAGACTGACCAACCGGTTCGCGACGTCGTGGCACGCATGACGAGAGCCGCCCCGTGGGGCGGCTCTCGTGGTGGTAGCGGGGGCAGGATTTGAACCTGCGACCTCCGGGTTATGAGCCCGGCGAGCTGACCGAACTGCTCCACCCCGCGTCGCGACGAGCCACGGTATCGACCACCCCGAGGGCACGCAAACCGAACCCCCGCGACACCCCGTCGGAAGGTTCCGGACCCGCCGCGGGTTGGTGTCCGCGCCGCCGACCCCGCACGCGAGGACCCCGAGCCCATGGCCACGACCCGTCTCCGGACCCGCTGCGCGCCCCTGCTGGTCGTGGTGGCACTGATGGCCGCCTGCGGCCCCGCCGCAACGCCGCCGGACGAGGTGTCGGCCCCGCCCGGGCCGACCGCCACCGCCACCGCCACCGACGACGCCACGTCGAAGACGCATCCCGACGTGCTGGCGGTCGACATGGACCGCACGGGCGACACCTGGTCGGTGGCCGCGACGATCTCCTCGCCCTACGACACGCCCGAGCGCTACGCCGACGCGTTCCGCGTCCTGGCGCCCGACGGCACCGAGCTGGGCGTGCGCGAACTGCTCCATGACCACGCCGGCGAGCAGCCGTTCACCCGCAGCCTCGACGACCTCGTGATCCCCGACGACGTCGACGAGGTCACCGTGGAGGGCCGCGACCTCGTCAACGGATGGGGCGGCGACACGACCACGATCGACGTCCCGCGCTGAGCCATCGGCTCATCCGCATGGTCCACCCGGCGCAGGCCAGCCAGGACCGGGGCAAGCACCATCCGGGCCCCGGGCCGGGACACGGTGTCGCGGAGGTGGTCGACGGCGGCGGTCCAGGGACCCTCGGCCATCGTGGGATAGGCGTGGGTGGCGGCGGCCATGGTGGTCAGCGAGGCCCCGGTGGACACCCAGGCGACCTGTTCGGCGATGGCCTCCCCGGCGGCCTCGCCCACGACCGTGGCACCGACGAGGCGTCCGCGTGGAGATGCCACCAGCTTGGCGAAGCCGTGCGGCACCGCCCCGGTGACGGCGCGGTCGACCTCGGCGACGTCGTGTCGTCGCACGACCGCGGCATCACCCCAGCGGGCCCGGGCGGCGGACTCGGTCATCCCGACGTGGGCGACCTCCGGGTCGGTGAAGATCGTCCACGGGATGCGTTCGGGACGGAACCGTCGTCGCAGCCGGAACAGGGCGTTGGTGACCACCAGCCCACCCTGTGCCGCCGCCACGTGGGTGAACGGCATGGTCCCGGTGACGTCGCCGGCCGCCCACACGTGGTCGCCGGTCGTGGCCATGGTGTCGTCGACCACCACGTGCCCCGCGGCGTCGAGGTCGACCCCGACGGACGCCAGACCGAGGTCATCGGTCCGTGGCGTGCGGCCGGTGGCGACCAGCAGCCGGTCGAAGGCGACCCGGTCGACCGTCGGAACACCCCGCCCGTCGGTCCGGGTGGCGGTCAGGACGCCGTCCCGGACCCGAGTGGGCCGGGTCGCGGTCCGCACGTCCACGCCCTCGGCCGACAGCCGCTCGGCCACGACGGCGGCCGCGTCGGCATCGACGTCGGGCAGGATGCGCGTGGCCGCCTCCACCAGGGTCACACGGCTCCCCAACCGCCGGAAGGCCTGGGCGAGCTCCACGCCGACCGGTCCCGCCCCCAGCACCAGCAGGTGGTCGGGCAGGACCCGCAGGTCCCACAGCGTGTCGGTCGTGAGCGCCTCGGCGGTCGCCAGGCCCTCGACGTCGGGCAGGGACGGTCGTGAACCGGTGGCGACCAGGGCCGCGCGGTAGGCCACCGACCGGCCCCCGACGTCGATCCGACCCGGTGCGACGAAGCGAGCCCGGGCGGGCACCACCTCGACGCCCTCGCGTTCGAGCCGGTCCGGGGAGTCGTGCGGCGCGAGGATGGCGATGGCCTCGTGGACCCGGTCCATGACCCGCCCGAGGTCGACGTCCGGTTCGACCGGGGGCAACCCCACGGCGTCGGCCGTGCGCAGGTCGTGGGCGCGGCGGGCCGCCGCCACCAGGGACTTGCTGGGGACGCAGCCGGTCCACAGGCAGTCCCCACCGGTGCGGTGCTCCTCGGCCAGCAGCACGCGGGCACCCGTGGTGGCGGCACCGATGGCGCCGACGAGCCCGGCCGTCCCCCCACCGACGACCACCAGGTCGTGGCGATCGGTCCCGGCCATCCCGGCTCCTCGTGACGACGACGTGCCCCGAGCGTGCCGCACCAGCCCCGCCCCTGCCCGGTCGGCCCGCCCGGTGGGTCGGGGCGACGCCGGCGGCGGTCACTCGGGCCGATCGTCGAGGAAGGCCATGGACTGCAACGTGGCAGCCGACGCCTGCACGGCCGGGACGGCCAGCAGCCCGCCGGTTCCCTCCCCCAACCGCAGCCCCAGGTCGACGACGGGTCGCAGGTCGAGGTGGTCCAGCGCGACCGTGGCACCCGGCTCGGCCGAACGGTGCCCGGCCACCAGCACGTCACGCACCGCCGGGCACCACGCCACCGCCACCAGCGCGGCTGCGTCCGTGATCACGCCGTCCAGCACGACCGGGACCCGCCGGGCCGCGGCGGCCACCACGGCACCGACCATCGCGGCGTGTTCCAGCCCGCCGAACCCGGCCAGCAGCCCCAACGGGTCCCGGTGGCCGACCCGCGCCACGGCGTCGCGGACCACCGCGACCTTGCGGTCCAGGCCACGGTCGTCGACGCCGGTGCCCCGACCGGTGGCCACCGCTGCCGGCACGCCCACGGTGGCGGCCACCAGTGCCGCCGACGGGGTCGTGTTGCCGATGCCCATGTCCCCCAGCACCACCAGGTCCGCGCCGGCGTCGAGTGCCTCGTCCACGACCTCGGCACCGACCACCAGGGCGGCATCGACCTCGGCGTCGGTCAGCGCGTCCTCGGTGGACAGGTCACGCGTGCCGGCCCGCACCCGACGACGTCGCAGGCGCGGGTGGTCGCGAACGGCGCTGGGCAGGTCGGTGGCCACACCGACGTCGACGACGGTCACCGAGGCCCCGACCGTGGCGGCGATGGCGTTCGCGGCGGCACCACCGGTGCACAGGTTGGCCACCATCAGGGCGGTGACCTCCTGTGGCCACGGGCTGACGCCGGTCGCCAGCACCCCGTGGTCGCCGGCGAACACCAGCAGGGCCGGCGTCCCGGGGACCGGTGGTGGACAGGCCCCGTGGATCCCGGCCAGTCGAGCACCCAGGTCCTCCAGCCGCCCGAGGCTGCCGACCGGCTTGGCCTGGGCGGCGGAGCGGTGGCGTGCCGCGGCGGTTGCCTCGGGGTCGTTGCGAGCCATGTGGTCGCGACGCCCCGACAGCACACGACGCGTCGCGGGACCTGGCGCGGGACCTGGCGCGGGACCTGGCACGGGACCTGGCACGGGAGGCCTCCTGGACGCCGGGCGGGGACGCGACCGAGGCTACGGTCGCCGACCGAGCCCCCACGCCATCCCGTCCGGAGGGATCCATGGTCCTGACGCTGCTCGCCCGACCGCCGGCCCGATGGGTCGCCCAGTCCGAGTCGGCAGATCCGGACCTCGACACCATCGTCGAGTCCGTGCGGTCGATGGGCGAGACGACGCTGGCGGTGCTGCCGCGAGTGGGGATCGCCCTGGTCGTGCTGGTGGTGGGCTGGCTGGTGGCGGGGCTGGTCCGGCGGCTGGTGCAGCCGCGCCTGGCCCGATTGCGCACGCCCAGCTTCGGGCAGGTGTTCGCCACGTTGGTGGCCGTGGCCATCCGCTTCCTCGCGGTGTTCGCCGCCGTGGCGATCGTGTTCCCCTCCGTGGACGTGGCGACCCTCCTGGCCGGCATGGGGGTGCTGGGGATCGCCGCCGGGTTCGCCTTCCAGGACATCCTGTCCAACCTGCTGGCCGGCATCCTGCTGATCTTCCGGCAACCGTTCGTGTCCGGGGACCAGATCGAGGTCGACGGGCTGGCGGGGACGGTCGAGGGCATCACCATCCGCGAGACCCGCCTCACCACCTTCGACAACCGCCTGGTCGTCGTCCCCAACCAGGACGTCTACACCAATGCCATCACCGTCCAGACCGCCCACGACACCATCCGGTCCAGCTTCGTCACCGGGGTCGGCTACGACTCGGACCTGGACCAGGTCACCGAGGTGACCACCGCCGCACTGGCCACCGTCGACGGGGTGATCGACGAACCGGCGCCCCAGGTGTACGCCGTCGAGCACGGCTCGTCGGCGATCGTCCTGGACGTGCGCTACTGGACCGCCTCGCGCCAGTCCGACGTCCGCGCCGTCCAGGACCGCGTGGTGCGGGCCCTGTTCGACGCCTACAACGACGCCGACATCGACATGCCCTTCGACGTCCTCACGCTCGACGCCGACGAACGCCTCGGCCGGGCGTTGCGACCGGGTCGGGACGCCTCCGGGGGGTGACCCGCTGGCGGCGTGGCGGGTACCGTCGTACGACTGGGGCCGGTCCGCTGGACGAAGGGCACGAGCGTGGAACCGCACGAGGTGTTGGGCGTGTCGTCCGATGCCGACGACGCGGAGATCCGGGCGGCCTACCGGGCCCTGGTCCGACGCCACCACCCGGACCGCCACGTCGGTGAGCCACCCGAGGTGCAGCGCGCCGAGGCCGACCGCATGGCGGAGGTGACCAGCGCCTTCCACCTGCTCAACGACCCGGCCGCGCTCGCCCGGTACCAGGCCAACCAGGCCAGGGTCGGTCGGGCGCCCGGTGCGGTCGACCGCCACCCCGGCGAGCACGTCGACGAGGGCACCTGGGACTACCGCCGGGCCGCGGCCGCGGAGTTCGACGACGTCCCGGGGCAGGGACGCTGGGGACGAACCCCGCCCCCGCCGCCCCGCCGCGCGGCCCCGTCGCGTGGCGGTCGCCGGGGGCGCACGGCGAGCTCCCGCCCCGAACCGGGCACCCGTCGCCGTTCCCGGGGTGCTCGATTCCTCAACGCCGTCGCCTGGCTCCTGCTGGCCGGCCTGGTCGCCGCCGTGTGGGTCCTGGGCACCGACGCCGGTCAGCGCACCTGGGACTCGGTCCGCTCGACGGTGTCGTCGGCCCCACCGACCGACCCCCACGCACCGGCCGTCGCTGTGCCGGTCGGGCTCGACGTCGCGGAGACCGTGGTCCAGTCGGGGTGACGGGGACCGAGGTCGCGACCCGACGACACCCCGCGCAACCGGCGTCCGAGCCACGGGGCGAGGTGGGTCCGGCGCCAGGCCGCATGGTCGCCGACGTCATCGGGCGTCGGCGGGCTGTCGAAGGGGGTGTCCCAGGTCGTCGACGGCAGGCCGAGGCCCGCGGCGAGGCCCTCGGCGATGCGCTCGTGGCCGAGCGCGTTGGCATGGAGGCGGTCCTCGGCCCACAACCGGGGGTCGGTGGCGACCGCGCTCGCGGCCAGGTCGACCACGACCACCCCGTCGTCGGCGAAGGCCCGGATGCCGTCGTTGAGGGCCGCGACGCGTCCCCGCAGCGGACGGGCCATGGCCACCACCTCCGCAAGGTCGGGCAGCGTGACGGTCACGACCGTCGCGCCGGTGGCCGACAGGGTGTGGTGCACCACGCCCAGGTCCTCGAGGATGCGGGCGACCGGCCGGCCCACCCGCAGCAGGTCGTTCATCCCGGCGACGACCGTCACCACGCTCGGGGCGAGCGCCACGGCCGGCGCGAGCTGGCCGACCAGCACCTCGCGCGCGGTCCGGCCCCGGACGGCCAGGTTCGCCCAGTCGATCTCGCCATGGACCTCGGCCATGCGTCGGGCCAGGCGTTGCGACCATCCGACCCAGCCGCCGTGTCCGTCGGGGTCACACATGCCCTCGGTGGACGAATCGCCCAGGGCCGCGTAGCGCACCCGCCCGTCGGCTCCCGCCAGCCGTGGCCAGACACCACGGGTCGCGTCGTGATCGGTCGCCATCGCCTGCCACCACCTTCCCCGCGCGGTCGTCGACGTCCGCGACGTGCGCCGCGCCACGCTACCGCCGATGGTCGCGGGGCTCGACCCCGGTCCGTGCCACCCCAGGTCAGCAGCAGCGTGGCCCGCCGGGTGAGGTGGCCGCGCGGCGTCGGGTCGTGCGCCTGGAGCGCGTCCAGCCTGGCCTCGGCGTGGTCGGTGGAGACGATCGCCCGCTCGGCGAGGCGCTCGACGGAGTCGCGGCGACCTGTGGCACGGCCCGGAGACGAACCGATCTCCCTCACCGTCAACTCGAGGTCGAGGTTGTCCTCCTGGGGACGACTCCGAGTCGGTCGCCGACGCGGTTGCCCAGGCCGCGGGCGACCACGGCGCAGTGCCCGCACGGCCCACTGGCGGGGTCGGCGGGACGGGGCATGGACGTCGTCAGCGCGCGGGAGGCCATCCCGACCCCCACCGGGCCGGGGGTCGGGCGGGTCCGGTCCGGGACGGACGGGGTGGGACGGACAGGGTGGCCACAGCGGTCCGGGACGTGACGTGGCGTAGACTTCTTGCGTCGATTCCGACGGTCGGGGGACTCCCTCGGGTGGGCCGTCCGCAGGCGTCCGACGACCCCGACAGCCGACCCGCAGCTGGACCCGCACCTGCCCCCTGCGGGGCCGTGGTGAGGCCGTCCCGACCCGCGTCGACCTCCCTCCGGGACCACGCACGATCGTGGACGTAGGGTTGGCCCACCGCCGGCGTCCATGCACCGACCCGAACCTGTCGAGCGAGCACCCATGCCACGCCCCGTCTCCGACCGCATGCGCTACCTCCCGGGCCTGGACGGCCTGCGGGCGGTGGCCGTGCTGGCCGTGCTCGGCTACCACCTCGACGTGCCCGGCATGGGCGGCGGACTGCTCGGCGTGGGCATGTTCTTCACCCTGAGCGGCTACCTCATCACCACCATCCTGCTGCGCAGTTGGGACGACAGCGGCGGCGTGGACCTCGCGCGGTTCTGGCGACGTCGGTTCCGGCGTCTCCTGCCCGCCGTCGTGCTGCTGCTGGTGGCGGTGCTGGCGGCCACGGCGCTGGTGGCCCCGTGGGATCTCGCGGTGCGCGTCCGGGAGTCCCTGGCCGCACTCTTCTACGTCAGCAACTGGACCACCATCGCGGGCGGCATCTCCTACTTCGAACGGTTCGCCGGGCCCGGCGCACTGGACCACCTGTGGTCGTTGGCGGTCGAGGAACAGTTCTACCTGGTGTGGCCACTGGTGCTGCTCGGGATGCTGCGCGTCTTCCGGGGCCGGATGTCGCGGGTGGCGCTGACCACCCTCGGGGTGGCCGCGTTGTCGTTCGTCGTGATGGCCGCCCTGGCCCACCCGGGCTTCGACAACACCCGTGCCTACGAGGGCACCGACACCCGCGCCGGCGGGCTGCTGATCGGGGCGGTCGTCGCGATGTACTGGCGACCCGAGCGCCTCACCGACCGGATCGTCCCTCGGGCACGGGCCATCGTGGACGGGCTCGGCATCGGCGCCCTGCTGGTCGTGCTCGCGCTGATGGCCTTCACCGACCCCTTCTCGTTGTCGCTGTACCGCTGGGGCCTGCTCGCGCTGTCGCTGGCGACCGCGCTGCTGGTTGCCGTCGTGGTCCACCCCGCCTCCCGCCTGGGTGCGGCACTGGGCATCGCGCCGCTGGCCTGGATCGGGGCCCGTTCGTACGGCATCTACCTGTGGCACCTGCCCGTCATCACCTTCACGCCCGACACGGTGCTGCCGGAGGCCCCGGTCCTCCGGGGGACCATCCAGATCGCGGTCACGGTGGGGCTGGCCGCCCTGTCGTGGCGCCTGCTGGAGGACCCGATCCGCCGGCACGGCATCGGCGTGCTGGTCGACCGGCGACCCCAGGTCGAGCCGAGGTCGTGGTCGTGGTCGTCGGCGCCGTCGGCCCTGCGTGGCACGGCGATCCTGGCCGCCGTGGCCAGCATCACCCTGACCTCGGTCGGACTGCTCGGCGGGGGGCTGCGCCAGCCACCGGCCGCCGCCGACCAGCTGTCGCCGCCGGTGCCCAGCCCGGAACCGGCCGCCGCCCCGTCGCCGACGCCACCCCCGGACCCCGTCGACACCTCCCCCGACACCTCCCCCGACACCCCGAGCCCGACACCCGGCGAGACCGCGAGCGCCAGCGACCCCGCATCCGAACCGTCGGAGCCGGTCGTCACCCCGAGTCCGACGACCACCGCCGCACCCGAGGTCGGGGAGCCGGGCCGGACGTCGTGCACCAGCCTGGTCCACGTCGGTGACTCCACCTCCGTCGGGCTGACCGACGACAACTACCTGCCCGACCCGGCCGACCAGATCGACGCCCGCTACGCCGACGTGGGCGTGGAGGAGTTCCACGCCGAGATCGACGGGGCGATGTCGACCGTCGAGCGCTACCAGGACCACCCCAACGCACCCGACCGCGTGGAGGCACGGCTGGCGGCCGGGGAGGGCGGATGCTGGGTGTACGCGCTGGGCACGAACGAGGCCGCGAACCAGGCCGTCGGCGGGGCCGTGGACTTCGACGAGCGCATCGCTCGGGTGATGGAACCCATCGACGGTGAACCCGCCCTGTGGCTGACGACCAAGACGCTGCTGGACGACACCCCGTACTCCGACGCCGGCGCGCAGGCCTGGAACGACGCCCTGCTGGCGGCCTGCGACACCTACCCCAACATGCGGATCTACGACTGGCGCTCCGAGGTCGACACCGCATGGTTCATCTCCGACGGCATCCACTACACCACCCCGGGCTACCAGCAGCGCTCGGCGCGCATCGCGGACGCCCTGGCCCGGGCCTTCCCCGCCAACGGGGAGCCGCCCGAGGACTGCGTGGTCACCTCGGGTCGGTGACGCCCCCGTGGGCGCCCGCCAGGATGGCCGTTGGCCGCGAGGCCACGCAGGTCCACGACGGCACGCCGATAGCGTGGCGTCGACGAAAGGCCACCCCCATGCGCGACGACCACGACGACCTCGATCGCAGTGACGCCCTGGTCCTGTTCGGGATCACGGGCGACCTCGCCTACAAGAAGTTGTTCCCGGCCCTGCACGACCTCGAACGTGACCAGGACCTGGACTTCCCCGTGATCGGCGTCGCGCGGTCCGACTGGACCGTCCAGGACCTGCGTGACCGGGCCGAGTCGGCGATGCGCGAGGAGGTGGAGGATCTCGACGAGACCGCGATGCGCACCGTGATCGACCGTCTCGAGTACGTCCAGGGCGACTACAACGACACGGCCACCTTCCAGCGTCTCAACGAACTCCTGGAGGACTGCTCCCGGCCCCTGGCCTACCTCGCCATCCCCCCGTCGCTGTTCGACGAGGTCATCGACGGCCTGGACATGATCGGGGCGAACCAGCGTGGCGGCGGCGTCGTCGTCGAGAAGCCGTTCGGGCGTGACCTCGAGTCCGCCCGCGAGCTCGACGACCTGTTGCAGGACACCTTCCCCGAGGAACTGATCTACCGGATCGACCACTTCCTGGGCAAGGAGACCGTGCTCGACGTGATGCTGTTCCGGCTGGCCAACCCGGTGCTGGACACCCTGCTGCATCGCCACCACGTCGACCACCTCCAGATCACCATGGCGGAGGACTTCGGCATCGACGGCCGTGGGGGCTTCTACGACAGCGTGGGGGCCATGCGTGACGTGGTCCAGAACCACCTGCTGCAGGTGATGGCGCTGATCCTGGCCGACCCACCCGTGTCCGACGACCCCGAGGCGCTCCGCGACGAGAAGGCCAAGGTGCTGCGTGCCCTGCGCCCGATCCGACCCCAGGACATGGTCCGTGGCCAGTACGACGGCTACCTCGACGTCGACCAGATCCCGGCCGACTCGACCACCGAGACGTTCGTGTCCCTGATCGTGAACGTGGACACGTGGCGCTGGGCCGACGTGCCGATCCACATCCGGGCCGGCAAGGCCATGGACGAGACCCGCACCGAGATCGCCGTGGTCTTCAAGCAGCCACCGCTGGCGCTGTACCGCGGTGAGGGCATGGACGAGCCCGACCCCAACACGCTCCGGTTCCGCATCAAGCCGGCCGAGCGGATCGACCTCGGCGTCCAGCTCAAGAAGCCGGGTGAACACATCGAGACCGAGTCGGTCCTGATGACCTATCGCTGGGACGACCGCCAGGGTCGCCACACCGAGGCCTATGCCCGCCTGCTCGGCGACGCCCTGCTGGGTGACAGCACCCTGTTCGCCCGCTCGGACTCCGTGCTGGCGGCGTGGGAGGCGGTCGAGCCCCTGCTCGAGGAGCCCGGCCCCGTCCACGTCTACGAGCCGGGCCAGCCGGGTCCGGCCGAGGCACGACGGGTCGAACCCCCCGGCGGCTGGTTGCCGCCCCTCCACGACTGAAGGCCACACCATGCAACTCGGCATGATCGGACTCGGACGGATGGGCGCGAACATGGTTCGCCGCCTCATGGCCGACGGCCACGAGGCGGTCGTCCATGACCTCGATGCGGATGCCGTGGCGACCCTGGTCGACGAGGGGGCGACGGGCGCGGACTCCCTGGAGGACTTCGTCGCCGCCCTCCAGCAGCCACGACACGTGTGGGTCATGGTGCCCGCCGCGGTCACCCCGGCCGTCCTCGACGACCTCGCCACCCACCTCGACGTCGGCGACGTGGTCGTCGACGGTGGCAACAGCTTCTATGTCGACGCCATGGAGACCGGCCAGCGGCTCGCCGACGAACGCGGCGTCCACCTGGTCGACTGCGGAACCTCCGGCGGGGTGTGGGGGCTGGAGCGGGGCTACTCGCTGATGCTGGGTGGTGACCCGGACGCCGTGGACGGGCTGCGTCCGATCCTGGACTCGCTCGCGCCCGGCGTCGACGCCGCGCCACGCACACCCGGACGCACCGGGGAGCCCGCACCCGAGGAGAAGGGCTGGCTGCACTGCGGCCCGGTGGGCGCCGGCCACTTCGTCAAGATGGTCCACAACGGCATCGAGTACGGGATGATGGCCGCATACGCCGAGGGCTTCGCGCTCCTGGACGCGGCCGACGCGGGCTCACGCGACCGGGCCGCCGACGCCGAGACCGCGCCACTGGCCCACCCGGAGCGCTACCCCTTCGACCTGCCCGTGGACCGCATCGCGGAGGTCTGGCGCCGTGGCGCGGTGATCGGGTCGTGGCTGCTGGACCTGACCGCCCAGGCCATGCAGGAGGATCCCGGTCTGGACGCCTTCCGAGGTCGTGTGTCGGACTCCGGCGAGGGCCGCTGGACGGTCAAGGCCGCCGTGGACGTCGGCACCCCGGCCAACGTGATCTCCGCGGCCCTGTTCCAGCGTTTCGCCTCCCGTGGCAACGGCCAGTTCTCCGGCCAGGTGCTGTCGGCGATGCGGGCCCAGTTCGGTGGCCACGAGGAACAGCACGACGACGTTGGCGGCGACGGCGACGACCTGTCCCCGGCGGCCGGCGCATGACGTCGCCGGGCGACGACCCCGTGCGCCTCGGGGTCGACACCCTGGCCACGATCGCCGTGGACGCCCCGATCCCGCCCCTGGCGAGCCTGTTCGTGGACGCCGACGCCACGTCGCGCACGGCCTTCACCGCCCGGTGGGTCGCCGACGCCCTGGCCGACGTGGTGCGGCGACGCGGCACGGCGGTGCTGGGGCTGGTGGGTGGCTCGTCGGTGGCCGACGTCCACGTCGCGTTGGCCCACGCCGACCTGGACTGGTCGGCGGTCACGATCACCATGGCCGACGAACGGGCCGTCCCGACCGGATCCGACGAACGCAACTGGCGGGTCGTCGAACCGCTCGTCGAACCGCTGCTGGCCAGCGGGGCGCTGCGTCCCGACCAGCTGGTCACGCTCGGTGACGTCGGACCGGACGCCGGGCCCGACGACGTCGAGGCCGCGCTGGCCCCCGTCCGGGACGCGGTCGAACGCATCGACGTGGTCCTGCTCGGCCTCGGGCCGGACGGACACGTCGCGTCGCTGTTCCCGGGTCACGCCGGGTTGGCCGCCACGGGTGCGTTCACGGTGGTCCGCGACTCCCCCAAGCCCCCACCCCTGCGGATGTCGGCCACGGTCGGGATGCTGGCCGGCAGCGACGCGATCGCCCTGGTCGGGTTCGGTGACGGCAAGGCCGAGGCGGTCGCCGACGTCGTCCGCGAGGGCCCGCTGTCCGCCCGACCGGGCCGGGTCGTGCACCTGCCCCGGCGCGGCGTGGTGGTGACCGACCGGCTCCCCGTCTGACGCGACGGCGTGGCATGCTCGACGCCACGCCGAGCACGGAGGACGCATGGCGGACGCGGTGCGACTGAGCAGTCCCGACAAGGTGCTGTGGCCCGACGCCTTCGATGGCCGGGGGGCGACCAAGCGCGACCTGCGCGACTACGTCGTGGCGGCCGCGCCGCGGCTGCTCCCCCACCTGGTCCAGCGGCCCCTGTCGGTCAAGCGCTTCCCCAGGGGCGTCGACGCCCAGGGGTTCTTCCAGAAGAACCTGCCCGACCATGCGCCCGACACGATCCGCCGGTGGCGGCAGTGGGCCGAGTCGGCCGGGCACGAGGTCGCCTACGCCGTGGTCGACGACGTCGACGACCTGGCCTGGTTCGCCCAGCAGAACACCGTGGAGTTCCACCCGGCCGTGATGCGCATCGATCGACCGGACCGGGTCGACCACCTGACCATCGACATCGACCCGGGCGAGCGCGAACTGCCGCCGGCGCGGGTGGCGCGCTGGGTCCGGGAGGTGCTGGACGAACTCGGGCTGGTGGGGCGGGCGACCACGACCGGGGGGCGGGGGATCCACGTTCGGGTCCCGATCGAGCGACGCTCCGACACCGACGAACTCCGCCCGCTCACGCTGGCCATCGCCCGGATGGTCGCCGACCGCCACGACGACGACCTCACCGTGGAGATGCGCAAGGCCGACCGGGGCGGCCGGACCCTGCTGGACTGGTCGCGCAGCACGCCCGGCGCCACGCTCATCGCGCCGTGGAGTCCCCGTGCCCACCCGGCGGCGACCGTGGCCACCCCGCTGGCCTGGGACGAGGTCACCGACGACCTCGACCCGACCCGGTTCACGATCGCCGACGTGCTCGACCGCGACGACCCGTGGGACGACGGCCTGGCCCCCCAACGACTCGAACGGGCCCGGGACGCCGTCGTCGACGCCGGCTGGGACCTGCTGGACGCCAGTCCCCGCGGCCGGACCACCACGGCCCTGGGTGGTGGCCGAGCCAGCGAGCGCTAGCCGCCCCCGCGCAGCACCAGCAGCGGCACGTCGCGCTCGGCGGCCGTGAGGCCACCGTGCATCCCGTCCAACCGGCCGCGTCGTGGGTCGATCCGGGGATGCGGCATCGAGCCGACGGTGCTCGCGACCACGACGTCGCCGAGGCGCCGGACGTGGGCCGGCGGCACGTCGGGGCCGAACCACCCGTCGGCCACCGCGTCCACGCTGGTGCGCACCAGCGCGCGCTCGCCCAGGGCCTCGCGCACGCGGTCGGCCACGGTGGTGGGGTCGACGCCGTCGTCGACGACCAGGGTGCGCATGCGCGGCTCACCGGCGACCAGGGCCACCCCGTCCAGCAACGGGTGGTCGTCGGTGACCTCCGTGAGGTCCTGCTCGGCCATCGCCACCATCCCGTGGTCGGCGGTCAGGACCACGGCCACGTCGGCGGGGAGGCGGTCCACCACCGCGGCCAACGACCGGTCGACCTCGCCGACGGCCTTGTCCCACGGTCCGGTGTGGGGCCCGAAGCCGTGTCCGGCCACGTCGACCGACGGGTGGTGGGCGTACACCACCGTGGGCGCGTCGACCTCGGCGACGACGTCCAGCGCCACGCCCAGGGTGTCGTGCAAGCCCGCGGCGGCACGTCGCTGGCCGCCACGCAACCCGGCCCGGGTGAGGCCGGAGTCGAGGAAGCCCGGTTGCAGGACCGCGGCCGTGCGCGCCCCGGCCATCGCCAGTCGCTCGAGCATGGTGGGACGGGGCACCATCGCCTCGGGCACCACCGTGGTCCGTGCGTCGGCACCGCCACCTCGGGGTCCGTCGCGCCACACCAGGGTGTTGAACAGCGAGCCGTCGAGGACCATCGTGTAGCCGAGGATCCCGTGGTCGCCGCCGTGTCGTCCGGTCCCGATCGACACCAGGTTCGTGGAGGTGGTCGACGGCAGCACCGATCGACCCGGACGGGGCTGGTCGGCCATCCGCTCGGCCAGGAACGGGCCGACGTCGGTCGCGCCCAACTGGTGCCACCCCAGGCCGTCGACCACCAGCACGACGACCGCACGCAGGTCCGACGCGACCACCTGCGGGGGACGCGACGGCCGCGCAGCGTCTCCCCCGCCGTCGCCGTCGACGTCCACGTCGACGTCCAGGCCCACCATGCCTCCCACGGCGGCGAGCAGGTCGGCGTGGGTGAACTCGCCGGGTTCCGGGGGAGCCGGGTGCAACCCCGGGACCCCCCGGCATCCGCCGTGGACCCGGACGTCATCCGCCCGCAGTGGGGGCCGGGGACGGCTCGCCCGACGGCGCCGGCACCGCACCGTCCAGCACGCCCAGCTCGTCGAGGCGCTCGAGCCGTTGGCGGGCCTGGTCGGTGAGGTCCTGGTAGGTCCCCAGGTCACCCTCGGCCAGCGCGGCGTCGGCCCGGGTGAACAGGTCCAGCGCCTCCTGCACCAGCTGGCCCGGGTCGGCATCCGGGTCGACGTCGCCGCCCGGCGGGGGCGTGGCGGGGGTGCCCGGGGCCTCCGAGCCGGTCGCCGCCTCGCTGGGTGCGTCGGTGGGTTCGGGTGACGCCGGCGTGTCCGGGTCCGCGCCAGCGTCGTCGCCGCCGTCGCCGGTCGTGCCCAAGCCGGCCGTCGGGTCGGGTGACACCGGGGGTCCCCCGGTGACCAGGGCCTGCAGGGCCCCCTCCAGCGTCGGGCGCATGACCACGCGGTCGCCCATGACCAGCACCACCTGCCACAGCTCGGGGATGCGGGACTGCTGGTTGACCAGGAACAACGGCTCGACGAACAGGATCGACTCCTCCACCGGGAGCACCAGCAGGTTGCCCCGGATCAGGCTGGAGCCCTGCTGGTCGACCAGGGTGATCCGTTCGGCGATCTCGGACTCCTGCTCGATCCGGCCATGGGCCTGGACGGGTCCGAGCACGTTGTCGTTGGTGGGGAAGCGGACCGCGAACAGCTCGCCGTAGTGCTCGGGGTCGGACCGGGCGGCGAGCCAGGCGACCATGTTCTGGCGGTTGGCCGGCACGTAGGGCTGGATCATCACGAACTCGGCCTCGGGCTCGCCGGGAAGGCGCGTGATGAGGTAGTACGGGTCCAGCGGCGGGTTGCCGGAGTCGTTGTCGTTCTCGATCTGGGCGGCGTCACGCGGGATCGCCCACGAGTCGGCCCGGTTGTAGAACTGCTCGGCCTCGGGGATGTGGTAGGTGGCGTACAGGTCGGCCTGCAACGTGAACAGGTCCTCGGGGTAGCGGAAGTGCGACACCAGCTCGTCCGGTGCGTCCTCGAAGTCGGCGTAGAGGCTTGGGAACGCCTTGCGCCACGCCTGCACGATCGGGTCGTCCGGCTCGGACACGTACAGGGTGACCGTGCCGTCGTAGGAGTCGACCACGGCCTTGACCGAGTTGCGCACGTAGTTGACCGTGTCGCTGCCGTCGGCGTGGGCGAAGTTGCGGTACTCGCTGTAGGGGTAGCGGGTTGTCGTGGTGTAGGCGTCCTGCACCCACACGACGCGGTCCTCCATCACGACCGCGTAGGGGTCCCGGTCCAGCTTCAGGTACGGCGCCACCTCGCGGATGCGGTCGGGGACCTCGCGATGCAGCACCACTCGCGAGTCGTCACGGAGCAGGTTCGACAACACGAAGTTGGGGTCGGAGTAGCGCATCGCCCAGGCCAGGCGCGACCCCAGCCCACCCAGGGGCACCCCGCCCTCACCGGCGTAGCGCACCGTCTCCTGTCGCTGCGTGTCGGGCTGTTCGTAGTCCAGCTCCGGTTGCTCGGTGTCGACGATCGCGTAGTCCAGGAAGCCGTCGCTGGCGTAGTACATGCCCGGTTCCTCGGGCACGAGCCCGGCGTCGGGCGCGATGGCCTCGTTGGTCTGGGGTGGGATGTCGGACGCCAGGAACACCGGTTGGCCGGCATTGGTCGCGGTGTTGACCTGGCTGGCGACCACGCCGTAGCCGTGGGTGTAGGTCAGGCGCTGGTTCTGCCACTGGCCGGCGACGATGTCGGCCTCGGGGTCCAGTTCACGCGCCGACAGCATGACCTGCCGGGGCTGGCCGTCGATCAGGTAGCGATCGATGTCGACGTCGTGGAACTCGTAGAACGGCCGCAGCGACTGCAGCTCCTGGTAGTTGTCCTGGAGCAGGTCGGGGTCCCACAACCGGATGTTGGCGAAGGTGGTCTCGTTGGACTCGATCTGCTGGGCGTCCAGGTTGTTGGCGATGTCGAAGTTGTTGAGGTCGAGGTCGGTCAGCTCGTAGGCCGTCCGGGTCATCTCGAGGTTGGCCGCGATGTACTGGCGCTCCCGGTTGAGCTCCTGCGGGTCGACGCGCAGCCGCTGGATGGCCGCGGGGTAGGCACCCTGGAGCACGATCGAGCTGACCACCAGCAACGCGATCGCCACGCCGGGCAGGGTGAACGAGTTCTGCCGCAGGCCCCACAGCACCAGCACGATGGCGACGACGGTGGCGGCCAGCAGCAGGTACAGGGCGGGCAGCTCGGCGTTGACGTCGGTGTAGGACGCGCCGGTCACGGTGCCGCGCTCGGAGAAGTCCAGCTCGTAGCGGTCCAGCCAGTAGCCCCAGCCACGCAGCGCGAGCAGCCCGATCAGCAGCACCGACAGGTGCACCTTCACGGCGGGCAGGACCTTGTCGCGTTCGGCGTCGGGCCGGATGCCGCCGAGCAGCAGGTGCGCACCCGCGGTCAGCATCGTCACCAGGACCAGGGTGGTGAAGGCCCACGACTGCACCAGCTGCCACCAGGGCAGCTCGAACACGAAGAAGCCGACGTCGCGCCCGAACTGCGGGTCGACCTGGCCGAACTCGCCGCCGTTGCGCCACAACAGGAAGGTCGCCCACGCCGAACCCAGTGCGAGTCCGGAGGAGAGCCCGAACAGGGCCGCGACCCCGCCCACCAGCCACTTCAGGTACGGCTCGGCCTGGTTGCGGTACTGCTCGATGGCGGCCTGCTGGGGCGAGGCGGGCACCACGGTGGGCCGCAGCCGCCGGGCGACCTGGAGGGTGGCCACGATCACCGCGCCCGCGACCAGGCCACCGACCACCGTCAGCAGGATCCGGGTGAACAGCACACCGGTGAAGACCTCGCGGGCCCCGATCTCCCGGAACCACCAGAAGTCGGTCAGGAAGACCGCGACGCGGTTGCCGAACAGCAGCGCGAGCACGATCACCCCGAGCAGCACCAGCGGCAGGCGTTGGCGGATCCAGCTTGGCACGTGTGTCGCCTCGTCGTTCGCGGACGACAGATCGTACTGGGGCCGGGGCTGGGTCAGGCTCTCGCGTCGTCGGCGTCGGGCGCGGCGTCGGCCGGTGCCAGCGTGCAGGTGCAGCCGGGGTGGGCCGGCGGGACCACCTCGCCCCAGGCGAATGCCTCGCCCGGCGCCACGACGCCGTCCAGCGCATTGGCCCGGCACCGTCGTCCGGGACAGCGCTGCTCCTCGCCTGGGACCCACCGCACGGCCGTGACCCCGTCGTGGCGCCAGCGGGCCAGCATGCCGTGGTGGCGAGCGGCCCCCACGACGTCGGCCACCGCGCGCGACAGCATGGTCTGGCGCGCGTCGCGATGGACCTCGGCGACCCGCTCGACCAGTTGCGGCGGCGCGTCGCCCGACTCCACCCCGCGGTGCAGGCTGGCCCGGATCGCCATGCGCAGGTCGTCGGCGATGCCAAGGCCCGGCAACTCCCCGCCCCCGCGGACCGCCTCCAACGCGTCCCTGGCCACCCCGGCCGGGAGTGGCTGGTCGGACTCGGCCCGATCGGGACCGGCCTCGAGCCACCCGGCGTGGAACGCGCGGGACGCCGCGTCCGTGGCCGCGTCGTCCAGTGCCAGCAACGTGGTCGCCGATGGCACCCAGTCGCCCACGTCGCCGCGAGGATGGTCACGGAGGTTGCCCAGGACCTCGTCCTGCACGACCCGCAGGGCCGCCTGCACGGTCGCGACGTCGGGGTCGGGGTCGTGCGCGTCGTCCCCGTCCCCGTCGGCCTCGTGCGCGTCGTCCCCGTCCGCGTCGTCCTCGTGCCCGTCGTCCCCGTCGTCGACGATCGGCTCGACCTCGTCCGGATCGTCGTCCCCGTCCTGTTCGTCCTCGGGCACGTCCGGTCCGTCGGGCACGTCCGGCTCGTCGGGCGTGTCCGGCTCGTCGGGCGTGTCCGGCTCGTCGCCTGTCGGGTGGTCCGGCTCGTCGCCTCTCGGCTGGTCCTGGTCCGGATCCGGGTGCGGCTCGGGTGCGGCGACGGCGTCGTCGTGGTCGACCAGCGGGGCGACGGGCGCGACCGGACCCGCACCGGGGTCGGTCCGGCGCACCCACTGCACGACCCGGTCCACGACGTCCACGGCCCGGTCGAGGTCGTCGGAGAGCTGGTCACGCGCGGTGGCCAGCTCCTCGATCTCGGCGACCAGGCGCCCGCGCCGCGCCCGGGCCGTGCGCTCCAGCGCCTCGACGTCGCGCTGGGCACGCAGCCGGTGCGTCGCGGCACGGGTGCGGGCCTCGTCGACCTCCCGACGGGCGTCGGCCACCTCGATCGCGGCGTCGGACGGCTCGCCGTCGCCCCGCTGCGCGGCCGCCAGGGCGTCGGCGACGTCGTCGAGGAAGGCCAGGACCGCCTCGGGGTCGTAGCCCCGGCGGACCAGCAGGAAGCGCTGGTCGCGGACGGCGTCGGGATTCACGGGCGGGCCGCCCGGGGGTGCCTGCTCACGTCGTCAACACGATCTTGCCGAACTGGTCACCGTCGGCCATGCGGGCATAGGCCGAGGTGGCGTCGGCCAGGGGGTAGGTCTCGTCGACCAGCGGGCGGACACCGCTGGTCACCAGGAACTGGACCAGCGACCGCAGCTCGCGGCGGGTCCCCATCGTGGAACCCACCACCTGCAACTGCCGGAAGAACAGGTGCGGCAGCCCGCCGAACACGTCACCGCTGGTCATCCCGGCGACCACGACCGTGCCGTGGTCGCGGGTGGACTTCAGCGAGTGGTCCCACGTGGCCTTGCCGACCGTCTCCACCACCCCGTCGACCCGTTCGGGCAGCCGCGCCCCGGATGCGAAGGCGTCGTCGGCGCCCAGCTCCCGGGCCCGCTCACGCTTGTCCTCGGACCGGCTGGTGACCCACATCCGCAGCCCGGCGGCGCGACCCAACAGCACGGCCGCGGTCGACACGCCCCCGCCGGCGCCCTGCACCAGCACGGTGTCGCCGGGTCGGAACCCACCCCGCACGAACAGCATCCGGTAGGCGGTCAGCCAGGCGACCGGGAGGCACGCGGCCTCCACGAAGGACAGTTCCTCGGGCTTGTCCACCAGGTTCGGGGACGGCACGGCCACCATCTCGGCATGCGTGCCGGGATGGTGCTCGCTGAACAACGTCGAACGTGTCGCGGGATCCATGTCGTCGCCCAGCCCGTCGGGTCCGGCGACCACGCCGTGGCAGATCACCTCGCGACCGTCGGCGGTGACCCCGGCGGCGGCGCCACCCAGGATCATCGGGAGCTGGTCGGCCTGAAGCCCCACGCCGCGCAACGACCACAGGTCGTGGTGGTTGAGGGCGGTGGCGCGGACCGTCACCAGCTCCCAGCCGTCCGGGACGTCCGGATCGGGTCGTTGCCCGACCACGAGCCCGGACAGGGGCTGGTCGGGATGGAAGGAGTCGGCGTAGGCGGCAAGCATGCTGGCAGCCTAACGACTCAGCCGAGGTCGACCGCCGACGCCGGTCGGTCCCCGGCGGCCAGGGCCTCCAGGGCGACGACCGCCTCGTGCAGCGTCGCGACGCGCACGATCGTGATGGGCTCGTCGGGAGTGGCGCCCACTGCCTCGTCCCAGTTCCCGGCCGGGACGAGGAACACCTCGGCGGCGGGGTCGCCGCCCTCGGCGCCCACGATCTTCTGCACGATGCCACCGATGGGACCGACCGTGCCGTCGGCGGTGATGGTGCCGGTGGCGGCGATGTCACGGCCACCGGTGAGGTCGTCGGCGGTCGAGCGGTCGATGATCCCCAACGCGAACACCAGGCCGGCCGACGGCCCCCCGATGTTGCCCGCGTCGATGGTGATGTCCACGGGCAGCACCTGGTAGTCGCGCAGCAGGACACCCACGTACGGGCGACCCGGTTCGTCGGGGTTGTCGCCCAACTCGAGGTCGACGTCGACCGTGTCGTCCCCGTCACGCTGGAGGGTCAGCCGGGTGGTGTCGCCGGGGGCGAGGGCGTCGAGCACGCCCACGGCCTCCTCGACGCTGCCGACCTCGGTGCCGTCGACGGCCACGATCACGTCGCCGGCGGCCAGGTCGGCCCCCACGGCCGGCGAGTCGTCGATCACGGTCACGACCTCGGCCCCGGCGGTCAGGTCCTCGAGGTCCACCCCCAGTTCACCCAGGGCGGCCACCTTGGCCTCCAGCTGGCTGTCCGACATCATGATGTCGTTCTCCAGCGCGGCATCCTCCACGGTCCGGCCGGGCGGGTAGACCTCGTCGCGCGCCAGGAGCTCGACGTCGTCGGACACCAGCCCCTCGACGAACTCGCGCACGGACAGGCGACTGTCGACCAGCACGGTGGTCAGGAGCAGTTCGCCGTCGGACCCGAAGGTGTCGGTCCCGGCGACCTCGATCAGGTCGTCGACCGGCTCGGTCGGCCCGGGGAGCATCGCGACCCAGCACTCCGGCTGCGCCGTCAGCACCCCGCAGGGCACCGCACCGAGGATCCACAGCCCCCCGACGACCAGTGCCAGCACCACCAGGATCGGACCCCACGGCCACCGTCGACGCGACGGCGACGGCGCCTCCACGGGCGTCGTGGCCTGCTCGGTGCTCATGGCGACGACTCCCTCCGAGGCGTGGGCGAGTGGCGACGGTATCCCCTGGCCGGAATCCGGGGTCGTTGCGGTCTCCGTGACGTGATCCAGCCCCGATCAGCCCCGGATCGGCCCCAGTCCTGGCCCCCGGACCTGGCCCCGCACCTGGCCCCGGACCTGGCCCGCGACCTGGCCCCCGACCTGGCCCGCGGCTCACCCGGCCGGTCGGGGCGGCTCAGGGGTCGCACCGCGGGGCACGTCGGTCGGGGGATCCGACCGGCGGGCCCGCACGGCCACCAGGCCACGGCCGACGATGGTCACCGCCGCCAGGATCGCCATCACCACCAGCACCCGCACGACCACCGACCCGCGACGCGAGGGCGGCGGGGTGGCCCCGACGACCGCCTGGGGGGTCCCCCGCCCGGGGGTCGCCTCGGCCAACGGCGCGACGTCGGCCGCCGACCCCGGATCCGGCGTGGGTCCGGGCAGCGACGGGGCCAGCGGCACCGGCTCCTCCGGCCACTCCCCCAGGGCCGGGAGGGCGTCGACACGGCCACGTCCGGTGGAGGCGTCGGGGCCGGTGGGCCCGAGGTCGATCGCGGTCGCGGCCAACCGCTCGAGCGCGTCGTGGGGACGCAGCCCGGTGGACGCGAGCATGGCCACCAGCCCACTGACCTGCGGCGCCGCGAAGGAGGTCCCGTCGGCGACGCCGTAGGTGTGGGTGTCGCCGTCGCAGGCCGTGCCGGGCGGGAGGTCCTCGGCCTGGCACCAGGTCGACACGATGTCGACGCCAGGGGCCATCAGCAGGTCGGTGCGGCCGCGATCGCTGAACCCCGCACGGCGGTCGTCGCGGTCGGTGGCCCCCACGACCACCAGCCCGCGGTCGGCCACGGGATCCGTGGTCGCGGCCCCGTTGCCGGCGGCCACCACCACGACGACCCCGGCGTCCAGCGCGGTGGTGATGGCCGCGTCGAGCGTGGCGTCGTCACGCAGCTGCGCCAGCCCGGCCGACTCCAACGACAGGTTCACGACGGTGGCCCCGTTGGCCACCGCCCACTCCAGCCCGGCAGCCACGCGGCGCGTGGTGCCGCGTCCCGTCTCGTCGAGCACCCGGACCGGCAGCACCTGCACGCCACCGCTGACCACCCCGGCGACGCCCAGCCCGTTGCCGGCCCGGCCGGCCGCCACGCCGGCGACCATGGTCCCGTGCCCGAACGCGTCCTGGGGCACGTCGTCGCCGTCCACGAAGTCGCGACCCACCACCCGGCCGTCGGCGTCGCGGACCAGCACGTCCCGCAGGTCGGGGTGGGCCAGGTCGACACCGGAGTCCAGGACGGCGATCACGTGCCCGGTCCCGTCGGGGACGACGCGATCGCCGTCCAGACCGATCCGGTCGAGGTGCCACTGCTGGGCCCGGTAGGGGTCGGGCAGCGGCGCGGCCGGCACGTCGGGCCGGGCGGACGGCGAGATCGTGGGCGCCTGGTCGATCGCGGTCAGGGATCGGACCGCGGTGGCGGCCGCGCGGACGTCGACGGCGCCGGGCGGGTCCGTCGACACGCCGCACGGGGCCGGGCCCGACGCCACGAGGACGACGGCCAGGACCGCCAGGAGGCGGGAGGCAGATCGGGACACTGCGGATGGCCTTGCTGCACGCGGGTGCGGGGAGGACGGGCATCGGCGCCGCGATCGTGCGGAGCGCGACCGTATGCCCGGACCCCCGCCCCCCGACGCCACGTCCCCGCGTCGGTCGGACAGTGGTCACCCGCTCTCGGACGGCTCCGCACCCGGCCACTCCACGGACCCGTCGCCCAGCACCTCGCGTTTCCACACCGGAACGCGCGTCTTGACCTCGTCGATCAGCGCCGCGGCGGCCCGGAGCGCCTCGTCCCGGTGGGGCGCGGACGCCGCACACACGATGCTGACCTCCCCGACGTCGAGTCGCCCCAGCCGATGGACCACGTGGACGGCACGCACGCCCGCGTGGCGACCGGCGACGTCGTCGGCGACCTCGCGCAGGGCCGTCGGCGCGACCTCGTCCCAGGCCTCGTAGGTGAGGTGCTGGACGGGGCGGCCGTCGTGGTGGTTGCGGACCACGCCGGTGAAGATCCCGACCCCACCCGCCTCCACGTCGAGGACGTCGTCGTGGGCTGCCGCGACGTCGATCGGATCCGTGGTGAGGAAGGTCGTGACCCGGACGGCGCCCCGGGGTGGGTCCCGGGCAGGGTCCCCGGCGGGCTGGGCCGGCCGGGGGGCACTCACGGCCCGTCGCCCTCGGGTGCGGGGCGATCCCCGGGTGTCGTGCCGTCCGGGTCGTCGGTGCCGTCACGGTCGCCCGGCGGCGTGGGGTCGGCCGGCGCCGGGCCGGTGTCGCGTCGTCGCCGGGCCAGCAGGCCGAGGGCGAGCAGGCCCCCGCCCACGGTCGCGGCGACGGCGACCCCCGCCCGGGCGACGGTGCGACGGTCCGCGCTGAGGCTGCCGACGTCGATGCGGTCACCGACCTGTTGTGCCAGCAGTTCGGCCAGGTCGCGGTTGGACAACGTCGGCTGCCAGCCGGCCTCGACCAGTCGTCGGGGCGACACCACCCAGGGGTGCATCACCCACGGCAGGGCGCTGGCCGGCAGCCGTGACAACCCCAGCGCATGGCCGCGGTCCGTGGCGGCGAACGCGAGTTCCTCGGGCACCTCCAGGGAGCGCCGACCCAGGAGGTCCCGGGCCTCGTCGAAGGACAGCCAACCCTCCGCGGCGACGTTGTAGGGACCCGACAGCGGCTCCTCGACGGCCAGCACGACCGCGGCCGCGAGGTCGTCCACGTGCACGAACTGCACCGGGGGGTGGTGGCCACGCACGGCGACCAGCCGGGTGCCCTGCAGGGCTCTCGTGAGCAGGATCTCGGCGTCGGTGCCCACCACCATCGCGGGCCGCAGCACGACCGTGCGCGGTCCGTCGTCGCCGACCAGCTCGGCCACCACGGCCTCGACCGCGCGCTTGTGGGCGGCCGGGGGGAAGTCCTCGGGACCTCGCAGCGGGGCCGACTCGTCCAGCGGCACCGGGTTGTCGTCCGCGGCGCCGTAGACCATCGCCGACGACATCACCACCAGGGCGTCGACGCCGGCGGCGACCGCGGCGGCGACCACGACCCGCGTGCCGTCGACGTCCACGGTGCGGTCCGGGCCCCCGTCGCGCGGATCGCTGGCCGCGAGGTGGACCACGACGTCGACGTCACGCATGGCCGCCCGGACGTCGGGGGCCGAGCGCACGTCGGCCTCGCGGAACACCAGTCCCGTCGACTCGGTCGGGACCCGGGTGTCGATGCCCACGACGGTGTGGCCGTTGGCCTGCAACCGGTCCTGGACGCGGCTGCCGAGGAACCCGGCGATCCCGGTGACGGCGATGGTGGCCACGATCGGTCCTGCGGTGGGCGACGAGGTGGGTCCGAGGCTAACGCAGCAGGTGGTGCGTGGACCGGACCTGGGCGTGGCGGACGCAGGTGGCCTGCGGGTCCGGGACGCAGGCCGGCGCCGCGGGGTTCGCACGGGAAGGGCGGGGGTGCGACACTGGGGATCCCCGACCGGGCCAGCAACGGAGGGCCACCATGAGTGACGACCACCTACCGAGCTTCGGTGACTTCGGCGACCTGCCCGACGAGATCCGCGAGCTGCTCGCGAACCTCGGTGGCGGCGATCCCGACCAGGTCATGGCGGCCATGGCCGAGATGCTGCCCCAGGTGCAGGCCCAGATGCAGGCCATGATGGCGACGGGGCCCCTGACCGGGCCGGTGGACTTCGACGTCGCCCGCCGGGTGGCCTTCCAGTTGGCGGCCGAGGGCGACCGCGGGCCGTCGCCCGCGGAAGAACAGCGACTGTCCCGCGCCGTGGACCTCGCCGAGCACTGGCTGGACACCGGCTCGCTGCCGGCAGCGCCCGACGTCGGCCGGACCCGGGTGGTGCGGCGCACCGAGTGGGTGGACGCGGCCCTGGTCCACCTGCGGCCCCTCGTGGAACCGGTGGCCGCGGCCACCGGCAAGGCGATGGCCGCACTGGTGCCCGAGGGGGGCCTCGACGACCCCGCGGTGCGGGACTCGGGCATGCTCGACGACCTGCCGGACGGGTTCGCCGAGATGCTCGGCGGCCTGGACATGGGTGCCATGGTCGGCCGGCTGGCCGCGTCCACGACCGGCCTGCACGCCGGCATGGCCCTCGGGAGCCTGTCGACCCAGCTGCTCGGCAGCCACGACCTCGGGATCCCGACCGTGCCGCGTGGGACCGCGCTGTTCGTCGCCGTCAACGTCCACGAGGCCTTCGACGGCTGGGAGCTGGACGCCGAGGAAGTGGCACTGGCCCTGGCCCTGCACGAGGCCGCCCACCGCCGGCTGTTCCACGCCGTGCCGTGGCTGGGTGCCCACGTGCAGTCACTGGTGGCACAGTTCGCCAACGGCAGTGACCCCGACCCCGCCCGACTCGAAGAGCTGCTGCGCGACGCGATGACCGGGGTCGACCCGGAGGACCCGAACTCGATGGCCGACGCCATCCAGCGGGCCGGTCGGTTCCGACTCGAACCCACTGCCGACCAGCAGCGGGTGCTCGTGCGACTGCAGGGCGTCACCACGCTGACCCGGTCCTGGGCCCGCCACGAGGCCCTTGCCGCGGCGGCCGGCCGGCTGCCGTCGCTGGACCGCATCGACGAGATCATGCGGCGCCGGCGGGCCGAGACCGGCGACGGCGAGCAGGTGCTGGCCGACCTGCTCGGCCTGCAGCTGACCACCGACGATCCCGACGTCGGCGACGACTTCGTCGAGGCGGTCGTGGCCGCACGTGGGGACGCCGCGCTCCACGAGGCCCTGGCGCACCCCGAGAACCTGCCGGACGCCGACGAGCTGGCCGACCCGTCTCGCTGGCTGCTGCGGATGGCCTCGGTCGACGCGGTGCCCGACGACACCGCCGACCTGTTCGCCGGCCTCGGGGACGCGCCCGTCGAGCGCTCCGCCGAGCAACGAATGGCCGACGCCGCCGGCTCCGACGTGGTCGACCTCGACGACGACGACGATCACGACGACTGAGGCTCGTCCGTCGTGGTCGTCGGGGCGTCACCCGTCGCGCTGGCGTGCGCGACCCCGGCGAGGAACCCGCGGGCCCAGGCGGCGTCGGGGTAGCGGTCGACCAGGACGTGGAAGGCCGGGGAGTGGTCGGGAACGCGCAGGTGGGCCAGTTCGTGGACGAGCAGGTAGTCCAGGACCCGGTCCGGGAAGGCCGCGGCGACGGTCGACACCCGCACCCGGCCGGTGGACGGGGTCGCCGACGCCCAGCGACGGGCCATGCGTCCCGACCAGGTCACCGAGCTCGCCCGGGCGCCGTCCAGCCAGCGGTCCCCGACCAGGCGGGCTCGCGCCGCCAGCCACGCGTCCCCACCACGCCGCTCGGCGCGGTCGCGACGGGTCACCCGCGCCACCAGCGCCGCGATCGTGGCCTCGGCCTCGGGTCCCCCGAGGTGGGCCGGCAGCTGCACCACCACACGGCCGTCCCGCACGAACGCCGAGGCACCCCGCCGACGCCGGGTCGAGCGCACGACCTCCACCGGGGGCTCGCCCGGACGCAGGGGCGGCCGATGCTCCACCTCGCGTGCCATCGCGCCTCCTCCACCCGGTCGACCGGTACCACCCGCGGGTGGTGCCGCCGGACCCGCGAGCCGTCCCCGCACAGGGTGCCGCGGGATCGTCGTCCCGGCCGCACACCACCGCCGTGCGCGCATCGCCCGAGCACCGGGACACGGGCGACGAACTCGTCGATCGCCATGATCCACAGGCTGGGGAAAACCTGTGGACGCCCGGTCAGCGCGTCGCCGGCCACCGACGATGGGATCGCTCACATCCCGGTCCGCCGGTTGTCCACCGTCCGTCCACAGCCCGACCCCACTCCCTCCACAGGGCGTCCCCAGAAACGGGGCGGCTGTCCCCAGGTGGGTGTGGACGGCCGGTTTGACGGACCGACGGTGACCCGGGTTAGGTGCCGACCACACGACCCCCGCGACGCCACGGTGGGTGTTCCACGGGGAAGGGAACACCAGCCAACCGGCGACGTGGGGGTTCGTGCCGTCGATGGCCCCCCCAAGACGACATCAAGACGAGATCAAGACGAGATCAAGACGAGATCAAGACGAGATCACGGCGTGATCGGGGTGTGATCGGGGCGCGACCCGGGCGTGTGGGACCCACGAGTACGATGCCGTCCCCAGGACGTTGCCCGCACCACCGTTCCCCATCGACGAGGAGGCCGCCGTGGCCGGCGCCCGGGCTGCCGCCTTCTTCGACCTCGACCGGACCCTGATCAGCGGTGCCTCTCCCGCGACCTTCGCCGTGGCCGCGTGGCGTGCCGGGCTGCTGGACGGCGGCGTGCTCGCGCGCGACGCCGTCGGCGCGGTCATGTTCCAACTCTTCGGTGCCTCCGACGAGACCTCGGCCGCCAGCCGCGACCGCATCCTCGAGATCGTGACGGGCACCCGACGCGACGAGCTGATCGCGCTCAACGACGACGTCATCCCGGCCCTGCTGGACAAGATCCGTCCGGAGTCACACGGCCTGATCGAGATGCACCACGAGGCCGGTCGGGACACCTTCATCGTGTCGGCGTCGCCGATCGAGCTGGTCGAGGCGCTGGCCAGCGCCCTGGGCATGACCGGCGGCATCGGCACGCGGGCCGAGGTGGTCGATGGCCAGTACACCGGTCGCCTCGACGGTCCGTTCGTCTACGGCGAGGGCAAGGTCGAGGCGATCACGGCGATCGCCGACGACGCCGGCTACGACCTGCGGCTGTGCTACGGCTACTCGGACTCGGCCTCGGACCTGCCGATGCTCGAGCTCGTGGGCCACCCCGTGGCCGTCAACCCCGACTCGGCGCTGGCATCGGTGGCCCAGCAGCGTGGCTGGCCGATCGTGATCTTCTCGCGCCGCACCAAGCGGGTCATCCGCACGACCACCGCGATCAGCGGGGCCATCGGCCTGGCATCCACGACCTACGCGGTCGGCCGTCGCCACGGCCGCACGCTGGAGGCTGCCGAGCGAGCCCGCGGGCGGCGCTCGTGGAAGCCGGACTGGCTGACGACCGAGGGTGCCCGGTCCTCGGCCGACACCCCGTGACGGCACGCCTGGGCGACGCGAGCTGGCGGACCACGGACCACCTGGCGGACCTGGTCACCACGGCCGACCGCCTCGCCGACGACGTCCGCCGGGCCGTCGACGCCGGTTCGACGGCACCGCAGTTGTGGGACCGGGCCGTGATCGCCTCGTGCCGGCTGGACGGCTCCCCCGGCGCCGAGACCCCGTCGGACGGCGACACCACGTCGTTGGTGGACGACGACGCCCCGGTGGAGCAGGTGTGGCGACGCGAGTACGCCGGTGTGCGACGGGCCCTGGCGGCCGACGACCTCGCCGTGACCCTCGCACGCGACGTGCTGACCGGGATCCAGTCCGTGCACCGGCTGCTGACCCAGGGCCTGGTGGCCCGGGACCTGCGCGGACGCCTGCGGCGAGCCGACGTGGCCGTGCACACCGGCGGCGAGGGGCGGCAGGTGTTCCGGCCCGTGACGCCGGATCGGCTCGCCCGCGAGGTCGCCCGGCTGCCCCTGGTGGTGGCTGATCCCGGCCACGCGACGCTGGTGGTGTCGGGGGTGCTGCAGTTCGAACTGCTCCGCCTGCACCCGTTCGAGTCCGCCAACGGGCGACTGGCCCGGACCTCCGCGCGCCTGCTGCTGCGTGGGGCCGGACGGGACCCGGGTGGGCTGTCGGTGCCGGAGATCCCGATGGTCCAGCGTCGGTCCGGAAACTACGACGAGGTCGCGGCGGCCCTGCGCAGCGGTGACCTGACGCGGTTCCTGGAGGGGTGGGGCGAGGACGTCACGGCCGGACTGCGGTTGGCGGCCTCGACCCTGGGCGTGCAGCCGGCGCCGGTCGACCACGGCCTGGTCGACGACCTGCCCACCGCCTTCACCCTGGTCGACGTGCAGCAGCGGACCGGCCAGGATCGCGACGGCGCACGTCGGACCGCCAACGGCCTGCTGGACGGTGGCTGGGCCGAACGCGTCCACGGCTCCCGTGGCCTGCGCTTCCGGCGCCGCCCGGGCCCCCCGACCCGCTGACACCGAGTTGCCCGCACGGCACCCGGGTCCGGGCCCGCCGGACCGGTCCGGCCTACACTTCCCCGGACTGTCGTTGCATCGTCAACCCGAGGTCGCTCGTGTCGCAGGGCCCGAACCGTCGCCGCCTGTGGGCCGTGCCCTCGCCCGCCGACGAGCGCCGACCACGTCACCGGGCGCCGCACCTGCCGCTGACGCCCGTGCTCGTCGAACAGGTGCGGGCCAGCATCCTCGCCCTGGCCGAACGCTTCCTCCCCGGCGAGGCCCCGGACGGGTCGTGTTCGTGGGAGGTGCAGGTCGCCGGCATGACCCCGTGGCAACTGGTGCTGTCCCCTCGCGGCTGCGTGATCTCGCCCGGCGCCGCGACCCGGCCCGACGTCCGCTTCAGCACCGACGCGTTCACCTGGCTGGACATCGTCAGTGGTCGCACCGACGCGGTCGGGGCCTTCCAGGCCGGCCGGCTCGAGGTGCGCGGCGACCTCCAACTGGCCGTGCTGCTGGGCACGATGTTCGTGCCGGGCCACGAGTCGAACCGCATCGTCCATCGCCGCCGCACCCAGCTCGCGAGCCTGTCGGTCGAGTCGCTGGTGGTCGGCGAGGGCGAGCCGGTGCTGCTGGTGCACGGCCTTGGTGCGTCCAAGGTCACCTTCATCCCGTCCATCGACGACCTCGCACTGGACCACCACGTGCACGCGCTCGACCTGCCGGGCTACGGCAATTCCGATGCGCCCCTGCCGACCGGCGATCGCTACTCCCTGGCCTGGTACGCCGACGTGGTGGCCCGCTACTGCGCCGCCAACGACCTCGAGCGCGTCCACCTGGTGGGGAACTCGATGGGGGCCCGGGTGGCCACCGAGGTCGCCCTGCGACGACCGGAGCTGGTCGCCAGCCTGGTCGGCCTGTGCCCGGTGGTCCCGCTGGAACCGCTGCGGCTGGTGCGTCCGCTGCTCAGTGCCCTGCCCCTGCAGTGGATGGCGACCGGACCGGTGTGGGTCCCGCCCGACCTCCTGCGCGACGGCATCCGGGCGCTGTTCTTCGACTCCGACCGACTCCCGCCCGCCAACCTCGACGCCGCGGTCGACGAGGCCCGGCTGCAGTTGTCGCGCCGGGACTACCGGCTCGCGATGGCGGCCGGGGCCCGGGCGATCGCGACCGATCGGGGCCGCGACGGGTGGGGGCCGCGGCGCCGGGCCAGTCGTGGCCTGTGGAGCCGCCTGGCCGGCCTGGACGTCCCGACGATGTGGATCTTCGGTGGCGCGGACCCGCTGGTGGACCGGGCCTCGGCGGCCCGGGCACGCGAGGCCCTGCCCGACAGCGCCGTGGTCGAACTGTGGCACGACTGCGGCCACGTCCCCCAGTTCGAGTTGCCCGACCGCACCCACGACCGCATCCGCGCGTTCCTGGCGACGGTGGACCCCGACGCCCGTCGGCCCGGCGCCACGGCATGACCACCCCCGAGAGGTCGCCATGAGCCAGTCCGACGCCGTCCGGGACGACGACGTGACCACCACCGACACCGCATGGCTGTCCGAGGAGGAACTCGCGCACGTCCGCGACCGGGTCCCACAGGTCTACGTCCAGGCCGTCCCCGTCCGGCTCGACCACCTCGGCCAGGTCAGCCACGTGGGCGTCCTGCTGCGCGCCATGCCCGACGGCAGCATCTCCCGGGCGATCGTGTCCGGTCGGGTCATGCACCGCGAACGGGTCCGGGAGGCCCTGTGGCGTCATCTGTGCAAGGACCTCGGGCCCGACGCCGAGCCCCTGCTGCCGGTCGCCCCGGCACCCTTCACCGTGGCCGAGTACTTCCCCGACGACGGCCAACGCACCGGGTTCAGCGACCCGCGCCAGCACGCCGTGGCGCTGGTGTTCGTGGTCCCGGTCACCGGCGAGTGCGAACCGTCGGTCGACTCGCTGGACTTCTCGTGGATCCGGGTGGCCGAGCTGTCCGACGACCACGTCACCGCGGAGATGGCCAGCGGCCACCACCGACTCGTCCGGATGGGACTGGCCCACGCCGGCATCTCGACCTGACCGACACGACCACGCCGACCGACACGACCACGCCGACCGACACGACGACGCTGACCGACACGACGACGGGGGCCCGCATGGGACTGCTGATCCGGCTCGCCATCAATGCCGTGGCCATCTGGGCGGCGGTGGCGTTCGTCGATGGCCTGACCTTCGACGGGGACTGGCCGTCCCTGGTGGTGATCACGATCGCCATGGCGTTCGTCAACGCCGTGATCAAGCCGCTGGCGACCCTGCTGTCGATCCCGCTGGTGATCCTGACGCTGGGCCTGTTCATCGTCGTCATCAACGCGCTGATGCTGTCGGTGGTGCTGTGGGTCTCCGACGTGTTCGACCTCGGGCTGGTGTCGGTCGACTTCGGGTCCACGCTGGCCGCCGCGATCGTGATCTCGATCGTGTCGTGGATCCTGACCGCCGTGTTCCGCGGCGACGACGACTGACCTCAGCCGGCCAGCACCGCCTGCAGCTCACCCGGTTCCGTGACCGGTCGCTCGCACGAGAAGTCGTGGCACACGAACGCGGCGGGCAGGCCGTCGACCTCGTCGCGTCCTGCCAGCAGCTCGACGCCGGTGCGGTCATCGGGGGCGGCCACCACCACGACGGTGCCCGGTCCGGCCCCGGCCAGGGCGAGGGTGGCCAGGGCCGTGCGTCGGACGCCGGGCGCGCCGACCACGGCCACCTCCCGCGACGGCGCCGTCGCGAACCGCATCGCCCGGAGCAGTTCGCCGTGGGCCGTGGGCATCCGGACCGCGTCGTCGGCCGCCCCGGCCAGGATGCGGTCGGCCACGCCGGCGAGGTCGCCGTCGCCGGTCAGCAGGGCCAGCCGTTGCGCGGCCCGGGCCAGCAGCGACGTGCCGGCCGGCGTCGGGCCGTCGTGGTCCTCGCGCGGCCGCACGACCAGGTCCTCGCCGCGTCGTCCGGTGCGGTGGAAGCCACCACGACCGTCCCCGAAGTCGTCCACCGCCGCCGTCACCAGGGACCGGGCCCAGTCCACCAACTCGACGCGTCCCACCACCGGGGCCAGGTCCAGTGCGGCCACCGCCATGCCTGCCACGTCCTCCAACAGGGCCGGGACCGACGACCGACCGTCCCGGTGCACGTGCAGCAGGCGGCCGTCGCCGTCGACCATGTGGGTGCGCACGAACGACACGGCTCGCAGCGCGGCCTCGCCGAGTCGTGGCCGGTCCAGGGCGACCGCCGCCACGGCCAGGCCACGGATGGCCAGGGCGTTGGCGTCCAGCACCACCTTGTCATCCAGGCCCGGCTGGGGCCGGGTCGCCCGGCGCGCCGCCAGGGCCGCCAGCACGGCCTCGACCACGACGTCCCACGACCCCCGGTCGAGGTCGTGGGTGGCCACGAAGTCGGCCTCGGACACCGGGGTGTGCAGGATGTTGTGGCCCTGGCGGGGGCCCCGTTCGGGCGTGAAGTTGCCCTCGGGCTCGACGGCGAACCACGCCGCGACCAGGTCCACGTCGACGCCGACCCGGTCCGTTGGGGCCCCGTCGACCGGGACCACGGCCGGACCGGTGACCGAGGAGGCGTCCAGTCGCACCGCGGCCACGACCTCGCGGAACTCGGCGTCGGTCCACACCGTGGTCAGGCCCTCCTCGCTGCCGTGGTCGGTGGCGGTGTCGGCGTCCAGGGCGGTGTGGAATCCGCCGTCGGGGGCCTGCATCGTGGAGACCAGCCAGGTCGCGATCCGATCCGCCACGCGCGCGAGGTCGCCACGACCGGTGAGGCGGGCCGCGGTGGCGTAGCACTCCAGCAGCAGGCCGTTGTCGTAGAGCATCTTCTCGAAGTGCGGCAGGAGCCAGTCCGCGTCCGTGGAGTAGCGCGCAAAGCCACCGGCCACGTGGTCGTGGATGCCACCACGCGCCATCGCCTCCAGCGACGACACCGCCGCCGCCAGGGCGACCTCGTCGCCGGTCACCTCGCGGTGGTCCAGCAGGAACTGCACCACCATGGCCTGGGGGAACTTCGGCGCCCGTCCGAAGCCGCCGCGGTCACGGTCCCAGGCGCGCTCGACCAGCGTCGTCACCGCGGCGTCCACCACGCCGGCGTCCACGGGGGTCGGGACGTCGCCGTCGGCCGGTCCGGAGCCGGCGAGCGCGGCCTGCAGCGACCCGGTGATCGACGCCGCGGACTCCTCGATCTCGTCGCGTCGCTCCTGCCAGGCCTCCGACAGGGCGGTCAACACCTGGCGGAACGACGGCATGCCGTGGTGCGGCGTGGCCGGGAAGTAGGTGCCGGCGTAGAAGGGCCGTTGCTCGTGGTCCAGCCACACCGACATCGGCCAGCCGCCCTGCCCGGTCAGTGCCTGCGTGGCGGTCATGTAGATGCTGTCGATGTCGGGCCGCTCCTCGCGGTCGACCTTGATCGACGTGAAGTGGGCGTTGAGGTCGGCCGCGGTGGCCTCGTCGTCGAAGGACTCGTGGGCCATCACGTGGCACCAGTGGCAGGCCGAGTAGCCGACGCTGAGGAACACCGGGACGTCGCGGCGACGCGCATCGGCGAACGCCTCGGGCCCCCACTCCCACCAGTCCACCGGGTTGTCGGCGTGCTGGAGCAGGTACGGGCTGTTGGCCCGGGCCAGTCGGTTGGGCATGCGACGTCCTCGTCCGGCGGTGGGGCGACGGTCCCCGACCGAGCGGTCCTGCCCGGGCGGCGTCCCGACCGTAGCGACGCCCGGACGGCCCCCTGTCCGTTCGCCCGTCACGTCATGGTCGGGTGGGCGCGATACGGTGGTGGGTGCATCGCAACGGGGTGTCTCGTTGTCCGCCACGAGGACAGCAACCCGGGTGCACCAGCAACAGGAACACGCAATGCCAGAAGGCACCGTCAAGTGGTTCAACGCCGACAAGGGCTATGGGTTCATCACCCCGGCCGAGGGTGGCGAAGACCTCTTCGTCCACTTCTCCGCGATCCAGGTCGATGGGTACAAGACCCTCGACGAAGGACAGCGGGTCCAGTTCGAGATGGGTCAGGGCCAGAAGGGCCCCCAGGCCAACGACGTTCGTCCGCTCTGACGCGACACACGTTGTGATCGAAGCCCCGCCTCGGCGGGGCTTCGTCCGTTTTCGGGGTCCGACCGCCCCGGCGAGCCCCCCGACGACGCCACACCGACGTCCCGGGGGGGCATTTCCGGTGACATTCCCGCGAATGCCACCCGAACGGCCCCCGACCGGCCGACCGCGGCCAGCCTCGACCGGAGACACTGGAAGCACCGACACCGAACAGGAACACGCATGCGCACCGTCATCGCCGGCGGACACGGCCAGATCGCCCTGCTGCTGTCCCGCCGCCTGACCGAGGCCGACGAGGCGATCGAGGTTGCCGGGCTGATCCGCAAGCCCGAGCAGGCCGACGACCTGCGCGAGGTCGGCGCCGAACCCATCCACCTCGACCTCGAGCTGGCGTCGGTGGCCGAACTCGCCGAGGCCGTGGACGGCGCGGATGCCGTGGTGTTCGCGGCGGGCGCGGGTGCCGGCTCGGGTGCCGGTCGCAAGGAGACCGTCGACTTCGCCGCCGCGCTGAACCTGCGTGACGCCGCCACCCGGTCGGGCGTGGGTCGCTACGTGATGCTGTCGGCGATGGGCACCGACGACCCGCCGGGCGGCGACGACGTGTTCAGCGTCTACCTGCGGGCCAAGGCCCGTGCGGACAAGGCCGTCATGGCCAGCGACCTGGCGTGGACGATCGTGCGGCCCGGTTCCCTGACCGACGACGAGCCCACCGGCACGGTCACGCTGGACCGCCACGTCGACACCGGTGAGGTCACGCGTGCCGACGTCGCCCATGTCCTCGACGAGGTCCTGCGACGCCCCGCCACCAGTGGGCACGTCTTCGAGGTGGTGGGGGGCGACACGCCCGTCCGCGACGCCATCGACACCATCGTGTCGGGCTGACCCGCCCGATCGAGGCACCCGCCGTGGCACCGCGCGACCCGTTCCGATCCCTTCGACCTGTGGAGCATCCGTGAGCACCGACACCGTCACCGCCCAGGGCATCACCATGCCCGCCATCGGGTTCGGCACGTTCGAACTCGACGAGGCCACCGCCGAGCGCACCGTGGCCGAGGCCCTCGACGTCGGCTACCGCCACGTCGACACGGCCGTCGGCTACGACAACGAGGCGGCCGTCGGCCGGGGCCTGCGCGCCAGCGGCATCGACCGCGACGACGTCTGGGTCACCACCAAGATCCGGCCCGACCAGGCCGCGACCGACGACGTCGCCACCGAGGTGCAGGCCAGCCTCGACCGGCTCGAGCTCGACCACCTCGACCTGGTCCTGCTGCACTGGCCGAGCGACGACGTCGAGGTCGAGGAGACCGTCACGGCCATGGACGCGCTGCGCGAGCGTGGGCTGACCCGCGCGATCGGGATCTCCAACCACCCGGTGGCCCTGATGCGCCGGGCCGCCGCGGCGGGCCCCGTGTTCACCAACCAGGTCGAGTACCACCCCTTCCTCGGCCAGGACAAGGTGCTGGCAGCCGCCCGCGAACTGGGCATGACCGTCACCGCCTACTCGCCCGTCGCCCGTGGGGACGTGTTCTCCGACGACGTCCTGGCCGACGTCGCCGCCGCCCACGACGCCGGCCCGGGCCAGGTGGCCCTGCGCTGGCTGCTGGACCAGGACGGCGTCGCGGTCATCCCGCGCTCGTCGAACGTGGACCACATCACGGCCAACCTCGACGTGGACCTCGACCTGTCCACCGGCGACACCCAGCGCATCACCGACCTGCCCAAGGACCGGCGCCTGATCGACCCCCCGTTCGCACCCGACTGGGACTGACCCCCCGCGCCACCCCCGCCCCCGCGGGGCCCGAGTCGTCACCCCCACGCCCGCCCTCACCAGGAGCCAGCATGTCCGCGACCGACACCGCCTCCCTGCCCACCGTCCACGCACGGGGCGTCACGATGCCGGCGATCGGGCTCGGCACCGCCGGGCTGGACGACGACACGGCCGCCCGGGTCGTGGCCGCCGCGCTGGACCTCGGCTACCGCCACGTCGACACCGCCATCGACTACGACAACGAGGTCGGCGTGGGACGGGGCCTGCGGGACGCCGACGTCGACCGCGACGACGTGTTCGTGACCACGAAGGTGCCAGCTCGCCAGGCCGCCGCCGCGGACGTCGCACCGGCCCTGGAGGCCGCCCTGGACCGGCTCGACCTCGACCACGTCGACCTGGTCCTGCTGCACTGGCCCGCCGAGGACGTGGCGGTCGAGGAGACCGTCGAGGCCCTGGACGCGGTCCGTGGACGCGGGCTGGCCCGTGCCATCGGCATCTCCAACCACCCCGTGGCCCTGATGCGTCGTGCGGCCGCCGCGGGACCGGTGGTCACCAACCAGGTCGAGTACCACCCCTTCCTCGGCCAGGACGCCGTGCTGGCCGCGGCCCGGGACCTCGACATGACCGTGACCGCGTACTCCCCGCTGGCACAGGGCGAGGTCTTCCACGACGACGAGGTCGCCGCCGTCGCGGCCGACCACGACGCCACCCCGGGCCAGGTCGCGTTGCGCTGGTTGCTCGACCAGGACGGCGTCGCGGTCATCCCCCGGTCGTCGAACCTGGACCACGTGGCCGACAACCTGGGCATCGGGCTGGACCTGTCCGACGACCAGCGGCGTCGCCTCGATGCCCTGCCCAAGGACCGGCGGCTGATCGACCCGTCCTCCGCCCCCGACTGGGACTGAGCGTCGGGGACTGGCGGTCGGGGACTGGGCGTCTGGGACTGGGCCACTGGGACTGGGCGTCGGCCCTGCCCTCAGCCCCCGCCTCGTTGCGGCGCCGAGTCCGGCAACCGGGCCAGGGTGCGTTCCACCAGCGGGGCGAGGTCGGCCAGCAACGCGTCGGCCGCGGCCTCGCCCAGGCGGACCACCGGTGCCGCGGCCAGGCCGTCGGTCCGTGACTCCAGGTCGCTGCGCCACGCGCGCCCGGCCGGCGTGAACTGCTCGTCGGGCGTGATCCACCCGCGATCGACCAGCCGCTCGACGGCGCCGTTCCAGTCGTCGTCGCCCCAGCCACGGGAGTCCCGGACCCAGTCCCGGTCGTAGGCGGGCCCGGCGCCGGCCAGGACGTTGGCCTCGATCCCGTCCACCCCGGCGGACGCCAGCAGGGCCATGTGCAGGTCACCGCGGTGCTCCCGCACCAGCGTCGAGGCGTGGAACAGGGTCAGGACGGGGTCGTCGGGCCATGCCAGCGCGGCATTGGCGGCGAACAGTGGCAGGCTGGACCGGGCCCCCGGCACGTCGATCCCGGAGGCGAACCCGCGGGACCGTCGTGCCACGTCGGCCAGCGTCCCGTCGTCGAGGTCGTCCCAGGCCGCCCCCAGGGCCCGTGCCATGCCGGCTGCGCGTGCGGCCACGACCTGCTCGGGTCGGGCGAAGGACCAGGCGTCGGGGATCGCCCGGCGGATCCGGTCGGGCGCGAACGACGGGAAGGTGGCCTCGACCGTCGCCGCGGCCACCGCCCCCATCGGAGCCGATCGGCTCGCGAAGTAGCCCATCCAGTAGCCCTTGAGGCCGACCGCCTTCCATGCGGCCAGGACCTCGCGGTCGAAGTAGGCCAGGGCGTGGATGCCCTCGAAGGCCCGGGCGAGCAGGCGGGCACGGCGCAACGGTCGGTCCTCGGTCGGGTCGGGCACCCTAACCCGCTGCACGTCCGTTGGCGTGCAGTCGGTCCCGGTCGCGGTCACCTCCCCCCGCCCCGGGCGGCCCCGTCCCGCCCGTCGGGTCGTCCGAACGTCCCGACTGCCGCCGAACACCGGCACGGGACGCCTACCATCACAGCGGCCGGCAACGACCACCAGCCCCGGGCCGGGGTCCGCGGAGTGGAGCAGCACATGGGCAAGGAGATCGACCGGACGCAGTTCACCAACGAGGATCGCCAGAACTACCGGAACAAGGTGAAGGCGAACCTGGCGGCACTGCACACCATGCTCGACCAGGACATGTTCGAGCGCGAGCGCAAGCTGGCCGGGCTCGAGATGGAGTTCTACGTCGTGGACTCCAGTGGGGCCCCGGCCAACGCCAACCACGAACTGCTGGGCCTGCTCGCCCACGAGGACTTCCAGACCGAGCTCGCACAGTTCAACATCGAGTTCAACCTCGCGCCGCACAAGTTGTCGGGAACCGTGTTCCGCGAGATGGAGGAGGAGCTGCTCACCTCCTTCACCTTCGCACAGCGCCGCGCCGGCGAGATCGACGCCAACGTGGTGATGATCGGCATCCTGCCGTCGCTGGACGACCTGTCCATCGACGAACAGACCCTGTCGGACGCGCCCCGCTACCGCGCCCTCAACGAACAGGTGCTGGCGGCGCGCGGCGAACACGTCCTGATCGACATCGAGGGCCGCGAGCACCTGCGGGTGGAGGCGTCCTCGATCATCTTCGAGGCCGCCGCGACCTCCACGCAGTTGCACCTGCAGGTGTCTCCGGAGGGCTTCGGCCCGGTCTGGAACGCCGCCCAGGCCATCGCCGGGGTGCAGGTCGCCGTGGGCGCGAACTCGCCGTTCTTCCTCGGTCGCCAACTGTGGCACGAGACCCGCATCGCGGTGTTCGAGCAGGTCGTGGACACCCGCACCGAGGAGCTGCAGGCCCAGGGCGTGCGGCCACGGGTGTGGTTCGGCGAGGACTGGATCGACGACGTCACGGACCTGTTCGACGAGAACGTGCGGTACTTCCCCGCGTTGCTGCCCCTGCTGGAGGAGGAGAACCCCCAGGAGGAGCTGTCCCGCGGTGGGGTGCCGCACCTGGGCGAGCTCAACCTCCACAACGGGACCATCTGGCGCTGGAACCGCCCCATCTACGCGGTCGCCCGTGGCAAGCCGCACCTGCGGGTGGAGAACCGGGTCCTGCCGGCCGGGCCGACCATGGTCGACGCCATGGCCAACTCGGCCTTCTACTACGGGCTGATCCGCGGCCTGGTCGAGGCCGAGGTGCCGATCAGTCGCGAGATGTCGTTCCGGGCCGCGTCCTCCAACTTCCGTGCCGGTGCCCAGCACGGGCTGGACGCGTCGCTGTTCTGGCCCGGCGTCGGCGAGGTGCCCGCGCCGGAACTGGTGCTGCGCACGCTGCTGCCCATCGCCCACCGTGGGCTGGACGCCTGGCGCGTCGACCGCCGTGACCGCGACCACTACCTCGGCATCATCGAGCAGCGCTGCCTGCGACGGCTCAACGGGGCCGTGTGGCAGATGCGGACCCACGCGGACCTGGCGCGGACCATCGACGACCCGTCCGAGCGGTTGCTGGCACTGACCACCCGCTACATCGAGCACATGTCCAGCAACGAACCCGTGCACACGTGGCCGACACCCGGCTGACGGCCGACGCTGGACCCGGCCTAGACTGCCGGGCTCATGACCCGACCCACCCCCACCCCGCCGTCCGCCGCGCCCCCCGCCCGCTCCTCCGACGGCGGCGCCACGCACCGCTACCTCGCCGACGGCGTCGACGACCTGCTCGGGCTGACGCCGCTGCAACTGGTCGAGGCGTTGGAGGTGCCCACGCTGGTGCGCATCCCCGGCACCGGTCGGCGTCCACCCCGCGCCTTCTCGTGCCTGCTGCACGGCGACGAGGTGACCGGGCTGGAGGCCATGCTGCAGGTGCTGCGTCGACCGGCCCAACGCGCATTCGACCTCTACGTCCTGATCGGCAACGTGCGGGCTGCCCGCGCCGATGGCGGGTTCGTGCACCGCTTCCTCGACGACCAGGAGGACTTCAACCGCATCTGGGGCCTGGACGTCGACTCGCCCGAGACCGACGCGGCCGCCGCCATCCACCGCCACCTGATGGACGCGGGGCTGGAGGCGATCGTCGACATCCACAACAACACCGGCGACAACCCGTTCTACGCCATCGTGACCACCGACCAGCCACGCGACTACAACGTCGCGACGCTGTTCACCACGACCGTGCTGCGGTGGAACCTGCTGGTCAACACGCTGATGGAGTCGATGCCACCGGACGTCTCCGGGATCGCCGTGGAGTGCGGACTGCCCGGACTGCCGGAGTCGCGCGCCTTCGCCGTCGACGGCCTGCGCCGGTTCCTGGGGACCCGCCGTTTCCGCGACGACCGCGTCCGCTTCGACGTGGACGTGCTGGGCAACCTGGTCAAGGTCCGCGTGCGCCCCGACGTGTCGTTCACCTTCGGTCCGGCCGACACCCACGACTGGGACTTCGTCGTGGCCGACCGCGCCGACGTCGTCAACTTCGTCGACGTGCCGGCCGGCCACCTGCTGGGCCACGTGCCCCCGGGTGACGACCTGCCCCTGGTGGCCGTGCACCCCCGTGGCCAGGACGTGACCGCCGACCACCTCGCGGTCACCGACGACGGACGGGTCGTGCTGACCCATGACACGACCCCGGTGATGATGACCCGGACCGTGCCGGCGGCCCGCAAGGACGTGCTGCTGTACCTGTCGGACCACCTGCCACCGCCCCCGGGCTCGAGCCGCCCGGCCGCCTGAGGGAGCGGTCCCGGATCGGCCCGACCTGACGCGGTGGGCGGGGTCAGGAGGGCGCGGGCACCGCGGTGTCGAGCCAGGCCACCAGGTCGTCGAGGACCTCCGCGGCGTTGACCTCGTTGAGCATCTCGTGGCGTCCGTCCGGGTAGACCCGCGTCGTCACCTCGGTGAGGCCGGCGTCGGTGTAGTGGTCGTGCAGGCTGGCCACCCCCGCGTCCCCGCCGACCGGGTCGCGCTCGCCCGAGAACACGTACACGGGCAGGTCCGACGGGATCGCGGCCAGGCGCTGCGACTGCTGGATGATGCGCAGGCCCCCGAAGACGTCCCCCCACAGCTTCGTGGTGGCCACGAACCCGCACCGGGGGTCAGCCACGTAGGAATCGACCTCCGCGGGATCGCGCGAGAGCCAGTCGTAGTCGGTCCGGGCCGGCTCGAAGGGCTTGTTGTAGGCACCGAAGGCCATGGCGTGGAGCAGCGGACTGCGCCCACGAGAGCCCAGTCGACGGCGCTCGACCCGGGCCATGATCGCGCCCGCCTCGCCCAGGGCACCGATCGGGCCGCTGGATCCCGACAGCACCAGGGCGTCCACGTCACCCGGGAAGGTGAAGGCGTACTGCTGGGCGAGGAACGAGCCCATCGAGTGGCCCAGCAGGACCAGCGGCACGTCGGGATGCATCGTGCGGGCACGACCGGTGAGCCGATGGAGGTCGTCGAGGACCTTGGCCCAGCCGCCGTGGTCGGCGAAGAAGCCGAGGTCGTCGTCGTCGACGGCGGCGGTGCGGCCGTGACCACGATGGTCGTCGGCGACCACGGCCCAGCCCGCCTCGGTCAGCCGCTCGGCCGCGCCCCGATAGCGCGCGGCGTGCTCGGCCAGCCCATGGGCGACCTGGACGACCCCGCGCACCGGCGTGGCGTCCTCGGGCGTCCAGTGCCACACGTGCACGGGCACGCCGTCGTGGGTGTCCAGCGTGAACGACGATTCCTGCATCCGGTCGAGCCTCCTCGGCGACGATCACCCGACGCTACCGACTCGTCACTGGGCCAGGTCGAGGCCGGCGAACAGGTCATCGGCGTCGGCCGGGGCCGGCTCGCCGTCCAGGATCACGTAGGTCTCCCACGGGAACACCTCGACCTCGATGTCGCGCGGGATGTCGAACCAACGCCCCTCGGGGTCGACCTGGCTGGCGTGGGCCCGCAGGGCGTCGTCGCGAACGGTCAGGAAGTCACGCACGTCGACGCGCACGTCGGGGTCCCGATCGGCGTCGCGGACGTCGTCGTTCTCCAGCCAGCTGGCGAAGGGAGACTCGATCCCCCGTTCCTCCATGGCCCCGTGGATGGCCTCCAGGCGCGTCCGGGGGAACCCGGTGCCGAACACGGTGCGGGGGACCCGCCATCCGGGTGCGCCGTCGGGACCGTCGTCGGCCGCCAGCTCCAGGGCCCGCATCGTGAAGGTGTGGACCCGGATGTGGTCGGGGTGGGGGTACCCACCGTCGGGGGGATAGGTCACCACGACGTGGGGGCGTTCGGACCGGATCACGGCGGCCAGTGCCGCCGCCGACTCCTCCAGGGGGACGTCGGCGAAGCAGCCCGTCGGAACGTCCATGGGGTCGTCGGGCAGGCCCGAGTCCACGAAGCCCAGCTTGTGCACCTCCTGGAACCCGATGACCTCGACCGCCGCCGCCAGTTCCCGGTCGCGCAGGGCCGGCATGTCGGCGGCGTCGACCTCGGGGTGGTTGGGGTTGAGGACGTCGCCGGCCGAGCCGTCGGTGGCACAGACCAGCACCACCCGGGCACCGTCGTGCACGGCGCGGGCCGCCGTCGGCGACCCCTTGGACGACTCGTCGTCGGGGTGGGCATGGACGAACAGCATGCGGGGGGTGACGTCACTCACGGGCGGGCCTCGGACGGATCGTCGGACTGGTCGGGTGCGGCCATGGCGGCGTCGCTGGACCGCCGAGCCGTGGTGGTGCGACCACCCCACTCGGCGGCGAGCCGGCGACCGGGTTCGCCCGCCAGCAGCCGGTCAAGGTATGCCTGGACCCGCGTGGCTGCCGCATCGGCGCGGTCGCCGGTGCCGATCAGGCGCACCAGCATCGGGCGACCCGGGTAGGAGCCGAGCTTGACGTCCGGGAAGTCCCGGCCGACCTCGGCGAACACCGGGTTGAGCAGGGACTCCGGCAGCCCGTGCTCGACCTCGACGACGGTCGGGACCGGGTTGCGCCCCGCGACCAGCGGCACCAGGCCCTCCGCCACGATGTGGGCGAAGGCCCCCGGGACCCCCGGCAGGATCGCGATCGTGACCCCGTCGGCGGCGACCCCTCCGTCCAGGTCCAGCGCGACCGCCGGTACCCAGCCACCGACCTCCTCCAACAGCCGGGCACCGGCCGGGAGGTCGGCCATGCGCATCATCGGGCCACGCACGGCCTCGGGGATGTCCAGCCCCAGCTCGGCCTGGCGTCGCAGCGACGCCTCGAGGCGTTCCACGATCACGGGATGGCGCTCCAGGGGCCGGTCCAGGGCGGCCGCGACGGCCTCGAACGTGATGTCGTCGGGCGTGGACCCGATGCCCCCGGAGGTGACCACCAGCCGCGGTCGGCCACGCGCGACTTCCGCGGCCAGCGCCTCGGCGATGTCGTCGTGGTCGTCGGCGACGGTGTGGCTGCGCTGCAGTTGCACCCCGACGCCGGCCAGGGCGCGGGCCAGCACGGCGGTGTTGGCGTCGGCCACGTGGCCGTTGAGGATCTCGTCGCCGATCACGACCAGGGACGCGCGCACCGGGTCGGACGTGGCCACGACGCGCTCCCTCGACGATCCCGGTGGCCCCGTCGGCACGTGTGACACCGCGTGGACCGACCGTCGAGCGTAGCCAGCACGGGGTGGGCACCCGTCCGCTGGTAGCGTCCGCGGCCATGTGGATGACTCGTGACACCGCCTTCAGCGACGTGGTCCTGGCCCCGGCCGGGGTCGTGCTCGGGACCGGGGCGATCGGCCTGCTCGCGCTCGTCCCCGGCTGGCCGGGGGGCATCGTCGGGCAGGTGGTCGTGCTGGTGGCCGCGGTCGTGGTGATGGTCGGGTGGCCGACGTGGCTGGCACGTCAACGGGGCGAGACCGGCGCCGTGGGCAGTCGCCTGCAGGCCGGCGACCTCGCCCTGGGCGTCGCGGTGGCGGCACCCACGGTGGCCGTCGGGATCGTGTCCGGCCTGCTGCAGGGGCTGCCGCTGTCCCGGGCGCTGTTCGGTCAGCTCGCCAACCTGCCCCCGAGCCTGTCGGGACTCCTGCGGATCGCGCTGGTGGTGGTGATGGCGGTCGGCACGTTCCTGGTCCTCGTCCTGGTCGGACGCCGCGCGCCCCAGGCCTTCGAGGGCATCGAGATGTCGGTGACGGCGGGGTTGCGCAGCTACGGGCTGGGCCTGGCCGCGGCGGCCACCGTGCTGTACGGGCTGTACGCCTTCGACACCGGGCGGCCGATCCTGCTGGGGCTGGTGGCGGGCGCCGGGCTGGCGGCCACGGTGCTGCTGGTCGACGCCCAGGTGCCGGTCGGGCTGACGGCGCCACGTGGCGCGATCCTGGCCGCCGCGGTGGTGGCCGCGCTGCTGTGGGTGCTCCGAGGGGGCCTGTTCCTGTTCGGCGGCGACCTGCTCCCGCGCCTGGCCCTGGCCAGCGTCGCCGCCACGCTCGCCCTGTGCATCGGGGTCCTGGTGCTGGCGCACCGGACCTGGGCCGCCGCACTGCTGCCGCTGGCGTCGGCCGTGTGGCTGGTGTCGATCCTGCCGGTCATCGGCTGAACCGGATCCCACCCCGCCACCACGCGGCGTCACCGGGTCCGTGTTGGTGCCGACGACCCGGACCCGGTTGACTGCGGCCATGGCCATCCACGTCGCACTCACCCACCGCACCTCCTACGAATTCGACCGTCCGACCACGGTGCATCCGCACGTGGTCCGGCTGCGGCCGGCCCCCCACGCACGGACCCCGGTGCTGCAGTACGCGCTGGAGGTCGAGCCGACCGACCACTTCGTCAACTGGCAGCAGGACCCGTTCGGCAACCACCTCGCCCGGTTCGTGTTCCCCGAACCGACCCGGCGGCTGTCGTTCACCGTCGACCTGGTCGTGGACATGACGGTGATCAACCCCTTCGACTTCTTCGTCGAGGAGTCCGCGGAGCACCACCCCTTCGCCTACCCCGACCGGGTCCTTGGCGACCTCGCCCCCTACCTGCGCCGCGACGACCCGGGGCCGCTGCTCGCCGGCCTGCTGGACGACCTGCGCCGCGACCTCGCCGACCTCGCCGGCGACGAGTTCCGGACCATCGACATGCTGGTCCACGTCAACCAGCGCCTGCAGGCCGACATCGCCTACACGACCCGTCTGGAACCGGGCGTGCAGTCCCCCGAGCTCACGCTCGACCGCGGGCTGGGATCCTGCCGCGACACCGGCTGGCTGCTGGTGCAGGTCCTGCGCCACCTCGGCCTGGCCGCACGCTTCGTGTCGGGCTACCTGGTGCAGCTGGCCGGCGACGACCAGGACCCCCTGGACGGTCCGGCCGGGCCCGGGGAGGACTTCACCGACCTGCATGCCTGGTGCGAGGTGTACGTGCCGGGGGCCGGCTGGATCGGGCTGGACCCGACGTCGGGACTGTTCGCCGGCGAGGGCCACGTCCCCCTGGCCGCAACTCCCGAACCGGCCAGTGCCGCCGCGATCGAGGGGACCACCAGTGTCACCGAGGTGACCTTCGACTTCGCCAACCTGGTCACGCGGATCCATGAGGACCCCCGGGTCACCAAGCCCTACGACGACCACCAGCGCGACCAGATCGACGTGGTGGGCCGCCACCTCGACGAGCGCCTGGCCGACGGCGACGTGCGCCTGACGATGGGCGGGGAACCGACCTTCATCTCCGTGGACCGGCCCGAGGAGGCCGAGTGGACGATCGCCGCCGACGGTGACCACAAGCGCGCGCTGGGGTGGGACCTGGTCCAGCGGCTCGCGGCCCGATTCGCCCCCGGCGGCCTGGTCCAGCACGGCCAGGGCAAGTGGTACCCGGGTGAACCCCTCCCCCGGTGGCAGACCGCCGTGCTGTGGCGGACCGACGGTCGCGCGCTGTGGGACGATCCCGCACGCCTGGCCGACCCGTTCACGGCCGGCGACACCGAGCCCGGGGTCGCCCGCGACGTGCTGGCCGACGTGGCCGACCGGCTGGGCGTTGGCAGCGACACGTTGCAACCCGCCCACGAGGACCGGTTGTGGCAGGTCTGGCAGGACGCCCAGCAACCCGACGGCCCGCCGCCCGTCGTCGACCCGGACCCGGCCCGGCCACTGGACGGCGCCGACGTGACCCGCCTGCACCTCGACCTGGACGGCGACCCGGGCGAGCCGACCGGGTGGGTCCTGCCGCTGTTCCGGACCGAGGCCGGCGACGGGTGGGCGACGATGGAGTGGCGTCTGCGCCGTGGTCGCGTGGTGCTCACCCCGGGCGAGTCGCCGATGGGCCTGCGCCTGCCGATCGCCTCGCTGGGCTGGGAGGACCCCGACCAGCCACCGGATCGGTCGACCTTCGCCCCCCGCGGCGGCCTCGACGATCCCACCACCGGGGACCCGACCGGCACCGACGACGAGGCGACCGGCGCCACGAGCGACGAGGAGGACGACCAGCGACCGCGGACCGCGTTGTGCGCCGAGGTCCGCAACGGTCGCGTGCACCTGTTCCTCCCCCCGCTGACCCATGCCGAGGACTTCGTCGCGCTGGTCACCGCGATCGAGCAGGCCGCCACGACCGCTGGCACCGCCGTGGTGCTGGAGGGCTACGGCCCGCCGACCGACCCCCGCCTGGCCACGATCGTGGTCGCCCCGGACCCCGGGGTGCTCGAGGTCAACGTCCACCCGACCGCGACCTGGGACGACCAGGTCGCGGTGACCGAGGGCCTGTACGCCGATGCCAGGCAGTGCCGCCTCACGACCGAGCGCTTCGACCTCGACGGCACCCACACCGGCACCGGCGGCGGCAACCACGTCACCCTGGGTGGGGCCACCCCGGCCGACTCGCCGGTGCTTCGTCGTCCCGACCTCCTGACGTCACTGCTGTTGTACTGGCAGCACCACCCGGCGCTGTCGTACCTGTTCTCGTCGCGCTTCGTCGGTCCCACCTCGCAGGCGCCACGGCTGGACGAGGCCCGCAACGACCGGCTCCACGACCTCACGATCGCGATGGCCGAACTGGACCGCCTGGCCGACGGCGACGACCCCGACGACTCGGACCCGCACGGCCACGACCGCCACGGTGACCACGTCGGCGTCGCGGGCGCCGACGCCTCCGGACCACCGGCGTGGCGGGTCGACCGGGCCCTTCGCCACCTGTTGACCGACCTGACCGGCAACACCCATCGCGCCGAGTTCTGCATCGACAAGCTGTACTCCCCCGACTCCGAGCGGGGACGTCTGGGGTTGTTGGAACTGCGTGGGTTCGAGATGCCGCCGCATCCCGAGATGGCCCTGGTGCAGGCCCTGCTGGTCCGCGGCCTGGTGGTTCGCTGCTGGGAGGACCCGTACCGCGGTGACCCGGTCGACTGGGCCACGATGCTCCACGACCGCTTCCTGCTGCCGTGGTTCGTCGAACGCGACATCGCCGCCGTCACGGCGGACCTGCGTGACCACGGGATCGACGTGCCCGCCGCGTGGATGGACCCGTTCACCGAGTTCCGGTTCCCCCGACTGGGGTCGGCCACGGTGGCCGGCGTCGACCTCGAGTTGCGTGGCGCCATCGAGCCGTGGGACGTGCTGGGCGAGGAGTCCACGGCCACGGGGACCGCGCGCTACGTCGACTCGTCGGTCGAACGGGTCCAGGTGCTGGCGCGCGGGCTGGTCCCGGGCCGCCACGTGCTGACCTGCAACGGGCGCGTCGTGCCGCTGCACCCGACCGCGCCCGGCGAGGGCGTCGCGGGCGTCCGGTTCAAGGCGTGGGCACCGTGGTCGTCGCTGCACCCCTCCATCGGCGTGCAGGCACCGTTGACCTTCGACCTGGTCGACACCACGACCAGCCGGTCGCTGGGCGGGTTCCGCTACCACGTCGTGCACCCGGGCGGGCGTGCCTACGACGACGCGCCGGTCAACGCCGCAGCCGCCGAGGCCCGGCGCAGTGCCCGCTTCTCGCTGCGCCACCACACCCCCGGCCCGATCGACCTCGCACCGCTTCGGGCCGCCGGGCGACGACCCGACACCCCCTTCCCGGTCACCCTGGACCTGCGCGCGCCGGCCTGAGCCGGGCCGTTGGGCAGCCGTGCGCAGCCGTCGCCGACGGGCCCGGGACCGGGCCGGGACCGGCCTGGGGCCGACACCGGGGCCGAGGCCTAGGCTGCGCCCCCATGACCGCCACCCACCCCACCCTGCTCGCCGGCTACCGCCCGCGGGCCGGCGTGCACGACGAGATGGTCCGGCCCGACGGGGTCGTGCGCGAACACTGGCGCGACGTCACGGGCGCCATGGAGCTGCTGGGACGCGCCGACCTCGACGAGCGCCAGCGAGAGATCGCGCGTCAGCTCGCCGACGACGGCGTGACCTACCACGTCCACCCCGACGGCCGTGGTCATGGTGCGGGCCGGGACGGCGAACTGGCCGGGACGGCGCGGTGGCACCTCGACGCCCTGCCGTTGGTGCTGGACTCCGAGGAGTGGGCGCGCATCGAGTCCGGGGTGATCCAGCGCGCCGAACTGCTCGACCTCGTGCTGGCCGACCTGTACGGACCGCGCGACCTGCTGCGGCGTGGCCTGCTGCCCCCGGAGGTCGTGTTCGGCCACCCCGGCTTCCTGCGCGCCGTGGACGGCCTGGACGTTCCCGGGCCATCGACCCTGGTCACCCTGGCGGTGGACCTCGTGCGCGACCACGACGGGACCGTGGTCGCCCTGGCGGATCGTGCCCAGTCACCGTCCGGCGCCGGCTACGCATTGCAGAACCGGCTGGTGCTGTCCCGGGTGTTCCCGTCGCTGTACCGGTCGATGCAGGTGCACCGGCTGGCACCGTTCTTCCGCTCGTTGCGAGCGGCCCTGCAGGCGGCGGCCCCACCCGGGGTCGACGAGCCGCGCATCGTGATCCTGTCGCCGGGACCGGCCAACGAGACCGCGTTCGAACACGCGCTGCTGGCGTCCACGCTGGGCTACTCCCTGGTGGAGGGACACGACCTGGTGGCGCGCCACGGGCGGATGCTGCTGCGCACCCTCGACCAGCTCGAACCCGTCGACGTGGTCCTCCGCCGTGTCGACGCGGCCTGGTGCGACCCGTTGGAACTGCGTGGCGACTCCCAGCTCGGGGTCCCCGGCATGGTCGAGGCGATCCGGTCCGAGACCCTGACGGTGGTCAACCCGCTGGGCGCCGGCGTCGTGGAGAACCCGGCACTGCACGCCTTCCTGCCCGAGCTCGCACGCACGCTGCTGGGCCAGGACCTGCGCCTGCCGTCCGTACGGACGCTGTGGTGCGGGGACCCGGCGTCGCGCCGCGAGGTCCTGGCCCGGCTGGACGAGCTGGTGGTCAAGCCGATCGCCCGTGGCGCGGGTCCGGCCAGCATCCTCGGGGCCGGGCTCACCACGACCGAGCAGGACGCCCTGCGCACCCGCATCGCCACGCATCCCCACCGCTTCGTGGGCCAGGAACACCTCGACCTCGGCGCCGTGCCGACGTTCCTGGACGGCCGGCTGGTCCCGCGCCGCAGCATCCTGCGCGCGTTCGCGGTCGCCCGGGAGGGGTCGTTCACGACGATGCCGGGGGGGCTGACGCGCGTGGCCACCGACGAGGGGCTGGTCAGCAACCAGCGTGGGGCCCACAGCAAGGACACCTGGGTCCTGTCCTCGGAACCCGAGACGGTCGCGGCCTACTGGCTGCGCCCGGGCCCGTCCGAACCGGTCTCCCCGATCGGCACGATGTCGGCCCGCGCGGCCGAGAACCTGTTCTGGCTCGGGCGCTACGCCGAACGTGCCGAGGGGCTGGTCCGGTTGCTGCGGGTCGTGGAGGAACGACGCACCGACCTGTCCGCGGCCGCCACCGACGACCCCGCCGGTGCCACGACCCTGACCATCCTGCTGCGCACCCTGGGCCAGGTCACCGGCATGGCCACGCTGGGCTGGGACGACCGGCCCACGCTGCTGCCCGACGACACCGTCCGTCGGCTGATGACCGACCGGCAGGCCCCGGGCACGCTCGCCCACGACCTGGACCGTCTCGACGCGGCCGCCCAGGTGGTTCGCGACCAGCTGTCGGTGGACACCTGGACGGTCCTGACGGCCCTGGAACGGGAGGTCGACCGCATCCCCGAACCGTCCGCCCCGGACCCCGGTGGGGCGGGCGAGCCGGACCGCGACTTCGTCTCGCGGGGCCGGCTGGGTCGGATCCTGACCAGCCTGCTGGCGCTGCAGGGGCTGGCGTCGGAGTCGATGATCCGCGATCCCGGCTGGCGGTTCATGGATGCCGGCCGCCGGATCGAACGTGCGGTGCACGTGGTGACCCTGCTGCGTGGCATGGTGCTGGACGACCACGGGACGGCGGCGGACTCGCTGCTGTTCGAGTCGGTCCTGACGGCCAGCGAGTCGATCGTCACCTACCGCCGGCGCTACCGCTCACGTGCGCAGCTGGCCACGATGCTGGACCTGTTGCTGCTCGACCCCACCAACCCGCGCTCGGTCGCCCACCAACTGGACCGGCTGGCCACGGACCTGCAGGCACTGCCCGGCCACCCCGGGCCGGGCCGGGCGTCGGCCGCCGAGCGGCCGGTGCTGGACGCCGCCACCGCACTGCGACTGGCCGACACCGGTGCCCTGGCCGAGGGGCTGGCGTCGCCGGGCCAGGGCGAACCCGGTGGTCCGAGCGCACTTCAGGCCCTGCTCGACACCCTCGAACAGCGCCTCCGCACCACCTCCGACGAGGTCACCGCCCACCACTTCCACCACCGCAAGCCCCAGCGCGGGACCGCGCTGGGCGGTGTCGAGGCCACCGTGACGGAGTGGCGCGGGGACGGCGCATGAGCAGCTACGCCGTGACCCATCGCACCCGCTACCGCTATGCCGAGGAGGTGGCGGCCAGCTACGGCCTCGCCCACCTGCTGCCCCGGGACACACCGGGGCAGCGCTGCCTCCAGTCACGGCTGGACGTCACGCCGGTGCCCGAACAGGCCCGCGAGCACCACGACTTCTTCGGCAACCGGATGGTCCACTTCCAGCTGCACGAGCCCCACCGGGAACTGGAGGTGGTCGCGCACTCGGTGGTGGAGGTGGCCGCGACCGCGATCGACACCCACCTGTTGTCCCGCCGGGCCTGGGAGTCGGTCCGCGACACCGTGCGCGGCGGCACCGACCCGGTGCTGCTGGACGCCCGTGCCTACGCGCTGGACTCGCCGCTGGTGCACTCCTCGACCCGGATGCGCGAGTTCGCCGCGCCGTCGTTTCCCCCCCACCGTCCCGCCGTGGAGGCGGTCGTGGACCTGTGCGGGCGCATCCACCACGACTTCGAGTTCGACCCGTCCGCGACCGACGTGTCCACGACCGCCGAGGAGCTGCTGGACGCCCACGGTGGGGTGTGCCAGGACTTCGCGCACCTGATGATCGGCTGCCTGCGCTCGCTCGGGCTGCCGGCGCGCTACGTGTCGGGCTACCTCGAGACCGACCCGCCCCCGGACCGCCCGCGACTGCAGGGCTCGGACGTGTCACACGCCTGGGCCAGCGTGCACCTTCCCGAGGTCGGCTGGCTCGACCTCGACCCCACCAACGACCAGGTCGTCGGCGACCGTCACGTGACCACCGCCTGGGGGCGCGACTACGCCGACGTCACGCCGCTCAAGGGCGTGATCTTCACCGACGGCACGACCGAGGAACTGACCGTCGAGGTCGACGTGGTCCGCCGCGACGCCGCCTGAGGTCGCCGGGTTGGCGCCGCCGGCCGGGCAGTGGTCCACTGGTGGCCGGCGGGTCGCCCGCCGACCAGTCCCCTGCCCCGATCGGATCCTGCATGCGCGCGTTCACGTGTGACACCTGTGGCCAGGTGGTCTTCTTCGACAACGACACCTGCCTGCAGTGCGACTCGCCGTTGGGCCTGCGTCCGTCCACGGGTGACGTCGAGGTCATCGAGCCGACCACGATCGTGTGCGCCAACCGGGCCGAGCTGGGCTGCAACTGGCTGGTGGAGGACGACGGGGTCGAATGCCGGTCGTGTCGCCTGACCCGCGCGACCGCCCCGACCGACGACCTGGGCTTCCGTGCGGCGGTCGCCGACGCGGAGTCGGCGAAACGACGGATGGTGTGGCAGTGCCTGCAGCTGGGGCTGCCGGTCGAGCGGCTGTCGTTCGACCTGGTGTCGAGTCGACTCGACGACCAGGTGATGATCGGCCACGAGGACGGGTTGATCACCGTCGACGTCGAGGAGGCCGACGACGCCTGGCGGACCGAGGTGCGCGAGCGCATGCACGAGCCCTACCGGACCCTGCTTGGCCACTTCCGCCACGAGGTCGGCCACGGGCTGTTCCCCGCCATGGCGCTGGAGTCGGGCCGCGTCGAGGAGGTGCGGGCGATGTTCGGCGACGAGCGCGCGGACTACCAGGAGGCGCTGGACCGCCACTACGACCAGGGCCCGCCGGCCGACTGGGGCGACGACCACGTCAGCGAGTACGCCACCATGCACCCCAGCGAGGACTTCGCCGAGACCTTCGCCCACTGGCTGCACATCCGTGACACGCTCGAGACCGCCTCGCAGTGGGGACTGCGGCCGATGGTGCCGGGCTCGCTGGACGGGTCGGGAGGGCCGGGGCCGGTGACGGCCTTCGGCGACGGCACGGGCGGACTGCGCGACCTGGTCGATGCGTGGCTGCCACTGACCTACGCCCTGAACGCGGTCAACCGTTCGATGGGCGCCGACGACCTGTATCCCTTCGTCCTGTCCCCCCACGTGGTCGACAAGCTCGCGCTGGTCCAGGACCTGGCCGGCACGGTGTCGCCCACCTGACACCGCCCCCGCGGTCGGCCGCGGACCGGGGACGACCGGACGCCCGACCGTGGCGAGCACGGCACCCGGTCGTCGCAACTGGCACCCTCGCACCCGACGATGGCCGCGACCCGGGAGGCGACGCCGTGTCGCTGTCCTGGCAGGAACTGGTGGGCTACGTCGCCTCGGCGCTGGTCGTGACCTCGTTGTCGATGACGTCGTTCGTCCGGCTGCGCACCATCTCCCTGCTCGGGTCGCTGACGTTCCTGGCCTACGGCCTGCTGATCGGGTCGGTCCCGATCGTGCTCACCAACATCGCGATCACCTTCCTCAACCTCCGGTTCTTCTGGCGCGAGTACCGGGGCGAACGTGACCTCGGCGCGGTGGTCGTGCCACCGGACTCGCCGTTCCTGCTCGACTTCCTGCACCACCATGCCGGCGACATCCACCACTTCCAGCCCGATGTCGACCTCGACCGCCCGGTCGGGTTCGCCCTGCTCCTGACCCGGGACGGGCTGCCGGCCGGGGTGGTGCTCGGGACCCGCGACGACAGCCACGTCACCATCCACCTCGACTACGTGCTGCCGGCCCATCGGGACTCACGGCTGGGGAGTTGGCTGTACGCCGATGGTGCGCGGGTCTTCGACAAGGCCGGCGTCGAGGTGATCAGCAGCGTCGGCGGCACCGACACGCACCGCTCCTACCTCCAGCGCGTCGGGTTCACGCGTGGCCCGGACGACACCTGGACCCTTCGGCGATGACGCGCCGGGCTACTGCAGGCGGCTCCAGGCGGTGATGTCGTCGAGGTGGCGCTGGCGGAAGTCGTGGTCGCGGACCCCCTGGCCCGCCCCGTCGGCACCCACCAGGATCCCGATCTTGCCGGTGTGCAGGTTGTGGTGGACCCGGTACGCGGCCTCGCCGACCTCGTCCAGGGGGTAGGTCTCGGACAGGATCGGGTGGATCATGCCCTTGGCGACCAGTCGGTTGGCCTTCCAGGCCTCGTCGTAGTTCGCGAAGTGCGAGCCCAGGACGTCCTTGAGGTGCATCCACAGGTAGCGGTTGTCGTACTGGTGGTCGTAGCCGCTGGTGGAGGCGCAGGTGACGATCGTGCCGCCCTTCTTGGCCACGAACACGCTGGCCCCGAAGGTCGCCCGTCCGGGGTGTTCGAACACGATGTCGGGGTCCTCGCCGACCAGGTCACGGATGCGCCCGCCGAAGCGTCGGTACTCGTCGTAGTCCGGCGCGCCGTCGGCGGTCCAGAAGCGGTAGCCCTCGGCCTTGCGGTCGATCACGTGCTCGATCCCCAGGTCGTGCAGCAGCGCGACCTTGTCGGGCGACGACACGACGCAGACCGGGATCCCGCCGCCGTTGCGGACGAACTGGGTCGCGAACCCGCCCAGGCCACCGGTCGCCCCCCAGATCAGCACGACGTCGCCCTGTTTCATGCGAGCCTCGTTGCGCCCGACCAGCATCCGGTAGGACGTGGCCATCACCAGTCCGAGCGAGGCGGCCTCCTCCCAGGTCAGGTGGGCCGGCATCGGCATCAGCTGGTTGGCCTTGACCATCGACAGGTCCGCGAGCGCCCCGAAGTTGGTCTCGAAGCCCCAGATGCGCTGCGAGGGGTCCAGCATCGAGTCCTCGTGGCCCTCCGGGCCCTCCAGGTCGACGTAGTTGCAGTGCACCGTGACCCGGTCGCCGGGCCGCCAGCGCGTCACGCCCGGGCCGGTGCGCACGACCACGCCGGCCGCGTCGGACCCCACGATGTGGTGGTCGCGGTCGTGGCGGGCGCCGAGTTCACCCTCGCGCGCGAAGCGCTCGAGGAAGCCGAAGGTCGACATCGGTTCGAAGATCGAGGTCCACACGGTGTTGAAGTTGATCGCCGACGCCATCGGGGCGATCAACACCTCGTTTGGCCCCAAAGGTGGGATCGGGACCTCGTCGACGTGCAGCGACCGGCGCGGGTCCTTGTCGGCCGTCGCCATGCCGGCGAACAGGTCCACCTCGGACTTGCGCACGACCGCGGCACGCATGGTCTCGGGCAGCGCGAGCCCGCCCAGGGTCGCCCCGTCGGCCCCCCCGGCGATGGCGTCATGGATGTCCTGCATGGTCACGGCGACCTCCTCGTCGTCGAGCACCAGGGACGCTAGCGAGCCGCCGACCGCGGGTTCGGGTGGCCGGGCCGCCTGATGGCCGAGACCCGACCCGCCGGCTCCGACGCTCCGGACGTGCTGCCCACCGGCGAGTTCGGCTTCCTCCGCGTCCACCACCTGCGCTGAGCCACGTCGGGCCCGGGCTCAGGAGGCCGGGTCGTCGCGCTCCACGCCCAGGACCTCGACGTCGGGAACGTCACCGGTGCGGGCATCGTCGTGGCCCGATCGGGTCCCGGGTCGATTCGCCGGGCGCTTTGGCGGGGGCGCCCCGCCGGGTCCCGACGAGCGTGGGTCCGCCGCGCCCACGGAGCCTCGCTGTGGCTGCGACGAGCCCCCACTGGTCCAGAAGGCACCCGCCGCACCGGCCCGACCGGCCCCGGCGCGCGACGCGGCCCAGGCGGCGGTCCAGCGTCGCAGCAGCGACGACATCAGCCGTCGGCTCGGGGGGATCACGCAGGCGAAGCCGACGATGTCGGTCACGAAACCCGGGGTCAGCAGCAGGGCGCCCCCGAAGATGACCAGGGCGCCCTGGGCCATCTCGTCGGCGGGCCAGCCACCCGACTCGAACGCCGACCGCAGCGAACGCCAGGCACGCCCGCCCTCGCGCTTGACCAGCCAGGCGCCGAACAACGAGTCGGCCACCAGCAACAGGATGGTCGGTCCCAACGAGATCACGCCGGCGACCTGCGAGATCACGAACAGTTCGACCAGCGGGACGACGATGAAGGCGACGAACAACAGGATCGGCACGATGCGCTCTTTCTCCGGTGGGCACTGTATGCCCGGATGCCGTGACGCCGGTCCGTCCCGGTGGCCGTGGCACGCACCGATCCTGCGCCTCGGCGACGCAGGGACCCCGTCGACGCCGGACCGCCGGGACCACGTCGGTCCGCGCGGCGGCAGGGAGCGTGGTCCCACGGAGGTGTAGGCTCGGCTCCCCGGCCCACGCCGGGACCACGGTGGTCAGCGAAGTCCGGTGCGAGTCCGGCGCTGTCCCGCAACTGTGAGTCACCGTCCACGCACGGTGACGAGCCAGGTCGCCTGACCCCGTGGTGCGAAACGACAACCCGCGAGGTACGGGGGCGTTCGTGTCGGACTGCAGCGTCGGCAGTGTTCCATGGACCGTCGGTGGCGTCCCCACGTCTGCACCACCTCGCAGACCAGGACCCCACCCCATGAAGGTCGACACCCACTTCCGCCTGGCCGCGACGACGGCCGCGCTCGCCATCGCCATGGCGGCCTGCGGCGGCGGCAGCGCCACCGACGACGCCTCGTCCACGGACGCGGCCTCCCCGGCCGCGACGTCCACGACGACCGCCGAACCGACGGCGTCCCCCGCACCGTCTCCCGATGCGACCACCTCGGTGACCGCATCGGCGACCGAGGACGGCGGCGCCACGGACGGCGCGATCACCGTCACCGACTCGTCCGGGGCCGAGGTGACCCTGGACGCGGCCGCCGACGCCATCGTGTCGCTGTCGCCCACCGCGACCGAGTCGCTGTTCGCGATCGGCGCGGGCGACCAGGTGGTGGCCGTCGACCAGTACTCCTACTACCCGGAGGAGGCGCCGGTCACCGACCTCGACGCGCTCACCCCCAACGTCGAGGCCATCACCACCTACGACCCGGACCTCGTCATCGCCCAGGACCCGGGGCTGGCCGACCAACTCGCCGAACTCGACATCCCGCTGCTGGTGCAGTCGGCGGCGACCACCTTCGACGACGTCTACACCCAGATCGACCAGCTCGGCACCGTGACGGGCCGCGACGACGAGGCCGCCGACGTCACCTCGCGCATGCAGTCCGACATCGACAAGCTGGTCGCCGACGCCCCCGACGCGTCGGGCCAGACCTACTTCCACGAGTTGGACTCGACCCTGTACAGCGTCACGGGCGACACCTTCATCGGCCAGGTCTACGGCCTGTTCGGGCTCGACAACATCGCCGACGCGGTCGACGAGGACGCCGGCGGCTACCCGCAGGTGTCCCCGGAGTTCGTGGTCGAACAGGACCCCGACTGGATCTTCCTGGCCGACGCCAGCTTCGGCGAGTCGGCCGAGACCCTTGCCCAGCGGCCGGGCTGGGACACCACCACCGCCGTCGCCGACGGCCACGTCGTCCCACTCCCCGAAGACGTGCCGTCGCGGTGGGGCCCGCGCGTGGTCGACTTCGTCCAGGTGATCGCCGACGCACTCGCCGACACCGGCGACGGGCAGGGGTGACCATCACCGATCCCGCACGGGCCGCCCACGCCCGGGACCGCGCCGCGGTCCCGGGCGGCACGGCCGCGGACGCCGCGCCGCAGGCCACGACGCTGCGCCCGGGGATCCTGCTGGCAACGCTGGGCGTGCTCGCCGTGGTCGCCGTGGCCGGCGTCCTGGTCGGGGCTGCGGACCTGTCGGTGCGTGCCGTGGTCGCGGAACTGCTCGACGTCCTGCCGGGCGTCCACCTCGACTCCGGCCTCGACGAGCAGGCCCAGGCGATCCTGTGGCGGCTGCGGCTGCCCCGGGTCGTGCTGGGCGGCATCGTCGGCGCCTGCCTGTCCGTGGCGGGGGCGGCCTACCAGGGGGTGTTCCGCAACCCCCTGGCCGACCCGTACCTGCTGGGCGCGGCCGCCGGGGCCGGCCTGGCCGCGACGCTGGTCATCACCGGCGGGTCGGCCGGCCTGCCCACGGCCCTGACCGTGCCGCTGGCCGCCTTCGTCGGTGCCCTGGGCGGGGTCGCCCTGGCGATGCTGGTGGGCACGGGTGCGGGCGGGGGCGGCACCGCTGGCCTGGTGCTGGCCGGGATCGCCGTGGCCAGCTTCCTCACCGCCGTCCAGACCCTCGTGCAACAACGCAACGCCGACAGCCTCGCCGAGGTCTACACCTGGATCCTGGGACGGCTGACCACCGGCGGGTGGTCCGAGGTCGTCCGCGTGCTGCCACCGGCGATCGTGTCGCTGGCCGTGATCTGGCTGTACCGCCGGGTCCTCGACGTGTTGTCGGTCGGCGAGTCGGAGGCCGCGACGCTCGGTGTCGATGCGCGTCGGGCCCGGATCGCGGTCGTCGTCGCCGCCTCACTGGCCACGGCCGCCGCGGTCGCCGTCAGCGGGCTGATCGGGTTCGTCGGGATCGTCGTGCCACACCTGGTGCGCCTGGTGGCTGGGGCCTCCTACCGCGTGGTGCTGCCGTTGTCGGTGCTGGGTGGGGCCGCGTTCCTGATCGCGGCCGACCTGCTGGCACGCACGGTGGCCGCCCCGGCCGAGCTGCCGATCGGCGTGGTCACCGCCTTCGTCGGTGCCCCGTTCTTCGCCGTGCTGCTGCGCCGCAACCGACGCGGGATCATGACGTGACGGCCGTGGCGGTCACCGGCGCGACGGTCGACTACGGCGAGGGCCCGGTCCTGGCCGACCTCGACCTGGCCGTGGCACGCGGCGAGTGGGTGGTGCTGCTGGGACCCAACGGTGCGGGCAAGTCGACCGCCCTGGGCATCCTGTCCGGACTGGTGACCCACACCGGCCGGGTCACGATCCAGGACCACGACCCGCACCGCTGGCGACCGCGGGACTGGGCGCGCACGGTCGCCCTGGTCCCCCAGCGGCCCATCCTGCCACCCGGGCTCACCGTCACCGACTACGTGCTGCTGGGACGGACCGCCCACATCCCGACCTTCGGGGTGGAGGACACCGCCGACCTGGCAGCGGTGGGCCACGCCCTTGACCGGCTCGACCTGCACGGCTTCTCCCATCGCCCGGTGGTGTCGTTGTCCGGCGGCGAGCTGCAACGCGTGGTGCTCGCCCGGGCGCTGGTCCAGGAGGCCCCGGTCCTGCTGCTGGACGAACCCACGGCCGCGCTGGACATCGGGCACGGCCAGCAGGTGCTGGAACTCATCGACGAGCTCCGCGTCGAGCGCGACCTGACCATCGTGGCCGCGATGCACGACCTGACCCTGGCCAGCCAGTTCGCCGACCGCGTGGTGCTGCTGGACGGCGGCCACACCGTGGCCGTCGGCGCGCCCCGGGAGGTGCTGACCCCGGATGCGCTCGCCCGCCACTACGACGCACGCGTCCGGGTCCTCGACGACGGGGTCGGCGGCATCATCGTGATCCCCGTCCGCGAGCGGGTGGTGCGACGTCGTGGCGTCCCCGACCGCCGCCCCCCACCACCGGTCGCCGGCCGGGCCGCGGCCAGCACGGGCCCCGAGCGACCACGCACCACCCCCCGACCCCCACCCACCCCGACCGACGCGAGGCCGACCATGACCGACGACGCCACCACCCCACCGACCACCCGGGACACCGAGGCGGCGCCGCAGCCCCGCCACGTCGAATCACTCGTGCTGGTCCACACCGGACACGGCAAGGGCAAGTCGACCTCGGCCTTCGGCACGGCGCTGCGGGCACTGGCGCGCGACTGGCCGGTCGGGGTGATCCAGTTCATCAAGTCGGGCGACTGGCAGGTCGGCGAGGAACGGCTGCTGACCGAGCTGGGCGCCGACTGGTGGGCGCTGGGCGACGGCTTCAGCTGGGACAGTGAGGACCTCGCGGAGTCCGAGGCGGTGGCCCGCACGGCGTGGGAGGAGGCCCGTGCACGGCTGGCCTCCGGGGACTACCGCCTGCTGGTGCTCGACGAGATCACCTACCCGATGAACTGGGGCTGGATCGACACCGACGAGGTGGTGCGGGCACTGGAGGAACGCCCGGCCACGACCTCGGTGATCCTCACCGGTCGCGACGCCCCCCAGGCGCTGGTCGACGTCGCGGACACCGTGACCAGCATGGAGAAGGTCAAGCACGCCTTCGACCAGGGGATCCTTGCTCGTCGCGGCATCGACTACTGAATGCGCCCCCGACCCCACCACCCCACACCCCTCCCCACCACCCCACCACCCCGAACCCCACCACCCCGAACCCCACCACCCCGAACCCCACCACCCCGAACCCCCCTCGCCCCCCGATCCCGATGTGCCTCCACCCGGGCGATGTGGATCGTCCCGGGGTCGCGGGCTGATCCACATCAGCCGTGAGCAGGCACATCGGGATCATGGGTGGCGGGGGGTCGTGGGGCGGCGACCGGGCACGGAGGTGGACGCATGCTGACGCTGGTGACGGGCGGGGCGCGGAGTGGGAAGTCGGCCACGGCCGAGGCGTTGGCGCAGCGCCGCGCGGAACACGGGGTCGTGGTGGTCGCCACGGCCACCGCGGGCGACGCCGACATGGCTGCCCGCATCTCGCGCCACCAGGCCGAACGCCCGTGGGACTGGGCCACGATCGAGGAACCGCGTGACCTGGTCGCGGCCCTGCACGCCGTCCCCGACACCGCCACCGTGGTCGTGGACTGCCTCACGCTGTGGCTGTCCAACTGCCTCGGGCAGTCCGACGAGGAAGTCCTGGCCGCCGCCCGGACCGGCGCCCACGTCGCGGCCGCACGCCCCGGTGAGGTGATCGTGGTCACCAACGAGGTGGGCGACGGGATCGTCCCCGCCGACCCGGCGACCCGCCGCTACCGCGACCTGCTGGGACGGGTCAACGCGGTGTGGTCGCTGGCCGCGGACCGGGCCCTGCTGGTCGTGGCGGGGCGGGTGCTGGACCTCCGGTCCGTGGCGGACCTGGCGTGAGCGACCCTCGCGAGGGCTCGCTGACGGCCGTCGTGCAGGCCGCACGGCGTGACGACCGACTCGTGGTCCTCGAGGGCGTGCACGCCCTCAAGCACGCCCTGCGGTTCGGCGCCGACGTGGTCCGGATCGCCTCCGCCGACCCCGGGGGACTCCACGACCTGCTGGCCGACCTCGCCCCCGACGTGGACCTGCCGGTGGTGGTCGAGGAGGTCGACGATGCGACCTGGGACCACCTCACCCGTGGCGGGCTCCCGTCACCCTCGCTGGCACTGGCTCGACGTCCCCACGACGACCTCGACGCGGTCGTCGCCGATGGCGACGGCGTGGTGGTGGTCCTGGAGTCCCCCACCCACCTGGGCAACGTCGGCGCGGTGGTGCGGGTCGCCGCGGCGGCCGACGCGAACGCGGTGGTGGTCCTGGGCGACGCCGACCCCTGGCACCCACGGGCCGTCCGCGGGGGGGCGGGGCTGCAGTTCGCCCTGCCCGTCGGGCGACGCGCGGCCCTGCCGCCGTCGACCAGGCCGCTGGTGGCCGTCGACCCGGACGGGATCGACCTGGCCACGGGCGGGATCCCCCCGCGGGCCGTGCTGGCATTCGGGACCGAGCGACACGGACTGTCCGACGCCCTGGTGGCGGCCGCCGACGTGCGGGTCCGCCTGCCCATGCGTTCGGGCGTGTCGAGCCTCAACCTCGCCACGGCCGTCGCGGCCACGCTCTACGCGGGCACGACAGCCCCGGGCTGACCTGGCGACCCCGCGACCATGGTCCGCACGGTCAGGATCCCGCGTCGCGCACCCGGGGATCGATCATCCCATGGACCACGTCGGCAGCCGTGTTGACCACCATCACCGCGGTCAGGACCAGCAGCAGCATGGTCAGCATCAGGATGCGGTCCTGGTCCTCGATGGCCTGCAACAGTGCGGCGGCCAGGCCGGGGACGCCGAAGACGTCCTCCACCACGATCAAGCCGGTCAGCAGGACCGCGAGGTTCGCGGCCAGCACCTGCACGGCCGCACCCGCCGCCGGGCGGGCCGCCTCGACCTTGAGGATCCGGTCGGGCGGGATCCCGAAGGCGCGGGCCGTGACGATGTAGGGGGTGGCGAGCACGGCCAGGAGTTCGACCCGGCCGACCATCGCCAGGTGGGCCGCCGTGCCCAGGCCCAGGGCCAGGATCGGCATGACGTAGTTGCGCCACCCGGCGTTGGGGTCGGGGGCGTAGATCCAGTCCGGCGACGGCAGGAGGTCCGTCCAGTACACCAGGATCGCCTGCAACAGGAACGCCGCGACCAGGGTCGGGATCGACACCAGCACGACGGTGGCCGCGGCCGTCCACCGGTCCAGCCGCGAGCGTGGTCGACGGGCCGACATCCACAGCAGGGCCGGGCCGAGCAGGACCTGCAGGACGGCCACCCCGGACAGGATCCACAACGTGGGTCCGATGGTGGCGGCCAGGATCCCGCGCACCGACTCACCCTGCATCGACTCGCCGAAGTCCAGGGTCGCGAAGTCGGTCATGAAACGTCCCCACTGCACCAGGAACGGCTGGTCGTGGCCCAGCCGTTCCCGGACCGCCTCCATCGCGGCGTCGGGCGGACGACCGAACCCGAACATGCCCCGAACCGCGTCCCCGGGCAGGAGCCGGACCAGCGCGAACAGCAGCAACGACGCCGCCAGGAGGGTGAGGGTGGCGACCACCACGCGACGTAGGATGAAGCGGAGCACAGGCGGTTCCGGGGAGGCGGTGCATGGACGGACCGGACGCGCCCAACGCTACTCGCGCCCGGGCGACGGATCGGCTCCGGGCGGGGCTGGCGCGGACGTGGGAGCGCACCCGACACTGGGCCCGGGTCGTGGGCGGCCCCGGGATCGTCGTGGCGGTGTTCCTGGTGATCGCGATCTGGCCCCAGGTGTTCGCGCCCTACGACCTGCAACCCTGCCTGCTGTCGGAGTCGTTGCAGGGGCCCACCGGCGCCCATGTGTTCGGCACCGACCTCTACGGATGCGACTACCTCACGCAGCTGCTGTACGGGGCACGCACCTCGATGCTGATCGGTGGGGTGGTCATCGGCGGGGCCATGCTCATCGCCACCCTGCTCGGCACCATCGCCGCCTGGTCCGGCGGCTGGGTCGACCAGGTCATCTCGCGGTCGGCCGACGTGGTGTTCTCGATCCCGATCGTGTTCACGGCGCTGGTGTTGTTCGGCCTCACCGAGGAGCGCACGGTCACCCAGGTCATCGTCGTGCTGACCCTGTTCGCCTGGCCACCCATGGTGCGACTGGTCCGGGGGGCGGTACGCGAACGCCTGCACGAGGAGCACGTGCTGGCCGCCCGCGCCCTCGGGGCTCGACCGGCCTACGTCATCCGACGCCACCTGGTGCCCTTCAGCCTGCGGCCGATGCTGGTGTTCGCCCTGCCCTACGCCGCCACGGTCATCAGCCTCGAGGCCATCCTGTCGTTCCTGGGCGTGGGACTGCAGCTCCCAGCGGTGTCGTGGGGGCTGATGCTGGCCAACCTCGGGTCACGACTGGTGTCCTCGCGCGTCGCCGGGGCGCCGCACCTGGTGCTGCCCGGCATCGCGCTGAGCCTGCTGGTGTGGGCTCTGGTCGAGATCGGGGCGCGGGTGCGCGAGGCCCGCACGAGCCCACACCTGCGCTGAACCGACCGTGTGCCGAACCCCACGGTCCCGGCGGCCGGAACTCGCGACTCGCTACGCTGGTGGCCGTTCGATCCCGAGTGATCCGCGATCGGTTCGCGGACATCCTCCTCGTCGCCATGCGGCCGTCGCGCTTCCCGCCACGGTCCGGCACCGATGACACCGCCCGGTATCGACGTCGCCGCTGGCAGACGCCACCGGCCCGAAGCGCGTGATCGCCGCCGATTCGTCTCGCCCCATGAGTGGGCACCCACGCCGGCTGGTGGTCACATCATCCAGGACACCACACCCCGTGACTGACACGACCACCACGACCGAATCGCCCTCCACCACCGACTCCGACACCCCGCCCGACACCTCCCCGCCCGCGGACCAGCCGCTGTTCACCGACTTCGGCGTCGCCCAGGACCTGGCCGACGAGCTGTCCAACCGCGGCATCGTGCACCCCTTCCCGATCCAGGAACTGACGCTGCCGCTCGGCCTCAAGGGCCACGACATCATCGGGCAGGCCCGGACCGGCACCGGCAAGACGCTGGGCTTCGGCCTCCCGCTGCTCCAGCGCATCGACACCTCCCGGGCACAGACCCAGGCCCTGGTGATCGTCCCGACCCGTGAGCTGTGCATCCAGGTCGCCGACGACCTGACCGTGGGCGCCGGTCGCGGCATCACCTCGATCGCGGTCTACGGCGGCGTCGGCTACGACGAACAGATCGAGGCGCTCACGACCGGCGTCCATGTCGTCGTGGGCACCCCCGGGCGCACCCTGGACCACCTCGGACGTGGCAACCTCGACGTCTCGGGCGTCCACACCGTGGTGCTCGACGAGGCCGACGAGATGCTCGACATGGGCTTCCTGCCCGACGTCGAGCGGTTGCTGGCCGACGTCCCGGAGGACCGCCAGACCCTGCTGTTCTCGGCCACCATGCCGACCGCCATCGTCAAGCTGGCCCGTCGCTTCATGGCCAAGCCCACCTTCATGCGGGCCGACGAGACCCTCCACGAGACCGCGCCGACGGTCGACCAGCACTTCTTCCTGGTCCACCGGATGGACAAGCCACGCGTGCTCGCACGCCTGCTGCAGAAGCCCGACCGCGGCGGCGCGTTCGTGTTCTGTCGCACCAAGCGCATGTGCGACCGCCTGGTGCGTGAACTCGACGACCTGGGCATCACCGCGATCGCCGTGCACGGCGACCTGCGCCAGTCCAGCCGCGAGAAGAACCTCGACCGCTTCCGCGACGGACGCGCCGACGTGCTGGTGGCCACCGAGGTCGCCGCCCGCGGCCTGGACGTCGACAAGGTCACCCACGTCGTCAACTACGACTGCCCCGACGACGAGAAGATGTACCTGCACCGCATCGGTCGCACCGCGCGTGCCGGCCAGTCCGGCGTCGCGGTCACCTTCGCGGAGTTCAACGAGGTGGACCGCGTCAACGTCATCCGCAAGCGCGTCGGCACCGAGCAGGACCTCGTGGAGATCTTCTCGACCAGCGACGAGCTGACCGAGTTGTTCGACCTTCCCGAGACCACGCCGTGGGACGCCCTGGCCGGCTCCGACAGTTCCAACGGGTCGGGACGCTCGCCACGGTCCGGATCCGGGTCGGGGTCCGGGTCGTCGCGCGGCGACCGCTCCTCGCGCGCGACCTCGTCGGGCGGGAACCGCTCCAGTGGACGAGGCAGCGACCGCGGTGGGCGGGACCGGTCCTCCTCCCGTCGCGACGACCGCTCGTCGTCGCGCTCCTCGCGATCCACGTCAGGATCGTCCGACAACGGATCCGGCGACACGTCCGGGGACTCCTCGTCGCGTCGGTCGCGATCCTCCAGGCGCTCGTCGTCGGACTCGTCGCGGTCGTCGGACTCGACGCGGTCGTCGGACTCGTCGAGGTCATCGCGGTCATCGGACTCGACGCGGTCGTCGTCGGACTCGTCGACGTCGTCGGACTCGTCGCGGTCCCGGACGCGGACCCGCACCCGGAGCCGTGACGACGACGCGGGCGGCCGGACGCGTCGCAACGGTGACCGCGACGCCTCCCCCACCTCGTCGTCGGGCAGTGACACGTCGCGAGAGGCGACACCGGACACCGGACCCTCCGACGACCGGTCCTCGGACACGTCGTCCTCGGCCTCCTCGGGGTCGGGCCGCAAGCGCGCCCGTCGCAACCGCGCCCGTGGCGGCCGCAAGCCCGCGACGTCGTCGGACGCGTCCTCCTCGACGACGACCACGCGCGACTCCGACGGGTCGTCGGACCGCGCCGAGACCACCGGGACGTCGTCGACCCGGTCCCGGGGACGCTCCTCGGACCGCTCGTCGCGGTCCTCGGGCCGCTCGTCGAGCCGTAGCGACGGCGACGGTGACCGCCGCACGACCAGCCGGGGCAGCGAGGCCAGGGGCGAGGGCACGCCCCGCCTGGACCGTCGCGTGGACGTCGAGCACCTGCCCTGAACCCGGACCGGGTCGGTCAGCCGCGCGTGCGACCGAGCAGCGCGCGGATGGCCTGGCCCAGGCCCCAGTCGAGCCAGGCGCGTTCGCCGCAGTGCGGACACCGCGTCCACAGCGACCCGCGGACGGGGTTGTAGAAGAACGGCGGCCGCAACAGCGGCACCACCGACGACAGGTCGAGCGCCGTGCGGACCCGACAGGTCCGACAGGTGACCTCGAACGGTCGGGGCGGAGCCGACGTCGGCGCGGTCGAGAACAGCGCCTCCTTGCCACTGGCGTCCTGCCCGTGGCCGGACCGCCGCGTGCGGTCCACGCGGTCGAAGGTCGGCGAGGTGCGGCCCCGCGGCGCGTCGACCATCAGCCCACCACACCCAGCACGGCGTCGCGCTCGGCCGGGGTCCAGCGGGCCCGCTCCCACAGGTCCTCGGTCACCGGCTCGTCGGCGAGTTCCCGGGCGATGATCCGGTACGCGGCCGCCCCGGGAACCTGCGTGCCACGGGCCAGCAGGCTCTCGCCGGCGGCGGGGGCCTCGGCGAAGCGCACCGACTTGCGGACCGGGGCGCCCACCAGCGGCAGGTCGTAGCGGGCCAGCAGGTCGGACAGCACCGCGCGAGCGTGGTTGGTGCGTCCGTCGAACATCGTGGCGATGATCCCACGTGGCGTCAACGAGCGGTTGGTCAGGCGCCGCACGTCGTCGATGGTCTCCAGCAACTGGGCCACGCCCCGGTGGGACAGCGTCTCGCACTGGACGGGGATCAGCACCTCGTCGGCGGCGGTCAGGGCATTGATCGTCAGCACCCCCAGCGACGGCGAGCAGTCGATGAGGACGTCGTCGTAGGAGTCCAGCAGGTCGGCCAGTTCGCCGCGCAGCAGGTACTCGCGACCGGTCCGCGACAGCAGGGTGACCTCGGCACCGGCGAGGTCGATGTTGGCCGGGACCAGGTCGACCTCCTCGTGCTGCAGGATGGTGTCGACCAGCGACGCCCGGCCCGTCACGACGTCGTTGAGGCTCGGATCGAGCTCGTCGGGCTCGAACCCCAACGAGAAGGTCAGGGAACCCTGGGGGTCGCTGTCCACGACCAGTACGGCACGACCGAGCTCGGACAACGCGGCAGCCAGCGACTGGACGGTCGTGGTCTTGCCGACGCCGCCCTTCTGGTTGGCGATCGCGCGCACGGTGGCGGTCATGGTGGTTCCCGGGGGACGGAGGTGGTTCCGGTCCCGCGCACACTATGGGTTGGACTCGCCGCCCACCACCTGACGACCGCGTCAGGTGGAGGTGGCCGTCGGCCCGCAGCCCGACGCCCGCGACGGGATCGGGCGGGGGTCAGCGTGGCCCCGTGGGTCCTCGCCGACGATGGCCGTAACGGCGCAGCACACCCACCACCAGGGCGTCCACCACCAGCAGGGCCGAGGCGACCACGACACCGACCGTGGCCGAGCCCGACAGCATCCACCCGACGAGGTAGCCGACCCCCCAGGTCGCCACGACCAGCACGACGGCGAGGACGCGGGGCCTCGTCACCCGCGTCGGCGCGTGCCGAGCACGCCACGCAGCATCTTGACACCGCGGCGGACCAGGGTCTTGTTGCCGTGCGGGGTGACCGCCGCGGCGATGTCCTCGATGGTGCCCCAGCCGGATGACGACAGCCACGGCTCGCCCGGCTCGGGCTCGGACCCGGCTCGGGCTCGGACGCCGGGGGCTCGGACGCCGGGGGCTCGGACGCCGGGGGCTCGGACGCCGGGGGCTCGGGGGCGCCGTCGCCAGGAGTGTCGGCGTCGGGCATGTCGGCGTCGGGGCCTGCCGGAGCGGTCCGTTCCAGGCGCGCGGCCAGGACCTCGCGGGCGGACTCGCGGTCCAGCTCCTCGGCGTACTTGTCGCCGAGGTCACCCTGCGCGGCGACCTGTTGGGTCTGCTCGCCGTCGACCGGATCCATCGTCGAGCGGGGCGCGACCATCCGCGTGGCCACGGTCGGGGTCGGCGACCCGTCGGGGTCCAGCACGGTGATCAGCGCCTCGCCGGTGCCCAGTCCCTGCAACGTCGCACGGACGTCGTAGTGATCGGTGGTCGGAAAGGTGTCGGCGGTGTCGGCCAGCGCCTTCTTGTCGTTGGGCGTGAAGGCCCGCAACGCGTGCTGGACCCGGTTGCCGAGCTGGGCGAGCACGCCGTCGGGGAGGTCGGTCGGGTTCTGGGTCACGAAGAACACGCCGATGCCCTTGGACCGGATCATCCTCACGGTCATCTCGACCGCGTCCAGCATCGCCTCGGAGGCGTCGTCGAACAACAGGTGGGCCTCGTCGAAGAAGAAGGCCAGCACCGGCTGGTCGGGATCGCCGACCTCGGGAGCCGTCTCGTACAGCTCGGCCAGCAGCCACATCATGAAGGTCGAGAAGATCTTGGGCCTGTCCCGCATGTCGGTGAGGTTCATGATCGAGATGACGCCGCGACCGTCGCGGGTGCGCGTCAGGTCGTCCACGTCGAAGACGGGCTCGCCGAAGAAGCGCTCGGCCCCCTGGGTCTCGAGCTCCATCGCCTTGCGCAACAACACGTTGAGGGTCGACGTCGCCATCCCGCCGTAGGCGGCCTGGACCTGCTTGCCCTCGTCGCTGGTGAGGTACTTGATGACGTCGACCAGGTCCACCAGGTCGACCAGGGCGAGGCCCTGTTCGTCGGCGAACTTGAACAGCACCGACAGCACCGACGCCTGGGTGTCGCTGCAGTCCATCACCTTGGCCAGCAGGAGCGGCCCGAACTCGACCACCGGCACCCGCAACGCCGACCCGATGTCGCCCGAGATCGACAGCAGTTCGACCGGGAACGACTCGGCTGCCCACGGCAGGTCCATGCCCGCCATGCGTTGGTCGATCTTCGGGTGACCGCCCGAGGGGATCGCCAGCCCGGTGAGGTCGCCCTTGAGGTCGGCCAGGAACACCGGCACGCCGGCTGCGGACAACTCCTCGGCCATGACCTGCAACGACGTGGTCTTGCCGGTTCCGGTCGCACCCGCGATCAGCCCGTGCTTGTTCAACGACGTCAACGGCGCCCGCACCGTGACCGTGTTGACCGTGGACCCCAGGTCGCCGGCCAGCGGCCGCCCGAACGTGATCGACCGCTCCTCGAACCCGTACCCGTCCGCCAGCGCCGCCTGCAGCTCCCCGTCAGCCATGCCATGTCCTGTCGACCATTCCGGACAGGCTAGTTCCCCCCTCCATCCTCGCCGTCACCACGCCCACCGTGTGCGAAACGACCGACATCCCGGCGGCAAGACACCCGACAGGCGTGCTGGGGAGCCGGCTGTGCGGAGGGGCCGACGAGGGGCCGGGCGCGCGGAGGGGGCGACGGCGGAGCCGGGTGTGGGTCAGCGGGCAGGGGACCCGGGGAGGGGTCACAGGAGGCCGAGCTTGGCGGCTTCGGCGACGGCGCCGGCGCGGTTGCGGACGCCGAGCTTGTCGTAGAGCTCCTGGGCGTAGGCCTTGACGGTCCGCTCGGTCACCCCGAGCTGGTCGCCGATCTCGGCGTTGGTCATGCCCTCGGCCATCAGCTCCAGGACCTGCTGCTGGCGCGGCGACAGGTGGGGGCCGGTCTCGACCTGCGGGACCTCCAGGACCTCGGTGGTCTCTTCGCCCATGGAGGCCGCGGCGGGGTCCTCGAAGACCCCGCTGAGCGGGCCGAACGCGACCTTGTCGCCGTGCTCGAGCACGGTCGGACCCGACAGGTCCTCATCGTTGACCGAGGTCCCGCCGGACGAGCCGAGGTCGGTGATGATGACCGCGCCCGCCTCCTTGCGCACCGAGGCGTGGACCCGGGAGATGCGGGGGTCGCTGACCACGTAGGCGTTGTCGCTGCGACGTCCGAGCGTGGCCTCGTCCTGGTCCAGCCGGATGACGGTGCCGGCCAGCGGCCCGTCGCTGAAGTGGATCGTCGGGACGGGAACGATCTTGCTGGCCTTGCGGACAGGTGGGACGTCGGACACGGTCGGCTCCTGGTCAGGTCCCCGGGATTCGCCCTCGGACGTCTGCGCCGAGGTCGGCCACGGGATGGCCGGGGCGGTCCCGCCCCGCCGGATCGGCTCCAACTCTACAGGTTGCCACACCCCGCCGGGGCGGCCACGGACGGCGCCTCACGGGGTCCCCATCGACCAACGCGGGGCCCCCGTGGGCCCACCGGAAGCCGCTCACCGCGATGGTGCGAGCGCGCCCGGCCCGTCAGGCGATGGGACGGCGGGCCCGCAGGTGCTCGACGACGTCGCGGCCGACGGTGGCGGCCCCCAGGTCCTGGTCCTTGGCGGCGCCGTGGTAGTCCGAACCGGCCGTCACCACCAGGTCGAGGGCCACGGCCAGGTCGCGGTAGCGCCGGCGCTGCTCGGGGGTGTGGTCGGGGTGGTCGGCCTCGATGCCGACCATGCCCGCCGCCACCATGGCCTCGACGACCGCATCGTCCATCACCTCACCGGTCCGGCTCCCGAACAGGCCGGGGTGGGCCAGGACCGCGACCCCACCGGCACCGATCAGCAACTCGACCGCCCGGACCGGGTCGACGGCGTGCTTGGGGACGTTGGCCGGGCCGCCATCGGCCAGGTAGTCGTCGAACACCTGTTGGGTGGTGGCCACCGCCCCCGTCTCGACCACGGCGGCCGCGACGTGGGGGCGGCCGATCGGGGCCTGGCCGGCGAGTTCGTGCACCCGGTCCATGGACACCGGGATCCCCAGGTCGTGGAACTTCGCCACGATGTCCTCGGCCCGCCGCAACCGCTCGTTGCGCAGGCGATCCATCTCGGCGGACAGGGCCGCGTCGTCGGGAGCGGTCCACAGGCCGAGCACGTGCACCGACGTCGCATCGAGCTCCGCGGAGAACTCCGTGCCGGGCACCACCTCCAGGTCGTCGCCAGCGAGCGCCTGGGCCGTGGCGGTCGCCGCCATGGTGTCGTGGTCGGTCACGGCGATGCCCTCGAGCCCGAGGTGGCGGGCACGGGCGACGTTGTCGGCGACGCTGGTGGTGCCGTCGCTGGCGGTGGAGTGCGTGTGCAGGTCGAAGCCGGGCACGGGGACCTCACGGACGGGGTCGACGGAACGGGTCGGGGCGCGGCCACGCTATCGCCCGGCGAACCACCACAGCCACTGCGGACTACCCTCGCGCCCCACCGACGACCCGCCAGCCACGCCACCCGAAAGGGCCGGTCGAATGACGATCGAACTGCTGTCCGCGATGGCCTTCGATGCCCAGACCTTCGACAGCGAAGGCCTCCCGGACCCCCTGCTCAAGGTCACCGGCGAGCTGCCCGGCTCCACCCGCCCGTTCCACGTGCACCGGGTCTACCAGGCCGCCCAGGGGACCTACGAGGAGTCGATCCTGCTGCTGGATCCCGACGACGTCGTCGTGTGGCAGCGCCCGTGGGCGTTCGTCGAACTCCGGGGGGAGATGTTCGAGGACCTGTTCCGCGACACCATCCGGACCGCCATCGAGATCTCGTCGCCCGACGAGCACCAGTTGGTCTTCCTGGTCGACGGCGAGGAGGCCGGGCGGGTCCCGGTCTACATCGATGCCGAACAGTCCGCCACCGCACTCGGCGTGGTGGGTGACGCCGCCGAGGTGGCGCTCAAGAAGGGTTCGATCGCCTGGGTCACGATCCCCCAGCCGGGAGGCGGGACCGCCACCCGGCCCATGTGGTACGTCCAGAAGGGTCGTCGCCTGTTCGTGATCAAGGGTGGCGAGGAACAGCAGCTGCCCAACCTCGAGGCCGTGTCGGCCGTCGACGTGGTCGTGAAGTCCAAGGACGTCCGGGCGTCGTTGGGGACGATGCGGGCCGACGTCCGGGTCGTGGAGTCCGACAGCGACGAGTTCGACGAGATCGCGACCCTGGGCCTGGCCAACCGGCTCAACGCCAGCGACGGCGTGCAGGCCGCGGACCGGTGGCGCACCGACTGCACGATGGTCGAGCTCACCCTCCAGGGCTGACCCCGGACGGGGCCGACGTCAGGGCGACCAGCGCGTCAGCCGCTCGACCCGACCGTGCGGGGCACGACGGCGATCGCGCCGACGGCGTCGCAACACCACCACGCCGACCACCACGACCAGCACCAGCAGCCCGGTGGCGATGGCCGGCACCACCCACGAGCCCAGCGCGTCCGGGGGCCCGGCCGTCGCCCGGGCCCGGACCTCGTCGCCGGGCGGGAGCCGCCACCGCAGGGTCGACCCGTCCGCGGTGTCGGCATTGTGGTCCACGACCGGGCCCGGCAGGACCACCGTGAAGGTCGCGGCCAGCCGCTCCGGGTCGGCGGCCAGGACCGCGAGGTCCTCGCCGTCGGCGAACCCAGCCCCCTCGACGCCGGTCGACGACGGCAGGCGCAGCCCCACGACGGCGTCGATGGTGGTGGAGCCGTCCGGGCCCACGACGAGGTCGATGGCCTCGACCAGACCCGGGTCCTCGTCGTCCAGGCCCTCCTGCAGGGCGGCGACCCGGTCCTGCAACTGGACGGGGTCGGTGAAGGACGTGGCCATCGTGACCAGCCGACCACCGTCGACCTCGCTGGTGGCGACCTGCCAGCCGGTCACCCCGCTGGGCGTCGGGTCGAAGCCGGTCGCGGTGATCCGGTCCCACAGGTCGTCGTCGAGCCGCACGTCCACGGCCAGCACCCCACCCCCGGTCTGGTCGACCTCGACGCGGGTGTCGACGTCCATCCGGCATGCCGACAGCACCAGGGCGCCGGCCAGCAGGCCCAGCACCAGCCGGCGTGAACTCGCACGGGTCCGGACCCGGGGGTGCCGGGTGGACGCGTTGGGAGCCGACACGATGGTGGCCTCGTCGGGGCACGGGAGGACGCCGACACGACCGTGCCGGAGCGGGTCGCACGATAGCGACGGGGTCCGGGTCGGTGCCTGACCGGTACCATCGCATGTCCGGCCACGTCGCGCCGGATCGGGGTCTGGACGTACTCGTCGCACCCGTTCTCGGCACATCCGCCGTCACCGCACGGCCACCGACGCGTCCTGCCCGTCACCACCCACGAAGGCCTCCATCGTGCCCACCGAGGAACTCGTCCGCCAGCAGCTCAGCCTCGTCGACGACCCCGAGATCGGCAAGCCGATCACCGAGCTCGGCATGGTCGAGGACGTCGTGATCGAGGGCTCCCGGGTCGGGGTCAAGATCAAGCTCACGATCCCGGGGTGCCCGCTCAAGGACACGATCACGCGCGAGGTCACGGCCGCGGTCGAGGCCCTCGACGACGTCACCGAGGTCCAGGTGGCCTTCGGCGCCATGGACGAAGCCGAGCGGTCCAGCCTGTCGACCCAGCTGCGGGCCGAGAAGGGCGCCGGGAACGCCGACATGCAGATCCCGTTCGCCGAGGCCGGCTCCTCCACCCGCGTGATCGCGATCGCGTCCGGAAAGGGCGGGGTCGGCAAGTCCTCGGTCACCGCCAACCTGGCGGTCGCGCTGGCCCGCAAGGGCCACGAGGTCGGCATCCTCGACGCCGACATCTGGGGCTACTCCATCCCGCGCATGATGGGTGCCCAGGGTCGTCCGGTCGCCTTCGAGGGCATGGTGATGCCGCTGCAGGCCCACGGCGTCAAGCTGATCTCGATCGGCTTCTTCACCGACCCCGACCGGTCGGTCATCTGGCGCGGACCGATGCTGCACCGTGCGCTCCAGCAGTTCCTCGCCGACGTGTACTGGGGCGAGCTGGACTTCCTGCTGCTGGACCTGCCGCCGGGCACGGGCGACGTCGCCATCTCGCTGGCACAGATGCTGCCCAACGCCGAGATGCTGGTCGTGACCACGCCCCAGCCGGCGGCCCAGAAGGTCGCGCTGCGGGCCGGAAAGGCCACCGAGGAGACCGGCATGAACGTCGTCGGCGTCATCGAGAACATGACCGGGTTCACCGACGCCGGTGGGACCGTCCACGAGATCTTCGGGTCCGGGGGTGGGCAGCTGCTGGCCGACGAACTCGACACCGACCTGCTGGCCCGCATCCCGATCGACCCCCGCCTGCGCGCCGGGTCCGACGAGGGCACCCCGATCGTGGCCAGCGAGCCGGACGCCCCGGTCAGCCGCGAACTCGACCGCGTCGCCGAGGAACTGCTCGCGCGTGCCCCGTCCAGGATCGTGGGTCGGTCACTGCCCCTCAACGTCTGATCGACGCCGCACCGCGCGACGGGTCGGTCCCGCGCTCGCGCTCCAACCACCACGCGCGGGCACGGTCGGCCGACCAGCGCCAGGCGATGGCGGACAACGTGCCCTGCCCCAGCCCCGCCACGATGTCACTGGGGTGGTGCGCACCCACGTAGATCCGCGACCATCCCACCCAGGCCGCGGCGAGCGAACCGGTGGCCAGGCCCACGGGACCGCTGTCGGCCACGACCGTCCCCACGGCAGCGGCCACGGCGGTGTGGCCCGACGGCCACGACGACCCGGCCGGTGGGTGCACCAGCAGGTCCCCCAGGCCACCCTGGTAGGGCCGGGACCGGTCGACCAACGGCTTGGTCGCCTGGGCGGCGATCCACGCCACGGTGCCCGCCCCCGCGACGTCCAGGGCCGCACGGCGTCGCCCCGTGGCCGCCAGCGCGGCGGCCGTGCCAGCCAGGCCGTAGACGGAGCCGACGTCGGTGCTCGCGGCCACGAACCGGTCGACCACCCGTCCGCGGGGTCGTCGCCAGCGCAGGCCCAGGACGTCGTCGAAACGCGACAGTCCGGTGTCGCGTCGCTTCCCCCGACGCACGACGCGGTAGCTGGCGGCCACGGCCACGACGGCCGCGCCGGTGACCACGGCGGACGAGGTCGCCCGTCGTCGACCCGGCCGGTCGTTCACGTCGCCTCCATGTCGATGGGCGGCGCCTTGTCGGCCGAGCGCGGCCGGTCCTCCTCCAGCGCCGACCGCAGCGGCCGGGTCACGGCGTCACGCGCGCCCGTCAGCTCGCCCTTGAGGGTCCGGAGTTCCTCCTCGAGGTCCTGGATGTCGGCGGCGCGTCGCAACTCGTCCAACGACGAGGTCGCCGACGAGCGGAACTGGCGCACCCACGTGGCCGCCTGCTTCGCCAGTTCCGGGAGGCGGTCCGGGCCGAAGACCATCAACGCGACCACGGCGACGACCAGCATCTCCTGGATGCCCAAGCTGTCCACCGTGGTCTCCTGCACTCGGCCACATCGGGTCGGGATCGGTCACGATCGGATCGGGGGGTCGGATCGGGGGGTCGGGTCGGATCGGGGGGTCGGATCGGGGGGTCGGGGGGGTCGGGTCGGGTTGGGCGGGTCATCGCCACCCCCGAGGGTGGCACGTCGGCGGCGCGGCTGCTCGACACCACCGCTGTCCGCGGTGGCGACGTCAGTCGTCGTCGTCGCGCTCGCCGAGCACCACCTCGGCGGTGACCTCCTCACCGTCCCGGACGTAGGTGACCGTGACCGACTCGCCCGGGGGGTAGGCCCGGACGGCCGCCACCAGGTCGGTGATGGTGGCGATGTCGCGGTCACCCAGCGACCGGATGACGTCGTCGACCTGCAGCCCGGCCTCGGCCGCACCGGAACCGGGGTTCACGTCCTGGATCAGAGCGCCCTGGTCCTCGTCGAGGTCCAGTCGATCGGCGATCGCCGCGGTCACGTCGACCCCACTGACGCCAAGCAGGGCGTGACGCACCTCGCCGGTCTCGATCAGTTGGTCGGCGGTGGCCATCGCCTGCGCGGTCGGGATCGCGAAGCCCACGCCCTGCGACCCACCCGACCCCGACAGGATGGCCGTGTTGATCCCCAGCAGGCGACCCTCCTGGTCGACCAGGGCCCCTCCCGAGTTGCCCGGGTTGATGGCGGCGTCGGTCTGGATCACGGCCGGGACCACCTGGGCCTGGTCGACGTCGGGCACGGTGATGTCGCGCCCGACCGCCGACACCACGCCGGCCGTCACCGACGCGTCGAGCCCGAAGGGCGACCCGATCGCGATGGCGGTCTCGCCGACGGTGGGTGACCCCTCGCGCAAGGTGATCGCGGGCAGGCCCGTCGCGTTGATCTTGACCACGGCGAGGTCCGACAACGGGTCGGTCCCGACCAGTTCGGCCGGGAACTCCTCGCCGGACGCGAGCTTGACCCGGAGTGCGTCGGCAGCCTGGACCACGTGGTTGTTGGTGATGATGTGGCCGTCGGAACGGTAGACCACCCCGGATCCCAGTCCGAGTTCCTGTTCGGCACCGTCGGCCTCCCCGAGCACGTCGATGCGAACCACCGACGGGGTGACCGCGGCGGCCACCGTCGACACGATCGATGGGTCGTCGCCCTGCACCTGCACGCGGGGTGCCGACACCGACGGTGCCGCAGCCGGTGGCGTGTCGGGCTCGGAGCCGGCGTCGGTGGCCACCAGCGTCCCGACGGTGCCCACGCCCGCACCCAGCAGGGCGGCCAGGAAGACCGCGACGCCGCGTCCGCGGTGGCGACGGTCCGCCGACGGGGCCGACACCGTGCCGGTGGTGTCGGGTGGACGGACCGAGCCGGCCGGCGACCCGGGCCCGTCATTGCCGGCCGACCACCCGGCGGGGGGTGCCAGCGGCCGGGGTGCGCCGTTGGAGCCCGATCGCGAGCCGGCGGCGGACCGGATGTCGGACAGGGGCCCCGGTGCGGGTGGGCGCGACGAGGACCCGTTGGCGGGACGCACCGGTGGTCCGGCCGTGGGCGGTCCGGGCCGCCCCGTCGAGTCGCGCGTGACGTCGCGTGCGGCCGGGTCGTCGGTCACCCGGGTGCGGCCCGGCGAGTCCGGTGCGCGCCAACCCGGCGACGTGTCACCCGCGCCGGCCGGAGCCGCGGCCGGGCCGCGCCCGACGTCGTCCGCCAGCTCGTTCCCGGGGGTCGTGGAGCTCATCTGCACACCTTGTTCGTGGCTGTCACCGTACCCGTGGTCCGGACTCCTCCCGCCGCGTGACGCCCGGGGTGTCCGAGCGTCCACATGGGGTCCGACAGGCCGGCCGGGCAGGGGAAGCAGGGCCTGCGGGCGACTATCGTGGCGGCCGACCCGGAGGTCTGGACCATGGACGTCAACGCCCTGCAGGGCACCATCCATCCCGAGGACGACGTGCTGGCGGCGGTGCGCGCCCGCGTGGGCCAGTCGGTGCGCGTGCCCGATGTCGGGGTCAGCGCCCTGCTGTCCCACCTGGCCGACCAACTCGGGGTGCGCCACGCGGTGATGCTGGGCACCGCCGGTGGCGTGACGGCAGCCTGGCTGCTGGACGGCATGGACCCGCGCGGCATCGTCACCTGCATCGAACCCGACACCCGCCGCCACGCCCTCATGGGCGACGCCGTGGCCGAGCTCGGGATCGCCGACCACATCCGCCTGATCAACGGCCAGCCGGCCGAGACCTCCGAACGCCTGCGAGACGGCAACTACGACTTCGTGGTCGTGCAGCTGGACCGGGTGTCGGCCGCCGACCTCGACATCGCCGCCCGGCTCCTGCGCGTCGGCGGGATGGTGGTCGTGCGCAATGCCGGGGCCGGCGACGACGCCCTGGCCGAGGGACTCGCGACCACCCCGTGGGCGCACCCGGTGGTGCTGGCCGACGGCGACGGGACCGTGCTCGCACTTCGGGACCGCGACCCCGAGGACTAGCCACCCGTCAACGCCGCGCCGTGCACGAGGCCTAGAAGAAGCGCAGCTTGGCGGCGAACTCCGCGGCGGGAGCCAGGATCACCGCGAGGTAGAACATCCCGGTGGAGGCCTGGATCGAGCGACCGCCCTCGTGGGCGAGCTTGAGGTTGAACCCGGCGATGACGGCGATCAGCGCCATCACGCCGAAGCCGATCAGCAGCGTCATGTTGCCCACCGACAGCAGCGGGGAGATCGTCGACGCGCAGGTCGACAGCGCGGTGCCGCTGAGTCCGACACAGGGCGGCGGGTTGAGCGCCGACAGGCCGACCGAGGCCAGTCCCGCGACCACCGCGACCACGTTGACCCGGGCGATCCACACCATGGACTCGTTGGAGAGCCGACGTTCGACCAGGTACCAGTGCCCGAGCACCATCCCGTCCCAGATCGCTCCCAGCAGGAACGCGCCGAGGGCGACCTCCAGCAGGCCGATCCCCCACGACCCGCCCGTGTCGCTCACGGTCCGCAGGCCGGCGAAGGGCACCAGGGTGGCGAGGCCGACCAGGGTCGCACTGATCCCCAGGACACGGCCCACCACCGGCGACAGCGGCAACGCCAGCACGCCCGCGGACAGCGCCGCCAGCAGCGCCGTGGCGGCGATCCCGCGCGAGGTCCAGGTCGCGAGGGCGTCGGCCCGAACGGAGGCCTCGGCGACGACGGCCAGCGGCACGTCGACCGCGGCCCAGGCGCCCCAGGCGATCACGGCGAGCGTCGCGGTGAGCAGGATCTCGTAGCCGTGGCGGACCCGTCCCCATGTCGGGGCGAACCACGTGAAGACCAGGCCACCGACGGCGGTCTCGGTGAGGATGAGGCTGAGGACGGCCGCGGGGGCATCCAACGACGAGCCTTCGACGGCACATGGCGACGGTGCCGAGGACCGGCACCGGACCCGACAGGGTGCCACCCAGCCCGAGGCGACGCGAACCACGACCGCCGGCATGCCTCGACGCGCCTAGCCTGACGGGCCGGGACACGGGACCGGGACCGGGGCGAGCAGATGGCGGACGCGTTCGGTGCGATGCTGGCCGCGCACCTGGCGGGAGCCCCCTCCCCCGGTCGGACCGAGCGCGACGACGGCTGGGTCGACGACCAGTCCGACGGCGCCCAGGTGTACTTCGCGGGCCCGACGGCGTGGCCGGCCGCGGTCCGTGAGGCGCTGGAGCGGATCACGCCGGCGGACGGCCCGGTGCTGGACGTCGGTGCCGGTGCCGGGCGCCACGCCCGGTGGCTGCAGGACCGTGGGGTCGACGTGGTCGCGATCGATTCGTCCCCGGGCGCGGTCGCGGTGATGCGGGCCCGTGGCCTGTCCGACGTGCGGCTGCTCGGCATGGACGACCTCGCCGGGGCCCACGACCTCGCCGCGTCGTTCGGCGCCGTCTTGCTGCTGGGCAACAACCTGGGGCTGCTGGGGACGGTCGCGGGGGCCCCGGCACGGTTGGCGGCGCTGGCCACCGTCACGCGGCCGGACGCCGTCGTGCTGGCCGAGACCCTGGATCCGCGCGACACCCGCGACCCGGTCCACCTCGGCTACCAGGACCGCAACCGACGAGCGGGCCGGCCGCCCGGCCACCTGCGCCTGCGCTCGCGCTTCGGTCACGAACTGGTGGGTGACTGGTTCGACTACCTGCTGTTGTCCGGCGACGACGCACGCGCGCTCGTGGCCGACTCGCCGTGGGCCGTGCGGGACGTGACCACGTCACCGGGAACCCCCTCGCTGCTGGTCACGCTGGTCCGTCGCGACGTCTGAGGGGTCGTGCGGCGAGTCGGGGGCGGCCGGTCAGGCGCCCAGCCACTCCAGGATGGTGCGAACGGGGATCCCGGTCGCGCCCCGGGGGACGTAGCCCCCGTAGGGTCGGTCGTCGTTCCAGGACGGACCGGCGATGTCGAGGTGGGCCCACGGGACGTCGTCGGGCACGAACTCGTGGAGGAACAGGGCCGCGCGGATGGTGCCGGCGCCCTTGCCACCGACGTTGCGCACGTCGGCGACCTCACTCTTGACCTCGCTGCCGTACTGGTCCTCGGCCAGCGGCAAGCGCCACATCGGCTCGGCGGCCCGGTCCGCGGCGTGCAACAACTCGTCGACCAGGTCGTCGTCGTCGCCCATCACCGCGGCGAAGCGCGGGCCGACCGCGGTCACCGCGGCGCCCGTCAGGGTGGCCAGGTCGACCAGCTGGTCCACGGGCGGGTCGAGGTGGCCCGCGTGGGCCAGGGCGTCGGCCATGACCAGGCGACCCTCGGCGTCGGTGTTGAGCACCTCGACGGTGGTGCCGCCGTGCATCGTGATGACGTCGCCCGGCCGGGTCGCGCTGCCCGACGGCATGTTCTCGGCCAGGCACAGCATCCCGGTCAGGCGGACCGGCAGGTCCAGTTGGGCGGCCGCCCGGACCGATGCCAGCACCGCCGCGGCGCCGGCCATGTCGATCTTCATGAACTCCATGCCGCTGGGCGTCTTCAACGACAGGCCACCGGAGTCGAAGGTGATGCCCTTGCCGACCAGCGCGACGTGGCGGTCGGCGTCGTCGGGGGCGTAGCGCACCTGCACGAAGCGGGGCTCGACCGACGAGCCCGCGGCCACGCCCAGGTGACCGCCGAAGCCCTCGGCACGGAGCCGGTCGCCGTCCCACACCTCGACCTCCACGGGCAGGTCGTCGAACAGCCCACGCACGTGCTCGGCCAGCGCCGGCGGCCGCTTGTCGCCCGCAGGGGTGTTGCCGAGGTCGCGTGCGAGCATCGTGGCGTCGGCCACGACCCGCCCGCGGGCCAGTCCTGCGGCGACCGCGTCGGCATCGCCCTGGGCCAACACGACCTCGTCGAGTCGCCGCGTGTCGTCGTCGGTCTTGTGCGCTCGGAACTCGTGGTGGGCCAGTTCCGTCCCCTCGACGACGGCCGAGGCCGCCCGCAGGGGGTCCCCGACGTCGACACGGTGCAGCATGGTGACGACCGTCTCCTTGCGCCGGGCGACCCGTGCCGCGACCCCACTGGCGGCCCGGAGGGCATCGGCGTCGACCTCGTCGGTCGGACCCAACCCCACGACCACCACCAGGTCCTGGGCCAGCCCGTCACCGGCGGGCAGGACGGCCCGCGACCCGATCGAGCCGTCGACGTCCACGGCGGCACAGACCTCGCGCAGGTCGACGCCCAGCCGCTGCCCGACCGCCTCGCCGTGATCGTCGACGCGGACGGACTCCGGACCGTCGTCACCGGCGGGGTCGGACGTGACGCCCACCACCAGGACGTCGGCGACGATGTCGCCCGGGGCGGTGTCGGCATGGCGGAAGCGAGGCACGGACACCCTGTCGACGGGAGCGAGTGGACCACCTGCAGGTCGGTCGTCGCGGGGGAAGGCGACCTGGCGGAGGGCAGGTCGTGGGACCTGTCCGGCAACCGCGGCCGAGGCTACTGGCCCGGCGACAGCCACGTCATCGGGTCGCCGCGGGGGCCGCGACCACCACCGGGGACGGGCGAACGGCGCGCGCTCGGCCACCACCTACCCTGTCGGCCATGGCGCGCCACCCGACCCCAGACCCCACACCAGACCCCACACCCGAGCCCACGCCCGAGCCCACGTCTGACCCCACTGCCGAGTCCGACCCGGACGCGGCGGCGCCCGAGGTCGACATGGTCGTCGCCGACGTGGACGCCACGGGTGCCGTGGTCCCGGTGGACCTGCGCGACTACGTGTCCTTCGACACGGGGTCGGCAACCCGGGTCCGGACCCTGGCCACCGACGTCCTCGCGCTGGACCAGTGGTGCATCGAACCCCAGCAGTCGACGGGGGTGTTGCAGTACCCGGACGCCGACGTGGCCTACACCGTGATCGGTGGCCGGTCGTGGTTCGTGACGGAACAGGGCGAGATCGGCCTCGACCCGCTGGGCGCGTTGCTGGTGCCCGCCGGCACCGTCCATGGCATCGACAACCGCGGTTCGGACCCCCTGATCGTGCTGGCCGCGATGGCCCCACCGGACGCACTGGCCAGGACCGACCCCGTCGAGCCCGCGGGGCTCGCGATCCGTGACGACGCCCAGTACGGCCGCCTCGGCCGACGGCTCGCCAGCGGGATCGATCGCCTGCTCGGGCGCTGAGGCGCAACGACCGGACGAGCCCCGGGGTCGCCGACGCGATCCCGACCGTGGGCTACAGGCCGATCTCCGACGCGAAGTCACGGGACTTGACCACGCGCTGGTCGAAGGAACCACGGGCGACCATGCGGCCGGCCTGGCGGACCACGACCTCGCACATCAGGCGCTGCGAGCTGACCTGGGCGACGGTCGCCACCAACTGCACCTCCGCCCCGACCGGCACGGGGGACCGCTGGGTCAGGTCGAGGTGGTGGCCGACTCCCTCCTCGCCCGGCTCGAGGTGTTGCACGAGCAGGTTCCGGCACACCTGTTCCATGTGCCCGACCAGGGCCTGGGTGCCGTACACGAGATGGACGACCTCGCCGTCGACGGCCGCGGCCATGTCGTCGGTCACGGTCACGTCGAGGGTCTGCGTCGCCCCGCGAGGGGGTCCTGGTTGCATGCGAACGCACTCCGTCCGGGGCTGGTCAACCTACCCCGTCACCCGGTCGGTCCGAGCCCCGGGCCCATGTGCGGACGAACGGGTCCGGCCCCGGTCGATCGCGAGTCGTCACAACTCGTCTGGACGCAGTTCCCGGACGTTGAATCGCCCCGTCAGGGAGTCCGCGTCGGGCAGCGCGAGGTCCAGCCGTGCCGCCACGCGGTCGCCGACGTCCTCGACCTCGAGTTGGCCACCCACGGCCCGGACCTGGTTGCCGTCCCAGCGCACGTCCACGACCACGCCGTCGTCGACGGCGTCGCAGTCCAGGTCGCAGTCGGGCGCGACCACGTCCACGGTCTCGCCGGGGACCAGGACGTCGGGGTTCTCGACCACCATCGCAACGGTCATCCCGTCGATGGTGCGTGCCGACCAGCACATGTCCTGGTCGATCTCGATGCCCGGATCGCAGTCCCCGAAGGTCACGTCCGGCACGCCCTCGGAGATGGCGACGCGAGCTCCGCCGAGGGTCCCGGTCACCTGGACGCCGTCGTCACGGGCCTCGGCCTGGCGATGGGCCACCGAAGCCGTGGCACACCCCCCCACCAGCAGCGCGCCGACCAGCGCGGCCGCCAGTCGGCGGGCACCGCCGGTGACCACCGGGGGCGACGCGGTGGTCATGCCACCCCACCGTCGCCGGACCGGCCCGCCGTGTCCTCGGCGACCGCGGCGAGGCGACGCAGGCTGGTGGCGAAGATGCGACGGATCACGGGCAGGGCGACGCGTGCGCCGGCCTCCCCGAGCGAGCCCAACGGGGCCTCGATCTCCTCCCACCACACCAGGCGCGTCCCGGGGCCGTCCGGGGCGAGTTCGAAGGCGCCGACACCGCGGATCACCCGGCCCAGGTGGGTGGCCTCGAGCCGGTGGGGCGGGTCCCAGCCCGTGATCCGCATGACGTCGAGCACCGGCAGGCCCAACAGCGACGTCGGGACGTGGATGGTGACCCCGTGGCCCTCGCGGTGGGGGGTGACGACGTCCACCTGCTTGGCGTCCAGCATCCACTCGGACTGGCGCTCCCAGTCCACGAGCACGTCCCACACGACGTCCACGGGGGCCGCGACGTGGCGATCGACCTCGAGGCGCATTGCGGCTCCTGGCGACGGAACGGACCGGGGACGAGGACCGACCATCGTATGCCGGCCACGGACCCGACCCACGCCCCGACCAACGCCCGACCTCACGCCCCCGACCCACCCCCCGACCACGCCCTGGCCCACGCGTCGGGCCCGGGGCCGGGGGCCGCTCGGGGCTACCCTCGGCGCCACTGCCGGACCGGCGCGGCATCCCGCGACCGACGTCCTCCTCGACGACGGCGTCGCTCTGCGACGACCCGCCCCCGGCCATCCGACCCACCTCGATCCAGCGAGCCGCCATGTTTGCCTCCGTCAACGACGCCACCCTGCACTACCGCAGCGAGGGCGAGGGACCGCCCGTGGTCTTCCTGCACGGACTGGGGGGCACGGCCAACATCTGGCACGGCGTGATGGCCGCGATGGTGCAGCACCACCACTGCATCGCCGTGGACCTGCGTGGTCACGGTCGCAGCGACGGGTCGGGACGCTTCTCGATCGAGGGCTTCGCCTCCGACGTCGAACAGTTGATGCGCCACCTCGAGCTGCCGGCGGTCACGGTCGTCGGCCACTCGATGGGGTCGTTGGTGGCCCAGCAGCTGGCCCACTCCCGCCCGGACCTGGTCACCCACCTGGTGCTGGTCGGCGCGATCAGCCAGTTCGAGCCGGCCACGTCCGATGCCTACCGCGCCCGTGCCGAGGCGGTCGAGGCCGACGGACTGGAACCGCTGGTCGACGCCTGGCTGGCGGGGGCCGTCAGCCCCCAGACCCATGCCCTGCAGGCTGGCGCCACCGGCCTGCTGCGCGAGGTGTTCCTGCGCAACGACGCGTCGTCGTACGCCAAGTCCACCCGGGCGCTGGCCGAGGCCCCGGCGATCCGGCGCGACGAACTGGGCCAGCCCACGCTGATCATGACGGGCGCCCACGATCGCTCGACCCCGCTGGCGATGGCCGAGGAGCTGCACCGCTCGATCCCGGTCAGCCGGGTCGAGGTGATGCCCGACGTGGCCCACTGGTCGCCGGTCGAGGACCCGGGCCGCATCGCGGCCTCCGTGCTGGAGTTCCTGACCTGAACCCGCCCGTCGATCCCGCGACCACGCCGGTGGCCCTGCCGGCGTGGTCGCGGGACCGGGTGCACCGGACCCTGGTGCTGCCCGCGCTGGACGAGGTCGACGCGGTGCCGGGACTGGCCGCGCTGGCGCACCGGGCCGCCACGGTGGTCGACCGCGTGGTGGTCGTCGACGGCGGGTCGACCGACGGAACCCCGGATGCGGCCCGCGCCGCCGGCCTGGAGGTCCTGGCCGCCGCCGACCGTCCGCCCGGCGCGCCGGTGCTGGGCAAGGGCGACTCGGTGTGGCGCGTCGCGGACCTGGACACCGACGTGCTGGTGTTTCGCGACGCCGACGTGCGCGGTGTCGGACCCGACGACCTCGACGCCCTCGCCACGGCGGTCCAGGCGCCGGGATCGCCCTGGCCAAGGGACGCTTCACACGGCTGCAGTTCACCGACGGCGCCCCCCGGCCCGTGTCGGGACGTATCACCACCTTCGTCGCCCAGCCGTTGCTCGCCCTCCTCGTGCCATCGGTCGCGGCCGTGCCCGAGCCGTTGTCGGGCCAGTTCGCGATCCGACGCGAGGTCCTCCAACAGCTTCCGGTGGTCACCCGCTACGGGCTGGACGTCGGGCTCGTGCTGGACGTCGCCGCGACCTACGGCACCGAGGCGATCGCCAGCGTGGACGTGGGGTCGCTGACCCACCGTTCGAAGTCGGACGCGTCGCTGGTGCCCATGGCCCACGACGTGGCCGCGACCATCCTGGGCCGGCGGGCCACCTCGACGGCGCCGGCCGACGACCCGGACGACGCCGTGTCGGCCCGACTGCCGTGTGCCGGACCGGACGGCCCCCTGGTGGTGCGACCGGCCCGTCGGGCGTGGGCGTCCCGCCACGGCACGCCGTGACGGCCGTGCCCCCTCGACCCCGACCGCCGACCGAAGGTCCCGCGATGCCCTCCTGGTTGTCCGACTCCGGTGCCACCCTGATGGGCATCGTCAACGTGAACCCGGACTCGTTCTCGGACCCCCGTGCGGGGGCCGCCGACGGCGACGAACGCCTGGCGGTGTCCCGCGCCCTGGTGGCCGACGGCGCGGACGTGGTGGACCTGGGCGCCCAGTCGGCCGCCACCCACCTGCCGGTGGTCGACCCGGCCGACGAGGTCGCAGGGCTCGTGCCGCTGGTGGCCGCCCTGGCCGCGGAGGGCGTGACGGTCAGCGTCGACACCTACAAGCCGGTCGTGGCCGAGGCCGTGCTGGCCGCGGGGGCCCACGTGCTCAACGACTACTCCGGGGTCGAACACCCCGAGGTGGTCGAGCTCGTGGCCGACCACGACGCCTGGTACGTGCTGACCCACAACCGCGGGCGACCCAAGCAGCGCCTGACCGAGCCCACCCGCTACGACGACGTCACCGGCGACGTCGTGGCCTTCTTCACCGACCAACTGGTCCGCCTCGAGGCCCTCGGGTTGTCGCCCGACCGGGTCCTGCTCGACCCCGGCGTGGACCTGTCCAAGACCCCGCGACAGACCCTGGACGTGCTGCGCGAGGTGGACCGGCTGGCGGCGGCCCTGGACCAACCGCAGTTGTGGGCGATCTCGCGCAAGGACGTCCTGGGTGTGGCGACGGGCCGCCCCCCGGCCGCACGCGATCCCGCCACCCTGGCGGTCGTGGACTGGTTCGCCGACCGCCCCCGGACCCTGCTGCGGGTCCACGACGTGGCCGGGGCGGCCGACTACCTGGCCATGCGCGCCCTGCTGGCCGGGACCACCCAGCTCGACGACCGCGCCCTGCTGGACCCGGCCCTGTACCGCGAGCAGCGTCCGGCCGGCGGCCCGGCCTCCTCGCCCCCACCGGGCGCCGGATCGTCGGGGGATAGGTTGGCGCCATGAGTGACCTGCCGAAGCTGACCCGCGACGACCTGGGCGACGACCCGATGGCGGCCTACGCCGCCTGGGTCGACGAGGCGCGTGACGCCGACCTCACCGACCCGGATGCGGCGGTCGTGGCGACCGCGACCCCCGACGGGATCCCGTCCGCGCGCGCCGTGCTGATCCGCGTGGTCGACGAGCACGGGCTGGTCTTCTTCACCAACCGCACCAGCCGGAAGGGTCGTGAACTGGCCGACAACCCGGCCGTCGCCGTGACCGCGGTCTGGACGCCGCTGCACCGCTCGGTCCGGTTCGAGGGCACCACCGAGCCCGCCACCCGGGCCGAGTCCGACGCCTACTGGGACAGCCGCCCCCACGGCTCGCGCCTGGCCGCGATCGCGTCACCCCAGTCGGCGTCGATCACGCGCGACGAACTCGAGCAGCGCTGGGCCGAGTTGTCCGAGCAGTATCCCGAGGGCACCACCATCCCCCGCCCGGACCGCTGGGGTGGCATCCGCGTGCACCCGCACACGGTCGAGTTCTGGTTGGGGCGACGGTTCCGCATGCACGACCGGCTGGTGTACCACCGTCGCGACGACCGGGACGGTTGGGACGTGCGGCGGTTGGCGCCATGAACGGCCGCCACCCGTGAAGGCCGACTGGGAACTGCTCGCCGACGAGCCCGACGAACCCACCACCGGCGTGGTCCCGCCATGGTGGCAGGTCCACGTCGCCACGTTCCTGGGCGCCCTGGTGATGGCGGCCGGGACGGTGCTGACCGCCCAGGGCGCCGTGCAGACCGGTGGCCTGGCCTGGGTGGCGACCGCCGCCTTCGGGGTCAACGCGTCATGCCTGGCCGCGATCGCCCGCATCCGGGTGCTGGCACGCGCCCTGGAGGGCGACGACCGCCGCTACGGCCGTCTGCGCGACCTGGGACCGTGGGGCCGACGCGAGTGGTGGCTGACCATGGTCGCGTTCGGTGGCTTCGTGGTGGGGCTGGTCGCGACCGCGCTGGCCTGACCGGCAGCCCTCCCACACGGCATCCCGCGACCGTGCCCCGCGACCGTCTCCGTCCGAGAGTGCCTACTCGGCCCGGTCGCGCAGCTCCTCGACCAGGGCGGGGACGACGTCGTAGAGGTCACCGACGACGCCGAAGTCCGCGATCTGGAAGATCGGGGCCTCGCCGTCCTTGTTGATCGCAACGATGTTCTGCGACGTCTGCATGCCGGCACGGTGCTGGATCGCGCCGGAGATGCCCGAGCCGATGTAGAGCAGCGGCGAGATCGTGCGGCCGGTCTGGCCGATCTGGTAGCGGTGCGGGTACCACCCGGCGTCGGTGGCGGCCCGCGAGGCGCCCACGCCGGCGCCCAGGGCGTCGGCCAGCTCCTCCATCAGTTCGAAGCCGTCCTCGTTGCCCAGCCCGCGGCCACCGGCGACCACGATCGCGGCCTCACCGATGTCGGGACGGTCCGCCGAGGCCTGCTTCTCGACCGACACCACCGTGGCGGCCGTGGCGGCCTCGGACAGCTCGACGTCGAACTCGACCACCTCGGGGACGTCGCCCCCGGTCTCCTCGACCGGGAAGGCGTTGGCCGAGACCCCGAACAGGGCCAGCTTGCCCTCCGCCACGCGCGAGTGGGTGATCGTGGCGCCACCGAAGACCTCCTTGGTGGCCACGATGGCGCCGTCCTCCACCGCGAGGTCGGTGACGTCGGTGACGACGCCCCCGTCCCGGCGGATGGCGAGGCGCGCCGCGACGTCCTTGGTGTGGTTGTTCGACGCGAACAGGATCGCCCGCACGTCGTGGTCGTCGAGCAGGACCTCCAGGGCCTCGACCTGGGGCAGCGTGACGTAGCCGCGGGCGTCGGCGTCGTCCCACCAGTACAGGGTCTCGACGCCGTTGGCACCCAGGACCTCCTCGGCGTCGTCGGCGTCCTCGCCCAGCCACACGGCGGCGACGGCGTCGCCGGTGTCGGCGGCGAGGCGGCGGGCCGCGGTCAGCATCTGCAGGCTGACCTTGCGCGGGGTGCCCTCGGTGTGGTCGATCAGGACCAGGATGTTCGACATGTCGGTGTCCTCTTCGCTCGTGCTCGGGTGGCGCAGGTTCGTCGGGCGCGGGGCCTCAGATGAACTTCTGCTCCTCCATCCAGTCCGCCAGGTCGGCCGCGGCGGACCCGGAACCGTCGTCGTCGACGATGGTCCCGGCGGCCTTGGGCGGGCGCGGCGTGAACGCATACATCGTGGCCGCGGCGTCGCCGGCCCCGACCGCGTCGGCGTCCACGCCCAGGTCGGCCAGCGACCGGACCTCCAACGGCTTGGACTTGGCGGCCATGATCCCCTTGAAGTTGGGGTAGCGGGGCTCGTTGATGGCCTCGACGACCGACACCACGGCGGGCAGGGTCGACTCGACGACGTCCCAGCCCTCCTCGTTCTCCCGGTGGACGGTGATCGCCTCGCCGTCGACCTCCAGGAAGCGGGCGTAGGTCAGGGACGGCAGCCCGAGCAGTTCGGCGACCGCCGCCGGCACCAGCGAGGTGCGGGCGTCGGTCGACTGGTTGCCGAAGATCACCAGGTCGAAGTCGGTGTCGGCAAGCGCCGCGGCGAGGATCCGGGCGGTGCCCAGTGCGTCGGACCCGGCCACGGCGTCGTCGGTGACCTGGATGGCCCCGTCCAGCCCGTAGGACAACGCCTTGCGGATCGTCGACTGCGCCTCCTCCGGTCCGATCAGCAGCACGGTCACCTCGGCGCCGGTCGACTCCTTGAGCTTGACGGCCTCCTCGATGGCGAACTCGTTGACCGGGCACAGGACGGTCTCGCCGGCATCACGATCCAGGGTGTTGGTCGTGTCGTCGATGACCTTCTCGCCAGCGGTGTCGGGCACGCGTTTGACGGGAACGATGACCTTCATGGTCGGGATCCTTCTGTTCGCAGCGAGCGGCTGGGCGGATCCAGCGGCTCGACGATGCGAACGGCTCGAGGGGGTGCGACGTCGACCGGGGGCGGTCCGGATCGCGTGGGCCGACCCGGGACGACGGAGCCCGCACGGTAGCGGGCACCGGACATCGTATCGAATCTGTAGCGATCACTCCAAGTCAGCGGACGGCGGCCCGGACCGAACTCGTCAGTAGAGGCCGCGAGGGCGGAACAGCGAGTCGTGGACCCGCAGGGCGTAGCTGTCGGACATCCCGGCCACGTAGTCCACGGCCTGCTGCAGCGGGTGGTCACGGTCGCTGGCGTAGCCGGGCGGGATCTCGCCCGGGTGCTCGGCGAAGTGGTCGACCAGCGAGCGGATCAGCCGGATCGCCTTCCCGTTGTGGTCGCGCGACTCGTCGCGCAGGTAGACGTCGGCGAACATGAACGCCCGAAGGTCGTGGAAGGCCTGCAGGTGGGCCGGGTGCATCGTGACCTCGTCGGCCTCGGCCGACGCGGTGACCACGTCGGTCACCATGGTCTCGATCCAGGCCTCGGGTGGCCCGAACAGCTCAAGCACGTGGTCGGGGACCATGTCCGCGGCCAGCACCCCGGCACGCATCGCGTCCTCGGCGTCGTGGGCGAGGTAGGCGATGCGGTCGGCGAACCGACAGACCATGCCCTCGGCCGTGTCGGGCGGGGGGTCGTTGCGCCACGACGAACCCCGGATGCCGTCGCGGACCTCGAAGGTCAGGTTGAGGGGCTCGAGCTTGTCCACGATGCGCAGGGACTGGACGGCGTGCTGCCACTCCCCCAGGGGCGCACCGAGGGTCACCATGTAGGGCGACAACGCCTCCTCGCCGGTGTGGCCGAACGGGGAGTGGCCGAGGTCGTGGCCGAGGCAGATCGCCTCGGCCAGCGGCTCGTTGAGGCCGAGTCCGACCGCGATGGCACGCCCCACCTGGGCGACGTTGAGCGTGTGGGTCATGCGGGTGACGAAGTGGTCGCCCTCGGGGTTGAGGAACACCTGGGTCTTGTGCTTGAGCCGGCGGAACGCCTTGGAGTGCAGGATCCGGTCGCGATCGCGCTCGAACGGCGTGCGCCAGTCGTGGTCCTCCTCTGGTCGTTCCCGGCCACGTGACGCATCGGAGAAGGTCGCCGCCGGCGACAGCCACCGACGTTCGTGCGCGATCCGGTCGGCCCGTCGCCGTGCCGTCATCTCCCCACGCGGCTCGGTGGCCGCATCGGACGGCGGCAGCCGTGTCGGGGTGCCCGTGTCGAGTGTTCGTTGGAAGGTCATGCTGCTCCCGGGAGGGCCGCGGCGGGGGTCAGTTGCCGCCCAGGTCGCGGGTGGCGTCGGCGGTGGCCTCGGCCAGGGCGTCGGGGTCGATGTCGGCCTGGGTGCCGGTGCCGTCCGGACCCGCGACGATCCGTCGGCGGATGCGTCCGGACGCCAGGTCCACCAGGATCGTGGCGGCGATCACCACGACCAGTGCCAGGCCGGCGCGGTCCCACACCTTGAACGTGATGTACTGGCTGAGCAGCGTGCCGATGCCGCCGGCACCGACCACGCCCAGGACCGCCGAGGCGCGGATGTTGACCTCGAACCGGTACATCGCGAAGGAGGCCAGTTCTGGCATCACCTGGGGCAGCACGCCCCAGCGGAGGCGCTGCACCCCGGTGGCACCCGTGGCGTCGGCGGCCTCCAGCGGGCCGCCGTCCAACCCCTCGATGATCTCGTAGCACAGCTTGCCGAGCGTCCCGACCGAGCCCACCGCGATCGCCATGACGCCGGTCCGGGCAGACAGCCCGAACACCGGGATGAACGCCACCGCCAGGATCAGCTCGGGGACCGCGCGCAGCACGTTGAACACCTGGCGCACCAGGAACACCACGGGGCGCGGGGACAGGTTCTCGGCCGCCAGGAACGCCATCGGCACCGCGACGACGGTGGCCAGCACGGTGCCAAGCCACGCGATCGCGATCGATTCCCACATCGCCGACACCAGCCCCGGCAGGGCCGACCAGTCGGGGTCGCGGAACATCAGCCACAGGATGTTGATGAACTCCGGGATGGCATCCACCAGCCGGTTCCACCGGATGTCGGCGGTCAGCCCCCAGGCGAACAACGCCAGCACGACCGCGGTCACGACCCAGCGGAACACCTCCGTGGGCTTCTCAGGTCGCACCATGGCGTCGACGCGGTCGACGGCATCCTGGCCGGTCGGCTGCCTGGTGTCGGGATGCAGGCTCACACGAGCCTCCGCCGGAACAGCAGCGACAGGCGCTCGACCAGGAACGTCACCAGGAAGAACAACACGATGATGCCCCACACCTGGGGCCAGGCCCGGGCGTTGCGGTAGAAGTCGATCAGCTGCCCGATGCCCCCCGCGCCCACCAGTCCGAGCACGGCCGAGGCGCGCAGGTTGAGCTCGAAGTTGTAGAGCAGGAACGAGCTGTAGGCGGGCAGGACCTGGGGCACGACCGCCGTTCGCAGCATCGCGGTGTGTCCGGCGCCGCTGGCCTTGGCGGCCTCCACGGGACCGGGGTCGATGCCGTCGAGCACGTCACTGGTGAGCTTGGAGGTCACCGCGATCGAGAAGAAGACCAGCGACAGGATCCCGGGCAGGACCCCGATGCCGACCATGGCGACGAACAGCAGTGCCCACAGGACGTCGGGAATCGCCCGCACGACGTTGTTGAAGCTGCGCACGACCACCTGGACCGGCCGGTTGGGCGCCCCGACGTCGGAGCTCCACAGCGCCAGGGGCAGCGCCGCGAACCCGCCGATCACGGTGCCGACGACGGCCATCTGCACCGTCTCGACGAACGCGGCCAGGGCCCGGGGGTTGGTCACCTGCGACCAGTCGATGTGCAACAGACCCGCGAACGACGAGTTGGGTCGCGACAGGTCCTCCACGACCCCGGCCATGGAGAAGTCGGTGGCCCACACCGTCACGGCCGTCAGGATCGCGGCCGCGATGGCGGCCGCGATCGCGAACGTCGACGGAGGCGGTTTGGCGGGACGCGTGGTCGCCGATGCCGGGTGGGGGGCGCTGGTCACCGGGCGGGACCACCGTCGGTCCCGTCGGACGGCCAGCTGGTCTCCCCCGGGGACGGCGCCCCCGCGGACGGCGCCCCCGGGGACGGCGCCACCGAGGCCGGCGGCGGCGCGGCCGTGTCGTCGGCGTCGCCCATCACGTCGTCGGCCGTCAGGCTGCGGCCGTAGATGTCGCGGAACACCCGGTCGTCGGCATCGCTGCCGGGACCGTCGAAGACCAGACGCCCGTCGCGCAGTCCGACGATCCGGTCGGCGTAACGGGTGGCCAGGTCGAGGAAGTGGAGGTTGACGATGGTGGTCATGCCGAGTTCGCGGTTGATCTGTTGCAGGTAGCGCATGACGGCATGGGACGTCGGTGGGTCCAGCGACGCCACCGGTTCGTCGGCCAGGATGATGGAGGGCTCCTGGGCGAGCGCTCGCGCGATGCCGACGCGCTGCTGCTGGCCGCCGGACAGGTTCGAGGCCCGCACGTAGGCCTTGTCCACGATCTCGACCCGCTCCAATGCCCGCATCGCGATCTCGACGTCGGATGCCGGGTACCTCCCGAGCAGCGTTCGCCAGGTCGCGGTCCGGTGCAGCCGACCCATCAGCACGTTGTTGATCACGGTCGTGCGCGTGACCAGGTTGAAGCCCTGGAAGATCATCCCGACCTCGGCGCGCAGGTCCCGCAGCGCCCTGCCGGACAGGCCCACGACCTCGTGGCGGCGACGCCCGGCACCGTCCTCGTCGTTGGTCTCCACGGTCAGCGACCCGCCGGTGAGCGGCACGAGCCCGTTGACCGCCCGGATCAGGGTCGACTTCCCGGCGCCGGACAGGCCGACCACGACCACGAACTCGCCCGGCTCGATGGTCAGGTCGAGGCCCTGCATGGCCGTGACGCCACCCGGGTAGGTCACCGAGGCGTTGTCGAATCGGATCATCGCGGTCCCCGTCTCGCGTGACCGGGTCCGGCCCGGATCGGCCGACACCCTACTGGCTGGCGTTGGTGCTCCCCGCTCGGCGTTGGGCCTGCGCACACCGGGCCCGGAGGCCACGACCCACCGACACCACGACGCGTCGACCCGACGCACGCAACCCCCCCACGACGTTGCTCGGGCCACCCCGCAGGGTGGCCCGAGCACTCGTCGCGGCGGTGGCTCAGCTCAGGCCGAGCTGGTCGGCGAGCTGGTCCTGCAGGTCGCGGATGAGGTCGAACTCCCCGCTGTTGACGGGCTGCAGGCCCTCGATCTCGTAGAGCTGGTACATGACGCCCTCGGCCTCGGCGTCGCAGGCGTCGGTGTCGTTGCAGATGGACTGCAGCGCGTCGCTGATGGCCTGCGAACCCTCGTCCGACAGCTCACCCGAGGTGGCGAAGCCGTCGTTGGGGATGGCGGAGGACCACCCGAACACGACGACCTCCTGGCCGACGTCGGGGGTCTGCTCGACGAGCGTGCCACGGGCGTCGTTGAACGACACGCCCACGGTGGCATCACCGTCGTAGACGGCCTTCACGGCGTTGTCGTGGCTGCCGGCGAAGACCGAGTCGATCCCGTTGATCGGGTCGACGCCCTCGGTCAGCAACTGCAGCGACGGCACGGCGTAGCCGGAGGTCGACCCCTGGTCGACGAAGGCCACGGTCTGGCCCTCGACGTTGCCCAGCATGTCCTGGCCGATCGGGCCCTCGGAGGCGTCCTCGGCCTCGTCGACGCCGTTGCAGAACAGGAAGGGCTCACCCTCCTCCTGGTCGACCGCGACGGGCTCGTCCTCGCAGTAGGTGTCGGGGTCGTTGGTGAACCACTGGGTCACGTAGCTGTAGGACCCGAAGCGCTCGGCCTGGAGGATCAGGTCGGACCCCACGGCCTCGGCCTGGACCATCTGCAGCGGGCCGAGCCCACCGGCGACGTGCGCCTGACCGGACTCCAGCGCGGCGATCACGCCGGCGTAGTCGGTCGGGACCTGGGCCTCGACGGCCACGCCCAACTCGTCGCTGAGCATGTCGGCAAGCGGCTGGGCGGTCTCGATCAGGCCACCGGTCTCCTGCGACGGGGTGAGGGTCAGGACCAGCGGGTCGGGGAGGTCGGCCGCTGCCGCCTCGGTCGACTCGCTCATGGCCTCGGTCGTGGCCTCTGACATGGTCTCTGACATGGCCTCGCTGGCGTCGTCGGTCATGGCCTCCGAGGAGGGATCCTCGGCCGGGGCGGACTCGCTGGTGGCGGTCTCCTCGGTGCCGTCGTCCGAGCCACAGGCCGTCAGGACGAGGGCACCGGCGGTCGCCAGTGCGAAGAGTGCGCGACGATTCATGGGTGGGTTCCTTGGTGGTGGTGGAGGTGGGAGGCGCGACGTCCGGGCGTGGTGGTGCGGGACTGGTGCTGCCGGACGTCCCTCGCCGGGCCGGCATCGGATCCGGCGCTGGCCGGTCCCGAGCCCCACGTTGTGCCCGTTCGGGGGATGGGCCACCCCCCGCGGCCGGTTCCGGAGGTCCGGGCGGGTCCGAGCGGGGCAACGATCGGGATCGTAGCGACCACCCCCGTGGCCACTGGGTCGGGGTGCGGTCACCGGACGGCCCCGCCGGGGGTGGCGACCCGGGACCCGGCGCCGGTGCAGGGATATCGTCGCGCCACCGAACTCGACCGTGTCCTCGGCCACGGGTGAGAGGCTCCCACATGCCCCGCGACCAGGTCGACCGACCGGTCGTGATGCAGGTTGGTCCGGCACCGTCCGACGGGCCGGCCGACGAGGTGACGGCAGCGCCGACTGCCGGCGGGTCCCAGGACGCGAGTCCGGACGGGGACCGTCGTCGGGCCTGGCTCCGCAACGTGGCCGTGGTCGCGGTCGCACTGGCCACCGTGGCGGTGGCCGTGGCGCTGGGGCACCTTCCACGCACGCCCGACGTGCGCGTGCCGGTGGATGGCGGGGAGGGCCTGGTCGCGGCTCCGGCGGCCCCGCCCGGGGCCGTGGCGCGACGCTGGTCGGTGCCGCTACCCGACACCCGGGTCGCCACCGGCCTGGCCGTGGTCGACGACGTCGCCGTGGTGATGGACGGACCGTCGGCGGGGCCACGTCGCGACGACCGACGGGTGACCGTGGCCGGTCACGACCTCGCCGACGGACGCCGACGGTGGCTGCGCCGATTCCCGGAGGACACGGTCGTGGTGGTGGGCCCGTCGGGGGACCGCGTCGTGCTGCCGACCGTGGGAGGCAACACCTGGGACGACGGTCGTGAGCAGTGGGACGTGCGCACCGTGGTCGCCCTGGACGCCGACGACGGCACGGTCCGGTGGCGACGGGACCGCCTCGGGCCGACGTCGGCGACCTCGACCCTGCTCCGCCGGACCACCGACGAGCTCGACGTTCGGTCCGACCAGCGCTTCCGCGTGCTCGACCTCGACGACGGCGTCGTGCGGCACCGCTTCACCGTCCACCCGGAGCCGGACTGGCGGGAGCCCACCCGGACCGACGGTGGCTGGATCGTCCCGACGGACCTCGGGTGGGACCTGGTGACCGACGACGGCGCGCGACGGGTCCTCAGCGACGAGGCCAGCCCGTTCGTCGGGGTGCTCGACGGGACCTTCGTGCAGGCCGACGCCCGGCGTGTCGAGGCCCACGACCTCGCCACCGGGCGGGTCGCCTGGACCCACCGGTTCGCCGACCCGATCGAGTGGATGAACGTCACCGACCCGGCCGTGCGAGAGACCTGGGCGGGTCCCGTGGCCTTTCCACCCGACCCACGCCGTCCCGACACCCCGGGGATCTTCGTCGTGACGGCCCACCGGGCCGCGGACGCCTCCTCGTCGGAGCCGACCGGCTGGGCCGAGCACGTGCTGTCGCCCGACGGGACCCCCCGGTGGGAACGAAGTTCCGAGACCGACGACCGGACCCCGGCGTTGGTGACCGACCTCGAGGTCGACGGCCAGACGTGGTCGTTGTGCCTGGAGGAGGGTGGCGACGCGAGCCCCGGGGGGACCTGCCCGGCACCGGTGGCACTGGCCGATCCGACCGGGGCGGTGGTCGGGACCGTCCCCGGCCCACGCGCTGGCGTGGCCTGGCCGGCGTGGCCACGCGTGACCCGTGCCGGGCTCCTGGTCCCCGGCCCGGGCGACGGCGGGCGACGAGTCGTCTCCCTGCGGCGGTGGCCCGACCTGTCCGTGGCGTGGTCGGTCTCGGTCGGGCTGGCCGTTCGCCGGGCCGGCCGGGGCCAACCGCTGGTGGCGACCACGCCACACGGGGTGGCCGTGGTCCAGCGGGGCACGGTCGACCGCCTGGTGTGGCACCGCTGAGACCCCGGATGGCCCTTTCCCGTGGGGCCGTGCCGGAGTACGGTGAACGGATCGGCGACATCGGGGGTGCCATGGGCTCGTCCCCACGCACCCCGGCGCCAGACCCCCGTTCACCACCCGATCCCGGCCCCGCTTCCGACTCCGGTCCCGGCTCCGGTTCTGGCATGCTGGTGGGCGCACCCGTCCGGGACCCGCCCTCGCGACCGGACCCGGCGGTCCACCGCTCGCCGGGTGGGGCCCCCGTCGACCCCGACGGCGACCGTGCCCGGACGTCCGGCCCACCGACGTCGTCGGGGTCGACGGTCCGAACGCACCGCGGCTGGGTGGCGGGAACCGTGGTCGCCCTGGCCGTCGCCGGGCTGGTGGGCGCGCTGCTCGGCGGGACGACGTCGGGACCGCGGGTCGCGGCCGCCGACCGGGACCGCGACCAGCCGCCGTCGGCGATCACGGCGGTGCCCGTCGGGCCGATCGCGCCGCGTTGGACGATCACCCTGCCGCCCGACCAGAGCCTCGTCGGCCTCGCCCTGCTGGCCGACCACGTCCTGGTGGCCGGACAGACGCGGCCCGCCCTGCGCCGGCTCGACGTGCTGTCGATCTCGGCCCGGGCCACCCTCGACGGCGCCATCGCGTGGTCCCAGGACGTGGCCGACGCCACCAGCGCCGTGGTGGTCGGGGCCGGCCCGGACCAGGTCCTGATGCCCACGGTCGAGCCGGACACCGACACCCGCGACGACCCGACGCGGGACCGGGGTCGGCTCGTGGCCCTGGACCCCGCGACCGGCGACCTGCGCTGGGCGGTGGACCTGGACGGCGACAACGTCGTGCGCACCCATCCCGGGCGGGGGTCCGTGGTGGTCCACGACGCGCGGCAGGTCACCGAGTGGGACGTCGCGACGGGCGCCGTGCGACACCGGTTCGCCGTCGTGGGCACCGGCGACGACGTCCGCGGGGCATCCCTGACCGGGGACACGTGGGTGGTGCCGACCCCGTCGGGCTGGGACCTGGTCGACGACACCGGCGTGGTCCGGTCACTGCCGGGCCCGGACGTGGCCCCGGTCCTGGCGGCCGTTCCCGGCCCGCAGCGGGCGGCCTCCCCGGTCACGGGCCGCGAGGCGGCGGGCGGCGTCGACATCCCCACGGAGCTGGTCGTCGGCGCGTCGGGAACCCGGGTCCGCGCCTGGCCGGTGACGGCCCGCTCACCGGCGTGGGACGTGGACCTCGGTGAGGCCGTGGTGGACCTGCAACGCCCCACGGCACCGGTACTGGCCGCGGCCTCGGCACCGGCCCGGACCCGCGCCGTGGTGGCCGCGACCACCGTGCCCGACGGCGAGTCCGCCACCTTCGCCCGGACCACCCACCTGCTCGACGCCGACGGCGTGGTGCTCGACACGGTCGCCACCGGTCGCGGCGCCCTGGACCCCGACCTGGTCGTGGGCGTCGACGTCGACAACACCCGTCGCCTGCTGTGCGTGGACGCACCGGACTGGGCCCATGACGCACACGACGGCCCGGGCACCTGTCCGGCCACGGTCGGCCTGCTCGACGACGACGGGACCGTGCTCGCCACGCGCAGCGGCCTCGACCTGCGCATCTCCACCTGGCCGACACGACCGGTGCTCACCCAGGCCGGCCCGGTGCTGCACGAGTGGGGGCGCCTGACCCTGTTGCGGTGGGACACCCTGGAACCCGCCTGGTCGATCCCGATCGACCTGGCCGATCCGCGCCCGGTCGTCGTGGCGACGTCCCGCCGCGGCGTGGCCGTCGGTTCCAACCACCCGCTGCCGGCGACCGTGGAGTTCCACGGCTGAGGTCCTTCACCCCGCGAGGTCGTCCACCAGACGTTCGAACCCGGCCCAGTCCCACACGTCGACGGTGCCCGGGACGGGATCGTTCCAGGCCCGCACGAACCGGCAGACGGTGGCGTCGGGGCGCCGCGCGGCCAGCGGTGGCAGGACCAGCGGCGAGTCGTCGAGGTAGACGTCGCAGGCCACGGTCCACTTGTCGTCGAGCATGTGGACCTCGCGCGTGGGCAGGGCGTGCTCGCCGATCCAGTGGTAGGTGTCGTGGATCGCCCACCACGGCTTGGAGGTCAGGATCACGACCTCGTGTCCGGCGCGGACGAGGCGCTCCAGGGTCGGGACGGCCTCCGGATAGGGGTCCAGGTGGCGGAAGATGCTGGCACGTCGACCACCGCCACGGGCCCAGCCCCAGAACTCGCCCATCGACCGGAAGCCGCCGACCTCGTGGAGTCCGTCCCAGGACTGCACGAGGTCCGGGGTCAGGGCCGTGCCGTGCTCCTCACCGTGGAGGCGCATCCAGCCGGCGTTGAAGTTCGCCACGACCCCGTCGAGGTCGATCCCCAGTCGCACCGTGGCCCCGTCCGGTCGTCACACGCCGTGGAACACGCTACCCGGATCGATGATCGCACCCGGCACCCGGCACCCGGACGCCGGGGCGCCGATAGCGTCGACCCTGCCCCGTCCGAAGGCCATCCGTGACCCGGTCACGTCCCGACGCCATGCACCCCACGGCGCCCGACGTGGCCCCAGACCCCGGTCCAGACCCCGGTCCAGACCCCGGTCCAGACCCGGCCCCAGACCCGGACCGGGCCGTCCGGCCCTCCCGGTCCCTCGACATGGAGGTCGGTGACCCGCCCGGCCCGGACCTGGCGCCGGTGTCCATGGACGGCGATCCGCCCGACCGCCGGGTCGGGGGCGACCCGGACACCGGCTCCGGGGCCCGCAGGTGGCTCGCGCCCGTCCTGGTGGTCGTGGTCGTCGTCGCGGCCGGCCTGACCGCGTGGACGTTCGCGGCGGGCGACGGACGTCTGGACTCGTCGTGGTCGGCCCCCGTCGACGTCGTCACCCGACGGTGGGACGTCGCGGCGGTCGACGGTGGGTGGCAGCCCGTCGCGGTGGTCGGCGACGACGTGGTCCTCCAGCAGCCGGCCCCCGGCGCGTCCGACGGCCACGTCCTGCAGCGACGTGACGGTCGCACCGGCGACGTCGTGTGGTCGGTCCGGCAGGACCCGACGAGCCTGGTCGTGGTCGTGGACGGCGACCGTCCGGTGGTCCCGGTGTTCCTCCCCGAGCGCCCTTCCGCCCGACTGGTCGGCATCGCCGCAGCCACCGGCAACCCCCTGTGGGAGCAGGCCGCCACCGACGAGTCGTCGGCCGGGCGTCTGCGGACCGGCGAGTTGTGGGTGACCGGGGACCGCGGATGTGGCGTGGTGCATCCCCCGACCGGGCGGTTCGTGTTCACCTCGGAGGGGTCGAACTCCAGCTGCCAGCCCGCCGGTGACGGCCTGGCCTGGGACACCGGCGGCGAGTGGGTCCTGGTCGACCCCCGGGGAGCGGTGGTCGGACGCGCCCCCGTCGATCCGAACCAGCCCCGGGCGCCGATCGTGTCCCGCGACCGGGTGCTCAGCTTGGACGGCGCAACCCTGGTCTCGACCGATCGGGACGGCACCGAGGCGTGGCGGCGCGACCTCGGGGCCGGCACGTGGTGGTGGATGGCGACGTTCGGCGACGACCACCTGGTGGTCGTGGGTGAGCGGGACACGGTCGCGGTCGACGTCGACGACGGGACCGTGACGGCACGGACCCCCGGTCAGCCCCAGCCGTTCGTGACCGGGGCGGGCGACCTGCGCCTGCTGCTGGACCGCTCGGGGATGTCGATCGGCGAGGCGGCCGGCATCTGGTCGCGGTCACCGGATGCTGCGACGTTCGCGCTGCTGGATGCAGACGGCGACGTGCTCGGGACCCAGGACGTCGTCGTGACGACCTGGCCGGTGGTCACCCAGGACGGGGTGTTGCTGGCCCACGGTCCCGACGATCGGCGACGACTGAGCCTGTTCGACCCCGACGACCTGTCGCAGCGCTGGCAGGTTCCGCTGGACCTGCGCCAGGCCGAGGTGGTGGGCAGTGGCAGCGAGGTGGTGGTCCTGCAGGGCTTCCGTGGCGGCGCCCTGCGCCTGGTGGCCTACACGCCCGAGGGCTGAGCCGTCCGCGACGTCGACGCCCCCACATCCCGATTCGACGACCCCCGACGACGTGGGCTGGTTCACTCGAGACCATGACCTCCTCCCCCACCGGCCCCGGCCGCACGCCCCTGACGTTGACGGGTGAGCGGACGATGCCCGACGTCCCGGACGAGAACTACTGGTTCCAACGCCACGTCGTCGCCTACGACCACGCCGCGTCCCGCGTGGTCGGGACGGTCCTGGACGCCGGCTGTGGCGAGGGCTACGGACTGGCGATCCTGCGTGCGGCCGGCACGCGTGGCGTCATCGGGGTGGAACGCGATGCGGCCACCGCCGCCCATGCCCGTGCCCGGTACGCCTCCGACGCCGTCGCCGAGGTCGACGTGGTCGAAGGCGACCTCGAGGACCTGCCGCTGGTGGACGACACCCTCGACGCGGCCGTGTGCCTCCAGGTGGTGGAACACCTGGCGGACCCGGCGATCGCGTTGGCGGAACTGGCGCGAGTGGTGCACCCGGGCGGGACCGTGGTGGTGTCCACGCCGAACCGGGCCACGTTCACACCGAGCGGCGACGGTCCGCGCAACCCGTTCCATGTCCGCGAGTACGACGCCGACGAACTCACGACGCTGCTCACCGCGGTCGGGCTGGAGGTCGTGGACCTGCTCGGGGTCCACCACGCCCCGGTGCTGGCACAACGGCTGGCGACCCACGTCGGCGAGGACCCGGTGGCGGTCCTGGCCGATCCGTCCGGGTGGGACGACCGCACGCGCGCCCTGGTCCGATCGGTTCGGCCCGAGGACTTCGTCGTGGTCGACGACACCGTCCGGCCGGTGGCCGCCAGCCTCGACCTGGTGGCCTGGGCCCGCGCCTGACGAGCAGTGGGCGTCGTGCCGTCAGTCGTCGTCGCCCGACCGCCGCAGCAGCCAGATGACCAGGCCCACCAGGGCCAGGATGCCCAGCGCCGGCACCGCACGCCGGGCGACCGACCCACCCGCGACGTCCATCAGGTCCAGCGCCTCGACCTCGGGCTCGGTGTCGGCCACCGTCCGGGGCCCCGACGGCGGCGGGCTCGCCGGCTCGCTGGCCATGGTGTCGGCCACCGTCTGGGCGCTGGCCGCTGCGGCCTGGGCCGGCGTGGCCGCGGACGGCGCGTCGACCGCGCTGCCGTCCGGGGTGACACCGGTCTCGCCACCGTCCAGGTCGTCGTCGGCGGCGTCGTCCCCGGGACCGCCGTCCGATCCGTCGCCGGATCCGTCGCTGGATGCGTCCCCCGACCCGTCCGGGGCAGGCGTGTCGACCTCGGGGTCGTCGAACTTGCGGGACAGGCAGTCGGCGAAGGCGTCGATGATCTTCTTGCCGACGTCACCCATGACCCCGCGACCGAACTGGGCCGGCTTGCCGGTGATGTCGATGGCCGTGGTCACCACCACCTCGGTACCGTCCTCGACCTCCGTCATGGAGGCCGAGACGTCGGCGTTGGCGGTGCCACCGCCGCGGGCCTCGCTGCCGCGGGCCTCGATCCGGGCCGTGTGTGCCTCGTCGTCGACGTCCACCAGCTCGGCGGTGCCGCGATAGGTGAGGCTCATCGGCCCGACCTTGACCTTGACCCGACCGGTGTAGGCGTCCCCGTCGACGGTCTCCAGCTTGGCCCCGGGCATGCACGGGGCGACCTTCTCGAGATCGGTCAGGGTGGCGAAGGCCTCGTCGATGCCCGCCGGGACGGTGAACGTGTTGGTGAACTCCATGGCGTGCTCCTGTGTGACGGGCGGGGTCGAGGCCGGCACGACGAGACTAGGTCGCCGAGCGCCGACGGGGGCGTGGGGGCGGCCGCGGTTCAGCCGTCCCCGAGGCGGAACCAGCGGTGGCCGTTGACGCCAAGGGTGACCGCGAGGACACCGTCGTCGAGGACCCGGTGGTCGTCACCCAACAGGTCCGTGGCGTGGGTGAGCCCGGCGGGCGGGGCCACGTCGACACCCACGTCCACCGGGTCGGGACCGAGGTTGTGCAGGGTCACCACCACCGAACCCTCCCAGTCGTGGCGCAGCGCCAGGACGCCGTCGGACCCGACGTCGAGCACCTGCCAGGCACCCCACCCCAACTCGGGGGTCACGCGGCGGACACGGATCATGCGATGGAACCAGGCCAGCAGCGACGCGTCGTCGTGGCGCTGGTCCGCCACGTTGACGTGGTCGGGGCCGAACGGCCCATCGGGCAGGGGTCGCCGCAGCGCCTCCGGCTCCGCCGTGGAGAACCCCCCGGTCGGACCGTCCCGCCACTGCATCGGCGTGCGCACGGACCGGCGGCCCTCCACCGCGAGGTTCTCGCCCATGCCGATCTCCTCGCCGTAGAAGATCGTCGGCGTGCCGGGCAGCGCGAACAGCAGGCTGTACACCAGGCGGACCCGGTCGTGGACGTCGTCGTCCGCGTCGGCATCCGCGTCGGCATCCGCGTCCTGGACCAGCATGGGGGGCAGCCGGCGGCGCAGCCCGCGGTCGTACAGCTGCATGTCGGGATCCGGGCCGAAGGCCGCGAACACCTCCTCGCGCTCGGCGTCGGTGAGCTTGTCCAGGGTGAGCTCGTCGTGGTTGCGCACGAACGTCGCCCACTGGTTGTCGGACGGCACCTCGGGCAGCGAGCGCAGGGCCGCGACCAACGGGGTCGCGTCGCGACGCGCCAGCGCCAGGTACATCGCCTGCATCCCGGTGAAGTTGAACAGCATCTGCAGTTCGTCGCCGTCCTCGTCACCGAAGAACTCGCGCTGCTGGTCGGGTTCGAGGTTGACCTCGCCGAGCATGATGGCGTCGCCGTTGCGCCGGGTCAGGAACGCGCACAGGTCCCGCAGGTAGTCGTGCGGGGCGAGTTCCATCTCCTCGTCGATGCCCTCGGTCTCGAGGAAGAACGGCACGGCGTCGACCCGGAAGCCGGACAGGCCCTGGGCCAACCAGAATCCGATGACCTTGCGGATCTCCTCACGGACGGCCTCGTTGGCGACGTTGAGGTCCGGCTGGTGGGCGTAGAAGCGGTGGTGGTAGTACTGCCCGGCCTGCTCGTCGAAGGTCCAGGCAGCCTCCTGCTCACCCGGGAACACGACCCCGTGCGGACCCTCCTCGGGGATCTCGTCGCGCCAGACGTACCAGTCGCGGTACGGCGAGTCCGGGTCGGAGCGCGCCGACTGGAACCACGGGTGCTGGTCGGAGGTGTGGTTGACCACCAGGTCGGCGATGACCCGGATGCCACGGTCGCCCGCGGTGCGCATGAACTCGGTGAAGTCGCCGAACGTGCCCAGGGCGGGGTCGATGGCGTAGTGGTCGGTCAGGTCGTAGCCGTCGTCGCGGTTGGGCGTGGGGTAGAACGGCATCAGCCAGATGCAGGTGACCCCCAGCCCGGCCAGGTGGTCCACGCGGCTGGTCAGGCCGGCGAAGTCGCCGATGCCGTCGGCGTCGGAGTCCTGGTAGGTCTCGACGTCCAGGCAGTACAGGACGGCGTTCTTCCACCACAGGTCGGCGGTACGAGCGAGGTTCAGCGGGGTGTCCACGGGGGTCCGGTCCGTCGGGTGCGGCGTGGTCGTGCAGGGTGGCCGACGAGCGCGGCCGGTGCCGCGGCGGGTCGGACGGGGCACGCACGACGGCGGGCCCCGGTGGGGACCCGCCGTCGAGGAGGTGGCGCTCAGTTGGCGACCGCGGTCTCCAGTGCGCGCCGGGTCAGGACCCGGGCGAGGTGACGTCGGAAGTCCGCGTCGGCGTTGAGGTCCGACGGCGGCTCGGTGCCCTCGGCCGCGGCGTCCGCGGCCGTGGCGATGGCGTCGGTCGAGCCACCGGCCAACGCGGCCTCCGTCGCCGAGGCCCGCACCGGGCCACTGCCCATGTGGGTCAGGCCGACCCGTGCCTCGCTGATCGAGCCGTTGGAGCTGACCAGTGCCAGCGACCCGACGATCGCCCAGGCCTGGGCCACGCGGCCGAACTTCTGGTAGTCCCACGACCACGAGTCGTCGAGCTTGGGGACCTTGATCGCCACCAGCAGTTCGTCGGCGGCGACCGCGGTCTCGAGGTAGTCCACGAAGAAGTCCGCGGCGGCCACCTCACGCTGGCCGTCCTGGCCCGCGATGACCATCGTGGCGTCCAGGGCAAGGGCGGTGGCCGGCAGGTCCCCGGCACTGTCGCCGTGGGCCAGGCCGCCACCGATGGTGCCGCGGTGGCGGACCTGCGGGTCCCCGATGGTCTCGGCCACGTGGCTGAGCACGCCGCAGTGGGCACGCACCAACTCGTCGTGGACGACCTCGTCGTGGGTCGTGCAGGCACCGATCACCAGGTGGTCGCCCTCGTCGGTCACCCCGCGCAGGTCCTGCGCGGACGACACGTCCACCAGCACCTCCGGCACGGCCAGGCGCAGCCGCATCATCGGGATCAGGCTGTGGCCACCGGCCAGCACCTTGGCGTCGTCACCGTGCTCGCCCAGGGCGGCCACGGCCGCCTCGGCCGAGTCGGCCCGGATGTAGTCGAAGCTGGCCGGGATCATGCGGCACCCCCATCGCTGGAACCATCGGATCCGGCGTCGCCGCCGGCATGCTGGGCCTCACCGGCAGTGGACGCCCCACCCCCGTCGGGGGCGGCATCGGAGCCGCGTGCGTCGGCGTCCTGGACGTCCTGGTCGTCGGTGGAGCCGGTCTCGCGGGCATGCTGCAACGCCGTCCAGACGTTGCGGGGCGACGCCGGCATCAGGACCTCGTCCACGCCCTGCGGTCGCAGGGCGTCGATGACCGCATTCATGATGGCCGGCGTGGACGCGATCGTGCCGGCCTCGCCGACACCCTTGACCCCGAGGGGGTTGGACGTCGCCGGGGTCTCGGTCCGGGCGGTCCGGAACGTCGGCAGGTCGGGCGTGCCGGGGACGTAGTAGTCCACCAGGGTCCCGGTCTGCAGGTTGCCGGCGTCGTCGTACACCACGCCCTCGTAGAGCGCCTGGGCGATGCCCTGCGCGAGGCCACCGTGCACCTGGCCCTCGACGATCTGCGGGTTCACCACGTTGCCGATGTCGTCGACCGACACGTAGTCGAGCAGGTCGACCTTGCCGGTCTCGGTGTCGACCTCCACCAGCGCGAGGTGGGTGCCGTGCGGGAACGAGAAGTTCTCCGGGTCGATCGTCGCGTCGGAGTCCAGCGACGGCTCCATGCCCTCCGGGTAGTCGTGGGCGGCCCAGATCGCCAGCGCGATCTCCTGCATCGTCGTGGACTGCTCGGGTGCACCGGCGACGTTGAACGTGCCACCGCTGAACTCGATGTCGTCCTCGTCGGCCTCCAGCAGGTGCGCGGCGACCCGGCGGGCCTTGTCCACGACCTTGTTGCAGGCCTCCACGATGGCGTAGCCACCCACGACCAACGACCGCGAGCCGTAGGTGTCCATGCCCTTGTGGGCCACCGAGGTGTCACCGTGGCGGACCTCGATGTCCTCGAACGGGACGCCCAGGGCGTCCGCGGCGATCTGGCTCCACGCGGTCACGTGACCCTGGCCGTGCGGGCTGGTGCCCGTGATGACCTCGGCCTTGCCACTGGGCAGCATCCGCACCGCGGCGTACTCCCACCCGCCGGCGCCGTAGGACAGCGAGCCCAGGACCCGCGACGGGGCGAGGCCACACATCTCGGTGAAGGTCGAGATGCCGATGCCCAGCTGCCTGCCGTCGCCGGACTCGCGCCGGCTGGCCTGCTCGGCCCGCCGTGCGTCGTAGTCGAACATCTCCATGGCCTTGGCGGTCGCGGCCTCGTAGTTGCCCGAGTCGTAGGTCAGTCCCGCGATCATGTCGTACGGGAACTCCTCGTGGGTGATCCAGTTCTTCTTGCGGAACTCCATCGGGTCCATGCCGAGCTCGTTGGCGGCCTCGTCGATGATGCGCTCGATCGCGTAGGTCGCCTCGGGTCGGCCCGCGCCGCGGTAGGCGTCGGTCGGGGTCTTGTTGGTGAACACCCCCCGGCACGTGAAGTCGTAGGCGTCCATCTTGTAGATCGCGGGGTACATGAACGCGCCCAGCAGCGGCACGCCGGGCGTGACCAGTTGCAGGTAGGCGCCCATGTCGGCCAGCAGGTCGACCTTCAGGCCCCGGATGCGACCGTCCTCGTCGAGCGCCAGCCCGATCCGTTGGACCTGGTCGCGGCCGTGGATGGTGGCCTGGAAGCCCTCGGAGCGGGTCTCGGTCCACTTGACCGGCCGCCCCAGCTTCTGGGCCAGCACGACCGCGAGGACCTCCTCGGCGTAGACGTTGAGCTTGGAGCCGAAGCCGCCACCGACGTCGGGGGCGATGACCCGCAACTGGGCCTCGTTGATCCCGGCGGTCAGGGCCAGCATCAGGCGCAGGATGTGGGGCACCTGGGTCGCCGACCAGACCGTGAGTTCCCCGGTCACGCCCATCGGGGCGGCCACGACGGCCCGCGGTTCCATCGCGGCCGGGATCAGCCGCTGGTTGACGAACTCGCGTTCGACGACGTGCGCGGCGTTGTCGAAGGCGTCGTCGATGTCGCCCGCGGCGAAGGGCCACACGAAGGAGGTGTTGGAGTCGAGGTCGTTGTGGGCCAGGTCGGCACCGTCGGCGATCGCGGCCTTCATGTCCACCACCGCGGGCAGGGGGTCGTAGGACACCAGCACCCGCTCGGCCGCGTCGACGGCCTGGGCGGGGGTGGTGGCCAGCACGACCGCGACGCCGTCACCGGCGTAGGCGACCTCGTCGACGGCCAGGGCCTTGTGCTCGGGGGTGACCATGTCCTCGGTGACCGGCCACGCACAGGGCAGGCCCCCGGCCTCGTCGTCGAGGTCGGCGCCGCTGTAGGCGGCCACGACGCCGGGCATGTCCATGGCGCCCGACAGGTCGACGGACGTGATCGTCGCATGCGCCATCGGGGACCGAACGACCACCATGTGGACCATGCCGGGCAGGCGGATGTCGTCGGTGAAGTTGGTGCGACCGGTGACCAGGCGCGCGTCCTCCTTGCGCAGGAGCGGCTGGCCGACCGACTTCGTCTGGGTGGGGTTGTCGGTCGCCGTCATGCCGACACCTCCTGGTCCGCCGTGGCAGGGGCGTGGGAGCCGTTGCCGTTCGCCCGGGCGGCGTTCTGGACGGCCCGCACGATGTTGACGTAGCCGGTGCAGCGGCACAGGTTGCCCTCGAGGCCGTCACGGATCTCCTCCTCGGAGGGATCGGCGTTCTGGCCCAGCAGGTCGGCGGCGGCCATGATCATGCCGGGGGTGCAGTACCCGCACTGCAGGCCGTGTTCTTCGTGGAAGGCCCGCTGCAACGGGTGCCAGCCCTCCTCGGTGGTCTCGTCGGTGGCCAGACCGTGGACCGTGGTGACCTCGCGTCCGTCGGCCTGCACGGCCAGCACGGTGCAACTCTTGACGCTGCGGCCGTCCAGGTGGACGGTGCAGGCCCCGCAGTTGGAGGTGTCGCACCCGACATTGACCCCGGTCAGTCCCAGGGTCTCGCGAAGATGGTGGACGAGTAGTTGACGCGGTTCGACCTCGTTGGTGTGGGCCGTCCCGTCGACGGTGACGTTGACCTGCATGACCGCTCCCTCGGTGGCGCTGCCGGTGCACGATCGTGCACCGAGACGGAGCCGGGGACCCGGGGGGATGTCGGCGACGGCGCGAGGGGTGGAGGGTCGTCCCGGGGGCGTCGCGCCTCCGGGCTGGAACCCTGCACCACGTCCTCGACGACGGCACCGGACACCGAGCCCCGCCCTGCTCCGCGGGGTCCACGCTACGAGATGGGCGTGCCCACGTCAGCCGGTCGGCGGGCCAAATCCCCAACCTCGGTCCGGTGCGGCGGTCGCATGCGGACGACGACCCGGCTGCCGCCACGACATCGACCCGTCAGCCCCCGATGTAGGACATCTCGACGCGGTCGTCGCGCGCGGTCTCGGCGGTGCGAACCTCGGAGTACCGGTCGGTCCGGCGGTGCCACAGGTCACGGATGATCGCGAGGAGCTCGGCGTCGTCGGCCCCGGCGCGGACCGGACCCCGCAGGTCGCGTCCGGCGACGCCGAACAGGCAGGTGAAGACCTCCCCGATGGAGGACAGTCGAGCCCGCGAACAGGTCTGGCAGAACGGACGGGTCACGGACCCGATCACGCCGACCTCGCCACCACCGTCCCGCCAGCGCCAGCGCTCGGCGACCTGGCCCGAGTCGGTCTGTCGACCCACGACGGTGCCACCGGGAACCGGGTCCACGGGGTCCAGCGCGCCCAGCGTCGCGAGCCGCTCGACGACCTCGGCCGCGCCGACGACGTCGTCCAGTCGCCAGCCGTTGGTGGCACCGACGTCCATGAACTCGATGAAGCGGACGGTCACGCCCTCGCGCCGACCCCAGTCGGCCATCGCCACGACCTGGTCGTCGTTGACACCGCGCTTGACCACGGTGTTCACCTTCACCGGCAGCCCGGCGGCACGGGCCGCGTCGATGCCGGCCAGGACCGCCCCCACCGGCACCCGGGTGTCGGAGATGGCCCGGTGGACCTCGTCGTCGAGGGCGTCCAGCGACACCGTCACCCGGCCGAGGCCGGCGGCCGCCAGGTCCGGCGCCGACCGTGGCAGCAGGGTCCCGTTGGTGGTCAGGGCGAGGTCGCGGATCGCGTCGAGGTCGGCCAGGCCGGCCACCAGCGTGGGCAGGTCCTGGCGCAGCAGGGGCTCGCCGCCGGTGAGGCGGACCTTGTGGACCCCGACGGTGGTGAACAGCCCCACGAGCCGGACGATCTCTTCGAAGGACAGCAGCTCGTCGCGTTCCAGGAAGGCGTGGTCCGGTCCGAACAGTTCGCGTGGCATGCAGTACCGGCAGCGGAAGTTGCAGCGGTCGGTGACCGACACCCGCAGGTCGGTGAGTGGTCGCGACAGGGTGTCGACGAGGGGCAGTCGGGGCCCGTCGTCACCGGTCGCGCCCGGCGGTCGCACGGCATCGTCCATGGGGGGGACCGTACCCCGGTGCCCCGTCCCCCCGACCGCGAACGCGGCCCGGTCCGGGCGTGGTCAGTCCTCCAACGGATCGCCGGGGATGGGCAGTCCGCGGGCAAGCAGGGCCGCCGCCTCCTCGGGGTCGGTCCCGCGTGGCAGCCGGGACCGGACCGGGCGGGCCGGCACGCCCGTGGCGATGGCGAACGGGGGGAGGTCGGTGGCGACCACGGATCGGGCGCCCACGACGCAGCCGATCCCGACGTCGACCCCACGCAGGACCGTGACCCGGTCCCCCAGCCACGTGTCGGCCCCGATCCGGACCGGCGACATCGCGATCCCCTGGTCCTTGATGGGCCGGTCGAGCCGGGCGAACCGGTGGTCGAAGTCGTAGACGTGGACGTCGTCGGCCACCAGCACGGCATCACCGACCAGGACGTCCAGCCATCCGTTGACCCGCGTGCCGGTGCCCAGCACCACCTTCGCGCCGACCTGGACCCGGCCCTCGTGGGACCGCACCCGGGCGCCGTCGCCGATCCACGACCACGGACCCACGACCAGCCGGCCGTGTCCGGGCCGGGAGCGCAGGTGGACGTCCCGACCGAAGAACACCATCCCCTGCAGGTCGAGGTCCTCGCCGCGCAGCCTCGCCCCGGCCCGGTGCCGGGTCCAGCGCAGCACCCCGAGCGCGTGATGGGCCGTCAGCATGCGCTGGTCGACGGCCCGCCGGACGGCCTCGCGCCAGCCGAAGCGCGGGTAGGCCAGTCGTGGCGGCGGACGACGGAACGCCTCCCCCAGCCCGGCCTCGGTGGCGGCGTCGTGGGCCAGTCGGGCAGCGCGGCGGAGTCCCTCTCGGCCCAGTTCGGCGGCCATTACGCGGTCGCGCAGCCCGGCCAACGCCGCAGCCGGATCGCGGTCGGCGAGGGGGTCGGCAGCGACGCGGTCGTCGGGCTGATGCTCGGGGGGACGGTCGGGGGGACGGTCGGGGGGCGGCGTCGGCGTCGTCATGCCGGCCTCCCCGCGTCCGCGGCCACCGACCGGTGGCCGCCGAGGGCATCCTAGGATCGCGGGGACCAGGTCCGGGCACCAGTCCGCGTGCCCGACGGCCCCGAACCCCACCGTGTGGGACCCGACCCGAGGACCAGCCGATGCCACTCGACCCCGACCTGCGCGACTTCGCCTCCGGGACCAACTTCGCCGTCCTGACGACGTTGTTCGACGACGGCCGCCCGCAGACCCAGGTGATGTGGGTCGACGCGGACGACGACCACGTGCTGATCAACACCGAGGTGCACCGGGCCAAGTTCCGCAACGTCGAGGCCGACCCCCGGGTCACGGTCACGGTGTGGGACGCCCAGGACCCCTACCGCTACGTCGAGGTGCGCGGCGAGGTGGTCGAGGTCGTGCGTGGCCAGCAGGCCCGCGACCACATCGACGCCTGCTCCCGGCGCTACACCGGCCACGACTACGCGTCCGAGGTCCAGTCCGAACGTGCGATCCTGCGCATCCGAGCGGACCGGGTGGTGGACCACCGATGACGTCCGTGCCGTCCTCGCCGCTCGCCCGGATACGCCGGGGCGTGGTCACCGTCGTGGTGGTGCTGGCCGCGGCCGCCTGTTCGGGCACCGCCGCACCGGACACCTCGCCAGCGAGCACGAGCCCGGCCCCGTCCACCAGCCCGGCCCCGTCCACCACGCCGGCGCCGCCGACCTCCCCGACCCCGCGGGACCGTCCGAGCGCCTCGCCCGGTGACCCGTCGGCCACGCCCGGCATGCCCGGCGACGACGTCCTGCCGGTGTGCGACCGGGAACGCCGTGGCGAACTCGAGGAGGTCGTCCGCGCGCAACTGGACGCCTTCGCCGCCGGGGACTACGCCACCGCGCACGGCCTCGCCTCGGCCAACTTCCGGGCGGGCATCGACGTCGAGGACTTCGAGACGCTGATCGACGAGGAGTACCCGATCGTGCTGGGCGACACCGAGCCCGGCTTCGGACGCTGCCTGTCCACGGCCCAGCAGGGCGCCCTGGAGGTCGCCCTGTCCGGGCCGGACGGCACCGCCAGCCTGGTCTGGCTGCTGGTGCGCGAGGACGGCGAGTGGACGATCGAGGGTGCGCAGTACGCGACCCCTCCGGCCGATGACGACACGATCGAGACGTGAGTCGGGGCGACCCGGTGGTCGCCGGTCAGGTGGGCCTGCGGGCCGACAGCACGAGGTTGTAGAACAGCCCGCGCGGCACCACGTGGCGCAGCACGGACTCGTCGAGCCGGGTCAGCGCGCGGTAGCCCCCGAAGGCCATCGCCGCCCACCGCGGGGTCACCAGGTCGGGACGCATGGAGCCCTCGATCGTGCGCATCGCCCAGCCCCACCAGTGCGCCGCCAGTTCCTCGGTGCGCACGGCGACATCGGTGAAGCCGGCCACGGTGGCCATCCGCTCCAGCTCGTCGGGGTGGAAGGTGTGCAGGTCGACGTCGTGTTCCAGGGCCGCCAGGGCGTCGTCGTCACCGTCGTCGCCGTCACCGTGGTCGTCCACCCGACGCAGGTCGCCCATCCCCGGCAGCCGCGTCACCGCCATGAACGCCCGCCACGTCGCGCGCTTGACCACGATCGACGAGCGGTCGCCCCAGTGGGTCGGCTCCCCGGCCACCAGCAGGCGGCCACCCGGCCGCAGGACCCGGTGGGCCTCGCGGATCGCCAGCCCCGGGATCGGCAGGTGGTGCAGGACGGCGTGGCCCAGCACCACGTCCATGGAGGCGTCGGGGAACGGCAGCGACTCGGCGTCGGCGACGTGGGTGTGGACCTCGACACCGTTGGCCGCGGCGTTGCGGGCGCAGACCTCCAGCATCCCGGGCGAGATGTCGGTGACGTGCAGGTCACCGGCGACGTAGCCGGCCTTGGCGAGGTTGACGCCGAAGAACCCGGTGCCGGCACCCAGTTCGAGCACGTTCCCGCGGGCCTGGGTGTCGCCCAGCCCACGGCGGTAGCGCCCCACGGCGTAGTCGGTGACGTGGGCGTCCCACGAGATCCCGAACTTGTCGTCGTAGGTGGCGGCCTCCCAGTCGTGGTAGGCGGCCTGGACCGCCTTGACGTCGTCCCGGTCCGGCACGGCGGCGGGCGTGGCGGCCACTCAGCGACCGACGAAGGTGGCCCTGCCCGGCCCCTCGTCGAGGAAGGAGCGGACGCCGATCGCCTTGTCCTCGGTCCCGAAGGCGGCGCTGAACAGCTCGCGCTCCAACGCGAGCCCTTCGTGCAACGGCAGCTCGCTGCCCTCGTCGATGGCCCGCTTGGCCAGTGCCAGCGCCGCCGGCCCCGCCGCCAGCGTCGTGGCCCAGCCGGTCGCCGCGGCCAGCAGGTCGTCGCCGTCGTCCAGGACCCGGTCCACGATGCCCAGGTTCGCCGCCTCCTCCATGGCGACCATCCGGCCCGAGAAGACCAGGTCCTTGGCCCGCGTCGGGCCCACGATCCGGGCGAGTCGTTGGGTCCCCCCGGCACCGGGCAGGAGTCCGAGCAGGACCTCCGGGAACCCGACCCGGGCGGCCCCGGCGGCCATGCGGAAGTCACACGCCAGGGCGAGCTCGAACCCCCCACCCAGCGCGTAGCCGGCGATGGCCGCGATGCTGGGGAAGGCCGCGCCGGCGATCGCGCCGTTGGCCCGGTGCAGCTTCACCGAGGCGGCCATGGCCTCCTCGGGCCCCCAGTCGGGGAACTCCTTGACGTCGGCACCGGCGGCGAACATGTCGGGGCCGCCCCACACCACCAGCGCGCGGCAGGACCCGTCGCGGACCAGCCCGTCGACGACGTCGAACACCTCCTCGGCCACCGCCGTGGAGATCGGGTTCATGGGTGGCCGCTGCAACTCCAGCACTGCCACCGACGTCTCGTCGTCGACCTCCAGCGTCACCAGCTCGGCCATCGGGTCCTCGTCGTCGGTGGCGGTGCCGAGGAGTCTAGGACCCCATCCCACGCCCGCCGCGACGCAAGGCCGATGTCAACGATGCCCGTTCGGGAGCTCTCCAACTCCGGGCGGTCGTGGCGCTCCTCAGCCCGGTGAGGCGGTGCGCGAGCCAGCCGATGTACGAGGTCCGGTGGCGGGTCGTCCGTGTCGTTGCCGGCCCCACCGGTCCGTCGGGCTCCGAACCGCGGTTGAACGGCAGGAGGCGGGTGGTCGCGCGTGCACCACGCAGGTCCGCCCGGACCGCGCGCGGCAGTCCGGGTCAGGGGTGGGATCGTCGGTGGTCGCTGCTGGGCTGCCGGCGGGTCATGGGTCGGACGAAACGCGCCTCGGGAGGGCCAGGGGGCGGCGCCGAGGCACGATGCCGCGCCGTCGGCACGCTGCATCAGGGGACGCCGGTGAGCCGGGGTTGCTTGGTGGCCCGAGTGGGTGGCCCGGCTCGGGGAGGCCGACCGAGGGTTCGTCGGGGTGGTGCCATGCGCAGGACCCAGCCGTGCCGGCGATGACGCCACGTCGTGGAACCGTCGCGTGCGCGGGTCACCGTCCAGGCCTTCGAGGTCTTGTGGTTGTGCCAGCCACGGCCGACCGGGTGGAGGTTGGTCACGTCGGTGGCACCGTCGGGCCACTCGGTCACGTGGTCGAGGTCGGCGCGGCGGACCGGACATGACCCGTCGGGGTCGCGGACGGCCAGGTCCCGGGCCCAGATCGCCTGTCGAAGCCAACCTGGCGGGATCTTCGTGGCCCGGCCGACCCCGACCACCTCACCGCAGTCGTCCAGGACGACACCGCGCAGGTCGGCGCCTCGCTGGTCGACCAGCCGTTGCAGTGCGGCGGTGGACGCCTTCATGCGTCCACCCGCCAGCGTGTGCAGCAGCCAGCCGGGTGTGCGGGTGGCGTCCAGCAGGGCCTCGAGGTCGACGGTGGCCAGCAGCATCGGCCGGCCACGTCCCGATGAGTCACCGGCACCCACGGCGTCGGCGCCGAGGGTTCCGGCCAGGGATCGCTCGCACAGGTCCACCAGCCGGCGCGCCATCCGGACACCGTGCTGACGGGTGTGGGAACGTCGCTGGTCATCGAGGGTGTCGAACAGGTCGTCGACCTCGTCAGGATCCAGCCCGTCGAGGTCCTCACGCGGCACGGACGTCGGCAACAGGCCGGCCTCCAGGGACTCGGCGACCGTGGCGAAGTTCGCCGTCCCGAACCGACCGAAGATGTCACCGCCTCCGAACAGCCGCGGCTGCAGCGACAGGAACTCGGCCTGTTGGGCGGCCTGCTCCGCCCGTTCCAGGCGAGACGGACGAGCCGCGTCGACCCAGTGCCACACGTCGTCCACGATCGCATCGGGTTCGAACGACGCGTGGTCGACCATCGCCGCCGACACCAGCTCGTCCAGCTCGGGCAGCCGAGCGACTGGGACTCCCCGGGCAGCCCGACAGATCGCGGCGACCTGCCCCCAGGACAGCCACCGCTCGCACAACCCTGCGAGCACCGCCGGGAGCCGTTCAAGCACGTCGACGACACCGAGCAGGGCGCGCGCGTCAGCACCCGGGATGCGACACACGTGTTCGAGCCAGACCTGCAAGGTCATGCCACCGAGTCGCTCGTGGAGGTCGTCGTCTCGGCCCACCGCAACGAGCAGCGTGGCGATTCGACCCATGGTGCGATCACGACCCTCGATCAGCGAGGCCACCTCCCGCAGACGTCCGCCGAGCGGATCCCCTGGGGAGCTGTCGACAGCACACGACCCGACCGCTCGTGCCGCGTGGGATCGTCGCGATGGGGCCGGTTCGGGATGCGTCGTCATGCCATGAACGTATGCCGCGCCTGTGACATCCGGACCCCCCATCGAGGGTCACTGTGGACGGACAGGATCCTCGGCCGATCGGTGAGACAGCGTGCCCACGTCTCGGGCCCGACCTGGGTGACGGCACGCCGCTGGTGCTCCTGGCGCGCCGTGATCCACTCGACCTGGCGCGCGGCCCTGGCCGTACGTGCCACGGCGTCGGGGTCCTCACGGACCCTCGCCAACTCGCGCTCGGCGGCAACGACGTCCCCCGTGTCCGCCTCCGCGGTCGCCACATCCTGCTGCGCCTCGATGAGCAGCCCCGGCAGGTCCCGACGGAACCCTGCGTAGGCCTCGGCGGACGTGTTCACCGTCATGGCGAATCGACGAGCACGCTCCCCGTCTTCCGGCGGGCACGACACGACCGACGACGCCGCGCCGGCATCGACGAGCAGATACACCTCCCGGGCATCGATCACCTTGCGCTTCTCGAAGCCCAGCGACATGATCGCCCCGACCGGCCCGGCCACGATCCCCCCGGCGGCCATCCTCGTCAGACAGCCTCTGCAAAGAAGACGGATCCTCGACTGGTCGGCACCGTCGAGCCGCACGCGAGGGATGGCCCGGTGGCACCACCAACGCTGAGCACCAGGACGGGACCATCGTCCGGGACCGACGTGTCGAAAGCCTCCGCGGCGCCGGGCACCCACCCCGGTGTCACACCCCGGCGGTGCGCAGCCCCGGGTCCAACTCGACACCGGCCGCCACCTGCCCCACCGCGCCGACGCCCGGAACCACCGACGCCAGCAGCCGGCGTCGGTGGACGATCAGGAGTGCGATGGCCCCGTTGGCGAGGCAGTAGTAGAGCGGATAGACCAGCAACGACACGTCCAGGGCCCCGACCGCACCGGCCGTCAGTGCCCCGCCGACGGCGGCGGCGACGTAGGTGCTCAGCGTCTCCGACTCGGGGTGCCGGCGGGTCTTGGGGGTCATGGCCGCGAGGCCGATGGCGTCGGCGACCACCACCGACAGCGTGGCCACGATCGGCGCCCCGGACACGACCCAGCCGACCACGCCCGCGCTGGCCAGGACCAGCAGGACGACGTCGCGCCGTCCGGTTCCCCCCTCGCCGCGTCGGATGGCCAGGACGAAGACGGCACCGTTGAGGACCAGGTGGACCAGGGTGACCAGGGCGCTCCACGTGGCGCCGTCGGCGCGCTGGGACACGCAGGCCACACCGGCGAGCACGCTCCAGATCAGCCAGGTGGCCCGGTGGGGTCGGGTGGTCCCGCCGAGGGTGTCACGCAGGTAGGGCAGCATCCCGACCACGCCGATCACGGCCGCGGTGACCCCCATGATGGCCTCGGCGCCGTTCATGACGTGCTCCGATGGTGGGCGCCCGCGATGGGGCCGGCGGCCCGGGAAACCTGAGCCACCGCGGCCGACGGTGATACGCCGGGCCACGACGGACGGGGCCCGGGCGCACGACCAGGACGTCGTCGTCGCGGCGGCGCGACCGATCCCCGGGCTCAGGTGGTGACGAGGCGGACGACGGCGACCAGGCCGACGACCACGATCACGGCCCGCAGGACCGTGGGTGACAGGCGGCGACCGACGCGCGCGCCGAGCTGGCCGCCCATGGACGACCCGATCGCCACCAGCACCACCACGCGCCAGTCCGGCGCGGCGACCAGGACGAACACGACGGCGGCGACGCCGTTGACCAGCGCCGCCACCAGGTTCTTGGTGGCGTTGAGTCGCTGGAGGTCCTCGGGGATGGCCATCCCGAGCAGCGCCAGCAGCAGGACCCCCTGGGCGGCGCCGAAGTAGCCGCCGTAGATCCCGGTCAGGAACACGCCCCCGACCAGCCACCACGGCGGACGGCGCAGTGGCGTGCCCGTACGGCGGTCGGCCACGAACGCCGCGACGCGCGGTTGCACGACCACCGCCACCAGGGCGAGCACGATCAGCACCGGCACGACGGCGTCGAAGGCCGACGACGGCAGCACCAGCAGGGCCACGGCCCCGACCAGTCCGCCCAGCAGCCCGGCCGCCCCCAGCCACCACAGGCGGGTCGCCTGGCCACGCAGTTCGCGGCGGTACCCCCAGGTCCCCGACACCGCGCCCGGCACCAGCCCGATCGTGTTGGACACGTTGGCCGTCAGTGGCGGGACGCCCAGCAGCACCAGGGTCGGGAACGTGATCAGCGTCCCCGAGCCCACGATCGTGTTGATGGTGCCGGCACCGACCCCCGCCAGCAGCACCACGACCTGCTCCCACCACGTCAACGCCGTCACGGCGGGCTCGTCGGGCCACGCCAGGTCCGGGCCAGGGCGTCGAGGTCGGCCTCGGTGTCGACGTCCGGGGGGCGGGGGTGGTCCACGACCACCGAGACGGCGTCGTGGCGGGCCAGCAGGTCGCGGCCGGCACCCTCGTCGACCAGCCCCACCAGGTCGTCGTGGAGGACGGAGGCGAACCCGACCGGATGGCCCACGCCGCCGTCGCCGAAGCGGGTGCGCACGGCGGTGGCCCCCGCAGCCAGCGCCACCGCGACCCGGTGCAGGTCGACCGCCGGCACCCCGGGCTGGTCGGCCAGGACGACCACCAGCGGTCGCCGCCCGGCCGCCCGGGCCGCCACGGCCAGCGACGAGCCCATGCCGCGGGAGGGATCCGGGTTGGCGATCGTGGCCAGGTCCGGCGCGACCGGACGCGCCGCCGCCACGACGTCGGCGCCATCCGGACCCGTCACCACCAGGACCGGCAGGCCGGCCTGGACCACGGCGCGCACGGCGTGGGCCACCAACGGCTCGCCGGCCAGCAGCGCGACCTGCTTGGACCCCCCGAAGCGCGCGCCCCGGCCGGCGGCCAGCACCACCCCGACGGGACCACCCGCCGCCGCCGACGTCATGCGTCGTCGCGCACGGGGTGGATGGAACCCGTCCGGTCGCGCAGGAACCCCCCACTCGCGCCGCGCTGCACCGCCAGCACCTCGGCCACGATCGCGACGGCGATCTCGTCGGGGCCCTCCGAGCCCAGGTCGAGCCCGGCCGGGCCGTGCACGTCGTCGAGGTGGGACCGCACGTCGACGCCCTCGCGGTCGAGGTGGTCCACCAGCCGATCCAGCCGGGTCGCCGGGCCGAGCATGCCCAGGTAGGCCAGGCCGACCGGTGCCAGCGATCGCAGGTAGTCGGCGTCGCGCACGAAGTTGTGACTCATGACCACGGCCGCCGTGCGGGTGTCCGCGCCGGTCGCCGCCGCGACCTCGGCGGGGGGGGTGTGGACGAACGCGGCGGCCCCCGGGAAGCGCTCGCGGTCCAGGAACGCCGCGCGGTCGTCGACCACCACGACCTCCCACCCCAGCGCAGCCCCACGCGCCACCACGGGCACGGCGTCGTGGCCCGCCCCGCAGACCAGCAGCCGCAGGGGCGGCACCACCCGCTCGACGAACACCTCGTGTCCGCCCACCTCGACCACGGTCGACCGCGGTTCGTGGCGGGCCGCGGCCACGACGTCGGCCCCGACCTGGGCGAGCCCGTCGACCTGCTCGGCGTCGTCGGAGTCGCCGTCGGGATCCACCACCAACGCCGTGGCACCCAGCGCGTCGTGGGAGGCGGCCGGGGCCCCGATGACGGTGACCAGCCGGAACGGGCGACCCGAGTCGCGGCCACGGGCCAGCAGGTCGAGGTGGCGTCGCGCCGTCCGTTCGGGCGCGACGAACACGTCCATCGCGCCGTTGCACCCCAGCCCCCAGCCCCAGATCGCCTCCTCGTCGGCCGTGAGGTCGTAGAACTCGCGTCGTGGCGTCCCGTCGTCCATGGCGGCCTGCCCGACCTCGAGCACTTCACCCTCCAGGCACCCGCCCGACAGGTTCCCGACCCAGGAGTTGTCGTCGCGGACGACCAGGCGCGCGCCGGGCCGGCGGTAGGTGGACCCGGACACGGCCACGATCATGGCCAGCGCCCATGGTCGACCGGCCTCGTCCTCGGCCCGGGCGGTGGCGATGACCTGCTGCAGTTCGTCCATGGTCGGCTCCGGATCGGAGGGATCGCCGGCGGGGTGGGGCGGCGACGGGTCGGCGGTGGGGGTCGGGCTACACGGCGGCGATGACGTCGGCGAGGGCGTCGAGGCTGGCCACGTCGTGGCCGGGCAGGAAGTGGTCCACGGCCGGCAGCGCCGCCGCCATGCCCCGGGCGAGCGGTTCGTAGCGCGGGTCGACCTTGAGCGGGTTGACCCACACCACGGCGTGGGCCTGGCGATGAACCCGGTCCATCGAGCGGCGCAGCAGTTCGACGTCGCCACGCTCGAGCCCGTCGGAGACCACCAGCACCACCGCACCTCGCAGGATCCCCCGGCGCCCCCACGTCCGCAGCAACTCGTCGAGGCTGGCGCCGATGCGGGTCCCCGAGTCCCAGTCCACCACCCGTCGGGCCGCAGCCGCCAGTGCCGCGTCCGGGTCGGTGGCGTCCAGGACGTCGGTCAGCCGGGTCAGGCGGGTCCCGAAGGCGAACACCTCGACCTTCTCGGCCCGGACCCGGGCGGAGAAGGCGAACTGCAGCAGCGCCCGGCTGTGGTCCGACATCGACCCCGACACGTCCAGCACCAACACCAGGGGGCGACGGCGCCGGCGATGGCGACGCCAGACGCGGTCCACGACCTCGCCGTCGGTCCGGATCGCCCGTCGCAGCGAGCGCCCGACGTCCAGCCTCGCCCCGCGACGATGCGGACGGGTGCGCCGCCAGCGGCGATGTGGCAGGTCGATGACGATGCGCGACATCAACCGCTGCATCGCCGCCAACTCCTCGTCCGTGGCGTGGTCGAAGCGACGGTGGCGGAGGTGCTCGCTGGCACTGGCCACCGCCCCCGGCTGGGGCTCGTCGTCGCCGGCCGCGCCGTCGTCGGGGTCCGCGGCCGGGCGGTCCACCCACACCGACACCGGGTCGGGGGCGTCGGCGTCGGCCTGGCCCTGGGCCCACGTGCCCACGAAGTGGGCCCGGAACACCTGGTCGTAGGTGACCCGGTCTCGCGGGTGGGCCACCAACGTGGCGTGCCCGGCCCAGTAGGTGTCCAGCACGTCGGGCGGTTGCATCGCCGCGAGGGCGTCCATGAAGTCGATCGCCCGCGACGCCGGCACGACCAGGCCGGCGGCCCGCAGCGCCACCACCAGCCCCATCGCCTCATCGCGCAGGTCACGGCCGCCCCCCGGCGGCCCTGCGGGTGACCGCACCGGCTGCGGCGCGTCGTCGCCGCCGGTGACCACGTGGCCGGCAGCCATGGTCAGGGCCCACACCGGCCGATCCCGGCTCCACGCGGTCCGCGGCTGGCCGGGCGACGGCACGGGCGCGTCGTCGACGTCGACGTCGGGCACCGCGTGGGGTCGGGCGGGTTCGTCCCGGCCGGTCACGCGACGAAGACCCGGTCGAGCTCGGCGCGGACCCGCTCGACGTCGTCGTGGTCCTTGACCAACGTGGACAACGTGTCCTCCAGCACCTCGCGGTCCAGGGCCGAGACGTCGAGCAGGGTGAGGGCGCGGGCCCAGTCCAGGGTCTCGGCGACGCCGGGGGGCTTGAACAGCTCGAGCTGGCGAAGTCGGACCACCACGTCGGCGACGGAACGGGCCAGCGCGGCCGGCACCTCGGGCGCCCGCAGTCGGATGATCTCGGCCTCGGTGGCGGCGTCGGGGTGGTCGATCCAGTGGTACAGCGCGCGCCGCCGCAGGGCCTCGTGCAGCTCGCGGGTCCGGTTGGAGGTCAGGATCACCACGGGCGGCCGGCTGGTCGAGATCGTGCCCAGTTCGGGGATGGAGACCTGGAAGTCCGACAGGATCTCCAGCAGGAAGGCCTCGAACTCGTCGTCGGCGCGGTCGATCTCGTCGATCAGCAGCACGGCGTTTCCGTCGGACCGCAACGCCCGCAGCAATGGCCGCTCGAGCAGGAATCGTTCGGTGTAGAGCAGGTCGGCGACCCGGTCGAGGTCGGCGAGCCCGCCGTCGCCCTCCCCCGTGGCGTCGTCCGTCCTTGCTGGTGTCCCGTCCCCGTGCTGCAGGGTCTCCATCGCCCGCAGGGCCAGCAACTGGCGCGGGTAGTCCCAGTCGTAGAGGGCCTGGTTGGCGTCGATGCCCTCGTGGCACTGCAGCCGGATGAGGTCGACGTCGAGGATGGCCGCCAACACCTTGGCCACCTCGGTCTTGCCGACCCCGGCGTCGCCCTCCAGCAGCAGCGGCCGCCCCAGCCGCAGGGCCAGTGAGATCGCGGTGGCCAGCCCGCGGTCGGCGAGGTAGGCGTGGTCACGCAGGCGGTCGGCCACGGCCCGCGGGTCGAGGTCCGCGGCGGACTGGTCGGTACGTGGCATGTGGTCCCCGTCGGTCACGCGCGTGGTGGGCCCCCCGCCAGCGCTGGGCGCGGCGCCGCCACTGCCGGGCGGCGGTGTCACGACCGGCCGGTCCGCGCGGGGTCCACCACCTAGCCTGAACCTATCGCCCGACGACCGAGGCAACCCCCATGTCGACGCACGGACACGACACCCCGCACCCGCCCGACGCCGGGGCCCAGGGACACCGCGCAGCGGTGGTCACGGCCTCCGACGGCGTCACCCACGGGACCCGGGAGGACCGCTCCGGCGACGCCCTCGCCGGCCGGCTCGCCGCCGCCGGCTTCGCGGACGTCGACCGGGTCGTGGTGCCCGACGAACGCGACCGACTGGCCGCGGCGGTGGCGGACCTGTGCGACGACGGTGTGCGCCTGGTGGTGGTCACGGGCGGCACCGGGCTGGGGCCCCGCGACGTGACCCCCGAGGCGTTGGCGCGCCTCGGTGGCCGGGTGGTGCCCGGCTTCGGGGAGGTCATGCGGGCCACGGGGCGCACGTCGACGCCGTTGGCCGACCTGTCGCGCTCGGTCGCCGTGGCGCGTGGGACCAGCCTCGTGCTGGCCGTCCCGGGCAGCCCCAGCGGCGCGGTCGAGTCCCTGGACGCGGTCGTGGGGCTGGTCCACCACGCCCTGGAGCTGCTCGCCGGGGACACGTCCCACGACGACCACGACGACCACGGCGACCACGGCGACCACGGCGACCACGGCGAGACGATGCCCGCCCACGGCGAGGAGGGCCACGTCCACGACGACGCGTGCGCACTGGCCCACGGGGACGTGGCCGACCCGGTCCCGGCCGGGACGCTGATGGCGGTGTTCGCGTCGCCGCTGGCGGCCCACCTGCTGGCGTGGGGACGCGAGCTCGGCTGGTCGACGGTGCTCGTGGACCCCCGCATCGCCGCGACCGGCGACGATCCCACGGCCTTCGTCGAGGTCGACGGCATGGTGGTGACGGGCTCGACGGCCGGGGCGGACGACACCACCGACCTCGTGGTCACCGACCACCACCGCGACGAGCTGGTCGACCTGCTCGACGTGGCCCTGGACACCCCGGCCCGCTTCATCGGCCTGATGGGTTCCACGCGCCATGCCGGTCCCCACGTCGAGCCGTTGCACCAGCGCGGTCGCCTCGACGCCGACCTGGCACGCATCGTGCGGCCCATCGGGATCGACATCGGGTCACGGACCCCGGCCGAGATCGCCGTGTCGACACTGGCCGACCTGGTCGCGCGACGCCACGGCAAGCGCTAGGACGTCAGGCGGCGTGTCCGACGCCGCCGCCGTGCAGCCATGCCTCCAGGCCACGCACGGCCCGCTCCGCCACGCCGGTGAACCCGGTCTGGAGCAGCGGGTCCAGCAGGGCGCCCGGGCCGCGCAGGCGGAACTCGGCATCCCAGGTGACCGACGTGGTGCCGTCGGCCTCGACGACGCTGATCTGGTCGACACCGACCACCAACGGGGTCCGCGTCTCGTGGGTGACGTGGCGCGGACGGTCGTAGCGGGTGGTGCGGTAGGTCAGTCCGACACCCACCGGTCCGGCCACGACCACGTCGAGGTCGAAGCGGGCCCCGCGGCCGACCCGCGGGGTCCCCACGGGGCGCGACGACCGCACCCCCGGGTCCCACGACGCCGCGGTGGCGAAGTCGGCCAGCGCGTCGAAGACCTCCGACGCCGGGCGTTGCACGGTGACGATGTGCGAGACGTGGGCCATCACGGGTCCTGTCGGGGGGATCGGGGGCGTGGTCACCGACCACGGTACGCCGCGCCGCGGCCAGCCCCCGGGGCGGGACGTCCCACCGAGGCGTCACCCCACGTCCGATCCGTCCGCCGACGACCGCGCCCGCCAGTGGTCACCACGACGGACCTGCTCGTCGTGCTCGCCCAGGCGTGGTGGCGGTGCCACGGTGCGCGCCACCCGCGAGCCGTAGGCGATCGGCGTTCCGGGCAGGTCGATCGGCCCGACGGTGGGATGCTCGACGTGGTCGACCAGGCCGAGGTGGGCGACCTGGGGGGAGGCGTAGACCTGGTCCATCGTGTTGATGCGCCCTGCGGGCACGCCGGCCGTGCGAAGCCGCTCCATCCAGGTGTCCACCGTGTCCGCTGCCAGGGCGGTCTCGATGGCGCGCCCGAGTGCGTCCACGTTGGCGACGCGGTCGGTGTTGCGGGCGAACCGGGGGTCGTCCACCGCGATGTCCACCAGCGGCGCGAACCGACCCCACAGCCCTTCCGACCCGACCGCGACGTTGACCCAGCCGTCGGCACAGCCGAAGGCGCCGTAGGGGGCGATCGACGGGTGGCGGTTGCCCTCAAGGCCGGGCAGTTGCCCACCCAGGGTCCAGCGCGTTCCCTGGTAGGCGTGCACCGCCACCGCGGAGGCCAGCAGCGACGTGCTGACACGCTGTCCACGACCCGTGCGCTCGCGTTCGTGCAGTGCGGCCACCACCCCGTAGGCCCCGAACATGCCCGACAGGATGTCGGTGATCGGCACCCCGAACTTGGTCGGCTCGCCGCCCGGGTGGCCGGTCATCGCCATGAACCCGGCCTCGCCCTGCACGATCTGGTCGAACCCGGAGCGATCCCCCTGGGGACCTCCCTCACCGAAGCCGGTGATCGACAACGTCACCAGGCGGGGGTTGAGGTCGGCGAGCTCGTCGTCGCCCAGTCCCAGCCGCGCCATCACGCCCGGACGGAAGTTCTCGACCAGGACGTCGGCCCCGGCCACCAGGTCCCGCAGCAGGGAGAGGTCGCCGGCGTCCTTGAGGTCCAGCGTCACGGAGCGCTTCGAGCGGTTCACCGACAGGAAGTAGGACGACTCGCGATCGTCGCCCTCGCCGAGGAACGGGGGCCCCCAGCCGCGGGTGTCGTCACCGGCACCCGGACGTTCGACCTTGAGCACGTCGGCGCCGGCATCGGCCAGCATCAGGGTGGCGTAGGGACCGGACAGGGCCCGGGTGAGGTCGACGACACGGACGTCGGCGAGCGGTCCCGAGGAGGACCCGGCGGGCGCGGACATGGCAGGCTCCGATGTGGCGACGGGCCGCCCAACCTAGGCCCAACCTGGGCCGACCCGACGCCGACCGGCCGAGCCCAGGCCGTCGACGACCGTCTCGGTGCGGCCGCGTCGGGCGAGGTAGGCGTGCCACACCAGCCGGGCGGCGCTGGACCGGTCCGGGGCCCACCGCCGGCCCACCTCTGCCAGGTCCCCGCCCACGAGCGGTTCGGGACGCCCCACGACCTCCGCGCACCCGACCTGCAGTGCACGATCGCCCAGCGGCCACTCGTCGGGAAGGCCACGGCACGCCAGCAGCCACACGTCGGTGGTCCAGGGCCCGATGCCACGCACGTCCAGCAGGGCCGGGCGGGCCAGGTCCGCCGGACCGGTCTCGATCGCCCCCCAGGCCACCGTCCCGTCCAGGATCCCACGGGCCAGTCCCGACACGTAGCCGGCCTTCTGGCGGGTGGTGCCCACGGCACGCAGGTCGTCGAGGTCCAGGGCGGCGACCGGCGCCGGCGCCACCGTCCCCACGCGGGCCCGCAGTCGGTCGAACACCGCCTTGCCGGAGGCCAGCGAGACCTGCTGTTCGAGGATCAGCAGGACCAGCGTGGCGAAGGTGGGCGGTCGTGACCAGAACGTCGGGCGGCCATGGACGGCCACCACCGCGGCGAGGTCGTCATCGGCGGCCACGAGGCGGTCGACGGCCCGGTCGAAGGCGGCCGCGTCGAGCGCGGGGGGCGGGTCGGTGCGGGTCACCGGGTCAGTAGTCCGGCAGGTCGGGCAGCGTCCCCCCGGACACGTCCAGGCGGTCGCGCTCGGTCGCGGTCGAGCGGCCGACCAGCCACACCAACAGGTCGGCCGGCCCACCACGGACCTCCACCCCGGGCCCCGACGGGTCCAGTGTCGTGGGCCCGTCCGGCCCGGTCGCGTGGAGGGTCGGCACCTCGCCGAGGCGTCCGGCCATCCGGGCCCACACCCACGGCAGTGCGGCCTCCACGAACTCGCGGGGCCAGTCGGCGGGCACCAGCCCGTCGTCGAGGTCGTGGTGGTGCACGACCACCTCCTGCAGGCGCATCAGGGGCAGGAGGCGTGCGGGCTGGACCGGACCGTGCTCGGGATCGCCGATCCGGACCTCGTGCTCGGCCACGGTCGGATCGGTGGCCACCGCCCCCTCCAGTTCGCCCAGCGCGGCGATGCACCGTTCGTTGCTGGCCGCGAGGTCGGCACGGATCTCGGCCGCCGCACGGGTCGCCCCCTCGGCGATGTCGGGATCGCGTCGCCCCGGCTCGTACATCGGCGTCACCTCACCGGTCATCGCCCAGTGGGCGAGGTTGACCATGGCGTCGGCGTTGCGTGCGACGTGGCTGAGGACGTGGCCGCGGGTCCAGCCACGACAGCGGGAGGGACGGGCGAGATCGCGGTCGTCCATGTCCGCGACGGCCGCGACCAGGCGGTCCTGGGCGAGGGACACCTCGCGGGTGGAGATCAGCATGACGGACTCCTGCGGGACGGGGGTCCATCGAACCACACCGCACGGGGCGTGGCCGGCTGCCCCGACCCGGTGAGGACGTGCGCCTGCCGGCGTCGGACCACGCCGACACGTTGAGGGTGTCTCGGTTCATCCACATGTGGTGGAGCCGAAACACGGACGGCCTCCCAACCGGCGTGGTCGTCCGTCCTCGAACCGCCGTCCTCTGGCCTCGAGAGCCTCTGTCGTGCGGTACCGATGCCGTGCGGGGCTGGCGCCGGGACCGCCAAGCAGGCCGCCCGCGAGGTGGGGATCGGTCGATCATCCATACACGGCAAGCACGCCGGCGATGGCGGCCGCATTCCACAGCGCGTGTGCTGCCACGGGTGCGGTCAGGCGATTCGTGTACAGGAACAGCAGTGTGTAGGTCAGCGCCGCCACCAGGATGGAGACCACGTCAGGCCACGTCGACGGAAGGTGTAGCGCGGCGAACAGCAACACCGAGCACACCGCCGCAGCCCTGCGGGCTCGACGCCGATCGGAGAAGACCCGTGGCAGGCCGCCGATCAGGAATCCCCGGAAGTACAACTCCTCGGCCAGTCCGCCGCCAACGACACCCAGGATCAACGCGCCTGCCAGCGCACCGGCACCTGCCTCGGCATTCCGGAGCACCTCCTGGACCCCTTCGTTTGCGACGCCACCTGCCAACGGGACCAGTACGCCGAACTCCAAGGCCAGGCGTGGCAACACGGTCACAGCTCCCAGCGCGACGTCGCGCTTCCACGCGACGGTGGATGCGCCCACGGCAGCACGGTCCAGGCGCTGCCGGCGGAGCCACCATTCGACAAGCAGCCCCGCGCCCAGCAGCTGGACGAGGGCCAGTCCCACCAGCGCCATCGGGTTGTGATCGGTGAAGACGTCCACGACCAAGGGCGCCGCAACGAACCAGGCCACGGAACCGACCACGAAGACGGTCACGACTCGCCAGTTGGCACGAACGTGATCGCCACGAAGGCTCGGTCGGGGTGCACGGGCTGGTGGCGGCGTCATGCGTCAGTCAGGTCCTCGACGGCCGACAGCGCGACCCCGAGGAGCTCGGCAGGGTCCATGCGGGCGCCCTCGGCACGGAGTCGGCCGGCCGCCTGGACCCCCAGCCGTTCGGCGATGGACGCGGTGGCCATGGCCACACGCCGACGTTCGGCGTCGTACAGCGCCGCCGGCGTCGTCGCACCCAGGAGGACCGCCGCGGCCTCGTCGCTGCCCATCCTGGTCAGCAGTACGCCGACGTTGCGCAACACGTTGTCCTGTACTTGGGGGCTGCCCCGCCGCCGCAGTTCTCGGAGGGTGTGGCGGATGTGGTGCAGCACGACGGCCGGATCGCCGTGGCGAGCCCGGACTGCCGCTGCCCCGCTGCTGGCCGCCGCGACGACGAGGTGGCCACCCACGGCCCGCCCCCGCTCGATCGCAAGCTCGAACGCCGCCAAGGCATCGTCGGGGTTGTGGTTCGCTTCGGTCTCCGCCCGCGCGTACGCGGCCCAGGCCGAGACCAGCGGGGAGCCGATCCGGGCGGCGCGCCGATCGATCTCCTCCACGGCGGGGCGCGCCCCCTCGACCTGACCGGCGTACGCGTGCGCGAGCGCGACGCCGACCCAACCCGTGGCCGCCAAGAACTCCTCGCCGGTCACCTCGCTCAGCTCGATGGCCTTGCGATAGCACGCCTCGGCGCTGGCCTCGGCCTGCCACAGCCGGACGTCGCCGGCGACGCTCCACGCCACCGCCGTAGCCGCGGTCGTGCGGCCCGCTGCCATCACCGGTTCGACCAGCGATGCGGCCCGCTCCAGGTCACCGCGAGTCGTTGCGTCCACCGCTGCGGCCACGACGGCACCGTCGCGCAGCTCATCCCGGACGCTCGGTCCGGCCTCCTCGGTCAGGAGCAGGTCATGGGCCACCCGCGCGCTACGCAGCAGCTCGGAGCGCTGGGTCTCGTAGGCGTACTGCCGCACGGCGCGCGCGAGTCGACTCAGCCCCTCGACCTCGGACTGTGCCACGAGTCGGTCGGTGACCACCTGGAGGTCGGCCACCAGGGCGTTCAGCGCGGCCACGGTCTGGACGTCGGCGGAGGTGCCGAGCGTCGCGCCGGCCGCCTCGACGGCGGTCAGGACGACTTCGGTGTGCCTGGCTGTGGCTGCGATTGCCTCGCCGGTGTCCTCGAGCGCCTCCGCCCCGCACGCCCGCAACGTCTCGAGCAGGAGGAACCGGTCATGGGACGGGCGCGTGAGCAGTGACTGCTCGACGAGCCGTCCGACACTGGCGGCGACCGCTGGCCGCTTCGCGCCGTCGGGGCTGAGCAGGTGCTCGGCATGCGCCAGGGTGAACGGCCCGCTGAACACCGACAGCCAGCGAAACGCTCGCCGCTCCGGCTCGTCGAGCTGGTCGGTCGACCAGCGAACGAGGTTGCGCAGGTCCGAGTGGGCAGGGTGGTCGCCGGGCCGGGGCGCGTCGAGCAGGTCGAGGCGATCGTCGAGGCGATCACGGACGGCAACGAGGCCGAGGTTGCGCGCCTGCCGGGCGGCGAGCTCGAGGGCGAGAGGCAGACCGTCCAGCGCGACCACAACCTCGGCGGCGACGCGGCGCCGTTCCGGATCCACGAGGTCGATCTCGCGACCCACGCGGTCCGCGAACAGCGACAGCGCGGGTGGGGGGTCGTCGCCGTTCGAATGCGTCGGCAGCGGCGCCAGCGCGAACACACGCTCACCGTTCACGGCGAGCGGTGTGCGGCTCGTCGCGAGCACGGTCGTCCCCAGGGTCGCATGCAGGAGCGTTTCGACGACCGCGGCGACCTCGGCGACGGCCTGCTCGCAGTTGTCCAGCACCACCAGGGCCTCGTGGGTCGTCAGCGCCTCGGCCAGCGGGGTGAGCGTCCTCAAGTCGGTGGGCGTGCCGCAGCCGGCGGCCACGGCGAGACGATCGAGGACGTCGCCCCGCGTCCTCGCTTCGAGGAGATCCGCCCACACGACCTCGCGTCGCTGGCGGTGGGCGAGCTCCAGCGCCAGTCGCGTCTTGCCCACCCCGCCCGTGCCGACCACCGTCACACATCGGTCGGACTCCACCGCGGTGGCCAGCTCGTCGATGTCCTGCTGTCGCCCACGGAACGACGAGCGCGGCAGGACCGGGCTGGTCGGCGGGGCCAGGCCCGGCATCGACGACGGTGCGGGCGTCGGCTCGGCAGCCCGCCCCGGGCCGGACAAGATCGGGCTCGGGGCTGGCGCCGGCACCAGTTCCAGCTCCCCGCGGAGCAGGGCGGTGTGCACGTGCTCGAGCGCGGGCGAGGGGTCGATCCCGAGTTCGTCGGCCAGGCGCTCTCGCGCCTGACCCACCTTGCCGAGGCCGGCGAGGACGCCACCCTGCTCAAGGCCAAGTCCCGTCACCGGTCGCTGCGATCACTGGAGCGCTACGTCAACCCCTCGGCCGCGGCGGTCAAGGACCTGACCGACCGTCACGACCCCGTCTCGAGGCGATCGTGACACCTGGACGTGACCAGCACGCCAGGGCCGCTCAAGGACCAGAAGGCGAGGTGTGTGGGCGTCAGCATCTAGCATCCCCAACCCAGGGCAGAGATTGGCAGGATTGTTCATGAGTGTCCACTTCAATCCCAACGACGCGACCTCCCAGATCGGCACCCGCACCGACGTCCCAGTCTGGACCCTGGATTTGAACGAGCCATCGTTGGATCGTGGTCGGGATCTTCTGGAGGACGCGCTGCGTGAAGCCTCCGCCCGAGTCCCTGGTGTGGAGGTGAGTCGCCCAGTGCTCATGTCATCACTGCTCGCGTTCACCGCTGCCGTCGGCAGCGACTCGAGTGTGTTGAAAGCGTTCCTGCATGCGCTGGTCGAAACCCTCCAACTCCAGGGTGTGTCCGGGGAGCTGGCACCACTGAAGCAAATATCGTTGACTCCGCCGGGAATCCGCACAAGCTTCGAGGCCGCTCTCACTCTCTTCGTTCAACTGGACGCCGACGAAACGGATACACCCCGCGAAGATTCGCCACGATGGGCACCCAACCTGACCATCGGCCGTCAGCGCAGTCACGTGTTGACCGACATCGCACAGGACTTCCTCTCGACCGTCGATGGCCCGCTCATCTTTGGCGTGGGTACGGCACGACGGGTCGCACCGCTCAAAGACCTCCCGCGATACTTCAACCCCATCGGCGGTGGGCGCCAGCAGGGGTTCCACGCCTACGATCAAGAAGGGCGCTTTCGTCAAGTCCACTACAGCTCGTTCGGCCTGGTGGCCTATCAACTGCACCGTGCCGGCCAGCCGACGTCTTCGGCCGACGTGGACGAACTGATCGCACTCCTCGACCTCCATGCCGGGATCAGCCTGTCGGCCTATGTTGCCGCGGCAGAAGTCCCAATCGGCTGGTGGCTGGAACAGTCGACCCTCACGCCCAAACGCCCCATCGAGCAGTTTCGCATCGACACTGGTGCCTGGCGCGACTTGGCGTCCCACCGCCTTCGCGATGCCTACCCCATTCAACTGATCACCGATGTCCACCTGGACGCCCTCTCGGCTCCACCACCCTCAGATGAGTGGAGGCTGGATCAGACGGCGACCACTGGGAAGCACATCTTGCGCCGGCGCGACCTGACACCCTGGCTTCCAACGCCCGTGCCCTTCATCGGGGAGGATGGATCCGGAGAACGACGTCGTCAGGCCATCATCGCCGCATACAGGAGTGGACAGGGCATTCGTGGCTTCCCCCCACCACCACGAGGGCAGGCCAACTGGATGACCAACGTTCCCGACGCGGAGACCCTTGAAGCGGCACGGACCAGCCTCCAGCCACTGCTCGTCACCCCAAGAGACCTACCGGTCTGAAGCACGATGGGGCAAGCCGATCCTGCCTCCCGATGTCCTCACCGACCGTCACGACCCCGCCTCGAGGCGATCGTGACAGCTGGACGTGACAAGTGCACCTCGACAGTTCGGGCGGGGGGAACCGCAGGTCGTAGGGTTGCCGCCCCCAGGAAGGTGTGTGGGCGTCAGCATCAAGCATCCCTGACCCAGGATCCAGAGAGCGTCGATGGCGAAGTTGACGGTGATGACGTGGAACGTGCAGAACCTGTTTGCCCCGGGTCTGGTGCGCTTTGCCGTGGACCGTGTCGGCTATGAAGCCAAGCTTGCGCAGTTGGCTGCGGTGATCGACCGGGCGGCTCCGGACGTGCTGGCAGGAGGTCGAGTCGACGCAGGTGTTGGCTGATCTCAACGACCGTTGCGCGATCGATTTTGGCTACCGCGTCGTGGGGGTGCCTGACGCCCGTGGGATCCGGGTGGCGTTGCTGTCGACGCGACGGCTTGACGGCATCACCAATCGTCGCAGCTTCCCGGCTCAGGTCGACCCGGTCCAGGTCCGCGACCCGGGTTTGGACGACCCCGCGACCGACATCGATGAGTCCCCGGACAGCCGTGACCAGCCGTGGGGTGCTGGCGGCCAGGGTGGAGTCGGGTGGGCGTGAGGTCACGGTGGTGACGTGTCATCTGAAGTCCAAGCTGATCTCTTACCCGCCGTCACGCCAGGGTGGGCCCACGCGGTTCGCGCCGCGTGACGAGGGTGAGCGGTTCCGGTACGCGGGGTTCGCGGTCTTTCGGCGGACGGCCGAAGCGATGACGTGTCGCGGCCTGGTCAACGAGGCCCTTACAGCCGACCGAGATCCGACCGGTGACGGTCCCGGTGGCGGACGCGACCGTCCCGTGATCCTGCTGGGCGACCTCAACGACGGACCCGAGGCCGCCACCACCCAGATCCTGTACGGACCGGGCGGGTCCGAGATCGACCTTCGCGCCGGGTCGGGGTTTCAACGTCCCGACGCCGGCGACGGGTGGCGCATGTGGAACCTGCACCCGCTGCTGGATCCGGACGGGCCGTCTGGCACCCGCGTCTACCGCGGCCGTGCCGAACTCATCGACCACATTCTGGCGTCCCAGACCCTGGTCAACCCCGACAACCTGCCCACCGTCGCCGTCGTGGCGGCCACAGGGTTGCCGTCGATGGGCGATGACCCCACCGCGCCGGTCCAGGCAGCCCCCACCGACCACGCCGCGGTCGTGGCCACGTTCACCACCTAGACCCGCCGGCCCGGTGTGACACTCCCCGATGGCCACCTTGCTGCAGGCAGAGGTGACATGAACCGGTCGAAGCTGCGCCACGATCGGTTGGCCGCTGACGCCACCCGTCGCCACCTCGCCGGTATCCCGATGTCTGCGTTGGCCTGCCGTCGACCGGGTCGGCAGCTTGGCCAAGCTGGGTGACAGCGATCAATCTCAGGAAGGCTGGCGTCATCAGGTGGGCGTAGGGCGTCTCGCCGTAGGCCTCGCGGAAGTGCCGGCTGAAGTGTGCCGTCGACATGTACGCCGATCGCGCCAGGGCCTCGACGTCCAGCGGCTCGGCGAAGTCGCGATCCATCCGATCACGCGCCCGCCGCAATCGGGGTCTTCCCCACTGAGGTGGGTCAGGCTGCGGTGGTGAGGGTGTAGGACCTGATCCTCGGGGTGGTCGGGAGGCTACGGGGCTGGCCGGCGTGGAGCAGGATCCGGGCGCGGTAGTTGGCGGGGTTGCGGAACCCGCGGGCGGCGCGGCGGATGTCTTTGATCTTGACGTTGGCGGACTCGGTGGCGGCGTTGGTCGCGCCGGTGTCGAAGAACGCCAGCACTTCGTCTTGCCAGGTGTCGATGGTGGTGGCCAGCCGGGTGAGCTCGGGCACGTCGACGTCGGCGACCCAGCCGTAGAACTCGATGAGTCGCCGGTGGGCGGTGTCACGATCGGCCGCGGCGTAGACGTGGCGGAGCAGGTCGACGGCGACCCAGGCCGCACCGACCTCGTCGTGGGTGTCGGCGGCCCGGACCCGGTCGAACACCTTCGCGCGGGTGGCCTCGTCGAGGCGTTCCTGGCCGACCCGCAGCACCCGCGCAGCCGAAACAGCGGGTCGTCGCTTGCGGCCGCGGCGACCGTGGATCTGCTGCTGGCGGCGCCGGCGGACCTCGTCCATGGCCTGCAGCGCCAGCCGGACCAGGTGGAACACGTCAGCCACGACGGTGGCGCCGGCGACGGTGTCGGCTGCGGACTTGAAACCCGGAGAACAGGTCACAGGCGATCACATCGGCGTCGGGGGCGTGGTCGGCCAACAGCCGCACGGCACCGGCCCGGTCGCGGCCACGTGCGACCGCGACGACCAGCGAGGTGTCGAGACACACCAACGCGGTCAGGAACTCGCGCCGGCGGGTGGTGAGCCGGCCGGTGGTCATCACCGTCTCGTCGATCCCCACCCGCTTGGGCGCCAGCGGTGCGATCCGGTCGGCAGCGGCGCGCACGGCCCGCATCACGGTGTTCCAGCCCACGCCGAACAGCCGCCGGATCCGCTCGATCGGGATGTTGTCGGCCGACATCGCCACCGCCGCACGGGCCGCCGCCCGCGACCACACCGCCCCGGGCGCGATCGACGGGGTGCGCTCGACGAAGGTCCCGCACCCGCCGGTGCAGGCCAGCAGCCGCTTGTGCCACCACACCCGGCACGCGCGTCCGGCCACGGGCAGGTGGCGGACGGTGTGCCACCGCCAGTCGTGGATCGGATGGGTCTCGATCACCCCGCACGACGGGCATGCCTGCACATCGCGGGGCAGCATCGACGGTGGCGTGCAGCTCGTCGGCGTCGTCGACGTGGGCGTCGACCAGGTCGAACTCGGGCAGGGCGAGCAGCAGCTCGCTCCAGGACTGGGCACAGGTAGGGTCAGACATGCGTACGGCCTCGGTTGCTCTTCGGTTTGGACACCTCGAGCATCGAGGCCGTACGCCTCTTCAGCAACCATCCGCGACCGGCGTCACCCACTACCGAGGGGAAGACCCCGCAATCGCCGCAGCTCGTCCAGGTCCACGGGATCCCTCGTCCGGTCTCGATCAGCACAGCCTCGGCGCCCCGCCCGGCACGTCACGTGGTGACGGCGTCGGCGACCAGGTCGTTCCATTCCTGGGGTACCTCGCGATCGCTGCGTCGCGTCAGGACCAGCCGGTTGCCGTCGGGGTCGACCACGACGACCTCCGTCGCGAACCACGGGGTCTCGGTCGGTCCTTCGACCGCCGTGCCCATCGCGCGGGCACGGTCGGCCTGGGCCGCCAGTTCCCCAGCGGATCCCAAGAAGGCGAGCGACAGGGTGGTGTCGACCGAACTCGAACCGGTCGCCTCGCCGGTGGCCGAGGGTCCGTCGCCGTCCATCGGTGCCGGAACCAGGAGGACGTCCTGGTGGCGATACCGCCGGAGGTGGACCAGCGCGGGTTGGCCGTCCTCACCCGGCATGACGGCCAGTTCGACGAAGCCAAGGGCCTGGACGTACCAGTCTCGCGAGACGTCGAGGTCGCGAACCCGGAAGGTGGTGAACATGGGCATCGGGTAGATCGAACGATCGATCTCGTGATGTGGGGTCGGCGCGTCCATGGTTGATCCTGGTCGTCGGGTTCGCGTCGGGCGGACCCTACGACCTCACGCTGCGTAAGCCTCAACCCACTCGGGCCGCGACGTGCGCCTGATGCCCACCCGCTCGACGTGATTCGCCCGGAGCGTCTCTGCGGATGGCCTTCGGGGTGGACGCAGACTCGTCAAAGAGCTGCTCCACGAAGTCGTTCGGCATGTCACGCATGGACCGGGTGCCTCTACTAGTAGGGGCGTTGTTGTTGGCCGGTCGCGGTTGGCCGCCTCTCCCTGGAGGTCAAACGATGAATACGTCCTATCTGGAGTTCTGGAATCTGTACGCGACACGGGCGGGTTGGGGCTGCGAGGTCGGCTACGACCAGTTGCGCAACGATCCCACCGTGCGGGCGCTGCGGCAGTGGCCGCTGAGTCGGTTGGAGTGCACGGCGCCGCGGGTGTTGCGTCAGCATCTTCGCCCGTTGCAGCGACAATTGCAGCAGTGGCTGCGTGGCCTCAACGAGGCCGACGCCCGTGCCTCCCGTACGCGGGCTGTGCGCCGCCCCAATGGCGCGTGGCGGCAACAGCACACCCTGGCGTACTGGAACACCTCAGGCCCCAATGGCGGTCTGCGCCGTTGGGGCTGACCTGGCGACGGCCAGGCGGTGACGCGCCGAATGCGACCCGGATCCCACGGGCATCAGCCACCCCGACGACTGGAGTGACACACCCGGTGGGCACCCTGCAGGTCGGAGGCGACATGAACCTGACCTGGGAGCTTCGCCGCGGATCGGTTGGCCGCTGGTGCCAACGTCACCTTGCCGGCGTGGCCGAGCTCGAAGACGTCTGGACCCAGTCGATCCGGACCGGCCAGACCCGCCGCCCGACTGGCGCGGGCAGCGGCGGCCCTGACTGGGCCCGGCTGGGGGCGGCCATCCATTGGCGCATCGCGTTGGCGTTGACCAGCGAGCCTCCCCTGGCGGCCTTTGCCGGCATGGCCGTGCTGGACCCCGCGACGAGCATCGATGGCCTGGTCGAGGACTACGAACAGGGCCGGCTTGACGGTGCCGCCCCAACCACTCCGGGGGCCGGGGACTTCGCGATGCGGCTGGGCCGCTTCGCGGAGGGTTATCACCTTGATCAGGTCCAGCCCGCCGCGGTGGAGCGCACGCTGGCACGGGCGATGTGGGTGCTGGCCCTGTGGGAAGACGTCTACCGGGCAGGACCCGACCGGGCCGGCTGGTGGCCAGGTCTCGACGTCGGAGCCGGCTGGGACGGCCCGGCCTGGTTGAAGATGGCTCCTGACTACGCCGTGGCCGACATCGCCAACGTGTCCGGGCTGTTCACACGGCGTGGACTGCCCGGCCTGTTCGACTCGGCCGGATCCAAGGATGTGATCGTGGCGCCCGAGTACGTGCCGGGCTGGGCCGAGGCCGATCTCAAGGTCGGGTCCTGCCTGGTCGAGGTCGAGGCAACCGTGAACCCGGCCCGGCTCGACCCGACGTGGGTGTGGCAGCTGTGCTGTTACGCCTGGCTGGACGGTCACACCGACGCCATTGCGATCCACCTCGCCCGCCAGGGGCTCACGGTCACCTTCGACCTCGACGACCTCGTGACGACCGTCTCTCATGGCGGCGATCCCGACGTGCTCGCCGGCCAGGCACGCACCGTCATGGCCCGAGCCGCGGCCAGCGTCGGCAAACCATTTCCCTAGCCAGGTCACGGCCGTGTGCGGGCGCTTTCGTCACTCGCAGGAGTCGCCGGTCTCGGCGGCCGCGACCATGAGGCCTGCGGCAGCCGGGAAGGCCAGACTTCCCGGGTTGGTCGTGCAGCTCATGAGGTCCAGAATCTGCATCTCGGAGATCCCATACTCCCGCGCGCTGGCTAGCCTCGGCGACGCGACCGTCGGCGGGAGGCGACATGGCCGGCTCCGGCTCCCCGTGGGCAGAACGCCGCCGTGGCGAGGCCCACTGGGACGTCTTCGTGTCCTACCGCCGTGCCACCGACGAGCCCCTCGCGGCCGCCCTCCAGACCGGCCTCGGCCGCTTCGCCCGCCCGTGGTACCGCCGTCGCTCCGTGGCCGTGTTCCGCGACCGCACCGGTCTGGCCGTCGACCCGTCCCTGTGGGGCGCCATCGAGCACGGCCTGTCGAACGCCGACCACCTGCTCCTGTTGGCCTCGCCCGAGGCCGCCGCGTCGCCGTGGGTCGGCCGGGAGGTCGAGTGGTGGCTGGCCAACCGTGACCCCCACCGCCTGCTGATCGCGCTGGCGGCCGGCACCATCACCCCGACGGGCCGCGGCAGCACGGCCCTGCCGCCGGCGCTGGTGGCCGCCGTGGACGAGGAGCCCCTCTGGGTCGACCTGCGCTGGGCGCGCGACACCCCCGAACTGTCCCTGCGCGACCCCCGCCTGCGCGACGCGGTCGCGGAGCTGACCGCGGCCGTGCGCGGGATCCCCAAGGACGAACTGGTGGGCGAGGACCTCGTCCAGCACCGCCGCACGCGCCGGCTCGCCCGGGGCGCGGTCGCGCTCCTGGCCACGTTCCTCCTGGCCGCGGTGGTCGGGGCCATCGTCGCGGTCCAGCAGCGCGACCTCGCTCGTGACCAGGCCACGGTCGCGCGTTCGCGCGCCCTGGCAGCCAGCGCGGACGCCGTTGCCGAGCGCCGGGTCGACGTCGCATCGCTGCTCGCCACCGAGGCGTGGCGCGAGCGCCCGGCACCCGAGACCGTGGCCGCACTGGCACGGGCCGCCGTCGCCGAGCCCGAGCTGGACTGGGTCCGCACCGTGGACGGCGCCGTGACCGCGGTGGCCGCGTCGCCCGACGGTCGCCGCCTCGTGACCGTCGACGAGGCCGGCGACGTGCTGGCGTGGGACCCGGCCTCCCCTCGACCGCGGATGCTCACGGCCGTGCCCGAGCGCGTCCTGCACCTCGTGGTCGCCGACGACGGACGACTCGCCCTGGGCGGCGCCGGTGGCGTGTCGTTGCGCGGCGCCGACGGCGCGGAGACCGCCACGATCACCCGTGACGCCACCGTGGTGGACCTGGCCCTGGACCCCGATGGGGACGCGGTGGTCCTGTGGGACGACGAGCAGGTCACCCGCCACGACCCCGACGGGACGCAACGAGCGTCGGCCACCACCGCGTCCTGCGGCTGGGTGGCGGCGCTGCCTGACGGGGTCCGCGTCGTGTCCTGCGTCGGCTCGTCGTGGCTGCTCGACCCGCAGTTGCAGGCGGTGGCGGTCGACGATCGCCTGCAGACGCCGGCGGGCGACTACGTCGCGGGTGCCTCGGCCGACGCGCGCTGGTTCGGGCTGGCCAAGAACGGCCACATCACCGTGGTGCCGGGGGTCGACGTCGAGGACGACCCGGGCGAGCATCCGGACAGCCTCCCCTCCGCCGGGCTGCTGGACGTGTCGGCCGACGGTCGCCGGGTCGCCCTGGCGTCCGGTGCACGCATCGGGATCGTGGACGGTGTCACGGCCGACGGCGAGACGCCGTCGCGGGCCACGATCCACGGCGGTATCGGGGTCGTGGACCACATGCTCCTGGTCGGTGACGGTGCCCAGTTGCTGGCGACCAGCCGGGACCGGGTGGCCGTGTGGACGCTCGACGGCCTGCCGGCAACGGCCGACGTCCTCGGGCCGGTGCCCGACGAGGCCACGTTCGTGTTCGCACCCCGCGGTGCGAGCTCGGGCGACGGCCGCTGGCTCGCCTGGGTCGACGAGGCCGGTGGGGCCCTGGTCGACCTGGCGTCCCCCAGCCCCGTTCCCGTGCGGTTCGCGGCGAACGGCGGCGCCCGTCCGCACCTCGTGGCCGGCGATCGCCTGCTCGTCGTCGACGACGACGGCGGGGGGTCGCTGTGGGACCTGGCGGACGTCGCGGGCGACCCGGTCACGACGTGGGAGGGGACCCCGTCCACCGAGTGGCCGCTGTACGGGCGGGCCAGCACGGTCGACGCGGACGGCGAGTTGGTCCGGACCTTCGACGGGCAGCGGGTCCGCACCAGCGGACCGGGTCGCGCACCCGGGGCGGGTGTCGTCGTCCCGGGGAACCCGGCGACGGTGTCGGGGGCGGCCTTCGACCGGGACGGGGGTCGCCTCGCGGTCGCCCGGTGCGGCACCGTGGAGGTCGTCGACGCGGCCACCGGGGCGCGACGCCAGTCGATGGACGTTCCCGGCTGCGCCGTGGACGTGGCGTGGGACGGCGACGACCGACTGGTGGTGGTCGAACGCGAGGGAACCCTGCGCCGCCGCACCGACGACGGGGCGTGGGGACCGCCCCTGGACACCGGGAGCACGACCGTTTCGGTCTCGCGGCGCGGCGCCCACGCCCTGGTGGCCGACCCGGACGGCACGACGACGCTGTGGGACCTGGCCGCCGCGGCACCGGTCGTGGCGCTGGCCCCACCCGCGGCCCCCGATGCCCTCGCCGACGCACCGGGCGCCGCCACCGGGGTGGTCTTCCTCGCGGGGGACGCGGCCGTCGTCACGCTGGTACCGGGCGGGCCCGCCGTCCGCTGGGACCTCGAGCCGGACGGTCACGCCCGGATCGCCTGCCGACGGGCGGGACGCGAACTGACCGACCTGGAGTGGGACCGCTACGCGGGGACGTCGCCACCGGCGGAGCCGACCTGTGCCTGGGTGGCGCGGACGTCCTGACGAGCCGGGCGCATGCGGCCGGTCGCCGCCGCCACCGCCACCAGTGTCAGGGCCGCATGCTCGGTGCGCAGCACGGTCGGGCCGAGGGCCACACCTGGCCCCCGGCGGCCACGACCGCGTCGACCTCGTCCGTCGCCAGCCCGGTCCCACCACGACGACCACGCGCGCCGGGTCGTCCACGCCACGCAGTGCAACCAGCGGGTCGGTCGTGGCGTCGACGTCGGCGACCAGGACGGTGGCCCTGCCCATGTCGAGTTCGCCCAGGTCGAGTTCGTCGAGGGGGACCCGGCGCAGCGGGAAAGACCCGATCGGTGTTTCCGTCGCAGCCCGCCGCAAGGAGGGCATGTGCAGCGACGGCTTGCCGTGCGGGAGGCCGGCCGCCTCGGATCAGGCTGACTGGCTGTCGCTGTCGACGACAGGTTCTGCCGGTTCTGACGGGAACCCGGCGATGTCGGCTTCGAACTGGTCGATGACCGGACCCAGCGCGATGGCGAACACTCCCTGGCCGCCGCCGAGCAGGTCGATGACCTCGCGGTCGTCGTCGATGAGGAACACCCGTGCCCCGTCCGACACCAACGTGACCGCGGCCAGTTCACGGCCGCGGTCGTACAGCCCGGCCACGGCGGTGCGCATGCGTTGCAGGGGACACCCCGGTGTCCAGCAGCTGCTTGACCATCCGGATGGTCACCACGTCCGGGAAGGCACACAGCCGTTGGGTCCCGGATCCGGTCGCGGCTTGCACCGACGGGGTGATCAGGCCGGTCCGGGTCCAGTAGTCCAACTGCCGGTAGGTGACGTCGGTGATGCGGCACACGGTCGGGCCGCGGTAGCCATGGGCGACTCCGATTCCTCCAAGACGCAGCTGACGGCTCACGTCTTCTCCACTCGACGGCGCCGACGATGGCCACGGCAGGGTCGAGATCGGTGGCGCCGGTGTCGTCGGGGACCGGGACCTATGGGCCAGCGTCTCGCTGGTGCTGGACGGTGGGCGTCCGACGCTCCACCAACGCGACGATCAGGGAGGTGGTGGCGGCCACGGGGACCAGTGCCGCGGCGGCGAGCCAGATGGATGCGATGAGGGTGTGGCCCGATGTCAGCGTCATTCCGGCGACGGTCATCCCGATGCCGGCGGCCACCACGTTGGCGGCCAGTTCGTGCCGGAGTGTCCCTGCGCGGCCGCTACCGGCGACGGTCACGACGCTGGCAGCGACCAGGCCGGTCATGGCCAGGAGGAGCGTGCCGAGCGCGTCCGGCCAGAACGCGAGGACGACGGCGACGCCCACGGCTGCCGTCGTCATCGTCACCAGGCCGGTCCGGGTGGAGTCCATGGCCGTTCCTCGGGTCAGATGGCGGTTCGGGTGGGTTGGAGCCGGTCGTAGAGGTCGAGCAGTTCGGTGGGGACGGTGGTGTCGGCTTCGGGTCCGTCGTCGGCACCCGGGTCAGGTCCTCGGCCAGGCGCTGCCCGAAGCCGACACAGACCACGTCGAGGTCGTCAGCGAAGGGTGACCCGGCCAGTTCCAGCGCCATCGTGGCCATGGTCGCCGCGATCTCGTCGGGGTCGCCGGCCAGCGCGGTGACGCACGCTCGTTCCAGATCCAGCATCAGCAGGCCACCATCGCTGGCGGCGCCCAGCGACACCAGGGCGGGCAGGGGCCCGGGGTAGTGCGCGGCGTGTTCCAACGTTGCGTGTGTGGGAGCTGGCCACCGGCGAACAGATGATCGGACCGTGGAACGCCGCCCACAGGATCTGGATGAGATCCGTGGCGATCGGGGTTGTGCCCAGTGGTCGGGCGATTGTGGTCTCTGGCAGCGACGACCAAGCGGTGCGGGTGTGGGACCTGGCGTCGCAGTCGGAAGTCGTCGGGCTCGACCAGATCGTGCCCAGTCAGACAAGCCCGGTCCTTTCGACTAGTCGTGGGATTGTTGCAGGGCTCCGTCGCCACCGAGGGCGGCCTGGCGGCTCTTGACTTGTCGGGGACAATGGCAAGCTCTCCGCGATGACCTCGGGCGGCCGCCTCAACGACCACCGTGAGGTTGGGCCGAAGGACTGGAGGATACTCGTATTCGACGCTTGGATGGCAAGACGGGGCAGTACGCGGAAGCGGCACGGACCAGCCTCCAGCCACTGCTCGTGACCCCAAGAGACCTAACGGTCTGAAGCACGATGGGGCTAGCCGATCCTGCCTCCCGATGTCCTCACCGACGACTGGTCGCCACAAAGCGCTGGCAAACACCGCCGACGTCGACCTCAACGACCTCTTGGGTAACCGAAGTCGGCCGGTCGAATGGACAGGTGGCCGTTCGTGTAGGTGACCGATCGGGTGATCGGCCCAGATCTCCCGATCGGGGGTGGCGAAGCGCCGCGACCGGTTCCAACCCTTGTGGGGAATCAACTGAAGGCACCAACGATGCAACGTCTTGCCAATGGGTTGACACAACGGCTCTCGATGGGGGTCGTGCTCGTCGGGATGCTGACCGCGCTGATGGTTGCGTTGCCGGTGCAGTCAGCCCGTGCAGACTTCACGTTCTACGAGACGCAACCGCACGTGGGAGCGTGCTGGGACAAGGTCAATGCCTACGGCGGTGTGTACCAGGTGACAAACAACCTTCTCAACGGCACCAACAGCGCCCACACCGCACGGATTCGCAACGTCCGGCCCGGTGACGGTGTCCAGCAGGACTCGTCCTACACCGCTGCTGCGGGGCAATGGAAGCAGGGACCGACGGCACACCTGTCCATCGTGTTCGATGACATCTTCCAGTACTACCTGGATGGACGCAAGGCCGTCGAGATCCCGGCGCGCGGCATCCCGCACTACATGAACCACTGTGACGTCGAGGAATCCTCGTCGGTGACGGTCAGACGGGCAATCTCGGCAGGTCTCGCCCAGCTGGACGCGGTCTACAACGGCGGGTGCTCGGGGGCCTACCGCTACAACGGTCAGCCACACCCGAGTGGTACGACCTGGAACGGCGACTGCATCGGCCAGAACGACTACTACCAGCCAGCGGGCACCGTCGGCTTCGACTGCTCGGGACTGATCACGTACATGTACGCGCAGGCCGGACTGGACATCGGGGCCTACTCCTCCAGCGCAATGGGCAACTTCCCCAACCGCAACGGCGCCATGCGTCCCGGTGACCTCTACGTCAACCCCGGCAGCCACGTGGCCATGTACGTCGGTGACACCGACGGCGACGGAATCCCGACCGTGCTCGAGTCGACACCGGAGACGCAGAACCCCGACGGGTCCTACACCGGGGTCATCATCCGTGAGACCGACGACTACCTGGGATGGGCCAAGAAGGCCGTCCCGGGCGCCTACTGACCAACGACCGCCGGCCCCGGACAACCAAGTACCCCCTGGTACGGACTCGTGACGTCGCGTGATCGACAGGCCCGCTCCGGCGGGCCTGTCGCGATGCGGGGCATCCGCATGTCGCGACGGCGCTGGGAGTTGGCGACCGACGCCGGTCGCGCACCTAGGACACGGAGCCCATCACGGCCGCCCCACCCAGGGCCCAGCCGCCGTCTGCCGCCAGGATCGAGAGAGGCGTCGATGGCGAAGTTGACGGTGATGACGTGGAACGTGCAGAACCTGTTTGCCCGGGGTCTGGTGCGCATTGCCGTGACGCTCGTGGGATCCGGGCGGTGTTGCTGTCGACGCGACGGCTTGACGGAGCCACCGAAGCGCCGTCAACCTTGCCATGGGTCTTTACCATTGTTCGGCTTGGTTCTGTCGTGTCGACGAGGATCGATGATCCCCGCCGACAGGATCACTCGGATGTGGCTGCTGCCGCTTGCTTGAACTGTTCGATCATCTGCAGTGTCAGGAACTGCAGTCCGTCGGACTCGACGAACTCATCGTTGACGTTGCCTGCGATGCCTCCTTCGAGTGCGAGCCGGCTGCCCAGATCGAGCTTGAGTTCCTTGGAGCCTTCGCTGAAGTCGAGGTCGTCGAGGTCGACCCAGACGATGTTCGGACGTGTCGTCGACTCGAACACGAAGCGCTTGGCCGTGAGGTCGATGACGACCTGCCAAATCGTCTGGGATGCGTCGGGCTTGCCCGGGTCGGGGACCCGGAACGGTTGCGCTGCGTTGCGGATCACGCTGAACATCGCGGCGATCGCTTCGAGCTGGGTCGTTGGTTGTGCGAGTCGCGACGAATAGTAGGCAGCGCGCGCGAAGCGGTCGGACGCGAGGGTGGTGCCGGGCAGCGGCTGATCACCGCCGAACCCCTCCACCTTCTTCAGCAACTCCAGTTGCTCGTCGTAGGGCGGCGAGTTCGTCATCACCTTGTAGTCGCGGCTGTGGTGAACCACCATCTCGCCGTCGATGTACTCGAAGATGGCCGAGTCGCCCGTGGCGTCGTCGATCGCCAGATGGATTGCCGGAACCTCACCGCTCGCTGGATCCACGAGCTGCACGACCTGCAGTTCGTTCTGCGTTGCCCAGTCGACCGCTTCGGCAACGGTTGCGCAGTTGTCGAGGAGATACTGCAACCAGACGGCCTGGCTGAGCGAGGTGCGAGCCGGGTCAGGGGGAGCGTACGACGATTCGGCGAGCCACAAGATGTGCCCGGAAAGGCCCTCTTCGTTGATGCCGTCGACGCTGATCATGTCGAACGCCGCGGCGACGACGCTGCCGTACTTTGCGGTCCAGCTCAGGACCCCGTGGACCCCGTCATCTCGCTCAACGCCTCGGGGCAGCTTCCACAGGTTTGTTTCGAGATCTCGGTGATAGTCCATGTTTCGACCGACCAATACGGACCCATTCGCGTCAGGCCAAACCACACGGGTGCACATCCGATTGCTCTCCGTTGTCGATGTCTCTTGGCACTGTTGGTCAACCGTCGGATGTTCCAACAGCCGCGCAATCGATGGTTGAGAAACTGATCGGACGATCGATCCCAGCTCGGCGAGAACCGCATCGTAGACCGGGCGCGTCCCACTGGTCCAAGCTGGCCCGGCCCGCGAGCGGTTCTCCTCCGTCCACACGGTGTCGTACTCATCGAACGCCTGTCGCAGCGACGACTCCGGGCGGGCCGCTCGGACGGCCACGAAGCCGCGTCGACGGGCCGCGACCCGACCTGCCTCGATCCGCCCCGGTGACGGCGCAGGGGCCGCACGAACCGCTCCCCACGGGTATCGGGCTCCAAGCCCGAGTGGCTAGGTTCCTCCGCACTGCCGGCCCGACCCACCGCCGGCCCGACGAAAGCCCCGCCCCCCCATGCATCCACTCCCCCTCCTCACCACCCTGCACCGCCGCGCCGGACTCCTGGTCGTCGTGGTCCTCGCCCTGGTGGCCGCGCTCGCCCCGAGTGCGTTGGCCGCGCCGTCCGCCGCCGTGGACCTGCCGCACGTCGACGGTGACGAGACCGTCGCCGTGTACTCCTACGCCGACGCCATCCGTGAGTCCGTCGACGTCGAGTCGACCCTGGACTCGGATCGCGACGGCGTCCCCGACACCGTCCGGGTCGACATCATCCGCCCGCGTGAGGCGGCCGAGGCCGGCGACGACGTCCCGGTCATCATGGTCGCCTCGCCCTACTACCAGTGCTGCGGACGGGGCAACGAGGGCGAACTGAAGATCTACGGCCCCGATGGGGTGCCGGTGAAGTTCCCGCTCTACTACGACAACTACTTCGTCCCACGTGGGTATGCGGTGGCCCTGGTCGACCTGATGGGCACCGCCAACTCCAGCGGCTGCATGGACGTCGGAGGGCTCGCGGAGGTGGGCTCGGCCACGGCGGTCGTCGACTGGCTCAACGGTCGCGCCACGGGCCAGGACCTCGACGGCCGGCCCGCGGTGGCGGACTGGACCGACGGCCAGGTCGGCATGATCGGCAAGTCCTGGGACGGGTCGGTGGCCAACGGTGCTGCCGCGACCGGGGTCGAGGGCCTGGAGACGGTGGTGCCGATCGCGGGCATCTCGAGCTGGTACCAGTACATGCGCCAGAACGGCACCCTGCAGTCGCGCAACTACTGGAACTTCCTCCACGGCTACGTCAACGGCCGCCCGTCGTCGGACTGCGCCGACCTGCGCGCGGAGGCCATCCCGGCCGCCGACGACGCGACCGGCAACTACAACGACTTCTGGGCCGAGCGCGACTACGTCAAGGACGCCGACCAGGTCGAGGCCAGCGTCTTCCTCATCCACGGGGTGGGTGACGGCAATGTCGACATGCTCAACGTCGGCCCCTGGTGGGACGCGCTGGGCGACAACGGCGTCGAACGCAAGATCTGGTTGACCCAGACCGGCCACGTCGAGCCCTTCGACTTCCGCCGGGCCGAGTTCGTCGACACCCTGCACCGCTGGTTCGACCACGAGCTCATGGACCTCGACAACGGCATCACCGACGAGCCCATCGCCAGCGTCGAGCTGGAGCCCAACGAGTGGACCGACGAGGCCACGTGGCCGGCCCGTGGGAGCCGCGACGTGAAGCTGGGCCTGGCCGGTGACGCCCTGGCCGGCGGGGGCTCGCTGAGCCGCCGGGTGGCCGGGACCACGGGCATCCAGAGCGTGACCGCGGGTGGTGGCCGGTTCCTGGGCTGGTCGAGCTCGCCGGTGCGCCACGACATCCGCCTGTCCGGCACGCCCACCGTCAACCTGCGCCTGAAGCTCGATCGCCCGACGGCCGAGATGCGCATGACCCTGTGGGAGACCGGGGACGTGCTGGCGGTCGACGACAGCATCGACACCCTCGCCACGGAGTCCTGCTGGGGCGAGTCCACCGCCGATGACGACGCCTGCTACCTCGACACCGAACTCGACGTCGAGGCCACCGACGAGCGGCTGCTGACCTTCGCCGATGGCGACGCGGCGCACTGGCAGGGCCTCGAGGTCCTGTCGCCGCTGGAGCCCGACCAGTGGGTGACGCTGCGATTCCCGCTCAACACCACGGACGGCATCATCCACGCGGGCAACCGACTGGCGGTCGAACTCCGGGTCGGCACGGCCCAGATCTCGCTGCCGTCGTCGGGCGCCACGGCGACCATCGACTACGCCAACAGCTGGGTCGAACTGCCGGTCGCCGGCAACCTGAGCGGTCTCGCGACGCACGGTCGTCGTCCCGCCCTCGACCTGCCGACGCCGGCCGAGCCGAGCATGGACCAGCTCCTGCGCGAGTTCCGCTGACCGAGGCCCGTCCCCGCCGGCGTCACCGGGACCCCCCGGTGTCTGCGGCGTCGTCAGAAGGCCCACTCGGTGTGGCCCGGGCCGGTCGACGTGCCCGTCACAGCCGGTCGACGTCCGCCTGGGTCGCGCCGTCGGGATGGAGGCGGGCGAACCCCGGACCGCGGTCGAAGAACGCCGGTTCCCCACGTTGGTCACGCAGTCGCTCCCGGCGTCGACGGGTTGCGTCCTGGTCCACCACCGGTGCCGCCGCGGCCGGGGTCGGGTCGTCGGCGTCGGGCGGGGACCCGGCGTCGACGAACACGACCCCGTAGTCGTCCCGGGCCGCCGACACCGACACCTTGTCCCACCAGACGTCGCACGCGACGGCCGACGGATCGCGTTCCAACGGGTCCCCCCACCCGCCGCCGCCGGTCGTGCGGATGCGGATCACCTCACCGGCCACGACCGGCTCGTCGTCGGCCAGCGCCGACACCTCGCGCTCGTTGGGCCCGCCGGGGTCGATGGTGACGCGGAAGGGTCGGCCCGCCCGGCCGCCGTTGACGCCCCAGCAGGACAGGATCGAGCGGTCGGCGATGGACATGAAGTGGGCGTCGGCCAGCATGCGGATGTGCTTGTCGTAGCCCAGCCCACCCCGATGCAGGCCCGGGCCGCCCGAGTCCCGGGCAAGGGACAGCACCTCGACCCGGAACGGGAAGCGCGACTCGGTGAACTCGGTGGGCAGGTTGCGTGAGTCCGGCACGACGTGGATCGTGTCCTCACCGTCGCCGTGGGGCCGGCCGCCGGCGCCGCCGCCCAGCACCTCGCGCATCAGGTACGACGACCCGTCGGCGCGCTGGCCGTACACGCCCGTGTAGCGGATGGTCTCCTGGTCGGCGGGCATCGCGCCCCCGACGGCCTTGGCCAGCACCCCGGCGAGCACGCCCAGCAGCCGCAGGATCACGAAGGTGCGGGCGTTGGTCGGGGCCGGGAACTCCGGGGTCAGCAGGGTGCCCTTCGGGGGGAAGCGCATCTCGATGAGGTCGACCACGCCCTCGTTGACGTCGAGTTCGGCCATGCGCTCCGGGGTCTCGGCGAGGTTGCGCAGGATCGGGGCCAGCCACTTCTTGAGGAAGTTGCCGTCGGCCCGGTCGCCGACGTGGTTGATCGGCCCCTTCGCCTGGGGCGAGGTCCCGTCGAAGTCGATGACCAGTCGCCCGCCGTCGTCGGAGGTCTTGGTGAGCGTGATGCGCTGGGCGTGGAGGCGCGGGGGGTCGACGCCGTCGTGCTCGGCGTAGTCCTCCCAGGTCCACGTGCCGTCGGGGATCCGGGACAGGATCTCGCGGCGGTAGGTGTCGGTGCATCGGGACACGATCGCGTCGAAGGCGGCCTCGACGACGTCGGCGCCGTACCGGGCGAACAGCTCGGCCATGCGCCGCGCCCCCATCAGGCAGGCGGAGGCCTCGGCCTGCAGGTCCCCCGCCAGCGAGTCCGGCATGCGCGAGTTGCGGGTCATGATGGTCAGGGCTGCGCGGTTGGGCACGCCGGCGTCCCACAACCGGATCGGGGGCACCATCAGGCCCTCCTGGAAGGCCGACGTGGCATGGCTGGGCATCGAGCCCGGCACGGAACCGCCGATGTCGTCGTGGTGGCCGAAGGCCTGCACGAAGGCCAGCACGCGGGGCCGACCGGCCTCCCCCACTCCCCCGTCCCCGTCCACGTCCCCGTCCGTGCCGAACACGGGCACGGTGACGCACAGGTCCGGCAGGTGGCCGATGCCGCCCTCGGACTCGTAGACGTCGTTGTGGAAGAAGACGTCGCCCGGGACCATGTCGTCGACCGGGAAGTCGCGGACGATCGGGTGCACCAGCGCCGAGTAGGACCGCCCGGTCAACTTGCGCAGGTTGCGGTCGTGGATGCCCGCGCGGTAGTCGTGGGCGTCGCGGATCATCGGCGAGCGTGCGGTCCGACCGATGGCGTCCTCGACCTCCTTCTCGATCGACGCCAGCGTGCCACGCACGATCTCGAGCACGACCGGGTCCACCGTCGTGTCGTCGTCGGGTCGCAGCGGGCCGCCGACGTCGGTCAGCGGATCGGTGACGCCGTCGGGCGGCGTGTCGGGGGTGCTCATGCGACCTCCTCCACGTCGGGGACGACGGCGTCGTCGTCGCTGGCGTGGGTGCGGGTGACGACCAGGTTCGCGTGGTCGTCGACGGTGGCGGTGAACCCGGGGTGGACCGGGACGGTGGACCCGAACTCCTCGAGGACCGCGGGACCGGCGACGACGTCACCGGCCCGCAGGTCCGCGCGCCAGTACACCGGGGTGTCGGCATGCCAGCCGTCGAAGAACACCGGACGGGTCCCGGACCGGGCGTCGTGGACCGAGCCCGACTCCCGGGTCGCCAGTGACGGCAGCTCCGGCCGGGTGATCGGCCCGATGCCGGACACCCGCAGGTTGACCCACTCGACCGGGTGGCGTGGGTCGTCGCGGGTCGCGTAGCCGTAGGTCTGTTCGTGGGCGTCGTGGAAGGCCGCGACGACGGCGGACCGGAACTCGGCGTCGACCGCGCCGGCCGGCGCGTCCACGCGGACCTCGAAGGCCTGCCCGTCGTAGCGCAGGTCGGCGCTGCGCTGGAACACGTGGACGTCGCGGTCGAAGCCCTCCCGGTCCAGGGCCTGTCCGGCCTGGTCCTCCAGGTCGGCGTACACCGCCGCGATCCGCTCGAGGTCGATCGCGTCGTCGCGCACCACGGCGGTCTGGACGTAGTCGTTGCGGACGTCGACGGTCAGCAGGCCGAAGGCCGACAGGTTCCCCGGGTCCGGCGGGACCACCACCGCCTGGAGGCCGAGCACGTCCACCAGGCGACACACCAGCAGTGGCCCCGAGCCCCCGAAGGCGGCCATGGTGAACGTCCGTACGTCAAGCCCGCGGCGGACCGTGACCTGGCGGATCGCGTTGGCCTGGTTGAACGCCGACACCTCCAGGATCCCGGTGGCGCAGGCCTCCGGGGTCAGGTCCAGCCGCTCGGCCAGGTCCGTGACGCCCCGACGAGCCGCGTCGACGTCCAGCGGGATCTGCCCGCCCAGCAGGTGTGGCGGGATGCGCCCGAGCAGCACGTGGGCGTCGGTGATCGTGGGCCGGTCCCCGTCACGGCCATAACACATCGGCCCCGGATCGGCGCCGGCCGACTCCGGCCCGACCTTCAACGTTCCCTCGGGCGACAACCACGCGATCGAGCCACCGCCAGCGCCCACCGTCACGACGTCGATCATGGGGATCTTGGACGGGAAGCGCCCGATCGTGCCCTCGGTGGTCAGCGTCGGACGACCGTCGAGCACGACCGAGACGTCCGTGGAGGTCCCACCGCCGTCACAGGTCAGGAGCCGGTCGTGACCGGCCGCACGGGCGATGACCGCGGCTCCCAGGGCCCCCGCCGCCGGCCCGGACAGCACGGTCGTGATGGGTTGGTGCACGACCTCCTCGGCACTGATCACGCCACCGTTGGACTTCATGATCCAGAACGGCACGGTCGTGGGCACGCGCTCGTGGTCGGGGCCCGCCCCGGCCGGGTCGACGGGGCCCTCGGCCCGGGTGAAGGCGGCCAGCCGTGCCCCGATGGCGGCGATGTAGGCCCCGACCCGGGGCTTGACCGAGGCGTCGACCAGCGTGGTGATCGTGCGTTCGTACTCGCGGTACTCGCGCAGGACCTCCGAGGACAGTGACACGACGGCATCGGGGTGCTCGCGGGCCACGACCTCGCGGACGCCACGTTCGTGGCGGCCGTCGGCGTAGGCGTGGAGCAGGCAGATGCCCAGGGTGTCCACGCCACGACGGCGGAACCCGCGGGCGACCTCGGCGACCTGGTCGAGGTCCAGGGGTTCGACCTCGTCACCGTGGACGTCCAGGCGGCCGTCGACCTCGCGCACGCGGTCGACCGGGACGATCCGGGGCGGCTTGACCCAGAACCACGAGTTGCCGTAGCCGTCCGGGACGCTCTGGCGTGCGATCTCCAGGATGTGGCGGTAGCCACGCGTGGTGATCAGCCCCATGTGGGCGATCTTGTCCTCGAGCAGGTCGTTGGTCGCCACGGTGGTGCCGTGGCTGACGGCCGCGACGTGCTCGCCGTCGCGGTCGAGCAGGTCGAGGATGCGCTCGACGCCGGTGAGGAAGCCCTCGGCGGGGTCCCGAGGGGTCGACGGGGTCTTGGTGGTCGTCAACCGACCCGTGACCTCGTCGAGTGCCACGACATCGGTGAAGGTCCCCCCGGTGTCGATGCCGATCCGGACGTGGCGACCCGACGGGGACTGGTCGGATCGGGGGGGATCGAGGCGGGGGTCGGGCACGGGCACTCCCGGTCGGGGTCCACCTGGCGGGCTCATCGCCGAACGCTAGTCGCCCTCCACGCACCGGACCGGCCGCCGTGGCCGGGTCACTCCTCGGGCACCACGATCCACAGCGCGATGTAGATCAACAGGTTCGGGCCGGGCACGAACAGGAACAGGACCCGGGTGAGCAGGGGCGAGATGCCGAAGCGCTGGGCGATGCCGGCGCACACACCGGCGATCCAGCGTCCGTCACGAGGACGCGAGAGGCGGTGGTTGACGGGCGTGGTGCTCATGGTCGTGGTCCTTGGTCGTTGGTCGTCTCGCGCTCAGGCGGCGCGGGCGCGGTCCATCGCGGAGTGCACCGCGCTGCGGACCTCGGGGTTGGCGATCGTGATGTCGGCGTCGGCCTGCAACTCGTCGAGGGTCGCGGTGGGCAGGACGGCAGTGGCCCGTCGCACCACCGCGGCGTAGTCCCGCAGCGCGACCTCCGCGACCTGCGAGGTCTCGGTGTCCCCGACCGCCAACGCACTGGTCAACAGCATCTCGTAGCCGACCGACAGGCTCGTGAAGGCGATGATGTCGTCACGGACGGCCTTGGCCGTGGACGTGCCACGGGCACGGTCGACCATCCCGGCAGCGGCGCCGAGCACGTCACCGACGGTCTCGGCCAGCCCGTGGGGGCGCTGGCTGTCGTCGAAGGTGGCCCGATGGCCATCCAGTCGGGCGCGGGATCGACGCACGGTGTCCAGGAACTCGTCGACCGCCTCGGCGACCTCGGGCGACCGGTGGTCCAGCGACGTCTGCTGCTCGATCGCCTGCTCCACGTGGCCCTCCATCGTCGCCAGGTCATCGACCCAGTCTCGAACTCGGTTCCGCGTTCGGGTGTCCATGCCGTGTCCCTCTCGTCTGGCGGCGCAGGAGCGGTGTCGGCGTCGGCGCTCCACCCACCACGGTAGGAAGCCCCCGCGCCGCACGGCCCGTCCGTTCGACGCCCGGCCGGTCGGCCCGTCCCCCGGGATGGTGGCCGCGGGGCCGCCGTCGGTCGCGGCGACCGTCAGTCACGCGCCCGCGGGCCGGCGCGGACCAGGCATGCCGCCTGGTGGTGGACGTCGTCGGGCACCGCCATCAGGGCCGGGTCCTCGGCGTCACACAGTCCCGGTTCCGCGATCGGACAGCGTGGGTGGAACCGGCACCCGCTGGGCGGGTCCATCGGCGACGGGATCTCACCCTGCAGGATCACCCGCGCGCGGCGTCGCCGCGGGTCCGGGATCGGGATGGCCGACAACAGGGCCTGCGTGTAGGGGTGCGTCGGGCGGGCGTAGAGCCGGTCCCGGTCCGTCAGCTCGACGATGCGGCCGAGGTACATGACGGCCACGCGATCCGAGATGTGCTCGACCACGGCCAGGTTGTGCGCGATGAACAACAACGTGAGGTCGAGTTCGTGCTGCAGATCCTTGAGCAGGTTGAGCACCTGCGCCTGCACCGACACGTCCAACGCCGACACCGGCTCGTCGGCCACCACCAGCCGGGGTCGCAGGATCAGCGCGCGGGCGATGCCGACACGTTGGCGCTGGCCACCTGAGAACTCGTGCGGGTACCGCTCGGCGTGCTCGCGCTTGAGCCCGACCAGCTCGAGCATGTCCCCGACCTGGCGCCGGCGCTCGTCGCGATCCCCGATCCCGTGGATCCGCAGGCCCTCGCCGATCGAGCTGCCGACCTGGGACCGGGGGTCGAGGCTGGAGTAGGGGTCCTGGAAGATCACCTGCACGTCCTGGCGGAACGTCGCCAGGTTCCGCGACGACTGGTGGGTCACGTCCTGGCCGTCGAACAGGATCGTGCCCGAGGTCGGCTCCAGCAGGCGCACGACCATGCGACCCAGCGTGGTCTTGCCACAGCCGGACTCGCCCACCAGCCCGAGCGCCTCGCCCCGACGGATCGCGAGGTCGACGCCCGCCACCGCACGGACCTCACCGATCTGGCGTTGCAGCAGTCCACCGGTCACCGGGAAGGTCTTGACGAGGTCGCGGACCTCGACCAACGGCGGGTCACCGGGGTCGTCGGCCCCGGCGGACCCCGACGGACCCGCGGTGGGGATGCCGGTGGTCATGCCGGTTCCTCCTCGTCGGCACCGGGTGGGTCGCCGGCCTCGTCCAACTCGGCGTCGTGGTCGACCACCGGGGGCTGGTGGACACGGGCGTTGCCGTCGGCGTCGTGGTGCAGGAAGCAGCGCACGACGTGGTCGCCGTCGCCGTCGACCACCGGGAGCAGCTCGGGGTCCTGGCGGGTGCAGATGGCCAGGTCGTGGGTGATGCGGGCCTGGCAGCGGGCCGCGAACCGACAGCCGTCGGGCGGGTCCACCAGCGTGGGCACCACGCCCGGGATCGTGTCCAGGTCGCCGCGCCGGTCCCCCAGCACCGGCATCGACCCGATCAGGCCCTGCGTGTACGGGTGCTTGGGGGCCTCGAACAACGTGATGACGTCGGCCTCCTCGACCACCTGGCCGGCATACATCACCGCGACCCGGTCGGCCATCTCGGCGACCACCCCCAGGTCGTGGGTGATCAGCACCACGGCGGTCCCGGACTCGACCACCAGGTCGCGCATGAGGTCGAGGATCTGGGCCTGGATGGTGACGTCCAGGGCGGTCGTGGGCTCGTCGGCGATCAGCAGGTCCGGCTCGCAGGCCAGCGCCATGGCGATCATCACCCGCTGGGCCATGCCGCCCGACAACTCGTGGGGGAACGCCCGGGCGCGCCGTTCCGGGTCCGGGATGCCGACCCGTCGCAGCATGTCCACGGCCCGGGCCGTGCGTTCCTCGTCGTCGTAGTCCCGGTGGAGTTGGTAGACCTCCTCGACCTGGTCGCCGGCCCGGTAGACCGGGTTGAGCGCCGACGTCGGCTGCTGGAAGATCATGGAGATGCGGTCGCCCCGCAACCGCGACAACGCCTTGTTGCCCATCGTGGTCAGTTCCTGGCCGTCGTAGACGACCGACCCGGTGACGACCTCACCGGGATAGGGCACCAGGCCCAGGATCGACAGCGACGTGACGGACTTCCCGCACCCGGACTCGCCGACCACGCCAAGGACCTCGCCGCGGTGGACGGCCAGGTCGACGCCGTCGACGGCCTGGACCACCCCGTTGCGGGTGTTGAAGTGGGTCCGCAGGTCCGACACCACCAGCAGGGGTTCCTCGCCGGGATCGCGACTCCGCGGTGGCGCCGGTTCCGACACGGCCTCGGGCGGCAGGTCCTCGACCAGCGCCGCGCCCATGCCGGGCTCGGGGTCGCTCACGGTCATCCGGACCTCGTCGTCGGCCGTGGTCATTCGTTCAGGCTCGGGTCGAGGGCGTCGCGCAGGCCGTCCCCCAACAGGTTGAAGCCCAGCACCGTGATCATGATGGCCAGGCCGGGATAGATCACCAGGTGCGGGTAGGTGCGGATCAGGGTGTACTCCTGGGCCAGCATCGAGCCCCACTCGGGCGTGGGCGGCTGCGCGCCCAGGCCCAGGAACGACAGCGCCGCGGCCTCAAGGATGGCCCCGGCGATGCCCAGCGTGCCCAGCACGATCAGCGGCGTGAGCGCGTTGGGCAGGATCCGGGTCCGGAGCAACCGGAACGACGACGCACCCAGGGCCTCGGAGGCCGCGACGAAGTCCACCTCCTTGATCGACAGCACCGAGGCCCGCATGACCCGGGCGTACTGCGGCAGGGTGACCACGGCCACGGCGATCAGCACGTTCTGGATCGCGTTGCCGAGCACGTAGGCGATCGCGATGGCCAGGACCAGGGCGGGGAAGCCCAGGATCACGTCCATGAACCGCATCACCGACGTGTCCAGCCAGCCCGCGAAGAATCCGGCCACGGCGCCGAGCGCCGCCCCGATCAGGATCGCCGCCAACACGATCGACACGCCCAGCGGCAGGCTCAGGCGTGCCCCGTAGATGATCCGCGACAACTGGTCGCGGGCGTTGGAGTCCAGCCCCAGCAGGTGCTCGCGCGACGGTGGGTCGCGGCGCTGGACGTCGCTGCCCTCGACCCGGTCGAGCTGTTCCAGCGGGTCGTAGGGCGCCAGCACGGGGGCGGCCAGCGCCACGATGGTCAGCAGGGTCACGATCGCCAGTCCCAGCACCCCGAGCTTGCGGCGGAAGAACCGCCGCATGGCCAGGCGCCAGACCGAGGTCGGCTGGCTCAGCATCTCGTCGGGACCGGGGGCCTCCAGCGCGCCCGCCTGCGCGCTGCCACCGGCGGCGGCCGTGGGACCCTCGTCCACGCCGGTGGACCGGCGCGCCGCCGCGTCACCGCGGGATCGACGCGCGGCGTCCTCCTGCGACACGACCCCGTCCGTCCCGCCCGGGCCGTCCACGCGTTCGCCACCCGAGCCGGCGCCGCTCACTGGAGCCTCACTCTCGGGTCGAGGTAGCCGTAGGACAGGTCCACCAGCAGGTTGACGATCACGTACGTCGCGGCGATGAACAACGTGAATCCCTGCATGATCGGGTAGTCGCGAGTGTCGATGGCGTCGAACAGGGCGGTGCCGACCCCGGCCAGGGAGAACACGGTCTCGGTCAGCACGGCCCCACCCAGCAGGGCACCCAGCTGCAGGCCGATGATGGTCACCACCGGCAGCAGCGCGTTGCGCAGGGCATGGCGGCGGATCACCCGTGGCTGGCGGGCGCCCTTGGCCTGGGCCGTGCGCACGTAGTCCTGGCCCAGCACGTCCAACAACGACGACCGCGTCATGCGCGCGATCACGGCCATCGGGATCGTCGACAGGGCGACCGTGGGCAGGATCAGGTGCTCGACCCCGTCACGGAGCTCGGCCCACTGGCCGGACACCACGGTGTTGAAGATCGCGAAGCGGGACAGGAACCCGAGCAGGGTCGACCAGGCCCCCTCCTCGCCGACGGTCCAGCCCCACACCTCGTAGAAGGGTTCGGGGGTCATGCCGGCCGTGAAGCGGTTGGACGGCGGCAGGGACAGGAACGTGTCGCCCAGCACGACGGCGAACAGGTAGGACAGCATCAACCCGAGCCAGAAGATCGGCATCGACACGCCGATGTTGGCGAAGGCCATCGTGCCGATGTCGACCGGGCTGTTGTGCCACCGCGCGGCCGCGACCCCCAGCGGCACGCCCACCACGATGGCCAGCACCAGTGCGGACGCGGCCAGTTCGATGGTCAGCGGCAGGCGCTCCAGCAGCACGTCCATCACCGGTCGGGAGTAGCGGATCGACTCGCCGAAGTTGCCCGTGAGGATGTCGCCCAGGTAGGTCGTGAACTGGGTCAGGAAGGGGTCGTTGAGCCCGTTGGCCTCGAGGAACTGGTCGCAGGCCGCCGGCGTGGCACGCGGCCCGAGCACCGCATAGCACGGATTGCCGCCCACCACGCGTGGGAGCAGGAAGACGGCCACCACGACCCCGAACAGCACCGGGATCGCCGCCAGCACCCGCTTGACGGTGAACGCGATCATCGTGTCGCCCCGCCCGGCGACGGCGTTGGCGACGCGGACCGTCGTGGCACGGCGACTCCTCGGTCGGTCGGGCGCGACCCCCGGGCGGGCAGGGGGCCCGGGGCGATGCTCAGGGCCTGCGCCGGGAGCCTAGACGTCCACCTCCGGCTGCACCCGGGCGTGCCCCCGACGTCGGGCCAGACGTCCGGCCGACCCTGGCGGACGTCACGGGCAGGACGCGGGTCGGCGTCGCCGACCCGCGTCCCCGGGTGCCATGGTGGTGCCGCGAGCGCTAGCTCGTGGCCTCGCTGGGTGTGGCGCTGGCGGTCTCCGTCGGCGTGGTCGTGGTCTCGGACGGCGTGGCCGTCTCCGACGTCGACTCGGACTCGCTGGCCGACTCGGACTCCGTGGCCGACTCCGACTCGGTGGCCGACTCCGACTCGGTGGCCGACTCGGACTCGGTGGCCGTCTCGGACTCGCTGGACTCGCTGGCGCCCTCGGTGGGCTCGGCCTCCGGGACGTTCATCAGCCCGCCCCACAGGTAGGTGTAGTACTCGAACCCACCGGTGTTGCCGGTGTGCAACGGGCTGGACGCGTCCATCCCGGCGGCCCACGAGGCGACCACGTCACCGGCGTCGAACTCCGAGCCGTCGTGGAACGTCACGCCCTCGCGCAGCGAGCAGGTCCACACCGTGCCGTCGTCGTTGGGGGCGCACTCCTCGGCCAGGGCCGGGATCGCGTTGCCCTCCTCGTCGTACTGGTAGAGGCCCTCGATGACCTGCTCGCAGGCCGACAGCGACTCGCCGTCGGACTCGTCGGAGCAGTACAGCGAGATCGGCTCGGCGTTCTGGACGAACACCAGCGGGTCGGACTCGGGCTCCATCACCTTGAACTGCGGCGCGCCGAACGGCGGCACCGAGGCGTTGCCCAACGTGGTGGTGGCCACGTCGGCGGCCGCACCGTGGGCGATCGGCACCATCGGCACCTCCTCGCGGATGAGGTTGTTGATCTGCTCGTAGGTCGGCTCGGCCGCGGCCGGGTCGACCTCGGCAGCACCCTCGGCCAGCAGCTCCACGATGTCGGGGTAGGGGTCACCGAACTGGACGTTGCCGGCGAAGTGGTAGTCGAGGAAGTTCGTGACGTGCGGGTAGTCCGCACCCCAGCCCAGCAGGTGGATGCCGTCGAGCGCACCCTCCGACACCTCCTCGATGAACTGGTCGGACTCCAGCACGTTGACCTCGGCGTTGATGTTGAGGTTCTCGCGCAGCTGCGTCTGGATCTCGGTGGCCACGTTCTGGGGCTCCGGGAGGTAGACGCGGAAGACGTCGCGCAGGTGGATGGTGGTGTCGAAGCCGTCCGGGTACCCGGCGTCGGCCAGCATCTGGCGCGCCGCCTCCGGGTCGAAGTCGTACCACGGGTCACCCACGCAGCCGTTCTCGATCGAGCACGGCGTGAAGAAGTCCGGCACCTCGGACCCGACCGGGTAGTAGGTGTCGACGATGCGCTGGCGGTCGATGCCCATCGCCACGGCCTGGCGCACGGCCGGGTCGTCGAAGGGCTCGAAGGTGTTGGTGAAGCCCATGTAGAAGACGTTGGGGTTCTGGTCCTCCAGCAGGGTCAGGCTGTCATCACCCTCCACCAACTCGTAGTCGGGCGCCGACAGGTTGGTGGCGTACTGGGCGTTGCCCGACTGCACCTCGGTGATGCGCTGGGCCGACTCGGCCGCCCAGCGGAACACCAGGGTGTCGAAGGCGGGCGCGTCGCCCCAGTAGTCCTCGTTGCGGGTGAAGGTGATCTCGGTCCCGCGGTTCCACGAGTCGAGCGCGAACGGTCCGGTCCCGATCGGGTCCTCCAGCGGCGAGCCGCCGGTCGCGGCGAGGTGCTCGGCCGGCTGGATGCCGAACACGACGAAGGCGATCTTCTGCAGGAACGCCGGGTCGGCGGAGCACAGCGTGAACACGACCTCGGAGTCCGAGGTCGCCTCGATGCTCTCGACCTTGTTGTCACCACAGCCGTCCGCCGACACCATCTCGGTCTCGGCCTCGCCGGTGGACGCCGGGGCCTCCGAGGCGTCGGCGGTGGACTCGGTCGCCTCGCTGGCGGTGTCCTCGGTCTCGTCGCCGCCGCTGCACGCGGCCAGGGCAAGCGCCCCGACCAGCAGGACGGCCGACGCTCGTCTGCGGATCCTCACATCGATCTCCTCGGAAGTTCGTGATGGTGCGCTGGGCTGGTGCGGTCGGGCAGGTGCCGCACCGGGCCGGGGCACGGGGCAACTATCGCGGCAGTAGCCCCGAACCTAGCGGCCGCGCACGCGCGCATCGACCATTGGCGGGCGACCCCCGCACGCGCCATGGCCGCGCTGTGGATGATCAGGTCGTGGTGGAGTCCGCCCGTGCCTGGGAGCCCGACGGGTGACATCGGTCAGGGGCCGGGTCGCAGCCGCAGGCGATAGGCGGCGAGCGGATCGTGGTCGAGGTCGGTCGCGGCGACCTCCACCGTGTGGAGGCCCGTGTCGAGGTCCAGCCCGACCCGGTCGACGCCGCGGCCACGGCGATCCAGGGTGGCCACCACGCGGCCATCCGCGTCTCGCACGGTCACGTCGTAGCCGGTGGCGGGACCGAGCAGGCGCAGGTCGTGGCGGCCGGGCTCGGTGACCTCCAGCGCCCACACGTCGACGTCCGCCGCGTACTCGAGCACGCCGTCGAGGGCCAGGCGTCCGCGGGCCACCTCCTGCACCCACTCGGCCCGGCTCGGCGCGTCGTCGAGCACCACCACGGTGTGGGGCGCCTGGACGTTGCCGGCGGCGTCGGTGGCGCGCAGGTGCAGCTCGCCACGGGCCGGCACGCGCAGGCGCCCGGTGCCGGTGCCGGTCTCGGTCGAGGCGTCCAGTGCCCAGTCGACGCTGGCCACGCCACTGCCGTCCCCGGGATCGGTCGCGGTGACGTCGACGTCCGCCCACCAGGCCCGCCCGACGAGGTCGCGTGACACCGTGGCCGCCGCCGTCGGTGCCTGCTCGTCGTCGGCCGTGGCGACGGTCGGCTCCTGGCGGCGGAGGCGCAACGGCACCGTCCGGTCCGGCCGCCCGTCGCCGTCGCGGTCGATGCGCGCCGACCTGCCCCCACGCAACGGCACGTCGAGGTCCAGCTCGACGGTGGCACCGGCGAACACGGGGAAGGGACCGGTGGACGCCACGGCGTCGACGGCGCCGTCCACGTGGCGACGCGCGACCAGTTCCATCTCGCCGTCCCGGACGACCCGCCAGGTGCCGGTCGCACGACCCGGCTCGGTCAGCACGAACTGGTCTCCGGCGTCGCTGGACTCGTGGGTGCCACCCGGGATCGGTGCGAGCTCGCCGCCCTCGCCCGCCGCGCCGTCGCCGAGGACCCGGCCGGCGTCGTCGGTCACCACGCCACCCACGTCCCCCCGGGCCACGAGCTCGGTCCCCGTCAGCCCCGCCGACCCGTCCACCGTGGCCGCCCGGGCCGTGCTCCCCGCCGCCGCGTCGTCGCCGGCGAGGAAGCCGAGCGCCCGGTCGAGCACGGCCGGATCGCGGGTGAGGTCGCCATGGCTGACCCCGGTGACGTAGGTGTTGCGGCCGGTCCCGCGCAGGTCGACGCCCGCGGCCAGGTCGACGACGTCGGCCGAGTCGGTCGGCACCGTCCCGTCGCCACTGCCCATCGTGAACTCGAAGGTGTCGACCAGCTCGCACCGCCGCCACCACCAGATCCCGCTGCACTGCTCGACCGGGAACTCGCGCACCCACCGGATCGTGCCCAGCCCGTCCCCGACGACCCGCAGGAGTTCGACGTCGGGGTCGCGCGGCGACCAGGCGTCGACCCGGTCGTGGAACGACGATGCCGCGTCCACCAGGGGGAGGTTGCGGTCCGACAGCCGCTGCCGGTAGGCGTCGAATCCCAGGAAGCCCGCCGGGGTCCGGATGGCGCCCCGGTCGACGCGGTGCCACGCACGGGACGGCAGCAGGGCCAGGAAGCCGGGCCAGTTCGTGGCCAACTCCTGGGCCTTGGCCCGGTTGAGGAGGCACCCCGGGAGGCCCAGGGGTGGCTCAGCCTGGCACGGCTGGCGGTAGTCCAGCACCCCCAGCGCCTTGGTGGCGCCCAGGAAGGGCGTTCCCAGCGTGGCCACCCGGTCGACCAGCCCGACGCCGTCGCTGCGCTCCAGCGCCGCGGCCGTCACGATGCCGCCCTGGCTGTGGGCGAGCAGGTCGACCCGGTCGGCACCGGTGTCGGCCAGGACCGCGCGGATGGCGGTCACGAGTCGCCGGCCGTTGACCTCCGGGGACAGTCGCCAGTCGTAGGCGAAGGCGAACAGGTCCGTGCCGAGCACCCACCCACGATCGGCCAGGTGGTCGAACTGCTGGGCGTAGGCGTCCCCGACCGCCCAGCAGGCCGATCCCAGGAAGCACAGCTGCGACGTCCCGATGATCCCGTCGATGCCCTGCTCGGTCATCACCCGGACCCCGCTGCCACCGGCGGCGGGCGTGCGTCCGTCGGGTGCCAGGGCGAGCACGTCGAGGTGGTCGTCGCCCAGCGACGTCACGGTCGCGCCCTCGTCCGGCCACACCTCGTCGCCGTCGGCGTCGGCCAGGTACGAGCCCGTGATCCCGTGCAGGACGACCAGCGGGTCGCGTTCCGGCGCGTCCTGGGCGCTGGCCGTGGGCGCCACCGCGCCGACGGCCAGGGCGACGACGGCCACCACGGCGGCGACCACCGACGATCGCCGCGCAGTCGGGCGCGCGTCCGACCGCCACGACGTCGGTCCCGGGTGCGGGGCAGGTGAGGGTGCGGGGGGCGTGACGGGGGGCACGGCGGACTCCTGGACGTCTTGCGTCGTCGCACCCCGCGGACCAGCGCGGGCATGCGGTCCCCCCGACGGCGCCGACGCTAGTGACCGGGCCACCACCGGCCACCGCCGAACGGCCTCAGCTAGCGTCGTCGGCAGGACCGCGATGGACAGGGGAACCTCGTGACCGGCTTCCACGACCAGCTGGCCCACGCGTGGGACCACGCCGACTCGATGTTGTGCGTGGGTCTGGACCCCCATCCCGACCGCCTCCCCAGCGACTTCCCCCGCAGCCCCGCCGGCGCCGGCGACTTCCTGGACGCGATCGTGGACGCGACCGCAGACCTGGTGTGCGCGTTCAAGCCGCAGATCGCCCACTTCGCCGCGCTCGGGGCCGAGACCGAGCTCGAGCGGCTGTGCCGGCGCATCCGCGAGGAGTACCCGGACGTCACCCTGGTGCTGGACGCCAAGCGTGGCGACATCGGGTCGACCGCCGAGCGCTACGCGGTCGAGGCCTTCGATCGCTACGGCGCCCATGCCGTCACGGTCAACCCGTACCTGGGCACCGACGCCGCGCGTCCGTTCCTGGGCCGGGGTGGGGTCGTCGCCCTGTGTCGCACGTCCAACCCCGGGGCGGCCGAGCTGCAGTCCCTGCTGGTCGACGGCGAGCCGCTGTACCTGCACGTGGCCGACATGGTGACCCGGCGCTGGAGCCAGTTCGGCGACTGCGCCCTGGTCGTCGGCGCGACGGCGCCGGCCGAGCTGGGGACGGTCCGGCAGCGGGTGGGTGACCTGCCGATCCTGGTCCCGGGCATCGGCGCCCAGGGCGGCGACCTCGCGGCGTCGGTGGCCGCCGGGCGCACCGCTGCGGGCACCGGGATGCTGGTGTCGTCGTCGCGCGCCGTGCTCTACGCCTCCGGGGGCGACGACTTCGCCGAGGCGGCCCGCGACGAGGCCACCCGCACCCGCGACGCCATCCGTGCCGCGCTGGGCGCGACCCGGCGGACGGCCGGGGACGGACGCCCGGCGTCGTCGGACTGACCCGACCAGCCCCAGCGGGCACCATGGCCATCAGGACGGACTCGCCGCCGAGCGGAGGATCGATCGTGGGACAGGACGCCGACGCGATCGTCGTGGGGGCAGGACTGGCCGGGCTGGTCGCCGTCGGGGAACTGCTCGACGCCGGACGGACCGTGCTGCTGGTGGACCAGGAGGGCAAACAGTCGCTCGGGGGCCAGGCGCACTGGTCCTTCGGTGGCCTGTTCCTGGTCGACTCCCCCGAGCAGCGTCGGATGGGCATCACCGACACCCACGAACTGGCCTGGCGGGACTGGCTCAACACCGCCGGGTTCGACCGCGACGAGGACCACTGGCCACGCAGGTGGGCCGAGGCCTACGTCGACTGGGCCGCCGGGGAGAAGCGGGCGTGGGTGATCTCCAAGGGCATCAAGCTGTTCCCCGTCGTCGGGTGGGCCGAGCGCGGGGTCGGCAGCGCGAGTGGACCCGGCAACACGGTGCCGCGGTTCCACATCGTGTGGGGCACGGGCCCCGGCCTACTCGAGCCGTTCCTCCACGGCGTGGCCAAGGGCCGCGTGGACGGCCTGCTGGACCTGCGCTGCCGCCACCGGGTGGACGGCCTGGTCGTGACCGACGGGGCGGTGACGGGTGTGCGCGGGAGCATCCTGGCCCCCACCGACGTGGAACGGGGCCAGCAGTCGTCGCGTGAGGTCGTGGGGGACTTCGAGGTGTCGGCCCCGATCGTGATCGTCACGTCGGGCGGCATCGGTGGCGACCAGGACCTGGTGCGCCGGGCCTGGCCGGACCGGCTGGGGACGCCGCCCGACAGGATGGTCACCGGGGTGCCGCACCACGTCGACGGTCGCCTGCAGGGCATCACCCATGCCGCGGGCGCGAGCGTGATCAACACCGACCGGATGTGGCACTACGTGGAGGGCGTGCACGACCACTCCCCCGTGTGGCCCGACCACGGCATCCGGATCCTCCCCGGACCGTCGTCACTGTGGTTCGACGCGGTCGGCAACCGGCTGCCACCGCCGCTGTACCCCGGTTTCGACACGCTCGGCACGCTGGCCCACCTGCGCACCACCGGCCACGACCACTCGTGGTTCATCCTCAACCAGGAGATCATCGCCAGCGAGTTCGGGCTCTCCGGGTCCGAGCAGAACCCCGACCTGACCGGGCGAAGCCTGCGCGGCGTCGCCAGCCGGGCCTTCGGTGGCAACCGCGCACCGGGCCCGGTCGAGACCTTCAAGGACGTCGGCGTCGACTTCGTGGTCCGCGACACGCTGCAGTCGCTGGTCGCGGGCATGAACGACCTGACCGACGAACCCCTGCTGGACTTCGACCACGTCCGGTCCCAGGTGCAGGCGCGCGATCGCGACCTGACCAACGACTTCGGCAAGGACCTGCAGGTCGCGGCGCTGCAACGCGCCCGCACCTATCGCGGCGACCGCCTGATCCGCACCGCGGCCCCCCACCGCATCCTCGACCCGTCGAAGGGCCCGCTGATCGCGGTCCGGTTGCACGTGCTGACCCGCAAGAGCCTCGGAGGACTCGAGACCGACCTGTCCAGCCGAGTGCTGCGACCCGGCGGCGAGCCGTTCCCGGGGTTGTTCGCGGCCGGGGAGGTGGCCGGCTTCGGGGGCGGCGGGTGCCACGGGTACCGCTCGCTGGAGGGGACCTTCCTGGGCGGGTGCCTGTTCAGCGGTCGCATCGCCGGCCACCACGCGGTGCGGGCCCTGCGCGACTAGGGGTCGGGCGCCCGGTTGGCGTCGTCGGCGAGTCGGCGTACCGTGGGACCTTGAGCATCCACTCCAATTCTTTCGTGGTCGTGCCGGCGCACCGCGTCGCGGCGGCCCGAGAGGTCCCGAAAGGCCCTGTCGTGACCGACCTTCGTGACGCCGCCATCGTGGGCGGCAACCGGATCCCGTTCGCGCGGTCCGGCCGCGCCTACGCCCGGGCCAGCAACCTCGACATGCTGACCGCCGCCCTGGACGGGCTGGTGGCACGCCTCGGACTCGCCGGCCAGACCCTGGGCGAGGTGGCCGGCGGGGCCGTGCTCAAGCACAGCCGCGACTTCAACCTGGTGCGGGAGGCCGTGCTGGCCAGTGCCCTGGCCGACGACACCCCCGCCTTCGACCTGCAGAAGGCCTGCGACACGTCGCTGGAGGCGATCGTCGCCGTGGCCAACAAGGTGCGCCTCGGCCAGGTCGACGTCGGCATCGGGTGTGGGGTCGACACCACCTCCGACGCCCCGATCGCCCTCAACGACGACCTCCGACAGATCCTGCTGCAGGCCCAGCGTGCCGGCGGCGCCGGGGACTGGGCCAGGCTCGTCGGCCAGTTGCGTCCCAGCCAACTCACGCCGGAGGCACCTCGCAACGAAGAGGCCACGACCGGCCTGTCGATGGGCGAACACCAGGCCATCACGACGGCCGAGTGGGGCATCTCCCGCGAGGCACAGGACGAGCTCGCCCTGGCCAGCCACCAGCACCTGGCGGCGGCGTGGGACCGGGGCTTCTTCGACGACCTCGTGACCCCCTACCTGGGCCTGAACCGTGACGACAACCTGCGGCCGGACTCCACGCGGGAGTCGCTGGCGTCGCTGCGTCCCGTCTTCGGTGACCGCGAGACCGGCACCATGACCGCGGGCAACTCCACCCCGCTGACCGATGGCGCAGCCGCAGTCCTGGTCGCCACCCCGGACTGGGCCGCCGCCAACGACCTGCCGGTGCTGGCCCGCCTGGTCGACGCCCAGTCGGCCGCGGTCGACTACGTGCACGGCCACGAGGGACTGCTCATGGCGCCCGCCTACGCCGTGCCACGGCTGCTGGACCGCCATGGCCTGACCCTGCAGGACTTCGACCTGTACGAGGTCCACGAGGCGTTCGCCGCGACCGTGCTGGCCACGCTGGCGGCCTGGGAGGACGAGGACTTCTGCTCCGACCGGCTCGGACGTGACGCCCCGCTGGGCGCGATCGACCGCAGCCGGCTCAACGTCGCCGGCTCGTCGCTGGCCACCGGCCACCCGTTCGCGGCCACCGGTGCAAGGATCGTGGCGACGGCCGCGTCGCTGCTGGCCGAGCGCGACGACTGGGAGCACGGCGGTCGTGCCCTGGTCAGCATCTGCGCCGCCGGCGGCAACGGCCTGGTCGCCATCATCGAGAAGTAGCCCCTGCCCCACGAGGACCAACCATGCCAGCCGACCTGTACACGCGCGTCGTGAACCACGACGTGGGCCAGCGCATCGCCGACGTGCTCGGCCTGCCCAAGCCTGCCCTGCTGCGCCGCCACGAGCCCGGACGGCCCCTGGTCGACGGACCGGTGGTGGTGGCCGGCGACGGGGGCCTGGTCGACCGTGCCCGCACCGTGCTCCACCACGCGGGCGTGGACGTCCACCACGAGCCGGACGCCGCCCAGGACACGCCGCGCTACGCCGGCCTGGTGTACGACGCCACCGGACTGACCAGCACCGGGGACCTCGCCGACCTGTACGAGTTCTTCCACACCATGGTCCGCCGCCTCGGCGCCTCGGGCCGGGTGGTCGTACTCGGCCGCCCACCCACGCGGATCGACGACCCGGCCGCCCATGCCACCCAACGCAGCCTCGAGGGCTTCGTGCGCTCACTGGGCAAGGAACTGCGCGCCGGGGGCACGGCCAACCTCGTGGAGGTCGCGCCCGACGCCGCCGACGGGCTGGCCGCCCCGCTGCGCTTCCTGGTGTCGGGACGGTCGGCATTCGTGTCGGGCCAGCGCCTGACGGTGTCGGGACCCGCGAGCGCGCCGGCCGCCGACCCGGACCGCCCCCACGACGGCCGCGTCGCGGTGGTCACCGGTGCGGCCCGCGGGATCGGGGCCGCGATCGCCCGGACCCTGGCCCGGGACGGGGCGACGGTCGTGTGCGTCGACCTGCCGCTGGCCGGCGACGCCCTGGCCACCGTGGCCAACGACGTCGGCGGGTCCGCGCTCCAGCTGGACATCACCCGCGACGACGCCGGGGCGATCCTGGTCGACCACGTCGCCCAGCGCCACGGCCACCTCGACACGGTGGTGCACAACGCCGGCGTGACTCGCGACAAGACCGTCGCCGGGATGGACCGCGACCGGTGGGACCTCGTCCTGGCGGTCAACCTCGCGGCCATCGAGGCGCTGGACGGGGCCCTGCTGGGGACCGAGGCCGGACGGGCGGTGCTGGGGGACGACCCCCGAATCGTGTGCGTGTCGTCGATGAGCGGGATCGCCGGCAACCGCGGCCAGGCCAACTACGCGACCTCCAAGGCGGGCGTGATCGGCCACGTCGAGGCCCTGGCCGACGACGTCGCCGCGGTCGGCGGCACCATCAACGCGGTCGCCCCGGGGTTCATCGAGACCGAGATGACCGCGGCGATGCCGCTCGGACCGCGCGAGCTGGGACGTCGGCTCAACAGCCTGTCGCAGGGTGGCCTGCCCGTCGACGTCGCCGAGGCGATCGGGTTCCTGGCCTGGCCCGACGCCGACGGGGTGAACGGGACCACCCTGCGCGTGTGCGGCCAGAACCTGCTGGGGGCCTGAGCGATGGCGAACCGCGTCGAGCTCGACACCACCCCGGACCTGACCGGCCTGCTGGCCGGCGCGGCCACCGCGGCCCTGCCCTGGCGCGGGCACGGCGGTGGCGCCGGGCACGGCGGCGTGCCCGACACCGAGGTCGTGGTCCGCGACGTCCCCATCGACCTCGCCGCCGTCGCCGACTACACCGAGGTGTGCGGGTTCCGGCTGCGTGACCGGGTCCCGCTCACCTACCCCCACCTGGTCGGGTTCCCCCCGGTCGTGTGGCTGCTGACCCGTCCGGACTTCCCGTACCCGCTGCTCGGGCTGGTGCACGTCCACAACACGATCACCGCCAACGACCATGTCGCGATCGGCGACCGGGTCGACGTGATGGCCCGCACAGGCGCCGTCCGGCCCCACCCGAAGGGCATCCAGTTCGACGCGCAGGTCGAGGTGTCCCGCGACGGGTCGGTGGTGTGGACCTCGGCGAGCACCTACCTGCGTCGCGGACCGGTGGACGCTGCGGCCGCGAGCACCGGTGACCGCCCCGACCGGCCCGACGGGGCGACCACGGTCGACCCCGCGGCGCTGCCCCTGACCGCGCGCTGGAGGCTGGCCGCCGACCTCGGACGCCGGTACGGCGCGGTGTCCGGGGACCGCAACCCGATCCACCTGTCGGCGCTGTCGGCCCGTGCCTTCGGGTTCCCCCGCGCCATCGCGCACGGCATGTGGACCACGGCGGCGGCGGTGGCCGGACTGGGCGAGCTCCCGGCGGCCTGCACCGCCGACGTCGCCTTCAAGCGTCCCGTCCTGCTGCCCGGACGGGTCGAGTACGCCACCGCCCGGCGCGACGACGGGTGGGCGCTGGGGGTGCGCAGTCGCGACGGCACGCCCCACCTCGCCGGCGCCGTGACCGTGGACTGAACCCGCGAGTCACGTCGTCCGGGCGTCCCAGTCGTCGTCCAGCAGGGCCATCACGTGGGCGTCGACCCAGTGGCCGTCGAAGAACAGGACGGACCGACGGGTGCCCTCGTGGACGAACCCCAGCGACTCGTAGACGTGGCGGGCCCGGGGGTTGAAATCGTGGACCTCCAGCTCGACCCGGCGCAGGCCCACGACCCGGAAGGCGTGGTCCAGCACCAGCCGGGCCGCCTCGGTGCCCAGCCCCCGGCCCCGGCCACCGGGCCCGACCAGGATGCGGAAGTTCACCGACGAGGCGTCCTCGTCGTGGTCGTTGAGCACCACCTCCCCGACCACGGCGCCGGTGGCGCGATCCACGATCGCGAGGTCGAGGCGGTCGTGGTGGTCCTGGCGTGTCCCGTACCAGTCCACCAACTCGTCGAGGTCCGCCGGCTCGTGGGTGGCCGCCGTGGTCGTGGCACTCCCGGTCAGCCGAACCACCTCCGGGTCCGACAGGATCCGTGCCATCGCGGGCGCATCGGCCGAGGTGAAGGGTCGAAGCTCGACCTGCTCGCCGAGAAGTGTCGGGGGCTCACGGAACGGGCCCGTGCGCGCGTCGACGCCCGGCGACCCCACCGGGGCGCCCCCGGGCGCGTCGTCGCCGGGGCTGGCGACCACGACGTCGCCGGAGGCCTCCCCGATGAACCGGTCCAGCACGTTGGGGACGAACCGCTCGAAGAAGCCGGCGACGAACCCCCACACCAGCGCCATGGCCGCGTCGGCGTTGGTGGCGGGCTGGCACGACGAGAAGGTCTGGTAGTCGGTGAAGTCGAGTGCCGCGCAGTCGAACGCGGGGAAGAACTCGCCCTGCAGGATCCCGGCCAGGAAGATGCAGTACAGCAGGGCGGCGAACGTCCCGCCCACGACCGGCGACAGCCATGTCTGGGCCAGTGCGAGGCGTTGGGGAACGGCGGCCTGGACCGCGAGAGGCTCCTGTTGCAGCCGCTGCACGCGCCGGGCGGCGTTCGCCGTCCCACCGGCGGTCCCGACCAGCGCCACGGGGTAGACGAACGACAGTTGCTGGCCGACCGCCGTGTTGCCCAGCACCACGAACCCCAGGATGGCCAGCAGCAGGGTCGCCACCACCACGATCGCGAGGTGGCGGACCTGGGTCGCCACGTGGTCGTCGACCGTCGTGCTCGTCGTCACCTCGAGCCCTGTTCTCGCCGCGACCGCACGCCACGACCGCGAGCAACCCTAGGTGGCGTGGGCCCGCGCGCGCCACGCGGGCCCGCCCGGTTCCCGACGCGGCCTCAGGCGGTGCGTGCCAGTCGTTGCGCCTCGGCGGACAGGCGCCCGAGCGCGACCCGGCACACCACGGCGTAGGGGGCGGCCCACCAGGGCACCTCGAAGACCAGGCGGCAGCGCGCGGCACCGAGCGGCTCGACCCGGTGGGCGGTGGCCGGCAGGCCGGCGACCACCCAACTCCAGCGCCGTCCGGGGTCGACGTCGTCGATCCGGAAGGGGATCCAGCCCCCCACCGGGGTGCGCACTCGACCGGTGTCACCGCGGCGGACCTCGCCGTGGGCCGGCTCGACGGCGGTGATGCTGGGTCCCCAGGCCGTCCAGTGCTCGTACCTGGCGAACGCCGCCCACGCATGCGGCCACGCGACCGCTACCTCACGCGACACCTCGGGCATGGCGCTCACCGATCCGACGGGGCGGTCGACGATAACGCCTGCAACGGACCACGGGTCCCCGGCGCGTACGGGTCTCGCCACTGGCCACGCGCCCACGGTCGCGAGCGCCGCGACCGCAGTAGCCTCGCGCGTCGGACAACCCGAAACCGTGGACGGGACGTGACGATGGGCCAGGCGGCTGGGCTGGAACGTCACGGGATCGTGGTGCTGGCGGCCCTGACCGCGCTCGCCGCCCTGGTGCCCGCGGTGCCCGGGTTCGCGGACGCAGACCTGTCGATGGCGAAGTCGAGCCCGGGACAGGTCCTGTCGGGCGAACCGGTCCCCGTCACGATCACCGCCAGCAACCCCGGCGACGCACCCGAGTTCAACCTCAGCGTCCGTGACCCCCTGCCGCCGGGCGTCTCCTACGTCCCCGGATCCACCTCCCCGACGGGTGCCGGTGACCCGCAGGTCATCACCACCAGCGTCGAGGCGCCCCCCGGTTCCGGCGAGTTCGTCGACCAGCAGACGCTGGTGTGGACCAACCTCACCGACCTGGAGCCCGGGGACTCGCAGTCGCTGTCCTTCGAGGTGACCTACAACCAGGATCCCGACCCGGACCAGCCCGCCCTGCCCGCCTACGTGGTGGGCTCGACCATCACCAACACCGCCCAGACCTTCGCCAGTCCCGACGCCCGCGTCGTGCCGAGGTTCGACGCCGACGGCGACCCCGTCCCCGACGCGGCCGTCGACAGCGCCAGCGACTCGACGTCCACCACGCTGTCCGCCATCCAGGTGACCAAGTCCGAGCCCAGCCCCGAGGGCGAACTGCTGCGGGGGCTCCATGACGGGTTCCCGACGGTCTACACCCTCACGGTCGAGGTCACCGACCAGGCCGACGTCGACGACGTCGTCCTGACCGACCACCTGCAGGCCTCACTGGAGTTCCTGGGGTGTGGCACGATCGACAACTCGGCGGCCGGCACCGAGGAGTACGCGGGGTCGGGTCGCCTGGACGGGACCGCGGCCGTGGCAGGCTGCACGTTCCCCGACACCGTCGACACGGTGGTGGACCCGCCGCCCGACGGGTCCACCACCTACCCCGCCGGCGTCTACACCCAGCTGACCTGGGACCTGGGCGACCTCGCCGCCGGGGACGTCGTCACCCTGCCCTACGCGGCCGGCATCGGCCTGCAGGCCAACGAGGCGTTCGCGGACCCGCCGCCGGACCCGGCCGGCGGGCAGCAGGCCGCGAACCTCGACAACAACACGGGCGCGTCGACGCGCGAGTTGGCCGACGAGTCGTCGGTGGCCAACATCGCCCACGTGTCCGGTGGCTTCAGCGGCGTGGTCGAGCCGGACACCCCGGCCGAGACGGAGTCGGAGGCATCGGTCAGCCGGCAGGTCGAGGACCTGCGGATCCGCAAGGACGTGTCGCCCGCCACCTTCCGTGTCGGGGAGATCGCCACCTACACGGTCACCATCGACACCAGCGAGTACGTCGACGACGACGAACTGGTGCTGTCCGACACCCTGCCCAACGGTGTGTGCCCACTCGACGACGACACCAACCACGCCGTCGACGGCGGGTCCGACTGCGACCCCGCCGCCGAGTTCGCGCCGACGCTGACCGTCGACGGGACCACCTCCCCGCTGCCCTACGAGTCGGTGACCCCCGTGGCGGCGGGGGGCTACGACGTCGTGTTCACCTCCCCGGCCACCCTCGGTGACGGCGAGACGGCGGAACTGACCTACGTCGCCCGCATGCGCGAGGCCTACGAGGGCGAACTCGACGGCGAGCCCCCGGCCGCCGGCGACACCTTCACCAACGTCGTGTCGGCCGAGGGCACGACCATCCCCGTCCCGGGCGTCCCCGGCAGCGAGGCGAGTGTCTCCGACGACTCGCAGGCCACCCAGGGAACCGACACCGTCACCGTCGACAAGGAGGTCCTGCCACGCGCGACCCTCGACCCCGACGCCCCGTGCCCGAACGATCCCGACGACTACGTCGAGGACGACGAGGTCGACACCGACGACATCTCCTACCGGCTGGGCGACCGTGTCTGCTTCCTGCTGCGCGTCGACTTCTCGACCCAGGCCTTCACCCGCAACGTGACCGTCACCGACGCCCTGCCACCGGGCGTGGTCTACGCCGCCGACAGCATGCAGGCGACCACGGCAGGCACGGCCACGTTCACGTTCAACGAAGACCAGGCCAGCGGCGGCGCCAACCCGACCTGGCTGGTCGGCGACGACGGCGTGGAGGGTCGCTACGTCGGCCCCGGACAGGTCTTCGAGGTCGTCGTCGGCGGCGAGGTCGTGTCCCCTGCCTCCAGCGGGACACCGCTGCTCACCGACAACCTCCTCAAGATGCGAGCCGAGAACACCGACGGGTCCGCGCGCATCTTCCGCGACGCCCTGCCCTTCACGTTGCTGGCGTCGGCCGAGGCATCGGTGGCCAAGGGCGTCGCCTCGGTCGACCAGCCGCCGTTCACCGCCGACCAGCCCGACCGGGACGACGTCCAGGTCCAGGAGGGCTCCCAGGTCACCTACCGGCTCGACATCACCAACGAGGGGACGGCCGGGGACGGCAACGACTTCCCGATCGGGGGGCTGGACACGTGGGACGTGCTGCCCGACGGGATCAGCTGTGCCCAGGTGTCGGCCATCACCAACTTCGTCGACGACGGCGGGGGCGGACCGGTCTACGGCACCTGCACCGACCCCGGGGACGCCGGCCACCCGTCCTTCACCGAGCAGGCCACGCGCAGCGCCATCCGCTGGCAGTTCCCGCTGGACGATCCCGACGGCGGCGTGGCGCGGTGGGCGATCCAGCCGGGCCAGACCCGGACCCTGACCTACCAGGTCGAGATCCCGAGGCCCACCAGTGCGGGGGTCCGCCTGACCAACGACGCCTCGATCCGCAGCTTCGCCGCCACGACCAACCTCGCCGACGACGGCGCCACCTACTACCCGGCCGACAACGTCGACGACACGGTCACGACCGACCAGGAGAACACCACGGCCGCGACCGACCCCTCGGCGGTGTTCACCCCGGGGGCGCTCGTCACCAAGTCCGGCACGACCTCCATCACCGAGACCAACAACGACACGCCGCGCCAGGCCGTGCCCGGCGAACTGGTCACCTACACCTACTCCGTGGACGTCCCGCCCGCGACCTCGGTGTTCGACGCGACCCTGGACGACGCGGTCCTGCCCGACCAGCTCACCCTGGTCGACCCGGCACCGGTGGGCCGGCTGTACCCCGACGTGGACGATCCCGGCACCGTCGTGGACCTGCCGGACGGCTTCACCCTCGACGCCGCCGGCACCCTGGCCTTCCCCCCGACCTGGACCAACGACACCCCGACGACCCAACGCTTCGAGGTCGAGGTGGTCGCGCAGGTCGACAACGACTTCGGGGACCAGCCGACCCTGGACAACGTCGCCACCTTCACCTCCTTCGACGAGGTCGGCGGCGCCCCCGTCCCCACGGCCCCGGCGTCCTACGAGGTCCGGGCCGTGCAACCCTCCCCGACGGTCGCCAAGACGGCCAGCGACGAGTTCGTCATCGGCGGCCAGGAGGTCACCTTCACCCTGGCCGCGACCAACCCGGCGGGCCGGCCCCCGCTGCACGATGCCTGGCTGGTGGACTGCATCCCGGCCGGGTTGACGTTCGCGTCGTTCGGACCCGGCAGCGGGGTGACGCTGGGGCCCGAGGCGGGCGGGGCCGGCAACGACTGCGACCCCGGCACGACCTTCGTCGCCTTCGCCCTGGACACCCTGCCCGGCGACGGCGCCCCCGTCGGTCGGGCCTACGACGTCACGGTCGAGCCGACCGCCGTGGGGGGCACCCGGTACACCAACACGGCGACCCTCACGGGCAGCTCACTGGACGACGGCACCGCGGACGGCCCCGAGGACCGCCCCGACGACCCCGGTGACCCCGGCGAGCGCGCGTACGTGGCCACCGCCCAGGAGTCGATCGTGGTCCGCGGGGCCGACGCCCTCAAGCAGGTCGACCCGCCGGAGGCCACGATCGGCCAGGAGGTCACCTACACGGTCACGACCGCCTTCCCACCCGACGTCAACCTGTTCCAGGCGGCCGTGCTCGACACGGTCCCGGCCGGCATCGACCCCGCCAGCCTCGAGATCGAGTCCACGGACTGCTTCACGGTCCCCGAACAACCGAGCGGGTGCAGCTACGACGGCGTGCTGCTGCCCCCGGCGGAACTGGACGACGGCGGCATGGCGTTCGCCGTCTCCTACGGGGACATCGCCGCCGAGGCCTACACCCGGGTGCTGGTCGTCACCTACACCGCGACGGTGGCCGACGTCGACGCCAACACCGCGGGGACGACCATCGTCAACGAGGCCCAGGCGGTCTGGGACGACACCGACGGCGACCCGCCGGAGGACCCCAGCTACGCGTGGAACCAGGGCGGCGAGGTCACCTCGGCTGACCTGACCGTCCTCGAGCCGGACGTGTCGATCACCAAGGCGGTGACCAACACCACGCCCGAGCCCGGCCAGCTGTTCACCTACTCGCTGGTGCTGGAGAACGCCGACGGGCCCTTCGCCAGCGCCGCCTACGAGGGCCTGGTCATCGACGTCGTCCCGGTCGGCGTGCAGGTGCTGGTCCCCACCATCTCCAACGGCGGGGCGTGGGACCCGACGACCCGGACGATCACCTGGACCCCCCAGGACCTGCCCGGACCGCTGCCGCCGGGCCAGACCCAGACCCTGACCTACACCGCCCGGTTGGGACCCAGCGCGGACCTCACCGGCGACCCCCTCACCAACACGGCCACCGGCGAGTCCTACGAGAGCCTGCCGGAGGGCGGGCGGGTCTACGCCGGCGGTGACGCCATGGCCACCGTCACGCCCGCCTTCCCGTCGCTGACCACGACCAAACAGGTCCTGGACCCCGCGCCGGCCTACCTGGGCGAGGGCGTGACGTGGCAGGTGACGGTGACCAACGACGGCGACGGCACGGCCCTGGGGGTGACCGTCGACGACACGCTGCCGACCAACTGGTCCTACGTCCCCGACAGCACGACGGTCACCTTCCCCGACACCTCCACGGCGACACCGGAGCCCGACCTGGCACCGCCCGGTGACCCGGTCACCGCGACCTGGTCCGGACTCGGCCGGCTCGCCCCGGGCGAGACCCTGACGGTGTCCTTCGACCTGGTGGCCGACGACGACGTGGTCGACGACCCGGGTGTCGGCAGCGCGATCGACCAGGTCAACACCGCCCAGTCGCTGGCCTACGACCGGACAGCCGCCACCGGCAACGCCGTCGGTCCCTACGGCGGGGACGCCGCCACGGCCGTCACGCGCATCGATGCCGTCGACCTCCTGCTGGTCAAGGGCAGCGACCCGGACGCCCCACCGGTGGCCGGTGAGGACTTCTCGTGGACGATCGAGGTGTCGAACCAGTCGACCACCGACACCGCCGTCGGGCCCTTCGTCGTCACCGACACCCTGCCCACCGACCCGGCCGGCATCGAGCTGGTCGAGGCGACCGGGGAGGGCTGGGACTGCACCGGGTCCACCGGCGAGGTGACCTGCCAACGCCTCGACGCGGGCGAGACCCTCCCCCCGGAGGCCAGCTTCCCGCCCGTGACCGTGACGGTCTCGATCCCGGCCGACGTCCCGGCCGACACCGACCTGACCAACACCGCGTCGGTCACCGAGCGCACCACCGAGGTGGCGCCCTCGGACAACACCGACGACGACACGGTGTCGGTGGTGGCCGAGGCCGACCTGCAGATCGTCAAGGGACGCACCGCCGACCTCGAGGCCGGGTCCCCGGCCACCTGGACGCTGGACGTGACCAACCTCGGGCCGTCGCTGTCGGTGGCGCCGATCACGGTGACCGACACGCTCCCGGACGGCACCACCTACGTGGAGGCCACGACCGGCGCGGGCTGGGACCCCTGCACCGAGGATGCCGGGGTCGTCACCTGCGTCTACACCGAGGACCTCGCCGTCGGCGAGGCTGCGCCCCAGGTCGCCATCACCGTCGACGTCGCCTCGTCGGCCACGGGTGCGCTCACCAACACGGCCGTGGTCGACCCCACGACCACCGACCCGGACCCGGACAACAACACCGACGACGACACCGGCACGGTCGGGGTCGAGGCCGACCTTCGCATCGACAAGCGCTCCACGACCGAGATCGTGGCCGGCGACGTGGCGACGTACCGGCTGCGCGTCGACAACGACGGTCCGTCCGACGCCGCTGAGGTCGTGCAGATCACCGACACCCTGCCCCCCGGGCTGACCTGGCTGTCGGCCACCTCGGTCGTCGGCACCTGGACCTGCACCAGCCCCGACGAGGTGTCGTTCACCTGCGACCTCGAGGGCGCCCTGGCGGTGGGCGACGTCGCGACCGTGGACGTCGAGGTCGCCGTGGACCCCAGCGTCAGTGGCGAGGTCGTCAACACGGCGACGGTCACCTCACCGACCCCGGACCCCGTGGTGTCCAACAACACCGACAGCGACGATTCGGCGTTCGACACCTTCGCCGACCTCGTGGTCGACAAGACCCCCGACGGCGGGACCGCGACCGCCGGCGAGTCGGTCACCTGGACCCTGGCGGTGGCCAACGACGGGCCGTCCGACGCCCAGCCCGACGTCGTGGTGACCGACGCACTCCCCGACGAGACCACCTTCGTGTCCGCCGACGGGTCCGGCTGGAACTGCGCCGAGGACGCCGGCGTGGTGTCCTGCACCTACGACCAGGTCATCCCGTCGGGCGCCGCGGCCCCCGACATCACGCTGGTCACCGACCTCGCGCCCGACACGGGTCCCGCGCTGGTCGTCAACCCGACCTCGGTCACCGGGACCACCAACGACCCGGACCTGTCCAACAACGCCGACACCGGGTCGGTGGTCGTGACCGACCTCGCCGAGGTGGGGATCACCAAGGAGACCACCGGTGACGACCCGGTCTACTCGGGCCTGGCCACCGCGTTCACCCTCACGGTGGTCAACGACGGCCCGTCCACGGCCGACCAGGTGACCGTCACCGACCGGCTGCCCGCGGGACTGGGCGCGATCGACGCCACCGGGGACGGCTGGGACTGCATCGGCTCGACGCGACGCACCGTGGTGTGCACCCGGGCATCCCTGGACCCCGGGACGGCCCCGCCGATCACCGTCGACGTCGACGTGTCCCCGGCCGTGCCCGACGGCACGACCATCACCAACACCGCCGTGGTGGACACGACGACGACCCAGTTGCCGACCGACGACCCGGACTCCCTGCCGGACGCAGACAGCTCGCCGGTCACGATCCTCGCCTCGGCCGACCTCACCATCGACAAGTCCCACGACCCCGACACCGTCCGGATCGGCGAGGACCTGGACGTCACCCTCGTGGTCGACAACGTCGGGCCCTCCGGTGCCCGCGACCTGGTCGTGGTCGACACCATGCCCGCCGGGCTCGTCCCGCAGGTGGCCACCGGCGACGGCTGGGCCTGCGACGTCGTCGGGCAGGACGTCACCTGCACCCGCCCGGTCCTGCGACCGACCACGACCGCCCCGCCCGTCACGGTCACCGCGCTGGTCACGCCCGAGGCCTACGCCACCGTCGACAACGTGGCCACGGTCGCGGCGACCACCCCGGATCCCGACCTCACCAACAACACCGCCACCGACACCGTCGTGGTCCCGGAACTGGTCGACCTCACCATCACCAAGACCCACACCGAACCCGTCGAGGTGGGTGCACCCACGACCTGGACCCTGACGGCGGCCAACGACGGACCGATCGACGACCCGGGTGTCGTCACGGTGGTCGACGAGGTCCCCGCCGGCCTGACCCCGACCGCGGTCGCCTCCGACGACGCCGACTGCACCATCGCCGGCCAACTCGTCACCTGCGTGACGGACGACGGGCTGGCGGTCGGCGGCACCATCGCGATCGACGTCACGACCGACGTCGGTCCGGCGGCCTACCCGCAGGTCGTCAACCCCGCCGCGGTGTCGTCCCCCACCGACGACCGCGACCCCGCCAACAACACCACCACCGACTCCGCAACCGTGCCACCACTGGTCGACCTGTCCATCACCAAGGACCACGACGACCCGGTTGCCGTGGGCGACACGATGACCTGGACGATGGTCGTGGCCAATGCCGGACCGACCCCGGACCCGGGCCCCGTCACGATCACCGACGTGCTGCCCGACGCCCTGGGACCGGTTGCGGCACGCGGGGACGGCCTGGACTGCGCGATCACCGGCCAACGGGTCACCTGCACCGTGGCCGACGGACTGGCCGTCGGCGAGACCCGCACGCTGGAGGTCGAGACCACGGTCGGGCCGGGGGCATCGCCCACCGTCACCAACGTCGTCGACGTGGCCACGGAATCCGGCGAGGTCGACCTGGCCGACAACGTCGCCAGCGACGAGGTCGCGGTGGCGCCCTCGGTCGGGCTGGCCGTGGACAAGGCGCTGGCCGACCAGCAGGGCGACCTGGCCACCTGGACCCTGGAGGTGACCAGTACCGGCCCCAACGACACGGTCGCCCCGATCGTGCTGGCCGACGACCTTCCGGACGGGCTGGTGTACGTCTCCGGGGGCGGCCAGGGGTGGGCGTGCACGGGCAGTGCCGCCACCTTCACCTGCTCCTACGCCGACGTGGTCGCGGCCGGGGCCACGGCACCGCCGGTGGAGCTGGTCACCCGGGTCGAGGCGCCGGCCGGGACCGAGATCACCAACGTCGTGGTGGCCGGCGGTGGCGGGCCGGACGTCGACGAGGTCACGGATTCGGCCACCACGAGCGCGCCGCCCGACCCCGACGTGGGACCACCCGTCGGGCCGGATCGTCCGGTGCCGGAGCCGCCGGCGCCGGACCGGCCGGTGCCGGGCCTGCCGTCGCCGGACCAACCAGTGACGGGCCAGCCGTTGCCGGACCAGCCGTTGCCGGAACTGCCCCGCACCGGATCGTCGATCTGGCACCTGCTGGCCTGGGCCGTCCTGTTGGTCGGCGGTGGCCTCGCCCTGGCGACCGCCGCCCGGCGCCGCGACCCCCACAGGCGGCGCTGAGCAGCGGTCACGTCCGGACCGGGGCACGACCGGGGGTGGCGGTCACCGAGCGCGACGGCCGACCAGCACCCCGGCGAGCGCCACCGCGGCGCCGAGCACGAACGCCCCGAGCAACCGCACGGTGTCGTCGGGCCCGCTGCCCGCGGCCGGCGCCGACCGGCCCTGGTGGACCCGACCCACCGTCGGCGTGCCCTGGTCGGACCCGGCATCGACCGTCGCCGCGGGCCGCTCGTCGTCGGGCGGTCCGGCGACCAGGTCCTGCTCGACCGCCGCGAAGAACTCGCCGGCCATGCGCGTCGAGACACCCGCCAGCAGACGCTGGCCGACCCCGCCGACCATGCCCCCGACCACGGCGTCGGCCGACCAGTCGACCTCCGTGCCGTCGTCGGCGTCGCGCAGGGTCACGTCGACGTCGGCCCCGATCGTCCCGGGCGCCCCGGCGCCGTCGGCGTGCAGTCGCAGCGAGGACGGCTCGTCGCGGTCCGACAGCGACACGGTCCCGTCGTAGGTGCCGCGGATCGAGGCGACCCCGGCGGTCACCCGAGCGCGGTAGGTGTCGTCGTCGACCACCTCCAGCGACTCACAGCCCGGCAGCGTCCGTGCCAGCACGGCCGGGTCGGTCAGGGCATCCCAGACCTGTTGGCGCGGGGCCGCGATCGTGTTCGTCCCGGCGATCCTCATCGGACCCGCCCCCCGACGTGGGGGCGCCGGGCAACGGTGGGTGCGGGGGCAGGTCGGGTCATGCGGGTTCCGGTCGATCGGCGGCGAGGCGGAGGTGGTGCAGGTCGGACGGGCTGATCGGCATGGCGTCGACCGCGACCCCGACCGCGTCCTCGATGGCGGCCGCGAACACGGCCGCCGACGGGATCACCCCGGCCTCGCCCGCCCCCTTGATGCCCAGGGGGTTGAGGGGGGACGGGGTCTCGAGGTGGTCGATGGCGATGCCGTCGGGCACCTCGGTCATGTAGGGCATCAGGAAGTCCATGAACGACGCGTTGAGGAGTTGCCCGTGCTCGTCGTAGGCCATGCGCTCGTACAGCGCACCGCCGACCCCCTGCCCGACGCCGCCGTGCACCTGGCCACGGACGATGGCGGGGTTGATCAGGCGTCCGCAGTCGTGGACGACGGCGTAGTCCAGGATCGACACGTCGGAGGTGTCGGGGTCGACCTCGACGACCACGGCGTGCATCCCGTTGGCGAAGGTGGACCGGACCGGGGAGTAGAAGTCGGTTCCCTCCAGCCCCGGGGCCACCCCGTCGGCCACCGGAGGGCGGGACCCGTCGGCCGGGGCCGCGAACTGCGTGGCGGCCGCGGCGTCGTCGTCGAAGGCGTACCGCAGCGGGTTGGACAGGGTCGCCAGCATCTTCAGCGGCAGGGACGTGTCGGGACTGCCCGCGACCCGGACCTGTCCGTCGGCCAGTTCGAGGTCGGCCGGATCCACCTCCAGGGCGTCGGAGGCCAGTTCCAGCGCACGCTCGCGGACCCGATGGGCCGCCTTGGCGATGGCGTTTCCCGACATCACCGCCGCCCGGGACGCGAACGTGCCCACCGCGTACTGCATCCGGGAGGTGTCACCGACCACCACCTCGATGTCGTCCAGCGGCACCCCGAGGATGTCGCCGACGATCTGGGCGAACACGGTCTCGTGGCCCTGGCCCTGGCTGGACAGCCCGGTCGCGACCTGGACCCTGCCGGTCGGCTCGACCAGCACGTGGCCACCCTCGTAGGGACCCACACCCGTGCCCTCGACGTAGGTCGCCAGCCCGATCCCGAGCAGGCGACCCTGCTCGCGGGCAGCGGCCTGCCGGGCGGGGAAGTCGTCCCACCCGACCAGGTCGACCAGCTTGTCCAGTGACCCGGGGAAGTCCCCGGAGTCGTAGGTGTAGTCCCGGCCGTCCTGGAAGGTCAGCCCGAAGGCGAACGGGAACTGGTCGGGCTGGATCAGGTTGGCGCGGCGGACCGCGACCCGATCCGCGCCCAGGGTCGCAGCGACCTTGTCCATCAGCCGTTCCATCGCGAAGCAGCCCTGGGGACGGCCGGCACCGCGGTAGGGCGTCACCGGCACCGTGTTGGTGTACAGCGAGGTGAACTCCACGCGGTAGTCGGTGATCGCGTAGGGCCCGAGGAACTGCGTCGAGGTGATGATCGGCACGATCAGGCCGTACGGGATGTAGGCCCCGTGGTCGTGCAGGAAGGTGAAGTCGATGCCCAGGATGCGGCCGTCGTCGTCGAACCCGACCTCGAGCTGGTGGACCTGGGCACGTTCGTGGTTGGCCGAGATGAAGTGCTCGCGACGGTCCTCGGTGAACTTGACGTCGTGGCCCAGCACCGTGGCTGCCCACGGCACCAGCACCTCCTCGGGCCACGGGTGCATGATCTTGACCCCGAACCCGCCGCCGACGTCGGGGGCGATGCACTCCACCTTCTGGAAGTCCAGTTCGAGGATGGTGGCCACGGCCGCCCGGACCGACGTGGGGGCCTGGGTCGACGAGTACAGCCGGAGGTGACCCTCGTCGGCGTCCCACCGCGCCAGCACGCCGCGGGTCTCCAGCGGCGTCGACGCGGAGCGCTCGACGTCCAGGCGGAACGCCAGTCGGTGCGGGGCCGCGTCGATCGCGGCGCGCGGATCGCCGATCTCCTGCACCAGGTGCGCGGCGACGTTGTCGACGATGTCGTCGTGGACGACCCGGTCGGCGGCCGCCGCCACCTCCACCCCGACGACCGGGTCGAGCAGGTCGTAGTCGACCCGGATCGCCGCCACGGCGTCCTCGGCGGCGTAGCGGGTCTCGGCCACCACCATGGCGATGGCCTCGCCGACGTGGTTGACCTCGCCGTTGGCCAGCGCGAACTGGGTCCGCGGGGCGGTCAGCGCGGGGTGCGGGATCAGCAACGGGAGGGGCTGGCGCATCCGCTCGGGCAGGTCCTCGAAGGTGTGGATGGCGACCAGGCCCGGGACGTCCAGGGCGCCGGTGACGTCGATGTCGACGATGCGTGCGTGCGCATGCGGGCTGCGCACGACGGCGACCTCCCATGCGTCGTGGGCGAGGTCGTCGACGAACCGGCCACGCCCCACCAGCAGGCGATGGTCCTCCTTGCGCGCCACGGACTCGCCGAACAGCTGCGTGCTCACGACCGGTCCCCCTCGTCGTCGGCGGTGGCGCGTGGCGGCGGTGCGGCGGCCTGCCCGTGGGGGCCGCGACCGGTGGTGCCCGACTCGTTGGGCGTGGCGCCCAGCGCCACACGGGCGGCCGCACCCGGTCCGGCGTCCTCGGCGGCACCGCTGCCGCGCTCGCGCGGGTCGCGACCAGAGGCCTGCACGGCCGCGGCGGCCGTGGCGACCGCCGCGGCGATGTTCTGGTATCCGGTGCAGCGGCACAGGTTGCCCGCCATGCCGTCCCGGACCTCCTCGCGGGTCGGGGACGGGGTGTCGGCCAGGAACGCACAGGCACTGAGCACGAAGCCCGGGGTGCAGAACCCACACTGCAACCCGTGTTCGTCGCGGAACGCCTGCTGCACCGGGTGCAACGTGCCGTCGTGCGCGGCGAGGCCCTCGATGGTGGTGACCGCGCGGCCGTCGACGCCGACGGCCAGCAACAGGCAGGCCCGGACGGCGTCGCCGTCCAGCAGCACCGTGCAGCAGCCGCAGACGCCGTGCTCGCACCCGACGTGGGTCCCGGTCAGGCCGAGGTCGTGGCGCAGGAAGTCGCTGAGCAGGCGCCGGGCCGCCACGGTCGCCGTCCGGCTGGCCCCGTTGACCCGCAGGGTGACCGTGTGGTGGGTCTCGGCGGCCTCGCCGTCCATGGTCGGGCCGGGGGTGGGGTCCGGGCCGGTGTCGGGGATGGCGTTGGGGGTGGGATCTGGGGTGCGATCTGGGGTGGCGGGATTCGAGCTCATGCGACCCGCCCGTCGTCCGCGACCGGCATGGCGGGACCGGCCGGGGCGGCGGCGGCCTCGACCAGGGCTCGTGCCAGCAGGATCCCGGCCAGGTGGCGGCGGTAGTCGGCAGTGGCATGGATGTCGTCGGTCGGCTCGATCGCCTCGCGGGCGGCGGCGACCGCCGCGTCGGTGTCCAGGTCGTCGACGTCACTGCCGGCCAGGTGCACGCCGAGGTCCACGGCCTCGGGTCGCTCCCCCACCCCGACGAAGACCGCGCGCGCCCCCGTCACGGTGGCCGCGGACGCGTCCCGGTCGACCGCCACGCAGACGCCGGCCATGGCGTAGTCGCCGTGGCGGCGAGCCAGCTCGTGGAACGCCGTCCCGGTCGTGGGGGCCGGCACGGGGAAGGTGGCCGACACCGCCACCTCGTCGGGGGCGAGGTCGAAGGTCATGGGGCCGAGGTAGCCGTCGGCCGCGGCGACGTCGCGGCGCCCGTCGGGACCCTCGACCGTGACGTGCCCGTCCAGCAGCGCCAGCACCGCCGGGAGTTCGGCCGCCGGGTCGGCGTGCACCAGGGATCCGACGACGGTGCCGCGATTGCGGATGACCGGATGGGCGACCAGCGACAGCGCCCGCGCCAGCAGTGGCACCGCGGCGACGGCGTCACCGTGGCGTTCCAGCGTGCGCTGTCGCACCGTCGCGCCCACCACGACCGCGTGGTCGTCCACCTCGACTCCCCCGAGGCCGTCGACGCCGTTGACGTCGACCAGCACCGACGGCGCCACCAGGCGCATGTTCAGCAGCGGCACCAGGCTCTGGCCACCCGCGAGGACCTTGCCACCGGGTCCCGCCTCGGCCAGTGCCGCCACGGCATCGGCGACCGTGCGTGGGGCGACGTACCGGAAGGGAGCAGGCTTCACGAACACCTCCGGGCCGAGCGGAAGCCGGGCCGACGACCCTAGTCCGACCCGGGCGCCGGCCGAACCGGACGGTCGGACCCGAGCGGACGTCCGGACGTGGGGGGTGCCCAAATCGCCGGAACAGGCGCTCGCCCACGCCAACACCTCCTGGTCGTTCACCGGTGCTCCCGGGCGGACGCGGCCACGGCGGCGACGGCGGACGTGTCACTGTCCGCGCCGGTGGCGGCCGAGGCGTGGGCCGCGACGAGCTCGCGCCCGATGCGCGCCAGCTCGACCCGGACCTCCGACGGCCCCTCGACCTCCAGCCGGTCGCCCCAACCAGCCACCTGCCACGCCACCTGCTCGGCGGCCGGGGCCGCCACCAGCACGGCCACGCGCCCGTCGTCGCGCGGCCCCAGGACCTCGAGGTCGGTGCCCAGTTGCCGCCGCAGCAGCCGCAGGTCGCGAGCCGCCACGACGACCGTGGCACGCACGGCGCGACGGCGTTGCTCCACCTCGACCACCACCTCGTCCCAGGCGGTGGACAGGTCGAACCCCTCCGGTCTCGTCGTCGACTCGTCCAACACGGCGACCTCGCGGACGCGGTCGACCCGAAACGTGCGGCGCCCGGCCTCCGCCTCGGCGAGCAGGTACCAGGTCCCGTCCTTGTCCACCACGCCCAGCGGGCTGAGGTCTCGTCGCGTCTCGGTCCCCGCCCGGTCGCGATAGTCGATGCGCACGCGCCGTCCGTCCACGACCGCGTCCCGCAGGACCTCGAGGTGGGGCGGCGTCGCACGCTCGGACTCCCCCCAGGCGGCCGGGTCGACGGCCACCGCACCGGCCGCGGCGTGGGCCCGTTCGCGGAACGGTGCCGGCAGGGCCTGCACCAGCTTGCGCAACGCCGCCCGGGCCTGAGGTTCCAGCGCCGTCGAGGGGCCGACCAGCAGGAACAGGGCACGGGCCTCGGCCTCGGTCAGCCCGGTGAGGTCCGTCCGTGCCCCGCCCACCAGCGACCAGCCGCCGCCACGACCCGACTGGGACCAGACCGGGATCCCGGCACTGGCCAGGGCCTCGAGGTCGCGGCGCGCCGTGCGGGTCGAGACCTCCAACTCGGCGGCCAACTGCGCAGCGGTGACCCGTCCACGTGCCTGGAGCACGAGGAGGGCAGCAACGAGGCGGTCGGCGCGCATGCCCCCAGTGTGCCCGTGAAACTGGCCATGGGTTGTCCATGTTCACCCGGACACTGGGACCACCGCTCCCACCCGGGGGTGGCCGCCACCTCGCCAAGGACACCACCGACATGGACATGCGCCTCGAACTCGCCCCCGTCCCCGTGACCGACGTCGACCGCGCCCGCGACTTCTACGTCCGCGTGGGGTTCACCTGCGACCACGACCGGCGCGTCAGTGACGACGTCCGATTCGTGCAACTGACCCCGCCGGGCTCGGCCTGCTCCATCTACCTCGGCGAGGGCCTGACCGACATGGCGCCGGGATCGCAGCACGGCCTCCAGATGGTCGTGGCCGACGCGGCCGCGATCCGCGCCGACCTGGTCCAGCGCGGCATCGCCGTCAGCGAGGTCGACCACCAGTCCTGGGGGGAGTTCGTGTACTTCGCCGACCCGGACGGCAACCAGTGGGCCCTCCAGCAACTGCCCGAACGGGACTGAGCACCGGCCGCGGCGACGTCGGGTCACGCTGGCGTTCCTGTGGGCCGTTGGGCGTGCACGACGGCCGACGGCTCACCCGGCGGGGGCTGCGGCGGCGGCATGGACCAGGTCGAGCGGTCCGGGGCCGGACAGGCCCGATCGCAGGCTGGTGACCACGGCGCCGGTCGTGGCCGTGACGAACACGGCCAGCGTGGGGTCGTCCCCGACCGGCGCGGGGACCTCCACGGTGGTGGTCGCCCCGGGGGGCACCGCCAGGCCGCCCGGCGGGGACACGGTGATCGCGCCGTGGCCGCCCGCCGCGCTGACCGCCACCGTGGCAGGTCCGTCGCCGGGGTTGGTGATGGTCACGAGGTGGCGCCGGCCGGGACCGGAGGGTCCGACCGCGACCCACGACGTCGCGGCCCCGGGATGGCCCGTGACGGTCGCGATGCCGGTCCGCTGCGGCGTGTCGCCGGCGACGACCTCGGTCCCGGCGGCCACCACCACCGGCGTGTCGGCATCGGAGATGACCACGGCGCCCACGTCGCCGGTGAGGTCCGCGAGGTCCGCGGCCAGGTCGACGCGGACGACGCCGTCGGGTGGCACCGGGGGCACCGGCGCACCCGTGGGCACCCGCCCGTCGGACGTGGTCAGGTCCACGCGCACCGTGGCCGGCTCGGTGCCGGGGTTGGCCACCCACAACGTGGTGTCCACCGCCCCGGTGGTGGCGCCGGGGTCGCCCAGGCCGGCCGCGGGGTCACCGGCGGTCGCGACCCACGGCAGGATCCACGACGGGGCCGGCGCGGCGGGTGCCACGACGGCGGTCCGACCCGCCACCGGTCCGGTGGTCCCGGGTTGCTGGCGCATCGCGGTGACCGCGACGCGCCCGTCGTCGGCCCGCACCCGCACGGCCAGGTCCTCCCGGTCGGAGGCGACGTCGTCGGCGAACACCACCGTCGTCGCCCCCGGGGCGATCGGGATGAACTGCATGTAGTCCGGGAGCTCGCGTCCGTCCGGGGTCAGCAGGTCGAACGCCACGGCGACCTCGTGGTCCGACGGATTGCCGATCGCGACCAGTGCCGACGAGCCGTCAGCGGTGCCCATGCCCGGGATCACGGCCTCGGCGACCAGGTCGGTCGGGCACGGCCCGGCGATCGTGCCGGCCGGGCCCCGGGGGAAGGTGCTGACCCGCGCGGCCACCAGGCCCCCGTCGGCGCCGACCTCCAGCGCATCCGTGGGTGGGTCCACGGACCGGGTCGTCGCCTGCCCGGCCACGACCTCGACGGCCACGACCTCGTCGGGTCGACGCAACGGATGCGACGTCGCCGCCACCGGCTCGCCGTCGGGTGGCACCGCCAGCACCAGGGACGACCCGTCGATGGTGCTTCGCTGGGGCAGGCACCACGCGATCGCGTCCACCGCGGTGGCGGCCAGCGCGGTCCCTGCCGACGACGGGTCGTCCGGACCCGACGACGCCCGGCCGGCGGGCTCGGGGGAGGTCACGGTGGTCGCTGCCGGCGTGGGACCCCCGGAGGGGCCGTCGGACGACGTCGACGGCGTGGGCTGGTCGCCACCCACGACCGAGGCCACGACGGCCACGACCGCGACCACCACGGCCACCACCACGAGTCGCAGCGCCACACGCACGTGCACACCTCGTCACGATCATGGTCGGCGAGGACCCGCCGACGCCCGTCCGGTCCGGCCCGTCCAGTCTGCCTCGTCCACGTGCGGCGTGGCGCGTGTCAGACCGCGGCCGCGTCGGCCAGGGCCGTGACGGCGTCGGTGAACACGGCCATGGGTGGCGTCACCAACCCGGCACCGACCTGCCCGGTCCCGGCCACCCTGCCGGCGATCCCGGTGTTGACGAACGGGACGACCCCGGTCCGCGCGATGCGGATGACGTCGATGCCGGTCGGGGTCCCCCGGAAGTCCAGGATCGGGACCTGGAAGGCCGGGTGCTCGCCGAGCGTGATCGCGTACATCGACTGCGTGGCGGCCAGCGCGTCGGCGACCTCGCCACCGATGAACTTCACGATCGCCGGCGCCGCGGCCATGGCGAACCCACCGACGCCCGCGGTCTCGGTGATGGTGGAGTCCCCGATGTCGGGATTGGCGTCCTCGGCCGTGTAGTCACCGAGGAACAGCCCGTCGGGCACCTCGGCCGGCGCGGTGAACCACTGGTCGCCGGTGCCCGACACCTGGATGCCGAAGTCGGTGCCGTTGCGGGCCATGGCCACGACCATCGAGGATCCCGCGAGGTCACGGCAGGGGTCCGCGGCGGCCTTGGCCGCCGGCATGACCAGGTTGAGGAAGAAGTGGTCGTTGCCATCGACGAACCGGGCGACCTCGGCGAGCTGGTCGGACGACCGCCCGGTCTCCAGCAGCGACGGCACGACCTCGCGGACGAACAACGACGTGGCCGCGCGGTTGCGGTTGTGCAACTCGTCGCCCATCTGCAGGGCATTGGCGATCAGGGACCGCAGGTCGACCGGACCATGGACGCCGACCGCGTCGGCCAGCGCCGGACCCAGCACGTCGCGCATCCAGGCGAGTCGCTCGATGACCTCGTCGCCGTAGGCCCCGTAGCGCTGCACCTTGCCGAGCCCCTCGTTGAGCGTGCACCACGCGTCGTTGCCGAACGCGTCGTTGTGGACCCGGAACATCGGCATCGACGGCGACACGACACCGGCCATGGGCCCCACCGCACCGGCGGCGTGGCACGGGCTGAGCTCGAGCTGCCCGGCCTCGCCGATCGCGATCGCCTGGTCGGGCGTGTCGGCCATGCCCTCGAACAGCATCCCGGCGATCAGGGCACCGCGCATCGGCCCCGACGCCCGCTCCCAGGTCAGCGGCGGCCCCGCGTGGAGGAACTGGCCGACCTCCAGCCCCACCGCCTCCCGGGCGGTGGCGATCCCGACCCAGTGCGGGTCGGCGGCCACCAACCGGTCGAACGCCTCGGCGTTGGGTTCGGTCGCCGCCGCGGCGGCGCGGCCCAGGGTGGCCCCCTCGACCTGGGGCGGACGCCAGTCGACCGCGGTCACGGGCACACCCTGGTCCTGCAACGTGCGCTCGAACAGGTCCACGCCGACGGTGACGACGTGGGGGTCGGTGGTGAGCAGTCGTGCGGACATGTCAGGCTCCGATCAGGGCGGCGGCCGCGCGCGCGGCCGCGGCGTTGGAGGCATGCACGTCGGCGCCGGCCGCGACCAGGGTCGCCGCCTGGTCGTCGCGGCCCTGGGGGTCGGACGCGGCCCCGCACAGCGAGACCACCACCGCCAGGTCGGGGTTGGCCCGACGCGCAGCCTCCACGGCCGGGGCCAGTTCGCCGGCCGGGTCGGGGTGGGCGCCGTGGCCCAGCACCACGTCCAGCAGCAGCACCGCGGTGGTGGGGGCCTCGGCCGCGATCCGGTCCACGCGCAGCGACTGGTCGATCATCGGGTGTGGCCGCCCCGCGGTGAAGTCGTCCTCGCCCAGGTCGACCACGACGTGGCCCTCGGCGGTCATCGCACCGTCCAGGGCCGTGGTGACCGCGCCGGCGACGTTGGCGTGGACGGGGTCGTCCAGGACCTCGGCCGCGACCAGGGCGGCCTCGGTCGCCAGCGTGCCGCCGGCGAACAGGCCCACCAGGCGCCCCGGCCGTGGTCGCGGCGGTTCACCGGCCGGCCAGCTCGGCGGGTCGACGGGTTGTCGTCCGAGTGCCTCGGCGACCGTGCTCGCCACGCTCGTGAGGTCGTCGCCGTCGGGACCGAGGAGGGCGAGCACGACCGGTGTGGTGGCCGCGTCGGCCGCCGCCCGGACCGCCTCGGCCACGGCCGGCGCCGGTGGCTTGGACAGCACCACGACCAGTTCCGTGGCCGGGTCGTCGTCGAGCAGGGCGAGCGCGTCGAGCGTGGCGCGGCCCCCCACCTCGGCCGACAGGTCACGACCGCCGACGCCAAGGACATGGCTGGTCCCGATGCCGGCGTCGTCCAGCAGGCAGGTCAGGTGCTGGGCCCCGGTGCCGGACGCGGCCACGATCCCGACCGGACCCGGGGCCACGACGTTGGCGAAGCCCAACCCGACGCCGGACACGATCGCGGTCCCGGCGTCGGGACCCATCACCAGCACGCCGGCGTCGTGGGCGGCCTGCTTGAGCGCGACCTCGTCGGCCACGGCGACGTGGTCGGAGAACACCATCACGTCGACGCCGGCCGCGATGGCGTCCCGGGCCTCCTGCACGGCGTGCTCGCCGGGTGTCGACACCAGCACGAGGGTGGTGTCGGCGTCGATGGCGTCGGCGGTCGTGCGCGGTGCCGGGGCGACCCCGAAGCCGCCTCCGCCCCCTCGACCTCGGGTCCCGGCCAGGCCATCGTCGACGGCGTCCAGCCCCGCGGCCAGGGCGTCGTCGTCGACCGCCCGGACGGCCACGACGAGGTCGTTGGGGCCCGCAGCCACGACGTCGGCGTCGAAGCCCATGCCGGGCAGCAGGTCGAGGTTGACGGGCGTGCCCATGGCGACCAGGGCCGCCTCGACGCCGTCGACGTCGGCCACGGCGCGGGACACCTGCATGAGGCTGACCGAGTCGGCGTAGACGCCCTGGCGGGTGGCGAGGTGCTCGGGCATGTCAGGTGCCTTCGGATCGGGGGGTGGCGGCGGTCGGGACGCCCAGGTGGTGGACCACGGCTCCCAGCATGCCGCATGCGAGGTCGCGACCCGACGTGTGGCCCACGGTCGCGAGGTCGTCGAGCCGCGCGGACAACTCTGCGACACGGTCGTGGCGGCCGTCGGCGTGTCCGGGTGGTGCCGTCAGCGCGGCCAGCACGGCCGCGGCGGGGCGGGCCATCGCGCCGTCGCCGGCCGCGTCCAGCAGGGTCGCCGACAACGCGGTCGTGTGCGTGGCCGCCCGGACGCGCACGGCAGCCACCACCCTGGCCTGTGCCGACGGTCGTCCCGCGGCCAGCACCGTCGCGGTCGCGATCCAGGCCGCCAGCAGGTCGTCACCGGACGGGGTGGAGCCCGGCCCCCAGCCCAGCAGCCGGGCCAGCAGGGCGTCCACGCTCGACCCCGCCCCCGGCCCGTCGGGCCCCTCCAGCCCGGCCAGACCCGCGACCCCCTCCAGCAGCCGGGCCGGCGGGTCGGGCCAGCCCCGCGGGACCGGACGTGTCGGCTCGATGCCCAGGGCCCGGAGGCGTCGGCGCACGGTCCGGGCGTCGGCCGGCCCGGTCGTCGGTCGACTGCGCCGCCAGCGACGCACCGCCACCACCACCGTGTCGATGCGCACCTCGACGGGATCCACCACGACCGGCGTGCCCACCCGCAGGTGCTCGACGACGCCCGGGTCGGCCACGTCGATCCCGTTGGGCAGGCCGACGGCCCCGGGACCCTCCAGCGCCAGCAGGGGCCGGTACCGGGGTGCGACGGATGCGTGCGGGCGGCCGTGGTCCAGTCGGACGTAGGCCGCACGCTCACCGACGCCGACCACCTCGCCCCGTGTCCAGGTCCGGCCCAGGCGCTGGCGGAGCCAGTCGCTGGCGGCCGCCGGGACCACGCGCCGCGGCCTCATGCCGGGTCCGGCACGATCCGGGTCCCGGCCTGGCCACGGGCCACGGCACGGACCTCGTCGAGTGCCCCGATGGCGGCCACCGACCCGCTGGCGGCCACGAACCGACAGGCGGCGTCGACCTTCGGGCCCATGGAACCGGCCCGGAACTGGCCGTCGGCGGCGTGGGCACGCATCTCGGCCAGCCCGACCTCGCCCAGCCAGCGCTGGTCGTCGGTGCCGAAGTCCACGGCCACACCGGGCACGTCGGTCAGGATGCACAGCCCGTCCGCCCCCAACTCGTGGGCCAGCAGGGCCGCGGACAGGTCCTTGTCCACGACCGCCTCGACCCCGTCCAGCCAGCCGTCCCGCGCCACCATCGGGATGCCGCCACCGCCGTTGGCCACGACCACGGCCCCGCCGGCGCGCAGCAGCCGGATCGCCTCGAGGTCCAGCGACTCACGAGGGTGCGGCGAGGCCACCAGGCGCCGCCAGCCGCGCTCGCCCTGGTGGGCGTAGGCGTGGCCGTCGCGCTCGCCGAGGTCGCGGGCCTCGGCCTCGTCCAGCCACGGACCGACCGGCTTGGTGGGACGGTCGAAGGCGGGGTCGTCGGCGTCCACGCGCATCCGCGACACCAGCGGCACGACCGGTCGCTGGATCCCCCGCTCGCGCAGGTGGTGCTCCAGGGCCGTGACGGCCACGAACCCGATCGTGGCCTGGGTGTTGGCGACGCACCAGTCCAGCGGCACCGCCGGGACCACGTCGCGGGCCAGGAAGTTCTTGATCAGGATGGCGCCCACCTGCGGCCCGTTGCCGTGGGTCAGGACGACGTCGGCCCCGTCGGCGACCAGGTCGGCGACCTGGGCCATGGAGGCACGCAGGTTGCGGGTCTGCTCGGCGGCCGACCCGGACCCCCCCGCCGGCGAGATGGCGTTGCCACCCAGCGCAAGGACCACCAGACCACCCACACCGGCTCCCACGCGACCTCCTCGGCGCATCCGTGACGCACTCTAGGAGCGCTGCCACCCGGTCATGGCGTGTGCGCCGGGAGCCGGTCAGGCGATGGGGGGGTCGGAGGCCGGGGCCACCGCGACGATGCCACGCTCCTCGTCGGTGCCGGGGATGAGGTTGTCCAGCGCCAGCCCGAGCACGGCCGCGACGGCGATGCCCGACGCCCCGATCGAGCGCACGATGTCGGTCAGCCACGCCTGTCCGAACAACGTCCACTCCGCGGCCTGCAACCCGAAGTAGTAGGGCACCGCGAGCCCCATGAACAGCACGAAGCCGACGATCAGGAGGTTGCGCTGGCTGTTCATGTCGGCGTACTGGAGGTTGGACAGGCCGACCCCGGCGATCAGCCCGAACAGGGCCATGTAGATGCCCCCCACGATCGGCGGTGGGATGGTGGCCACGATCGCCCCGATCTTGGACACGAAGCCCAGCAGCACCAGGATGCCGGCCCCGAGCATCACCACGTAGCGGCTGGCGACCTTGCTCAGCCCGATCAGCCCGATGTTCTCCGAATACGACGTCGACGCGAACCCGCCCACCAGGGCGGTGGCGACGCAGCCCACGCCCTCGGACCCGATGCCACGCGACACCGTCGAGTTGTCGGGCTTGCCCAGCCCCGCGATGCGCGACACGGCGTTGTAGTCCCCGATCGACTCGATCGCCGAGGCCATGTAGGCCGCCAGGATGGCGATGAAGAACCCGAGGTCGAACTTCGGCAGCCCCCACGGGAACAGGATCGCCCGCTCGCCGACGACGTTGCGGATCCACGGCGTGGCGCCGACCCCGCCGAAGGACACGTAGGCCCGGTTGCCCTCGTCCAGCAGCCCGGTCAGCGACAGCACCAGGGCGACGAGGTAGGCGACCACCACCGCGAGCAGGATCGGGAACAGGGCGAAGAAGCGGTTGCGCGCGGACCACACCAGCGAGAACAGGAACACCAACACGATCACCAGCAGCGCGATCCACCAGTTCCCCTGGCCGCTGTCGTCGGTGACGACGTTGCCCACGGCGGCCGAGAACAGGCTCAGTCCGATCAGGGCGATGACCGGTCCGATGGTGATCGGGGTGATGTACTTCTGCAGGGTCCCGATCAGCCCGGTGTAGCCCACGACCGCCTCGACGACCCCTCCCAGGATGATGCCCCCGGCGATGTACTGCATCGCCTCGGCCCCCGAGTGGGCCCCGATGATGGCGAAGAACGCGCCGAGGAAGGCGAACGAGACCCCCTGCACGATCGGCAGCCGGGACCCGATGGTCAGCTGGGCGACCGTGGCCAGCCCCGACGCGATGAACGCCGAGGAGATCAGCACCGCGGTCTGGGTGGCGTCGAACTCCAGTGGCCCCGACAGGATCAGCGGCACCGCGATGGTGGCGCCGAACATGGTCAGCACGTGCTGCAGCGACAACGCGACCGCGCGTCCGAACGGCTTGGGGACGTCGTCCACGCCGTAGTTGAGGTCCAGCGCGGACGGGGTCGAGGTGGCGCTCATCCGAGGCTCCCGGGTCGACCCACCCCGCCGGGGACCCCGCCCGGGACGGGAGGAGGGGTGGCAGGGGCGTCACCCTAGAGCGGTCGGCGGGTCGTGTCGGCGAACCCGCGCGGGCACGCCCGGTCCGAACCGGGTCCGACCGAACGGGATCCGACGGGGCCGGGCCCGACGGAGTCCGTCAGGCGGTGGCGTCGGCCGTGGCGTCGACCTCGTCGTCCAGCACGGCCGACGACGAGTTGGCGGTGCGGCGCCAGTCGACGCCGGGGCGCACGGCCCGCGGGTCGGCCCGATGCTTGTGGGCATCGGCGACCTTCAGCAGGGACGTGAACAGCGTGTCGGACAGCAGGTGGGCCTCCAGGCCCAGGTCGGCCAGGTGCTCGTGGACCACGTTGTAGTGGTGGACCTCGGCCTCGACCCGTGGGTTGTCGAGGTGCTCGACCTGCACCTCGCCCGGGTGCGCCTCGGCCACCTTCTGGGCGATCTCGGTCACCGACAGGGACTCGGTCATCTGGTTGAACACGCGGAACTCGCCCGCCTCGGCGGGGTTCTCTGCGGCCAGGCGGATGCACTCGACGGTGTCGCGGATGTCGATCATGCCGCGTCGCTGGTCACCGCTGCCGTAGATCGTCAGCGGGTGGCCGAGCACGGCCTGGATCACGAAGCGGTTCAGGACGGTGCCGAACACGCCGTCGTAGTCGAACCGGGTGGCCAGGCGTGGGTCGCGTACGGTCTCGTCGGTCTCGTGGCCGTACACGATTCCCTGGTTGAGGTCGGTTGCCCGCAGGCCCCAGATGCGGCAGGCGAACTCGATGTTGTGGCTGTCGTGCACCTTGGACAGGTGGTAGAAGGACCCGGGTCGCTTCGGGAACAGCACCCGGTCGGTGCGGCCCTTGTGGGTGACCTCGAGCCAGCCCTCCTCGATGTCGATGTTTGGGGTGCCGTACTCGCCCATGGTCCCGAGCTTGACCAGGTGGATGTCCCGGTCCAGCTCCGCGATCGCGAACAGGACGTTCATCGTCCCGACCACGTTGTTGACCTGGGTGTACACCGCGTGGTCGCGGTCGATCATCGAGTACGGGGCCGCGCGCTGTTCGGCGAAGTGCACCACCGTGTCGGGTCGGAACGTCGCCAGCACGTCGTGGACGAAGGCCCCGTCCTGGAGATCGCCCACGAAGGTGTCGATGGGGTCGCCGGTCAGTTCCTCCCACGCCGCCACGCGGGTGTCCAACGACTCGATCGGGACCAGGCTGTCGACCCCCAGTTCGTCGTCGTAGCCACGACGGGCGAAGTTGTCGACGATGCCGACCTCGTGGCCGGTCGCCGACAGGTGCAGCGCGGTGGGCCAGCCGAGGTAGCCGTCACCGCCCAGGACGAGGATGCGCACGGAGGTTCCGATCAGGGTCGTAGGACACGGCGAATGGTGAAGGATACGCCCTCGGCGTCGATCGGCGCGCCCTCGAGGGTGTCCGAACGGCGTCCGACGGACCCGTCGTGGACCACGTGGAGGGTCCGTCGCGACCCGCTGACGGGTCCCGTCGGGCGACACCCACGGTCGACCCCGGCGCGCAGGTGCGCGGGGTGGCGGGACCTACACTCGCGACATGCCGACCCGACGTGAACGTGCCCCGTGGTGGACGCGCGCGTGGGAGAGCCGCCACCGCCGCCTGCTGACGCGCTACGCGACCGGCTCGGCCGCGTCCACCGTCGTCAGCCAGGGCGTGCTGGCCCTGCTCTACGCGGTGGGGACCAACGTGACGGCGGCCAGTTTCCTGGCCTACGTCTCGGGTGTCCCGGTCAACTACCTGCTGCAGCGGCGCTGGACGTGGGGCGAGCGAGCCGGTGGCGCCCGACTGGTCCGCTACCTCGTCACGGTGGGCATCAGCGGTGTGGTCGTGGCCGCGCTGACGACCGTGTCGGAACGGCTCATCACGGCCGGCGGCTGGTCACGGCCGGTGGAGGTCGCGCTGGTCACCGTGTCGTTCCTGGCGGTCAACGGACTGGTGTTCCTGGGCAAGTACGTGCTGTTCGACCGGGTCGTGTTCGCCGAGCCGCCGGCACCGGCCGGCGACGACGCCTGAGTCCCCGACCGACGTCGGCCTACGAGCGTTCGCGCCACCACGTCCCCACCAGCACGCGGGCGTAGCGGAACCCGTAGAGCAGGTCGTTGCCCTTCTTGGACCCGCCGGCCGTGCGATCCCGCATGGTGGTGGGGCGTTCGACCACCCGGTAGCCGTGCGCCAGCGTCGCCATGAGCAGTTCCGAGGCCTGGTACTGCGGCTGCAACAGGAGCACCTCACGGGTGACCTCCGCACGCATGGCGCGCAGGCCGTTGGAGGTGTCGGTGATGCGCTGGCCGGACAGGACCGTGGCCAGCCAGGCGAACACCCGTACGCCGGCCCGCCGGAAGCCGTCGGTGGTCTCCTCGCTGCCCAGTCGACGGGACCCGGTGACGAAGTCGGCCTCGTCGGCCACCAGCGGGGCGACCACGACCTCCAGGTCGGCCGGGTCGTACTGGCCGTCGGCGTCCAGGGTGGCCACGTACCGGGCGTCGCGACGACGCGCGGCCGCGTAGCCCAGTCGCAGGGCGGCCCCCTGCCCCCGGTTGACCCCTGGGCGCACCACCATCGCCCCGGCCGCCGCGGCGCGCGCGGCCGTGTCGTCGGTGGAGCCGTCGTCGACCACCACGACGGTGGTGGCCAGCCCGGCCACCTCGGCGGGGACGCCCGCCACCACGTCGGCCACACCGTCCTGTTCCATCCAGGCGGCGATCACCACCACCAGTGGCGTCCGCGGACGGTCCTCGTCGACCACGGCCGCCAGCGCCGCACGGTCGACCTGCTCGAGGCCGCGTTCCCCGTCCGGCACGTCGTCGTCGCCGCCCCCCGGACGCCGCCGCACCGCCGACCACGCCTGCCAGCCGGCCGCGCCGGCGACCGGGAACAGCGCGAAGGTCGGCACCTGGTAGCGCCACGAGAACTGGTAGGCCGCCGGCAGGACGACCAGCCCGAACCCGGCCAGCGCCCATGCGGCGGCCCGGCCCCCGAGGTCACTGCGCCCCCGACGCAGCGCCAGCGCGGCACCCGCCAGCCCGATCAGCCCCGCCACCCCGAGCAGGATCGGCGGCACCGTCCCGTACGACACCTGCCAGCGCCGCAGCCACGACGCCCACGGTTGGACGATCACCGGTGGGGTCCCGCCGTACGTGGCGACGGCCTCGCGCGCCCGATCGACGAAGCGGTCCTCGGTGACCTGGAACCGCCAGCGTTCGACCGACTGGTCGAAGGCGTAGGTGCGCTTGTCGGGCGCGAACGCCTTGGCGACGTCCAGCCCGATGAACCAGGCCGCCTCGCCCGGCTGTTCGCGCAGGGCGCGACGCGCGAACGCCGCCGTCTCGGCGTCGCGGTCCACCCCCGGTGCCGGGTCCCACTGGTTCAGCGGCGAGAACGGCCGCCAGTTGAAGTGGTCGGTCAGGATCGTCGCCTGCTCGTCGGGGGTGGGGCACAACGGCTGCTGGGTGGCGGGCACGTCCAGCGACGGGCAGTCCACGAACCGGGCGACGCGGGCGTAGAGCATGCGGGGCGTGAGCCACTCCGGGCCCAGCCCCCAGCGGTCGGTCTCCTGGTGGTGCAGGGCGAGGTAGCCCCCCACCGGCAGCCCGAAGCCCACGACGGCCACCAGCGACAGGGCCAGGGACCGTCGCCACGTGCCCGCGGCCAGGACCACGCCGACCACCAGGGCCGCGATCAGCACGATCCCGACGTGGCGGACCGGGACCGACAGGCCGAGCAGGATCCCACCGGCCAGGGTCGCCACCACCCCCGGACGCCGATTCCAGGTCGCCACCGCGAGGCCCGCGACCACCAGCGCGGTGAACAGGGTCTCGGCCAGGATGCGGTGCTCGCTCTGGACCTGGTAGCCATCCAGCAGGAGCGGGACGACCGCAAGCGTGGCCAGCCACCGGGGACCACCCCACCGCCGCACCAGCACGTACACCAGCGTGGCCAGCGCCAGGCCCATCAGGTGCTGCACCAGCGGGATCACCGCGAGGTCCCCGAACGCCAGCAACGGGCGCAGGAAGACCGAGTACCCGATCGGCCAGATCAGGTCGGTGTCGAGCTCGGCGGTGTTGGCGAGGTAGGCGAAGGAGTCGTTGAAGAACAGGGCGGGTCGGTGGGCGAGGTGGGCCAGGACCCGGAAGGCGATGCCGACCACGACGAGCACCAGGAACGGCCAGTGCTCCCGAAGCGCCCCCGAGATGCCCGTCGACCGGTCACCGGTGCCGGCGGTGTCGCCGTCAGCCACGCCGCGACCGCCGCATCAGGCGGGGGCGTCGGGGCGGAAGTCCGGCCACACCGTCGCCAGGCCGTCCCGCAGGCCCGTGGTCGCCGCCCAGCCCAGCTCCCGGGCGTGGGAGGGGTCCACGATCACGGCCGGCATCTCGCCCGGCTTGGCGGGCACGTGGGTGGTCGGGATGTCGGCGCCCGACACCGCGCGGGCGGTGGCGACCAGGTCGTTGACCGACGGGGACTCCCCCACGCCGACCACGACCGGCCCGGTGACGCCGCTGGCCAGCGCCCACGCGAATGCGCGGGCGACGTCGCCCACGTGGACGAAGTCCCGGCGCTGCTCGCCGTCGCCATAGACCTCCACGCCCTCGCCGGCCGCCGCGGCCCGCATCAGCCGGGGGACGAAGCTGTCCTTGGCCTGCATCCCGGGTCCGTAGACGTTGGTCAGCCGCAGCGCCGCGGTCGACACCCCCAGGGACCCCCGGTACCCGGACAGCAGCATCTCGGCCGCGGCCTTGGTGGCCCCGTAGGGCGTCAGGGGCACCAGCGGCAGGTCCTCGTGGATGGTGCCGTGGCCCACGTCACCGACCACGGCGTTGGTGGAGGCCAGCACGAACCGCCCGACCCCGCGTTCACGTGCCTGCTCCAACAGCCCCGCGGTGACCTCGACGTTGACGGCGTGGACCTCGGCGGGCCGCTGCACCGATTCCAACACCGACGTGAGTGCGGCGAGGTGCACGATCGCGTCGAGGCCGGCGGTGACCGCACGGGCACGCACCTCGGGATCACGCAGGTCACCGACCACGGCCGACCGCGCCGGGTCCACGGGCTCGCGGCGGTCCACCACGGCGACGTCGGCCCCGGCGGCCAGCAGTTCGTCCACCACGGCGCGACCGATGAAGCCGCTGGCGCCGGTGACCAGCACGCGGGCCGAGGTCAGGTCGAGCGGGTCCACACCGGGTCCTTGTCTCGATCGGGGCTGCACGGTGGGGGGCGCCCCGGGGCGCCCGGAGGGTCAGGCGCGCACGATGGCCGCGACCGGACCGCCGCCCTGGGGGCCCTGGTGCAGGGCCGCGACCGACACGAAGATCGCCGGATCGCCGACCGTGGCCGCGGTGACCCCACCGACGGCGCCCTTGATCTGGCGGTGGTGGTGCACGTCGGAGTCGTCCAGCGGCAGTTGGCGACGGCCACGCAGGGTTCCGCGCGGATCCGCCTCACACTTCAGGAAGACGTTGACCAGCCGACCGTCCAGGTCGGTGTGGTGCGGACGTTCGGGCAGGTCCAGCCCCGCGGAACGGATCGCGTCCCAGATGCCGTCCTGGTCGATCGCGTCCTCCATGACCGCGTGGCCGACCCGGAAGCGCGAGCCGGCCCCGGCCGCGTTGCCGACCACCACGATCTGGGCCCGGTCCAGTTCCACCCCCGACGAACACGACGCGACGGCCGAGAACAGGTCGTGGTCCGTGCCGATCTGGTCGGGCTCCGGCACGTCGTCGATCTCGCCCAGCGCGTAGGCGATGCCCAGCGCGGTGGTGCCGTTGGAGATGTCCATCGAGTACAGCGTGTCCTCGGTGTAGACGGTCTCGCCACGGGCATGGGCGTCGTTGATGGTCTCCAGCACCAGCAGGGGGGTCTTGGTCTGCACGTAGTGCACGTCGGCGACGTCGGTGATGCCGGCGGCCTCCATGGCCTTGGCGACACCGTCGGCGACCTTGGTGACCATCGCCGGGCGGCCGATGTCCTCGGGCAGCAGTTCCTCCGACATCGCGATGCCGACCGACAGGGTCTTGTCGTCCGGGTCGACGTCGGACGCGTCGTCGCCGGCGGCCTCGTCGACCCGGGCGAACACGGTCGCGTGCGGGGTGATGACGCCGTCGCAGCCGCCCGACCACGCCATCGGGATCTCCTCGATCTGGGTCATCGACCGACTGCCGTGGCGCATCAGGACACCGCGGAAGGCCTGGTCGGCCAGGATGCGGGTGTAGTCGTTGACCCCACCGTTGCCCTCGGTCTTGCCGATGACGGCGATGACCTCGTCGGCCTCGAACACCCCTTCCTCGATCAGCTCGGCCAGCCCGGACGCGTCCTGGACACTGAGGATCTCGACCTTGTGCACTTCGATGGCCATGGCGGACAACCTTTCGGACCGGGTGGGACGGCGGTGGGGCACGCCCGTGGGACCCGACACCCTAGGGGCCCCGACCTGGCCACTGGTCGCGGCGAACCGGCCTCGGGGACATGGTCGCACCCCGGGAGCCCCGATCCGGCGCACCCGCCGCGCCCGTCACACGCCCCGGCGGGGCGGGCCGGCCAGGACCGTGGCGAGGTCCCGGGCGAAGGCGTCGGCGAGCTCGGCGGTGTCCACCGCGGCGGCGGTGACCCGGATGCCGGGACCGGCGGCCTGGCGGAAGCGCGATCCCGGCGCGACGCCCCAGCCACGACCGAGCAGCCCGGCCACCACCGTGGCCTCGTCGGGGACGGCGACCCACAGGTTGAGGCCCGAGCGACCACGGGCGGCGATCCCGTGGGCGGCCAACGCGGCCCGGAGGCGGTCCCGACGGTGGGCCAGTTCGACGCCGGCGGCCGCCACGGTGGCGGTGGCCGCCGGATCGGCCAGCAGGGACGCGGCGGTGGCCTGGAGCAGCCGGCTCACCCAGCCCGGTCCCAGCCGGAAACGCCCGGCGACGTGCACCAGGGTGTGGGCGTCGCCGAACATCCCGGCCACCCGCAGGTCGGGCCCCCACGACTTCGACAGCGACTGCACCACCGCCCACCGCCGGGTCACGCCGGCCAGGGGCGCCAACTCGACACCGCTGGACTCGCCACCGTGGTCGTCCTCGACCACCAGCAGGTCCCGGCCCCGCAGGATCCCCGCCAGCTGGTCGCGGCGGGTGGCGTCGAGGGCCCCGCCGGTCGGGTTCTGGCTGCGCGAGGTGACCACCACCGCCTCGACCCGGTCGACCACGGCCGCCATGCCGTCCACGGTCGGGCCGTGGTCGTCGACGGGCAGTGGCACCGCGACCAGCCCGTGTGCCGCCACCAGGTCGAGCAGGTTGGGCCAGCCGGGATCCTCGACCGCGACCGCGTCGCCCGGGCGCAGGTGCACGGCCAGGGTGCGCTCGACGCCGTCCAGGGCCCCGGACACGACCGTCAGGTGCTCGTCGCGCACGCCGTCGACGGCGGCCCGTCGACGCAACAGGTCGGCCAGGCCGGCGTGCAGGAAGGGATCGGGGTCCTCGCCGTACAGGCCGGCGTCGTGGTGGGCACCGGCCAGGTGCGGACCGAGGTCGGGCAACAGTGCGGGGTCGGGGTTGCCCAGGGACAGGTCGACCGCCGCGGTGGGCACCGCCAGCCCGTCGCGCCGCGGCAGGGCGACGGATCGGGCTCGCACCCGCGTGCCACGACGGCCGTCGGTGTGCACCACCCCCCGATCGCGCAGGCGGGCGTAGGCGGCGGCGACGGTGCCGTTGGCGACGCCGAGCTGGTCGGCGAGGTCGCGGATGGACGGCAGTCGCTGGTCCGCCCGCAGGTCCCCGGCCGTGACCGCCCCTTCGACCGACGTCACGACTTGCTCGGTGGTCGCACCCGCGATAATTTGTATCGGCTTCATGCGCAGAATGTACCAGTACGAAGTTGGTCCTTCGTCGTCCACCACGATCGGGCCCTGCCGATGTCCACTGCTGCCACCCCGGCCGGCGACCAGGCCCACGGCGCCTACACGCCGACGGCCGCGAGCACCCCGACCCGGGGCCGTGACCGCGCGTCGTGGGACCGCGACGTGGTCCACGGGATCCTCGACGCCACGCCGGTGTGCCACCTGTCCTACGTCGACGACCGGTCCCCCGGGCCGATCACCGTCCCGACCTCCTTCGCCCGCGTCGGCGACGACCTGGTCTTCCATTCCTCGTCGGGTGCCCACGTCGCGGCGCTGGCCCGCGACCGGGACCGTGACGGCGGCGCGGGACGCGTCCGGGTGTGCCTGGCCGTGACCATCGTCGACGGCTGGGTGCTGGCCCGTTCCGGCATGCACCACTCCATGAACTACCGCGCGGTCGTGGCCCGTGGCACGGCCACGATGCTGGCCGACGAGGCCGACCGCCGGGCGGGACTGGCCGCCGTGCTGGACGCGGTGTGGCCGAACCGGTCCGACCACTGTCGCCCACCCGACGAGCGCGAACTGGCCGCGACCGCCGTGTTCCGACTCCCCCTGGAGGTGGTGTCGGCCAAGGTGCGGGCCGGCGACGCCGAGGACGACCCCGCCGACCTGGACGGTCCGTGGTGGGCCGGTGTCGTGCCGATGTCCACCGTCGTCGGGGACCCCGTCCCCAACGCCGACCTCGCCCCCGGAATCCCCCTCCCCACCTGACCCCCCAAACACCACGCCAGCGTGTGCGATCCTGCCGGGATACCGGCCCGAGCGATCACGATGGCGGGGCGGGGTCGGGGTGGTGCGGTGGGGAGTGGGGCCGGGGGTCGGGGTGGTGCGGTGGGAGTGGGGGCGGGGGCCGGGGTGGTGCGGTGGGGAGTGGGTCGGGGTGGTGCGGTCGGGAGTGGGTCGGGGTGGTGCGGTCGGGAGCGGGGGCCGGGGGCCGGGCGTTGGCGTGGTGCGGCGGTGGGGGCGGGGTTGGCGGGGGTGGGGGGTGGGGTTCGCCAGCGTGGGTGGGGGGTCCTAGGCTGCTGCGCGGCGGGGCCGTGGCCGGCCGCGGACTGACGGATCCGGTTCGTGGCGCCGCGACGGCCGCGCTCCCCGGCGCCGACCTGCCGCGCAGCCGACCCGCCCCACCTCGGCACCCACGTGCCACTCCACGCTCCCCACCGTCCAAGGACTCCGACCCATGGCCACCATCCACTACGACGACGACGCCGACCTGTCCCTGATCCAGGGCAAGAAGGTCGCGGTGCTCGGCTACGGCTCGCAGGGCCACGCCCACGCCCTCAACCTGCGCGACTCGGGAGTCGACGTGCGCGTCGGCCTGCGCCCCGGCTCGTCGTCCCGCGAACGCGCCGAGGAGCAGGGCCTGACGGTCGCCGACACCAACGAGGCCGCGGCCTGGGCCGACGTCGTGGTGGTCCTGCTGCCCGACACCCACCAGAAGTCGGCCTGGGCGGACGGCCTGGCCGACGCGATCGAGCCCGGCAACGCGCTGGTGTTCGGCCACGGCTTCAACATCCACTACGGGTTCGTCGAGCCCAGCGACGACGTCGACGTCTTCCTGGTCGCGCCGAAGTCCCCCGGCCACATCGTCCGCCGTCTCTACGAACAGGGACAGGGCACGCCCGGCCTGCTGGCCGTCCACCAGGACGCGACCGGTGACGCCGCGGCACTCGGGCTGTCCTACGCCGCCGGACTGGGCCTGACCCGCGCCGGGGTGCTGGAGACGACGTTCAAGGAGGAGACCGAGACGGACCTGTTCGGTGAACAGGCCGTGCTCTGTGGCGGGGTGTCGCACCTGGTCCGTGACGGCTTCGAGACGCTGGTCGACGCCGGCTACCAGCCCGAGGCCGCCTACTTCGAGTGCCTCCACGAACTCAAGCTCATCGTGGACATGATGTACGAGGGCGGCATCTCCTGGATGCGCCACTCGGTGTCCACGACGGCCGAGTGGGGCGACTACGTGTCGGGCCCGCGGGTCATCAACGACCAGTCGCGCCAGGCCATGGCCGCGATCCTGGCCGAGATCCAGGACGGCTCGTTCGCCCAGGGCTTCATGGACGAGTGGGAAGCCGGGGCCGACACCTTCACCGCCTACCGCCGTGCCGGCCGCGAGCACCAGATCGAGCAGGTCGGCAAGGAGGTCCGGGGCATGATGCCGTGGCTGGACGAGCCCACCGAGGAGCTCGAGAGCTGAGCAGGTCGCCCGACCGGAGCATCGAGTCGCTGGACCTGGAGCGGGTCGCGGCCGCGGCCTGGGTTCCCGACGAACGGGTCGTGCACGCCGGGTGGTGGCTGCGTGCGGCCGAGGGCTTCACCGGCCGGGCCAACTCCGCACTGGCCCTGGCCGACCCCGGTGGCGACCTCGACGACGTGCTGGCCGACGTCGTGTCCTGGTACCGCCATCGTGGCCTGCCGGCCCTGGTCGCCGTGCCACGACCGGTGCTGGACGTCGTCGCCGAGCGCCTGCTGGACCGGGGCTGGGGTGTCCACCACGGCGGCCGCGTGCTGGTGCGCGCGATGGCCGGGCTCGCGGACCGACCCGGGACGGCGGCCGTGGCCATCGCGCCCGCGCCGGATGCGGCGTGGCTCGCGGCCTCCCACCACCGCGGGACCCCGCTCCCCGCGGCGGGCCACCGCATGCTCGTGCGCGGAGACACCGGCTTCGCCAGCATCCGCCATGACGACGACGTGGTGGCCATCGGCCGTGGCGTGGTCGTCGACGACGGCCCCCACGGACGCTGGCTCGTCGTCAACGCGATCGAGACCGATCCCGCACACCGCCGACGTGGCCACGCCTCCGACGTCCTGGCGGCACTGGCGACGTGGGCGGGCCGGCGGGGTGCCGACCGGGTGGTCCTGCAGGTCGACCTCACCAACGACGTCGCCGCCACGGTCCACCGCCGGGCCGGCTTCGTCGAGCACCACCACTACCACTACCTGGCGGCCCCCCACGCCTGACACGCGACGCCTGACACCCGGCACCCGGCACCCGGCACCCGGCGTCCGGCACCCGGACCCGCATGGTCCATGGCCCCGTCGCACCGGGCAGCGCGGACCCGGGGACGCGTGCCGGTCGACCGACGATCGCCCTGCTGGTCGAGGTCGTGGCATCCTTGGCCTCGACCCGCCCCCGACGCACACGAGGTCCCATGTCCCCCGCAGCGTCGCGCGACGTCGTCGTCGGCCTCGACGTCGGCACCTCGGCGGCCAAGGCCGTCGCCTTCACCGTCGACGGCCCGACGACCGCGGCGACGCGCTCCTACCCCCTGGCCAGTGGGCGCGACGATCGCGAGGAGCAGGATCCCGAGACGGTGGTCGCGGCCGTGCTGGCGGTGCTGGGCGAGGTCACCGGCGCCCTCGACGACGCCGCGACCGTGGTCGCGGTCGGCCTGTCCACGGCGATGCACGGACTGGTGGGCCTCGACGCCCGGGACCGACCGTGCACGCCCCTGCTGACCTGGGCCGACGGGCGTGCCACGGCGGTGGCGGCCCGACTGGGCACCGAGAACCCCGGCCTGCACGCCACCACCGGCACACCGGTCCACCCGATGGCGCCACTGGCCAAGCTCGCGTGGTTCCACGCCGAGGCGCCCGACGTCGCGGCCACGGTCGCCCGCTGGGCCGACCTCAAGGCCTGGGTCGTGCACGCCCTGACCGGCCGGGTGGCGACCGAGACCTCGTCGGCCTCGGGGTGGGGCATGCTCGACCTGGCCACCGGTGACTGGCTGGACGAGGCCCTGGTCCTGGCCGGGGTGGGACGCGGCGAGCTCCCCGACGTGCTGCACCCCACCGATCGGTTGCCGATCAGCGACGACGTGGCCGCGCGCACGGGGCTGGCCCCGGGAACCCCGGTCGTGCTGGGTGCGGCGGACGGGCCGCTGGGCAACGTGGGCGTGGGGGCGATGGCACCCGGGGTGCTTGGGGTGTCGCTGGGAACCAGCGGCGCCGTCCGTGCCATCACCGACCGACCCCCCCGACCCCTTGACCCGGCCCTGTTCTGCTACGGCCTGGTGGACTCCCGGTGGGCCGTCGGGGGCGCGATCAGCACGGGCGGCCTGGCGGTGACGTGGGCGGCCAAGGCGTTGGCCCCAGACCTCGATCCAGACCTCGACCCAGACCTCGACCCAGACCGGGATCCAGACCGCGATCCCCCCGCGGACGCGGCGGGTGACGGCCACGTGGCGCGCGTGCTGGAACTGGCCGCCTCCGCCCCACCGGGCTGCGACGGCCTGGTCATGCTGCCGGCGCTGGTGGCCCCGCGATCCCCGTCGTGGGATCCGACCCGGACCGGCGCGTGGCTCGGGCTGGGGCGCCACCACGGTCGTGCCCACCTCGTCCGCTCGGCCATCGAGGGCGTCGCCCGTGACCTCGGTGACGTGGTGGCACGCCTGGACGCCCTGCACCCGGTCCGGGAGGTGCGGGTGACCGGCGGTGCCTTCCGGTCCACCCTGTGGCAGGACGTCGTCGCGGCCGAACTCGACCGTCCCCTGCTGCTGGTCGGCGACGTCGGCGGGACCGCGCTGGGAGCGGCGGCACTGGCCTGGTGGGCCTGCGGACGCGCCACCGACCTGACCGCAGCCCGCGACGCCCTGGCCGGTGAGGACGCCCCGCAGGTGATCCGACCCGACCGCGCCCTCGTCACTGCCGCCACGACCGCCCGTCGACACCGTGGCGACCTCCTCGCCAACCTGCCCCGCTGAGCGCCACCCGCCCCGGTCGGCGTGCGCGTCACCGGCAGGACGGGTGACGTGGTCGCGGGTGTCGGTATCGTCCAACGACGGTCGCCGTACGCGACCGGTCCCCGTCCCCGGAGCCCCGCCATGCGTCTCGGTGCCCACGTGCCCACCACCGACCCCCTCGCCGCGGCCGAGGCCCGTGGCGCCGAGGTCGTGCAGGTGTTCCTGACACCGCCACAGTCCTGGAAGAAGCCCCCCGACCGCGACGACGCCGCCGCCCTGCGCGACAGTGACGTCGCCGTGTACGTCCATGCGCCCTACCTGGTGAACGTGGCGACCTCCGAGAACCGCATCCGCCACCCCAGCCGGGCCAACCTCGAACAGGCCGTCCGCGGCGCCGAGGCGATCGGGGCCGCCGGCGTGATCGTCCACGGGGGCCACGTCACCGACGACGACGACCCGGCCACGGGCTTCGCGAACTGGCGCACCACGCTGGATCGCCTCGAGTCCACCGTCCCGATCCTGGTCGAGAACACGGCCGGGGGCACCAACGCGATGGCCCGGGAGGTCGAGGTGATGGTGCGTCTCTTCGCGGCCCTGGACGGCACCGACACGCCGTACGGGTTCTGCCTCGACACCTGCCACCTCTGGGCCGGCGGCGAGGCCCTGGTCGACGGCACGCAACGGCTGCTGGACGAACTGGGGTCGATCGACCTGGTCCACCTCAACGACTCGCGCGACGAGTTCGACTCGCGCCGCGACCGGCACGAGAATCTCGGTGCCGGCGAGGTCGACGAGGACGCCCTGGTCGAGGTGGTGCGCCTCGCGGGGGCCGACGTGGTCCTGGAGACCCCGGGCGACGTCGACGAGCACCGCGCCGACCTCGCCTGGATCCGAGACCGCCTCTGATCGACCCGCCTCCCGGGCCCCGCCGGCCTATCGTGCGCGGGAGCCGATTCGAGGAACCGCCATGGCCGATCGACCGCCCTTCCGCGCCGACCACGTGGGCAGCTTCCTGCGTCCCACCCGCGTCATGGAGGCGCGCCAGCGTCGGGGAGCCGGGGAGATCGACGCCGCGGAACTGCGCGAGGTCGAGGACGAGGCCATCGCGGAGGTGGTGCGCCGCCAGGAGGACGTCGGGCTGCGTGGCATCACCGACGGCGAGTTCCGCCGGTTCATGTTCCACCTCGACTTCCTCGAGCAGCTCGACGGGGTCACGGTGACCGAGGGCGACTTCCTGGCGCGCTTCCGACGAGACGACGGCACGGAGGTGGAGTTCGCGCCGCCAAAGATGCTGGTCGAGGGCCCCATCGGCCACGGCCGCGCGATCCAGGGCGACGACTACGAGTTCCTGGCGTCACAGGTGACCGAGACCGCCAAGGTGTCGATCCCGGCGCCGTCGATGCTGCACTTCCGGGGGGGCCGCAAGGCCATCAGCACCGACGTCTACCCCGACCTCGACGTCTTCTTCGACGACCTGGCCGCGGCCTACCGGGCCGAGATCGCCGACCTCGCGGACCGCGGACTGCGCTACGTCCAGCTCGACGACACCAACCTCGCCTACCTGTGCGACCCCGACGTCCGGGCCCAGACCGCCGACCGCGGCGACGACCCCGACGAGCTCGCGCACCTGTACTGCCGGCTGGTCAACGACGCGATCGCCGACCGCCCCGACGACATGGTCGCGACCGTGCACCTGTGCCGGGGGAACTTCCAGAGCGCATGGGTGTCCCAGGGTGGCTACGAGCCCGTGGCGGAGATCCTGCTCAACGAGATGGCGGTGGACGGCTTCTTCCTGGAGTACGACGACGCACGCTCGGGCGACTTCGCGCCGCTGCGCCACCTGCCGGCTGGCAAGCAGGTCGTGCTCGGCCTCATGAGCTCCAAGCACGCCCGTGTCGAGGACGCCGACGACGTCAAGCGTCGCATCGACGAGGCCGCCGAGTACGCCCCGCTGGAGCAGTTGGCCCTGAGCCACCAGTGCGGCTTCTCCTCGACCGCCCACGGCAACACCCTCGAGCCCGACGACCAGTGGCGCAAACTGGCGGCCGCCGTGTCGATCGCCGAGGACGTCTGGGGGACATGAACCGCCGTGCCGCGTGGCAGGTGCTGGGGGGCCACCCCCCGGTCCGACCGGCCCGGCGAGCACCGCCGGACCCCAACGCGCCCCACCCCGACACGCCACCCGAGGCCCCCGTGCACCCGCGTCGCACCGCCACACCGGCCGGTCAGCCCCCTCGACGGTGGCCTGTCCGTGGCTCGGCCGCGCGGGCGCCGTCCGGGACCGGGGGGACCCGGCACGCGCCGTCGGGTGCCCGACGCGAGGTCGGGGGCCCCGACGGGTCCGAGGGCCGGCGCCTGCACCTGGCTGCACGTCTGGACGACGACGTGCATCGCGTGTTCCAGCTCGCCGTGCTCGGACTGGTGCGACGGGACAACCCGTCGATGGCGGCCGTGGAGGACGTCCGACTCGCACTGGACGAGGTACTGCTCGCGCAGGCGATCGTCGAGCATCCCCGGGTCGAGCTGGACGTGCTGTCCGCGCCCGGCCAATGTCGGCTCGAGGTCGTGGTCCACCTGACCGACCTACGCGTGGACACCGCCGTGCTGGCCGGACTGGTGGACGCCGTGGACGTGGTGGCCGGACAGGACCGCACCCTGGTCCGGCTGCACCGGCGGTGGCCGGTCCCGGACGGGCCTGGCCCCCCGGCCCGTGCCGCGACCCCCTAGGCCGCGTCAGCGCGCGGACCGATTCCGCCGGGACGGGACCGGTTCCGCAGGGTCACGACCGGGGCGTGGACACCAGCCCGTCACCGAATTCGGCGCCCAGCAGGTCGCGAAGCTGTGCCAGCGAGCGCTGCTCGATGCGCGAGACCTGGCCCTGGGACACCCCCACCTCGCGCGCCACCTCGGCCTGGGTCGCGCCCACCCAGTAGCGACGGTGGAGGACGACCCTGGCCCGGGCGGGCAGCCTCGCCAGGGCCCGCTGCAGGTCGACGTCGGTCCCGACGGCGTCGACCTCCACACCCATCGCCCGCACCAGTTCCGCGGTGCGGGCCCGGTCGGCCGAGCCCACCGCCAGGGCCTCCACCACCTCGTCGTCGCCAAGGCCGAGGGCCGCCGCCACCTCCCCCACCGACGGCGGGCGTCCGAGCGTGGACGCGAGGTCGCCCTCGACCTGCCGGACACGCATGAACGTCTCGTGCAACGGCCGGGGAACGTGCACGGCGTAGCGGGTGTCGCGCAACCAGCGCAGCATCTCCCCGTGCACCTTGGCCCGCGCGTACGCGGCGAAGGGCACCCCGCGGGCCGCGTCGAAGTCGCGCACGGCCTTCAGCAACCCCTCGACGCCGCTGGACACGAGGTCGTCGCGACTGCTGCGACCGTGGGCGGCGAAGCGGCCCGCCAGCGACCACAGCAAGGGCCGGTACCGGTCGAGCAGCTCCCGGCGCGCGGCCTCGCCGGCGGTGTCGTGGTGCGTGCCCGCCGCGACCAGGACCTCGTCGCGGACCCGCCGGACGTGCGACGCGTCGGGGGCCGCGCAGGACACGACACCGCGGACACCGCACGGTGGGTTGGCCGACATGGCGGGCCTCTCGGGATGCGCCGCGGGGCGGACGGCCCCACGTTCACCGGCGACGGTAGGACGCGGACATGACCCCTCGACGGGCCGCTCGGACGCTGGTCGAGTGGCCATCGCGGCCCACGATCCGGCCCCGTGCATGGAGGCTGGGCTGGCGTGGCAGGTACGGGGGGTGAACACCGTCCGACGAGCCCCCGGGGTGTCCCCATGCCCACCGCGTCAACCGCCAGCCTCGCCCCCCGCCCTCCGCGCCATGTCGCCCACCACGACGCGCCCGGTCCTGCCGGAGCCGCGCGGTCCGGTGTCCGCCCACGTCCTGGCCCTGCTGACCGGATGTCCATCGGCCGGCGACGTGGCCCCCCGGATCGGCGTGGGGCACGTGGGCGACGACGACCAGGCCCTGGCCCTGTACGTCCTGTACGAACTCCACTACCGCGGCTTCGCCGGGGTCGACGACGGCTGGGAGTGGAATCCCGTGGTGCTGGACCTGCGGGCCCGCCTCGAGCGGGAGTTCCTGGTGTCCGTGCAGGACCTGGTCGGCCCGGTCGACCCCGCGCCCGACGTCCGCCGGCAGCTGCTGGCCCTGTTCGACCACGACGGGGAGACCGCGTCGATGGCCGGGTGGTGCGACCGGCACGGCGACCACGTGCACCTGCAGGAACAGGCCGTCCACCGGTCGGCCTACCAGCTCAAGGAGGCCGACCCGCACACCTGGGCGCTGCCACGACTCGACGGCGGCGCCAAGGCGGCACTGGCCCGCATCCAGTTCGACGAGTACGGCGCGGGCGTGGAGCGAGACATGCATGCCACCCTGTTCGCGTTGCACCTGGATCGCCTCGGCCTGGACTCGCGCTACGGCGCCCACCTGGACCTCGTCCCCGGCGTGACCCTGGCCACCACCAACCTGGTGTCGATGTTCGGCCTGCACCGCCGGTGGCGAGGTGCCCTGGTCGGCCACCTCGCGTTGTTCGAGATGGCGTCGGTGCCGGTGATGGCCCGGTACTCCGCGGCGCTGTCACGGCTGGGCTACGACAGTTGGACCCGCCTGTTCTACGACGTCCACGTGGTCGCGGACGCCGAGCACCAGACCGTCGCGCTGGAGGAGCTGGCGGGTGGGCTGGCCCGCCAGGAGCCGGCCCTGGCCCGCGACATCGTGTTCGGCGCCCGCGCGCTGGCCGCGCTGGAGGCGCAGGTGACCGACCACGCCGTGGGGGCGTGGGAGCACGGTCGGTCGTCGTTGCGCGGACCGGTCCCGGTCGGACCGGCCCCGGGCCTCCTGGAGGGCCGAGAGCCGGGCGACGACCCCCGGCGACCCCGGTCGTGATCGCGGTGGTCGTGCTCGTGCCCGCGATCTGGGGCCCGCGCCGCCGGGAGCCAGGCGTTCAGTCGGTCTCGACGTCGGTGAGTTCGTCCGCGAGCACGTCCATCCGAGGCTGGTACTCGTCGACGATGGCGCGCAGGGATCGACTCTGGACGTCGAGCGAGGACTGGTACCGGTCCAGCACGGCCTGCAGCCGTCGCCGGACGTCCGCGGACGCCGGTGCCTCGGGGCCGAGCAGGTCCAGGGAGCGCTGGACCCGGCGGATCCGCCGCTGCACGGCGTCGCTGACGATCGCGACCGCCGTCGCCAGGTCGTCACCGTCCTGCAGGTCGCGCTTCAGGTCGGCCACGATCGCCTCGTGGTCGGTCATGTCCGGTCCTGGTGTCCGTCGGGAGGTCGGTCGGGGTGTCGGTCCGGCTGTCGGTCCGGCGACGCGACCCGACCCTACCGCCGAGGGTGGCACCCGGCGGTGGCCGTGACGACCGTGGTGACCCTGGTACGGGACCGAACCGAGCACCTGCACAACCTGGTCCGTGGCCTGGACGCCACCACCTCGGCCGACGTGGCGCTGGTCGTGGTGCAGATGGGGGGTGCCGACCCGTCGCCGGCGTGGTCGACCACGGCGCGCGAGGTTCGCCACCTCCACGTCGGTGGGACGCGCCTGCCGCTGGCCCGCGCCCGCAACCTGGCGGCGACCACCGCCGACGACGGCCCGGTGGTCTTCCTGGACGTGGACTGCATCCCCGGACCCGGACTGGTCGCCACGTCGGCCGCGGCCCTCGACACGGTCGATGGGGTGGTCATGGGGGGCGTGTCCTACCTCGATGCCGGGGCGGACGTGGACCCCACCGACGCCGCGAGCCTGGACGCCCACGGGCAGGCGCATCCCGCCCGCCCGTTGCCCCCACCCGGCCTGCACCCCTGCACCACCCCGGAGCTGTTCTGGTCGTTGTCCTTCGCCCTGCGACGCACCACCTTCCTCGACACGATCGGTGGCTTCGACCCCGCCTTCCGGGGCTACGGCGGCGAGGACACCGACTTCGCCCGGTCGGCCGTTGCCAGCGGGGTACCGCTGTACTGGTTGGGCGACGCCGTGGCCCACCACCAGCACCACGCCAGCTTCGACCCGCCCCTGCAGCACGTGGCCGACGTCGTGGCCAACGCCACGACCTTCCACGCCAAGTGGGGCGACTGGTGCATGGAGGGCTGGCTGGCGGCCTACCGCGACCGCGGGCTGGTGGACTGGGCGCCCGATCGGGGACACCTGCGACTGCGGCGACTGCCCACCGACGACGAGGTGTCCACGGCGCGACGTGACGGGGTCACCGCCCCCTGACGACCCCGCCCCGGGCGCCGGCGCCCGTCGCCGACCACGGCGTGGGGCCCATCGTCGCCGCCGACGGGCGAGGGGCACCCGGGCCCGCCGCTGGGCTGGTGGCCTCGCGGTGGCCGAGCACCGACGAGACCAGCTCGTCGAGCACCTCGGCGGCGCGGGCGGCACCGCGACCGTCCAGCAGGTCGGCGGCGGTGCGCGGCGCGGCCACGACGGCGTCCAGGCGCGCAGCCACCTCGGTGGGTCCCGGCCAGCGAGGCCACACGTGGGCCAGGCCGTGGCGGTCCAGCAGCTCGGCCTTGTGCACCTGTTCGTCCCACGGCCGGGGCTGGGGCACGACCACCAGGTTCGCCCCGGCGGCCCCGGCGTCGACCACCGCGTTGTGGCCCGCCGCGGCGACCACCACGTCCGCCCCCACCAGGTACGGCCACGGGTCCGCGACCCACCCCGGGGTCGCCACCAGTGGCACGGCCGGCGCCGACGCCTCCAGCACGCCGAGCACCGTCCAGCACCACCCGGGCGTCGCGTGGGCGGCGCGGACCAGCGTCGCGAGGTCCAGGTCGTGGCCGCCACCACCCAGCGTGACCACGACATGGCGCGACCCGGCATCCCATCCGAGCCGGTCCCGCGCCGCCGCACGGTCGCGAGTCCGCCGCTCGAACCGCGAGAAGCCCCCGACGTGGACCTGCCGGGGGACGTCGGCCGCGATCGGGTCGTGGGCGTCCAGCCAGGCCGGCCACGGGCTGACGACGACGCTGGCCGCCGCGTAGGCACCCCGATGGGCCGGGTCGGTCCGCCGGCCGTGCTGGCGGACCCAGGCCACGGGCACGCCGGCCAGTCGGGCCTGCAGCGCGACCTCCACCGACACGTCCACGACCATCGCGGCCGGCGCGGCGCGCTCCATCCACGTGGCCAGCTGGGCCGTTCGGCGGCGGAGGTCGGCGAGGTCGCCCGGGGCCCAGTGCAGGGCGGGGGGCACCGGCAGGACGAGGGGGTCCGGACCGCCCGGCGACGCGACGTCGGGCGCGAGGTCGACCACCCCCGCCGACCAGGGACCCGGTGCCACGGCCGCCGACGTCAGCAACGTCACCGGGTGGTCCAGGTGCGCGGCGACCTGGCCGGCCCGCAGGAGGTGTCCGTGGCCGTGGTGGTGGGCGTACCAGCCGATCGCGCCGGCCCGTGGGGATCCCGGGGTCATGCCGCCGCGAGGTCGCGGTAGATGGCCTCGTAGCGATCCACCATCACGTCGATCGAGGCGTGCTGCTCGGCCCAGGCCCGCGCGTCGGCCCGGTCCAGCCGTCCGGCGGCCACGACCGCGGCGGCGAGGTCCTCCGGGTCCTCCGAGGCAGCCACCACCCCGGTCCGGGCGGTGAGCAGTTCGGGGACCGCCCCCCGGTCCAGCGCCGCCACCGGCGTGCCCGTGGCCAGCGCCTCGGCCACCACCAGGCCGTACGGCTCGTCCCAGCGTGGGGTGGCCAGCAGGACCCGACTGGTTCCGACCAGCTCCGCCAGCTCGGGGTTGGCGAGGTGGCCGACGTGGGTGATCCCGTCGCCCAGACGCGGCACCACCTCGGCCGCGTGGAAGTCGGGGTCGGCGACCGGTCCGGCCAGGACGAGGTCCATCCCCAGGGCACGGCAGGCATCGATGGCCAGTTCCGGGCCCTTCTCGGGCACGATCCGCCCCATCCACACGGCTCGGTCGCTGGCGGGCTCCGCGACGAAGGGCCACTCCTCCAGCGGGATGCCGTTGGGGACGACCTCGATCGGCGTGGCGAGGTGCCACGCCGCCGCATTGGTGTCCGACACCGACACCACCCGCACCCGGTCCGGATCGGGCAGCGTCGCGAAGGCGCTCTCCAGCCACGGTGTCGGCGGCGTGTGCAGGGTCGTCACGACCGGGGACGGCAGGTCCGGGGCCATCGCGATCGGGAGGTAGTGCAGGGACTCGTTGTGCACCACGTCGATGTCGTCGCGGACGGCCAGGGCCCGCATCAGCGACAGGTAGGCGTGGTGCTCGGCCAGGAAGGCCAGCGACATCGCCGAGACGTCGTCCATGGCCGCGTCGGAGAAGCCGAAGCGGTGCGCGTCGGCCAGCACGTCGTCCACCTCGAGGTCGTCGTCGCCACCACCGGCGAACACCGTCACGCGATGGCCACGCGCACGCAGCGCCCGGGCATGGTGGTAGGTGTGGCTCTCCAGGCCCCCCATGAACGGCCGCCGGATGGGATGGCGGGCCGAGGCGATGAGTGCGACGTGCATGCAGGCTCCGGTCGGTCGACAGGTTGGCATCGGGCGGGCCTGGGCCCGGGCAGTGCCCGCGGTGGTTTCGGTGGCTCGGTCCCGTGGCGATCCGATGCCGTGACCGCGGGTCACGGCGCGGCGGGGTAGCCCACGGCAGCGGCCGGACCCGCCGTGAGTCGTCGCACCCGCGCCACCACGTCGGGCGACGGCGTGCCGGGCGGCTGGTCGATCCCCCGCAGGACATGGTCCAGTGGCTCGCCCGGGACGCGGACGCCGACGTGGTCGGCGAGGTCGTCGAGCACGGTGCGGGCGACGACGTCCTCGTGGCGGACCAGCAGGCACTCGGGGCGGTCCGCCACCGTCAGGAACGAGGCCACCTGGCCCGCCCACAGGTCGGCGAACTCCTCGGCCGTGTGGACGCGGTGGTCGGGCCAGCGCCAGAACCAGCCGGAGTTGGCGGAGAAGGATGCCCAGGCAGCCACCGGGTCACGCACCAGCAGCACGATCCGGGCACCCGGGAACAGGTCGAGCAGCCACGCCACCTCCGGACCGCCCAGGCGGACCTCCTTGCATCCCCATCGCGGTCCCGGACGCGGCGGGGCGAGCAGGGTTCGCACGTAGGCGCGGTGGGCCGCCAGCAACTGCTCGCGGGCCGGGCTCATCAGCGCGATCCAGGTCGTGGCGGGATCCACCGGGTCGACCTCGTGGTCCACGGTCGGCCAGTCGTCGCCGAACGGCGCCAACTGCTCGTGGAGGCTCTGCAGCGGTGCCGCCCGGTCGAAGGGCTCACCCCACAGCCACACGTCCCCGGACGCCGTGAGGAGGCGTTGCACCAGCGTCGAGCCGCAGCGCCAGGTCGGGGCCAGGACGAACACCGGACGGTCGACGACGGCTGGGCGGTCCTGGCCCGATCCCTGCTCGCCTCCGGCGTCGGGCTCGGCGACCGCGATGGCCGAGGCCGTGGTCGTCGGGCCAGCGGCCGGGGCGACGGTCGGGCACGACATGGGCACCTCCGAAGACGTTGGACGGTGGGCGCGGTGGGCGCGGACGACCCCGGTTCGGGGCCGGGGCCGGGGGGCGGCCGATGCGCCGCACCGGGCGCCACCCCACCTGCCACGCCCGGCCCCCTGGCATGCATGCGGGACCGACGCGTCAGCCGGCGGGCTCGGCGACGCCCCACAGGCGGGCGAGGTCGTCGGCGAATCCGATCGGCACCCGACCGCGCAACCGCGCCGAGGTGGTCACGACCAGCGCGGCGTCGGTCACCACCCGGGTCCCGACCGGCAGCCGGCGCCACAGGTCGTGCTCCTCGGCATGGCCGCCGGGTCGCCACGACCCGGCCGCACGCAGCGTCGACAGTCGGATGCCGAGGTTGGCCGCATGCAGGTGCGGGTGGGCCCCGCCGGTGCGCGACCCGTAGCGCGTCCGGAACGCCGCCACCAGGGCGGGCGGCGCGTCGCCCAGTGCCACGACGCCGGCCACCGCGTCGGTGCCCGCCGTGGCATGCGCGACCTGGCGGCCGAGCCAGTCGGGCGGGACCACGGTGTCGGCGTCCGTGCTGGCAACCCACACGCGTCGTGGGTCGACGTCGTCGGCGGCGGTGCCGACCACCACCCCGTGCCGCCGGGCGCTGCCGACGTCGAGACCCGGACCCGCCACCACCACGTGCGGAGGGGTCAGCCGGCCCCGGGCCACCGCGGCGGTGGCGTCCAGGCTGGCGTCGTCGACCAGCACGATCCGGGCCGGGACGGGGCTGTTGGCCACCGCGACCAGCAGCCCCGCGAGGCAGGCGGGGAGTTCACGCTCCTCGTCGCGGGCCGGGACCACGACGACCATGCGGTGCGGCCTCACGGCGCGACCGCCCACACGACCTCGACCGCGCGACGATGGTGGGCCAGGGCGGCCGTCGGCAGCACCGCGCCGGCGGCGCCACGGTCGGTGACCTGGCTGGCATGGGCATGCACCGCTCGCCACTTGCGCGCGGCCTCGTCGGGCGTCAGCGCCAGCCGGGCCGCCCCGGCGAGTCGGCCCGCGGTGTCGTGATCCCAGTTCCAGGCCCACACGACGTAGCGCGCGACCGGAACGCCCACGACCGCGGCCGCCCGAACACAGGCTCGGCCGGTCGCGTCGTGGTCGGGATGGCCGTCGTCGGGGGCCACCGTGGCGACGGCGGCCCGGGTGGCGAGGAGCGGTGCCAGCAGGTCGGCCAGCCGGTCCTCGTGGCGGGCGATCCCCCCGTCGGGGAGGCCGAGGAAGTGCCGTCGGGGTCGCAGGCCGAGGGCGACGTCCGCCGCACGCGACTCCTGGCGTCGCCGGCCCGCCAACCCACGCCGCCCCGACGGCGACAGCCCCGGGTGTGACGCCTCGCCATCGGTGACCGTGACCACGTCCACCGCGACCCCGCCGGCGGCGGCGCGTGCCAGCGCCCCGCCCGTCCCCAGCACCTCGTCGTCGGGATGGGGGGCGACCACCACCCACCGCCGGACCGGCGGCCAGTCCCGGGCGAGCGGCAGCGCCGCCACGGCGGCGTCCCACGACGCGGCTGGGCGCCCGTTGTCCGGGTCGATCACCGGACTCATCGACGGGTCCACACGTCCAGCCGGAAGGCGTCCTGGGACAGCCGCAGCACCGGTTCGAGCCACGCGACCTCGTCGAGCCGGCGGTGGACGTCGTCGCCGGTCAGGGGATAGTCGGTGGGTCCGCGCCAGTGGACGGCCACCAACGCCCCGTCCGGTTCCAGGACCTGGTCGAGCCCCGTGAGGACGCGCTCCAGCCCGGCCGGGCGCAGGTAGTACAACACCTCGCTGGCCACCACCAGGTCCGCACTGGCACCTGCGTCGTCGGCCGGCGACGGGGGCCAGTCGTCGGGCAACGCCCCGACCCGGACCTCGACGTGCGGCAGGTCCCGGCAGCGCCGGCGGGCTCGCGCAGCCACCGCCGGGACCAGTTCGAGTGCCGTGACCCGGTCACACCGCGCGGCCAGGCGACGGGTCACCAGCCCCTGGGCGCACCCCGGCTCGATGGCGTGGGTGTAGCGCTGCTCGGGAAGGGCCGCGAGGGTGAGGTCACGCTTGCGCTGCTCGTACCACCGGTGCTCGAAGCCCCACGGGTCGGGTTCGGACCAGGTCTCGTCGAAGTAGTCGTCGCCCAGGCGGTCACCGGCGTCGTCCGGGCCCGCATCGTCGACGGGCGCCTCCCGCTGGTCCCCGCGCGTCACGCCACGACCGGGTCGTCGACGAGGCCCGCCACCAGCGCCGACGGATCCAGCGCGTCCAGCGACGGTGGGCCCCCGTACTGGGTCAGGTAGACCGGCAGGTCGGCCAGCAACCGTGCCGTCACATGGTCACCGGTGCACGCGGCCGTGCCGCCCCCCGCCCAGCAGTCGGCCAGCACCGAGGTGCACCCACGATGGACCGCGGCGCGCACCATGGTCGCCCGCGCCGCGGCCCGCTCGACGTCGTCGGGGTCGGCGTCCAGCTCGTGGGCGGCAGCCCGGAGCACCGTGGCCAGGTCACGGACCGTGACCGCGGCGGCCGCGAGATGTCGTCGGCGGGGTCCGCCGGGACGCCCGGCCGTCGCCGCGGACAGCCGTCGCACGATCCCGACGGCACCACCCCACCAGCAGGCCGCCACCCCGACACCACCGTGGCCGAAGCCGGGCCGGCGGACGTAGAAGTCGATCGGTCCGACCGTGGCCCCGGTCGGCACCACGACGTCGTCGAGCACCACGGTGATCGTGTCGCTGGCCGCCATCCCCACCGCCTGCCAGTCGTGGTCGTCCACGGCCACACCCGGGCTGGCCAGGTCCAGGTCCACCAGCAGCCGACCATCGGGGCCGTCGACGTCCACCAGCGCACGGTCCAGCACGCGCGCGCCCGAGGCGTAGCGGCGCTGCCCGTCGAGTCGCAGTCCGCCCGCGACGGGCCGGGCCGTCACGGTGCTGTCGGGACCACGCGCGGCGAACACGCCGTAGCACCCGGCGTGGGTGGTCCGACCGGCCTCGGCCAGGATCGCGACGGCGTCCAGGTGGCCCTCGACCAGCCGCGCCAGGGCGAGGTCGTCGGACGCGACCGTCGCCAGGCCGCGCCAGCGGGCCCAGGTCGAGCCGGAACCGGGCAGTGGGAGGTCGAGCCGCCCACGCCCGAGCAGGTCACCGAGCCGCGCACCCACCCGTCGGGCGGCCCCGGGTGCTCCGGCCGCATCGGGTGTGGTCACGCAGGGTCCTCGGCGGACGCGGCGGTGGCGTCCGCGGTCGTCGGGCCGGCGAAGGCCTCCCGGCCCGCCCGTCGACGCAGCTGCTCGACCAGGTCGACGTGGGACCGGCAGCGATCCAGCACTCGGCGCGCATCGACGTCGGCGGGGACACGCTCGTCCAGGTGCTCCTCGACCAGCAGGGTCCACAGGTCGGTCTTGGTCGCGACGGCCGCGCCGAGCTGCTCCAGCTCCCACAACCGCCCCAGCGGGGAGTAGCCGAGGAGACTGCCGTTGAGCTTCCCGCGGGCGACGAACTCCGCCACCGTCGCCGCGGCCTGCTTGGCCCGCGACGGACGGACGTCGTTGTGCGCCGCCACCCGTTCGAGGTCCTCGCGATCCTGGCGGGTCTCGACGAGGACCCGACGCAGCGAGGCCTCGTAGGGCGTGTCGAGGTTGTTGCCCAGGGCACGGCGCAACAACGACAGGCCACCGGCCGACCCGGCGAGGTGGTCGCGGACGTAGATCGCGAAGTGGTCGTCGGGGCCGGTGGCGCGCAACTCGGGCAGGCTCATGATGACTCGACGGGCGCTCGGGGACCAGAGGTGCCGGTCCCGGTCGGATGGCGGCTCCCTCCACCTGCCACGGGGGCGTGCCCGCCATGCACCCGTCTCCGGGATCGCTCGTCACCGCGGTTGCGGGTCACCCGGTCCCGGCAGCGCCGCCCGGGTCGGACGGACGGGTCAGGACGCCGACGTCGAGGGGCAGCACTCGTCCGTGGCAGCCGACGTCGGCCCGGCGACGGCCTCGTCGACGTCGGCGACCTTGCGGTACCACTCCCACCGGGTGCCGTCGGGCCCGTCGACCCACGTCTCCACCTTGTCGGCGTGGCAGCAGGTGGTCTCGGCAACGGTGGTGGGGTCGAGGCCGGCGGCCGCGAGGCGATCGGCCGCCGCCGTGACCTCGGCGTCGGCGTCCACCTCGACGCCCAGGTGGTTGATCGTCCCGTCGGTGTCGCCGGCGAACAGCACCAGCTTCAGCGGCGGCTCGGAGATGGCGAAGTTGGCGTACCCGGGCTTGCGCTTGGCCGGCGGGGTGTCGAACAGGCGGGTGTAGAAGTCCACGGCGCGGTCCAGGTCCGTGACGTCCAGGGCGAGTTGCAGACGCATGGCGTCCTCGTTTCGATGAGTGTCGATACGTTCAGTCCACACCCTACCCAACACTTCGACGTCTGTCGATATCATGGGGACGACGAGGAGCTGACCATGGCTGCGCCAGCCACCCGGACGGCCGACGGCGCCCCCACCGAGGTCGGGTGCTGCCCGCCCCTGGGCCCGTCGCCGCTGGACCTGGCGGCGGCCGAGCGACTGGCCGAGGTCGGCAAGGCCCTCGCGGACCCCGTCCGGGTCCGCCTGCTGTCGCTGGTGGCGACCGCGACCGACGGCGAGGCCTGCGCCTGCGACCTGCCGGCCGCCGTGGACCGGTCCCAGTCCACGGTCAGCCACCACCTGTCCCACCTGGTCGCCGCCGGCCTGCTGCGTCGCGAGCAGCGTGGCAGATGGGCCTGGTTCACCGTCGACCACGACGCCCTCCGGGACGTGGCCAGGGCCCTCGACCTGCAGGCCTCCCGCCGCGTCGACGCCGGGGCCGACGGGGGGGTCACCGACGGGGGGGTCGACGCCGGGGCCGACGGGAGGACCCTCGCCGGGACGACCTGACACCAGACCTCGGCCGTGTCGCGGCCTATCGTCGCCCCACCGGCACCCCCCGGCTGCCGCCACGCGACCGCCACCGAGGACCGCCATGGCCACGCCCGACTTCACCGCCGCCATCGCCGCCGACAGCCACCGCTTCCGGACCCTGCTGGCCGGCGCCGACCCGGATCGCCGGGTCCCGTCCTGTCCCGACTGGTCCGGTGACGACCTGCTGTGGCACCTCACCGAGACGCAGTGGTTCTGGGCCACGATCGCCTCCGACCGCCTGGACGAGCCGGGACCGGCCGAGGCGGCCAAGCCGCCACGACCGACCACGACCACGGAACTCGTGGCCCTGGCCGAGCAGTCCACCGACCGGCTGCTGGATGCCCTGGACGGACTGGGTGACGACGAACCGGTGTGGAGCTGGAACGGTGCCGGCGACGGCGCGTTCGTCCGACGGCGCCAGGCCCACGAGGCACTGGTGCACCGCGTCGACGCCGAACAGGTCACCGGCCAGCCGTCGGACCTGGACGCGGACCTGGCCACCGACGGCGTGGACGAGGTGCTGCGCGAGATGTTCGGACTGGTGCCGCCGTGGGCCGAGTTCGTGCCCAGTGACCACCGGCTGGTGGTCGTGGCGCGTGACACGTCGCGCGCGTGGTCGGTCACGCTGGGACGCTTCGTGGGCACCAGCCCGCGCAGCGACCGGGCCTACGACCGCCCGGTCCTGGACGTGGAGGACCTCGTCGACCACGACACGATCGGCACCGACACCACGGCCGTGCTCGGCGAGGCGGCGACACTCGACCTGTGGCTGTGGTCGCGGGCCGGCGAGGACGACCTCGACCTGGGTGGCGACGACGCGACCCTGGACGGCCTGCGCGCCATCGTGCACGATGGGATCCAGTGACGGCGGCCGCCACGGCCCCGCGGTGGGCGACCACGGGGGGTCCGGACCGGGTCCCGTTGCGAGGTTCACCTCCCCCGGCCATCGAGGCGTGCAGTGGACGACCACTTCCTGGCCCCGCTGTCGCACACGGCCGACGGGGTCACGCTGCGGGCGTGGCAGCTTGGCGACGGCGAGGCCATGGCCGCCACCACGGTCGCCTCCCACGACCACCTGCGGCCGTGGATGCCGTGGGCGACCCCCGACGACACGGCCGCCGATGCCGAGGTCCGGGCCCGGCTGTTCCGGGCGCGTTACCTCGCCCGCGAGGACTTCACACTCGGGATCTGGGACGGCCGGGACCTGGTCGGTGGGACCGGGTTCCATCCGCGCTGGGGCGGCGTCGGGTCCGGCGTCGCCGAGATCGGCATGTGGATCGCCGGCGACCGCGCTGGGCGCGGTCTCGGCACACGGGTGCTTCGGGTCATGGTGGGCTGGGGCCTGTCGGGTGCCTGGCCGTGGCGACGACTGGTGTGGCTGTGCGACGGGCGCAACATCGCCAGTGCGCGGGTCGCCCAGAAGGCCGGCTTCCGGCTGGAGGGCAACCTGCGTGGTCCCGGCCCCACCGACGGGACCTGGCGCGATGCCACGTTGGTGTACGGCGTCAACCGCGAGGACCTGGAGGCCGTGGCCGACCGGGACGTCGGCACCGGCCCGGGGCCCGGACACGCGTCGTGACCGAGGCCTACGTCACGACCGACGACGGGACGTGGTTCACACCCGGTGAGCTCGCCCGCGGGCCGTGGCACCCCGATGCCTGCCACGGCGGACCACCGACCGCCCTGCTGGTGCGGGCCCTGGAGCGGCTCGAGGGCGTGGGTGCCGACCAGTCCCTGGCGCGCGTCACCGTGCACCTCGGCCGGCCCGTCCCCATGGCCGGCTTCCGGGTCGAGGCCAGGGTGCGTCACCGTGGCCGCACCGTGGCCGCAACCACCGCGACCCTGGTCGACGGCGACGGACGCACCTGCGCGACCGCCGACGGCCTGCACCTGGCCACCGTGGACCTGCCCACCGCCAGCGCGCCGGTCGACCGCCCGGACCTGGCGGCAACGGTGCCCGGGACGTTCCCGATCCAGCTCGACCACCGCTCCTTCACCGATTCCGTCGAGGTCCGCCACGATCCGGCGACCACCGCCGACGCCGGGGGGCCCACGACCGTGTGGATGTCGGCCGCCCCGATCGTGGCGGGCGAGGAACCGAGTCCGCGGCAACGACTGGCTCCGCTGGCCGACTGTGGCAACGGCATCTCGTGGAACACCGACCCGACGGTGTTGTCGTGCATCAACCCCGACCTCACGCTGACGGTGCTGCGTGATCCGGTCGGTGCCTGGTTCGCCGTCCGGGCGACCACGCACGCCGGGCCGGCCGGGATCGGGATCGCCGTCGCGGACCTGTTCGACGTCGAGGGGCTGGTGGGCCACGTCACCCAGACCCTGGTCCTGCGCGCCACCTGAGTCCGCGACTCCCCCCAAGAGCCCGAACCGAGGCCCCGAACCAGCACGAACGCGCGCACGACGAGACGCGGCCGGAACCTCCTCGGGGCTCGGACGACGGGTTCAGGCCAGCAACGGAGCCAGTTCGGACGGGTGGTCCACCACGTGGTCGGCGCCGGCGTCGACCAGTTCGGCGCGGTCCCCGGCCCCCCAGGTGACCCCGATGGTGGCAATGCCGTGGTGGCGTCCGGCGTCGACGTCGTGGTGGCGGTCACCGATCATCGTCGCGGTCGTCGGATCGCGGATGGCGAGGTCGTCCAGGGCCCGCGCCAGGGTGACCGCCTTGGGCTCGTGCTCGACGTCGACGTCCGGTCCGTGCACCACCTCGAACCAGTCGTCCAACCCCATCGCCGCGACCATCGGTCGCGCGAACGCCGCCGGCTTGGAGGTGACGACCGCTCGATGCCGGCTCGTGGCGGCCAGCATCGCCGGGACGCCGTCCACGACCGTGGTCAGGGTGGGTGCCAGGGTCGGGAAGACGTCGCGGTAGGCCGCCACCGCCGACGCCACCCGCGCCGGGGTGGCCTGCTCCCCGCCATCGGCCAACAGGCGACGGAAGCTCGCGGCCAGTGGCGGCCCGATGCACCACCGCAGCTCGGCGGGGTCTCGTTCGCAGTGGCCGAGCGAGGCCAGGGCCACGTTGATGCAGGCCGGGATCGCCCGTGACGAGTCGATCAGGCATCCGTCGAGGTCGAACAGTGCCCAGGTCGGGGTGCCCGTCGGGTCGCCGATCACGAGCGGGTCTGGGTGACGAAGTCCCACAGGTCGGCGCCGGCACGTGGCGGTCCCCCTCGCCCCGACAGGACCGAACGCAGGTCGGAGCGTCGGGCCGGCGCCAGCCAGCGGCGGCCCACCAAGGTGGGCCGGGACCCGCGCGGCCCCGGCCCGGCGCCGGCGGGATCCGACGGTGGGTCGTCACCGGCCAGGCGCGTCCGCCACCCCGACACGGTGTCGACCTCGCCCAGCGCCGTGAACACGGCATGGCCGTCGTCGCGGCCGGATCGAGCCGCGTCCAGGGCCACCAGTCCGGCCACCAGCCGCGCGGGATCGACCGGGGCGAACAGCTCGTCGTCACACCCGTCGAGGTTGGCGACCAGGTCGGCCAACCCGTCGCCCACCACGCCGTCGGTGCGCACGACCAGGGTCTGCGCGGGGGCCCGGCGACCCTCCTCGGCGACCACGGCCTCGTCCCGGCCGTGCGCGGCCAGCAGCGGGACGGACGAGGCCGGATCGGCCCCCACGACCGACACCAGCACCACCCGCCGGACGCCGGCGGACCGGGCCGCTCGGGCCGCGACCGGCACGGTCGCGTCCAGCACGTCCGGCTCCGCGGCCCAGGTGGCCGTGGGCACGATCACGGTGTGGGCGTCGGTCATCGCCGCGTCGAGGTGGCCCTCGTCGTCCAGGTCCCCGATCGCCACGAAGGCCCCGGCGGCCCGCAGGGCACCCACGTCACCGTCGCCGGCCGCGAACGCCCGCACCTCGGCGCCGTCGGCTCGCAACGCCGCCACCAGGCGGGGGCCGATGCCCTCGTCGGCACGCGTGACGACGACCGGCATCAGCCGGCCGACATGTCGGCACCGGCCTCGGCACACGCGGCGCGAAGGTCACCGACCCGGTCGGTGGCGCCGTCGGTGGCGTCCAGGATCGAGCTCCCGGCGTCGGTCACCGCGCTGGGCAGCCCGAGGGTGTCCCCCAGCTGGACCGCCGCCTCCAGTCGGTCTCGTTCCGACCAGGTCAGGCGGTCGTCGGCGACCAGCGAGCACACCTGGTCGACGTCGATCTCGCCGCCGAAGGCCTCCCGCGCCTGGTCGAGCCGCCCGATCACGGCGTCACCGACACGACCCTCGGCCTCGGCCCGTGACGTCGGCAGGTCCTGGGTGCCGTCGCCCAGCTGACCACAGCCGCCGATCGCCACGACCACCAGCGCCAGCGCGACGGGCAGCCCGGGACGCCGAGGTCCCCGAGACGACACGGGTCGGATCCTGTCGTGGGCCATGGCCACACCTCCGGTCGGGCACCCCAGTGTGCCGCGCATCGGCCCCCCGCACCGAGGTGGCGCATCGGCCTCGCGGCACCGGGTGTCGCGCGACCGGGCTCAGCCGGTGTTGCGCAGCCCCGCGGCGATGCCGTTGATGGTCAACAGCAGCGCACGGTCCCGGGCGGTGTCCTCGGCCCGGTCCTCCCGGGACCGCGCCAACAGCTCCACCTGCATGGCGTGCAGGGGTTCGAGGTACAGGTCGCGCACCGTCAGCGTCCGTGCCAGCACGGGGTGATCGCCCAGCAGGGTGGAGCGTCCGGTCAGGCGCGTGACCTCCTCGACGCTGACGTCGTACTCGTCGCGGATCACGTCGAACAGGTGCTGGTGTTCGGACGGGACCAACTGCTCGACGTAGCGCCCGGCGATGCGCAGGTCGGTCTTGGCCAGGGTCATCTCGACGTTGGACAACAACGCCCGCAGGAACCACCACTCGTCGGCCATCGTGGCGAGCATGCCGTCGTGGCCGGCCTCGCGTGCGGCGCGCAGCCCCGACCCGATCCCGAACCAGCCGGGAACGATCTGGCGCGACTGGGTCCAGCCGAACACCCAGGGGATCGCCCGCAGTGCATCCAGGCCCGCGCCGGTCGTGGACCGCTTGGCGGGGCGCGACCCGATGTTCATGGCGCCGAGTTCGTCCACGGGGGTGGAGGACACGAAGTAGTCCACCAACGAGTCGTCGTCGATCAGGCGTCGGTACGCCGACCGTGATGCGGTCGACACGACGTCCATGACCTGGTCGTAGTCGTCCTGGGTGTCGGCGTCGAAGCGTGCCTCGGTGTGGAGCAGGGCTGCCTCAAGGGTCGACGACAGCACGAGTTCGAGGTTGGCGCGGGCAAGCCCGGGCAGCAGGTACTTGTCGGAGATGACCTCGCCCTGCTCGGTGAGCTTGACCGCCCCACCGACCGCGCCGTAGGGCTGGGCAAGGATGGCCTGGTGGGCCGGACCGCCACCTCGTCCGACCGAGCCACCACGACCGTGGAACAGCCGCAGGCTCACGTCGTGTCGCCTGGCGGTGTCGCGCAGGGCGCGGATCGCGGTGTGGATCGACCACTGGCTGGTGACGATCCCGCCGTCCTTGTTCGAGTCGGAGTAGCCCAGCATCACCTCCTGCAGGTCGCCACGCAGCGACACGATCTCGCGGTAGGCGTCGATCGACAGCAGTTCGTCGAGGATCTCGCCGGCGGCGTGCAACTCGTCGACGGTCTCGAGCAGGGGGACGAACGACAGCCGGGCGACGCCGGCGTGGATGTCCACCAGGCCCGACTCGCGAGCCGCGACGGCCGCGACCAGGACGTCGTCGGGGCCCTTGGTCATCGACACGATGCAGGTGTCCACGATTCCGTCGCCGTAGCGCTCGAAGGCGTGGCGCAGCGTCGTGAACAGGCTGGACGTCCTGGTCGCCTGCTCCGACACCACCGTGGTCGGTGCCGACAGCGGTCGGCGTTGGGCCAGCTCACCGGCCAGCAGCTCCGTGCGCCCTGCCGAGTCGTCGGGGTAGTCGATCCCGTTGAGCTCGCACAGCTCCCCGACCAGGCCGTGGAACACCTTGGCGTGGTCGCGGATGTCGAGCTTGGCCATGTGGAAGCGCGCGGCCTCGACCACGCGGATCGCCCCGTCCACCATGCCCGACGCCAGCAGGTCACCACCGTGGTCGGCCAGGGAGTCGCGGATGACCAGCAGGTCGGTGATCAGGTCGGTCGCGTCGCCGTAGCCGATGGTGTCCTCGCCCGGCGACTGGCCCGTCTGGTGCCGTCGACGGGTCGCCCGGAGTCGCTCGAGGCAGTACGACAGCTTGAGGCGGTACGGCTCCTCGGCGTTGAGGTGCGCGAGCCGGTTCCACACGCCCGGCATGACCGCACGGTCGGCGGCCAGGCTCGCCAGCAGGTTCCCGCTGGCCGGGCGGATCCGCACCGACGGCGACAACCGCCGCCCCAGCTCCCGCAGCACGGCCTCGACCAGGTCCAGGCCCTTGTCGTGCATCACCGCCAGCACGTGGTCGGTGACCTCCGGGGTGACGTAGGGGTTGCCGTCCCTGTCGCCGCCGACCCAGGTGCCGAACCGGATGGGCACCATGTCGTCGGTCAGTTCGACGCCCAGGCGACCGAGTTCGGCATCGACGTCGTCGAGCAGCACGGGCAGGACCTCGCGGAGGGTCTGCTCGATGTAGAACAGGGCCGACGTGGCCTCGTCCACGACCCGCGGTCGCTGCAACCGCAGCTCGTCGGTCTGCCACAGCAGGTCGATCAGCTCGGCGGTCCGGCGGTCCACCCGGGCGCGGTCGGTGCCGGTGGCGCGAGGATCCCGCCGCTGCTCGACCAGTTCGCCGATGGCGGCGAGGTTGGACAGGATCGAGCGGCGCGACGCCTCGGTCGGGTGGGCGGTGAACACCGGTCGGATCTCGAGGTCACGCAGCACGTGCGCGACCTGCTCCGGGCGCAGGCCCGACGACGCCAACCGGTCGACGGTCGCCGCGAACCAGCCACGACCGCTCTCGTCAGGGGTGCGCAGCAGTTCCACGCGGTGGGACTGCTCGGCCACGGTCGCGAGGTGGAAGTAGGCCGTGAACGCCCGCACCAGCCGCATCACCGTCGGCAGGTCGGTGTCGGCGAGCAGGTCGCGGAGCTGGCCGTGGGCCGACTCGTCCCCGTCGGCCCCGTCGCGGGTCAGCCGCCGGACCTCCTCCACCAGCTCGAACAGGTGCTGGCCCTCCTGGCGCAACAGGCTGCGTCCCAGTTCGGAGCCGAGCCGGCGGATGTCGGAGCGCAGCGCGGCGTCCACCGCCGCCAGGTCGGGGTCGTCCACGAGCAGGTCGGTGTCGGTCACGCGCGGGGCCTGTCGGTCGGGGTCGGTGGATCGCGGTCGGTGGATCGCGGTCGGTCGCGACCGGACGCCCTCGTCGTGGACGACCCGGATCGCGGGAGCAGCGGACCCGACCCCGTTGTCGAGTCCCGGCAACGCCGGCTGCCGACGCATCCTAGGAACCCACCCTCCCCACCGTCCAAACCACCCCCGACCCGCCACCCCCGCGCGATGTGCCCCCTCCCGACCGATGTGACTCCCCACGGGTGATGTGAGACGTCCCGGAATCTCGAGAACATGCACATCGCCCGTGGGCGGCCACATCAGGTGTGCGTACACCAGGGCGGGGGAAGCGGCAGGAGGGGGCTCAGACCCGCCCGAGCGCGCGAGCTCAGACCCGCCCGAGCGCGCGCTGCAGGTCGCCCAGGAACCGGCCCCAGTGGCGATCGAACTCGAGGTGGCCGATGCGCAGCACCGTCCAACCCACGAGCGCAGTGGCACGATCCTTGCGGTTGTCGACCATCAGGTCCCGTTGGCTCGAGTGGGCGAGCATCGAGTCGCACTCGATCCCCACGCGGGCATCGGCGAAGGTGATGTCGGGGTGCAGCACGCGCCCCGGCACGGCGATGACGGCCGGGGTGCGGTCCGGGTGCAGACCCGAGCGACGGAGGCGCCGGTGGACCCGGTCGCTGAAGGGCGAGTCCGCCTCCACGTCCGTCACGTCGGCAACGGCCCGGCGCAGGACCGCGATCCCGGGCACGCCGCGAGCACGTCCGATGCTGCGCGCGAGGTCGGTGGTGTCCACCAGCCGTGCCTGCCGCGCCGTCACGAGCACGTCACGCACGACCGCGACCGTCGGCGACGGCGGGACCACCAGGTCCACCAGTGCTCGCGCCGGGGTGGTGCACGACAGCCGTCGTCGCCGGGTGATGTCGACGGTGGCCAGGGTGCGGCTGCTGATGAGCTTCGCCGCGCTCCCCCAGTGACGGGCCGCATGTCGCGACATCGGAACGACCAGGCGTGGACGCCTGCCGAGTCGCAGGTCCAGGCCGTGGAGCCACAGCGCGTCGCGGCCGGTCACGGCGACGTCGGGCCCGCCGGCCAGCACCAGCCGCGACAACTGGCCCAGGCGACCGGTCGCGGATCCGGGCAGGGTCCACACGCCCGTCCAGGGGTGGCCCCACCCCTCGTTGCGGACTCGATCGAGGAAGGTCTGCGACGCGACCCCCAGCTCGGCCGCCTGCGACGTCGCGACGCAGCCGTACTGCTGACTCGCCAGCTCCAGGACCGATCCCCACAACTCCATGGCCACCAGCGTGAGCCGTCGTCGACCTCGCGACACCTCCACCTCCCACCCCTGTGGACGACCGAGGCCCCCGTGGGCCCACGACCCCCGCCGCCCCTCCCCCGGCCCCCGATGTGACCCCGCCCGGGTGATGTGGACCTTCCCGAAATCCCGGGGCCGGCCACATCGGGCGGGTGAATCCACATCACGTTTCGGGGAGGAGGCGGGGGGTCAGGGGTGTGCGGGGGCAGGGTCAGGGGGTGGCGGGGGCAGAGGGTGGTGGCGGGGGGTCAGGGGGTGGCGGGGGCAGAGGGTGGTGGCGGGGGGTCAGGGGGTGGCGGGGGCAGAGGGTGGGTGGGGACGGGGTTGGGGGGTCAGGGGGTGAGGGTGAGGGGGGTGGCGTCGAGGTCGGCGAAGCGGGACTGGAGGTGCTGGCCGGCGGCGACGAGGTGGTCCAGGACGGAGGCCAGTCCGGGGTCGCCGACGCCGACGTCGCGGATGAGGGCGCCGATGGTCCGGTGCACGCCGGGGACCTCCCACAGCCGGACGCCGGCGGGCAGGTGGAGACACACCAGCGCGGGCACCACCGGCATGGCGGCGCCCAGCGCGGCCACGTGCAGCATCACGGTCATGTCGTCGGTCCGGAACGGCATCGACGGGTCGCTGATCCCGAGACGGCGGATGACGTCGTGGGTCGCCGGACCGCACTGGGCACAGGGGTGTTCGACCCACGGGGTGGACGCACGCACGGCCGGGTCCTCGAGGTCGAGGTCCTCGTGGGCCACGACGTAGACCGGTTCGCGACACAGCACGCGCGACACCAGCCCGCGCTCGTCCAGGGGCCCGACGTTGGACCAGCGGTGCTCGACGGCCAGGTCGATGCTGCGGTGGGTCAGCTCCGACAGCAGCTCGTCGCCCAGGTGCAGCACCTCCAGGCGCAGGTGGGGCTCGTCGCGGGCCAGGGACGCCACGGCCAGGGGCAGCAGGTCGACGATGGTCGACCCCAGTGCCCCGACCCGGACCTCCCCGGAGGCGACCTCCCCGGCGCGGCGTGCGGCCGTCTCGGCCTGCTCCAGGGCATCGAAGACCGCGTCGGCATGGTCGACCAGGGCCTGGCCGGCCCGCGTCAGGGCGACGTTGCGACCACGTCGCTCCAGCAGTTCGAGGTCCAGCTCCCGTTGCAGGGTCGCCAACTGCTGGGACGCTGCGGACGGGGAGTAGCCCAGGGCCTCGGCGGCGGCGGTCACGGTGCCCCAGTGGGCGACCTCGACCAGGAAGCGGAGTCGGTGTGGATCAATCATGAGCAGAACCTACACGACTCTGCCCGGAAGTGAGCAGAAACACGGACGTTCAGTCGCCCCACCACCCCCCATGCATGACGGCACGGTCACCCAGAACCGTTCGCATTTGCTTCATGTTTTCCTGCATGAAGCGTCGATGGACATGGAAGGTTGCCCACGACACCATCGTGGACGTCGCCACTCGACCGTGGCGACGATCCACCACCCGGAAGGTCACACCATGTTCCACGTCATCTGCCCCCAGACCGGCGACGCCCTGCGCGGTGTCGAGGCCATCGTCGAGCAGGCCAACACGCCCCGTGGCGTCGTCACGGCCGTGTCCTGCCGCTGCGGTGGCCAGGCGATCCTGCACCGTGGCACGCAGGTCGCCCACCACACCCCCGGTGACGACGTCGTCACCCCCGTGCGCCCCTCCTCGTCGGCCGTCGCGGCCTGACCGGTCGCGACCCACGCGTCGCGATTCCTCGCGCTGCCCGTTGGGTCGGCTAGAGCCGGGCGACCTCGGTGTAGGTGCCCCAGACCTCCTGCAGGGCACGTGACACCTCACCGACGGTCGCGTCGGCGCGCACCGCCTCCATGATGGACGGCAGCATGTTGCCGTCACCCCGCGCGGCGTCCTGCAGCGCGTCGATCGCGGCGGTGTGCCGGTCGGGGTCCCGGTCGGTACGCACCTGGGCGACCCGCGAGGCCTGGCGTGTCCCGACCTCGTTGGAGATGCGCAGGATGTCCAGCTGGTCGTCGTCGTCATCGACGTGGGCGTTCACGCCGACCTGGCGGTAGCGGCCCTTGTCGAGCTTGTTCTGGAACGCGAACGCCGCGTCGGCGATCTCGGCCATGAACCACCCGGACTCGATCCCGGCCAGCAGCCCCGACGTCACCGTGCCGTCGTCACCCATGTCGATGATGGTGGCGAAGACCTCCTCGGCCTGGCGCTCGAGCTCGTCGGTCAGCGACTCGACGAACCACGAGCCGCCCAGCGGGTCGATCACGTTGGTGACCCCGGTCTCCTCCGCGATCACCTGCTGGGTGCGCAGGGCCACCTTGGCCGCGTGGTCGCTGGGCAGCGCCAGCACCTCGTCCAGCGCATTGGTGTGCAGCGACTGGGTCCCGCCCAGCACGCCGGCGAGTGCCTCGATGGCCGTCCGCACGATGTTGTTGTCGGGTTGCTGGCCGGTCAGGCTGACCCCGGCCGTCTGGGTGTGGAAGCGCATCAGCAACGCTCGCTCGGCCGTGGCGCCGTAGCGGTCCCGCAGCCACCGGGCCCAGATCCGGCGTGCGGCGCGGAACTTCGCGATCTCCTCGAAGAAGTCGATGTGTGCGTCGAAGAAGAACGAGAAGCGCGGAACGAACTCGTCGGGGTGCATGCCCCGCTCCATCCCCAGCTCGACGTAGGCGAACCCGTCGGCCAGGGTGAACGCCAGCTCCTGGGCCGCCGTCGACCCGGCCTCGCGGATGTGGTAGCCCGAGATGGACACCGGGTGGTAGCGCGGCACCTCGGCGGTGCAGAACTCGATGAGGTCGCCGATCAGCCGCAGGTGTGGCCCCGGCGGGAACAACCATTCCTTCTGGGCGATGTACTCCTTGAAGATGTCGGTCTGCAGCGTCCCACCGAGCTGGTCCAGTGACCAGCCCTGGCGCTCGGCGGCGACCGCGTACATCGCGAACAGCGTCACCGCCGGGGCGTTGATGGTCAGCGAGGTGGTGATCTCCCCCAGCGGCAGCCCCGCGAACAGACGCTCCATGTCGTGGATGGAGTCGATGGCCACACCGCAGTGGCCGACCTCGCCCAGCGAGCGCTCGTCGTCGGAGTCCAGGCCCATGAGGGTCGGCATGTCGAAGGCCACCGACAGGCCGTGCTGGCCGGCGTCGACCAGGTCGTGGAACCGCGCGTTGGTCTGGTCCGGGTCGGCGAAGCCCGCGAACTGGCGGATCGTCCACGGCCGGGTGCGATACATCGACGCGTACACGCCGCGGGTGTAGGGGTACTGGCCGGGATAGCCGATCCGGTCGACGTCCACGGCCGTGTTGTGGGGGCCGTACAGCGGCTCCAGCGGGATCCCCGACAGGGTCTCGAAGGGGGTGTCACGTTCGCCCGCGGCCGCGTAGGAGCGTTCCCAGCGAGCTCGTGCCGCCTCACCCGTCGGCGCGTCGACGGCCTCGTCACCGGGCGTGACGGGCTCGTCGTCGGGACCGGCCATGGTGACTCCTTCGCGCGTGGTCCGGTCGGCACCGACGGGGGTCCCGACGGCCCTCGACGGCACCGTCGATGGGTCTGTCCACGGTACGGCGACGGTCTTTCGACGTCAAAGGAAATCGATCGACCCGGCGGGGTCGGTCCGGGCACCCGATGCCCCACGCAGTTTCTCGCGTCTGAACCACGCACGAAACATGGTCGAAACATGACATGGCTCCACTTGTCGCACCGACCGTTACCTATTGATGGAGCACGCCATGGCCTATCGGGCCGAGTACCTCTGGATCGACGGGCACGAGCCCACCGCCGAGATCCGTTCCAAGACCAAGATCGTGGAGGACGGCGCCGAGCCCGGCACCTGGGGCTATGACGGGTCGTCCACCAACCAGGCGCCCGGCGACAACTCCGACGTCGCCCTCGAGCCCGTGTTCACCTGCCCGGACCCCATCCGTGGCGGCAACGACATCCTGGTCATGTGCGAGACCTTCGACCCCAAGGACATGTCCCCGCTGGCGACCAACACGCGTGCCGCGGCCCGCGAGGCGTTCGACAAGTACGGCGACCAGGATCCGTGGTTCGGCCTCGAGCAGGAATACACGATGCTCGACGTCACCACCGGGTGGCCGGCCGGCTTCCCGCAGGGTGGCTTCCCCGGTCCACAGGGCCCCTACTACTGCGGCGTCGGCGCGGTCAAGATCCACGGCCGCGACATCATCGAGGAGCACACGACCCTGTGCATGGAGGCCGGCCTGAAGATCGCCGGCACCAACGCCGAGGTCATGCCCGGCCAGTGGGAGTTCCAGATCGGCCCGGCGGGCACGCTCGAGGTCGGCGACCACATGTGGATCGCGCGCTACCTGTTGTTCCGCATGGGTGAGAAGTACAACATCGAGATCTCGCTGGACGCCAAGCCCATGAAGGGTGACTGGAACGGCGCCGGGATGCACACCAACTTCTCGACCAAGGCGATGCGCGAGAGCTACGACGCGATCGTCACCGCCGCCGAGTCCCTGGGCAAGGAGGGCATGGTCGAGAAGCACCTCGCCGGCTACGGCTCGGGCATCGAGGACCGCCTCACCGGGGAACACGAGACCCAGCGCTTCGACACCTTCAGCTACGGCGTGTCCGACCGCGGCGCCTCCGTGCGCATCCCGTGGCAGGTCGAGCGGGACAAGCAGGGCTACATCGAGGACCGTCGCCCGAACGCGAACGCCGACCCCTACGTCATCGCGGCCCTGATGACCGACACCTGCTGCGCGGCCCTGGCCGACTGAGCAGGTCACACCCCACACCTCCACGACGGCCCCGCCTCGGTGGGGCCGTCGTCATGGCTGGACACGGTCCGGGTCGGCCGGGGTCGGGAAGTCGCCGGCCGCGGCCCGCACGCCCCGCAACAGGTCGAAGATGGCACGGGCGTCGGCGTCGGCCAGGCCGGCGACGCCGTAGCGCACCGCCTCGAGGGCGGCGGTCGCACGCCCGACGACCTCGCTGCCCGCAGGGGTGATGCGGGCCAGGGTCGTACGGCCGTCACGAGGATGTGGCTCACGCTCGGCGTAGCCGGACGCCTCCAGCCGGTCGACGGCGTTGGTGACCGATGCCGGCGACACCTGGAGGCGCTCCCCCACCTTGCCCATCGGCAGCGCCCCGGACCGCGAGAAGGTCAGCAGGACCAGCACCTCGTAGCGTGCGAAGGTGAGGTCGTGGGGGGCAAGGGCGTCGTCACAGCGACGCAGCAGCACCTGGTGCACGCGTGCCAGCGAGGTGACCGCGGCCATCACGTCCGGCAGCGCCCAGTCGTGGGCCCGCCAGTTGTCCCGTGCCGCCGCGATGGGGTCGAACGCCAGCGCCACCCCGGGGTGGCCGGCGTCGGCCTCGGGGGCGACGGCCTCGTGGGCATCGGCCTCGTGGGCATCGGCCTCGTGGGCATCGGCCTCGTGGGCCTCGGGGGCATCGGGCTCGTGCGGGTCGGGTTGCTGCGGTTGGGGGGCCGACGCAGTGGTCACGACGGCTCACCGACCGCAGGAGCAGGGTCGGCCATGGCCACCAGGCGATCGGCGGCGGCATAGGGGTCCAGGTCGCGGTCGGCCACGGCGATGGCGACCTCCTCCAGGACCGACCGGTCGTCGCCGATCACCTCGAATCGTGACCGCACCTGCGCCAGGGCGAGCTCGCGCACCAGCTGGCGGGCTCGGGCGCGTCGGCGCCGGCGACCCCGTCCGGTCTCGGCGAGGTGGCGTCCGTGCTCCTCCAGGGCCTCGAGCAGTTCGTCCAGTCCGTCACCACGCACGGCCACCGTCCGCACGATCGGCGGCCACCACGGCTGCTCACCGGTCCCGATCGCGCCACTGGCGTGGCCCATCTCCAGCATCCCGGTCAGTTCGGCCGCCAGCTTGCCGGCGCCGGACTGGTCGGCCTTGTTGACCACGAACACGTCAGCGATCTCCAGGATCCCGGCCTTGGCGGCCTGGATCGAGTCGCCCATCCCCGGCGCCATCACCACCAGGGTGGTGTCGGCGGTCCCGGCCACGGCCACCTCGGACTGTCCCACCCCCACGGTCTCCACCACCACGTCGTCGAACCCGGCCGCGTCCAGCACCAGGATCGCCTGGGGGGTCGCGGACGCCAACCCGCCCAGGTGGCCCCGGGCCGCCATCGACCGGATGAAGACGCCGTCGTCGGCGTGGTGGTCCTGCATCCGGACGCGATCGCCCAGCAACGCCCCACCGGAGAACGGCGACGACGGGTCCACCGCCAGCACCGCCACGCGCCGGTCGCGGGCCCGCAGGGCACCCGCCAGGACGTTGGTGAGGGTGGACTTGCCGACACCGGGCGACCCCGTCACGCCGATGATCCGGGCGCTGCCGGTCCGGGGGTGGAGCCGCTGGACCACCGTGCGCAACACGTCGGGCGACCCGTCCTCCACCAACGACAGCGTCCTGGCCAGGGCGCGCCGACGACCATCCAGGAGGTCGTCCACCAGGTCGTCGAGTGCGTCCGTCACCGCGGCCTCCGCGTCGAGCCGGGTCGAGGTGATCAGGCCTCCACGTCCAGGACCAGCGCGTCGCCCTGCCCGCCACCGCCGCACAGGGCCGCCGCGCCACGTCCCCCACCACGACGCCGCAGCTCGTTGACCAGCGTCACCGTGATGCGTGCCCCGGTGCACCCGATCGGATGCCCGAGCGCGACCGCGCCCCCGTTGACGTTGACCCGCTCCTCGTCGAGGTCGAGGTCCGCCACACCCGCCATGGCGACGGATGCGAAGGCTTCGTTGAGTTCGTAGAGGTCGAACGAGGACGGGTCGGCGTCGAGCTTGGCGGCCGCGGCGCGGATCGCGTTGCCCGGCTGCGGCAGCAGCGACAGGGGACCTGCCGTCGCGCCCCAGGCGGCGACGGTGGCCAGCACGGGCAGGTCGTGGGCCTGCGCCCAGTCGCGCGAGGTCAGTACCAGCGCGGCCGCCCCGTCGGAGATCTGGGAGGCGTTGCCCGCGGTGATCGTGCCGTCCTCGGCGAAGGCGGGGCGCAGCCCGGACAGGGACTCGACCGTGGTCCCCGGACGGATCCCCTCGTCGCGGTCGACCAGCACCGGGTCACCCCGACGCTGGGGAACCTCCACCGGCACGACCTCGTCGTCGAAGATCCCGTCCTTCCACGCTGCGGCCGCACGCTCGTGGGAGCGCGCCGACCACTCGTCCTGGGCGGTGCGGGTGTAGTCGTGCGACTCGGACTGGTAGCGCTCGGTGGCCGCACCCATCGCCTGGTCGTCGAAGGCGCACGTCAGCCCGTCGTGCATCATCACGTCGGTCAGGGTGCCATCACCCAGGCGATAGCCGAAACGGGCCTTGTCGAGCACGTACGGCGCGGTGGACATCGACTCCATGCCGCCCGCCACGACGACGTCGAACTCGCCGAGCGCGATCAGCGAGGAGGCTCGCGCGATCGCGGCCATGCCCGACGGGCACACCTTGTTGATGGTCTCGGCCGGCACGTCCAACGGGATGCCACCGGCGTGGGCGGCCTGCCGCGACGTGATCTGGCCCTGGCCGGCCTGCAGGACGTGGCCCATCACCACGTACCCGACGTCGGCCCCGGCGATCCCGGCGCGATCCAGCGCCGCCGCGATGGCGTGGCCCCCGAGGTCGACCGCCGACAGCGATGACAGGCCCCCACCGAAGCGCCCGATCGGCGTGCGGGCGATGGACGTGACGACGGCGTCGTGCATGGCGGCCTCCTGGGCAGGTCCGGTCCATCGCAGTCTAGGGCCCTGCCGGTCGCGATCCTCTCCCGGCCCCGTCCCCGCCCCGTCCCGCCCCGGGGAGCCTGCCCGGGGAGCCTGCCCGGGGAGCATGCCCGGCGTGCCAGCGGCGGGCACACTGGCGCCGACCGACGCGCGCGCCCCGCCAGGAGACCACCATGGACGTGACCCGGATCGACCAGATCGCCATCGTGGTGGAGGACCTGGATGCCGCCCTGGCCCTGTGGGAGCGCGCCTTCGGGCTGGTCGCGCACCACCGGGAGGTCGTGGAGTCCGACGGGGTCGAGGAGGCGATGATCGACGTCGGTGGGGTCTGGATCCAACTGCTCCAGGCCACGCGGGAGGACTCCCCGGTCGCGCGCCACCTCGCACGCAACGGCCCGGGCCTGCACCACCTCGGCCTGGGCGTGACGTCGGTGGCCGACGCCCTGGACCACCTCCAGGACGCCGGCATCCGCGTGGTCGACACCGAGCCACGCCCGGGGGGCTCCGGCCACACGGTCGGCTTCGTGCATCCGCACGGCATCGACGGCGTCCTGGTGGAGCTCGTCGAGGACGAGGCACGACACCCGGAGGACCCCGAGCCGCACCCCTGAGTGCCGGCCCGAGGCCGCCTCAGCGGGGGGCGGGCACCTCGACGTAGTCGTGGTCGTAGTAGCCCAGGGCCGCGCCGGGCTCACCCAGTCCGGCGGCCAGCACCTCGCCGACCACGATCCAGTGGTCACCGCCGGGATGCACCTCGTGCACCCGGCAGTCCAGCCATCCCAGCGACTCGGACAGGATGGGGACACCGGTCGCGGCGGTGCGCACGTCGATGCCGGTGAAGCCCTCCCAGCCGCGTGACCGGTCGGGGTTGGCGAAGTGGTCGGACAACTTGCGCAACCTCGCGGGCAGCATCGACAGGGCGAAGCGGCGACCGGACCGGACGCGCTTGGCCATGTCGGTGGTGCGTTCGACGCAGACCAGGACCAGCAGGGGGTCCAGTGACACCGAGGCGACCGCGTTGGCGGTCATGCCCGTGACCTCGCCGTCGGCGTCCACGGCGGTCATCACGGTCACCCCGGTCGCGAACCGTGACATCACCGCGCGGAAGGCCGAGGTGTCCAGGGTCGTCGACGCGGGAGGTCGCCCAGCCCCGTCCCCGTCGATCCCACCGACATCGGAGGGGCGCGCGTCGTCGGGGTCGGGGTCCATGCCGGTCACGATACCCAGCCGGCGAACAGGTCATCCCGCAGTGCGGCACGGTCCTGGTCGTCCAACGGGCCGGCGGTGGACAGGACCACGAACATCTCGTGGGCGAACACCTCGGCGGCCAGGTCCTCGGGCAGGTTGAAGAACGCCGAGTCACGTGAGATCTGGCTGCGGTGGGCCAGCATCGCCTCCTGCTTGCGTGCCAGCACGTCATGGACGTCCAGGGTGGTGGCGATGCGGTCCGCGGGGACACCGAAGTCCCCCACGGTGTCGTCGGTGAACGGCGACAACAGGCCCCGGGCGCGCAGGCCGTCGTGCATGGCCCGGAGCCCCGCACGGCTCACGGTGTGGGCGGCATGGAGCCGGACCCGGTGAGGGTCGCCGTCCACGGCGGCCGCCGGGTCCCCGGCCAACGCGACGGCCGCCACCGTGACGCGATGGGACATGACGTGGTCGGGGTGGCCGTAGGTGCCGTGCTCGTCGTCGCTGAGCACCACCTGGGGCCGCAGCCGCCGCAGCACCGTGGCGACCTCGGCGGCGGCCACGTGGAGGTCGACGTTGACGAACGCGTCCGGACGCTCGTTCGGCGGGGTCCCGGCCATGCCCGAGTCGCGGTGGCCGAGCCAGGTGTGCGACGACAGCCCGAGCACGCGTGCCGCAGCGGCCATCTCCTCGCGGCGCAGGTCCGCCAGGTCGCGGCCACCCAGGTCGATGCCGGCCAGGTTGTCGCCCTCCTCACCCCCGGTGCACGTGATCACGTGGGTCTCCACGCCCCGGTCGCCGTAGGTCAGCAACGTCCCGCCGACCGCGATCGACTCGTCGTCGGGATGGGGGTGCACGCTGACCAGGCAGGCCGGGCGGTCGGCCGCTGCAGGCGGCGACACGGCGGACACCGACGTGGGCGACGATCCAGCTGGCATGGGGGACTCCGAACGGGCGGCCACCGGACGGGGCGGTGGTCCGGGGGGCGTGGTGGGTCGTCGGGGCGCGTCGTCCCGGGGCACCGTCGTCGCGTTCCTCGTCTCGTGCCGTTCCCGGGGATCGACCCCGGTCACAGGTTAGGATCGCGTGACCACGGGCACCAACGGTCGCCGACCCCTCCACCGCCCCACCCAGGCCGCCGCACGCACCGTGCCAGCACCGATGATCGCCACGCAGGAGAGTCGTCGTCCGCCACCGCCTCATCGACGACGCCGTCGACCTCGCCGAATCCCTGCCCGACATCGACGCTGACGTGGTCGGGCTCGACGTCGAGCGATCCACCAAGCCACGCTTCGACAACCCCGCGGCCCTGGTGCAGGTCGGCACCTCCGAGCTCGTGCTGCTGGTGGACACCCATGCGCTGGGGGCGGTGCCGGTGCTGGGCGACTTCCTGCGCGACCGGGTGGTGGTGTTGCATGCCGCCACCAACGACATCCCGTCGATGGACCGGGCCGCGATCGAACTGGACACGCTCGAGGACACCGCCATCGCGGCGGCCCTCCTCGGCCTCCCGCTGGGGCTGGACAACCTCCTGCAGGAACTGCTCGACGTCGCGCTGTCTCCCGACAAGGACCGGTTCCAGCGCGCCGACTGGGAACGCCGGCCGCTGCCCGACGACATGGCTGCCTATGCCGCGGGCGACGTCGAGCACCTGCCGGAACTGATCGCCGACCTGCGCGCGCGACTGGCCGACCGGGGCCGCCTGGACTGGTACCGCCAGGAACGCGACCACATGATCGACGACACCCGCCGCTCCACCCGGTCGTGGGAGGACACGCGGGGCGCGGGACGACTCGACGCGGCCCACCGGGCCGTGCTGCGCGCGCTGTGGACCTGCCGGGAGGAGTTGGCCGAACGCGACGACCTCGCCCCGCAGCGGGTCCTGCGCGACGCCACGCTGGTCGACCTGGCCGGCGAGCCCGCCGACGACCCGCAGGCCCTGGCCCGTCGCAACAAGCGCCGTGGCCAACCCCTCCCGGACCACGCCGAGGCCCTGTTCGCGGCCCAGCAGGACGGGCGTGCAGCGCCGCCGGAGCATCGTTCGCCCGCGGCGCATCGGTTCGACGGCACCGATCGTGATCGCCACGCGGCCATGCGACATGCCCGCAGTGACCTCGCCGACGAGATGGGCCTGCATCCCGGGTTCCTGGCCCCGAGTCGAACCCTGTGGGCCCCGATCGCAGCCGAGCCTGCCGATGCGGAGGAACTGGTGGCGAACCTGGACCTGCGGCCGTGGCAGCGCGACGTGCTCGCCCCGGTCCTGTGGGAGGCCTACAGCAAGGTCGACGAGACGGACTGACCACCGCGGGGCAACCGCGACGGCGGTCGGGGCCGTGCCGTGTGGCGGTCGTGCCGTCAGGTCGTGCCGGCCAACTTGCGGGCGAGGTTGCCGGGCATCGAGAACTCGACGTCTTCGTCCACGACGGTCACCGTCTCCACGTTCGCCAACCCGCGGTCACGGAACCACTGGATCACCTCGTCGACCAGCACCTCGGGGGCGCTCGCCCCGGAGGTCAGGCCGACCGTGACGACCCCGTCCAGCCACGATTCGTCGATCTCGGACGCGTCATCCACCAGGTGCGCCGGCGTCCCATGGTCCCGGGACACCTCCACGAGGCGCTTGGAGTTCGACGACGTCTCCGAGCCGACCACCAGGACCAGGTCCGTCCGCGGCGCCAAGGTCTTCACCGCGTCCTGGCGGTTGGTGGTGGCGTAGCAGATGTCGGCCTTCTTGGGCTGGTGCAGCAACGGGAACCGCTGTCGCAGGCGATCGACCACGGCCGCGGTGTCGTCCATCGACAGCGTCGTCTGGGTCAGGTAGGCGACGTTGGCCGGATCGACGTCCTCGAGGCGATCGACGTCGTCGGGCGTCTCGACCAGCGAGATGGAGCGCGGGGCCTGGCCCATCGTGCCCAGCACCTCCTGGTGGCCCTCGTGGCCGACCAGCACGATGTCCTTGCCGGCGGTCGCGTAGCGACGGGCCTCGTTGTGGACCTTGGTCACCAGCGGACAGGTGGCGTCGATCAGGGTCTGGTCACGCGCGGCGGCATTGGCGAAGGCCTCGGGCGGGGACCCGTGGGCGGAGAACACGATGACGGCACCCTCGGGGGCCTCGGTCTCGTCCTCGACGAACACCGCCCCGCGGTCGGCCAGGGAGTTCACCACGTGCGTGTTGTGCACGATCTCGTGGCGCACGTAGACCGGTGCGCCGTAGGCCTCGAGCGCCTTTTCGACGATCAGCACGGCCCGGTCGACGCCGGCGCAGAACCCACGCGGGGCGGCCAGCAGGAGTGTGGTCGGTGCAGAAGACATCATGCCCACACCGTATCGGCGGCCCACCTGCCGCCCCCACGTCCGCCCCCCGGACGTCCGGTCGCGCGGCGGACGGCGATCAACGCTTGTCCGTGCGGTTGCTGGTGGCGTCGGAGGGGCACAGCGGGGCCACGACGCATCCCCCGCAGTCGCGGTTGCGGGCCGTGCAGACCCGCCGGCCGTGGAAGATCAGCAGGTCCGACACGTCCAACCAGCGCTCCGCCGGGAACAGCCGCATCAGGTCCTGCTCGATCCGGGGCGCGGTCTCCTCCCGGGTGAACCGCAGCCGGCGCGACAGCCGGGTGACATGGGTGTCCACCACGACCCCGACGTGGCCGTCCCCGGCCTGCGCGGTGTTGGAGATGACGACATTGGCGGTCTTGCGGGCCACGCCCGGCAACTCGGTCAGCGCCTCCATGGTCCGCGGCACCTCGCCGTCGTGCTCGGTGAGCAGCAGCCGGGAGGTGGCGAGCAGGTTCTTGGCCTTCTGCCGGAACAGGCCCAGCTGGCCGATCCGCTGCTCGAGGTCCTCGCGCGTGGCCTCGGCCATCGCGGCAGCGTCGGGGTAGCGGGCGAACAGCGCCGGGGTGATCTCGTTGACCTTGACGTCGGTCGACTGGGCCGACAGGACGGTGGCGACCAGCAACTGGAACGGGGTGGAGAAGTCCAGGGCGATGTGGGCGTCCGGGTGCTCCTCGGCCAGGCGATCGAGGATCCACGGGGCGCGGCGGGTCTTGCCACTGGTGGCCGTCACCCCGTCCGGCGGCGACACGGGGTCGTGGTCGCCCGCGAGGTCGGGGTCGGCCGGGCGGTCGGGGTCACGTGCGGGCAGGGCGTTCGCATCGGGAGGAGTCATGGACGCGACGCTATCCGAGCGCTCATTCCACCGACGCGGTGTCCTCGCCGCCGTCGCCCGCGACCACGCCCTCGCGCGCCAACGGCGGGGCGCCGACGTCGACGACGTCGCGGTCGAGGACCGGCGGGGCGTCCACCGCCGGCAGCTCGACGACGAAGGTCGACCCCGACCCGAGCAGCGACTCGACGTCGACGGTCCCCCCGTTGCGCTCCACCGCATGGCGCACCAGCGACAGCCCCAGCCCGGTCCCGCCGGTCTCCCGCGAGCGCGCGACGTCCACCCGGTAGAAGCGCTCGAAGATGCGGTCCAGGTCGGCCCGCGGGATCCCCAGGCCGGTGTCGGCCACCTCCAGCACCACCGTCGGGCCCTCCTGGCACACGGTGATGTCCAGGCGTCCGCCCGGCCGGTTGTACTGGACCCCGTTTGTCACCAGGTTGCGGGTGATGATCCGCAGGTCGTCGGGGTCGCAGTGCACCCGCAGGACGTGCGGGGCGTGCACCACCACCTCGACCTCGCCCCGCTCGGCGGCGTCGCCGGCCTCGGCCACGGCCGCCGTCACCGTCGGGACGATGTCGATGGGCACCGGCTCGACCTGGGCCCGGTCCTCCAGCCGGCGCAGGTCCAACAGGTCGTGGACCATCCGCACCAGCCGCGTGGACTGCTCGTCGAGTCGGTCGACGAGCGCGGCCGACCGCTCCGGGTCGGTCCCGTGCACCACCCGCAGGGCCTCGGCCAGTGCCTGGATCGCCGTCGCCGGGGTCTTGAGCTCGTGGGAGGCGTTGACGACGAAGTTGCGTCGCAGGTTCTCGACCCGACGCTCCCGCGTGCGGTCCTCGACCAGGACGAGGCGGTCACGGTCGATGGGGGTGATGGTGGCCCGCACCACCCGTCCGGACACGGTCGCATCGACGGTCACCGGGCCACTGTTCGGCCCCACGGCACGCACGGCGTCGGCGAGCCGGGCGCTGCCCAGCGCCGACAGCATCGTCGTGGGCTCGCCGTCAGACGCCATCCCCAACAGGTCTCGCGCCGGCGCGTTGGCCGCCCCGACGTAGCCATCGGATCGGATCAGCACCGCCGCCGTGGGCAGCGCGGCCACCAGGGCTCCCCGCCACGGCGGTTCGGCCAGGGCAGCGGCCAGGCGGCGGTCGACGGTGGCGCCGGTGGTGTTCAGCTCGCTCGCCAACCGGTCCAGGGCGTGGTCACCGGGGGCCCCCACGCGATGGCGCTCGGGCTGGTCCTGCCACGACCGCACGTCGTGGACCAACCGATCCACGTCGGCTTCACGGGTTCGGCGGGCCAGGAGGGCGGCCACCACGGCCACCACGACGCCCGCCAGCAGGCCCGCCGGCCACGACACGGTGGCGGTCGTGACCACGGCCACCACCACGGCCACGAGGCCGGCGACGACGGGGGCGGGCCTCACCGGTCGGCGAAGCGGTAGCCGACGCCCCGCACGGTCTGGATCCGGTGCGGGTCCTGTGGATCGGCCTCGATCCGGGTCCGAAGTCGGCGGATGTGGACGTCGAGCGTCTTGGTGTCGCCCACGTAGTCGATTCCCCACACCTCACGGATCAGGTGGCGCCGCGACCGGACCCGGCCCGCGTTCTCGACCAGTTCGGCGAGCAGGTCGAACTCCTTGGGTGGCAGCTCGACGGGCTCGCCGTCGACGTGCACCTCGTGTCGAACGCGGTCGATGCGCACGCCGGCCGCCTCGGCCGGCGCGTCGCCGTCGAAGCCGTCCACGACCGGTGCTCGTCGCAGCACCGCCTTGATCCTGGCCACCAGTTCTCGGGTGGAGAACGGCTTGGTCAGGTAGTCGTCGGCCCCGAGTTCGAGCCCGACCACGCGGTCGATCTCCTGGTCACGCGCCGTGACCATGATGATGGGCACGTCGGAGGTGGTCCGAATCGTCCGGCAGACCTCGGTGCCCGACATCCCGGGCAGCATCAGGTCCAGCAGCACCAGGTCGGGTCGGACTCGCTCGACGGCCCGGAGCGCGTCGTGACCGGTGGCGACCCAGTCGACCTGGTAGCCCTCGGCGTCGAGCGTGACGGTCAGACCCTCGGCGATCGCCGGCTCGTCCTCGACCAGCAACAACCGTGGCATCAGGACGGCTCGTCGGCAGGTCCGGACTCGGGAGGCCGGTCCCCGGCCTCCGGCCACGGGCCGTCGGTCGCGCCCGGCGGGCCATCGCCGCCCTGCTCGGGATCGGTGGCCGCCTCGGGCGCACGGTGGCGACCGACGCGGATGCGTTCGCCCGTGGCGACGTAGGCCGCGTCACGGGCGATCTCGACCCCGTGGTCGGCGATCCGCTCGAAGTAGCGGGCGAGCAGGCCGAGCACCAGCATCTCCATGCCCGGGTCCTCGGCCTCGGCCGCCTCGCGCAGCAGCACGAGTTGCAACTCGTCGACGGACTCGTCGAGGTGGTCGACCTCGTTGACCGCGAGCGCGTCACGCTTGCGCCAGGCGTCGATCCCGGCCCGGAACACGTCACTGGAATGACCGGCCATCTCGGTCAACTGGCTTCGCATGGCCGGTTCGAGGAACCGGGGGTCGACCTGGCGCAGCGTCATGCAGGCATGGCGCAACAGGCTGGCCGACCGGGACACGTCCACGGTCATGCGCATCAGGGCGACCAGGCGTCGCAGGTCGGCGGCCACGGGCGCCTCGCGGGCGAGCAGCACGAAGCCCTCGTCCTCGACCCGCTCGCACTCCACCGCCACGCCCGTCGACAGGTCCTCGGCCACCTCCATCACCCAGGCGTCGCCCTGCAGGAACCCGTCGGACAGACGCGGGAGGGCCTCGGAGACCCGCAGGCCTGCCGCCACGAAGCGATCGTCCATCGCGTCGAGCGCCGCATGGAACGCCCCGCGCAGTTCGCGACCGTGCTCAGGCATCGTCATCCCTCCCTCCCCGTTGTTTCGACCGTATACATGGACACCCGACCGTGACCGCCAACCTTCGCCACCCCGTGGCGCCGTGCGACCTCGGCGCCGCCCGTCGTGGTCGGCGTGGGCGGGGCTGGGGTCGACGAGGCGCGGTCCGACGCGCGCATCGGGGTCAGCCGAACCGTCCGGAGACGTAGTTGAGGGTCGCCTCGTGGTCGGGCTGGGTGAAGATCGTCTCGGTCTCCTGGAACTCCACCAGCCGGCCGGGCTCGCCGGTGGCCTCGATGTTGAAGAACCCGGTCTTGTCGCTGACGCGGGCCGCCTGCTGCATGTTGTGGGTCACGATGACGATCGTGTAGTCCGACTTGAGGTCGTGGATCAGCTCCTCGATGGCCAGCGTGGAGATCGGATCCAGCGCCGAGCACGGTTCGTCCATCAGGACCACGTCGGGCTTGACCGCGATGGTTCGCGCGATGCACAGCCGCTGTTGCTGGCCCCCCGACAGTCCGGAACCCGGCCGGTCGAGTCGATCCTTGACCTCGTCCCACAGGTTCGCGCCGCGCAGGGCGGACTCCACCACGGCGGCCTCGTTGTCGATCTTCTTGGCGTTGAGCTTGAGTCCGGCCAGGACGTTCTCGCGCACGCTCATGGTCGGGAACGGGTTGGGCTGCTGGAAGACCATCCCGACCTTGCGCCGGACCAGGACCGGGTCGACGTGGCCGCCGTACAGGTCCGCACCGTTGAGCCTCACCGACCCCTCGGCGCGGGCCCCCGGGATGACCTCGTGCATGCGGTTGAGCGCGCGAAGGAAGGTCGACTTGCCGCACCCCGACGGGCCGATCAGCGCCGTCACCGAACGGGGGTCGATGGACATCGTGACACCCTCGACGGCCTTGAAGTTGCCGTAGTACAGGTCAAGGTCGGTGACGTCGATTCGATTGCGGTCGTCGTCGCTCCGGTCGACCGCCTCTCCCTTCATCGCCACCCGGGCGAGTTCGGGGTTCGCGTAGTCGTCGGTGTGGAGCGACTCGCTCGTGTCGTCGGTCATGGTGGCCGTTTCCGGATGGGTCGAATCGGTCATCGCAGGCCCTTCGGGGTCAGCACGCGCGCAAGGATGCGCGCCAGGGCGAACAGGATCCCCACGAGCAGCATCAGGACCAGGGCAGCGGCCCAGGCGCGGTCGATGGAGGGTTGTTGTGGGAAGCCGGGGTTCTGGTAACTGTTGTAGACGAACAGGGGGAGCGAGGCCATGCGTCCCTCGAACAGGTTCGTGTTGACGCTGGTGGTGATGCCCGACGCGACCAGCAACGGGGCCGTCTCCCCCACGACTCGGGCGATCGCCAGGATGACGCCGGTCACGATTCCGGGGGCCGCGGTCGGCACCACGATCTTGAGGATCGTACGCCAGCGCGGCACCCCGAGTCCGTAGGCCGCCTCCCGAAGGCGATCGGGCACCAGTCGCAGCATCTCCTCCACGGAGCGGACGACCACCGGGATCATCAGCACCGCCAGGGCCACGGACCCGGCGAAACCGGACCGGTAGCCGGGGCCGAACAGGCTGGTGAACAGCCCGAGCGCGAACATGCCGGCCACGATCGACGGGATGCCGGTCATGACGTCGACCAGCCACGAGATCGAGCTGGCGAGCGGTCCACGTCCGTACTCGACCAGGTAGATCGCGACCAGCAGGCCCACGGGCACCGAGATCACGGTCGCCGCGCCCGTGATCTCGAGGGTCCCGATCAGGGCGTGCCGGATGCCACCGCCCTCGCCCAGCACGTTGCGCATGGTCTCGGTGAAGAAGGTCACGTCGAAGCGCGCCAGACCGCGACTGACCACGGAGTACACCACCGACACCAGCGGGATGGCCGCACCGACGAACGCCGAGGTGATCGCGATGGACATGACCCGGTCCAGTGCGCGCCGGGGCCCCTCGACCCGGCGCGACACGGCGTAGATGGCGGCCACGGCCACGACCATCGCGATCAGCAGGCTGATGATCGGGCTGAAGCCGTTGCCGGTGGCCAGGGGGACGGCCACGCCGATCGCGACGGCGATGGCCACGATCCCGGACACCTGGCCGTTGGACAGGCCCTGGCGCTGGATGCTGGTGACGTCGGCTGCCGACATGTCAGGCCTCCTTCGGGCCGGCGCCGGCCGCGATGCGCCGTGCGAGGTAGTTCACGCCGAACGTCGTGATGAACAGGACCAGACCGGTGAAGTACAGCGCGGACCGCTGCACGCCCCCGAAGTTGGCGAACGACAGGGCGATGTTGGCCGCGATCGTCGATGGGTTCTCGGTGGTGAGGACCTCGAAGCTGATGAGTCCGGGGACCGGTGACAGGATCAGGGCCACCGCCATGGTCTCGCCCAGCGCCCGTCCCAGTCCGAGCATGGCGCCGCCGATGACGCCGGACCGCCCGTGGGGCAGCACGGCGGTGCGGATCATCTCCCACCTGGTGGCGCCCAGTGCCAGCGAGGCCTCCTCGAGCAGGCGCGGCGTCTGGCTGAACACCTCCTTGGAGATGGAGGCGATGATCGGCAGGATCATGATGGCCAGCACGCCTGCGGCGGTCGCCATGTTCCGGCCCGACGGCGACACGGTGCCACCGAACAACGGGATCCAGCCCAGGAACCGGTTCTGCACCTGGTAGACGGGGACGAAGAAGGGCGCCACGGCGATGATCCCCCACAGCCCGAACACGACGCTGGGGACCGCCGCGAGCAGGTCGACGACGAACCCGATCGCCTTGGCGACCGGTTTCGGCGCGTAGTGGGTCATGTACAGCGCGATCCCGACCGCGAGCGGCGTGGCCAGCACCAGCGCGATGAGCGAGGCCCACACCGTCCCGAACAGCAGCGGGATGGTGTAGCCGATGATCCCCTCGGCGTTGGGCAGCGCCTCGGGCGGCAGGCCGAAGGCCGGCAGGGACTTCTGGGTGAGGAAGAACGCCACGCCGACCAGCGTGACCAGGATGAGGATCCCCGCCCCGGTCGCGAGGCGTTCGAAGAAGACGTCCTGGGCCCGGGTGGGGCGATCACCGGCGACGACCGAGGACTCGTCCTCGGTCTCGGGTGGCGGGGCCTGCGTGGTGGTCATGCATGCTCCGATGTGTCCGGTGGGACACTAGGCGGCGTGGTTCGGGCCTGTCACCTCGGCGCCCCAGGCCCACCAGCCCCCGGATCCGGTCCGCGAGGATCCGGGTGTCCGGGGGCGTGGGGACCGAGGGGACGGCCGTCAGCCGGCGGCCGTGATCGACTCGACGGTGGGGGCCATCTGGTCACGCAGGTTCGCCGAGATGGGCGCGGATCCCGCGACCTCGGACGCCGCGGCCTGGCCCTCCTCGGAGGCGACGTAGGTCATGAAGGCCTTCACCAGCTCGGCCTCCTCCGGCGACTCGTACTCGAGGCACACGATGTGGTAGGACACGAGCACGATCGGGTACACGCCCGACTCCGTGGTGTTGCGGGTCAGGTCGAAGGCGAAGTCGCCCTCGGGACGGTCCGGCGCGGGCTCGGACACCTCGAGGATCTTGGCGGCGGCCTCCGGGGAGTACTCGACGAACTCCTCACCGACCTTGACGGCGACCGTGCCCAGCTCGCCGACCTGCGAGGCGTCGGCGTAGCCGATGGATCCCTCGCCGGCCGTGACGGCCTGGACGACACCCGAGGTGCCGTTGGCGCCCTCGCCGCCGGCCTCGGCGGGCCAGGTCTCGACCACGTCGTAGGACCAGGCGTCACCCGCCGCCTGGGTGAGGTAGTCGGTGAAGTTCTCGGTCGTGCCCGAGTCGTCGGACCGGTGGACGGGGTTGATGGGAAGGTCCGGCAGCTCGACGCCGTCGTTGGTGGCGGCGATCGCCTCGTCGTTCCAGGTCGTGATGTCGCCGGCGAAGATCCCACCGATGGTCGCCGCGTCCAGTTGCAGCGAGTCGACGTCGGGCAGGTTGTAGGCCACGGCGATCGGTGACAGGTAGTGGGGCAGGTCCACTGCCCCGCCCTCACCCGCACAGCGCTCCTGGGACTGGATGAGCTCGTCGTCGTCGAGGTAGGCATCGGACCCGGCGAACATCGAACCCCCGCTCAGGAAGGTCTCGCGACCGCCACCGGAACCGACCGGGTCGTAGTTGACCGTCACGTCGGGGTTGGCCTGCTGGAACCCGGTGACCCAGCCCGACATCGCGGCCTCCTGGGAGCTCGCGCCCGCACCGACCAGGCTGCCCGAGGCACTGCCACCGCCACCCTCCGTCGACATCTCCGAAGCGCCCGCTCCGGCATCGGTCGCTCCGGCCTCGGTCGCCATCTCCGAACCGCCGGAGCCACCCTCGGTCGAGGTGTCGTCGCCACCGTCGTCTCCGCCGCAGGCCGCGACGGCCAGGGCCATGGACAGGGCGACGGCGGTGGCGCGCGCGCGAGTGGACATTCGCATTCTGGGATCTCCTGTGGAAGACGGGGCCGACCGGCCCCTCCTGGGACGTGGTGGTGACCGTACGAAGGTCACCTCGCCAGCCGCTTTCCCACAGGTGAACGGACGTTGAACACGCCCGGGGCGACCGTGATCCGGCGTCAGCCGCCGTAGGCCTCGACCTTGTCGGTGCGATGCTGGGCGCGCACCCGACGCACCGTCCCGGACTTGCCCCGCATCATCAGGGAGTCGGTCGTGGCCTCGCCGCCCTCGAACGACACGCCGTCCAGCAGGGCGCTGGGCGTGATGCCGGTGCAGGCCAGGAAGCAGTCATCACTGGACACCAGGTCGTGGGTGTCCAGGACCTGGTCGAGGTCGTAGCCGGCGTCGACCAGCGCCGAGCGGTCACGGTCGTCACGCGCCCAGACCCGCCCGAGGATCCGCCCGCCCAGTGCCCGCACGCCACAAGCCGTGGTGACGCCCTCGGGCGTGCCCCCGATGCCGTACAGCACGTCCACCGACGGGCTCGACGCCCACGCCGCCGACACGCCACCGGCGACGTCGCCGTCCATGATGAGGTTGAGCCGTGCGCCGGTCTCGCGGACCTCGCGTTTGAAGTCGTCGTGGCGCGGCCGGTCCAGCATCATCACCGTCAGGTTGCCGACCTGGCGTCCCATGGCCCCGGCCACCGCCCGCAGCAGGTCCGGGATCGGCATGTCAAGATCGACCACGTCGGCCGCCTCGGCGCCGACCACGACCTTGTGCATGTAGACCGCCGGGCCGGGATCGAACATGGTGCCGGTCGGGGCGGCGGCGAGGACGGCGATGGCGCCCGGTCGCCCCTCGGCCAGCAGCCGGGTGCCGTCGACCGGGTCCACGGCGATGTCCACCTCGGGGGGGTGACCGGTCCCGACGCGCTCGCCGTTGAACAACATCGGGGCCTCGTCCTTCTCGCCCTCCCCGATGATGACCGTGCCGTCCATCTCGACACTGGACAACATCTTGCGCATCGCGTCGACCGCGGCCTGGTCGCCGGACTCCTTCTCGCCGCGACCCTGCCAGCGGGCCGATGCCAGGGCCGCCGCCTCCGTGACGCGAACGATCTCCAGGGCGAGGTTGCGATCGGGGCGTGACGGATCGGGCACCGGGGACTCCGTTGTCTCGGCGTGGGGGCGGGACGACGTCCGCCCTGCGACGAGCCTAATCCCGCCGGGGCTCAGCGGCGGCGTGGCCGGATCGTCCGGGGGACGTCGACGTCGAGGCCCGGCGGCAGCGGGCCCGACTCGGCCGTGGCACGCAGGGCGTCGTTTTCGAACATGACCCGGTCACGCAGGCCCGACGAGTCGTTGAACATGCGCTTGAGCAGGGCCACGGTGTCGCGGTCACGACCGGCGACCTGGGTCACCCATGCCAGCGCCGCGTCCAGCCCGGCGTCCTCGTCGGCCTCGCGCTGGGCGAAGCCCGTGGCCACCAACTCGTCGGCCGCGACGTCGCGCGACGACAGCACCCAGTCCTTGGCCGTGCCCAGACCCACCAGGCCGATCGTGCGGGCCGTGCCGACCGGCCAGCCGTGGATCGCCCCCGGGAAGCGCACCCACGCCGTGGGCTCGACCACCCGGAGGTCGCAGCAGGCCGCCACCTCCGCGCCGCCCCCGATGGCCGGACCCACCAGGACCGCCGCGGTCGGCAGCGGCGTCAGCGTCAGGCGCTCGTAGAGCATCGTGAACAGTTCCATGCGACGACGGCCGCCATCGGCCAGGTGCTCGCGGACATCGGCCCCGGCGGAGAACACCCCGCCCGCACCGGTGACGACCACTCCCACCACGTCGGCATCGGCCTCGAGGTCTTCCACGACGTCGACGAAGGCCGCCACCAGGGTCGTGCACATGGCGTTGCGCGCGGACGGTCGATGCATCGTGACCACGGCCACGATGCCGGCGGCGGTGTCGTGGCGGGTCACCCGGACCGGCTCGTCGGGCTGGTCGGGCGGGGTCATGGGAGGCTCCTCGGGGCGGGCTTCGCCGGGGTCCACGATCCACCGGTCCACGGGCCCCGGACGCTAGCCTGCGACCCCATGGGCATCCACACGACCGATACGCGGCGACGGCTCGCCAGCCTCGTGCGACAGGCCGACGCCGACCTCGCCGAGGCCGCCCTGCTGGTCAACGCCGAGGCGCTGCCCGACCTCGACGTCGATGCGACCCTGTTGCGCATCGATGCCCTGGCCGACGCCTTCCGGGTGTGGTGGGACGACCACGACGACCTCGAGGCGGCCACGGCCCTGCGTCGCTTCCTCGCCGACGAGCACGGCTTCGGTGGTGGCGGCGGCGACTACCACGCACCCGAGAACGGCCTGCTCGTCGAGGTGCTCGACCACCACCACGGCCTGCCCATCCTGCTGACCGTGCTCTACGTCGCCATCGCCCGTCGTGTCGGGCTGCCCGCGTGGGGCATCGCCCAGCCAGGCCACTTCTACCTCGGCCTGGGCGACCCGGAACGGCCCGCCGTGCTCGATCCGTTCGACCACGGCGCCGGCGTGTCCACCGACGAACTGGCCGAACGCCTCCGGATCGCCACGGCGGGCCGGGTCCCGTTCACCCGCTCCCACCTGCGCCCCTGCGCACCCACGATGGTCGTCCGACGGATCCTCAACAACCTGACCCGCGACTACACCGCCCGCGGCACCGTCACCGCCGCACTGTGGACCGTCGAGCTCAAGCAGCTGCTGCCCAACAGCCTCCCCGACGACCACAAGGCCCGGGGCGAACTGCTGACCCACCTCGGGCGCTACGGCGAGGCCGCCGACGAGTTCGAGGCCTACCTCGACCTCGGGGGAGACGAGTATGGCGACGCCGACGCGATCCGGGCCCGGGCCATCCGCGCCCGTGCCAAGCTCAACTGAGTCGTCGCCGGTCCATCCGTGCCTCCGCGTGCGCGGATCACAGGTCGCGGCGATCGAGCCAGCGGACCGCGAGCGTGGCCGCCACGACGACGTACAGGACCGCCCACCCCATGCGAAGCGTGCTGGGCGGGGTGACCGACAGGAACGGCGGGTGGTCGAGGACCCGGGTCGTGATGATGAACAGCGGTGATGCCAGGTAGTACGACGCCCCGTGCCACACGGCATCGCTGGGCATCACCAGGCTGATGGCGACGCCGACGCGCGCCACGGCGTCGCTGTCGCTGAGGCTTCCGACGAACTCGGTGATGCCGCCCAACCACGCCAGTCCGTACAGCGCGGCCGCCACGCTGGCCGAGGCGGTCGTGGACAGGCGCGTGGACAGCGCCGTGGCGGTGGCGACCAGCACCAGCGCCTGCAGGACGAGCAGCCCCAGTCCGCCGACCACCGACTGCGGGACGTAGCCGCCGACCACCCATGACACGATCAGGACGCCCCCGGCCATCGCCAGCACGTAGCCGCCGACCAGCAGTCCGAAAGTCCCCGCGCGCTGGAGCAGCCACGACCATCGGGGCAGCGGTCGGGCAAGCACGGGCAGGGCACGCCCGGAGGCGAGTTCGCTGGCGACGGTCCCGGCACCGAGGATGACCGCCAGGAACGACGACAGGAACTGCACGGCGTAGAGCCCGAGGACGGTGAGGATGGTCTGGTTGGTGGTCCGGTCGGCCACCGACGCACCGACCATGTCCCGTTGCACCAGCGTGGTCGCGAGCAGGAACAGCCCGACGAAGACCACGCTCACCACGACCCCGATCAGCAGCAGTCGCCGGCTCCGCGCCTCCTGCCAGGCACCCCGGGCGACGTCCAACGACGGCCGTGGACGTCGAGTCGTGGTGGCGGTCATCGACGGTCCCCCGGGTGCGCCAGGTGGTCACCGACACCGTCGTCCCGGGCGGTCGCGCCGGTCGGATCCGCGGCGTCCACCAGTCGGACGAACAGCTCCTCGAGGCTCGAGCTCAGCGGCACCATCGCGCGGACCCGCGACCCGCTGGTGACCAGCGCCTCCACGAGGTCCGGTGCGGCCTCGTCGTCGTCGAGGACGACCACCACCGCGGTGTCGTCGTGGTGGGCCACCGTCCCGTGCCCACCCACCACGGCCAGGGCGGCGGCGTCGACGGCGTCGAGCGTGACACGCACCTCCCCGCCGCCGGCCAGCAGGCTGACCGGCCGATCCGCGAGCACCCGGCCGTGGTGCATCACCACGACGCGGTCGCACACCTGCTCGACCTCGCCGAGCAGGTGGGAGTTGAGCAGCACCGCGACGCCCTCGGCCCGCAGGCCACGGACGACGTCGCGGACCTCGCGGCGACCCATCGGGTCCAGCGCCGACGTCGGTTCGTCCAGCACGACCAGCCCGGGGTCACCCAGCAGTGCGACGGCCAGCCCGAGCCGTTGTCGCATCCCCTTGGAGTACCCACCGACTCGTTCCCGGCCACGCCCGGCCAGCCCCACCCGGCGCAGGACCCGGCCGACGGCGTCGGGGACCTGCTGGTCGTCCACGCCGGCCATGCGTGCGTGCATCGCCAGGACCTCGACCCCGCGCGACCAGGGGGGCTGCTCGAACGTCTCGGGGAGGTAGCCGACCCGCCGACGAGCCTCGGGCGTGGTTGCGGGACGGCCGAACAGCTCGGCCGTGCCCGCGTCGGGGGCCACCAGGCCGAGCACCATCTTGACCGTCGTCGTCTTGCCGGCCCCGTTGGGACCGAGCAGGCCCACGACCTCGCCCGCCGCCAGTTCGAGGTCGAGGCCGTCCACGGCCACCTGGCGGCCGTAGCGCTTGGCCAGCCCGCGGGCACGCAGCGGCACGGGCCCCGCTGCCCCGGTGGCGACCGCGGTGCTCACAGCCGACCCGCCAGTTCGACCAGCTCGTCGACGCCGCGCTCGCCGCCGACGGCGTGGACGACGTCCCCGTCCTGCCACACCACCACGCCCAGCTCGTCGCCCTGGCCCACCGCGACACCGCGGGTCCCGGCCACCACGACCTCGTCCCAGGTCTTGAGGTCCACGGGCACGGGGACCGGCAGGGTCGTGCGCCAGTCCTCGATCGAGGCCAACCGCTCGACGAGGTCCGGTGGGAGGTCGAGCTCGGTCAGCAGGGTCTCGCGAACGTCGTCGAGGGAGGCACCGGTCGAGCCGACCTCGACCGCGCGCGACGCCGCCACGAACACCGACCCGGTGGCGTCACCGACCAGCAGGGTCCCGGGGGACACCACCTCGACCACGACCCCTCGCAGCCGGGCAGGCACCACGTCGTCGTCGTGGAACGCGACGCGGACGCCGGCCCGGGAGGTGGCACGCACCCGGGGCGCCACCAGGCCGTCCAGCACGGCCGGGTCCGGGGCGGGCACCCGGGCGAGCTCGGCCGCCTCGGCCAGGTCGCCGAGATCACCGTCGATGGTCTCGCCGGCCACGTCGTCCACCTCGGCCAGGCCGTCCAACGCGGCCAGTTCCTCGTCCAGCCGCGCGGGATCGATCGCCACGGCACGCACCTGCTCGGTCCGGAACCGGTCCAGCACCTGGGCCACGACGGGCGCCCCGACGGTGGCGGCCAGCACCGCCACGACCACGGCCCCGGCGACGAGCCAGGATCGACGGGCCGACGGGACACCCGAGCGATGCCGCTGCGTGGTCCCGGGCCCCGAGGCGTCCCCACGACCGTCGAGCCGGAGGCTGCCGGGCCGGGGGCTGCCGGGCCGGGGGCTGCCGGGCCGGGGGCTGCCGGGCCGGGGGGTGCCGGGCGGCGGCGAGGTGGTGGCCGCCGCGGCCCCCGAACCCTCCACGGCACCGGGCTCCTCGCCAGGCTCGTCGAGCAGGTCCAGGAGCCGTCGTGTGGCACCGGCAGTGGCCGCAACGGTCAGGATCGTCGCCCGGCACTCACGGCAGGCGTCCAGGTGGTGGGCGACCGCCACGTCGTCGTGGTCGAGGTGGGCCCGCAGCGTTCCCAGTGACGGACAGTCGGTCATGGCGTCCATGGGGTGCATCCTCGTCGTCGGCATGTCAGGCCTCCGCCCGTCCGGGCTGGTCGGTCCACAGTCGTTGGAACGCGCGCTCACCACGGGCCACCAACACCCCCACCGAGCCCTCCGCGACGCCGAGGGCCTCGGCAACCTCGGCATAGCTGTGACCGGCATGGCGCAGCAGCAGCGCCGCCGCCTGTCGCTCGGGCAGTCGGGCGAGCACGGACCGCACGCGTGACCGCTCCTGCTCGGCGACCACGGCGTCGCCGGGATCGATGGCCGGGTCGGGGGCACTCGCCGGTCCGTGGCGGACGACGCGGGCGTGGTGGCGTCGTTCCCCCCGGAGTCGGTTGAGCGCCACCCGGACGGTCACGACCTGCAGCCATGCGGCGACCTCGTCGTCGGGTCGCGACGCGACCGGCGCACCCGCCAGCCGGTGCAGGGCGTCCGCGGCGACCTCCTCGGCCAGGGCGTGGTCGCCCAACACACGGCGAGCCGTCGCGACGAGTCGCGGGTAGTGGGCATCGAACTGTCGGTCCATCGGGTCCCTCCATCCCGGAAACACCGCCGCCCCGGTCGTTCCTGACACCACGGGCACGAGTGTGCGGTGGGCGCTCGTCCGGGACCACCGGCGCCCGACGGGGAGGGCCGAGGGGACCCGGTCGACGAGTGGGCCGTTCAGCGGTGGCCCCCGGGGTCGTCCAGCGGCCAGTCGAGGCGGCCGCGATCTCGAGCGGTCCCGCAGGCGAGCATCGCCCGGATGCGCCGCTATCGACGTCGGTCGCCCCGGTCACCCGGGTCCAGCGCCGCGGCCTGGCGCGACGTCAGCAGGGACACGAGCTCGCCGGACAGGTCACCGTCGTGGTCCCACGAGCCGCCCAGGTGCAGGTCGACCACGGCGACGGTGGCCGTGCCCATCGCCACGGATGCGCCGGTCAGCTGCCACACCAGCCCACCCCACGTGGGCATGTGGCCGGTGACCAGCAGGCGATCGACGTCGTCGGGGACCCGTGCGAGCCGCGCGAGCACGTCCGGGACCCCGGCCTGCCAGAAGGCCGGGGTGTCGACCACCTCGACGGCCCATCCACCGGCCGCCACGACCACCTCGGCGGTGGTGCGGGCCCGCGTCGCCGGTGAGGTGAGGACGAGGTCGGGTGCCAGGTCCATCGCCGCGAGCACCCGACCCGTCGTGGCGGCGGCCGCGACGCCGTCAGCGGTCAGCGGACGATCGAGGTCGCGGGTCCCCGTCGGCCAGTCCGAGGCGCCGTGGCGCATGACCACCAGGTGCTTCATCCCGCCCTCCTCCACCCGACCGGGCTGCTCGTCGCGGGTCGCCCCACGGGCCCGGCGGATGGCCGCGATCCGATCATGCCAGCAGGCGATCCCGCAGGTGGTCGATCCGCAGGGCCCCGCCGTCGAGCACGTCGCGGTGGAACCGTTCGAGCTCGAAGGTGCGGCCGTCGGCGGCGGCGCGGCGTCGGAGGTCCTCGCGGATCCCCAGTATGGCACGCTCCCCCACCTTGTAGGAGATGGCCTGCGCCGGCCAGCCGAGGTAGCGGACGACCTCGGACTCGGCGACGTCCGGTGGCTGCAGCCCGATGCGGTGCATGAACGCCACGGCGGTGTCGAAGTCCCAGTCCCCGCCGGCGTGCAGCGGCGCGTCGTCGGGGATCGGCAGGTCCAGGTGCAGTCCCAGGTCGACCACCACGCGCGCGGCCCGGAAGGCATGGCTGGCCAGCATCCCGAGTCGGTAGGCCGGCCGCTGGAGGTAGCCGAGCTCGTCCATGAGCCGCTCGGCGTACAGCGCCCAGCCCTCGCCGTAGCCCGGGTACCACACCAGCATCCGGTGGGCCCGGGACAGCACGTCGGCGCGATCCATCACCGTGGCGACCTGCAGGTGGTGGCCGGGGAAGCCCTCGTGGTAGGCGGTCGAGACCTCCTGCCACAGCGGTACCTGCTGCCTGTCGCCCAGCGAGTACCACACCGATCCCGGCCGCGCGAAGTCCTCGGACGGGTTGATGTACCACGCCCCGAGCGCGCCCCCGGCCGGCGCCAGGTTGACGGTGATCGCCTTCATCTTGTCGGGCAGGTCGAAGTGGACCCCGTCGAGCTGCGTGACCGCCTGGTCGAGGCGGGCCTGGACGAAGGCCGCGAACTCGTCGGGGGACCCGGCCGCCTCGGCGGGGTCGGTCTCGAGCCGCTGGACGACCGTCGCCACGTCGGCGTCCGGATCGATCTCGGCGGCAACCGACTCCATCTCGGCCCACAGCCGGGCCAGCTCGTCCCAACCCCACGCATAGGTCTCGTCCAGGTCGATGTCGTCACCGAGGAAACGGTCGACGGCACGGGCGTAGCGATCGCGACCGACCGCGTCGGCCTCGGGCGCGTGTGGCAGCAGGTCGGACTCGAGCCAGTCGGCGAAGTCGGCGACCACGTCCGTGGCGCGGACCACGGCGGCCTGCAGGGTGGTGAGGTCGGCGTCGTCGACGCCGACCTCACGCGCCTGCTGGGCGTAGCCGTGCCACGACGAGTCGGGACCGGCCAGCACGCGGGCCTGGTCCATCACGGACGCCACCTGGCGACGCGCGGCCACCAGTCCGGCCCGGCGACCCCGTTGCAGGGTCGCGCGGTAGCCGTCGAGCGGGACGTCGATGGTCGCCAGTCGCCTCGTGATGTGGCGCCAGGCCTGCGGGGTCGAACGATCCATCAGGTCGAAGATGTCCCGGACCTCGGTGAACGGACAGTAGATGTGGCTGAGGTCGCGAAGGTGGTCGCCCGCGGCGTGGCTGGCGAGGTTCTCGTCCAGGGATGCCACCAGGACCCGGGCCGCGTGGGCGTGGTCGGGGTCCTCGTCGTCGAGGTGTGGTGCCAGGTCACGCCGGGTCGCCTCCCACAGCTGCACCCACTGGTCGTGGGCGGCCGGCGACAGGTCGTCCCAGCGGTCGTCGCTGCCCGGGATCCCGAACGAGGTCGCGGCCATGGGGCTGCGCGCCAGCACCTCGTCGACGTAGGCATCGCTGATCTCGAAGGCATCGGTCACGGCAGGGACTCCAGCGGGTGGTGGGCGGTCGGGACGCGGTCCGGCGCGATCGGCCGGGGTCGCAGCAGGGTGTCTCAGCCGTCGAGGCGCTCGGGCAGCCCGACGGCGACGTCCACGCCCGGGGAGAACCGGACATGCGTCGGCGGGCCGGTGGGGTCGATGCCGGCGACGACGGCGAATTCGTCGGCGACCTCGACGGCCGTGGCGGTGTGCAGCGGCCACGGTCCGTGGTCGACGCGGGCGCGCACCAACCCGGCCGGCCCGTCGGCGTACAGGCTCCAGCGGTTGGTCAGGAAGCGGTCCAGCTTGGTGCGTTCGTGGTGCGCGAGGCGGTCCCCCACGGCCACCACGACCCGGCTGCTCGGCCGGCCGCCCGTCCGTCGCCGCGAGGTGTAGGTGAAGCGGCGGTCCTGGCGCGTGATGGACATCCGAGACCACTCGTAGGGCAGCTGGTAGCCCAGGCGCGCCACGGCGACGGCAGCGGAACGGGTGATGTCCAACGAGTGGAAGTACACCCCTCGACCGCCGTCGGGACCCACCACGTAGGTGCGGATGTTGGTCTCCGGGAAGCTGCCGACCCACGGGATGCCGCGTGGCAGCCCCGGAGGACGGACGTCGCGCATGTCGAACGGGACCAGCCCGACCCAGGCCGCCCCGTCGAAGGTGTCGGGTTCGAGTCCGTCGGGCAGCAGTTGGGCCAGGTCGGACGGTTCGATCGGCCAGTGGAGGTAGGTCAGGACCCGCCAGTCCATGCGCATGACCGGTCGGTCGATCCGCACGGGTGGCAGGTCGGTGATGGGCTGGATGGCCACGTGCGGGTCCGGTCGGGTCGGCGTGGCCGGTCACCGTAACCGACCCGACCGACGGACCCGGTCAGTCGAGCTGGCGCAGCACGTTGGCCGTGATGGCGTCGCTGACGTAGTCGGCCAGGCCGGGCTGCTGGTCGTCGTAGTGGGCACGGAATCGGGCGTCCTGGACGTACATCTGGCCCAGGCCCTCGTGCATCGGCAACGAGCAGTCGTAGAACCAGCCCGTGACGTGGGCCCGGTGGCGCTCGGCGACGTCCATGGCCGCGGCGTCCTCCGGCTCGACGCCGGCCACCAGCAGGTCCACGAAGGCCTGCTCGATGGCGACCATCTCGGCCTTCATGGCCAGCCAGTCCGCCTTGGTGTACTCGGCGACCCGGCGCTGGCTCTGGGCGTAGGCATCGGTGTCGCCCCAGCGCTCGCGCGCCTCCTCCTCGTGCTCGTCGGGATCGACGTCGCCGAAGACCTCGAGCTTCTCCTCGGGTGTCAGGGAAATGTCCATGCTGGTTGCCTCCAGTTCGCGGTCGATGGCCGCGACGATGCGATGCAGTCGGTCGATCCGGGTGGTCAGGTGGTCGCGCTGGTCGACCAGCGCGGCGCGGTGGTCGGACCCGTCGTCGAGCAGGTCGGCGATGTCGTCCAACGAGAAGTCCAGTTCGCGCCAGGTGAGGACGGCGCGCAGGCGCTCGAGGTCGCCGGCCACGTACAGCCGGTACCCCGCGTCGGAGCGGCGGGTCGGCGACACCAGGTCGATCTCGTCGTAGTGGTGCAGGGTCCGGACCGAGGTCCCCGCGAGCCGGGCAACGGCGCCGACCGTCCACGTCGCCGCACCGGGTCGGCCGGCAGCCTCGGCCAGGGTCGTGGTGCGGGTCGTCATGGGGATCACCTCGTGGCGGTCTCGGGTGCCGGCCCTCGGCTCGTCCGGCGGCGACGCGGACGGTAGGCCCTGACGTTGCGTGAGGGTCCAGTCCCCGGGCCGCACGCGTGCACTCGTCGCACGCCAGGGGTCTCCCCACCGCGTCCCGCGTGGCCGGGGGTCTTGCCTTGCGTCGCAAGGAAGCGGTACCTTGCGACGCATGGAAGCGCCCTCGACCGACCTCACCCAGCTCCGCCGTGGCGTCGTGCAGCACTGCGTCCTCGCCCTGCTCGAGACCGCCCCCCGGTACTCCTACGACCTCGTCACGGCGCTGGGCGCGCACGCCCCGCTGGTCACCAGCGAGGGCACCATCTATCCCCTGCTGTCGCGCCTGCGACGGGAGGGCCTGGTGTCGACCTTCCTGCAGGACTCCGACGCGGGACCCCCGCGTCGCTACTACGAACTCACGGCCGCCGGGCGTGCCCGCCTGGCCGCGTTCCGGATCGACTGGACGGCGTTCCGCCACGCCACCGACGTCGTCCTCGCCACGCAGGCCCCCACGGAGACGCCATGACCACCACGCTGCCCCCACTGGCCACGGCCTGGCTCGACCGCGTCGATCGGATGGCCACGTCGCTGCCACACGATCGACGCGCCGAGTTGCTGGCCGACCTGCGGGAACACCTCGACAACGCCCTGCCGTCCGACGCCGGCCCCGACCGGGTGCGTGAGGTCCTGGACCGGATGGGCGATCCGGCCGACATCGTCGCGGCTGCGGCCGACGACCTCCCGCTCGTTCCCCCACCGCCCCCGCACGCCCCCACCGCGCCCGTCGTCGCCGCCCGCCGCGACCGCATCGATGCACCCGAGATCGCCACGCTCGTCCTGCTGGTGCTGTCCGGGCTGCTGCTGTTCCTGGTGCCGCTCGCGGCCGTCGCATGGGTGGTGGCCGTGGTGCTGCTGGTGACCCGGGACCGCTGGGTCGGCGTGGAGAACCTCGTCGCCCTGCTCGTCCCGTTCGGGTTCGCCGTGCCATGGGTGATCGTGGCCGTCGCCGGCGTCGCCGGCGCGACCTGCGTGACCGAGTCGTCCAGCGACGCGCTGGGTGACCTGACCGAGACCACCACCTGCGGCGGTGGCGGCGCGACACTGGCTGGCATCGCCGCAACCGTGGCCCTGGTCGTGGTCCTCGCCGCCGCCGTGTGGGCCGTGGCCTGGCTGGTGCGCCGGCTCGACCGGCGCCTGGCGGGCGCCGCCTGAACCGTGCATCCGCCCGGCGGCCACGTGCACGGTCATCGCAGGGGGACGTCCAGGCGGTCGTCGAGGCCGGCCAGGGAGACCCGCACGAGGCGGTCGCCGGCAACCAGCCACAGGTCGTCGTCGATGACGAGGGTCCGCCGGACCTCCCCCCACCAGTCGCGTCCGGCGTCGTCGTCCAGTGCGACCCGCCCCTGCTCGGTCACGGTGTCCCCGTCGAGCTCGAGCACGACCGCGCCGAGGAACGGACGGGGCTCCACGCAGTCGTCGGCACAGTCCTCCACCTCCTCCCACGCACCGGCCTCCCACAGCTCGGCCGGCACGACGACCTGCCCGGTGGGGGCCCAGTGGAGGAAGGCGCGGTGGTCGGACTCGACCGGCGACCAGCCCTCCCCCAGGGTGACCTGGTCCACCCGCGCCGGTGCCGTCACGTCGCCGACGTCGAACAGCGACGCCTGCAGCCCGGTGGTGCGGCCGTCCTCGGTGGCGTCCTGGCCGATGCCCACCAGGTGGGCGTCGCCCACCTGGTGGAGGTAGGACGAGAAGCCCGGGATCTTGAGTTCGCCGGTCACCCGCGGTGCCGTCGGGTCGGAGGTGTCCACCAGGTACAGCGGGTCGGTCTCGCGGAACGTCACGATGGCCGCGAGGTCCGGTCCCAGGTAGCGCACGGCGTAGATCCGCTCGGTCACCCCCAGCCCGTCGACGCGGCCGGTCTCGACCAGGGCGCCGTCCTGCTCGGCCAGCACGACCAGCGAGGACTGCGACTCGTCCCGACCCTGGGGCTCACCCCACCAGTCCGGTTCGGTCGTCGTGGCCACGCGCACGACCCCGTCGGCCTCCGACAGGGCGAACTGGCCGATCAACGTGCCGGCGACCTCCCCCGAGCCCACGTAGGTGGTGCTGGCCGGGTCCGAGATGTCGAAGGCGTGCAGGTCGGTGGTCGGCTCGCCGTCGTCCGGCCGCCCGAGGTCCTCCAGGAACGGCATCCTCCACTGGCCCCACGGCGACGTCGTCACCAGCAGCCGGTCGGTCGACGCGTACACGGTGTCCCCGGCCGCAACCAGGCCTGCGCCCGAGGTCGGTTCCATCGAGTCGCCGGCGATGTCCAGGGTCAGCACGGACACCGTCGACAGCCCGGAGAACTCGACCGGGTGGGTGATGTCGCCACAGTCCAGCACCGGGCGGACCTCGCCGCCGGACCCGTCCGCGTCCTGCACCTGCAGGTGCGGGATCCAGTCGTCGAGGTCCGACTCCGCGAGGATCTGCCGGTTGATGTCCTCGGCCTTCTGCTCGGCGTCGAGGCCACCGTCGCCGGGCTGGACGAACGACAACCCGGTGGGCTGGGACACCAGCACGACCCGCACGGTGCCGTCGACCATGCGGGCGGAGCGGTAGCGGCCCTCGAGGCGCACCGAGCCGACCACCGACGGTGCCGCCGGGTCCGCCAGGTCGACCCGGGTGATGGTGGTCCGCTCGGGGAGGAAGGCCGGGACACGGTCCGCGGCCGGCCCGGGACCACCCCAGTCGCCACCGGTCGTGAGCACGAGCAGGTCGGTGCCGTCCAACAGCAGTTCGGCATTCCACGCCTCGTCGTCGGGAAGCGACAGCCGCCCGACGACCTCGCCCGCATCCACGTCGACCACGCGCAGCCCACCGTCGCTGACGGTGACGATGACCTCGCCGTCGCTCTTGACGACGTCGGGTTCGTCGACGCCCTCCTCCTGGACGTTGGTGCCCGAGACCTCGCGAGCCCCCGCACTGTCGGACTGGACGGCCACGCCACCGACGTCCGTGCCGGCGTCGGCGGACTCGGCCGCCTCCGTGGCCACGCCGCTGCCGTCCTCGAGCATCATGACCTCGCCCCCGCCGAGCCCCCACGGCCCGACCAGGTCCTGGGCACCGGCGACGTAGAAGTCCAGCAGCCCGTCGCAGGAGTCGAAGCCGACCAGTTGCGCCGCGACCGGGCTGTCGGCGGGCACGGCGTCGGGGTCCGGAGTCGTCCCGCCCGGCGTCGTCCCCCCCGGCGTCGTCCCTCCCGGCGTCGTCCCGGGGTCCGTGGCGCCCGGGTCCGTCGCCTGCACGGACGTGCCCGTTGCCGGCGAGGCCGCCGGTCGGGTGCCCGCAGCACCACCGGTGCAGGCGGCCAACACGCAGGCGATGGCCGTCGCGGACAGGACGGCGGTCGGCGACCGGCGCATGGCGGGCTCCCTCTGGGTCGGTGTCACCCGGTCCGACGTCGCGTGGGCGACGGGGGTTGCACGGGGAGGTGGGTGGGGGAGGTCGACGGGGGGGTCGCCGGGGGGGTCGTCGGGGAGGTCGACGGGGGGGTCGACGGGGAGGTCGACGGGGGGGTCGTGGGGGGGCGCGCCCGGTCCCGGTCACCACCGGCCGGGGCGTCCAGCACGACGACCCGGTCCAGGCCCTCGGCACCCTCGGTGCGGTGCATAGCCACCAGGACGGTGCGGTCGCCCACGGCGGCGAACACGTCGGCCATCACGGCCACCGCGGTGGGGTGGTCGAGGTGCGCGACGGGCTCGTCGAGCACGACCACCTCGCGGCGGGACACCACCGCCCGGGCCAGCGCCAACCGGGCCCGCTCCCCACCGGACAACTCGCGTGCACCGGCTCCCAGCACTGTGTCCAGCCCCGCCGGCAGGTCGTGGAGCAGCGTCGACAGACCGGCCCGCTCCAGGGCCGCCACACAGTCCGCGTCGGTGGCGCCCGGGCTGGCCAGGCGCAGGTTCTCCCGCAGGGAGGACGCGAACACGTGGGGGTCGTCGTCCACCATGGCCAGACGGGCGCGCACGTCCGCCAGGGCCACCGTGGTGGCGTCGACCTCCCCGATGCGATGGGCTCCGGTGGCCGGGTCGAGGTGGCGTGCCAGCACCCCCAGGGTGGTGGACTTGCCGGATCCGTTGCCACCCACCAGGCCGACCCGGTCGCCGGGGCGCAGGGCCAGGTCGGGCAGGGCCACGACCGGGCGATCGCGAGCCCACCGGGCCGACGCCGCGACCAGGACACGGTCATGGCGACCGGGGGCCAGGGCCACGGGATCCGGTGGGTCGGCGACGGCGGGTTCGCGGGCCAGCAGGTCGTCGAGGCGGTCGCCCGCGGCGCGGGCCCGGGCGCGGGCACCCGCGACGTCGGCCAGGTCCGCGCCCACGGCCTCCCCCAGGCCCAGCGGCACCAGCACCACCAGGGCGGCCACGGGCGTGGGCAGGCCGGCGGCGACGGCGGCGACCACCGCGGCCGCGACGACGACGAGCGCGGTCCCGACCAGTGCCGGCACCGCCCCGGTCGCCACGGCCCGCGCCCGCTGCTCGCGTCGGCGGGCCCCATCCAGGTGCTCCTGGCATCTGTCCAGGCCGGCCACGACACGATCCTCGGCACCTGCTCCGGCCAACGCCGTGGCGCGCGTGGCCACCAGGACCGACACGGCGGTGACGGCGGCCCGGGCCGACAGCAGGTCGGCCTGCGCCCGACGCTCGGCCCCGGAGTCCAGCGCGCCCACGGCCAGCAGGCCGGCGACCAGGCCCACCACCGCCGGGGCCGCGACCGGCAGGGCCAGCACCACCACCCCGATGCCGACCACGGCCGCCACGCCCATGGCCACGGCCGGCACGGCGACGCGCACCTCGCCCTGCACCACCTCGTCGAGGTCGTCCACCACGCCGGCCAGCACGCGACCGCGACCGTGGGCGCCCAGGCGGGCCGGTGCCAGCGGCAGCAGGTCCGCCCACAGGCGGGCCCGACACCGCGCGAGTCGGCCCAGGGCGTGGTCGTGGGACCGCACCCGCTCCCACCACCGCAGGACCGGCCGGGCGATCCCGAAGGTCCGCACCAGCACGATCGCCACCAGCAGGAGCAGGATCTGGGGTTGGAGGCTGGCCGCCACGACCAGCCAGCCCGACGTCGCCGTGAGCGCCACCCCGCAGGCCCTGGCCAGGCCACCGATCACCCCCGCCGACCACGTCGCGGTCGACCACGACCCGTCGGTGGTCGCGTCGGGTCCGACGGCCCGTGCACCGGGGTCGGCATGACGACCGTCCCCGTCCCCGTCCCCGTCGCCGTCGCCGTCCCCAGCGCCGTCCCCGTCCCCGATGGTGGCCGCCGCGACCCCGCGCGTCCCGACCGTCGCGGTCGCGACCGTGGGACCGACCCGTCCGCGCGTCACGGCCGCCTGCTCGTCGACGTGGCCAGGGCTCCGGTCGAGCGCCCCGTCGGGTGTCGGCGGCGCCAGCGCGACCACCTGGTCGGCCCGCGCCGCGACCGCCGGGTCGTGGCTGGCGACCACCACCACGTGGTCATCGGCGAGGTGGGTCAGCGCGGCCAGCACCGACGCGCGGGCATCGGGGTCCAGGTGGGCCGTGGGCTCGTCCAGCAGCACCAGGCGAGCGTCACCGACCAGCGTTCGAGCGATCGCCATCCGCACCCGCTGACCCGCCGACAGGCCCACCCCGTCGTCGCCGATCGTCGTCGCCAGGCCAGCCGGCAGCCCGGCGACGAACGTCGCCAGACCCACCTGGTCGAGCGCAGCCAGGAGTTCGTCGTCGCGGTCGTCGTCGCGGTCGGGGGCACGGTCGCCGCCACGGTCGCCGCCACGGTCCGCGGGGGGGATCGGGCCTCCCAGCAGCAGGTTGTCCCGCAGGTCGCCGGCCACCAGCAGTGGTCGCTGCGTGACCAGGTGGCCCGGCGGTGCGGTCACCCGACCCGCCAGTGGCCGGCGCAGGCCGGCCAGCACCTCCAACAGCGTGGTCTTGCCGACACCGGACGGACCCGTGACCACCGTGAGCCCGACCCCGACGTCCAGCCCGATGCCGCCCACGGCCACCGTCCCGGCGTGGCCGATGGCCAGGTCGCGTACGACCACACGGGGCGCCGGTGTCCGCCAGTCGCCTCCATCCCCGTCGCGTTCCCCCTCGCGGCCGGTGTCCGGGTTCGCGCCGCGGCGGGGATCGTCGGATGCGCGGCCGTCCAGCAGGTCCACGATGCGGTCGACCGCGGCGGCGCCGTCGGCCGCCGCGTGGTACTCCACGCCGACACGGCGGATCGGCCAGTAGGCCTCGGGGGCCAGCAGGATCAGCGGCAGGCCGACGGCCAGGGGCATCGACCCGGACGCCAACGACAGCCCGACGAACACCGCGACCACCGCGACCGACACGCTGGCCAGCAGTTCCAGTGCCGCCGCGGACAGGAAGGCGGTCCGCAGCGTGGCCACGGTCGCCCGGCGCAGCCGCTCCCCGACGTCACGAACACGCGCGACCTGGGCCGGACCACGCCCGTAGTCGACCAGCGTGACCATTCCCTGCATCACGTCGAGGAAGTGGCCCGACAACCGGGCCAGGGCATGCCAGCGCCGGTCGGTCTCGGCGGCCGTCGCGGCGCCGATGAGGGCGGCGAACACGGGCAGCAGCGGCACCGTCACCACGGGCACCAGCGCGATCCGCCAGTCCAACCAGGCCATGGTCGCGATCGCCGCGATCGGGAGCACCGCGGCCTGGACCAGCGCCGGCAGGTACCGCGCCACCCACGGTTCGACGTCGGCCGGGGTCCGGTCCAGTAGGACCTGGAGGGTCGCCGGGTCCTCCCGGCGGTCGGCCGGCGTGGACAGCACGGCCCGGACCAGTCGTCGCCGCAGCGCCGTCGACACCCGCAGGCCGGCCGTGGCCCCGACCCATGTCGCGGCGGCCTCGACCAGGCCCCGGGCCAGGAACACCACCGCGACCGCCACGAGCGCACCGGTGACCGGCGCCGGTGTGACCACGGCCACGACGAGCGCCGCCACGGCCAGCGCCTGGGTGATCGCCACCGCGCCCCGGACCACGCCGACCAGTGCCACCGCGGCCACGGGCCCACGGGCGGCCGGCAGCACGCGCACCAGCCGGGGATCGAACGGTCCCCGCCTGGTTGTTGCGCCGGGGGGCCGGTCGCTCACGAGGTCGCGGGCGAGGAGGTGTCGGACGGCAGGTGGTGGGTCCCCAGGCGCCGCCGGAAGACCCAGTAGGTCCAGCCCTGGTAGGCCACCACGATCGGGGTGAACACCAGCGCCACGATGGTCATGACCCGCAGGGTGTAGGGCGTGCTCGACGCGTTGGTGGTGGTCAGGGACCATGCGGGGTCGAGGCTGGACGGCATGACCTCGGGGAACAGCATCAGGAAGTAGCTGGCGACGGCACCGGCGATCGTGACCGCGGTCCCGGCGAACGCCCATCCCTCACGACCGACCCGGGCGGCCACCAGTGCGGTCACCAGGGCGAGGGCGGCGAGCACGGTCGTGGTCCAGCTGGCGGGCGTGCCGGTCCGCACCCCGAGCCAGGACAGCAGCGCCACGGCCAGGACCGCCGCCAGGACGCCGGTCCGCAGCGCCACGGCCCGGGCGTCGTCACGGATGTCACCCAGGGTCTTGAGCGCGACGAACAGCGCCCCGTGGGTCAGGAACAGTGCTGCGAAGGTCGCGCCCCCGAGCAGGGCCAGCGGGTTGAGCAGGGACACGACGTTGCCCACGAACTCCCCCGACTCGTCGATGGGCACCCCACGCACGAGGTTGGTCATGGCCACGCCCCACAGCACCGCGGGCAGCCATGACCCCACCACGATGGCCATGTCCCAGCGGCGCCGCCAGGTGTCGTCGTCGCGCTTGTGGCGGTACTCCAGTCCCATGCCACGCAGGATCAGGGCGACCAGGATCAGCAGCAGCGGGAGGTAGAAGCCCGAGAACAGCGTTGCGTACCACTCGGGGAAGGCCGCGAAGGTGGCGCCCCCGGCCGTGAGCACCCAGACCTCGTTGCCGTCCCAGAACGGGCCGATCGACGTCAACAGCAGTCGCCGACGCCGGTCGGGCTCGGAGGCGTCCTCGGTGGTGCTGCGGCTGCCCAGGATCGGCAGCAGCATGCCCACCCCCAGGTCGTAGCCATCGAGGACGAAGTAGCCCGTCCACAGGATCCCGATGAGCACGAACCACACGGTCGTGAGTTCCACGTCGCTGCCTTCGGATCAGTAGGCGAACACCAGTGGGGCGTCGTCGTCGGATGGCTCCGACGCCGGCACCGGCACCGGCTCCGGGCCGCGTGCGATCCAGGTCAGCAACAGCTTGACCTCGACCACGGCCAACCCGCCGTAGAGCAGCGTGAGCACCACCATCGACGTCCACACCTCGCCGGCCGACACCGACGGCGACACCCCGGTCGCCGTCGTCATCAGCCCGAACACCACCCAGGGCTGGCGTCCCATCTCGGTGAACATCCACCCGAAGGAGTTGGCCGCCAGTGGCAGCAGGGGCAGCGCGACCGCGGCCCACGCCCACCAGGTCGCGCCGAACGCCACGCCCGCGGCCCGCCGCCGGGTCCGCCACAACACCAGGGCGGACAGGCCGACGGCCACCATGCCGGTCCCGATCATGAGCCGGAACAACCAGTAGGTGGCCGGGATCAACGGGGTGTAGCGGTCATCGGCCACCATCGGGTCGTTGCTGGTCCCGAACCGTTGCCGGTACTCGGCCTGGATGTCGTTGATGCCCTCGACCTCGCCACGGAAGCTGCCCGTGCCCAGGTAGCTGAGCAGGCCCGGGATGCGGACCGACCACCGCTCCTGTGTGCCGTCCAGGGAGCCGATGGTGATCAGCGAGAAGCTCGCACCGTCGGTGGTGTCGTACAACGCCTCGGCCGCGGCCATCTTCATCGGCTGGACCTCGGTCATCACCTTGGCCTGGGCATCGCCGGTCAGGATCACGCCGATCCCGGCCACCAGCGTGAGCCAGGCACCGATGCGCACGGCGCGCCGATGCATCACGGTCTGGTCGTCGACGTGGGTGCGACGCAGGTGCCAGATGGACACCCCCATCACGAAGGCGCCGGCGGTCAGGTAGGCGGCGGTGATGGTGTGGGGGAACGTGACCTGCTGCACGGGGTTGGTGAGCACCGCCACGAAGTCGGTCATCTCGGCCCGGCCGGTGTCGGGGTTGAAGGTGTAGCCCACCGGGTTCTGCATGAACGAGTTGGCGGCCAGGATGAAGTAGGCCGACAAGACCGTGCCCACGTGCACGATCCACATCGTCGCGGCGTGCAGTCGCTCCGGGATGCGTTCCCAGCCGAACAGCCACAGGCCGAGGAAGGTGGACTCGAGGAAGAACGCCAGCAGGGCCTCGACCGCCAGCGGGGCGCCGAACACGTCGCCGACGAAGCGCGAGTAGTCGGACCAGTTCATGCCGAACTGGAACTCCTGGACGATCCCGGTCACCAGCCCGAGGGCGAAGTTGATCATGAACAACTTGCCGAAGAACTTCGTCAGGCGCAGGTCGGCCTCGTCGTGGTGGCGCACCCAACGGGTGTGCAGCCAGGCCACGACGGCCGACAGCCCGATGGTGATCGGCACGAACAGGAAGTGGTAGACGGTCACGATGCCGAACTGCCACCGTGCGAGGTCCAGGGCGTCCATCCGGGCCTTTCCGATCGCGGGACCGCACCGGCGACGCCATGGCCGACGCACCGGGTCCGAGGCCGGTCCTGCCGGCAACCGCGACCCTAGGCAGTCGGTCGGCCCCCGGCCACCGCGACCGTCACGGCGACACCGGGCCGACCGGCCCACGACGCCGGGGCCGGTCGATCCCGGGGGCGTCCACGGGCCACCTCCGCCCCCTGGACGGTGGAGGGGTTACGGTGCCGGCCGTGGCGCGCCGGCCACCCGCGGGTCGGGCGCCGGGACGGGAGGGGCCATGGCCCAGCGCAACGGTCGCATCGCATGGGTGCCGGTGGTCGTGCTGTCGATCCTGCTCGCCCTGGTCCTGGTCGCCCTCCTGTCGCTGCGCCAGCGCTTCGACGACACGCTGGCTGGCGGGCTCGGTGGCCTGTTCGCCCCGGCGGAGGAGATCGACGAGCGCGGGCCGGTGGTGGTCGACTCGGTGCGGGCGCTGTCGGAACTGTCGACCGTCGAGGTGGTCCAGTCGACCACCGTCGAGAAGGGCCAGGACCGCGGCTGGCTGGACTGGGCCGCCGGCGACCGGGTGTTCCTGTTCGCGGTGGCGTCCATCGACGCGGGGGTGGACCTGTCCCAGGTCGGCGAGGGCGACATCACCATCGACGACGACGCCAACCGGATCGAGCTCCACCTGCCGGCACCCGAGGTCACGGGCATCGAGGTCGACAACGACCAGACCCGGGTCTACGACCGCGACACCGGGGTGTTCACCACGGGCGACCCGAACCTGGAACGGTCGGCTCGACTCGCCGCCGAGGAGATCATGGTCGACGCCGCCCTCCAGGAGGGCCTGCTGGACACGGCCGAGGCCAACACCGAGACGGCGCTCACCGAGTTCCTGACCGCCGCCGGCTTCGACGAGGTCGAGATCACCTTCGACGACCCCGACCCGTCCCGGAGCTGAGCCCCCGTCGCGCGGGCGCCCGTCGCGTTCGTGCGGGACCACCTCGACGAGATCCGGGACCTGACCGCCACCGCGTGGACCTCGGCCCCGACGGCTGAACCGGATCAGGGGGTGGTGGCCAGGCCCTGCACGTGGGTGACCAGGTCGGTGATCGCCACGTCGCCACGCTCCCCGGTGGCGCGGTCCTTGACCTCGACCTCGCCGTTGGCGAGGCCCCGGCCCACGACCACGATGGTCGGCATCCCCAGCAGGTCGGCGTCGTTGAACTTGACCCCGGCGCTGGCGTTGCGGTCGTCGTAGAGCACCGACATCCCGGCCTCCTCCAGCTCCTCGGCCAGCTCCTCGGCGGCGCGGGCATGGTCGTCGGACCTGCCGGCCGTCAGCAGGTGGACGTCGAAGGGCGCGACCGAGCGTGGCCACACCAAGCCGCCGTCGTCGTGGCTCTGCTCCACGATCGCGGCCACGGCGCGCGAGACCCCGATGCCGTAGGAACCCATGGTCGGGACCACGTTGGCGCCCGACTCGTCCTGCACGGTGAGGTCCAGCGCCTCCGCGTAGCGCCGACCCAGCTTGAAGATGTGGCCGATCTCGATGCCCCGGGCCAGGGTCAGCTCGCCACCACAGGTCGGGCACGGGTCGCCCTCGCGGATGTCGGCCACGTCGATGCGACCGTCGATGGCGAAGTCACGTCCGGCGACCAGGTCGTAGACGTGGTGGCCGTGGTCGTTGGCACCGGTGATCCAGCGCGACCCCTCGGCGATCCGGGGGTCCAGCAGGTAGGTCATCCCGTCGCCGCCCAACGGCCCGTCCGATCCGGGGCCGATGTAGCCCTTGACCAGGTCGGGGTGCGCCGCGAAGTCCTCGGGGCTGAACGCCTCGACGACGGCCGGTTCGACGAACGCCTCCAGTCGCTTCAGGTCGACGTCACGATCCCCGGGGACACCCACGACCAGTGGCTCGCGCGCGCCGTCCGGGTGCACGACGGTGACCACGACGTTCTTGAGGGTGTCGCCGGCCGTCCAGTCGCGGTCGGGGCGACGCAGGTCGTCCCTGGCGTTGGACACCTCGACCAGGGTCTGGATGGTGGGCGTGTCGGGGGTGTCCTCGACGTGGGCCGCCGGGGCGTCGCCGGCATCCACCGGCTCGGCCACGGGGAACCGCACGGCCTCGGCGTTGGCGGCGTAGTCACACGACGTGCAGGCGACGTAGGTGTCCTCCCCGGACTCGCACGGGGCGAGGAACTCCTCGGAGGCCGAGCCCCCCATGGCACCCGACATCGCGAACACCGTCACGAAGTCCAGCCCCAGCCGGGCGAAGGTGGCCTCGTAGGCGTCGCGGTGGCGCTCGTAGGAGACGTCGAGGCCGTCGTCGTCGAGGTCGAAGGAGTAGGAGTCCTTCATCACGAACTCGCGCCCACGCAGGATGCCGGCCCGTGGCCGGGCCTCGTCGCGGTACTTGGTCTGGATCTGGTAGATCCACAGTGGCAGGTCGCGGTAGGACTCGGCGATGTCCTTGACCTGCAGGGTGAAGAACTCCTCGTGGGTCGGGCCCAGCATGAAGTCGTTGCCCCGGCGGTCGGCGAGCCGGAACACGTTGTCGCCGTACTCGGTCCACCGGCCCGATGCCTGGTAGGGCTCGGCCGGCAGCAGGGCCGGGAAGTGCAACTCCTGGAAGCCGGCGGCGTCCATCTCCTCGCGCACGATCCGCTCGACGTTGCGGTAGGCGCGCCAGCCCAGCGGCAGCCACGTGAACACGCCGGGGGCCACCCGCCGGACGTAACCGGCCCGCACCAGCAGGCGGTGCGACGGCACCTCGGCGTCCGCCGGGTCCTCGCGCAGGGTGCGCAGGAACAGCGTGGACATCCGGGTGGGCATGGCGGGACCTCGGGCGGCGGGACGGGGTGGTCGATCGTGCGACTGTCGAGCCTACAGCCGGCCGGTCACGCGTCCGCGGCCCCCGGTGGCCACAGGACCTCGAAGCGCTCGAAGACGGTGTCGATGTCGGGATGGAAGGCGAAGCCCTCGCACGCGGCCTGGCGGCGGAAGTACGCGTGGTGGGCTGCCAGCCACCCGTCGCGGCTGCGGTCGTTCTCGCCTTCGTCCCACGCGAAGCGGTCCGTCACCGACGACAGGGGTGCGATGCGGACCTCGGTCGTGCGAATGATCGCGACCGGCCGTCCCGAGCCGTCCAGCACGATCCAGCGTTGGCCCTCGACCGGGACCGGCTCGTCGTCACTGGCGTCCCTCAGCAGCCCGGCCGTCGCGCGCTTGGGGCCGGTGACCACGAGGTCGGCCAGCTCGTCGGCCAGGGCGGGCGAGTCCCCGAACCAGAACGTCGCGGGCCGAGGACCGTCACCGTGTTCACGCCAGAAGGCCTCGATGGCCCGTAGGTCGGGCTCCACGGCCACCGCTCAGAACAGGTTCGCGGCGTGTTCGGCAAGCGGCGAACGCACGCCCTTGGACAACGTGACGTGACCGAACAACGGGGTGCCCTTGAGCTTCTCGATCAGGGCCGCCATCCCCCCGTAGGGCGAGATGTAGGGGTTGTCGACCTGGCCGAGGTCCCCGCAGAAGACCACCTTGGAGCCGGTTCCCATCCGGGTCAGCACGACCTTGAGGGCCGACAGTTCGATGTTCTGGGCCTCGTCCACCACCACGTACTCGTCGGTGATCGAGCGACCGCGCAGGTAGGTGATCGCGGCCAGCTCCAGCTGCCCGCGGTCCACCAGGGACTCGATGTTGGACTGGACCTGGCGGTGATCACGCGTGGACCGGCTGTCGCCACGACGCATCAATGCGTAGAGGTTGTCGTGCACGGCCGCCATCCACGGCGCCAGCTTCTCGTCCAGGTCGCCGGGCAGGTACCCGATGTCCTGGCGGCCGACGGCGACCAGCGGGCGATACACCGACAGGCGGCGGTAGGCGGTGGCCTGCAGCACCTGTTCCAGCCCGGCGGCCAGCGCCAGGAAGGTCTTGCCGGTGCCGGCCATCCCCATCATCGACACGCACGGCACGTCGGGGTCCAGCAGCAGGTCGATGGCGAAGGTCTGGCGCACGTCCCGGGCCGACATCCCGAACACGTCGCGCTGGCCGGTGACCCGGTGCACGGTGGCGGCGCCGTCCGCGGCGACGTCGATCACGCGTCCCAGCGCCGAGGCCGAGGGACCGGCGTGCAGCACCAGGCACTCGTTGACGACCAGGGCGCGCTCGGAACCGTCGGCCAGCACCACCTTGCCGTCGCGGTGGAGCAGGTCGATGGTGGTGGTGTCCACGTCGAGGTTGCGCACGCCGTCCCAGTGCTCGGCGTCGCGTGCGGTGTCCCCGCGGTAGTCCTGCGCCTCGACCTGGAGCTGCGTGGCCTTGATGCGCAGGGCCGCGTCCTTGGTGACCAGGGTTCCTCGCAGGCCCATCGCCACCTTGAGGATCCGGTGGTCGGGCTTGTGGGGGTCGAGGTAGGGCGGCAGGGCGACGTCGACGTGGTTGGACTCGATCCGGAACGTGCCACCGTGGTCCAGCGTGACCCCGTCGGCGAGCCGCCCGTTCCCGGTGGGCAGCTGCTCGATGGTCCGCAGGGCGATCCGGGCGTTGCGACCGACGTCGTCCAGCAGGGCCTTCTTGCGGTCGAGTTCCTCGATCACGACCAGCGGGAGCACGACGTGGTGCTCGTCGAAGCGCATGATCGCGTTGGGGTCGGCCAGCAGCACGCACGTGTCGAGCACGTAGGTCGTGGCCTCGGGTCCCACGGACGCGCCCGGGGAGGTCGCGGACGTGGTGGCGGTGGACGGTGCGGCGTCGGTCACGGTGTCAGCCCATCATCGGTCGTCGGGGTGGTCCGGTCGGGTCGGGATGTCGGGTCGGGGGTTCGGGATCGAGGGGATCGGGGGGATCGGGATCAGGAGTCCGGATCAGGGCGTGGGGGCGAGTGGAACCTCCGGACGGGGAGGCAGGGGGTGAACTCCCCGGCGCGTGGTCCGACGGCGACCACGCGCAGGCGGCGGTCCCACCACACGGCGACGCCGCCCACACGGGGCGGCGTCAGGAGGAAGGTCGCGGCGGTCGGTCCGGCCCGCCGATGCCCCGGCTCGGGCGGCATGGGTGGGGTGGCAGCGCTGGGTGGCACCTCGCCACCACGCGGTCGCCGAGCGGCCGGGGACCGGCGGGGTCGTGGCATTTCCACCTCATGCATCGTCGCGACGCCGCGAACGTAGCCACGCCCGTCGCGCGATCCACGCAACCGCCGCGGGTCGGGTGCGCGGCCCGGACCTGTCGCGTCGGGGCAGCGTCAGCGGCCGAAGCGTCGCGCCCGACCGGCGTAGTCGCGCAGCGCCCGCAGGAAGTCGACCCGTCGGAAGTCGGGCCAGTAGGGGTCACAGAAGTAGAACTCGCTGTGGGCCGACTGCCACAGCAGGAACCCGGACAGGCGCAGTTCGCCCGACGTGCGGATGATCAGGTCGGGGTCCGGGAAGCCCGTGGTGTACAGGTGGTCGCCGATGTCACCCGGCCCGAGCGACTCGGCCGCCTCGGCCAGGGTGTGGCCCTCCCGGTCCTGGGCCCGCATCCAGCTGCGCAACGCGTCGGTGATCTCCTTGCGGCCGCCGTAGCCCACCGCGATCTGGACGTGGAAGCCGTCGTTGTCCGCGGTCGCGGCGCACGCCTCGGCAAGGGCCGCACGCACGTCGGTGGGCAGCGCGTCCAGCACCCCGACCGCGGTCACGCGCAGGCGACGGGTGGTCGTGGACGGGGCGGACGCGATGGCCCGGACGGTCCCGACGATGATGTCGAGCAGGTGTCGCAGTTCGTCGTCGTCCCGGCTGAGGTTGTCCGTGGACAGCAACCACAGGGTGACGTAGGGAATGTCGAGCTCGAAGCACCAGTCGAGCAGGTGCGGGATCCGGTCGGCCCCGGCCAGGTACCCCTCGGCCACCGACGCGAGGCCACGCTCGCGGGCGTAGCGCCGGTTGCCGTCCAGGATGACCCCGACGTGGCGCGGCAGGACCCCACCCGCCAGCTCGCGCTCGAGCCGGCGTTCGTAGACGCGGTAGGGGAGGTCGAGGAGGGCCATGGGCCGCAGGTTAGTTGTCGCACCACCGCAGCCGGCCGCGGTCCGACGCCGACGCCTCCCCAGCCGACGCCTCCCCAGCCGACGCCTCCCCGACCGCCCCCCTCACCGCCGCCGCTCGGACGACCCGGCCACGTCCGGCACCCGCAGCTCCCACTCGGTGGTGTCGTCGGTGCGCAGGACCGCCCGACCACCGGCCCGGTGCAACCGCCCCCGGATCGACTCGGCCACGCCCAGCCGGTCCGGGTCGATCTGGGCCGGGTCGAAGCCGTCACCGTGGTCGGCCACCCACACGACCGCGTCGCCGCCCGCGGCCACCTCGGCGTGGACCCGGATCGGGGGTGCGCCATGGCGCACGGCGTTGCGGACGGCCTCGGTGACCGCCTCCACCAGTCGCTGCTCACGCTCGCCGACGGTCCGGTCCCCGACGACCGACACCGACACCTCGACCCCGTCGGCCGCCCTGGTGACCGCGTCGCGCAGGACCCGCCGCAGGGACCCGGCGTCACCCCGGTCCGCTCGCAGGAACGCCCGGAGGTCGTTGGACGCGCGCCCGGCGTGGCGGCGGGCGTCGTCCAGGTCCCGGGCGTGGGCGATCGCCGCCAGGTGCTGCAGCACGGTGTCGTGCAGGCGTGCCCCCGCCTCGGCGCGTTCCGTCGCCCGCGCCGCAGCGGTCTCGACCGCCAGCAGCCGGGCCTGCAGCAGGTCGCGCTCGGCCACCACCGCGGCGATCCGTTCGACCGCCCAGGCCAGGCCCAGGCCCCCGAAGCCGATCACCAGGCACGTCGCCACGGCGTTGGCCACGGACCAGGCCGGCGACACGACGGCCCGGGCGAGCACCACCAGCGTCAGCGTCGCGACGGTTCCCGCCATCCAGTCGCGGCGACCGGACAGCGCGACGCCGGCCAGCACGGTGATGACGGCCCCACCCGTCAGCGACCAACCGTGGGTGCCCACCACCGGCAGGGTTGCCTCGGACACCAGGGCGAGGACGAACCAGCCAACCCACCACGTCCGGTCCGATGCCAGCCCGACCGACACCACCGCCCACACGACGTGGACGCCGACCAGCGCCCACATCCACGCGGGGTGGTCGACCGTCGGTGCGGCCACGGCGAGCAGCACCGCCCAGCCCCCCGACACCAGCCCGAACCCCCGCAGGAACCGCAGCGCCTCCGCTCGCAGCCGGACCACCGACGGCGTCGCCCGCGGCTGGTCGGGCCCGGTGGGCCGGGCCGGGCCCACGGAGATCGGATCGGGGCGCTCCGGACTGGTCATGCCCGAAGTGTCGCATCCGGGGACCCCGTCGTCAGGCCGGGCTGGTCACGACCTCGGTCGGGGGACTCCTCGGGCGCGAACTCCTCGGGGGCGGACTGCTCGGGGGCGGACTGCTCGGGGGCGGACTGCTCGGGGGCGCCGGACTCGTCGTCGCGAGCCCGGCCCAGTCGCATGGCGGTCAGCACCAGCACCACGCCGGTGATGGCCACGGTCAGGGTCACGGCGGTCTCACCGCTGAACAGTGACCACGTGGTGCGCAGTCCCGTGACGAGCCCGGCCATCGCGCCGAAGGCAATCAGCAGGGCGTCCTCCAGGGCCATCCCGACCACCAGGAAGCCCAGCACCAGCACCAGGGCGAGACTGGCGCCGATCGGCGACGCCATGGCGTTGAACTCCAGCGCGGACCACGCCAGCAGCAGCGCGCCCCCGACGCGGGCCACCCGCGACGCGGTCACGTCCGGCAGCCGCAGCCCGACGGCGATCCACGCGACCGCGACCAGCAGGTGCCCGATCGCCACGACCAGGAACCCGTCGGTGGTCGAGCCGTCCAGGCCGAAGATGGCCGCGATCGGGATGCCGGCCCACGCCAGGTCCGCCGTCCCACCCCACCCGTCGGCCACCGACCGGCCGACCGGGCCCACCGCCCACGTCGCCGCCGCCACCGTGACGACCTGCAGCACGACCGAGTCGGGTCGTCGGTGCCAGGCCCAGCCGGCATGCGATGCCGCCACCAGACCCGCCCCGGCGATCGCCAGCCGCGTGTGGTCCGGGAGCCCGACCTCCAGCAGCAACTGGCTGGCGACCAGCGTCAGCCCGGCCGCGGCGCCCCACGACAGTGGGACCATCCGATGCACGAACCGGCCGTCGCGACGTGACGCCCACGTCCCCTGGGCGGTCAGCACCGCCGACCCGGCCACCAGCAGCCCGGCCTGGCCGAGGTTGTCCAGCGCGGACCACTGCGACACGACGAACCCGGCGACAGCCGCCACCAGCAGCGCCACACCAGCCGTGGCGAGCAGTTCGGGAAGACGTTCCGCCAGCACCGCCCGGAGCTGGGCCGGGCTGCGACGCGACCGCGGGGTGGGACCGCGTCGGGCGCCCGCCAGTGCCGGGGCCGGCGGCGGGGTGTGGCCGGAGGTCGGCGGAGGACGGTGTCGTGGGGCGGATGTGGGGTGGGCGGTGGCCATGCGGGGTCTCCCGATCGGGCGTGGCCCCAGCATGCGCCGGGCGCCGATCCGATCCGTCAGGGATCACCCGGAGATCGCCCGCCCGGTCGCCGACCAACGATCCCTCAGTCGACGTCGAAGCCACGGTCGATGGCCCAGGCCGTGGCCTCGTGGCGGTTGCTGACCTGGAGCTTGCGCAGGGTGTTGCGCACGTGCGTCTCGATGGTGCGCGGTGTCACCACCAGGTCCTCGGCGATGCGGCGGTAGGTGTGACCACGCGCCAGGTGGCGCAGGACCTCTCGCTCGCGATCGGTCAGGGCCGCCCAGGCCGGGTCGTCCACCCCGTCGGCCGGACTCGCCCCGGCCTCGCCGTCGAGGTCCAGCAGGTGGCCGGCGAGCTCCGGGGAGAACACCGGGCCACCCCCGTGCACGACATGGACGGCCCGGGCGATGTCGGCCATCGAGCTGGTCTTGAGCAGGTACCCGCGGGCCCCGGCCCGCACGGTCGCGACGACGTCGTCGCGTTCGTCGGACGCCGACACCGCCAACGTGGGTGGCGCCCGGTCACCCAGGGCCGCCAACACCGCCGGCCCGCCGCCCCCCGGGAGGCGGACGTCCAGCACCATGGCGTCGGGGCGGTGCCGACCGATCGCGGCGACCGCGCCCTCGACGTCCTCGGCCTCGCCGACGACCTCGACCCGGTGCTCGGCCAGGCCCGCCCGCAGGCCGGCCCGGACGACCGCGTGGTCGTCCACCACGACCACCCGCAACGGCGGCCGCAACGACCGCGCGCGAGTGGCGGACCCGGGACCCTGTGCCATGCGGCCTGCTCCGATCTCGTCGCTGTCCGGACACCTCGCCGGCGCGTCCCGTGGCGCGGCCCCGGCCACGACCGGCCACGCTCGGGGAGGGCGACCGGGTGGTCCAGCAGATCCTAGGAGACCCCGACGTCGGCCCACCCGTGGACGGCCGGCCGCGCAGATCCCGCCGCGACCCGGCACAGTGTCGGTGCGTCCCCTCAAGGAGTCCACGTGTCCGACACCGTCTGGAAACTGCTCGGCAACGGCGCGGCCATCGCCGCCGCCATGGTCGCGCGCAAGGCCCTGACCTCCGGGTGGGAGGCCGCGATGGGCACCGAGCCACCGGAGAACCCCGCGGACCCCAGCACGGACTGGAAGGAAGCGGTGGGGTGGGGCATGCTGACCGGTGCGGTGGTCGGGGTCGCCCGCATGATGGCCAGTCGCGAGGCCGCACGGATGGCCCAGAAGGCGTCCGGTGGCGACCTGCCCGACGATGTCCGCCGCCAGGCGGCCTGAGCCGCCCCCGGCCTCAGGCCCGGCGCACCTCGGACCCGGAGCCACCCGCCGGCACGACCGTGCGACGGACCAGTTCGACCGTGCGCAGCGCCTCGACGTGGCGTCGGTCGTCGTCGTTGAACTCCTCGAACAGGGTCGCGCCGATGTCGCGGCGCTGGCGAAGGTGCCGGCTGGGCCGGGACACCGCGATCATCGGGATCCCGGCGCGGTGGGCAGCCAGGGCCAGCCACACGTCGGCCATTCCGGTGGTCGGCAGGTCCTCCAGCCCGATCCGCAGCGTGTCGGTGTGCATGGCCACGGTTCCGGACCCGAGCAGGTGCACGGGCTCGTCCTCGCGCAGGGTCGTCCCGAAGTGGCGGACGGTGCGTGCGCCGAAGTAGCGCGTGACCGGCGTCGGGAGGAGCACGCCGTGGTAGCCCACGATCGCCCGCCGGTCGTACTGCTCGACCTTGGCGATCAGGCCGTCGACGTGGTCGGGTGAGTAGTCGATGTCGTCGTCGACGACGACGTGGTGGCCGCGGACGACCAGGCCCCCGAAGGCGAACTTGCCGTTGTCGCGCAGGTCGCCCAGGTCCTGGCTGCGGGTGACGACGATCCGCGGATGGTCCAGGAACGCGGGCACGTCGTCGTAGCCGTTGAGGTGGACGCAGAGCCGATCGGCCTGTGGCACCAGCGTGGCCACCACCCGTTCGAGGTGGTCGCGACGACTGGGCATCGAGGCCATGGTCACGGTCACGGGCTCCCGGCGCTCCGGGAAGCCCTGCACGCCACGCTGGGACACGCGCACGCGGGGCGTCGGGGCCCGGTCCCCGACCACGGCCGAGGCCACGAGCGCGTCCCGCAGCCGGGCGCGCCAGTCCGCGGCCGGGTCCGGCGCGGCGGCGTCGAGGTAGCCGACCCGGCCCACCACGGCGTTGCGCCACCCAACCACCCCGACGGGCGATCCCGGGTCGCGCGAGGGGCCCCCGATGGCCCCGGGTCCCGTCCCGGTCGGCTCGTGGATCGCGGCCAGTGCGCCGGACGCGACGAACTCGTCGATCCCGGCCGCCAGCCCGGCAGCAGCGGCGAGGTCGTCGGGCACCACGACCACCCGCCCCCAGGCGTGGTGCAGGGCGAGGTTGGTGGCCCAGGCCCGGCCGTGGGACACGGCCACCCCGAACCGGCGCACGCGGCCGTCGTCCACGCCAGCCAGGACGGCCGCCGTGGCGTCCCCGCTGGCGTCGTCCACGACCACCAGCTCGTCGTCGGCCCCGAGTCGGGCCAGCACGGCGTCCAGTTCCCCGGCCACGGTCTCGGCCCGGTCCCGCACGGCCACCACGACGGTGGCCCGCACGCGCGCCGAGGCCGGCAGTGGCGAGGCCTGCTCCGGGCGGTCGTCCACGGGGGGTTCCCGACCGGGGAGCACCCATCCACGGACCGCGGCCACGGACCGGTCCTCGCGTCCCGGGGCCGGCAACCCGCGCGTCGGCGCGCGGCGACCCACCACGGCCCCGGCGAGCCACCCGGCGGCTCCCGGGTCCGACGGCGCACGGGGCGTGGTGGCCCCGTGGGTCGGGGCCGTCACGACGGCGATCCCGGCCGATCGTCGGCACCCGTCCCGGGCTCACCGGGGCGGGGCACCGACGCGAGTCGGTCCACGACGTCGTCCAGGCGCGCGGCCAGGGCCGCACGACCATGCGCGGCGTCACGCTCGGCCTGCTCGAGGCCGATCCCGATCCGGTCCAGCCGTTCGTCCAGGTCGGCCAGGACGGTCTCGACGGCATCGTCGCGGCTGCTGCCGTCGGCGAGCTCGTCGGACAATGCAGCGACCATGCGGCGCAGGTCGCGGGTGACATCGTCCTGTGACTGCTCCAGTTCCGCCTGGCGGGCTCCGACGTCGCGGAGGTCGGCCGCGAGCCGGTCGTGGTCGCCACCGAGCGGGACCACCGCGTCGCGCTGGCGGCGACCGATCCGCATGGCGTCGCGGGCGGCCAGCACGAGCACCAGCCCCAGGACCCCCAGGGCCAGCCAGGCCAGGCCAACGGACCCGGCGACGAGCAGGCGCGTCCCGAGCGCGGCACCGGACCCCGCCACCAGGCGATCCACGGCGACGACCACGGCGATGCCGGCCACCACGTGGAGCAGTCCCCACGCGGTGGTCAGGGACGACTTGGACATGCGGCGGGACCTCGCGACGGTTGGCGGGGCTCGGACGGATGGACCGGGCAGGAGGGCGGGCAGGGGGATCGGACGTGTCCGCAGCCACGGCGCGGGGGGAACCGCGCGAACGCGTCGCACGATCGTAGGGCAGGGCCGACAGACCCGTTGCGCCCTGGCAGGGAGTCGGTACAGTGGATCACGACGTCCGGCTCTGGGCCGGACGCCGTCATGTCAGGGGCCGTCCAGGCATCCCGGCCGACGACCACCTCCCACTTGCTGCCCGGGCCCGTCGCATCGACGACGCGAGCCGACGGGCACCCCGAGTGGACCTCGAGGACCGACGCGGCCGCCGCCTGTCGACGCCCCCTCGGACGTCGCCGCCGTCCCACGGACCAGCGGCACCATCCCCACGCGAAGGAGCACCACCATGGCCGAAACATGGCTCAGCCGAGAGGCCCACGACCGTCTGCTCGCCGAACTGGAGCAGCTCAAGACCGACGGTCGCGACCAGATCTCCGCCGAGATCGAGGAGGCCCGGTCCCACGGTGACCTGCGCGAGAACGCCGAGTACCACGCGGCCAAGGACGAGCAGGGCAAGATGGAGGCGCGCATCCGCCAGCTCGAGCAGTTGCTGCGCGACGTGCGCATCGGCCAACCCGAGGACACCGACGTGGTCCGACCGGGCCTGGTCGTGACCCTGGACGTGGACGGGGACACCGAGATCTACCTCGTCGGGTCCCGTGAGGACACCCACGACGAGCACCCGGTGCTGTCCAGCGAGTCCCCCATGGGCCAGGCGATCCTGGACCGCCCCGTGGGTGACACCGTCACCGTCGAGGCGCCGGCGACGACCTTCGACGTGACCGTCCGCAAGATCAGCACCAGCTGAGCCACCCCGCACCACCCACCGCGTGCGCCGGACCCGTCCGCTCAGATCGGTCCGGCCCCGCCGTCGGGGTAGGTCCCCGGCGCGTCGTCCAGTCCGTGGCCGAGCCACGCCAGTTGTTCGGCGATCGCGTGGTAGGCGTCGACACGGGCGGTGTCGGTGCCGACCTCCTCGGCGGCGCGCACGTGGTCGCGCATGCGCTGGACCGCCGTCGGGCCCACCTCGAGCAGGCTGTCACTGCCGGCCGTGACCCACCTCGCCAGTACGTAGCGCGCCAGTGCCCCGACCGGCACGCCGACCGCGTCACCCAGGCGACGCAGGGTGGCCAGCGGATCGGCCAGGGAGTAGGTCGCGACGTCGACCAGGAAGTTGGCGTCGGGGTGGTCGTCGGGGATCGGGCCGGTCCAGGCCACCAGGTCCAGCGTCTCGTCGCTCACCGCAGGCGCTCGACGACCATGGCCATGCCCTGGCCGCCACCGACGCACATCGTCTCCAGCCCGAAGGTCCCGTCGGTGTGGCGCAGCCCGTTGAGCAGCGTGCCGGTGATGCGTGCCCCCGTCATCCCGAAGGGGTGGCCGACGGCGATCGCGCCCCCGTGGGGGTTCAGGATGTCGTGGTCCACGCCCAGTGCCCGGGCCGACGGGATCACCTGGGCGGCGAACGCCTCGTTGATCTCGACCAGGTCGAGGTCGTCCACGGTCATGCCGGCGCGGTCCAGCGCCTGGCGGGAGGCGTCCACGGGACCAAGCCCCATGATCTCGGGGTTGAGGGCGCTGACCCCCGTGGACACGATCCGCGCGAGCGGCTCGATCCCCAGCTCGTCGGCCTTCGTGTCGCTCATGACCACCAGGGCGGCCGCACCGTCGTTGAGCGGGCAGGCGTTGCCCGCGGTGACCCGCCCGTCGGGACGGAACACCGGGTCGAGGCCGGACAGCCCCTCCAGGGTCGTGCCGGACCGCGGCGAGTCGTCGGTGGACAGGGTCGAACCGTCCGGCAGCGTGACCGGCGTGATCTCGTTGGCCCAGAAGCCGTCCTGGTCGGCCTGTTCGTAGCGCTGCTGCGACGCCAACGCGAACTCGTCCATCTCCTCGCGCGACACGTCCTCGAGCAGGGCCACGTTCTCGGCGGTCTGGCCCATCGGGATGTAGGCGTCGGGAAGCCGGTCCAGCGTGGTCGGGTCGACCCAGGTGTCCGAACCGCCCTCGGTGGCCTCCTCGGTGCGGGCACGGGCCGGGTCGAAGACGGGGTTCATCGTGTCCGGCAGCGAGTCGGAGTTGCCCTTGGTGAAGCGCGACACCATCTCGACGCCGGCCGACACGAACACGTCACCCTCGCCGGCCTTGATGGCGTGGAAGGCCATCCGGGTGGTCTGCAACGACGACGAGCAGTAGCGGGTCAGGGTGACGCCCGGCACCGAGTTCCACCCCAGCAGGACGGCCACGATGCGGGCCATGTTGAAGCCCTGCTCACCCCCCGGCAGCCCGACGCCCAGGTGGAGGTCGTCGACCATGTCGGGCGTGATCGCCGGGACCTGCTCCAGCGTCGCCCCGATGATGGTCGCGACGAGGTCGTCCGCGCGCAGGTCGGTCATCGAGCCCTTGAAGGCGCGTCCGATGGGGCTGCGGGCGACGGCGGCGATCACGGCTTCGGGCATGGCGACTCCAGGACGGCGTGTGCGGCGTGGTGGGGCGGTCGATGCGGTGACGAGGGTAGGTGGCGAGCCGTCCCCCGGCGAGGTCGCACATCGACGGTGGCTGGCGGGTCAGGCCCGTCGCACCCGCGCCGACAGGCGCCCGTCGACGCGCTCGACCGACACCGGCACGCCGAAGGCGCGCGACACCACCTCGTCGGTGACGGCCTGGTCCACCGGGCCGGACGCCAGGACGCGGCCGCCACGCAGCACGGCCGCGTCCTCCACGGCCGTCGGGAACTCCTCGAGGTGGTGGGCGACCATGACCAGTGTCGGGGTGTCCGGGCGCGCCAGCAGCGTGTCGAGGTCGGCCACCAGCGACTCACGTCCACCCAGGTCGAGACCGGCGAAGGGCTCGTCCAGGAGCACCAGTTCCGGTTCGGCGACCAGTGCCCGCGCGATCTGCACGCGCTGCCACTCGCCCTGCGACAGGGTCGCCACCACCCGATCGGCGAGGTGGTCGACCCCGACCCGACCCAGGGCCACCCGCGCGGCGTCCAGGTCGTCACCCGACGCCGGCGCCCCGACCCGGAGCACACCCCGTCGGCCGGCCGCCACCAGGACCTCGGCGGTGTGGGTCATCGGGACCAGGCGGGTCATGGCCACCGAGGCCAGGGCGACCCGCTGCCGGAGCCGACGCAGGTCGGTGCGACCGAAGTGCCCGCCAAGCACCTCGACGTGGCCCCGGGACGGGAACAGGTGGGTCGACAGGATGCGCAGCAGGGTGGTCTTGCCGGCGCCGTTGGGCCCGATGACGGCCATCGCACGCCCGGTCCGCACGTCCAGGTCGACGTCGGCGAGCAGGGTCGCGCCCGAGCGCACGACACCGACCCCACGGAGTCGTGCGGCCAGCCCCGGGGACATCCCCGGCGACCCCGGGTGCGTCGGCGCCGTCATGGGCTCAGGCGTCCACCGGGGCCCGCGCCACCGGGCAGGACATGCAGCGCGGACCGCCGCGGCCCCGTGGCAGCTCGAACGACGGGATGGTGTGCACGTCGATCCCGGCGTCGGCCAGGATCGTGTTGGTCGCGACGTTGCGTTCGTAGGCGATGACGGTGCCCGGCCGCAGCGCGAGCGTGTTGTTGGCGTCGTTCCACTGCTCGCGAGCCGCACGGGTGGAGCCCAGGTCGGGCTCGATGGCGCGGATGTGACCGACGCCGGCCGCCCATTCCAGGCCCCGCACCATCGACGAGGCCTCGACCACCCGGACCCCGCCGCCCCGACGCGGCGTGACCTGCACGCACCGGATGTCGTGGGTCATGGCCGGGTAGGTGATGAAGGCGTCCACGTCGACCTGGGTCACGATCGTGTCCAGGTGCATCGCCGCCCGCACCTTGGGCAGGTCCACCACCAGGATGCGGTCGACCACATCGGCGGCGAACAGGGCGACGGCGAGGGACTCGATGCCGGTCGCGGTCGTGCGCTCGGACATGCCGATCGCCAGGCCGCGCTCCGCCACGACCAGCACGTCACCGCCCTCCACGGTGGCCAGCAGGTGCGTCGCCGGCGCGGCCCCGAACCACACGTCGGCCGCCGCGAAGCGGTGGTGGCGTTGGACCACCGTCCGGACCAGGGCGCTCTCGCGTCGGCGCACGGGCCGACTCATGGGGGCCAGGACGACCCCGCCGTTGATCCATGCCGAGGAGTCGCGCATGAACACCGCATTGGGCAACGGGTCGAGGAGCATGGCGCCGGGCGGCGCCACCGCCGCCACCAGTCCCGGTGTCACGTCCACCTCGTCGACGGCCACGCCGCCGTACAGCGCCTGGGCGAGCTCGGCGGGGTCGAGGTCCAGCAGGTGGGCACGCAGGTCCGCGACCGCGACGGGTCCGGTGGTGTCGTCGGTGACGTGCTCGGCGACGACCCGCTCGGCGACCTCGTCGTCGGCCAGCACGTCGGCCAGCAGCGCCTCGACGTAGAGCACCTCGACCCCGTGGCCGCGGAGCAGGGTCGCGAAGGCGTCGTGCTCCTCCTGGGCGTGTTCGAGCCACAGCAGCTCGTCGAAGAGCAGTTCGTCCTTGTTGTCCGGGGTCAGCCGCTGCAACTCGAGGCCCGGACGATGCAGGACGACGGCCTGCAGGCGCCCGACCTCCGACGACACGCCCAGGACCGGCTCCGCCCCACCACTCGGCGACTCCACCACGACCCGTCCCCTGCTCGACTCCGCCGCACGCTAGTGCCTGTGGCGTCGGGCCCGTCGCCGGGCCGGCGGCTCACCCGCCCCGGATCTCGGCGACCACCCCGTCGGACACCGCCTTGGCGCCCCCCACGACGACGGCGGAGGTCATGCCCCACGCGGTCGTGGCGAGGTCGACCGACGATCCCTCGTAGCCGGTCTCGGGCGGCACCAGCACCAGCGGCCGACGCAGGCTCGCCGCCGCGGCACCCGCCGTGAGCCCGTCGGGCCAGTTGCCCCCGGACGCCATCAGCACCCGGCTGCCGTCGACGAGCCCGCGGTCGACCAACGACCCCAGCGCCAGGGTCGCGGTCTCGTAGCGGTCACGGCCGGCGAACGACGACAGGTTCACCGACCCGGGGACCGCGTCGCGCACGTCGGCCTCGAGGTCGGACGGCAGCGCGTACCGCCCGCCGACCACCACCACCCGGTTCACCGCCGGCACCGACGAGGTCGCCGTCATCGCCGCCCGCGACGGGGTCGGCAGCCCGTCGGGCCTGGTCAACACGACCGGCGCCAGCGTGAGGGCCCCGTAGGCCCCGGCCGTGAGTGCGTCGGCGAAGGCCGTGACACGGTCGGGGTGGCCACCGGTGGCGACCACGACCGCGCGGCCGCCGGTCCGCGCCCGGACGTCGTCGGCGACACGCTGGGCGGTCTGGAACCGGTTCACGCCCGCGAGTCGACGGACCCGGGTGATCCCGAGCGCGGCGAGGTCGCGGACCACCTCGGGGCCGATCACCGCCGTGCCACCCACCAGGTCGACCCGGGTCACGCCCAGGCGCCGCAGCTCGTCACCGACGTCGGCGTGCAGGCCCCCCGGACGGGTGAGCAGGACCGGTCCGGAGCGGCTGGCCGCCAGTGGGCCTGCCACCAACCCGTCGGGGGCGGCCACGGCGGTGGCCAGCACGGCCACGTCGGCCGCGGCGAACGAGCCTCGGGACACCTCGACGGCGGTCTGGATGCGCGCACTGCCCGACCACCGGGACACCTCCACGTTCCCGTGGCCGCCATCGTCGGGTGGCGGGGAGGTCTTGTCGAACACGGCCTGGGTGAACGCGCTGGTCGGACGGGCGGACGGGCCGGTCCCCGTGAACAGCCGCGCCATCAGGTGCTCGCCGGGGCAGGCGGTCCACGACGTCACCTGGTGGGCCGACACGCGCGGGACCGTCACGGTCGTCCCGGCGGGATGGCGACTGCTGCACCCGCTGCAGCCGCCGGTGTGCTCGACGGTGCCACGGGCGTCGATCCCGGCCAGGGAGAACTTGTAGGCGAAGACGTTCTCGAGCTTGCGGACCATGGTGCTGGTGATGAGGTCGCCGCCGGGACCGTGGAAGGTCCCCAACGCGAGCACCCCGAAGGACCCGACGTTGAAGCCCGCGGCGTGGGCACCGACCACGTTGTCGTCGACGCCCCCGGCCCGGCCCTCCCAGATGCCCCCACACGGATCCACCACGACGTTGTAGCCGATGTCGGACCAGCCGTGGCTCTGCGTGTGGTAGGCGTAGATGGCCCGGATCGCGGCCGCGGCGTCCGTACAGCCGTCGGCGATCTCGTCCGCCGTCCAGCGTGGCGTCCCGCCCTCGTGGTGGATCACGCCGAACTCGAGGCTGGCGGCCACGACCGGGGTGCCGGACCGCAACGACTCGTCGGCACCCCAGGCCGATCGCGGCCGGATGGTCGTGGCTGCCTCGGCGGTCGCTGGTGGCCCGCCACCCTCCACGTCGTCCACGACGTGGAGGTCGAGGTCGACGGGGTCGGAGGCCCGCACCTGGAAGCGCTCGGCGTGGCCGAACCACACCGGCGACGAGGTGTCGGGGTTGGCATCCCGGGCCTCGGCGCCGTCCGGCTGGTCGAGCGAGACCTCCAGGGGCAGCCATTCCGTCCAGGTCCCGTCGCGGCGGGCCCGCACGGCCACCTCGGCGTCGGTGCCCCCCCACTCGGCCCCGACCATGACCCCGTCGCCTGCCGGGACGTCGGCGGCCGTCCACCACGTCGGATCGCTGGACACCGTCGGCGCGGAGCCGAGGTCGGTCCTGGCCGGGTCATGGACGTGGGAACCCCGGTCCGCCACGACGGCGGGCGCCGTCGCCGGGCGGTCCAGGTCGAGGGCCACGACCCGGACCGGCGAGCGAACGAAAGACTCGGCGGGAGCGGCCACGGCCGGCGCCACCAGGGCGGCGACGGTGGCCACGACGGACGACAGGACGAGTGTCGGGCGCATGGGTGTTGATCCGGGGGGGACGCGAACAGGAGGCAGGTTCTCGCCGGAGACGGGGCGGACCCTAGCAGCCCGGAAACACCACCCGCAACGTCTCCACCACACGCCCCACCCGATCGACCGGGGCGGCGACGACGACGGCGGGTCAGGCCCCGAGCACGCCCGTCGGCTCGAACCAGCGTCCCTCGGGTGGCAGGACCTCGAGGTTGATCCGGGGCAGGGGGCTGGCGAACAGGCCGTCGATCTGCTCGAGGTCGACGAAGGTGAACGCGTCCTGCGACGACAGGCCACCCGCGAACTCGCCGAAGCCCAGGATCGTGACCTCGACCCCGTCGTCGACCAGGTCCAGCATCGGGTCGACGAAGCAGCGGGCGTCGTTGGAGCCCACGTAGGCCCGTGTCAGGACCCCCTCCTCCCGTCGCGAGAACAGGTGGTCGACCATGTCGTCGTCGACGTCGGAGTCGTCGACCTTGGGTCGTGCGAACACCCGGAACCCCTGCTCGAGCAGCCACAGGACCCAGCCACGGATCGGCCCCGCGACGTGGTCGGCCACGTTGACGAAGACGCAGGCCTCGACCTCGTCGCCGGGGCCGGCCTCGTCGACCAGCCAGCGCCCCAGGACCTGCAGGTCCGGTCGCTCGCGCGCCGTGGGCTTGCCGTCGATGATGTTGGCGACGGTCATGTCGATGTTCGGGGCGTCCCAGACCAGGACGTGGCGACCCATGGTGCGACCTCTCTCCCGCGTCGGGCACGGACTCGACGAACGGGCAAACGGGTCCCGGACCACCACGGCCCGGGAGGGGCAATGCCTCCGGACGCTAGCCCGCGACACCGGGTCCGGGCGGCCAGTGGCCGATGCCCGCACGGGTCCCCCGACAGCGTCGGGCCTGCCGCCGCGCCGGGCCTCTCGCCGCGCCGCCCTCGCGCCGGGGGCCCTGGACCTATCCTCCTGCGACACGGCCGTCGAGGGGAGCCGCCATGGACGACACCGGCCCACCCGGGACGCCGGACCCGCACGACGAACCCACGGCCCCGACCGGTGGCGCCCGGCTCCCCGAGCGCGACCGCTCGTGGGTGGTCCGGACCTACTCCGGCCACTCCTCGGCCGCGGCCTCCAACGCCCTGTACCGCACCAACCTGTCCCGGGGCCAGACCGGGCTGAGTGTCGCCTTCGACCTGCCCACCCAGACCGGCTACGACAGCGACCACGTCCTGGCACGTGGCGAGGTCGGCAAGGTCGGGGTGCCGATCAGCTCGATCGACGACATGCGCGTCCTGTTCGCCGGCATCCCCCTGGGCGACATGAACACGTCGATGACCATCAACGCGACCGCGATGTGGCTGCTGGCCACCTACCTGGGGGTTGCCGAGGAGCAGGGCGTCGACCCCGCGTCGCTGCGGGGTACGACCCAGAACGACATCCTCAAGGAGTACCTGTCGCGCGGGACGCATGCGTTCCCACCGGGTCCGTCGCTGCGACTGACCACCGACGTGATCGTGCACACATGGCGCCACGTGCCCCGTTGGAACCCGGTCAACATCTGCTCCTACCACCTGCAGGAGGCCGGGGCGACCCCCGTCCAGGAGGTCGCCTTCGCACTGGCCAACGCCATCGCGGTGCTCGACGGCGTGCGTGAGTCCGGCCAGGTCCCGGCCGCGGACTTCCCGTCGGTGGTCGGTCGGATCTCCTTCTTCGTCAACGCCGGGATCCGGTTCGTCGAGGAGGTCGCGAAGATGCGTGCCTTCGTCGACCTGTGGGACACCATCACGCGCGATCGCTACGGGGTGACTGACCCCAGGGCCCGACGGTTCCGCTACGGGGTGCAGGTCAACTCACTCGGGCTGACCGAGCAGCAACCCGAGAACAACATCGCGAGGATCCTGCTGGAGATGCTGGGCGTGACGCTGTCGCGGGACGCCCGCGCCCGGGCCGTCCAGCTGCCGGCCTGGAACGAGGCACTGGGCCTGCCGCGACCGTGGGACCAACAGGTGTCCCTGCGGATGCAGCAGGTCCTGGCCCAGGAGACGGACCTGCTGGACTACCCCGACCTGTTCACCGGCTCGGTGGTCATGGACGCCGCGACCGAGGAACTCGCCGAGGCGGCCCGGGCCGAGCTCGACCGGGTCCTGGACCTGGGCGGCGCCGTGGCGGCGGTGGACCACATGAAGGCCGAGCTGGTGGCGTCCAACGCCACCCGACAGCGCCGCATCGAGTCGGGCGAGCAGGTCGTGATCGGCGTCAACACCCACACCGAGACCGCGCCCAGCCCCCTGGTCGACGACCAGTCGGGATCGATCCTGGTGGTCGACGAGCGCGCCGAGGAGGCACAGGTCGCCCGCCTCCTGGCCCACCGCAGCGCCCGCGACGACGACGTCGTCGACCGTGCCCTCGACGAGCTCCGGACGCTGGCCGGCACCCGCACCAACCTCGTGCCGGCCTCGATCCGGGCGGCGCGGGCCGGTGCGACCACCGGGGAGTGGGCCCAGGCCCTGCGCGACGTGTTCGGTGAGTACCGCGCGCCCACCGGGATCGCCGGGGTCGCCACGGCCGCTCCGGCCGGCGACCTGGCCGCGGGGCGTGCCCGCGTGGCCGCGGTGCAGGACCGGCTCGGGCGCCGGGTGCGCATCCTGGTGGGCAAGCCGGGCCTGGACGGCCACTCCAACGGGGCCGAACAGGTCGCGCTGCGGGCCCGCGACCTGGGCATGGAGGTGGTCTACGAGGGCATTCGCCTGACCCCCGACCAGATCGTGCGCGCCGCCGTCGACGAGGACGTCCACCTGGTGGGCCTGTCGATCCTGTCCGGCTCGCACCTGCACCTGGTCCCGGCCGTGCTCGACGGCCTGCGCGCGGCCGGCCACGACGTCCCCGTCGTGGCCGGCGGCATCATCCCACCGGCCGACGCCCGGGTGCTGCGCGCGGCCGGGGTGGCCGCGGTGTTCACCCCGAAGGACTACGCCCTCACCGACGTCCTGGTGCAGGTGGCCGAGCTGGCCGGTCCCACCTGACCGGGTGGCCCCGGGTGCCGACATGCCGGGAGCCGACATGCCGGGGGGCGACATGCCGCCGCCCGACCGACGTCACGTCGATCGGGCGGGGCGGACGCGTGTGCAGGTCAGCCTTCCTCGACCTCCTGCACCAGCTGCGCACGGGGATCCAGCGCCGCCGGGTCGGCGGCCAGCAGGGCCGCACGCGCCGCCTCTTCGTCGGTCTGGATGGCGTCGAGGACGGGCCCGTCGAGGCCCAGCGGCAGGGCTGCCCCACCGCCGACGATGTAGACCAGGTCGACCCGGTCCGCATCGGTCTCCAGGTCGGCCAGCAACGCCGCGTTGCGGTCGACGCCCGGGTTGGCGAGCAACAGGCGACCGCCGAGCTTCGCCGCGGCCGGACCGGCCGCCAGCGCGTCAGGGAAGTTCGCGCCACTGGCCAGGATGGTGGGCATGACGTCCTGTCCGGACGCCCTCGCCACCGCGGCGACGGCGGCTGCCGTGGCGTAGCGGTTCGAACCCTTCACCCGCTCCACGGTGTCGGCCCGGCCCGACAGGTCGGCCTCCACGTCGGGCTGGATGGCGGCGGTGCCACCGATGACCCAGACCTTGTCCGGCGCGAGGTCGGCCAACGCCGTCGCGGTTCCCGGCGAGAGCTGGTCCCGACGCGTGAGCAGCAGCGGTGCCCCGGTGACCACCGACAGGTTCGAGGCCGACAACGCGTCGGCGAAGTCGTCGGAACGGGCCACCAGCACGTCGTCGCTGCCCGTCAACGACTGGGCCTCGCGGGCGATCTCGGCTGCCGTCTCGATCCGGTTCGGGCCGGACAGGCGGTCGACCTCGACGCCGAGTCGGTCCTCGATGTCGGTGAGCACCCGGTCGGGCACGGCCGAGGTGCCACCCGCGACGTACACGGTCTCGACGTCCAGGCGTCGCAGCTCCTGCTCGACGGTCTGCAGCAGCCGGCTGCCGCTGTTGAGGAGCACCGGACCACCGGCGGCGATCGCCAGTGAGGTCGCCGCGAGCGCATCCGGGAAGGACCTGGCCGTCGCCAGGACGGCCACGTCGACCTCGGCGGGGTCCTGGAAGGCCGCGAGGGACACGTCGATCGAACTGCGGACACGATCCGGACCGTCCAGCCGGACCACCTCGTCGACCTCGTCGATGACGGTGACCTCGATGGTGTCGGTGTCGGACAGGCCACCCGCGTCGGTCACCGTGAGGGTGACCTCGACGGTGCCGAGCTCGTCGAAGGTGATCGGCGCGAGTTGCCCCGTGGCGTCCTCGGTGCCGTCGCCGTCGACGTCCCACGAGTACTCGAGGTCGGCACGCGGGGTGAGGTCGTCGGACGACAGGGACCCGTCGAAGACGACCTCCTCACCCTGGAACACGGTCAGGGACTTGGCCTGGGCGACCGCCGTCGGGGCGGTGTTGGCGAGCTGGCCGAAGCCGTAGTCGCGCTGCCCGCAGCCCGGGCCGCGGGTGAACGCCACCGTCGCCTCCAGGTCACCTGGCGGCGTCTCCGGCCCGCGCGACTGCCCGCTCATCGACGTCACGTCCATCTCGAGGCACTCGTGGTCGAGCGTCCAGGCCAGGTCGGCCGACTCCAGGTCGAAGTAGTTGTCGGTCCAGCCGTCACCGAAGTCCGAGAAGGGCTGCGAGTTCGGACGCCAGGCCGCGTCGTCGAGGTCGGGATCCCAGCTCGGCTCGAAGGTGGTTTCGTCACCCGGGTCGTAGGACCCGAAGTCGAAGGGCACGGGGTCGGCGTCCAGCACGGTCTGGTTCGGGTGGTCCTCGGCCGACGTGTTGCCGTACCCGCGGTACTCGTCGGTGTAGCCCAGCGACACCCCGGCCCGCCACGTGATGGGGCCACGGTCACTCTGGCCGTTGGCGTCCAGGTCGAAGCCCGCCCGGTCGCGCGCCTCGACGAAGTAGGCGTGGTCGGCCTGGGCCGTCTCGCCCGCCTCGAGCAGGTTCCAGCCCAGCGAGCAGGGCCCGGTGATGACCGCGCCCTCGTCGCAGCCACCGTTGACGATGCCGTCCGTGGCACCGCCCTCGAAGTCGTTGACGTAGACGGGGTCACCGTTGATGGTGATCGTCACGTCGTCGACGTACCAGCCCGGCCGGACGAACCCGGAGTCGGTGAAGTAGGACATGCGCAGGTCGGTCGGCTCGCCGGCGTAGGCCGACAGGTCGTAGGACAGGTCGAGGAACTCGCTGCCCTCGACGTAGTCGCCGCGATCGGCCAGGCCGTCGCCGTCCTCCCAGGCACCGCTGGTGCCGGTGAGGCCGTTGCCGTAGCGGTCCTGGCAACCCACGCCCTCCGGGTTGTCCGAGGCCGGCAGCGTGTAGCCCTCCCGGCTCGGCAGGGACTCGTAGGACAGGCCCTTGTCCGTCGTTGCCAGCAGGAACCCGTAGTCGTAGTCCCACTCGATGTCCCAGTAGGACTTCATCGACAGGATGACCTCGTCGCCGGGCTCGGCGTCCTCCAGGATCTGCAGGGGGACGTCCAGGCTGTGGCCCGTCGGCGACGGTGCGCAGCCGAAGTTGTTGCCGGAGCCCGACCAGTAGACGTGGGTCGGGGACGCGCCGTTGTCGACCAGGTCGGCGTCCAGCAGGACGGACTTGGGCAGGGGCGCCGTCCATGCGTCACCGTTGTGCACGTCCGGGCCGGACAGCGTGTAGGGCGTGCCGTCGGGGGTGCGCCACTCGACCTCGTGGATGTCCCGCTTGGAATCGGTGAGGTCGACCTCGTAGTCCGTGGCGTCCTCGGGGATCTCCTTGGGGATGACCCAGCCCAGTTCCTGGCGGGCGTTGAGGTCCATGTTCTGGGAGTAGTCGGTCGCCATCAGGTTCCAGGTGCCGTAGTACTCCGTGCCGTACGGCGACGCGCTGTAGTAGTCCGGCAGACCGAGCGAGTGGCCGTACTCGTGGCTGATCACGCTCGCGGCGTCGATCGCGTCCTCGGGGTTGACGTTGTAGGTGCCGACACGGACGTAGGCGGGGTAGGCCGTCGACTGGGTGGTCGTGGCCGTGTAGGTCGCGTCGGTGTAGAACAGGAGCTCGCCCTCGAGGGTGGTCAGGCGGTCGTCGGTGACGTAGCCGGCCTGGCCGGTCTCGTCGTCGATGAAGTAGGCCTCGAGCGTCGACTTGTGGGGCCAGATGTTGTCGTAGGCCTGGCCGGTCGTGTAGTCCGTGGCCGCGAGCCCACCGGCGTCGGTCCGCTCCTGGCAGTCGCGCTGTGAGGGCCCGTTGCCCCCGCAGCCGCGGTAGACCATCATGAAGAAGTCGACCACGCCGTCCTTGTCGGTGTCGAAGTCGTTGTAGTCGATCTCGGGGTCGGCCAACGCGGCCGCGTCGTACACCGACTTCGCGATCGGGCCACAGCCGGAGTCGATGCGGCCGTTGGGGAAGGCACTCACGGACTCGTCGTCGGAGCCGTAGTACTCCGTGTCACCCGGCAGCTGGTAGAAGCCGTCGACGATGCGCTCGGGGTAGTCGGGCGTGTCGATCAGGTCGGCGTTGTAGTCCGGGGTGTCGCCACTGATGGAGGTGCAGTCGGGACGGTCTCCCGGGGGCAGTGGCACGTGCAGCCGCGCGGTGTCGAAGTCCGACCAGTCGGCGGTCGCGATGTCCGACGACGGGATGGAGGCCTCGGGGTACAGCTGCCCGTAGCTCATCTCCTGGAACAGGTTGAACGTCGAGCCGTCGTAGTCCGGGTCGTTGATGACCGTCGACAGGTCCTCCCCGGAGTTGCGGTCGAGGTGCTTGCCGTCGAAGTAGTCCACCGGCACCACCGGGAACGGCCGATCGCCGTAGCGAGCGGAGTCGTAGACCGCATTGGGCGGGATCACGCGTGGTCCTCGCGTGGAGCTGGAGGCCTCCACCCCGGACGCGGTGAGCTCGGCCGTCGCCGACAGGTTCTTCCACACCAGCTGGGGGTGGTCGGAGAGTTGGTCGGCGCGCGCCTCCACGACCATCGTGACGACCTCGGGGTCGCCCACGGTGCCGGCCGGGACCGTGCCGATGTCCCAGGTGAGGGTGCCGTCGCCGCCGATGGCCACGTCGCCGGCGCCGTCACCGATGGGGTTGGCCGACACCCACGTGGTCCCGGGAACCGCCGGAACCCGCACGACCGCGTCGGTGCCGTCCTCCTCGGTCAGGTTGCGCACGGTGAGGCGGAACGGGTAGGTCTCGCCCGGCTTGACCCAGCCGACCGAGGACGTGAAGTTGGCCTCGACCAACAGGGTTCGCGGCGGTGCGGCCACCTCGACCGGCGCGGCGATGACCTGGCCGGCCAGCGCGCCGTCGACCACCGTGGCCCGGGCGGCCAGGGTGACGCCGAAGTCGCGGGTCTCGTCCAACTCCAGCGTCTCCGTGGCTGCGGCCGGGAAGGCCAGCTCCCAGGAACCGTCGGGCCCCGTCACGACCTCGATCGGGCCCGCCAGCACGGTCCCGTCCGGTGCCTCCAACACCACCGACAGGCGAGTGCCCGCCGCGGCCGCGTCGCCCAGGACCTCGCCCGACACGCCGACGGGACGCCCCTGGTCGGTGGTCGCCGCGTCCGGGGTGATCGCCAGGTCGGCGCTCTCGACCCGGGCCGGCGTTGCCGTCTCCTCGGCCGCCTGCTGCTCGTCCACCTGCTGCTCGTCGACCTGCTGCTCGTCGACCTGTGGCGTGGGGGACGGGTCCTGGGCCTGGCCGGGCAGTCCGGTCGCCACCAGGGCGACGATGGCGATCGCCGCCGTCACCACCGCCCGTCGTGTCGCTCCGGTCGGGGTCGACTGTGCCACGGCCATTCCATGCTCCCTGGGGTCCGGACCGGCGCCTGGCACGGCGGTCCGCCCGCAGAAGTTAGGGCCGCACCACTGGTGGGCAACCACCGGATGGGTCCGGGTGGCACTCGGAAACCGCAGAAGACCGCGGAACACCACCTGGCGAGACCACGACGACGGAGTTCGCCCTGCGCACGGGCACACCGACCGGGCCCGCGACGACCAGGACGCCACCTGGGCGTGCGGCTTCCGCCCGCAACCGAGCGCGGTGAGCACTCCCGGGACCTGCGCCCGGGCGCACGCGGCACGAGGTCAGTCGGCCCACCCGGCCCCGAACAGCAGGTCCTCCGCACGCTCGACGAGCACGTGCACCAACACGAGATGGACCTCCTGGATCGCCGCGATGCGTCTGCTCGGCACCGCCAGGACGTGATCACAGGTCGCGTGCAGCGCGGCCTCCTCGGCGCCGACCAGGGCGATGGTGACCATGCCCAGGTCACGGGCATCGGCGGCCGCGCGCACCACGTTGGCCGACGACCCCGACGTCGACAGGCCGAGGAACACGTCGCCGGGACGGCCCAGCGCGCGCACCTGCCGTGCGAACACCTCGTCGTAGCCGTAGTCGTTGCCCGCCGCGGTCACCGTCGAGGTGTCGGCATGCAACGCGATCGCGGGCAGCGGTGCCCGGTCGCGGTCCGCCCGCAGTCTCCCGAGCAGTTCGGCGGTGAAGTGCTGGGCCTCGGCCGCAGACCCCCCGTTGCCCGCCGCCAGCACCTTGCCACCGTCGCGCAGCGCGGTCGCGAGGGCCCCGGCCGCCGCGTCCACCGCGTCGAGCCGACCGGCGAGGTCGGCCAGTGCGGCGGACAGGTCGTCGACGTGCTGGGTGTACAGGTCCTGCACGATGGGCTCCCGTCACGGCGGCGGCGGCGTCGCCGATGTCACCTGCCGGGGGGTCCGTCCCCGGGTCGGTGTCGCCCAGTGTGACGGCCCGGACCTCAGTCCGCGACCAGCTCGGCGATCGCATCCGAGATCGTGTCCGCCCGCCGTTGGCCCGGTCCGCCGTCCTGGTCCCGACCGTGGCCGGTGCGCAGGAGCACCGTGGCGACGCCGGCCCGCTCGCCGGCCCCGACGTCGGTCATGGTGTCGCCCACCATCGTGGTTCGTGCCGGGTCGAGCCCGAGGTCGACCATCGCCGCCTCCAGCATCGTCGGCCTCGGCTTGCGGCACGGGCACCCCACGTCGGGCAGGTGGGGGCAGTGGTAGACGGCCTCGACGGCGGGGAACAGGGCCACGAGTCGGGCGTGCATGGACAGCATGGTCTCCGGTTCCACCCAGCCCCGCCCCACGACCGACTGGTTGGTCACCACGGCGATCCGGAGTCCGGCCATGGCCGCCCGGGCGACGGCGTCGGCTGCGCCCTCCTCGGGCTGGAGTCCGGTCGGGTCCGTGAGGTGGTCGACCTCGACCGTCAGGCAGCCGTCCCGATCGAGCAGCAGCCCTGGCCCGGGGGGGTCCCCACGACGCGGCGGCCGACCGTCGGGAGTCCACCGGATCACGAGTGGGCCCGCCAGGTGCGCACACCGGCAGTGGTGAACGAGAAGCTGACCGGAGCCACACCGGCGTCCCGGAGTTCGCGCACGAAGCCACCACGACGTGCGAAGGGCACCATCAGCAGCAGGTAGCCGCCACCCCCCGCCCCCAGCAGCTTTCCGCCCTGCGCACCACGGTCACGGGCGAAGGCGTACAGCTCGTCGATGCCGTCGGTGGTGATCCCGTCGGCGAGCTCACGCTTGGCCGTCCAGGCCTCGTGGAGCAGGTCCCCGAAGCCCGACAGGTCGCCCCGCAGCAGGCAGGTGCGCAGCGACGTCGCGACCTCCTTCAACCGCCCGAGCCGGGCCATCGTGTCGGCCTCCCGGGCCGTCGTCGCCGCGATCTGGCGATGCAGGATGCCCGACGACCGTCGCGAGGTGACGGGGGCCGGCACCAGCACCAACGAGCCGTGCAGCTCGGCCAGCACGTCGAAGCGCAGTCGCAGGGGGTGCACCAGCACGCCGTCGCCCGTGAATTCGATGAAGTTGAAGCCACCGAAGGTGGCCGCGTACTGGTCCTGCAGACCACCGGGGACGCCCAGGTCGTCGCGCTCCAGACGGACCGCACGCTCGGCCAGTTCGTAGGGTCCGAGCGCGACCCCACGCAGGTCGGCCAGCGCGGCAGCCGTCGCGACGATCAGCGACGACGAGGATCCCAGGCCCGACCCCGGCGGTGCGTCGCAGGACAACGTGACCTCGGCACCGTCGGTGTCGTCGTCGTCGGCCAGGGCGTCGTCGATCACGACCGTGGCCAGCTCGCGACGACCCGAGATCGCGGCGGCCGTCGACAGGTCCGGCGACTCCAGGTGGACGATCCCGTCGGCGCCACGTCGCACCGACGCGTAGGCCGCCCAGTCGATCGTTGCCGACAGCACCGCGCCGCCCGCCTGTGCGGGGTACGGCGGCACGTCGGTCCCGCCCCCGGCGAAGGAGATGCGCAGGGGTGCGCGGGCATGGACGACGTCGGGTGTGGGCATGCGTCGGACGCTACCGCCGTCGGCCTCCCGACTGGCGGCGGTCGGCCGTCGCGCCGGCGAGCTCGGGCGCGGACCGGGGCCGCCGACCCTGCACGACCGTGCGCAGGTCGTCGTGGAACGACGCCACGATCTGGTCCCAGTCGAAGTGCTCCTCGACGAACGCCCGGCCGGCGCGACCCATCGCGGTGGCGGTGTCGGGATCGCCCAGCAACGACGACACGGCGGCGACGACCTCGCTGGGATCGGTGCCGTCGACCAGCAACCCGGTCCGTCCCGGCACCAGGGCCTCCGGGGCGCCGCCGGAGTCGCCGGCCACGACGGGCCGACCGACCGCCTGGGCTTCGAGGAAGATGACGCCGAACCCCTCCTGTTCGAGTCCGCCCCACCGGGTCCGGTTCGGGTGCACGAAGACGTCGCCGGCCGCATGGTGGGCCGGAAGCTCGTCCCAGGGCACGCGTCCGGCCAGCACGACGGCGTCGTCACCCCGAGCGGCCACCGCGGCCTCCAGGTCGGGGGTCAGCTCACCGCTGCCGGTCACCAGCAGGCGGGCATCCGGGACGCGTTCGCGCACACGGGACCAGTTCGCCACCAGCACGTCGATCCCCTTCCGGGCGACGTGACGACCGACGAAGACCGCGACCGGGTCGTTGCCCAGTCCGTGGCGGGCGCGCACGGCGGCGCCGTCGACATCGGGACGGAAGGTGTCCAGCGGCACCCCGGTGCGCAGGTACCGGATGGGGGGGCCGTCGCCGCCCACCAGGGCCCGCAGGTGACGGCCCGTCCAGGCGGACACCGTCGTGAGCAGGGCGGCGCGTCGCAGCTGGCGACGCAGCAGTCGCGCGGCGCCCGGGACGTGCGCCGGCATGACCAGTTCGGCGCCGTGGGTCATCACGACCGCCGGCAGGCCGAGGTGGGCGGCGACCGGGACCAACGGCCACGGTGCCGCGAACACCAGCACGTCGGCGCCGTGGGCGTCGGCGGCGGCCCGGACCTGCTCGACGACGGCCGCGGTCGGCAGCATCCATCCGTCGGGTCCGCGCAGCGGGGGCGGCGGTGGCGACGCGCGGTGCACGGGGTAGGGCGCGCCGTCGTCGTGGTCGGCCGCGTCGGGGTACGCCGGGGCGAACGCGGCCGCGTCCGGGAGTCGCGACAGGATGTTGTGCGTGTACTGCTGGATTCCCCCCACCGCGGGGAGGAAGTCGTTGGTGACCAGCAGTGGGCGGGGGTCGGCCACGTCAGATGTCGGTGCCGTCGTCGGACGACGAGAACCCGCGGCCGATGATCTCGTCGGCCAGGTCGCGCACGTCGGACGGCACGCGATCCCGGTCCAGGTCGTTGGCGACCGCAGCCGCGAAGTCCTCGGCGGAGAAGTTGATGGCGTCGAAGTAGGGGCTGGCGGCGTCGGGACGATCGAGCAGCGTCGGGTCGTCGGCGACGGCGTCGGCCCAGTCGATCCAGTCGCCGAGGTGGACCAGGTAGGCGTCCCGGATCGACGTGACCGCGTCGCTGCCGGCATCGTCGATGCCCTCGAGCCGGTCCCGGACGGCCTCGAGTTCGTCGGCCCGCTCCCCGGCCTCGTCCCGGAACGCGGCCAGCTCGTCGGCCCCCAGGTCCGTCGTCGTGGACGGGGTGCTGGCGTTGAGCGCGATCATCGCCCGCTCGGACTCGTCGATCGCGGCGAACAGGTCGCGGTGCGCGGTGGCGACCGCCGGGTCGAGGTCGCCGGCGTCGGGCGGGGTCCCGGAGGGGTCACCGGACGGAGGCGTGGTCGGGGCCGGACCCGGTTCGGAGCTGGCGACGTCGGACGTCGACGTGGCCACGGGGTCGGACCCGGACGTTCCCATCGCGACCGACAGGCCGACCGCGGCGACCACCAGGCCGACCACCACGGCGGCGACGAGCCCCCAGCGGGGCGACGAACGCCGCGGCGACGGATCGGGGGCCCAGCCGTCGGGGTCCCCACCGGGCGGTCCGCCGCCACCAGGTCGCATCGGGGTCCCGGGCACCGACCAGGGGCCGTCGTCCATCGGCGCCGTCGATGCGGGCGGCGGGGGTGGCGGTGGGGAGGACGAGGAGGTCTGGCGTGGGTTCTGGTCTGGGTTCTGGGCTGGGTCCTGGGCTGGGTCCTGGGCTGGGTCCTGGGCTGGGTCCTGGGGTGGGTTCTGGGGTCGGGTGGGGGCGGCGGATCCCGGATCGCGGGACGGCCACGATGGCGGGGGTGGCTGTTGGTCGGACATGGATGCACCTCGGCTCGGCGTGGTCGCCGCGGACCACGCCGACGTCACGCCGGGCCCTCGGAGCACCGAGGATACGGCCGGGGCGGATCCGGGCACACCGCGGCCGCCCGTGCGCGCGACGGTCAACGGGGCGTCACGACGTGTCCCTGCTGGCGCAACTCGGCGAGGATCTCGCCGGTGTGGTCGTCGCCGCGCACCTCGAGTTCCACGACGACGTCGACCTGGCCGAGCCGCAGCCGCCGCCCGAAGCGCTGGTGCTCGACCCCGACCACGTTCGCCCGGAGGGACGCCAGCACCTCCAGGAAGGTCGCCAGGGCGCCCGGCCGGTCGTCGATGCGGGTGTGGATGGTCAGGTGCCGCCCCTCGCCCGCAAGTCCCACGCGCACCAGGTGATCCAGCATCAGCGGGTCGATGTTGCCCCCCGACAGCACCACGGCGACCGGGCCGTCGAGGTCGATGGCCCCGTCGAGCAGGGCCGCCACCCCCACGGCACCCGACGGCTCACAGACCTGCTTCGCCCGCTCGAGCAGCAGCGTCACCGCCCGGGCGATGGTCGCGTCGTCCACGACGACCACGTCGTCGACCAGCGCGCGGATGTGGGCCAGGGTGAGCTCGCCCGGCTGCTTGACCGCGATCCCGTCGGCGATCGTGTCCACGTGCTCCACGGCCACCGGGTGGCCCGCCGCCACCGACGCCGCGACCGACGCGCACCCGGCGGCCTGCACCCCGATGACCCGCACGTCCGGACGGGCCGCCCGGATCGCCACGGCCGTGCCCGACACCAGCCCCCCGCCCCCGATGGGGACGACCACCGTGGCGAAGTCGGCGGACTGGGCCAGGAGTTCCCGTCCGAGCGTGCCCTGGCCCGCGATGACGTCGGGGTGGTCGAACGGGTGCACGAACACCTGGTCGTTGTCGGCGGCGAACTGTTGGGCCTGGACCAGCGCTTCGGCGAACGAGGCCGCCTCCGTGACCACTCGGGCGCCGTACCCGCGCGTGGCCTGCACCTTGGGCAACGGAGCCTGCTCGGGCATGAACACCGTGGCCTCGACGCCCTGCATGGTGGCCCCCAGGGCGACGCCCTGGGCATGGTTGCCGGCCGAGGCGCACACGACCCCGCGGGCTCGCTGGGCATCGTCGAGGGCATGGATGCGGTGATAGGCGCCACGCAGCTTGAACGATCCGGTGCGTTGCAGGTGCTCACACTTGAGCAGGACGGGGTGGCCGACGTGGTCCGCCAGGGCACGCGAGCCCTGCAGTGGCGTGACGTCCACGACGCCGTCCAGCACCCTGGCGGCGGCAGCCACGTCCTCGGCGGTGACCAGGTCCATGCACGGCCTCCTCGTCGACCACGAGGCTACGGCCCGGGCGACACTACGATCGCACGCGTGCCGGGGCGGGCATCCCTGCCCCCATCCAGCCAGCCGTCCAGGATCCTCCCATGACCGAGACCCGTACCGCCCACGACACGATGGGTGAGATGCAGATCCCCGCCGACGCGCTGTGGGGCGCCTCGACCCAGCGTGCGGTCGAGAACTTCCCCGTCTCGGGCATCCCCGTGCCGGCGGCCGTGGTGCACGCCCAGGCCATGATCAAGTGGGCCGCGGCCACCGCCAACGAGGAGCTGGGGGTGGTGGACGCCACCGTTGCCGACGCCATCCGTCGTGCCGCCGACGAGGTCATCGCCGGGGACCTCGACGAGCACTTCCCGGTCGACACCTTCCAGACCGGGTCCGGGACGTCGACCAACATGAACGTCAACGAGGTCGTGGCCAACCGCGCCAAGCAGCTGCTGGGCGAGGGGCTGGACAGCGAGGTCGTGCACCCCAACGACCATGTCAACGCCTCCCAGTCGTCCAACGACTCGTTCCCGTCCGCGGTGCACATCGCCTGCGCCCGGACCGCCACCGACGTCACGCTGGCCGGGCTCGACCACCTCGCGGCCGGGCTGCGCGCCAAGTCCGACGAGTTCACCGACGTCGTCAAGTCCGGCCGCACCCACCTCATGGACGCCACCCCGGTGACCCTGGGCCAGGAGTTCGGTGGCTACGCCCGCCAGGTTGAACTCGGTCGTCGCCGGCGTCGCCACGGCCCTGGAGTCCATCAGCGAGCTCGCCCTGGGCGGCACGGCCGTCGGCACCGGGCTCAACTGCCCGCCCCGGTTCCCGGCACGGGTCATCGAGCTGATCGGCGAGCGCACCGACATCGACTTCCGCGAGGCCGAGGACCACTTCGAGGCCCAGGGTGCCCGCGACGCGCTGGTGGAGCTGTCCGGCGCCCTCAAGGTCGTGGCCACCAGCCTGATCAAGATCGCCAACGACGTCCGGTGGCTGTCGTCGGGTCCGCGGACCGGGATCGGGGAACTCCAGCTCCCCGAGATCCAGCCGGGGTCGTCGATCATGCCCGGCAAGGTCAACCCCGTCATCCCCGAGTCCGTTCGCCAGGTCGGCGCCCAGGTCATCGGCAACGACGCCGCGGTCACCGTCGGCGGCCTGTCCGGCGAGCTCGAGCTCAACGTCATGATCCCCCTGATGGCCCGCAACGTGATCGAGTCGCTGGAACTCGTCGGCACCGTCAGCCGGCTGTTCGTCGACAAGTGCCTGGCCGGCACCACCGCCACCGACCAGGGCCCGGCCCTGGTCGAGCAGTCCCTGATGCAGGTCACCGCGCTGGTGCCCGAGATCGGCTACGAACGGTCGGCCGCGCTGGCCAAGACCGCCCACAAGCAGGGCCTGACCCTGCGTGAGGCCGCCGTCGACGACGGCGTCGACCCGGAGGTGCTCGACCGGGTGCTCGACTACCAGCGGATGGCCGAGGGCGGCATCCTGTAGCGCCCCGACCGCTCTCGTCAGGTCCCGAGCCGGGCCACCGCCCAGGCCACCGCCAGTCGGACCTGGCTGGCCTGGTCCTCGTCCAGGGGTGTCCCGGCCGAGCTGCGCACGACGAACCGGTCCCGTGCCGTCCCGCCGTGGGTCTCGATGACGGCCGACCGGATGTCCAGGCGCAGGTCGGCCATCGCGTCGGTCACGGCGAACAGCAGCCCGAGCCGGTCGGCCGTCGTGACGTGGACCTCGTTGCCGACGGCGCCGTCCACGACGGCGACCTCCACCGAGCGGTCGTCGGGACCCCCCACCTCCCGGGCCATCTCGTCGACCCTGGCCCGCAGTGCGGTGCGACCGTCCATGGCATCGACGAGGTCACCCTCGAACCGGGCCCACCAGCTCGTCAGCACCCCGTCGGGCGCGTCGATGTCCACGGTGTCGACGGCCACCCCGTCGGAGGTGGTGTGGGCCACGGCCCCCACGACCTGTCCGCCGGCCAGCGAGACCACGCCACAGATGCGCGAGAACAGGCCCGGCACGTCGATGGTCACGACGTCCAGCTCGCGACGCGACTCCGACTGCCCGTCCCGGGGGGTCACCCGAGACGCGACCTCGCCCGGGCGCGGTGGGCGCCGGAGCATCAGCAGGTGCCGGACCACCGAGCGCGGCAGGACGTCGTTGACGTAGGCCGGCCCGAATCGCTCCACATGGGCCCGCACCTCGCCCTCCTCGACCGGGATGTCACCGGCGGCCTCGCGGATCGCCCGGAGCCGGGCGGCGGTGATGTCGGAGGTCATCGCGATTCCGGTGCTGGGGAGGGGGTGCCGTGCGCAAGTGTGCCCGTCGGGCCTCGCCACGACCAACCGGGTCCGGTCCCCTCGTCCGCGTGCCCCGACGACCACGCACTGGGCGCGCGGTCGTCGCCCACCGGGGTGCGGGGAACACCCCAGCATCCCACGGCACGCGACCGTCACGGTTGCCGACGACCGTTCGGACAGGATCACCGTGCTAACACGGTGCGCATCGGGTCGTGCTGTCTGCTACGTTTTTGGCAGCGATGATCTGCCCCTGATCATCCAGCACCACGCACATGCCGGTCTTCCCCCTCCGGCTGTGGTGCACGACGGAGATCACCCGCCACCCCAGCGGGCTCCGTCCACCGGTTGACGCCCTTCCCCGCGCGTCCCGGTTTCAGAACCCCCGGCTCCCCAGCCGGGGGTTCTTTCTTCCCCCCACCCCCAGAACCGCCCCCCCGACCCGGCGGGAGAACGAGCACAAGCCCCCCCCCGACCCGGCGGGAGAACGAGCGCAGCGAGTTCTCCAACCTGACCGAGCGAAGCGAGGTCAGGCGCCGAGCGAAGCGAGGTCAGGCGCCGAGCCGTTCGATCATGAGCTGGGCCGCCTCGGAGGGGTTCATGGCCACGGCGATGCCCATGCCCTCCAGGATCTCCTTCTTCTCGGCGGCCGACTCGCCACCGGGACCGCCCTCCTTGACGATCGCGCCGGCGTGGCCCATCTGCTTGCCGGCCGGGGCCTCGTAGCCCGCGATGTAGCCCACCACGGGGGTGTCGGGGATGGTGTCCCGGATCCACTCCCCCGCCTTCTGCTCCTCCGAGCCCCCGATCTCACCCACGAAGGCGATGGCATCGGTGTCGGGGTCTTCGGCGAAGGCCTGGATGACGTCGAGGAACTGGGTGCCGATCACGGGGTCACCGCCGATGCCCACACAGGTGCTGATGCCGATGTCGGCCTGGGCCAGCTCATGCATGATCTGGTAGGTCAGGGTCCCCGAGCGCGACACCAGGCCGACCCGACCCGGGCTGGGGATGTCGGCCGGGATGATCCCGACGTTGGACTTTCCCGGCGAGATCAGGCCCGGGCAGTTGGGGCCCAGCAGCCGGGTACCGCCCCGTCGCACGACGGTGTCGTAGACCTCGGTCATGTCCAGGACCGGGACGCCCTCGGTGATCGCGACGATGGTGTCGATCCCGGCCTCGTGGGCCTCCAGGATCGCGTCCTTGGTGAATGGCGCCGGCACCATCACCAGGGAGGTGTTCGCACCGGTCTCGGCGATCGCCTCCTCCACGGTGGCGAAGACCGGACGATCCAGTTCCTCCCAGGTCGAGCCACCCTTGCGAGGATGGGTTCCGGCCACCACCTGGGTGCCGTAGTCGAGGTTGCGGCGGGCGTGGAAGGTGCCCTGGGACCCGATGCCCTGGACGACCACGCGGGTGTTCTCATCGATGAAGATCGACATGGATGACTCCTTGTACGGGGGGGCGCGATGGAGGGGTCGGGCGTCAGGCCCGCTGCGCCAGCTCGACGGCGGTCTCGGCGGCCTCGGACATGGTCGGTGCCGACACCACGCTGGGGTGGTCGGCCTCGGTGAGGATGGCACGGCCCTCCTCGGCGTTGGTGCCGTCGAGGCGCACGACCAGCTTCTGGGGGAAGTCCCCCAGCCGGTCACAGGCCTCGAGGATCCCGTTGGCCACCTGCTCGCCGCGGGTGATGCCGCCGAAGACGTTGATGAACACGCTGTCGACGCGCTCGTCGGACAGCACCAGCGCCAGGGACTCCGCCATCACGTCGGCCGAGGCACCCCCGCCGATGTCGAGGAAGTCCGCGGCCCGACCACCGGCCTGGGCGACCACGTCCAGGGTGGCCATGACCAGCCCGGCACCGTTGCCCAGCACGCCGACCTCGCCGTCCAGCCGGACGTACTGGATGCCCTGCTCCTTGGCGCGGCGCTCCAGCGGGTCCGCCACCTCCAGGCCCTCGACCTCCCATTCCTGGTAGTCGTCGTGGCGGAACGCGGCGTTGCCGTCCAGGGTCACCTTCGAGTCCAGGGCGATGACCCGGTCGTCGGTGGTGCGCACCAGGGGGTTGATCTCGACCAGCGTCGCGTCCTCGGCCATCATGGCGCCGAACAGCGCGACCAGCAGGTCGGCGGCCTGGTCCAGGACCTCGTCGGGCAGGGCGGCCCGCGCCAGGATGTCCCGGGCGGTGTCGGTGGGCAGCCCGTCGCTGGTCTCCGACGGCAGCAGCGTCTGCTTGACGACCGCGTCCGGGTTCGTGCGGTTGACCTCTTCGATGTCGACCCCACCCTCCTTCGAGGCGATCACGAGGTAGCCCTTGTTGACCCGATCGTGCATGATCGACAGGTAGTACTCCTCGGCGATGTCGCTGGCCGGTTCCACGTAGACCACGTTGACGGTGTGGCCCTTGATGTCCAGCCCGAAGATGTCCGTGGCCGCGGCGGTGGCCTCCTCGGGCGTTGGCGCGACCTTGACCCCACCGGCCTTCCCGCGCCCGCCGGTCTTGACCTGGGCCTTGACGACGGTGACCGGCCCGAGCTCCTCGGCAGCGGCGGTCACCTCCTCGACCGTGGTGCACACGGCCCCGGGGGGCGGGACCGGCACGCCGTTGCGGCCGAAGAGCTGCTTGCCCTGGTACTCGACGAGATCCATGCAGGTGTCCTTGCTGGGGAAGCGGTCGGGAGCGGTCGACGCGACCGTGCGGGTACGGCGGGGCCGACGGGTCGACCAGCGCGCCGGCGGGTCCTAGCCGGAGGCGACGGCCGTGGCACGGTCGTCCGGGATGGTGGCGTGGACCCAGTCGGTGATCGTCTTCATCGGGGTGCCGGGCGTGAAGATCGCCGCGACGCCCTGCTCATGCAGGGCCTCGATGTCGGCGTCGGGGATGATGCCGCCACCGAACACCACGATGTCGTCGGCACCCTCCTCGCGGAGCAGCTCGACGACCTTGGGGAACAGCGTCATGTGGGCGCCCGAGTGGATCGACAGCCCGATGGCGGCCGCGTCCTCCTGGATCGCCGCGGCCACGATCTGGGCCGGGGTCTGGTGCAGGCCGGTGTAGATGACCTCGCAGCCGGAGTCGCGCAGGGCCCGGGCGACGACCTTGGCGCCACGGTCGTGGCCGTCCAGGCCCGGTTTGGCCACGATCACCCGCAGTGCCACGATCTCGTCCTCGGTCGACGGTGACCGGCCCATCCCGGCACCGGCCCGTCGTCCCAGCGTAGTCGCCGACCACCCCCCCAAGGCGGCCGCCCGACGCGGCGGCGCAGGAGCCGGCCCGGTCCCCGGCGGGGTCCGGGCCCACCGGTACGGTTCGGCGCATGGCCGACGACATTGCCCCCAACCCCGACCCAGGCCCCGACCCAGGCCCCGACCCAGGCCCCGGCCCAGGCCCAGGCCCAGGCCCCGAGCCAGGCCCCGGCCCCGACCCCGACACCACGCCAGATCCCACCGGCGTTCCCGGCCCTGCGGCGGGCAACGACGACACGGACCCGGCGTTCGGGCCGTCCGGCTACCTCCCGCCCCGGGCATCGGCGCGTGCCCGCAAGATCGTGCTGCGCTCGCCCCTGGGGCTGCAGTGGGTCCTGGGGGCCGCGCTGGCCGGGCTCGCCGTGCTCGCCGCCGGCATCGCGTGGTGGTCGACGTCCGGGCCCCCGGGGGCACCGTTCGTGGCGACGGCGGCGATCGCCACCGTCGAGGGTGGGGTGGCGCTGCCGGAGGTCGACACCCTGCTGGTCACCGCGGGGGGTCCGGCGGTGGCCTTCGCCGACCGGGCCCGGCTCGACCTGGCCTACTGCGCCGCGTCGCGTCGCGTGGAGGGGATGGTGCACGGCAGGCCGGCGAGCTGGCACGCCGGGACGGGCCGCGGCTTCGGCGTGGCGTCCCTGGCGCGCCATCCCGTGGTCGTCCATGACGGGGTGGCCTACGTGGATCCGACCCGTCGCCGGGAGGGACCCCGACCGACGGACACCACCGAGGTGACCGCCTGCCGCTGACCCGCTCCACGGCCGGGCGCGGCGACGGCGGGTCTGCCGGGCCGGCGGCCGGTCAGGAGGCGCGGACCAGGGGGGCGTAGGCCAGCAGCAGCTGCTTGCGACCGACCTCGTCGAAGTCCACGGTCGCCTCGGCGTCGTCGCCGGACCCGGCCAGGGACTGGATCACGCCGTCGCCATAGCTGGTGTGCACGACCAGGTCGCCCACCTGGAACTCGACCCCGTCCAGTTCCAGGACCTCGCGGTCGCGCACGCGCTTGGCTGCCGAGTCGCTGCCGGTCGCGGCCTCGTGGGCCAGCAGGCCACCCGGGATCTCGTCGAGGAAGCGCGACGGCGGGTTGTACGACGAGCCGCCCCACAGCATGCGGCGGTCGGCGTGGGTCAGGAACAGGTGCTGCTCGGCCCGCGTGATCCCCACGTAGGCCAGCCGGCGCTCCTCGGCCAGCTCCTCGGGGTCGTCCATCGAGCGCACGTGCGGGAACACGCCGTCCTCCAGCCCGACCAGGAACACCACGGGGTACTCCAGCCCCTTGGCGTTGTGCAGCGTCATCATGGTGACCCGCCCGAGGTCCTCGGCCTGCTCGGCCTCGTCGTCGAGCTGGTCCTGCTCGGACACCAGCGACACCGACTCGAGGAACGGACCCAGCCCCACCCCGCCGCGCGCCTCGAACTCCCGGGCCACCGACTGCAGCTCGCGCAGGTTCTCCTCGCGGGTGAGGCCCTCGATGGTGTTGCCCTCCAGCAGCTCCTCGAGGTAGCCGGTGCGCTCCCACATGGCCTGGACCAGGTCGGCGACGCCCACCTCCGGGTCGTCGGCCACCCCGGCCAGCTCGTCGAGCAGGTCGACGAAGCCCGTGACGGCGTTGACGGCGCGGGGACCGAGCGTGGTGACATCGGCCACGCCACGCGCCGCGTCCAGGAACGACGACCCGGTGACCGCCGCGTGGTCGGCCACGGCCTGCTCGGTCTTGTCCCCGACGCCACGCTTGGGGACGTTGACCACGCGTCGGGCCGCCTCGTCGTCGGACGGGTTGACCAGCAACCGGGCGTAGGCCAGCAGGTCCTTGATCTCCCGTCGCTCGTAGAAGCGGACACCGCCGATGACCTGGTGGGGCGTGCCCACGCGCATGAAGACGTCCTCGAGCACACGCGACTGCGCATTGGTGCGGTAGAACACGGCCATGTCGTCGAACCCGAGCTCGGTGGAGGCACGCAGGTGCTCGACCCGCTCGGCGATCCAGGCCGCCTCGTCGTGTTCGTCGGTGGCGTGGTACAGCGTCACCGGGGCCCCCGCCCCACGGTCGGTCCACAGGTCCTTGTCGGAACGGTCCGGGTTGTGACGGATCACCGCGTTCGCGGCATCCAGGATGGTCTGCGTCGAGCGGTAGTTGCGCGTCAGCGGGATGACCGTCGCGTCCGGGTAGTCGTCGCCGAAGTCGAGGATGTTGCGGATGGTCGCCCCGCGGAAGCGGTAGACGCTCTGGTCCGGGTCCCCCACGACCATCAGGTTGCGCTCGCCGGCCGCCAGCAGGTTGACCAGGTGGTACTGGGCCCGGTTGGTGTCCTGGTACTCGTCGACCATCAGGTACGGAAAGCGCTGCTGCCAGTGCGTGAGCACCTCGGGAAAGATCTGGAAGACCTCGACGGTCTTCATGATGAGGTCGTCGAAGTCCAGCGCGTTGTTGGCCAGCAACTGGTGCTGGTAGTCGCGGTAGACGTCGGCGATGATCGGTTCGGGCCACGGACCGGCGGTGTCGCGGTAGGTCTCGAAGTCGACCAGTTCGTCCTTGGCGGCACTGATGGCGTACTGGACGGTCCGCGGGGACAGCTTGCGGTCGTCGATCCCCTGGTCCTTGAGGATGCGCTTCAGGAGGCGACGCGAGTCCTGGGCGTCGTAGATCGTGAACGACGACTGGTACCCGAGCCGTCCCAGCTCGCGTCGCAGGATGCGCACGGCGGCCTTGTGGAACGTGGTGACCCACATCTTGTCGCCCAGACGCGTCCCCACCTGGGCCGACACGCGTTCGGCCATCTCGCCGGCGGCCTTGTTGGTGAACGTGATCGCCAGGATCGCGAACGGACTGACGCCGGAGTCGATCAGGTGGGCGATGCGGTGGGTCAGCACCCGGGTCTTGCCCGACCCTGCCCCCGCGATGACCAGCACGGGGCCCTCGGTGGTCTCGACCGCCTCGCGCTGCTCGGGGTTGAGCCCCTCCAACGGGCCCGCACGCCCACGCCGCCGTGGTGGCACCGGCACGTCCCGGTCCAGGTCGTCACGGTCGGTGGCCGCACCGTCGCCGGCGGCGCGGGCGCGGGCCCGGGCGATGGCGTCGTCGATGTCGGTCACGTGCGCGGGTCCTGGTGGTCCTGGGGCGTGGGGAGGACGCCGGGGGCCCGGCGGGGGCCGACCTCGGCGTGCTGGCGAGGCTATCGACGGCATGCGACCCCGGGGCGTCGCGATCGGCGAGGTGGGCACCACCCGTGGAGCGGCGGTCGACGACGACGCCCGCCCCCGCAGGACGGGGACGGGCGTGGTGTCGGCGACGGCGGTCCGGGCAGAACCGACCGCGGCTCACTCCCGGACGAGTCGGATCGTCAGTGGGTACCGGAAGCCCTCGCCACGCTGGGCGCGCACGGCCGCCACGATCGAGGCCACGAACCACAGTGGGAACCCGATGAGCGCCATCAGGATCGTCAGCGGGATCCCGATCACGGTGAACACCAGCAGGACCCCCAGGACCGTGTACAGGGTCATGGAGAGGTTGAAGTTGAGCGCCTCGGTGGCGTGGTGGGCCACGAACGGGTCGTCGTCCTTCTTCACCAGCCACACCAACAGCGGGCCGAGGAAGATCAGCCCGCCCAGTCCGGCGGACACCAGGGCGGACAGGTGGGTGACCATGCCCCAGTTGCGCGCCGACTCGTCCACCGGGACGGCCCCGGGCTGGGGCGGGACCAGGGCACGCGACGGCGGCGCGGCGACCGACCCGTCGTCGCCACCGATCGCCGGTGGCGGGGGCGGGCCGGGGGGTGATGACGGGCGCGGTCCGGGACCGGGCGCGGCGGGGGGCGGCGGGGGCGCGGTCGCGACGGCGACGGCCCCGGGGCCGTCCGGTGCGCGGCTGGGCGTCGGTTGCGCGGGCGTCTGGTCCTCCGGCGTGCCGAAGGCGTCGGGGGCCGACGTCGTCGGGTCGATCGCGTCCGGCTCGGCGCCGCACACGACGCAGGTGGCGTCGGCGACGGTCTCGGACCCGCAGGCTGCACAGGTGCTCATGGATGGTCCTCCTGGTGTGGTGGACCCATCGTGCCGGGCGCAGGAGCGCTCGGCCTCAGGGTCCGCCCCACCACCCCCCTGAGACGCCCCGAGCCGCGGGCGCGGTCGCCGCGCCACTCCGGAACGGGCCGTGGCGCCCCGGAGTCACTCCCACTCGATGGTGCCGGGAGGCTTGGACGTGATGTCGTAGACCACGCGGTTGACGCCCACGACCTCGTTGGTGATGCGCGACGAGATCCGCGCCAGCACCTCGTGGGGCACCCGGGCCCAGTCCGCCGTCATCGCGTCCTCGGAGGTGACGGCCCGGATCACGATCGGGTGGCCGTAGGTGCGGCCGTCCCCCTGCACGCCCACCGAGCGCACGGTCAGCAGGGCCGCGTAGGACTGCCACAGCACGTCCTCGAGGTTCGCGGCACGGAACTCGTCCAGCGCGATGCGGTCGGCCGCACGCACCAGGTCGAGTCGTTCACGGGTGACCTCGCCCACGATCCGCACGCCCAGGCCGGGACCGGGGAACGGCTGGCGCCCGACGATCGCGTCGGGTAGGCCGAGCTCGGTGCCCAGCTCGCGGACCTCGTCCTTGAACAGGTCGCGCAACGGCTCGACGAGGTCGAAGTCGAGGTCGTCGGGGAGCCCGCCGACGTTGTGGTGGGACTTGATGGTCGACGCCGAGTCGGACCCCCCCGACTCGATCACGTCGGGGTACAGCGTGCCCTGCACGAGGTACTTCGTCCCGGGGGCGTCGGCGTAGATGTCGCGGGCCGCGGTCTCGAACTCGCGGATGAAGGCCTCGCCGATGACCTTGCGCTTCGCCTCGGGATCCACGACCCCCGCGAGCCGGTCCAGGAAGCGCTCCTGGGCGTGGACGTGGACCAGGTCCACGTGGAAGTGGTCCCGGAAGGTTGCCTCGACCTGCGCGCCCTCGTCGTGGCGCATCAGGCCGTGGTCGACGAAGACGCAGGTCAACTGGTCGCCGACCGCGCGGTGGACCAGGGCGGCGGCCACCGATGAGTCCACGCCGCCGGACAGACCGCACAGCACGGGTCGGTCACCCACCTGGGCGCGGATGGAATCGACCAGGTCGTCGATGATGTTGTCGGGGGTCCAGTCGGGTGACAGCCCGGCCCCGCGGTACAGGAATGCCTCCAGGACCGCCTGGCCCTCCGTGGTGTGCGACACCTCCGGGTGGTACTGGACGCCGAACAGCCCGCGCCGTGCGTCCTCGACGACGGCGCAGGGTGCTGCCGCGGTGCGTCCGGTCACCACGAAGCCCGGTGGTGCCTCGGCCACGGCGTCGCGGTGCGACATCCACACGGACTGCGCGGTCGCGGTGCCGGCCAGCAACACCCCGTCGGCGTCCGCGTCCAGGCGTGTGTGGCCGTACTCGGCCACGTCGGAGTGGCTCACCCGCCCACCCAGCAGCTGCACCATCAACTGCTGGCCGTAGCAGATGCCCAGGGTCGGGATCCCGAGTTCGAGGATCGCCGGGTCCATCGTGGGGGCGCCGTCGGCGTAGACGCTGGCGGGACCGCCCGACAGCACGAGCGCGGCGGGGCCCCGGTCGGCGACCTCGGCAGCACTGATCGTCGCGGGCACGATCTCGGAGTGGACTCGGGCCTCCCGGACGCGCCGGGCGATCAACTGGGCATACTGCGCACCGAAGTCCACCACCAGCACGGTGGGGACGTCGTCGGGGGTCATCGCCGTGCCACGGGTGGTCCCGTCCGGCACGGCCGCGGCGGTGTCCCCCACGGTCACGGGCGCACCGCCAGGTCGACGCGCTGGAGGTCGCGACGGGTCCGGGCCCCGCACACCGACATCGCCCGGCGCAGGCCACCGAACAGGTTGACCGTGCCGTCGTCGCGATGGGCCGGGCCGATGAGCAGCTGCTCGAGGGTGCCGAGCTGGTCGACGTGCTCGAAGCGACCACGCGGCAGCTCGTGGTGGGCCGCCGACAGGCCCCAGTAGGCGCCCTGTCCCGGAGCCTCCTCGGCCGCGGCGAGCGCGCGCCCGACCATCACCGCGTCCGCGCCACAGGCAATCGCCTTGGCCACGTCGCCACCGGTCCGCAGGCCGCCGGAGGCGATGACCTGGACGTAGCGACCGGAGTCCATGAGGTAGCGGTTGCGTGCCGCGGCCACCTCGGCGATGGCGGTCGCCCGGGGCACGCCGATGCCCAGCGCGGCGTCGGTGGTGGACACGCTGGAGCGCCCCATGCCCACCAGCACCCCGATGGCGCCGGTGCGCATCAGGTGCGCGGCGGCCTGCCCGGAGGCGACCCCGCCGACCACGACCGGGATGTCGTAGCGGGCGGTGAAGTCACGCAGGTCGAGCGGATCGGTGTCGCGCTCGGTGACGTGCTGGGCACTGACGGCGACCCCCTGGACGACCAGCACGTCCAGCCCCGCCTCCAGGGCCGCGGCGTGGTAGCGGCCGGTCTTCTGGGGCGTCAGCGAGCCGGCCGCGAACCCCGACGACGCCAGCTCCTCGACCCGACGACCGATCAGCTCGTCGCGGACCGGCTCGTCGTAGAGCTGTTGGAGCCGGGCCGTGGCCGCCGGGCCGGGTGCCAGCGTCGCGATCTCGGCCAGCACCTCGACGGGGTCGTCGTAGCGGGTCCACACACCCTCGAGGTTGAGCACCCCGAGGCCGCCGAGTTCGCCGATGGCGGCCGCCGTCGCGGGCGAGGTCACGGCGTCCAGTGGCGCGCTGAGCAGGGGCAGGTCGAGGTGGTAGGCGTCGAAGTCCCATCCCAGGTCCACGAGCTCGCGGTCCCGGGTCCGACGGGTCGGGACCAGGGACAGGTCGTCGAGGTCGACGGCCTGCCGCGCCGTGCGGCCACCACCGATGTCCATGTCTGCCACGTCGGTCCCCTCAGGGCTGGCTGGGCGGGTGCATGCATCCGCGACCGGATGCGGCCGCAGCCTACAAGCCGTCCCCGACGAGCCGTCCACGCGCCCCTGCCGGTCCCGGCGGCACGACCGGCGACACCGAGGTCCACATGCGCGGCCCGGCGCTCCCGCCCGGCTGGGCGACGTGCCACACTGGGGGCCACGACCAAGGAGCGCCCGCGTGGCCGACCGCCCACCCCCGGGACCCGACGACCCCGATCCCGATCGTGATCCCGGTCTCGACCCCGATCTCGACCAGGGTGTCGACCAGGGTCACGACCCCGACCCCGACGACGCCGATCCCCACGACGGGCACGTCGAGGGGCACCCCGACGACCCCGTTCCGGACGACGACCCGGCTGGCCATCTCCATGGCCACCTGGAGGGCGACTTCGGGGCCGACTTCGAGGGCCTCGGGGGATTCGACCTGCACGGCGAGCCGATGCCGCTGGACGACCACGAGTCGGCGCTGGTCGAGCAGGACCTGGTCGACCTCGACCAGTTCGAGGCCACCTTCCGGGCCGACGGCTACCGCGGGGTCAGCGTGTTCTGCCGCGACTGCGAGATCGAGCACTACTACCCGTGGGACCTCCTGCGCGAGAACCTCCGGCTGCTGCTCGAGACCGGCGAGACGCCCGTGCACGAGCCGGCCTTCGACCCGGACCCGACCGACTACGTCCCCTGGGACTATGCCCGTGGCTACGCCGATGCCCTGACCGACGCCGGTGTGGACGAGCGACGATCGGTCGAGGGCTGCCCGTCGTGTGGCCTGGAGCTTCCCGGCGGCTGGACCCAGGCCAACTTCTGCCCCCGCTGTGCGACCCCGCTGCTGGGACCGCGCCTGGTCGCGTCGCTGCAGCAACGTGGCCTCGACGACGACGAGGTCGCGGCCGTGCTCCACGAGATGGGCCTGCCGGGCTGAGGAGGGTCGACGGGCCGCGTGACACCGCGGACGGCGGACGCCTCGGTCGACGAACGACCTCAGATGCGTTGCGACACCACGACCCACACGGTCCGCAGCAGGATCTCCAGGTCCAGCATCGGGGACCAGTTCGCGACGTACTGCAGGTCGTAGCCCAGCTTGTACTCGGGGTCGGTGTGGTAGTGGCCGTGGATCTGGGCCAGCCCGGTCAGGCCCGGGGACACCTCGTGGCGTCGGGCGTAGCCCACGATCTCGTCTTCGAAGGTGGTCGTGAGCTCCGGCCGTTCGGGGCGGGGTCCCACCAGGGACATCTCGCCACGGAGGATGTTGAACACCTGTGGCAGTTCGTCCATGCGTGTGGCACGGACCCAGGTGCACGCCGGCACGATGCGCGGATCCTCCCGGCTGGCCAGCCGTGGGCTCCCGTCCTCCTCGGCGTCCACCACCATCGTGCGGAACTTCACGAGTCGGAAGGTCGTGCCGCCGACCCCCACCCGGCGTTGCCAGAACAGCAGCGGACGACCGGCCACGACCAGCTGGTAGAGCGCCACCAGGGCCATCACCGGGACCCAGGCCACCGCACCCACCGCAAGCAGCACCAGGTCGGTGAGGCGCTTGAGTCGCGACCGCGACCGCGGCATCACGTGGGCACGCAGCAGCACGAAGGGCAGGCCACCGACCTGGCGCACCCGCGGGATCCCGTACAGGGTCTCGGCCGCCGTCACGCGTTGCAGCACCGCCACCCCCCGTCGTTCGAGGCGGTCCACCACGTCGGGGTACAGGCTCGGCGCCCACTGGGCCGACAACAGCATCAGGTTGGTCGCCCCCGATGACGCGACGTGGTGCTCGAGGTCCTCGTGGGAGGTCACGGTCGCCACGACCTCGGCGTCGGAACGGTCCAGGTGGGTACGGGCGACCTGGATCTCGGCCCGGGTCCCCAGCAGGATCACGCGAGGCGGTCCCTCCCGGCGGGTGCGCACGTCGGCCGCGAGCCGGCGGACCAGCGCGACCGCGACCGGGCTGACCACGATCATCGTCACCAGCACGGTCGTGGGCATCGGCAGGGCCCGTGGGGTCTCCACCCCCCAGACCAGCTCGATCAGCCCCGGCAGCAACAGGTTGGCCAGCGCGATCAGGCCACCCGCGCCCAGCGACTGGCGGAACGCCCACGGCAGCACGGGCGGTCGGCCCAGCCGTGGCTCACGCTCGTAGAGCCCGCCGAAGTAGTAGCTGGCGACGAACGTCAGCACGACCAGCGGGAAGGACAGCGCGTATCGCCACGCGTCGTAGTCCGGCCAGTCCCACCCGTTGAGGAGCCACATCGTCCCGACGGCGATGAGCGTCAGCAGGACGAGGTCGGCGATCTGGATCAGCCGGAAGCCATGCTGGTTCAACCGCCCCAACAGGCGACCACGAGGCTCCGACGGCGAAGGTTCCGACCGCTGGTCGCGATCCGGATCGGGCCCGGGACCCCGGGTCGGGCTGGACGACTCGCCGACGGACCCCGTCGGCGTGGTCGGGCTCGCGGGAGCAGCCACGTCGGGGCCGGAGGCGTGGCCCGTGGTGGTGGCCATCGGGCTCGCCGGTCGGGACGCATCCGACGACGATGGGAAGGACACGACAGATCCTCGGAGGTCAGTGCCATCCCACCTTACGCCCTGCCCCTGGCCGTCGCCGACATCCTCGGCGTCGCCCGGCCACCGGTCACCGGACCCGATTCGGGTGTGGCCCGGACCGCGGACCGACGGCCGCGGCGACGGCGTGGCACCCTGCGCGCGACGACCTCGACCGGCCGACCGGGCCGGGACGCCTCCGGGAGGGCCGCGCAGATGCCCGCGCAGACCGACGACGGCAGCGACCGCGGCTGGCCCCGCCTGTCCGTGGTGGTGCCGGCCGTGGACGAGGCCGACACCCTCGCCGATGCCGTGGCCGCGGTGCTGGCCCAGGAGTACCCCCGGCCGGTCGAGGTCGTGATCGCCGTGGGACCGTCCTCCGACGCCACCGCCGACGTCGCCGCGACCCTGGCGGCCTCCGACGACCGGATCGAGGTGGTGGCCAACCCCGGTGGTGGGACGGCGGCCGGGCTCAACCGGGCGGTCGCCCACGCCCGCGGCAGCGTCGTCGCCCGGGTCGACGCCCACGCCGAACTGTCCACGGGCTACCTGCGACGTGCGGTCGAGGTCCTGGAGGAGACCGGGGCCGGCAACGTCGGCGGGGTCCAGCGGGCGGTGGGGCGTCCCGGATTCCAGGCCGCCGTTGCCGCCGCGATGGGTTCCCGCTTCGGCACCGGCGATGCCCGGTTCCACTACGGGGGGGACCCGGGACCCGTGGACACGGTCTACCTGGGGGTGTTCCGGCGCGAGGCCCTGGCCGCCGTGGGCGGCTACGACGAGACCCTGGTCCGCAACCAGGACTACGAACTCAACATCCGCCTGCGCGAGGCGGGCTGGACGGTGTGGTTCGACCCGGTCCTGGAGGTCCGCTACCACCCACGTGCCACGATGCGGGACCTCGCCGACCAGTACCACCAGTACGGCCGTTGGAAGCGCGTCGTGGCGCGTCGTCACCCCGGGAGCCTGCGGTGGCGCCAGGTCGTCCCGCCGGTGGCGGTCGTGGCCAACCTGACGGGCCTGGTGGCGGCCCTGCGCTGGCGGCCGGCGGCGGCCGTGCCACTGGCCTACGTGGGCGCCACCGTGGCGGCGTCGGTGGTCGAGGCGTCCCGGCAGGGGCTCGACGCGGCCAGCGCGTCCCGCCTGCCGGTGGCCTTCGCGATCATGCACCACGCCTGGGGGCTGGGCTTCCTGCGGGGCGGGGCCGTCCACGACGGCACCACCCGGCACTAGCCGCGGGAGGGGTCCCCACGCAGGTCCACGACCTCGACCCGACGACACGCCCGCCGCCACGCGGCCACGGTCGCCGCGACCCCGGCGTCCACCGTCGAGCCCCGCGGCCCATCGCCCGGTCCCGGCCCGGCAGGGTCGGGGTCGAGTCGCACGACGAACCAGTCGTGGTCCCCGAACGGCGCCACGTCGTCGGCACAGGTGATCCACACCCCGATCCGCCCACGCCGGTCGACCGGTCGCGCCGCGGTGTCCGCCACGCGGTCGAGGTGCCCACCGTCGGTGGCGACCACCACCACGGCCGCGCGTCGCAGCCGCTCGACGCGACCGACGACCCACAACCATGCGTCGTGCATCGGCGGCTCGAGCGGCCCCAGGGCCTCGCGCACACGTCGGAACCTCATTGCTGCACCAGTTCGACCACGGCGGCGGCCGCGGCCGCCGCGCCGTTGACGGGCGAGCGCGCCTCGAGGCGGTCCCGCAGGCCCGTGCGCACCGACGGGTCCACCAGTCGCTCGACCTGGGCGGGAAGGTCGTCCGAACCGGCCGCGAGCCCGATCCCCGCCGCCACCGCGTGGTCCGCCCGCCGGGCCTGGTCGTCGGTCTGGCGTGGCTGGGGGACGAACAGGCTCGGCACGGCACCCACGACCAGTTCGTGGAACGAGTTGTAGCCGGACGCGGCGATCGCGGCGTCGAAGGCCCGGAACAGCCGCGCCATCGGGTAGGCCTCGAAGGTGTGCACGCCCATCCCGGCCGGCACCAGGTCCCCCGGCAGCGGCGACCGCGGGCGGGCCACCGTCCAGTGGCGGTCGGCCAGCACCTCCATCACCGCACGTGTGGGCGTGGCCACGTCGGTCAGCATCCCCGACCCCAGTGCCAGCAGCAGGACCTCGCCGTCCGGCGGCAGTCCGAGCTCGCGCCGGGCCTGGTCGCGATCGGCCAGCTGCCCCCGGTCCACCAGGGTCACCGGGGCCACGTCGACCGGGTCGTCGGGCGGTGGGTCGTCGTCGCCCACCTCGCCGGGCCGGACGACCCGGTCGAACCAGTCGACCTCGGCGAGGTCGACGTCGCGGCCGGGCAGCCACAGCCCCCGTCGGACCCACAGGCTGCGGACCCCCGGGCGCGATGCCAGGGCCCACTGCAGCCCGCGGTAGGGCGCGACGCCGTCGAACACCAGGGCCCGGGCGCCCCACCGATCGATCGCCGACACGACCTGGTCACGCAGGACCTGGTGCCACACGGCGGCGGGCAGCGCCGGCGCCACGTGGGAGGACACGTGCTCCCACCGCAGGTCGAATCCCCCGACGACCCCGGCCGCACGCGACAGGGACAGGAACACCGGTCGCAGCGTCGGCTCGGTCCGCAGCGCGATCGCCAGCAGCCGGGTCAGGTGGCCCATGCCCACGCCGTTGGAGGACATGAACAGCACCGGGGTGCCCGTGGACGCCGCGGGCACCAGGCCCAGGGCGGTACGTGGCGAGGATGCCTCGCGCGGGGAGGATCCCGGCGCGATCACGACGGTGCTCGAGCCGGGCGCGCCGGAGCGACGGGACGGAAGGGCAGGGGCATCAGCAGCGGTCGACCCGGGCGGGTGGCGGTGGACGGCGCGAACCCTACCAGCGCCGCGAGCACGACCCGGGGTCCCCCGACGAGGCCACCGTCGTGCGACCGGTGCCTCCCGAGAGCCGGAAGGGCCGGGGTATACACTTCTCACCGGTCGTTCCCGGCCAACCTCCTCGCGTCCATCCCCAGGTTCCGGCATGCCCGCACCCACTGCCACGATCGGCGATCCCCAACGCCGCGTCACGGTGCACACCGCCAACGAGGGCCGGCTGCCCCCGTTGGGCGCCTACATCGGAAACGTGTGGCGACGCCGGCGGTTCGTGCTCCACATGGCGCGCAGCAACCTCAAGGCGGCCCACGCCGACACGGTCTTCGGACAACTGTGGCAGCTGCTCAACCCCCTGTTGCTCGGGCTCGTCTACTACGTGGTGGTGTCGGTCCTGCGCGGCGGTGCCAGGGGCGGGTACCTGCCCTACCTCATGGGCGGCCTGTTCCTGTACTACTTCGTGCGACGGGCGGTCGGCAACGGCGCGATCGCCATCGTCAGCGGCAGTGGCCTGATGCTCAACTCGGCCTTCCCGCGGGTGATCCTGCCCCTGTCGACGACGCTGGCCGCGACCCTGAGCTACCTCCCCACGTTCGTGGTCTACCTGTTCTTCCACGTGACGGCCCCGCCCCCCGCCGACACGTCGCTGCACGCCACCATGCTCCTGCTGCCGGTGCTGCTGCTGCCCCCGTTGGTGCTGTTCGTGTTCGGCCTGTCGATGCTGTCGTCGACCGTCACGGTCTACTTCCGCGACACCACCTCGTTCCTGCCCTACATGTTGCGCATCTGGCTGTACCTGTCCCCGGTCCTGCTGACCTACGACGAGGTCCGCAACCTGACGGCCCGGGTGCTCAACGGCGGCGGCAAGATCGCTGACGTGCCGGAGGCCACGATCGCGCTGGCCGACAAGTTGGTGTACCTCAACCCGATGGTGGGCTACCTGGGGGTGTGGCACGCGCTGGTCGGTGGCGAGATGCCACCGCCGTTCGCCCTGCTGATGTGCTTCGTGTGGGCCGCGGTGGCGGTCGCCGTCGGTGGCTGGTTCTTCCTCACCCGCGAGCGGGAGTTCGCCTTCCGTGTCTGACGCCGATCGCACCCTGACCGAGGACCCGGCCCGCGACGACCGTCGCGACGAACCGGACGACACCCCTGCCGAGAACACCCCCACCGGGGACACGCCGGACGAGGTGCGCAGTGACGACCCCGTCGACGACGTCGCGACCGACGACGACCTCGACGAGGCCGACAGGGGTGCCAGCCTGCCGGTCGACCCGCCCGTGGATCCACCGACCGACGACGACGCGGGCGTGGTGGACGCCGACATCGCGATCCGGGTCGACGACCTGCACATCACCTACCGCAGCGTGGTCGACAAGAAGCAGACCATGCGGGCGATCGTGGGCAACCTCGGACGCCGGCGCCGGGACAAGCCCGACAACCAGCGACTGGTCCGGGCGGTCCGTGGCGTGACCTTCGACGTCCGCCGCGGCGAGGTCATGGGCATCATCGGCCACAACGGGGCCGGCAAGTCCACCATGCTGCGTGGCATCGCCGGGATCCTCCCGCCCAACCAGGGCCGCATCGAGGTGGCCGGGCAGGTCTCCACCCTGTTGGCGCTGGGCGTGGGCTTCAACACCAAGCTCACGGGTCGCCAGAACATCCTGGTCGGCGGCCTGGCCGCCGGCATGGGACGTCACGAGATCGAGCAGCGCGAGGAGGAGATCATCGACTTCTCGGGGGTTCGCGACTTCATCGACATGCCGATGCGGACCTACTCGTCGGGCATGCGGGGTCGTCTCGCCTTCGCGGTGTCCACGTCCCTGGACCCCGACATCCTGCTGATCGACGAGGCGCTGTCCGCCGGCGACGCCGACTTCCGCGAGAAGGCGGCGGACCGGATGCGCAAACTGCTCGGTGAGGGTCGCACCATCATGCTGGTCAGCCACAGCATGAGCAGCGTCCGCGACCTGTCGGACCGTGTGCTGTGGCTGGCCAACGGCCAGGTCGTGCGGATCGGCCAGCCCGACGACGTCATCGACGACTACGAGGCCACCCGGGACGCGGGCCGTGGCCGGGTGAAGTCGCGCGACGACTCGTCGGGGCGCAACGGCAAGCGGCGCCGACCGAAGAGCTGACGCCCCGCACCCGTCCTGCGACGACGATGCCCGCCACGAGGTCGTGGCGGGCATCGTCCATGCGGCACCGGGCCGTGCGGGATCAGCGACCGATGCCGTGGTAGTGCAGGCCGGCGTCGCGCATCGGCTCGGGGTCGAACACGTTGCGGCCGTCGATCACGATCGGGTAGTCCAGCAACTCGCGGAAGTCGCTGGGCTCGAGCGCGGTGACCTCGTCCCACTCGGTGGCCACCACGGCCGCGTGGGCGCCGGTCAGGGCCTCGCGGATGTCGTCGAAGGCCTCGACCTCGGGGACCTGGGCCTCGACGCCGGCCATGGCGACCGGGTCGTACATGCGCACGCTGGCCCCCTCGTCGAGCAGTCGTCGCGCCAGGTGCACGGCCGGCGCCTCGCGCAGGTCGTCGGTGCCGGGCTTGAAGGCGGCCCCGAGCACCGTCACGACCTTCTGGTCCAGGTGCCACAGTTCGGTGCGCAGCTTGGTCACGACCAGGTCCAGCATCGACGAGTTGACCTCGCGAACGTGCTCGAGGATGCCGAAGTCCTCGCCGACGTGGCGGGCGAGGTGGATGAAGGCGTCGACGTCCTTGGGGAAGCAGGAGCCGCCGTAGCCGATGCCGGCGCGCAGGAAGTGCGGTCCGATCCGGGCGTCGTGGCCCATGCCCTCGGCGACGGTCGCGACGTCGGCCCCGACCCGCTCGCAGATGCGTGCCACCTGGTTCATGAAGGAGATCCGCGTGGCCAGGAAGCCGTTGGACGCGTGCTTGATCAGCTCGGCCGTGGGCACGTCGGTCTCCACGACCGGACACCCGTCGGCCTCGACGACCGGTCGGTAGATCTCGCGCAGGCGTTCCAGCGCGAGGTCGTCACTGACCCCGTAGACCACCCGGTCCGGGTGCAGCGTGTCCTCCACGGCCGTGCCCTCGCGCAGGAACTCCGGGTTCGACGCCACCGAGATGACCACGCGTTGTCCGTGGCGCTCCTGTTCGTGGGTGATGATCTGGCCCAGCCGCTGGCCGGTGTTGGCCGGCACGGTGGACTTCTCGACCAGCACGACGTCGTCGGTCGCGTAGGCCGCCACCAGGCGACCCACCCGCTCGACGTAGGACAGGTTGGGGCCCCCGCCGGGCAACGACGGGGTGCCGACGCAGACGAAGATCACGTCCATGTCGGCGATGGCCTCCTTGGTGTCGGTGCTGAAGGTGAGACGCCCGGCGTCGACGTTGCGGGCGATCAGGTCCTCCAGGCCCTCCTCGTGGAAGGGCACGCCGCCCTCGTGGAGCGTGTCGATCTTGGACTGGTCGTCGTCCATCCCGACCACGTCGTGGCCCCATTCGGCCATGGCGGCTGCGGTGACCAGGCCGACGTGGCCGACACCGATGACACTGACACGCATTGCGGGCTCCTGCTCGAACGAGGGTGGAAACCCGCACGGTACTGGGTCGCGCGCCCGTGGCGATCCTCCGGGATCGTCCGTCGGGGCGGGGTGTGGGCTAGTCCCCGTAGTCCGTCGGCGCGCCGAAGTCGATCGACTCGCGCAGCGTGTCGAACTCCTCGACGTGGGCGTCGAACACCTCGGGGCCGTCCTGCTGTCCCTGCACCGTGACGGCCTGGGACAGGATCACCACGTCGCGCGACGGGACGAGCACGACCTGCTCGCGGGTCGGCACGTCGTCGCCCGAGCCCGGGAAGGAGAACTCCAGCAGCGTGGCGGGCAGGTCGTCGACGGTGATGGACTCGTCGCGTTCCAGGTCGCCACCACGCTCGGCGACCAGGTCACGCCAGGCCTGGCCGCTGGCATCGACCTCGTGGCTGATCTGGACCCCGACCTCGAGGTCGCCCGGGTCGCCGGGCTCCTCGCCGGGCGCGCCGTCGGCGAGGTACACGGCCCCCGGTTGCTCGTCGACGACCGTCCAGCCGTCCGGGAGGCGCAGGTCGAGGTCGCGCCATGCCACCGCGGACTCGTCACCCCCGCAGGCGGCGCACGACACCACCAGCACGGCGGCCAGGGCCGCCGCGAACCGACGGGTCACTGGCCGTCGCCCCGCTGCCACACGTCCTGCGCCAACTGCTGGAGGGAGGCGGACAGGCGGGCCTGCTCCCGGGCCATGACGTCGATGGGATCCCCGTCGTCGTCCTCGTCGTCATCCCCGGCGACATCCTCGCCCGAGACGTCGCCCCCGTCGTTCCCCACGTCGTCCCGGGGGAGGTCACGGGCGTCGTCCCCCGACAGGTCCGGGCGGTCGTCGTGCGCGTCGTTCCCGGAGTCGTCGAGGTGGTCGTCCGGCAGGTCGTCCCCGGCACCGGCGTCCACCGTGTCGGCGCCGGTGGTCGTGTGGCCCACCACGCCGGGGTCCTCGGCCACCGGTGTCGCGGCGGCGTCGTCGGCGAACGGGTCCACGTACTCGTCACGCACCGGGGCGTAGGTGTCGTCGTCGGCCACCGCGGTGTCCGGTTCGGCAACGGTTTCGGGGGCGGCGGTCTCGGGGGCAGCGGTGTCGCCCACGTCCCGCGTCGCGTCGTCGTCGACCACCGGATCCGATCCACCGGCCAGGCCGACCGGGGCCATCGCCATGGTCGCGTCGGGGTCGGTCGGGGCGGCGGTGCCCGCGTCCCCGGCCGAGGTCACGGCCGAGGTCCCGGGGTCGTCACCGGCGGGTGGCGTCACCGACGCCGGCTCCTCCGGAGGGGGCTCGGGTGCGCGACGCCGCAGGGTCCGGACGTGCCCGCCTCCGGGCTCGGTCGGGGGCGGGACCTCGTCGTCGTCGAACTCCGAGGGGTCCACGGACGGGCGCGCATCGGGCTCGTCGCCGGTCCCGCGGCGACGGTCGGCATCAGCCGCGCCGCGGGTGCCGCCCACCCCGGGCACCCGGGTCACGTCGCTGCGGTCTCGCGAGCCGGCCATGGCCGCCCCGGCCGCCATGGCGCCGGCGGCCGCACCTGCGGCACCCGCACCCGGAGCCACACCCGTCGCGGGCCCGGCAGCGCCGCTGGGACCACCGGCGGCGGCCCCGGCGCGAGCATCGGGACGGTCCTCGGGAGTGTCGTCGGGCGTCGATCCGGACGGGAACTCGGGGTCGGTGCGGTCCAACGACACGGTCGGGGTGTCCGCGTCGGTGCCCGGGTCGGTGCCCGGGTGGTCCTCGTCGTGGTCGTCGGCGCCGTCGTCGGGTTGGTCGTGGCCCAGGTCGACGTCTCCGTCGGTCGCCCCACCCTCCTCGCGCAGGTCGAACCCGTCGGGATCACGCTGGCGGGGTGTCGAGCCCGGCGTGGACAGGACCTCGACACTGGCCGAACCCGACGGGCTCGCCGCCGCCACGGCGTCGTCGACCAGCACCAGCTCCGCGGGGACCTCGGCCGCGTCGATGGCGTCGAGCGACGCGATCAGGTCCACTCGCTCGGTGCGGTCCACCTCCACCAGCAACAGCACCAGTTCGACTCCCTGCACGGCCGTCATCACCCCCGGCTCCGACAGCGGTGGCAGGGCCGCGACCAGGACGTCCAGGTCCGGCGGCAGGCCGCGGGCCCAGCTCGCGAACCCCTCCAGCGCACGTTCGGGTTCGGACCCCACGGCGAGGTGGGCCAGGTACAGCTCGTCGTCGAAGCGGACCGCCTCGCCGAGCTGGCGTTCCCCGGAGATCACGTCGGACAGGCCGACGGCCGGTGTCCCGCCCCGCGTCAGGTCCGTCACGAGGACCTTCTGCCCCCGCGCGGCCATCTCCCCGGCGACGATGTTGGCCCGCGAGCCCGGAACGCCGGCACTGCGGGAGGCCGGGGTCAGGGCGACCCGCACCGTGCCGCCCGCGGCGTGGTCGTCGATCAGGTCCACCAGGGCATCGATGTCGGCGGTGGATCGCGAGATGGTCCCGGCCACGGTCCCACCGGCTGCGGCGACGTGGCGGGGGCCCCGCACGATCAGGTCCGAGGCGTCCAGCCCGATGACCAGGGCCGTGGCCAGCAGCACTGCCGCAGCGCCGACGGCGAGCCCGACCAACGGCGTGGGTGGCAGCGTCCCCGGGGCGAGCAGGGCGAGCAGGGCGCCCAGCAGGATGAGGACGAGCGCGGCGACGAGCCACATGCGCTCACGAGCACGCAACACGTCCACCAACTGGTCCTGCCACGACATGGTCGGGGTTGCCTGCGAGGACATGCTCATGGTCCAGTCGGAAGGGAGGGATCAGGGGGACGGACGTGGCCGATCATATCGACGGTGGACGTGGGGTCCCGGGAAGCAGGACCGATCGTCCGGTCGTCGCCGGGGGCACCCTGCGGGAGTCGCGACGTGGCGGCCATGCACGTGTCGGGGGCCCCGCCGTGTGGCGGGGCCCCCGAGGATCGTGCTGAGCGATGGTGCGGGCGCGCCGAAGCGGTCAGGCCACGGCGAACGGACTCAGAAGTCCATGCCGCCCATGCCGCCCATGCCGTGCTCGTGCCCGCCACCGTCAGCGGACTCCGGCTCCGGCTTGTCGGCGATCAGGGCCTCGGTCGTCAACAGCAGGCCCGCGATGGACGCGGCGTTCTGCAGTGCCGAACGGGTGACCTTGGCCGGGTCGATGACGCCGGTGTCGATCAGGTTGCCGTACTCGCCGGTCAGGGCGTTCAGGCCCTCGCCCGGCTGCATGCCCTTGACCTTCTCCACGACGACGGAGCCCTCGTGGCCCGCGTTGGCGGCGATCCAGAACAGCGGGGCCTTGAGCGAGTCACGGACGATCTTGGCACCGGTGGCCTCGTCGCCCTCGCCGTTGGCGAGGTCGTCGAGCACCTTGACCGCCTGCAGCAGGGCCGTGCCGCCACCGGCGACCACACCCTCCTCGACGGCCGCACGGGTCGCGCTCAGCGCGTCCTCGATGCGGTGCTTGACCTCCTTGAGCTCGGTCTCGGTGGCCGCGCCGACCTTGACGACGGCGACGCCACCCGACAGCTTCGCGAGGCGCTCCTGGAGCTTCTCGCGGTCCCAGTCCGAGTCGGTGTTGTCGATCTCGGTCTTGATCTGGGAGATGCGGCCCTGGATGTCGTCCTCGGACCCGCCACCATCGACGATGGTGGTGTCGTCCTTGGTGATGACGACCTTGCGGGCGTGACCCAGCAGGTCGACGGTCGCGTTCTCCAGCTTCAGGCCGACCTCTTCGGAGATCACGGTGCCGCCCGTGAGGGTGGCGATGTCCTGCAGCATGGCCTTGCGGCGCTCACCGAAGCCCGGGGCCTTGACGGCCACCGACTGGAAGGTGCCGCGGATCTTGTTCACGACCAGGGTCGCCAGGGCCTCGCCCTCGACGTCCTCGGCCACGATGACCAACTGCTTGCCGGACTGCATGACCTTCTCGAGCAGCGGCAGGAGGTCCTGGACGGAGCTCACCTTGCCGTTGACGATCAGCACGTAGGGGTCCTCGAACACCGCTTCCATGCGGTCGGTGTCGGTGACCATGTAGGCCGACAGGTAGCCCTTGTCGAACTGCATGCCCTCGACGAAGTCCAGGTCCATCCCGAAGGTGTGGGACTCCTCGACGGTGATGACGCCGTCCTTGCCGACCTTCTCCATGGCGTCGGCGATGACCTTGCCGACCGTCATGTCGTTGTTGGCCGAGATGGCCGCGATCTGGGCGATCTCGTCCTGGGTCTCGATGTCACGAGCCTGGGAGGCGATCTCTGCCACGACCTTGTCGACGGCGGCGTCGATGCCGCGCTTGAGCTGCATCGGGTTGGCGCCGGCGGCGACGTTGCGCAGGCCCTCCTTGACGATGGCCTGGGCAAGGACGGTGGCGGTGGTGGTGCCGTCACCCGCGACGTCGTTGGTCTTGGTCGCGACTTCCTTGGCCAGCTGGGCGCCCATGTTCTCGTAGGCGTCCTCCAACTCGATCTCGCGGGCGACGGTCACGCCGTCCTTGGTGATCGTGGGAGCGCCCCACTTCTTGTCGATGACGACGTTGCGGCCCTTGGGCCCGAGCGTCACCTTGACGGCGTCGGCAAGCTTGTTGACGCCGGTCTCGAGACGGCGGCGTGCGTCTTCACTGAAACTGAGGATCTTCGCCATGCTGCGTTCCTCCTGTGGTGGATGGGTGGTGCGTGGAGTCGTGGTGGTGGGGTCCGGGCCCGACCCTCAGCCGAAGCGGCTGGCCGGGCGCGGGGCGGGTCAGCCGATGATGGCCAGGATGTCGCGCGACGACAGGAGCAGGTACTCCGTGCCCTCGTACTTGACCTCGGTGCCGCCGTACTTGCTGAACAGCACGGTGTCGCCGTCCGAGACGTCAACGGCGATGCGCTCGCCGGTGGTCTCGGAGAACTTGCCGTCGCCGACGGCGACGACCGTTCCCTGCTGTGGCTTCTCCTTGGCGGTGTCCGGGATGACGAGCCCGGACGAGGTGGTCTGCTCGGCGTCGTTGACGGTGACGAGCACCCGGTCCTCGAGTGGACGAACCTTGACGTCTGCCATCGTGGCCTCCTGTTACGGCGATCTGTGGCGCCCGCAGGCCCCTGGCGGAGCCGGACGAACGCGGTGGGCGGTTGGTTGGTCTGCGACCGGGGGCTGGCCCCGGCACGTGGGAAGCCAGCGAGGTGCAGGGTCCGGGACGCTCGACGACGGACGTGCTCGCGGGGCCCGGATCACCGACCGCGGCCCCGGAGGACCGCATCGGCCGGCGTTTGCACTCACTGGCCTTGACTGCCAACGACACTAGCACTCCTCGCTGGCGAGTGCAATCCGACCACCGGCCCACGGGGGTTGACCTGAGCCAGCGCGACGCAGGTTTCCTCGCCCGTGGACGGTAGGTCTGCGGCGACCGCCGGGTGAGTCGAGGGCGACGTCAGCGGGCCCGGTCGGCCGCGTCGCGTGCCGCCCGCCAGCCGGCGACGAACGCGGGCACCTGGCGGAGCCGGAACACCACCGACACGCCGAACAGCCGGGCTCGGAGTGCGAGCCCACCCCGGGCGGCCGGGGTTCGTGCCACGTCCAGGTGACGGCCCAACAGCAGCGGCCTGGCCACGGCGCGGGCCGCCAACGACCAGCGGCGCGAGGGGTCGGCGACGGCCAGTTCGCCCTGGCCACGCGAGATGCGCACGGCCTTGTCCAGCAACGCGCGACGGGTGGCGCGGGTGGGGTGGTGGACGCGTACCGAGGGCACGAAGCGGATGGGGACGCCCGCCGCGGACGCGCGGCGGGACCACTCGTGGTCCGCGCCGGACGTGAGTTCGCGGAAGGGCCCGACGCGATCGAAGACCTCGCGACGCACGGCCATGTCGGCGGTGGCCACGCGGTGCGAGACGGCCATGGACTCGTTGTCCAGGTGCACCGCGTGGTCGAACAGTTCCCACACGCTGGTGTCGTCGACCAGGACCAGGTCCACCGCTCCCGCCACGACCGTGTCGGCATGGTCGCCGTCGTAGAAGGCCACGATCGCCGCCAGCCACGACGGGGTCGGACGACAGTCGGCATCGGTGAAGGCCAGCACGTCGCCGCGGGCCTGCGCCACCCCGGCGTTGCGGGCGGCGTAGGACGACGCGACGTCGTCTCGGGACAGCAGCCGCCCCGGCAGCCCGGCGGCCAGGGCGTCGGCCACCAGTCCCGGGCCGGCGTCGTGGCTGCCGTTGTCCACGAACAGGAACTCCACGGCCCCGCCGCCGGTGTCGGGGGGTGGCTCCTGGGCCCGCAGGGCGTCCACCAGGGCCGGCAGGGTCCCGGCCGCGTCGCGGAACGGCACGACCACCGACACCACCGGGGCGACCTGGTCCGGCGCCGTCACACCGACCACTCCCCCAGCGCGCGCCCGGTCAGGGCTCGGAGCCGGTCGACGTCGGGTCGCAGCAGGTCACGGGCGCGCTCGCGCATCGCCGGCGACACGGTCGGCCGCGGGGGTGGTGGGGCCACCTCGCCGTCCCCGCGACCCGTTCCGGGCCGGGCGCCGGGCACCGGGGCGTCGGGACCAGCCCCGGTCACGTGCACCATGCGATCGATGGTGTCACTGTCGTGGGTGGGGTCCACGCCGAGGAACGTGAACACCTCGGCCAGGGTGGCACGACGATGGTCCCGCAGGTCCTCGGCCGTCACCACCAGGATGTCGTCGAGGTCGAACCACTCCAGCCAGGCCAGGAGCTGGAAGTGGTAGCGGCTGGTGGCCCAGATCGGGTGCCTGGGCCGTGGCTGCATGGCACGCTCGAACGCCTCCGGGTCGGCGCGCCCGTTCGCCACGTTGTGGCGCCAGTGCGAGATCGCCCGCTCGATCGGGTCGCGCACGACGTAGACCAGGCGCACGTCGGGGGCCACCCCGTGCACCCGCTCGGGGACGCCCGGGAACAGGTGCCGCTTGGCGTAGTTCGGCGAGGTCTCCCCGCGGGCCGGGCTGCGCGCGTCGAACTGGTGGCGGTACCAGTCCAGGCCCCCGGTGGTCCGGCCGCCCTGCCCGGGCGCCAGGAACCAGTCGGTCTCCTTGACCGGCGACGCCCACACGTCCGGGTGGGACCCGAGGTAGCGATGCAGGCTCGACGTCCCGGCCTTCATCGCCCCGATGACGAGGAAGGTCGGCAGGGCGGCCCGCCGGGGGCGCCAGGCCCGCGCCTGCTTGCGCGCCACCCGCCACAGCGAACCCGGCAGGCCGGCCAGCCCGGTCACGGCCGCACCGCCAGGCGCCACTCCTCGGTGTCGACGAAGCCGGCCGCCTCGTAGGCCCGGATGGCGCCGGTGTTCGCGGCCCGGACGTGCAGCGACACCGGGCGGTCCGGCGCCCAGGCCAGCGCCTCACGTGCCGCCGCCGCCACCAGTGCCCGACCCAGTCCCGCGCCGCGGCGGTCCGGGTCCACCACGATGCCGGCCAGCTGCACCCCCCACCGACTCGACGACACCGAGCGGTCGAGCTTGGCGGTGGGGTCGCCGACCGGGCCGCTCACCCACGTCAGGCGCCGATCGATGTTGGCGGCGACCCGGCGGCGGTAGCCCCGCCGCCCGGCCCGCGTGACCCGGTCCCCGAACTGGTCGTCGGTGTGCAACCGCACCGCCAGCCGGGTCACGCCGTCGAGGTCGGCGGGCACGGCCGGGCGCAGACCCGGATCCACGACCTGCTCGGCGCCCGGCAGGCGGTCGGGGTCCAGCAGCATGAAGCGCTGGTGGTGGACCCGGGCGTCGCTGGGGCGCACGGCGTCGGCGAGCATGGGACGCGACGCCGCGACGTCCCCGATCAGCAGACGCCACCGGCGGGTCGGCGGACCGACCACGGACAACAGCTCCGGGTCACCCGTCGGCACGAGGGTGGACCCCGGGTGGACGATGCACAGCCCCCACCGGCCGTCCCCCTCGACGACGCGGGTCACGTCGGCGCCCATGCCCTCCAGGCAGGCCAGGGCGAACATGTGCCGAGCGGGGCCGATCCGCATGTCGGGGTGGCCGGACAGACGCGCGATCCAGCGATCGAGCTCGGCGGGTTCCGGACGCCGCCAGTGTCGGGTCATCGGTGGCCGCCCCCGGCGCGGCGGCCGCCACGCGATGCCGGGGCGACGACGTCGGCCAGCGGCAGGTTCGGATCCGCCGACAACGACAGGTCGGCGAACCTGCCCGCGGCGAGCAGGTTCGCCCCGGCAGCCGCGACCATCGCGCCGTTGTCGGTGCACAGCTGCACGTGGGGGACCAGGACGCGGCCGCCGGCGTCCTCCATCGCGGACGCCATGCGGGCACGCAGACGCGAGTTGGCGGCCACCCCACCGGCCAGCACGACGGTGTCGATGTCGTGGTCGGCGGCCGCCCGCACGGCCTTCTCGACCTGCACGTCCACGATCGCCTCCTGGAAGGACGCGGCCACGTCGGCCACCACGACGTCGCGACCGGCGGCCTCCAGGCGCCGGAGCTCTCGGACGACGGCGGTCTTGAGCCCCGACAGCGAGAAGTCGTAGCTGCCGTCCCCCGACAGGGGTCGGGGAAAGTCGTGTGCGGTCGGGTCGCCCTGGCGGGACAGGCGGTCGATCGCCGGGCCCCCGGGGTAGCCCAGGCCCAGGAAGCGCGCGATCTTGTCGAAGGCCTCGCCGGCGGCGTCGTCCAGCGTCGCGCCCAGTTGCCGGAAGCCCGGTCGGGCGCCGTCCTCGGTGGGCTCCTCGAGCACGACCAGCGAGGTGTGCCCGCCCGACACCACCAGTGCGACGACGGGTGGTTCGAGCTCCCCGAACTCCAGTTGTGCGGCCTCGACGTGTGCGCGCAGGTGGTTCACGCCCAGCAACGGCAGGTCGCGACCCAGCGCGAGCCCCTTGGCACCGGCCACGCCGACCAGCAGGGCCCCGGCCAGCCCAGGGCCGGCCGTCACGGCGATCGCGTCGACGTCGTCGAGGCGGCAGCCGGCCTCCACCAGGGCGCGCTCGATGGTCGGCTGCAGCAGCTCGAGGTGGGCGCGCGCCGCCACCTCGGGAACCACCCCGCCGAACGGCGCGTGGAGGTCGACCTGCGAGGCGACCACGTTGGAGCGCACCGTGAAGCGGTCCTCGACGATCCCCACGGCGGTCTCGTCGCAGGACGTCTCGATCCCCAGCACCAGCATCATCGACCCCCAGGCATCGGACGAGGCATCGGACGCGACATCGGCCCTGCCACCGAACCAGACGCCGAACGAGGCGTCGCGACGGGCCGCGGACCGCGGCCATGCGCCGCCAGCGACGGCAGGTCGTGGTGCCACAGGATCCGGGCGTCCTCACCGTCGTGGTAGTAGCCCGGCCGCACCCCGTCGTCGACGAACCCACGCGACCGGTACAGCGCGAGGGCCGCGTCGTTGGACACCCGGACCTCCAGGGTCATCGCGGTCGCGTCGTCGGCCATGGCCCGGTGCGCGAGTTCGGCCAGCAGCCGGGTGGCGACCCCGGACCGGCGATGGTCGCGGTCCACCACCAGGTCCAGCAGGTGGACCTCGTCGGGCTGGCGCGTGGTCATGCCGAGGCCCACCACGGTGGCCCGGACGCTGGCGACCAGGACGTGACGTGGCAGCACACCGGCGAGGTCGCGCGCCAGCAGTCGTCGGGTGCTGCCCGACAGTCCCGGCAGTCCGGCCACGGCGTCGTGGTCGGCCGGGACGGCGGTGCGGACCAGGACGCTCACGAGCCCGCACCACCCTGCATGCGACCACGCTGCTCCCACCCGATCCGGGCGTCGGCCCGGCGCAGGTACATCGGTGCCAGCTCCCCGGGTCGGTCGGTCTCCTCGCGCAGGAACCGCGGCATGGCCAGCAGGCCCAGGTCGACCGCCATCGGTGGGCGGTCGATGTGGGCGGCCAGCGCCAGCCCCGCGTCGTCCAACGCGGGGGTCCGCCCCGCCAGCCCGGCGCTGATCAGCACCTGGCCCTCGCCGCGGGCCATCACGTCGGCGGCGACGTCGTCGACCGTGCCGATCTCGAGCTCGCCGTCTCGCTGCACCCCACCCGGCACGCGCTGGTACCGGGCCCAGAACACCTGGCCTCGGCGGGCGTCGATCGCCGCGTGCACGCGGGCACCGGCATGGCGCGCCGAGAAGCCCATCACGTCCAGGCCCGACAGCCCGACCACCGGCAGCCGGCGCGCCTGGGCCAGGGCCTGGCCGAAGGCCATCCCGACGCGCAGGCCGGTGTAGAGCCCCGGTCCGACCCCGACGGCCACGCCGGTCAGGTCCTCGACGGTCCGGCCCGCCTGGTCGAGGCAGAATGCGACGGCCGGTCCGATGAACTCCCCGTGCCGGCGGGGCACGCCGGAGGTCGCGCTCGCCCGCACCCCGTCGCGGTCCAGCAGGGCGACGGACGACGACGGGGTGGAGGTCTCCACGGCGAGCAGCAGCATCTACGTCGCTCCGTCGTCCGGGTGGGGCAGGAACTCGTCGGGCAGCACCAGTGTGGCCACCCGCGGGACCCACGAGCCCCGGGGCGTCGCCACCACGAGGCGCGGGAGGTCCTGGGTCGGGTCCGGGACGCCGTCGCCGGGCGCACGGTCGTCGGCGAACAGGTCGCGGGCGTGACGCAACTCGAGGTCCAGCCGGTCGTCGGGCAGGATCGACGCGATCGTGTCGCCCCACTCCACGACGGTGCAGGCGTCGGGTGCCAGGGCCTCGTCGCCGAGGTCCATGACGTCCTGGACACGGTCGAGCCGGTAGACGTCGAGGTGGACCAGCCGGACCCGGCCCTCGTAGATGCGCTGGAGCATGAACGTCGGTGAGGTCACCGGCACGGCCACGTCCAGGCCCGCGGCCAGGCCCTGCACCAGGCGGGTCTTGCCGGCGCCGAGTTCGCCGGTCAGTGCCACCACGTCCCCGGGCTCGACCAGCGGCGCCAGCAGCTCGCCCAGCCGACGCGTCGCGTCGGCCGTGGCGGTGCGCCAGTGGACCTGCGGGATGGACATCGACGGCCTCCGGTGGGCGGGTCGAGCAGCCACGACCCTAACGTGCGCCCCGGCCGTCCTGCCCCCGGTCACCCGCCCGTGCGGTCGCGGGCCGCCACCATCGGACCGGACCGGGCCGCGGTCGCCACGACGGCCACGGCCATGGCCGACACGAGGTCCAGCGACGCCTCCACACGACCGGTCGCCAGGCCGAACAAGGCATCACCGTCCAGCGACGTGTGGGCCGGTCGCACGGCCTGCACGATGCCGTCGTGGGCGAGGTCGGCCATGCGGTGCACGTCGGCCTTGGACAGGATCGCGTTGGTGACCACGCACCCGATCACGGTGTTGCTGCGGGCACCGCCGTGCCCACCGGTGTCGGGGCCCGCGTCACCGGGGGGATCGGGTCGCGGACCCGGTGGCACGTCCAGCCCACGCAGGAGCGCCCGCGGGTCACCCGGCCAGCGCGAGGCCCCGTCCGGGGCATCGGAGCCCACCAGCACCGCGCCGTCGTGACCGACCACCTCGCCCACCGCGTTGTTGACCACCAGGGCCGCCACCACCAGGTCCCCGTCCCGTTCGACGGCGACACCCTGCCCACCGGGACGACGATGCCCGTACCCCCCGACCTTGGCGACGGTCGCGCCGGCACCTGCGCCGACGCGTCCCTCGACGACCTCGTCGGTGCTGGCGGCGGCGACGGCGGCACGTCCCGCGGCGGCGTCCGGGCGCACCCCTGGTCGCGTCGCGGCCTCGTCCAGGATGATCGCGGCAGCCACGATCGGCACCACACCCCCCGGCACCGCGAACCCCCGACCGCGGGCCTCCAGGGCCGCCATCGCGCCGTCGGCCGCGGCCAACCCGAACGCCGAACCGCCCGCGAGCACGATGGCGTCGACCTGTTGGACCGCCGCGCCGGGGGCAAGGGCCATCGCCTCACGGGTGCCGGGCGACTGGCCACGCACGGCGATCGAGCCCACCGTCGCCGGCGGCGGCAGCACGACCGTGCAGCCCGACGGGCCCGCCGGTGACGTCCACGTGCCCACGGCCACGTCGTCGAGTCCCAGTGCCACCACGCATCCGTCCGTTGGCTGTCGCGCGCGGCTGCCTACGATACGTGCGGCCGGACCGACCCCGGTTCCGCCGACCGAGGAACCCCCATGGATCGCTCGCTCGCCGAGGGTGCCCTGTTCACCGACCAGTACCAGCTGACGATGGCCCAGCTGTACTGGAAGCAGGGACTGCACGAACGCACGGCCCGGTTCGAGCACTTCTTCCGCCGCTACCCCGACTACGGGCGCCACCAGGCGGGCTACTGCATCGCGGCCGGGCATGCCTGGTTCGGCGAGTGGGCCCGCACGGTCCGGTTCGGCGAACCCGAGCTGGAGGCCCTGCGCTCCCACCGCACCGACGACGGCCATCGCGTGTTCGACGACGGCTTCCTGGCCTGGCTGTCGGAGGTCGGCGGCTTCGACGCGCTGGACGTCCAGGCCGTCCCCGAGGGCCGCGTGGTCCACGCCAACGTCCCGATGACCGTCGTGGAGGGCCCGCTCGCCCTGGCCCAGATCATCGAGACCCCCCTCCTCAACCAGCTCAACTTCCAGACCCTGATCGCGACCAAGGCCTCGCGCGTCCAACAGGCCGCCCGCGGGCGGCCGGTGTTGGAGTTCGGGATGCGCCGGGCGGCCGACCAGGGTGCCAACGCGGCGTCACGTGCGGCCCTGGTCGGCGGGGCGGACTTCTCGTCGGCGGTGGGCGTCAGCCACATGCTCGGCTTCACCCCACAGGGCACGCACGCCCATGCGCTCGTCCAGGTCTACATGGCCCTGGGAGAGGGTGAGCTGGGCGCTTTCCGCGCCTACGCCGGGGCCTACCCCGACGAGGCGCTCCTGCTCGTCGACACCATCGACACCCTCGGCGTCGGCATCCCCAACGCCATCACCGTGTTCGGCGAACTCCGTGCCCGTGGCCACGAGCCCGTCGGGATCCGCCTGGACTCCGGCGACCTCGCCCACCTCGCCGTGCTGTCGGCCCAGATGCTGGACGAGGCCGGGTTCGGCGACACCTCGATCGTGCTGTCGTCGGGACTCGACGAACTCGCGATCTGGCAGATCCGCAACCAGATCCGCGACGAGGCCCCCGCCTACGGGCTCGAGCCCGACGCGGTGCTGGACCGGCTGGTCTACGGCGTGGGGACGCGCATGGCCACCTCGGACGGTGACCCGAACCTCGACGGGGTCTACAAGCTGGTCGCGGTGCAGGACGAGGGCGGGACCTGGGCGCCGGCGATCAAGGTGTCCGACACACCGGCGAAGGTGGTCAACCCGGGGCGCAAGCAGGTCCTCCGGGTCTACGGCGCCCGCGGCAAGGCCGTCGCCGACGTCCTCGCCCACGGCGACGAGCGCATCGAGGCCCCGCTGCACGTCAACCACCACGCCTCCCCGGGCATCGAGCGCACGATCGATCGCATCTCCGAGATCGAGGACCTGCTCGAGCCCTTCCCGCGCGGGCCCGTGGACCAGCACCAGGCGATCCTGGACGCACGGCAACGCCGCGACGCCGACCTCGACCGCCTGGACCCCGGTGTCCGGCGACTGGTGAACCCGCACGTCTACCACGTGTCGTTGTCCGACCGGATCTTCGCCATGAAGCAACACCTCGTCGCCGAGGCCCGCGCCGCCAACGGCCACTCCTGACCCCACCCCCTCGACCCCACCCCCCTCGACCCCACCCCCCTCGACCCCACCCCCCTCGACCCCACCCCCTCGACCCCACCCCCGGTCTCACCGCCACCTCTCGGTCGGTTGGGGTTCCGGACCGCACCAGCAGGGGTCGAAGCGACAACCGACCGCGAAATGCAGCGACAACCGACCGCGGACGGGGGTCAGCCGTGGTGTCGACGGGGGACCCGCGCGGTGAGTTGGCAGGCGATCTCGTAGGAGATGGTGCCGGCGGCGGACGCCCACTCGTCGACGGACACGAACTGGTCGCCCTGCGCCCCCAGCAGCACCACCTCGTCCCCGACGTGGGGGCGGTGGTCGCCAGTGAAGACCAGGACCTGGTCCATGGTGACCCGGCCCACCTGGGGGAACCGACGCCCGTCCACCAGCACCTCCAGGTGGTTGCTGGCCACCCGCGGCACGCCGTCGGCGTAGCCGATCGGGAGCGTCGCGAGCCACCCGTCGGTCGGTGCGCTCCAGGCATGGCCGTAGGAGACCGGGGTCCCACGGTCGATCCGCTTGGCGAACGACACGCCGGTGCGCAGCGCCAGTGCCTGGCGCAGTCCGAACGACGACGCCGGCAGGTCCGGCGCAGGTGACAGCCCGTAGACCGCGATGCCGCCCCGGACCAGGTCGAAGTGTCCGGCCGGGTGGCGCAGCAGGCCCGCGGAGTTCGCCGCGTGCACGACGGCGTTCGGACGGGCACGACGGACCTGGTCGACCACCGGGTCGTAGCGATGCAACTGCCGGGCCGTGGTGTCCACCGGCTCGTCGGCGCGGGCGAAGTGGGTCCACACCCCGGTCACGTCCAGCCCGGGGTGCCCGAGCAGCTCCTCGACCTGGTCGGGGCGACACCCCACCCGGCCCATGCCGGTGTCGACCAGCAGGTGGGCGGCAACCGGTTCCCCGGCGACCTCGCCCAGGTGGTCGGCGAAGGCCGTGGTGGCGACGCTGGGCGTGACGTCGGCGGCCAGCAGCCGCTCGATCGCGGCGCGCGTCCCGGACGGTCCGGACTGGCCCGTGGGCTCGCTGAGCAGCAGCACCGGGGCCTCGATGCCGCCAAACCGCAACACCTCGGCCTCCTCCACCAGCGCGACGGCCAGCCACGTCGCCCCGGCCTCCAGCCCCGCGGTGGCGACGGGCACGGCCCCGTGGCCGTAGCCGTCGGCCTTGACCACGACGAGCAGCTCGGCGTCACCGGCCCGGTCGCGCAGCACGCCGACGTTGTGGCGGACCGCGTCGAGGTCGACGTCCATGCGGGTCGGTCGCACCGCCGCCTCGTGGTCCACCACAGGTCCTCCGGTCGTCGTCGTCCGCGAGTGTGCCCGACCTCCGCAACCCGGCGGGCGGGGCGGTCCGCGGGCCCGGGTCGCGACCTCGGCCGGCGATCGTGGTGGTGGTCAGCCCACGGGCCAGCCCGGCTCGTCCCGTGCCAGCCGGGCCAGGTCCCCGTCGGCGTCGGCCAGCGCGGCGGTGAGCTCGTCGGGGCTGCAGCGGGCGACGCCGCGTGACGCGGCGACCCGGTGGGCGGCGAACGCGTGTCGCCACACGCCCGCGGCCACCGCCGGGGGGAGCTCGTCGGCCCGGGCGGAGACGGCGCCGAGCAACCCGGCAAGGACGTCGCCGGAGCCACCCGTGCCCAGTTCGGGACCGCCCAGCGGGGTCACCCACACCCGCCCGTCGGGTGCGGCCACGAGCGTGCCCGGACCCTTGGCGACGATGGTCGCGCGCATCGCGGCCGCCAGCTCGGGCACCCGCTGGCTGCGATGGCGCCACGCATCCGGACCGTCCTCGCCCCCGCCGAGTCGGGCCAGTTCACGCTCGTGGGGGGTCACGACCAGGTCACCGGCGTGCTCGCGCAGGGCGTCCGGGTCGTCACGGAACACATTGATGGCGTCGGCGTCCAGCACGACCCGACGCGCATGGGCCAGCAGGTGGTCCACGACGGCGCGAGTCCCGTCGACCGGGCCGAGCCCGGGACCCACCACCACGGCGTCGAAGCCCGCCACGTCGGGCAGGTCCTCCACGGCGTCCACCGACACGTGCTCACCGGCGTGGGACAGCCGGACCGTCATGGCGGCGGGCACCACGGGGGCCACGACCCGCTGGATGTGGGCCGGCGTGGCCAACGTGACCAGGCCACCACCGGCGCCCAGGGCAGCACGCGTGCACAGGATGGCGGCACCCGCGGTCCCCACGGACCCCGCGACCACCAGCACGCGACCTCGCGCGACCTTGTCGGCGTCGGGGGGGAGCGGTCGCGGCGTGGCGCCGGCCGCGGTCAGGGCGGCCCAGCGGCTGTCGGTGGGGTAGTCGGGTCCAAGGTCGCCCACGACGACCTCCCCCGCGTGCCAGGACGCCGGCGCGAGCAGGAGTCCCCGTTTGCGCGCGCCGAAGGTGACCGTCCGGTCGGCCGACACCACCGGGTCGTGGACCTCCCCGGTGTCGGCGTCGACCCCCGTTGGCACGTCGCAGGCGACCACGACGGCACCGGCGGCCCGGGCCCGCCCGATGGCCTCGACCGCGTCACCGAACTCGCCCCGGGGCGCGCCGGTCGCGCCGGTCCCCAACAAGCAGTCGACGACCACGTCGGCCCGGTCCAGGGTCGCGTCCAGGGCCCCGAGCCCCACGTCCACTCGCCCACCGCGATGCCGCCAGGCCGCGCGATGCCCAGCCGCCGCGTCCGACAGCTCGGCGTCGAGGTCGACCATCGACACCACCGTCACCGCCATGCCCCGGGCGGCCAGGCGCGGGGCGGCCGCCCACCCGTCGCCACCGTTGTTGCCCGGCCCGACCACCAGCACCACCCGGCGGCCATAGGTGCGTGGCACCACGTCGGCGACGCCACGTGCCAGCGCACCGGCGGCACGCCGCATGAGCCCGTCCCACGTGGCACCGGCCTCGACCGCGGCACGGTCCCCCGCGGCGGCCGACGCCGCATCCAGCAGGGGCACCTGGTGGGGATGGAGCGACGGTGCAGCCACGGCAGTCTCCCGGGTCGTCGATGCCGTCACCCTACGACAGGCGCGCCGGCCTGCCCGGGGGCCGCCCGGACGCGATCTCGCGACCTCCCGGAGCACGGAGGGGGTGGGGATGCGGTCTACGGTGGCCACCCGGGAACCCATCCAGCCACCGACTCGGAGACCGCGATGACGACCGACGGGCAACGACTGCACGACCTGGCCGCGGACCACTGGGACGCCCAGATGGCCGCTGCGCCGTCGTGGGCGACGCTGCTGGGCGACCACCGCTTCGACGACCAGCTGGAACGCCTCGACCCGGACGCGCTCGCGCGGGAGCGCGACCGGCTCGCCGCGACCGCCGAGGCCGCAGGTGCGCTCGAGCCCGACGACGTCGACGACCGACTCACCCGCGACCTGCTGGTCCACGAGGCCCGCGAACAGGTGACCCTGCTCGACCTCGAGATCGAGACCGCGCCCATCGACCCCCTCCGTGGGGTCCACGCCGACCTGCAGAACGCCGCCGCACAGACCGCCGCCGCGACCGCGGAACAGGCGCAGATGCTGCTGGCGAGGTACGCCCAGGTGCCACGCCTGCTCGGCGAGGCCGCCGACCTCAACCGCTCGCGGGTCCAACGCGGGCTGACTCCCGCGGCCAGCAGCGTCATCCGGGTGATGGCCCAGCTCCGGTCCTACCTCGACTCGGACCTCGACGACGACGTGTTCGTCGGGATCGCCGTGCCCGACGAGGTCGCGTCGGACTGGCGCGACTCGATGCGCACGCTGGTCGACGAGACCATCCGACCGGCATTCGCCGAACACCTCGACTTCGTCCGTGACGAGGTGCTGCCCACGGCCCGCGACGACGAGCACGGTGGCCTGCTGCACCTGCCCGGCGGCGACGAGGCCTACGCGGCACTCAGCCAGATCCACACCAGCCTCGCGGTCGACCCCGACGAGGTCCACGACATCGGGGTCACCGATGCCCAGCAGGACCTGCCGGTGGAGTGGGCCGGCATCGGGCAGTCGGCGCTGGGCGTGTCGGACCTCGACGCGCTGTTCGACCGGCTGCGCACCGATCCGGACCTGCGCTACGACTCCCCCGAGGCGATGGTCACCCATGCCGAGGAGGTGGTGGCCCGTGCCTGGGAGGCGATCGACGGCTGGTTCAACGCCCGCCCCAAGGCACCGTGCCAGGTCAAGCCGGTCCCGCCTGCGCTCGCGCCCGGCGTCCCACCGGCCTACTACTACCCGCCGGCCGAGGATGGCTCGCGACCCGGCACGTACTTCATCAACACCCACGACGCCCACGAACGACCCCGATTCCTGTACGAGGGCGTGGCGTTCCACGAGGCCGTCCCCGGACACCACTTCGACCGCACCCTTGCCCAGGAGTTGACCGACGTCCCGGCCTTCCGGCGCTACGGCGTCAACACCGCCCACGCCGAGGGCTGGGGGCTGTACACCGAACGGCTCGCCGACGAGATGGGGCTGTACTCGTCGGACCTCGACCGGCTCGGGATGCTGACCGCCGATGCCTGGCGGGCCGGACGGCTGGTGGTCGACACCGGGATCCACGCCAAGGGCTGGAGCCGCCAGCAGGCCATCGACTGGTTCGAACGCTGGACGCCGATGAACCTCGACGTCGTCGCCCAGGAGGTCGACCGCTACATCGCCATGCCCGGCCAGGCGCTGTCGTACAAGATGGGCCAGCGACACCTGTTCGCCCTGCGGGCGCAGGCCCGCGAGGTGCTCGGGGACGACTTCGACATCGCCGCGTTCCACGACGCCGTGCTGGTCCGCGGTGGCCTGCCGCTGCCCGTGCTCACCACCTCGGTACACGACCAGCTCGGGCTGGGCTGACGGCCCGTTCGCGACCTCGGCGAACGCGTGCCGCCGAACCCGACGCCTGAATCCGATCCCGAACCGACCCCTGAACCCGACCGCCGAACCCGGACCCGCCTGGCCGGTCGCGTCCTAGGGTCGGGCGACAGCAGCGACACGACCCAGGAGCGACACGATGGACACCCGCATGGTCGACACGGACCGGGGCCGGATGCACCTCCACGAGTCGGGACCGCCCGACGGCGTGCCCGTGGTCCTGCTCCACGGCAACCTGTCGACCGGTCGCTTCTGGCAACAGGTCATGGAGACCGCGCCCGACGACCTGCACCTGCTGGCGCCGGACCTGCGCGGCTTCGGTCGCACCGAACCGCGTGTCATCGACGCCACCCGCGGCCTGCGTGACTGGTCCGACGACACGGCGGCACTGCTCGATGCCCTGGAGGTCGACGGTCCCGTCCACCTCGCAGGCTGGTCCACCGGGGGTGCGGCCATCGCCGCCTACGCCATCGATCGCCCGGGGGCCGTCGCGTCGCTGACCTTCGTCGACCCCGTGTCGCCCCACGGCTACGGGGGCGTGCACCCCGACGGCACCCCGACCACCGACGACCACGCCGGCTCCGGTGGCGGGACCGGCAACCCCGACTTCGTGGCCGCGCTGCTGGCCCACGACCGCTCGACGGACTCCCCGGTGTCGCCCCTGAACGTGATGCGCACGTCCTACTGGTCGCCGTCGTTCACGCTCGACCCGGAGTTCGAGCAGGTGCTGCTGGACGAGGTCCTGCTCAGCGAAGTCGGGGACCGTGGCTACCCCGGAGACCTGGTGGCCTCCGACAACTGGCCCGGGATGGCCCCGGGCGAGGTCGGGGTCCTCAACGCCCTGTCGCCCCGCCACTGCAGTTGGGCGGACCTGGTCGACCTCGACCCCAAGCCCCCCGTGCTGTGGATCCACGGTGAGGACGACATCGTGGTCGCCAACGCCTCCCCGTGGGAGATGGGGACCCTGGGCCAGGCCGGACTGGTGCCGGGCTGGCCGGGCGAGGAGGCCTACCCGCCCCAGCGCATGGTCGACCAGATCCGTGACGTCCTGACCACCTACGACGAGCGGGGCGGCGAGGTCGAGATGCACCAGTTCGCCGGCTCGGGCCACGGGCCCTTCCTGGACGCCCTCGACCACTTCAACGTGGTGTTCCACCACTTCCTCGCCGCCTGAGCCCGGCTGGGGAGGTCGACCGCCACGGCCCCGGCACCCGTCCCCGTGACCGGCGTTGCCGGTGGCCTACTCGACGGTGACCGTCTTGGCCAGGTTGCGGGGCTGGTCGATGTCCTCGCCCCGGGCGACGGCGACGTGGTAGGCGAACAGCTGCAGCGGGATGGCGGCCAGCACCGGCGAGGCGAGCTCGTGGCACGCCTCGGGCAGGGTCACCAGGTCGTCGGCATGGGCCTTGAGGTCACCGGTCGACCCGTCCGTCCCGATGGCCAGGACGGCTGCCCCGCGGGCGCGGACCTCCTGGATGTTGGACACCATCTTGGCGAAGGTGTGCCCGGACGGCGCCAGGGCCACGACCAGCGAACCGTCCTCGATCAGGGCGATCGGACCGTGCTTCATCTCGCCGGCGGGGAACGCCTCGGCGTGGAGGTAGGAGATCTCCTTGAGCTTGAGCGCGCCCTCCATGGCGATCGGCAGGCCGACGTGGCGGCCGATGAACATCGTGTAGGAGGTCGAGGAGTACTTGCGAGCCAGCTCGGCGATGGCGTCGTCCTGCTCCAGCACCTGACCGACCTGGTCCGGCAGCAGTTGGAGCCGGGTGAGGATGTCGGTGATCTCGGACCCGTAGAGCCGCCCGCGGGCCTGCCCGAGGTACAGCCCGAGCAGCAGGAAGGCGGCCAGTTGGGTGGTGAAGGCCTTGGTCGAGGCCACCGCGACCTCGGGGCCGGCATGGGTGTAGAAGACCGCATCGGCTTCGCGCGCAAGGGTCGAGCCCACCACGTTGACCAGGGCCAGCACGGGTGCGCGCTGGTCACGCGCGTGGGCGGCCGCGGCCATCGTGTCCGACGTCTCCCCGGATTGCGACACCGCGATCACCAGCGTGTGCGGGTCGAGGATCGGGTCGCGGTAGCGGAACTCCGAGGCCACCTCGACCTCCACCGGGATCCCCGCCCAGTGCTCGATGGCCAGCTTGCCGACCATGGCGGAGTAGCGCGACGTGCCACAGGCCACGATGAAGACCTTGTCGATACGGCCGAACTCGCTTTCGTCCACGCGGCACTCGTCGAGGTGGAGCCGCCCGTGGCCGTCGTCGCCCGGGGGCCCCAGCCGGTCCCGCAGTGTGTCGGCGATGGCCTGTGGCTGCTCGTGGATCTCCTTGAGCATGAAGTGGTCGTAGCCCTGCTTCTCGGCCGCGTCGAGGTCCCAGTCGACGTGGTAGGCGTGCGCCTCGGCGCGGGCACCGTGCAGGTCGGTCACCACCAGGTCGTCGGGCGTGAGCACGGCGACCTGGTCGTTGAGCAGGGCCTGGACGTCCCGGGTGTGGTTGATCAGGGCGGCCACGTCGGACGCGCAGTAGCCGACCCCGTCGGCGTGGGCCACGATCAACGGCGCCTCGCGCTTGGCCACCACGATCGTCCCGGGAGTGTCCCGGTCCTGCACGCACAATGCGAAGGCACCCTCGAGGGATCGCAGCACGGTCCGGACGGCGTCGGCCAGGTCGGCACCGCCGGCAACCTCGCGCGCGACGAGGTGGGCGACCACCTCGGTGTCGGTGTCGGAGGTGAACTCGGCGTCGGGCAGGGTGGCCTGCAGGGCCTCGTAGTTCTCGATGATCCCGTTGTGGACCACGGCGATGCGACCGCTCGGGTCGGTGTGGGGATGGGCGTTGCGGTCGGTCGGGGCGCCGTGGGTGGCCCACCGCGTGTGCCCGATGCCGACCGTGCCCACCAGTCCCTGGCCGTCGAGTGCGGCCACGAGCACCCCCAGCTTGCCGCCCCGTTTGACCACACGGAGGCGGTCCCCGTCGTCCATCACCACGCCCGCGGAGTCGTAGCCGCGGTACTCCAAACGCTGCAGGCCGGCGATGATGACGTCCATCGCGTCGGGCCGACCGGTGACGCCGACGATGCCACACATGGGAAGTCCTTCTGCCGTGGATGGGACGGTGCGGGCGAGGTGGCAGCCGTGGGTTCCCGCCTGGGTCCTGGCCGGGGGTCCTGGCCGGGGGTCCTGGCCCTGGGTTCCGAAGCGGTGGGTTCTGGGGGTGGGTTCTGGGGATGGGTTGTGGGGCCCACGACCGGTCGACACCCCCGACCGGCGCCCTCCGGAGACTATCGATCACCCCTCGCACCCCGACGATCCCACCTCGTCCACGCGCTCACGTCCGGTTCGGGGGCCGTGTCCCGACCCCACCACGCCGTGCGCGGTTGCTTCGCCACCGTCGCGCCCACCGGGGGCGATCCGGCCGACATCCCGGCACGAACGCCCGCGCTCGGGGCGGGTGGGGGGGCGGGGTCAGGCGGAGGGGAGCGGGGTGTCGAGGGAGAGGCTTTCGCGCACTGCGTCGACGATCGTGGCGGCGGCGGCGTCGGCGGCGGTGGCGGTCGGCGCCTCGACCATGACGCGGATGACCGGCTCGGTGCCCGACGGCCGCACCAGGACCCGGCCCTCCTCGCCGAGGTCGGCCTCGACGCGTGCGATCGCCTCCTCCACGACGGTGGCGTCCGCCAGCCGGCCGCGGTCCACGCCCTCGACGTTGACCAGCACCTGCGGCAGCCGCTCCATCACCGTGGCGAGGTCGGCCAGCGGTCGCCCGGTCGTGGCCACCACGCCCAGCAACCGGACGGCCGTCAGGATCCCGTCGCCGGTCGTTCCGTGGCGAAGGTCGATGACGTGGCCGGACTGCTCGCCGCCCAACGTGAGGTCGCGCGTGCGCAGCGCCTCCAGCACGTGGCGGTCTCCGACCGGCGTCGACACGACGTCGACGCCCTGGGCGGCCATGGCGCGTCGGAACCCGAGGTTGGTCATGACCGTGGTCACCACCGTGTCCTCGGCCAGTTGGCCCTCGTCGCGTGCCTGGAGCGCGAGGACGGCCAGGACCACGTCGCCATCGACCTCACGTCCACGGTGGTCGACCGCGATCAGGCGGTCGGCGTCCCCGTCGTGGGCGATCCCGACGTCGGCGTCGTGGGCCACCACGGCGGCCCGCAGCGACTCCGGATGCGTGGACCCGCACTCGCGGTTGATGTTGGTTCCGTCGGGCTGGTCGTGGATGGCGACCACGCGTGCGCCCAGTCGTTGGTAGACGACCGAGGCGACGGCCGACGCCCCACCGTTGGCAGCGTCGACGACCACGGTCAGGCCGGACAGGTCGTCGCCGGTGCCGACGAGGTGGTCCACGTAGTCCGCGACCAGGTCCGGGGCCGACCGGATGCTGCCGACGTCGACACCGGTGGGGCGGGGCCCCGGAGCCGCCGTGGGGCCGGCCAGCAGGTCCTCGAGTCGTTCCTCCTCGGCGTCGGACAGCTTGAAGCCGTCACCACCGAAGAACTTGATCCCGTTGTCGGCCATCGGGTTGTGCGACGCCGAGATCATGGCACCCGCACCGGCGTCGGTCGCGGCGGTGAGGTGGGCCACGGCGGGCGTCGGCACGACGCCCAGGTCGACCACGTCGCCACCGGCGGAGGCGACGCCGGACGCCAGCGCCATGGCCAGCATGGGCGACGACACGCGCGGGTCCTGGCCCAGCAGGATCATGGGCCGCGGGGTGCCCTCCTCGGCCAGTACCCGGACGACCTGGCGGCCGAGTCGCATCGCGAACTCGGGCGTCACGTCGGTGTTGGCGCGTCCGCGGACGCCGTCGGTCCCGAAGATGCGTGCCATCGATGGCTCCGATCGCGTCGTCCCCACAGCGGCAGCCGTGCCGCTGGTCGGGCGCTGGTCGTCGGTCGTCGGGGCCTGTCGGGGGCAGGTCCGGTGTCAGGTCGGGTGTCAGGTCGTGGGGCCCGGGGCCGGTCCGGGGTGGACCGGGTGGCGTCACATGCGTCCGGCGCCGCCTGTGGGCAAGCGACGCCGGATCGTGGGATGACCGCTGTCGATCAGCGCTTGGAGAACTGCGGGGCGCGACGGGCCTTCTTGAGGCCGTACTTCTTGCGCTCGACCTTGCGGGCGTCGCGGGTCAGCATGCCGGCGGCCTTGAGGGTCGGACGCAACTCGGGGTCCTCCACGATCAGGGCCCGGGCGATGGCCAGGCGCAGGGCGCCGGCCTGGCCGGTGGTGCCGCCACCGTGCAGGCGCGCGATGATGTCCCACTGGCCCCGCTGCTCGACGAGCTCGAGGGGCTCGGTGACGTGGTTGCGCAGCTTCTCGGTGGTGAAGTAGTCCTCGAAGGTGCGGCCGTTGAGCGTGAACTGGCCGGAGCCCCGCTCGATGCGGGCGCGGGCAACGGCCGACTTGCGGCGGCCGACGTGGATGCTGGATGCCATGGTGGTGGTCCTCGTTGTCCGACAGCGTGTGCCGGGATGGGTGGGTGCCGCCGTGGGTTGTCCCCCGTCCCGGCGCGTCGCCGTCGGGGTTTTGTCACGGACTTGGTGGTGCGGTCGTGCGTGGTCGTTCGGGTCAGACGAAGTCGGGGAAGGGCTTGGGCTGCTGGGCCTCGTGCGGGTGCTCGGGGCCGGCGTAGACCTTCAGCTTGAGCGCCATCGCCCGGCCCAGCTTGTTCTTGGGCAGCATGCCCTTGACGGCCGACTCCACGATCTGGGTCGGCTTGGTCTCGAGCATCGTGGCGAAGGGCACCGACTTGAGGCCACCGGGGAAGTTCGAGTGGCGGTGGTAGACCTTGTCGGCGGCCTTCTCGCCGGCGAGCTCGATCTTGTCGGCGTTGACCACGATCACGTGGTCGCCCATGTCGAGGTGGCGGGCGAAGGTCGGCTTGTGCTTGCCACGGAGGACGGTCGCGATCCGGGTCGCCAGGCGCCCGAGGGTCTGACCCTCGGCGTCCACGACGAACCAGTCCCGCGTGATGTCCTTGCCGCTGGGGCTGTAGGTCCGCATGGGATGGGCCTTTGCGAGGTACGGGTGGAATGGTGTGGGTTCATGCGCGGTCACGGGACCGCTCGTGCAGGTCGCGGCGCGCTCGGACACCGACGGGTGCGTGCCACCGGTGGTCCGCCGGGTCGGCGTCGGTGGCTGGTCCGGAGCAGGCGTGGGAGGTGTCCCTCGGGATCGCCTCCACGTGCGACAGCACGGAAACGCGACCCGACCGGGGCCGCGACGATCCGAGGGTAGCGACGGCCGCCGCATCGGGTCAAGACGACCCCCGGTCACCCGGCCGGCCGCCGATGGCAGCGCCCGTGGCCGATGGTCTGGATTCGCTCGCACTGCGCACCATGGCGCCGGGACGATGCGGGGCGTCGGGCCAGGGGTCGGGATAGGCGACGGCCTCCAGTGTCAGGCCCCCCGGGGGCGCGACCCGCGCGGCGACGGACCGGTCGCGGGCGGCAAGCACCTCCCCCATCCAGTCCGGGTCCTCCTTGCCCAGCCCGATCTCGACCAGGCATCCGGTGATGGCACGCACCTGTTGGTGGCAGAAGGCCGGACCACGCAGCGTGAGGTGGATCTCCTCGCCGCGGCCGGCCCGGCCCCCGGCGGGTCCCCGGCCGGCGCTGCGGCGCACGGCGATCTCGTCGATGCGCCGACGGGTGTGCCGCCCGCCCGAGCGCCGGCACAACGACGCGAAGTCGTGCTCGCCCAGCAGGCGCTGTGCGGCGGCGTGCATCGCCGCGTCGTCGAGGGCCGCACCGACGTCCCAGCGGTGGCCGCGGCCACGCGGGTCGATGGCCCCGGCGTCGGTCAGCACGTAGCGGTAGCGGCGCTCGCCGGCCGAGAAGCGGGCATCGAAGTCCGCACCGACCACCATGACCGACCAGATGGTCACGGCCTCGCCGACCAGGTCGTGGAGTCGCCGGGCGAGTTCCTGCGGGTCCTCGTGGGCGAGTCGGACGAACCGTTGCGCAGCCGCCGACCAGGCCCCGTCCACGTCGAGGTGCACGGACTGGGCCAGCGCGTGCACCCCGGCATCGGTGCGGCCGGCACAGGTCGTGGCGATCCGGTCGTCGACCAGTGGGACGCCCGGCACGGGGTCGCGACCGTGCACCAGGCCACACAGACGAGACAGGGCACCCTCGAGGGTGCCCTGCACGGTGGGAAGGTCGGGTTGGCTCGCGAACCCGCGGAAGCCAGCCCCGTCGTAGGCCAGGTCGATCCGAACCCGCACCCTCACCCCGCCTCCTCATCCAACCACTCGCCGACCCGACGTTCACATCTTCCCGGCGTCGCATGAAAACCGAGCGTGAGTTCTCAAAGCGCCGAGCGCCCCAGCCAGTGCATCTGAGGCGTGAGAACGAGCGCAGCGAGTTCTCAAACCTGCCCGAGCGCCCAAGCGCGAGGGCAGGCAACGTGCGCAGCGAGTTCTCGAACCTGCCCGAGCGCCCAAGCGCGAGGGCAGGCCGTCACTCCTCCTCGTCGGCCGCACCGGCCGCGACGGCCTCCTGGTTGACGTTCTTGCGTCGGCGGCCGAACAGGCCACGCGAGCGGGACGCCTTGGAGGTCTCGATGGCCTCGTCGCCGGACAGGTCGCCCTTGTCCACCAGCTCGATCAGCGCCATGGGGGCGTTGTCGCCCGCACGCGGTCCGAGCTTGATGATGCGGGTGTAGCCACCCGGGCGATCGGCGAAACGGGGCGCGACCTCCTCGAACAGGTGGGCGACCACGTCACGGTCGTGCAGCTCGGACAGGACCTGGCGACGCTTGTGCAGGTCGCCGGTGCGCGCCTTGGTGATGAGGCGTTCGGCGTAGGGCCGCAGGGCCTTGGCCTTGGCGTGGGTGGTGGTGATCCGCCCGTGGCGGAACAGGTCCTTGGCCTGGTTGCGCAGCATGGACTTCTGCTGCGCGGGGCCACCGGCCAGTCGCTTGCCGCGCTTCGGGGTCGGCATGATCATTCCTTGTGGTCAGTCTGGGTGGTGATGGGGTGGTGCACGACACTTCGGCGAGCGGCGCGGAGTTGCGAGCGTGCGAGCAACTCCATCCCGCGCGGGGGTCGGTGACGCCGAGCGCACCGCCCCCGACGGGCGGGCCACCTACTCGGCGAGCGTGATCCCGAGCTCGTCGAGCTTGTCGGTGACCTCCTCGACGCTCTTGGCGCCGAAGTTGCGGATCTCGAGCAGCTGGTCCTCGGTCATCTGGCGGAGTTCGCCGACGGTGGCGATGCCCTCGCGCTTGAGGCAGTTGTAGGAGCGCACCGACAGGTCGAGGTCCTCGACCGGCGTGGCGTCGACCTCGTCGAACGGCGACTCGAACAGCTCCTCGGGGGACACGACGATCCCGCCGGGGCCACCGGCCTCGAAGTCCTTGAACTGCTCGAACAGCGAGGTCAGGGTCTCACCCGCCGAGGACAGCGCCTGGGCCGGGGTCACCGAGCCGTCCGTCTCGACGTTGAGGACGAGGCGGTCGTAGTTGGTCATCTGCTCGACGCGGGTGGCCTCGACGCGGTAGGCGACGCGACGCACCGGCGAGAAGATCGAGTCGACCGGGATGACCCCGATCGGGTCGTTCTCGCGCTTGTTCTGCTCGGCGGTGTGGTAGCCGCGGCCACGCTCCACCGTCAGGTACATCTCGAGGTGGCCCTGGGGGTTGAGCGTCGCGATGTGCAGGTCCTCGTTGACGACCTCGACCTGGCTGGGTGCGAAGATGTTCTCCGCGGTCAGCACACCGGGGCCGTCACCACCGAGGAAGATCTCGACCGGCTCGTCGGACGCGGACCGCACGACCAGGTCCTTGATGTTGAGGATGATGTCGATGACGTCTTCCTTGACGCCCTCGATGGCCGCGTACTCGTGCAGCACCGAGCCACCCTCGGGGCCGGCGGCCTCCGCGGAGGTGAAGCGCAGCCGGGTCACGGCCGCACCGGGGATCGAGCTCAGCAGCGTGCGGCGCAGCGAGTTGCCCAGCGTGTAGCCGAAGCCGGGCTCGAGCGGCTCGATGGTGAAGCGCGAACGCGTGCCCTCGTCGACCTCCTCCTCGGACAGGCGGGGCCGGTAGGCGATGAACGGCGAGCCGCCCTGGCCGGTGGCCAGGCTGATCGCGCCGTCTTCTTCGTAGAAGCCGAAGTCGGACATGTGGGTTCTCCGTTGCAGGTGGGTTCGGCGACGACTCCCCGTCGCCACGTGCCGCCCTCGTTCCCGGGGCCATCGGCGCGCACGTTCTGGGTCCGGCCCCACCACCCGTCGATGGGTGGAGGTCCGGTCCCGTCACCGCTCCACGACGTCCCGGGTCGTGGACCGGTCCCGGCGGGCGGGTGCCCCCGGGGGGTGTCGCTGCGGGATCACCGGGCAGCGAGCCGGCGACGACGCCGGCCCGGCCACGGGGGGCCGGGCACGGTCGTCGGCGCGATCACTTCGAGTACAGCTCGACGATCATCTGTTCCTGGACCGGCGCGTCGATCATGTCGCGCTCCGGCAGGGACAGGACCTTGACCTGGTAGGTCGACGGGTCCGACTCCAGCCAGCCCGGCATCTCCCAGCGGCCGTACAACTCCAGCGATCCGAGGATCGCTGCGGAGTTGCGAGCACGCTCACGGATCTCCACGACGTCGCCGGGCGACACCGCGTAGGACGGGATGTTGGTGGTGCGGCCGTTGACCGACACGTGCTTGTGGGACACCAGTTGGCGGGCCTCACGACGCGTGCGGGCGAAGCCACCGCGGTAGACCACGTTGTCCAACCGGGTCTCCAGCAGGACCAGCAGGTTCTCGCCGGTCAGGCCGTCGAGCCGGCTGGCCTCCTTGTAGTACCGGCGGAACTGCTTCTCGAGCACGCCGTAGAAGTAGCGCGCCTTCTGCTTCTCCTTGAGCTGGAGCAGGTACTCCGACTCGCGGATGCGGCCACGGCCGTGTTCGCCGGGCGGGAAGGGACGCTTGTCGAAGTTCTTGTCGTTGCCCTTGAGGTCGACGCCGAGTCGACGCGACTTCTTCGTGGCAGGACCGGTGTAGCGAGCCATTGTGGTCTCCTCAGCCGCGGCGGCGCTTGGGCGGACGGCAGCCGTTGTGCGGCACCGGGGTGACGTCCTTGATGGACAGCACCTCGATGCCGAGGGCGGCCATGGTGCGGATGGCGGTCTCGCGACCGGCACCCGGGCCCTTCGCGACCACGTCGACCTTGCGGACACCGTTGTCGATCGCGGCCTTGGTGGCCTGCTCGGCCGCCACCTGGGCGGCGAACGGCGTGGACTTGCGGGAGCCCTTGAAGCCGGCGTGGCCACCCGTCGACCAGGCGATGACGTTGCCCTGCTGGTCGGCGAAGGTGATGATCGTGTTGTTGAACGTGGCCTTGAGGTGCACGACCGCGTGGAGCACGTTCTTGCGCTCCTTCTTGCGTGCACGCTTCTTCTGCTGTGCCATCTCGAATCCTCTCAGGCTTTGCGCACGGGCTTGCGGATGCCACCAACGGACTTCTTCGGGCCCTTGCGGGTCCGGGCGTTGGTGTGGGTCCGCTGACCGCGAACCGGCAGGCCGAGACGGTGACGGATCCCCTGGTAGGACCCGATCTCGATCTTGCGCTTGATGTTGTCGGCGATCTCGCGTCGGAGGTCGCCCTCGACGTTCCAGTTGCTCTCGATGAACTGCCGCAGTTTCACCACGGATTCGTCGTCGAGGTCCCGGACGCGGGTGGTGGGGTCGACCTCGGTCTGCTCGAGCGCCTGCTCGGAGCGGGTGCGGCCGATCCCGTAGATGTAGGTGAGCGCCACCACCACCCGCTTGTCGCGGGGGATGTCAACGCCGGCGATGCGTGCCATGATCGGTGTCCTCTCTGGCTGTCAGCCCTGGCGCTGCTTGTGGCGGGGGTTCTCGCAGATCACGCGCACTCGTCCCTTGCGCTTGATGATCTTGCACTTGTCGCACATCTTCTTGGCGGAAGGATGGACCTTCACCGTCGTTCCTCTCGTCGGCGGATCCGACCACCCCGATGGTGGGCGGCGGCAGCGGGGCGTCCCTCCGGGCTGCCGGGGTCCCGGCGTCGTCGGGCGCGGACGCGGTGCGTCGTTGCCGTGACGGCGCGGTCGGTGACGGCCACCGTGCGGGTGGAGACCCGCTCGAGTGGTGGTGCACCGGGGACCGGCCGATGTCGCCGCTGGCGGTGGCCGCGACGACGTCGTGTATGGGGTTGTGTGGAAGAACCGGTCGACCGCAGGGCGGCGGTCGATCAGCGACGGGTCACTTGTAGCGGTAGGTGATCCGCCCACGGGTCAGGTCGTACGGCGACAACTCGACGACGACCTTGTCGGCCGGCAGGATGCGGATGTAGTGCTGACGCATCTTCCCGGAGATGTGGGCGAGCACTTCGTGCCCGTTGTCCAGCTCCACGCGAAAGGTCGTGTTGGGCAACGCCTCGGTGACGGTGCCCTCGACCTGGATGGCCTCTTCCTTGGCCACGCTTCCTCCATGCTTGTCGGTGCGTGCGCGGTTCGTGTGGGTGCTGGTGGTCACGCAGGCAACGAGGCGTCCCGTGAGGGAGCGATCGAGGGCGTGACGAAACCCCCGCGTGGAGCGGGAGTGGTCCCACCGTACCCAGCGGGGCGAGGGCACGCAAAACCGACTTCCCCGACGGCTGGTCCCGGAGGACTATGGTCACGACATCGGGGTCTCCCGGCCCGGTGCGGCACGGGAAGGATGCGCATGCTCACCGCGGCCGACATCTTCTTGCGTCTGACGATGGCCGCGTTGTGCAGCGGGTTGGTGGGACTGGAACGCGAGACGGCGCGCAAGCCGGCAGGGCTGCGCACCCACACCCTGCTCGGCATCGGCGCGGGGATGTTCACCATCGCCTCGATCACCAGCTTCGACAGTCCCGACCAGGCACGGATCGCGGCCCAGATCGTCACCGGTGTCGGCTTCCTCGGGGCCGGGGCGATCTTCCGTGACCGCGGCGCCGTGAGCGGGCTGACCACGGCCGCCGGCATCTGGGTCGTCGCCGCGCTGGGCATGGCGGCCGGGGCCGGGTCCTTCGCCCTGGCCGCCATCGGGACGCTGCTCACCCTCGTGACGCTGTACACCCTGCGGGCAGTCGACGCCCACGTGGCCCGCCGCACCGAGACCGTCCGACGCCACCTCCTGATCGTGATCGACAACCCGGCCAAGGTCGACACGTTGTTGGCCTTCGTCGCCCGGGTCGACGAGGACGCCAGGCAGGAGGACTTCGTACGCAGGTCGGACGGCTCCGGGGAACTCATCATCAGCTGCGAGCCCGACACGGCGGCGATGCTGGCCGACCTGGTGTCGTCCCACAAGATCGTGACCGACGTCGAGCAGATGCGGATCCTCCACACGCCCCCGCCGCGACGCCCGGGCCCGGGACCCAGCCCCGGGCCGGGCCGGGCCTGACACCCACCCCCACCGCCCGTCCCCACCTCGGACCCCCCTGCTGACGTGTCGCGACCCGCCACGCCGACCGCGCCGTACCGTGGACGGACACCCGTCGACCGAGGAACCTGGCCGTGGCCAACCCCGTGAACACCGCCGTGGACGAATCCGACTCCGAGTCGGTGAGCGAGTCCGTCGAGGTCCCCGGGGTGACACCCTCGGAGGTCTTCGCCCACCTCGCCGACCCGGCCAACCATGTGTCCGCCGACGGCCACCCATCGGTGGTCGCCCCGATCGGGGCAACTCGCCTCACCGGCAAGGGCGACCGCTTCGGGATGCGGATGCGTGCCGGCATCGTCCCCTACCGCATCACCAACACCGTGGTCGAGTTCGACCAGGACCGACGGCTGGCCTGGCGCCACCTCGGTGGCCATCGCTGGCGCTACGAACTCGAGCCGACCGAGGACGGCACCCGGGTGACCGAGACCTTCGACCTGTCTCGCCTGCCGAGGCCGGCCCATGCCGTGTACCGGCTGGTGTTCGGCTACCCCGACGACTACCGCGCCAACCTGCGCCAGTCCCTCGACGACCTCCGCGCCCGGCTCACGACCCCCCCGTCCTGACCGCCCCGTCCTGACCACCCCGTCCTGACCACCCCGTCCTGACCACCCAGTCCTGACCGCCCGACCTGACCGCCCCGTCCTGACCGCCCCGTCCTGACCACCCCTGGCCCGGACCGACCCCTCCCCGGACATCCCCTCGTCCTGATCCCCCTGCCCCGACCTCCCGGCCATCCCGCCCACCGTGAGCGAATCGGCCGGCATACCGGCCGCAGCCATCACGGCAGCGTGGAGGGGGGGGGTGGTACTGGGCGGGGGGTGGGGGTGGTCACTGGGCGGGGGGTGGGGGTGGCCATCGGGCGGGGGGTGGTTGCGCGGGGTCGGCGGGGGGTGCGGGCGGGGGAAGGGTGCCGGGTCGCGGCGTGACCGGTGTGGCTGTCGCCCTCGACCACGATCCCGGGGCGAGTCGTGGGCGGGGTGACCGGCTGTGGCGAACCGCGCCGACGACCAGCAGCACGACGCCGACCAGGCCGCACGCCATCCCGAGGAAGACGGCCGTCACGCCGACGGCCACGCCACCCGCGGCGGTCGTGATCTCGCCGACGTCGGGTGGGGTGTCGGGCTGGGTGAAGCTCTCGACCGGGAAGGCCAGGAACGGCAGGACCAGCCCGGCCAGCACCAGGACCAGGGCCGCCGCGACGAGGATCCCGCCCGCCCAGAACAGGCCGCGGGCCGCAGAGCGCGGGGGCGTGGCGGGGCGAGCGGGCGCGGCGCCCGGATCGGACCGATCGGGCGGCGGCGCGCTCATTCGGCCAGCGGCCACTCGGGCTCGTCGGACCGGGCGGTCAGCACGCGGGGGCCGTCGGCGGTCAGGGCGATGGTGTGCTCCCAGTGCGACGACAGCTCACCGTCGGCGGTCACCACGGTCCAGTGGTCGTCGAGGGTGCGGGTCTCGCCCCCGCCCAGGTTGAACATCGGCTCGATGGCCAGCACCAGGCCCTTCGACAGGCGGCTGCCCCGCCCGGGCGACCCGTAGTTGGGGACCGACGGATCCTCGTGCATCGACCGGCCGATGCCGTGGCCGACGTACTCGCGGACGATGCCGTAGCCACGCTCGTTGGCGTGGGCCTCGATGGCCGCCCCGATGTCGCCGAGCCGCTGTCCCGCGACGAAGGCGCGGATGCCGGCCCACAGCCCCGCACGCGTGGTCGCGACCAGTTCGGCGACCTCGGGGGCCACGGCGTCGTCGCCACCGACGATCCAGGTGGCCGCGGAGTCCCCGTGGTAGCCGTCCACGATCGCGCCACAGTCCAACTTGACCACGTCACCCTCGGACAGCACCACGTCGTCGGAGGGGATGCCGTGCACGATCTCGTCGTTGACCGAGGTGCACAGCGTCCCGGGGAACGGCGGGACCGATCCGAAGCGACCCCCGTAACCCTTGAACGACGGGATCCCGCCGTCACCCGTGATGACCTTCTCGGCGATGCGGTCCAGTTCCCCGGTGGACACCCCCGGGGCGACGGCCTCGTGCACGGCCTCGTGGGCCTTGGCCACCAGCGCGCCGGCGACCGCCATCTTCTCGATCTCTCGACGGGACTTCTTGATGATCATGGGGGTTCCTTTCGAGGTGCATCGTAGGCCGCCACGACCCCGTCCCGAGGCCGTCGATCAGGTCGCGTCGGCCAGCGATTCCTCGATGCGCGTGGTGACCTCGTCGACCTCGCCGGTCGCGTCGACGCGCACCACCAGACCACGCTGGTCGTAGAAGTCGACCAGCGGGGCCGTCTGCTCCTGGTAGACGTCCAGGCGTCGCCGCACGACGTCCTCGCGGTCGTCCTCGCGCTGGAACAGCTCCTTGCCGTCGACGTCGCAGACTCCCTCGACCTCGGGCGGGTTGTGCACGACGTGGTAGACGTGGCCGTCGGGGCAGGACCGACGCCCGGTCAGGCGGTCGACGAGCTCGTCGGTGTCCACCACGAAGGTGACCACGGCGTCCAGCGGCGTGTCCGCGGCGTCCAGCACCGCCTCCAACGCCTCCGCCTGGTCGATGGTGCGGGGGAAGCCGTCGAACAGGAAGCCGTCCCGGGTGTCGGCGGCCGTCAGCCGCTCGGCCACCATGCGGATCACCACGTCGTCGGGCACGAGGTCGCCCGCGTCCATGTACTCCTTGGCCTCCAGCCCGACGGGGGTCTCGTCGCGCAGGTTGGCCCGGAAGATGTCGCCGGTCGACACGTGCGGGATGCCGTGGGCCTCGGCGATGGCCACCGCCTGCGTGCCCTTGCCCGCTCCGGGCGGTCCCAGCAGGACGAGGCGCATGGCTGCTCCTTGTGACGTGGGGCGGGCGTGGCGAAACCGATCGCCTGCGCCCCGGGGGGTCTAGGCGAGGAAGCCCTCGTAGTTGTGTTGCATCAACTGGCCCTCGATCTGCTTCATCGTCTCGAGCGCGACGCCGACCATGATCAGCAGCGAGGCCCCGCCGAGCGGGAACTGCGTGATGTCGAAGACCGCGAAGGCGATGAAGGGCATGACCGCGACGGCCACCAGGTACAGCGAGCCCGGCAGCGTCAGTCGGGACAGCACCTTGTCGAGGTACTCCGCGGTCTGGCGCCCGGGACGGATGCCCGGGATGAACCCGCCGTAGCGCTTCATGTTGTCGGCCACCTCGATCGGGTTGAACGCGATCGCGGCGTAGAAGTAGGTGAAGAAGAGCGTCAACAGGGCGAAGGTCAGGATGTAGACCCACGTGATCGAGTTGTCGGCCGGGGCGAACCAGCGCGTGACGAAGTCGTCGAGCCACTGCCACGACGTGATCTGGCCCAGCAGCTGGGGCAGGGCCAGCAGTGACGAGGCGAAGATGATCGGGATCACGCCCGACTGGTTGACCTTCAGCGGGATGTAGGTCGACTGGCCCCCGTAGGAACGCCGGCCCACGGTGCGACGTGCGTACTGGACCGGGATCCGGCGTTGGCCCTGCTCCATGAACACCACGAAGAAGGTGACGACGACGCCGACCACCAGCACGATGGCGACCAGCCCCCACCCACTCCACAGGCCGGTGAGGTTGTCGGTGCGCACGATCCGCAGCTGCGACGGGAACTGGCTCAGGATCGACACGTAGATCAGCAGCGACATGCCGTTGCCGACCCCACGGTTGGTGATCAGTTCGCCCAGCCACATGATGACCGCCGTCCCGGCGGTCAGCGTCAGGACCATGAACAGGATCAGCCAGGGCGAGTCGTTGACCAGGACCGATTCGGTGGAGCCGAACAGCGCCCCGGTGCTGGCGAGGCTGACCAGTGCGGTCGACTGCAGCAGGGCCAGGCCCATGGTGAGGTAGCGCGTGTACTGGGTGATGCGACGACGGCCCTGCTCACCCTCCTTCTGCAGTTCCTCGAGCTTGGGGATGACCACGCCCAGCAACTGCATGATGATGGAGGCCGTGATGTAGGGCATCACGCCCAACGCGAACACGGCCAACTGGGCCAGCGCACCACCGGCGAAGACGTTCAGGATGCCGAGGAACCCACCGGCACCACCGGCCTGGGCGCCCCGGATGGCGGCCACGTCGACCCCGGGAACCGGGATCCACGAGCCGACGCGGTACGCGAACAGCATCATCAGCGTGAAGATCAGCTTCTGGCGAAGGTCCGGGATCTTCAGCGCGTTGAGGAAGGCCTTGAGCATGGAGGTGCCTCGCAGGATGGTGGCGGGCCGGGGCGGACCTCTGTGGTCCCCGTCGACCCGGACCCGGGACGGTACCGGGACGATGGTTGTCGGGCGGTGGTCCCCCGGGACGCCGGCGTCACGTCGACGACGGCGTCCCGGGGTGGGTCACTCGACGGTGCCGCCGGCGGCCGTGATCTTGTCGGCGGCGCTGGCCGACAGCTTGTCGACCTTGACCGTCAGCGAGATCGTGAGGTCACCGTGGCCCAGGACCTTGACCGGTCGCTTGGCCTTGACCAGACCGCGGTCGACCAGCACGTCGGGCGTGACGACGTCGCCGTCGTCGAACTCCGCGTCGAGCTTGGCGACGTTGATGACGGCGTAGGAGACCTTGTTCGGGTTGTTGAAGCCCCCGAGCTTGGGCTGGCGACGCTGCAGCGGCACCTGGCCGCCTTCGAAGCCGGCCGGGACGGTGCCCCGGGCGCCCGTGCCCTTGGTGCCACGGCCGGCGGTCTTGCCGCCGCGGCCGCGGTCGCCCCGGGCGACGCGCTTCTTGTCCTTCTTGGCGCCCTCGTTGGGCTTGAGGTGGTGCAACTTGATGACCATGGTGTGTGCCTCGCTTTCACTGGCGGCACGCGCCCGTGCGGCGCGCTGGAACCCGGGTCGCGGGCTCCGGATCTTCGGACGGATGGCGGATCGGGCGAATGGTCGACTCGCAGTGAGTCATGCAGAACACGCGGAGCGAGTTCTGCATCGTGCCCGAGGAACGAGGGCACGCCCCGACCCCAACCACCGTCACTGACGGCTGGATTCGGATCGGGTGGTTCAGTCGTTCAACTCTTCGAACTCGACCAGGTGCGGGATCTTGCGGAGCATGCCGCGGATCTCGGGCCGGTCGGGCTGGGTGACGGTGTGGCGGATGCGCTTGAGGCCCAGCGACCGGACCGTGTCGCGCTGCGACTGCGGTCGGCCGATGGTGCTGCGCACCTGGGTGATCTTGAGCTGTGCCATGTCAGGAACCTCCGGAACGCATGGCCTCGACCATGGCCTTGGGGGCGACGTCCTCGACGGCCTTGTCGCGCAACTCGGCGATCTGGGTGGCCGAGCGCAGCTCCTTGAGGCCGGTCACGGTCGCGTGGACGACGTTGATCGGGTTGTCGGAACCCAGCGACTTCGCCAGCAGGTCCTTGATGCCGGCCGCCTCGATGACGGCGCGGACGGGACCACCGGCGATGACCCCGGTACCGGGGGCGGCGGGCTTGAGCATCACGCGACCCGCACCGGCGACGCCGGTGATGGGGTGGACGATGGTCGAACCGACCATGGGGACCTTGAAGAACTCCTTCTTGGCCTCCTCCACGCCCTTCTGGATCGCCGACTGGACCTCGCGGGCCTTGCCGTGGCCGACGCCGACCATGCCCTTGCCGTCGCCCACGACCACCAGGGCGGTGAACTGGAATCGGCGTCCACCCTTGACGACCTTGGAGACGCGGTTGATCTCGACGACGCGCTCGTCGTACTGGTCTCGATCGCGTCCTCCGCGACCTCGACCTCCGGAACGATTGTTGGCTGCCATTGTCGAATCCTTACAGGTTGAGGCCGGCGTCGCGGGCAGCCTCGGCGAGGGCCCGGACGCGTCCGGCGTAGCGGTTGCCGCCGCGGTCGAACACGGCCTCGGTGATGCCGGCCTGCGCGGCGCGTTCGCCGATCAGCTGGCCGACCTGGGTGGCGACGGCAGTCTTGTCGTCGTCGTCGGGGGTGACTGCCTCGTCGAGCGACGAGGCCGACGCCAGCGTGTGGCCGGCGACGTCGTCGATCAACTGGGCGTAGATGTGGGCATTGGATCGGTAGACGTTGAGTCGCGGGGTCGACGCCGTGCCACGGATGCGCTTTCGGATGCGCTGGTGGCGACGGCGGCGAGACTGCCGCTTGCGGGTTGCCGCGTCCATTGGTGTTCTCCTCCTCGTGTCACTGCCCTGCCGCGACCTCGTTCGCCGCGATCACCAGGCCGACACTCCGGCAGCGTGGTCGCCACCGCTGGGGTTGTCTGTCGTGTGGTCGTTGTCGTTCGTTCTGTCGTTCGTTCTTCGGTGCAGCCGCCGTGGGCCGTCACGTGCCGTGGCCGCCCACGCCTTGACCTGCGGGAGTTCTCACGGAGCCTGCGGAGTGAGAACTCCAACGGCCGGGCGCTGACCGGCGAGCGGAGCGAGCGTCAGCGTCCGGCCGCCTTGCCAGCCTTGCGGCGGATGACCTCGCCCTGGTACTTGATGCCCTTGCCCTTGTACGGCTCGGGCGGACGGATGCTGCGGATGTTGGCGGCGACCTGGCCGACGAGCTGCTTGTCGACGCCGGTCACGACCACCTGCGTGGGGGCCGGGGCCTCCAGCGTGATGCCCTCGGGCGCCTCGACCAGCACCGGGTGGGAGTAGCCCACCTGGAACTCGAGGTCGGAGCCCTTCTGCTGGGCGCGGTAGCCGACGCCGACGAGTTCGAGCCGCTTGGTGTAGCCCGAGGCCACACCCTCGACCATGTTGGCCACCAACGAACGCACCAGGCCGTGGCGCGAGCGCGCGTCCCGGGACGTGTCGACGGGGCTGACGACGACGTCGCCGTCGTCATTGGTCGCCAGCGACACGCCCTCGGGGGCGGTCAGTTCGAGCGAGCCCTTCGGGCCGGACACCTGGACGTGGTTGCCGTCGAGTTCGACGGTCACGCCGTCGGGGACGGGGACGGGAAGTTTGCCGATGCGGGACATGGAGGTTGCCTTCCTCACCAGATGTAGGCGAGCAGTTCGCCACCGACGCCGTCCTTGCGCGCCTGGCGGTCCGACAGCAGACCCGCGTTGGTGGACAGCACGGCGACGCCGAGGCCCCCCAGGACACGTGGGATCTCGTCGTTCTTGACGTACACGCGCAGGCCGGGCTTGGACACGCGCTTGAGGCCGGTGATGACGCGCTCACGCTTGCGGCCGTACTTCATGTGGACGGTCAGGGTGGGTTGCGGCGTGGTGTCCGCGACCTCGTAGCCGCCGATGTAGCCCTCGTCCTCGAGGACCTTGGCGAAGCTGACCTTGAGCTTGCTGGACGGCATGGACGTCTCGTCCTGGAACGCCAGTGAGGCGTTGCGCAGCCGTGCCAGCATGTCGGCAAGGGGGTCGGTCATGGTCATGGGTGGGTCTCCTCGGGGTTGCCGGGACGTGCCCGGTACTTCCCGGTCGTGACGCCACGTCGGGCGTCGGTCGGTGTGGTGGTGGTCAGTGAGTCATCGAGCCGTGGAGTTCGCGGAGCCTGCGGAGCGAACACCAACCTGCCCGAGCGGAGCGGGGGCAGGCGCCTACCAGCTGGCCTTGCGGATGCCGGGAAGCTCGCCGGCGTGCGCCATCTCGCGGAAGCAGATCCGGCACAGCCGGAACTTCTTGAAGACGGCGCGCGGGCGGCCGCACCGCTCGCAGCGGGTGTAGTTCTGGACGTCGTACTTCATGCCCCTGCGGGCCTGGACGCGCTTGGAAGTCTTGGCCATTGGCGTGCTCCTGTCAGTTCTTGATGAACGGGAAGCCGAAGGCCTCGAGCAACGCCCGTCCGTGGTCATCGGTGGTCGCCGACGTGACGATCGTGACGTCCATGCCACGGGTCGCGTCGATGTCGTCGTAGTCGATCTCCGGGAACACCAGCTGCTCGGTCAGCCCGAACGTGTAGTTGCCGTTGCCGTCGAAGGACGTGGCCTTCAGACCGCGGAAGTCTCGGACACGGGGCAGCGCGACGGCCAGGATGCGGTCGAAGAACTCCCACATGCGGTCGCCCCGGAGGGTGACCTTCGCGCCGATCGGGACGCCCTCGCGCAGCTTGAAGCCGGCGATGGACTTGCGGGCGAGGTTGACGCGTGCACGCTGGCCGGTGATGGTGGCCAGGTCGCGCAGCGTGCCGTCGAGGGCCTTGGAGTCGTTGACCGCCTCACCGAGGCCGACGTTGACCACGATCTTGGTCAGCGTCGGGATCTCCATGACGTTGGTCAGCTCCAGCTGGTCCGCGAGCTGCTGACGCAGGTCCTCGCGGTAGCGGCGCTTGAGTCGCGGCATCTCGCGCAGTGGTGTCTGCGCATCCTCGTTCACGGGGATGTCGACGCCGTCCTCCGTGGAGGCGGCCGCGCCGTCCGGCGTGGTGGTGGTCGTGTCGCTCATGGTCGAAAACCTTGGTGTGTCGGTACCGGGACCTCGTCCCCGGGGTCGTCCCCGGTACGGATCCGTCCCGATCCCTGTGGGTGGTGGCTCAGAAGTGCGCGCCGCACTTCTTGCACTCGCGCACCTTGGAACGGCGCTCGCCGTCCTCGGTGAACACGTAGCTCACGCGCACGCCCTGGTCACAGGACGGGCACACGGGCATGAGGTTGGACAGGTGGATCGGGGCCTCGGTCTGGATGATGCCGCCCTCGACCGCACTGGGTCCACCCTGGGACCGCACGTGCTTGGTGACGAAGTTGCGGCCCTCCACGAGCGCACGGTCGCGGTCCGGGAACACCCGGATCACACGCCCGGTGGCGCCCTTGTCCTTGCCGGCGATCACCAGGACCTGGTCGTCCTTGCGAATCCGCTTCATGTCACAGCACCTCCGGCGCGAGCGACACGATCTTCATGTATCGCTTGTCGCGCAGTTCGCGGGCGACCGGGCCGAAGATGCGGGTCCCACGGGGGGAACCGTCCTCGCGCACGATGACGCACGCATTCTCGTCGAACTTGATGTAGCTGCCGTCGGGGCGACGGCGTTCCTTGGTCACACGGACCACCACGCACCGCACGACCTCGCCCTTCTTGACGTTGGACGACGGGATGGCGTTCTTGACCGTCCCGACGAACACGTCACCGACCGAGGCGTACCGGCGCCCGGAACCCCCGAGCACGCGGATGCACAGCACCTCGCGTGCTCCGGAGTTGTCCGCGACCTTCAGTCGCGATTCCTGCTGGATCATGGCAGTCCCTGCTGGTGTTCGTTTTCGGTGGGATCGGCGCCGCCCCGGATCACGGGGTCGGGCACCGGCCCACCGTCAGTGTCGATGGCTGGGTTGGGTGGCTCACTTGGCCCGTTCGAGGACCTCGACCAGGCGCCACCGCTTGGTCTTGGACAGCGGCCGCGTCTCCACGATGCGGACGGTGTCGCCGAGATTGGCGTCGTTGTCCTCGTCGTGGACGTGGTACTTCTTCGACCGGGTCTCGATCTTGCCGTAGGTGGCATCGGTGGTGCGGCGGTCGACGCGCACCACGACGGTCTTGTCCTGCTTGTCGGACACGACCAGGCCCCGGCGGGTCTTGCGGGCGTTGCGCTCGCTGGTGATGGTGGTCTCGCTCATGGCTGTCACTCTTCGCTGTCAGGTGTGGTGGTGGCGCCGGCACGCTCGCCGGCCATCTCGCGCTCACGCATGACGGTCAGGCACCGCGCGATCTGGGTCTTGACGGCGCGGATGCGACGCGGGTCGTCGAGCTGGCCGGTGACGATCTGGAAGCGCAGGTTGAACAGCTCTTCCTTGTTGTCGGCCAACTCCGTGGCCAACTCGTCGTCGGCGAGCTCGCGCAGGTCGGATGCGGTCATCATTCCTCGGCCCCCTCACGAGCGACGAACTTGGTCTTGACGGGCAGCTTGTGGGACGCGCGGCGCATGGCCTCGCGGGCAAGCTCCTCGGACACCCCGGAGATCTCGAACAGGACCCGGCCGGGCTTGACGGCCGCGACCCAGTGGTCGGGCGAGCCCTTGCCGGACCCCATGCGGGTCTCCAGCGGCTTCCTGGTGATCGAGCGGTCGGGGAAGATCGCGATGCGGACCTTCCCGCCACGCTTGACGGCACGGTTGATGGAGATTCGGGCGGCCTCGATCTGGCGGGCCGTGATCCACCCGGGCTGGGTGGCCTTGATCCCGTAGTCACCGACGTAGAGCTCGGTGCCACCGGTCGCCAGGCCCTTGAGGGGCCGAGGCCGGTGCTGCTTGCGGTACTTGACGCGCTTGGGGGCGAGCATCAGGCATCCTCCTCGTCGTCGTCGTCCGACGGGGCCTGGGCCTCGTCGCCGGCGGTCGTGTCGACCTCCGACAGGGCCTCGGCGTCGACGGCGTCGGCCACGGTGCCCTCGCCGGAGTCGCCCGACACGGCGTCGGACTCCTCGGCGGTGGTGTCGCTGGCCTCGGCGGCGTCCGGCGTGTCGGCCGGTTCGTCGGTCGGCGTGTCGGTGCTGGTCGTGTCGGGGGTGGCGCCGGCGACCTCGTCGGGTGCGCCGGTGTCGTCGGGCTCACCGACGCCCTCGGCGACATCGGCGGGGGCCATCGCGCCGGACTGCGGCGGGGCCGCCTCGGTGGTGGCCGGCGCGGTGTCGGTCGCGGCCGCGTCGCCGCTGTCGGCGACGGTCGCGGGGGCCTCGGGACCGGTCGCGGACGACTCGGGCGTGGTGGCCTCGGGTACCGCCTGCTGCTCCGGCTCGGCCTGCTCGGGCGCGGCCTGCTCGGCCGGCTTGTCCGCGGCGGGCGACGCCGGGCGGGCCGGACGCTTGCCCACGCCGGTCACCTTCTTGGCGACCGATGCGGCCTTGCGGGCCTGGCGACGACCGGGTCGGTCGTCGACGGTGCGGCCCTCGGCCATCGCGCGGGCGCGGTCCATGGCGCGCTGGGCCTCCTGCTCGTCGCCGGTGCCCAGCTGGTCGCCGGTGTAGATCCACACCTTGACGCCGATGACGCCGTAGGTGGTCTTGGCCTCGTCGAAGCCGTAGTCGACCTTGGCGCGCAGGGTGTGCAGCGGGACCCGGCCCTCGCGGTACCACTCGGTGCGGCTCATCTCGGAGCCACCCAGCCGTCCGGCGACCTGGACGCGGACGCCCTCGGCACCGGCCTTCTGGGCGTTCTGGACGGCCCGACGCATGGCGCGACGGAACGACACCCGGCCCTTGAGCTGCTCGGCGGTGTTGAACGCCACGACCTGCGCGTCCAGGTCCGGGTTCTTGATCTCGATGATGTTGAGCTTGACCTTCTTGCCGGTCAGCTTCTCGAGATCGGCCCGGATGGCGTCGGCCTCGGACCCACGGCGACCGATGACGATGCCGGGGCGGGCCGCCTGCACGCTGACCTCCGCGTTGTCCCGCGTTCGCGTGATGTCGATCCGGGAGATCCCGGCATGACGGACACGCGTGCGGATGTACTTGCGGATGCGATCGTCCTCGTGGAGGTAGGTCGCATAGTCGGTGTCGTTGGCGATCCACTTGGACTTCCAGTCGGTGGTGACACCGAGGCGGAAGCCGTAGGGGTTGACCTTCTGGCCCATTGGGGTACTCCTTGTCGCGTTGGCGACGAGTTCAGTTCGCGTTGTCGCTCAGCACGACGGTGATGTGGCTGGTGCGCTTGCGGATGGCGCTCGCCCGGCCCATGGCACGGGGCTGGAACCGCTTGAGGGTCGGACCCTCGTCGGCGAACGCCTCCTTGACGACCAGGGCGTCCAGGTCCAGCGCCGGTTCGGCGTTGTTCTCGGCGTTGGCGACGGCCGACCGCAGCACCTTCAGCAGGGGCTGGGCAGCCCGCTTCTCCGAAAAGGCGAGCATGTTCTCGGCGTCGCCCACGGGGGAACCGACGATCAGGCGCGTCAGCTGCCGGACCTTGTTCGGTGCCACCCGCACGTACTTGGCGGTGGCCTTCTGCGTTGCCATGGTTGCGTCCTTGTCTCGCCCGGTCGGGCTGCGGGCCGCGGCGCGTGGCGCCGGTCGTCCCGCGACGGTGGGTCAGGTCGACCCGGCCGTCGTCAGTCGTGGTGGGCCCGGACCGCCGGGTCAGCGGCAGTCCGTGCGGTCCCGCGTCAGCGGCGGGCCTTGGTGGTCTGCTTCTCGCCGGCGCCCTGCCACTTGATGGCGCGGGTCGGGGCGAACTCGCCCAGCTTGTGGCCCACCATGCGCTCGTAGATGCGCACGGGGACGTGCTGCTGGCCGTTGTGGACGGCGATCGTGTGACCGACCATCTCGGGGTAGATGACCGAGCGACGAGACCACGTCTTGATGACGCGGCTGTCGCCGGACTCGTTCATGGCGACGACCTTCTTCATGAGGTGGTCGTCGACCCAGGGGGCCTTCTTGAGACTGCGTGGCATCAGCGTCTCCCTTTGCCGCGGCGGCGGATGATCAACTTGTCGGACTGGTTCTTGCCGCGTCGGGTGCGGCGCTCGGGGTTGCCGTGCTTGTCCACCGGGTGGCGTCCACCCGAGGACTTGCCCTCGCCACCACCGAGCGGGTGGTCGATGGGGTTCATGGCGACACCGCGGGTCTGCGGGCGCACGCCCTTCCAGCGCTTGCGACCGGCCTTGCCGAGGTCCACGAGTTCGTGGGACTCGTTGCCGACCGACCCGATGGTCGCGCGGCAGCGGGCGTCGACCAGCCGGATCTCCCCGGAGGGCAACCGCAACGCGGCCATCTTCCCCTCCTTGGCGAGCAGCTGGATGGCGGTCCCGGCGCTGCGGCCCATCTTGGCGCCACCACCCGGGCGCAACTCCACCGCGTGGACCGTGGTCCCGACGGGGACGTTGGCCAGCGGCAGGGCGTTGCCCACCTTGATGTCTGCCTGCGGCCCGGATTCCACGATCGTGCCCACCGCGAGGTTCTTGGGGGCAAGGACGTAGCGCTTCTCGCCGTCGTGGTAGTGCAGCAGCGCGATGCGGGCCGACCGGTTGGGGTCGTACTCGACGGCTGCGACGGTCGCGGGCACGACGTCCTTGTCACGACGGAAGTCGATGACGCGGAACTTGCGCTTGTGGCCACCACCACGGTGCCGGGAGGTGATCCGGCCATGGTTGTTGCGGCCCGCCTGGTTGCGGCCGCTGGCCAGCAGGCTCTTCGTCGGCTTCGATCGGGTGATCTCGCCGAACGAGTCCACCGAACCGAACCGACGACCGTTGCTGGTCGGCTTGTACTTGCGGATTGCCATTGTGGAAGCTCCCTTGCGATCGTCGCACCGGGGACCCGGTGAGGGTCCTACAGCGCGACGTCGAACAGCTCGATCTCGTCGCCCTCGGCCACGGTCACGATGGCGCGCTTGACGTTGGGTCGACGACCCTGGACATAGCCACGGCGCTTGACCTTGCCCTGGCGGTTCTGGGTGTTGACCTTGACGACGCGCACGTCGAAGACATCCTCGACGGCGGCCTTGATCTGGGTCTTGGTGGCACGCTTGTCGACGACGAAGGTGTACTTGTCCTCGTCCAGTGCTCCGTAGGACTTCTCGGAGATGACCGGACGCAGGATGACGTCTCGGGGATCCTTGAACTCCATGATCACTCCTCGCCGGACGCGTCAGCGTCGGTGTCGTCGGGGGCCGACGCGTCGGCGTCGGTGTCGTCGGTGTCGGGCTCCACGGCCTCGGGCTGCGTGGCCGTGGCGGCGTCGCCACCCGCCAACAGCGTGACCGCGGCCTCGTCGAAGACGACGACGTCTGCGGCCAGCACGTCGTAGGTGTTGAGCTGGTCGACGGTCAGCAGGTGCACGCGGCCCAGGTTGCGGAACGACTTGGCCGTGGCCTCGTCGCGACCCGCCAGGACGACCAGGACGCGGGCCTCGGCCAGCTCCCAGGCACCCAGTGCGGCGACGGCGTCCTTGGTCCGGGGGCTGGCGAAGGCCAGCTCCCGCACCACGACGACGGCGTCGTTGCGGGCGCGGTCGGTCAGTGCGGACCGCAGCGCGGCACGACGGACCTTCTTGTTGACCCGCTTGGACCAGTCCTTGGGGGTGCGGCCGTGGGCCACGCCACCGCCGACCCAGATGGGCGAGCGGATCGAGCCGTGGCGGGCGCGACCGGTGCCCTTCTGGCGCCAGGGCTTGGCCCCGCCGCCGCGGACCTCGCCGCGGGTCTTGGTCTTGTGGGTGCCCTGGCGCGACGCGGCCCGCTGGGCGGTCACGACGTCGTGCATGACGCCGATGTTGACGGTGCCGTCGAACCACTCGCCCGGCAGGTCCAGCCCGCCGACCGTGGCACCGTCCAGGTCGACGACGTCGACGTGGAGGTCGGTCGTGTCACCGTCGGTGTCGTTGGACGTGTTGGTGGTGGTTGCCATCAGGCGTCACCGCCTTCCGTGATCAGCTCGCCGCGCTGGCCCTTGGCGGCCGAACGCACGAGCACGACGGAGCCAGTGGCGCCGGGGACGGCGCCCTTGACCAGGATCAGGCCGTTGCTGGTGTCGACGTCCACGACCTCGAGGTTCTGGACGGTGACGCGTTCGCCGCCCATGCGGCCGGCCATGCGCTTGCCCTTGAAGGTGCGACCCGGCGTGGACGCGTTGCCCACCGAGCCCGGGTGGCGGTTCTTGCGCTTCACGCCGTGGCCGTCACCCATGCCCTTGAAGTTGTGGCGCTTCATGACACCGGCGTAGCCCTTGCCCTTGGAGGTGGCGGTGACGTCGATGGTCTCCCCACGGGCGAAGGTGTCACACGCGATGGTGGACCCCAGCTCGGGCAGGTCGGCGCCATCGTCCAGGCGCAGTTCGGCCAGGACGCGGGCACTGTCGACGCCCGCCTTGGCCAGGTGGCCGGCGGAGGGCTTGTTGACGTGCTTGCGGGACCCGAAGGCCATCTGCACGGCGGTGTAGCCGTCGGTCTCGACGGTCTTGACCTGGGTGATCGTGCAGGGTCCGGCCTCCACGACGGTGACCGGAACGATCCGGTTGTCGTCGTCGAAGACCTGGGTCATCCCCAGCTTGGTGCCCAGGATTGCCTTGGCAGCCATTGTCTCGTCCTTCGTCTTCAGGTGCGGAGCGCCAGTGGCGCTGGTCGGTCGCGCGGCCACCCGGTTCGGACCGGGTGGGCAGCACGGCTCGTCAGAGCTTGATCTCGATGTCGACACCGGCCGGCAGGGACAGCCCCATCAGCTTGTCGATGGTCTTCTGTGACGGCTGGTGGATGTCGATCAGGCGCTTGTGGGTCCGGCGCTCGAAGTGCTCGCGGGAGTCCTTGTACTTGTGGGGCGACCGGATGACCGCCCACACCTGGCGCTCCGTGGGGAGCGGGACCGGCCCGGTGACGTGCGCACCGGTGGCCTCGACGGTGTCCACGATCTCCCGGGCCGAACGGTCCAGGACCTCGTGGTCGTACGCCTTGAGGCGGATGCGGATCTTGGTGTCAGCAGCCATGGTCGTCGTTTCTCGCTTCGTGTTCGCGCCCGGCGTCGGTCGACGCCGGGCAGGTGGTGCCTGCCGGCAGGCAGGTCATTCGATGACGTCGGTGACCCGGCCGGCACCCACGGTGCGACCACCCTCACGGATGGCGAACCGCAGACCCTCGTCCATCGCGATCGGGGCGATCAACTCCACCGTCATCTCGGTGTTGTCACCCGGCATCACCATCTCCACACCACCAGGCAACTCCACCGCACCCGTCACATCCGTGGTCCGGAAGTAGAACTGCGGTCGATAGTTGTTGAAGAACGGCGTGTGACGCCCACCCTCGTCCTTGGACAGGATGTACACCTGCGCCTCGAACTTCGTGTGCGGGGTGATCGACCCCGGCGCCGCCAACACCTGACCACGCTCCACGTCATCCTTCTTCGTCCCACGAAGAAGCACACCCACGTTGTCACCCGCCTCACCACGATCCAACAGCTTGCGGAACATCTCCACACCCGTGACCGTGGTCGACACCGTGTCCTTGATCCCCACGATCTCCACCGTGTCGGACACGTTGACCACACCCTGCTCGATGCGACCCGTCACCACCGTGCCACGACCCGTGATCGAAAACACATCCTCGATCGGCATCAAGAACGGCTTCTCGGTGTCACGCTCCGGCTGTTCGAAGAACTCGTCAACCGTGGACATCAACTCCAACACACCCTCCTCAGCCGCCTCATCACCCTCCAGAGCCTGCAACGCCGACACCCGAACGATCGGGGTGTCCGCATCGAACTCATAGGACTCCAACAGCTCCGCGACCTCCATCTCCACCAGCTCCAACAACTCCTCGTCATCGACCATGTCGACCTTGTTGAGCGCCACCACCAACTTCGGCACACCAACCTGACGCGCCAACAACACGTGCTCACGCGTCTGAGGCATCGGACCATCCGCCGCCGACACCACCAGGATCGCCCCATCCATCTGGGCCGCACCCGTGATCATGTTCTTGACATAGTCCGCGTGACCCGGCGCATCCACGTGGGCATAGTGACGATTGTCCGTCTCATACTCCACATGCGACACATTGATCGTGATCCCCCGCTCACGCTCCTCCGGGGCCTTGTCGATCTGATCGAACGCCGACGCCACGTTGCCCTCGACATGCTTGGCCAACACCAACGTGATCGCCGCCGTCAACGTCGTCTTCCCATGGTCGACGTGACCAATCGTGCCAATGTTCATGTGCGGCTTGTTCCGCTCAAACTTTTCCTTGGCCATGTCGAGGCCCTTTCTGGGTGGCGCCGGTCGGTGCCGGCGGTGGTGAACTGGGGTGTCTGTGGGTGTCTGGTTCGGTGGCTGCGTCAGGCGTTGCGGGCAACGCCCGAGGCGTCCGAGCGACGCGAGGTCACTCCTCGCCGCGAGCCTTCGCGACGACGTCTTCCTGGATGGAGTTGGGGGCGGGCTCGTAGGCACCGAACTGCATCGAGTAGTTCGCCCGGCCCTGGGTCATGGACCGCAGGTCGGTCGAGTACCCGAACATCTCCGCCAGCGGGACGCGGGCGTTGATGACCGTGGCCTGGCCACGGGGGTTGGAGCCCTGGATGAGGCCACGACGACCGGACAGGTCACCCATGACGTCACCGAGGTAGTCGTCGGGGGTGGTGACCTCGACGTCCATGACGGGTTCGAGCAACTGGACACCGGACCGACGTGCGGCCTCCTTGAAGGCCATCGAGCCGGTGATCTTGAACGCCATCTCCGAGGAGTCGACGTCGTGGTAGGAACCGTCGACCAGTTCGACGAAGACGTCGACCAGCGGGTAGCCGGCCAGCACGCCCGACTCCAACGAGTCGCGGATCCCGGCGTCGACCGCGGGGATGTACTCGCGCGGGATCGAGCCACCGTAGATCTTGGACTCGAAGTGGTAGTGGACGTCCTCCTCGAGCTCGTACTCCTCGCGGTCCTCGTCGGTCAGCGGACGGACGTTGATGACGACCTGCCCGAACTGCCCGGAGCCACCGGTCTGCTTCTTGTGGGTGTAGGACACCTTCTCGACCGGCTTCTTGAGCGACTCGCGGTAGGCGACCTGCGGTCGACCGACGTTGGCCTCGACCTTGAACTCACGCATCAGGCGGTCGACGATGATCTCGAGGTGGAGTTCGCCCATCCCACCGATGATGGTCTGGCCGGTCTCCTCGTCGGTGTGGACCCGGAAGGTCGGGTCCTCCTCGGCCAACTTCATGAGGCCGACGATCAGCTTTTCCTGGTCGGTCTTGGTGCGGGGCTCGATCGCGATGTCGATCACCGGGTCCGGGAACTCCATCGACTCGAGCAGGACCTGGCGATCCGGGTCCGACAGCGTGTCACCGGTGGTGGTGGACTTGAGCCCGACCAGTGCCACGATGTCGCCGGTCATGGTCTTGTCGCGGTCCTCGCGCGAGTTCGCGTGCATCTGGAGGATGCGACCGACCCGCAGCTTCTCGTCCTTGGTGACGTTGTGGATGTAGGAGCCGGACTCCAGCGTGCCGGAGTAGACCCGGGTGAAGACCAGGGTGCCGACGTAGGGGTCGGTCATGACCTTGAAGGCCAACGCCGAGAAGGGCTCGGAGTCGTCGGGCTTGCGGGTCATGGGCTCGCCGGTCTTGGGGTCCTCGCCCTTCATGGGCGGGACGTCCAGCGGGCTGGGCAGGTAGTCCACGACGGCGTCCAGCAGTGGCTGGACCCCGGTGTTGGCCAGGGCCGACCCGGTCATGACCGGGACCAGCTCGTTGGCGATCGTTGCCGAGCGGATGCCGGCCTTGAGCTCGTCGACGGACAGCTCGCCGTTCTCGAAGAAGGCCTCGAGCAGCGCGTCGTCGGTCTCGGCGACCATCTCCATGAGCTCGGCGCGGGACGCGTCGACGTCGCCGATGACCTCGTCGGCCACCTCGCTGACCTCGAGCTCCTCGAAGGAGGCCCCGAGGTCGTCGCCCTTCCACACGATCGCGACGTTGCGGACCAGGTCCACGACCCCGCGCAGGTCGGACTCGCGCCCGATCGGCAACTGGATCGCGACGGCCTGGGTCGTCAGGCGCTCACGGATGGAGTTGAAGGAGAACTCGAAGGATGCCCCGGTGCGGTCCAGCTTGTTGACGAAGCACATGCGCGGCACGCCGTACTTGTCGGCCTGGCGCCACACGGTCTCGGACTGCGGCTCGACGCCGGCGACGCCGTCGAACACCGCGACCGCCCCGTCCAGCACGCGCAGCGAGCGCTCCACCTCGACGGTGAAGTCGACGTGGCCGGGCGTGTCGATGATGTTGATGACGTGGTCACGCCACGACGCCGTGGTGGCCGCCGAGGTGATCGTGATGCCACGCTCCTGCTCCTGCTCCATCCAGTCCATCGTGGCCGCGCCATCGTGGACCTCACCGATCTTGTAGTTCTTCCCGGTGTAGAACAGGATGCGTTCGGTCGTCGTGGTCTTGCCGGCATCGATGTGGGCCATGATGCCGATGTTGCGCAGCGTCTCGAGCGGCGGGCGCTTGGCCATGTCGATCAATCCTTCACTTCAAGGTCGGGTGGGGATGCGGGTCACGCGTGGCGACCCGGATCCGACGTCACCAGCGGTAGTGGGCGAAGGCGCGGTTGGCCTCGGCCATCTTGTGGGTGTCCTCGCGACGCTTGACGGCCGCACCGACGCCGTTGGAGGCGTCGAGCAACTCGCCGGCGAGGCGTTCACCCATGGTCTTCTCGCGACGGAGGCGGGCGTAGCCCACGATCCAGCGCAGTGCCAGCGTGGTCGAGCGCGACGGGCGCACCTCGATCGGCACCTGGTAGGTGGCACCACCGACGCGGCGGGACTTCACCTCCAGCTGCGGCTTCACGTTCTCCACCGCACGCTTGACCACCGACAGGGGGTCACCGCCCTGGACGCGACCGCCGATGTCGGCCAACGCGTCGTAGACGATGGACTCGGCCAGCGAACGCTTGCCGTCCACCATGATGCGGTTGATCAGTTGGGTGACCAGCTCCGAGTCGTACTTGGCATCGGGGGTGGTCGGGCGGCTTCCTGGGGATCCCTTGCGAGGCATGGTCAGCCCTCCTTCTTGACGCCGTAGCGCGAACGGGCCTGCTTGCGGTCACGGACGGGAGCGGCGTCCAGCGCACCGCGCACGACCTTGTAGCGGACACCCGGGAGGTCGCGGACACGACCACCACGGATCAGGACCATGGAGTGCTCCTGCAGGTTGTGGCCCTCACCGGGGATGTAGGCGGTGACCTCCATCCCGGAGCTGAGGCGCACGCGGCAGACCTTCCGGAGGGCCGAGTTCGGCTTCTTCGGGGTGGTGGTGTAGACACGCGTGCAGACACCACGACGTTGCGGTGAGCCCTTGAGGGCCAGCGTCGTGACCTTCTTCTTCTTGTCGTGGCGGCCCTTGCGCACCAACTGCTGGATGGTGGGCATTGCTTCCCTGTCCTGTCGTGCCGAGGTGTGTCGGCTGTGGCGCCGGTCCGAGTCGTTGCCAGGGACCGGCATGGTCGTGATGGCGCGCTCGGCCTCGCGGCCGGTCGGCGATGTGGTGGTCCCGATCCACGGACCCGGGCGTTCCGCACCTTTGGAGCAGCGCGAGTGGCGCGCAGCCCAAGGGATGCGATGGGTGGTCGGGATGGGTCGGGGGGGCTGGTCCTCGCGGTGACGAGGTGGACACCTCGGGTCGGGGCGACATGAACTCGCACCTGGACCGGGGGTCCTGCCAGCGTCCAAGCGCATCACGGAAGGATCCCGTGACGCGGAACGTCAATGTTATCGACGTCGGCCGGCGGCTGTCAATCCGACTCGCGCCCATGGGTCGAGCGTGGGGGCAGCCGCGCCCGTCGTCGAGGTCATGCTGCGACGGCGGGCGGCGACGGACGACATGACGTGCCGCCCGCGGCTGCGGGCGGCACGTCGAGGTGCGGTGATCAGCTCTCGGTGCTCATCTCGGAGCCGGCGTCGTCCATCTCCGTGGCCATCTCGGAGCCGGCGTCGTCCATCTCGGAGCCGGCGTCGTCCATCTCCGTGGACACCTCGGAGGCAGCGTCGTCATCGCCCTCGTCGTCGCCACCGCAGGCAGCGGCGCCGAAGGCGAGCGCGCCGGCCAGGAGGACGGCGGCGCTGCGGCGGGTCAGGGTGGTGGTCGTGCGCATCGTGGGGGTCCTTGTTCTCGGGGGCGGTGAACGCGGGGCGTCCACCGTCGGGGTCGTGCACCGCTCGTGCACTACGACCACACTAGGAGGTTGGGGCGGCACGTCAAACGTCCTGGATCGTCCGTCCGTCGGGTGTCCGAACGACGACGGCCGATCGGCCCCGGCACGGAAACGCAGTCCGTGCAGGCCCGACCGGCCCCGAGGGCGGGCGTCACGCACCCGACCTCGCCGACGTGGGAGGGGTCAGCCCTCCTCGGTCATCATCTCCGACTCCATCTCGGAAGCCATCTCGGACTCCATCTCCGTGGACTCCGACATCATCTCGGACTCCATCTCCGAGGACTCCGACATCATCTCGGACTCCATCTCCGAGGACTCGGAGGACATTTCCGAGCTCATCTCGGACGCGGGAGCCTCGGAGGCGTCGTCGCCACCATCGTCACCGCCACATGCGGCGGCGCCGAAGGCGAGGGCTCCGGCCAGGGCCACGGCAGCGCCGCGGCGGGTCAGGGTGTTGGGGGAACGCATCTGCGAGTCCTTCATCGAGGGAGACGGCCGGGGGGACCGCCGGGGTGACAGGCCATGGCGTTTCCATGCGTCGATGAACACCGTACGGACACCGCCGGTCCTTCTGGACGGCCCGACGGCCCGAACGGCGGGGTCCGTTCGACGGCGGCCTCCCCCGAATGGACGGAATAGTGGGGATCCAAGCCCGGGATCGATGAATCCCGGGCACTGATCGCCACGGCTCGACGGCTCTGATTGCCCTCGTACGATTTCGATCGTAGGCGCGTTCCGGCGCTCGTCGGACCCTCGCCGGGACGGCCTCGCCACGCGACATGCCCGCGGGCTAGGTCCGCTGCACCCCGACGCGGAGGTCCTCGCCGACGTCGACACGGGTGCCAGCCCATCCGGCGTCGGCGACCACCGCCGTCGCCAGCACCTCGCCGGCGATCCAGTCGCCGTGGGTGGCCATGGCGGCGCGCACGGTGTCGTCGCTGCTCGCCCAGCCCAACGTGATCCGGTCGCTGACGTCCAGGTCGAGGTCGCGCCGTACCTGCTGGACACGACTGATGACGTCCCGGGCGACGCCCTCGACCACCAGGTCGTCGTCCAGGGTGGTGTCCAGGGCCACGGCCAGCCCTGCGGAGGTCTCCACGACGGTCCCCGGTGCGGGCTCACGCCGCAGGTCCAGGTCGTCGCGGGTCAGCGTGTGCCCGGAAACCTCCACCGAGCCGCCGTCGGCGACGACCGTCAACGCGTCGTGGTCGAGCGCGGCGACGGCACCGGCGACGGCGCCCATCTGCGAGCCGAGTCGCGGACCCAGGACCCGGAAGTCCGGCTTTGCCGACAGGGTCACGAGTTCGCCCTCGTCGGCCCGGACCCGGACCTCGCGGACGTTCAACTCGTCGGCGATCAGCGTCTCGTGGGAGGCCACGGCGGCCGCCACGGCGTCGTTGCGGGTGATCACGGTGAGCCGGTGGAGTGGCTGGCGAACTCGCAGGTCGTTGGTCGTGCGCAGGTGGCGTCCCATGGTGATGATCTGACGGACCGTGGCCATGGCCGCCTCGAGGTCGGCGTCGATCAGCGCCTCGTCGGCACGCGGGAAGTCCGTCCAGTGGATCGACGCCGGGGCCTGGTCGTCCACGGCCACGACCAGCACCTGGTGCAGGTGCTCGGTCAGGAAGGGAAGCACCGGGGCGAGGACCTTCGAGAAGGTCGTCAGGGCTTCGTAGAGCGTGGCGAACGCGGCGAGGGTGTCGGCGCGGTCGGTGTCGTCACTGCGCCAGAACCGTCGGCGCGATCGCCGCACGTACCAGTTGGTCAGGTCGTCGATGAAGCCGAGGACCGGCGTGACCACGTGGTTGAGGTGGTAGCCCTCCATCTGGGTGTTGACGTCGGCGACCAGGGACTGCAGCACCGACAGCACCCAGCGGTCGGTCTCCGGGCGCTCGGCGGGCGGCGGCGCGTCGGCCAGGTCGGCCAGCGACACGCCGTCGGCCTCGGCGTAGGTCGTGAAGAAGCTGGCCACGTTCCACAACGGGAGCAGCACCGTGCGCACGATCTGGCGCACGCCGTCCTCGGAGAAGCGCAACGGTTCGGCCCGCAGCAGGGGCGAGTCCATCAGGTAGGCCCGCAGGGCGTCGGAGCCGTACTCGTCGAACAGGTAGGCCGGGTCCGGGTAGTTCTTGAGCGACTTGGACATCTTCCGGCCGTCCTCGGCCAGGATCATGCCCGAGACGACGCAGTTGCGGAACGCGGGGCTGTCGAACAGGGCGGTCGACAACACGTGCAGGGTGTAGAACCACCCACGCGTCTGGTCGAGGCTCTCGGAGATGAACTCCGCCGGGTAGGTGGCCTCGAAGCGTTCCGCGTTCTCGAACGGGTAGTGCAACTGGGCGTAGGGCATCGATCCGGACTCGAACCAGCAGTCCAGCACCTCCGGCACCCGGGTCATCGTGCCGTCGTCGTCCGGGCACGACCACGTGATCGGGTCCAGCACGTGCTTGTGCAGGTCGTCGGGGCGCTGTCCCGAGTGCTCCTCGAGTTCGTCGATGGACCCGAGGCACTCCTGTCGGCCGCAGGTGTCGCACTCCCACACCGGGATGCACGATCCCCAGTAGCGGTTGCGGCTCACCGCCCAGTCCCGGGCGCCCTCCAGCCAGTTGCCGAAGCGGCCCTCCCCGATCGCCTCGGGCACCCAGTGGATGTCGTGGTTGAGCTCCACCAGCCGGTCGCGCAGTCGCGTCACCTCCACGAACCAGGTCGGGACGGCCTTGTAGATCAGTGGCGTCCCGGTCCGGTAGCAGAAGGGATACGAGTGGTTGATGGTGCCTTCGCTGACCAGCAGGTCGCGTTCGCGCAGGTCGCGGATCAGCGTGCGGTCGGCTTCCTTGATGTTGACCCCGACGATCGCCCCGTCGGCGATCGCGGCCACCTGCGTGGTGAAGTTTCCATCGGCGTCGACCGGATCGACCAGGGCATCCACGCCGGCCTGCTGCATCGCGTCGAAGTCGGCCTCGCCGTAGGCCGGGGCCATGTGCACCAGCCCGGTCCCCTCCTCGGTGTCCACGTCGCGGGACGGGATCACGCGGAAGGCCCCGCGTTCGCGCTCGTCGGCGAAGCAGTCGAAGGGCGGCGTGTAGGCCAACCCCACCAGCTCGCCACCCGAGGCGGTCGCGACCACCCGGGCATCGTCACCGAAGACCTGGGCGACCAGCGGTTCGGCCACCCACGCGTGGACCGCCCCGGCGGCCTGGTCCGTCTCCCCGTCCGGGGGGGCGACCCGGGCATAGGTGAGGTCGGCGCCCACCGCGACCGCCAGGTTGGACACCAGGGTCCAGGGCGTGGTCGTCCACACCAGCAGGTGGTCGCCGGCCGCCACGACGTCGTTGCCCTCGGTGACCTCCATCCGCACCACCACGGACGGGTCGTCGGTCATGCGGTAGTCGAGGTTGGCCTCGAAGTTGGACAGCGGTGTCGTCGCCCCCCACGAGTAGGGCAGGACCTTGACCGAGCGGTACACCAGGCCCTTGTCCCACAGCTGGTCGAAGACCCACCACACCGACTCCATGAAGTCGGTGTCCATGGTCCGGTAGGGGTGGTCCATGTCGACCCACCGACCCAACCGGCGCACGACGAAGTCCCAGTCGTCGGCGGTCTGGTCGACCAGCGCCCGGCAGGCCTCGTTGAAGGCCGTGAGCCCGTACTCCTCGATCTCGGCCGGGCCGCGAACACCCAGGGCCTCCTCGACCTTCATCTCGACCGGCAGTCCGTGGGTGTCCCACCCCCAACGCCGATGGATGCGGTGGCCGCGCATCGTCCAGTAGCGCGGGACCACGTCCTTGGTGGTGGAGGCCAGCAGGTGTCCGTAGTGCGGGGTGCCGTTGGCGAAGGGCGGTCCGTCGTAGAAGACGTACTCGTCGTCGGCCGGGCGTCGTTGGATCGACTCGCGGAAGGCGTCGATGTCGTCCCACAGGCCGAGGACGTCCCGCTCGGTCGCCGGCAGGTCGATCTGTGGCGGCAGGCGGCGGAAGTCCGACCCGGCAGCAGCCCCGGCGGGCTGGTCGGACGTGGTCATGGTCGTGCCAGTGCGGGCGTGCTCATGCGGCGGATTCCGAGCGGTTCGAGGTCGACCCGCGATGCTACCTCCGGCCCGCCCACCGCCCCTTCGGCGACGGGGCCGACACCGGGTGGCCCGGCCACACGGTCCGGCTGGTCAGCTGCCCTCGGCGAGCGACCACTTCGACGCGAGATGGGCCACGACGGCATCGTGCTCGACGGTGGTCAGCGCGCGGTCGTAGACCAACACCTCGGCCACCTCCCCCGACAGCCAACCCTCGTTCCAGTAGCTCTTGCCGACCTGGTTGACGGTGCGTTCGACGACCGGCGGCACGAACACGCTGCCGCTGCCGACCACCGCCCCGTCCCGGGACACCGTGGCCGGGACCTTCGCGCCGGGGGTCCCACCCCCCTGGACGGTCGACACCACCATGGCGTCGCCAACGGCCTGGGCCGCGCCGGTGTTGAACCACCCGTAGGCGCCCGCCGCCGAGGTCGTGAAGTACTGGAGGCCGCTGCTCGCACCGGCCGATCCCAGCACCACGTTGTCCACGCCGGGGCCGTTGCCCAGGGCGATCCACTTGGCGCCGCCCTGCAACTGCGACGGTTCGGCCACCACGAACATCGACACCCCGGCCGTGAAGTCGGCATGGCCGTCACCAAGGTCCAGGAAGTCGTCCACACCGTCGAAGCGAACGGACGGGTGGCCACCGATGCCGTCTCCCACGAAGGTCGGGCTGGCCGCGCCGGTGGCGGTGGCACCTGCCCAGTCCGTGACTGCGTCCCCGTCGCCGAGGTCGAGCGACGACGCGTCGAGGGACACCACGAGTCCCTCGCTCGGGACCGCAGGGACCTCGGGGTCGGGCTCGGGCGACGGCTCGGGGTCCGGCGACGGCTCGGGGTCCGGCGACGGCTCGGGGTCCGGCGACGGCTCCGGGTCGGGCTCGGGGTCCGGCGACGGCTCCGGGTCGGGCTCGGGCGACGGCTCTGGCTCCGGCGACGGCTCGGGGTCCGGCGACGGCTCCGGGTCGGGCTCGGGCGACGGCTCGGGGTCCGGCGACGGCTCCGGGTCGGGCTCGGGCGACGGCTCCGGCGACGGCTCCGGGTCGGGCTCGGGCGACGGCTCGGGGTCCGGCGACGGCTCCGGGTCGGGCTCGGGCTCGGGGTCGGGCGCCGGGGGAGCCTCCAGGAGCTCCTGCAGGTGGGCGGTCACGGCCTGCTGCTCGGCGCTGGTGAGTTCACGGTCCCAGACCAGCAACCGGGTGAGGTCGCCGTCGAACCAGCCTTCGTTCCAGTAGGACTTCCCGAACCGGTTGTCGGTGCGTGGCGCCACCGTCGGCACGAACACCGACCCGGAACCGACGGCGGTGCCGTCGCGCGACACGGTGGCCGTCACCTGCTGGCCGGGCGAGCCGCCGGGCTGGGTCACCAGGTGGACGGCGGCCTCCCCGACGGTGGTCGCCGGGCCGGTGTTGAACCAGCCGTAGGCGCCCCCGGCGGTCGTGGTGAAGAACTGCAGGCCGTCGCTGCTGCCGGCGTTGCCCAGCACGACGTTGTCGACGCCGGCGCCGTTGCCGAGGGCGACCCACTTCGCACCCGTCTGGCGTGCAGCCGGCCGGGACACGATCGCCATCGACACGCCGTCGGTGAAGTCCGCGAAGCCGTCACCGAGGTCGAGGAAGTCGTCCACGCCATCGAAGTGCACGGCCGGGCGGCCCCCCTGACCGGTGGTGACGTAGGTCGGGCGGGCGGCCCCCGTCGCGGTGGCCCCGGACCACACCCCGACGGGATCGCCGGCCGACAGGTCCAGTTCAGCGGCGTCCAGGGACACCACAAGGCCGTCCTGGGGCACGCCGTCAACCGGCGGATCCGGATCGGGATCCGGGTCCGGCTGGGGTGCCTGGGCGGTGGCGGACACCACCGCGCTCGACCCGGAGGACCCGGCAGCGTTGGTCGCCGCGACCACGTAGTGACGGGTCTGGCCGTTGGCCACCGACTCGTCGGTCCACGACGTGCCGGTCACGTCCGCAACCTCCGTGAACGGACCGGACGCACTCGACGAACGCGACACCGAGTAGCCCTCGGCGTCGGCCACCGGGCTCCACGACAGGCCGACCGACCCGTCGCCGCCCACCGCGGCCAGGCCCGTCGGCGTCGCCGGCGGCACCGGCTGGGGTGCCTGGGCGGTGGCCGACACCACCGCGCTCGACCCGGAGGACCCGGCAGCGTTGGTCGCCGCGACCACGTAGTGACGGGTCTGGCCGTTGGCCACCGACTCGTCGGTCCACGACGTGCCGGTCACGTCCGCAACCTCCGTGAACGGACCGGACGCACTCGACGAACGCGACACCGAGTAGCCCTCGGCGTCGGCCACCGGGCTCCACGACAGGCCGACCGACCCGTCGCCGCCCACCGCGGCCAGGCCCGTCGGCGTCGCCGGCGGCACCGGCTCGACCTCGTCCCCGACGTGGTACTCGGCCATGAGCGCCTCGCTGACGGCGACCTGCTCGGCCGCCGTCAGGGTGCGGTCATAGACCAGGATCTCGGCAACGTCGCCCTGGAAGCGGCCTTCGTTCCAGTAGCTGGTCCCGAAGCGGTTGTCGGTCCGTGTGGCCACCGGCGGCACGAACACGTTTCCCGTCCCCACCGCGACACCGTCACGCGACACCGTGGCACTGGTCGTGGCGTTGACCGCGCCACCGCCCTGGACCACGGCGTAGAGTCCTGCCGACCCCACGGTCACGGCCGATCCGGTGGTGAACCACCCGGCCCCACCACCGGACGTGGTGGTGAAGTACTGCATCCGGTCCGACGATCCGGAGCCACCGAGGACGACGTTGTCGACGCTGGGTCCGTTGCCGAGCAACAACCACTTGGCGCCGGACTGCAGGGCCGTCGGTTCCGCGACGACGAACACGGACAGGCCACTGGTGAAGTCGTCGTAGCCGTCACCGAGGTCGAGCAGGTCGTCGATCCCGTCGAAGCGGACGGAGGGCTCGCCGCCGACGCCGCGGTCGACATAGGTCGGGCGGGCCGACCCGGTCCCCGAGGCAGCGCCGACCGCGCCGTCCCAGGCCGTCACCGGGTCCCCCGTCGCCAGGTCCAGCGACGACGCGTCCAGCGACAGGATCAGGCCCGACTGCGGGATCGCGGACACGACGGCGGCAGGCGTGGCCGACACACTGCTCGACGACGGCGACTCCCCGACCGCGTTGACCGCCGTCACGGCGTAGTGATAGGTGGTGCCGTTGACGACGTCGTCGTCGACCAGGCTGGCGCCCACGACGTCGGCCAACGGGACCCAGGTGCCACCGGGGTCGTCGGTGCGGGAGACCCGGTAGGCGTCGGCCCCGGGGACCAGTGGCCATGTCAGCGTGACGCTGGCATCACCGGGTGCGGCCTCGACGCCCGTCGGCGCGGACGGCGGCTGCGTGGGCGCCGAACGCCCCTCGGCGTCCATGCGGAACCGGTCGATCCGGGCGTTGTAGCCATCGAATCCCTGCGGCTGGTTGCCCGCGAAGATCCCCACGGTCTGGATGTCGCCGACGTCACCGTGGCTGCTGGCGTCCTCGAAGGACCCCGTGGCGCCGGTGGTCCAGGCGACGCCGTCTCGTGACCACTCGAACGTCCACGTCCGATCCGTGTGGTCGGGAACGTCGTCGACGGTGACGCGAAGGTGCCACGGACCGGGCTCCGGGGCGACGGAACCCGTGTTGAAGCTGGCGACCGTCGCCTTGGACTGGACGCCACCGGTGTTGACGAACCGCTCGACGTAGCCGAACACCTTGCTGCTCGGAGTAGAGCATGAACTGCATGAAGGTGCCGGGCGCACTCTCGAAGGACAGGCCGACCTGCTGGCTCCCGGTGAACCCCGTGTCCACCTCGATCTCGTAGACCCCGCTCCCCTCGTAGGCACGCTGTGCCTCGACCTGGCGCAGGAACCACTGGTTGTGCTCGGCACCCGCGGGGAAGGACAGCTCCAGGTGGCCGTCGGCCACCGCCGCCGACGCGTGGTTGGCGACGTCGCCCGGACGGGCCAGCGCGTAGCCGTCGCGGATCGACCAGGCCGGCGACAACGAGTCGTCGTCGAAGTCATCGGTGACCAGGACGCGCTCGTCGGCCACGGCCGGGCCGGCCAGAGCGAGCAGCGACCCCACCAGCAGCGCCACCAGCGCGATCGGCCCACGAAGACGCGTGGTGCCTTGGATCTGTCGTTGCATGTCGCGCCCCCCCAGGCGATTCAGCGAGCACCCTTCACGACCGGTGGTCGTGACCCGTCGCCCTTGCGCGCAAGCCAATTCTAGCAATCGTGTTCTGCGCGGAACCGGGTCTGCAGGGTGGAGGAGGTAGGACTCCAGTCCCGTGGCCCCACGGTTTGGATGCCACGTCGCCCGCCCTGATACGTCCCGCGCGCGCCCCGATCCGACGAGGCCGGGCACGCGGGGTTGTCATGTGGCCGTAACACGGGTGTGACATGGCGGAATTAGCGTCGCCGCCACCGACCGTGTGTCCCCACCAGACCGACGCCACATGACCACTCGATGGGCCTGGCCCGCACCGGCGCGGGGCCGTCGTGGCCCGGGCCGGACCCGACGAGGCTGCCGGCATGCGTGACGCCGTCGACCCGTTCATCGGCACCGGGGTCACCGACCTGGCCCCGGCCCGGGGACTGGCGGCCAGGTGGTGGTGGCCCAAGCCGCAGGTCGGCAACACCCACCCGGGTGCCTGCCATCCGCTCGGCATGGTCTCGGCCTGCGCCTACTCCGGTGCCTACCCCACCGGCTACGGCACCCACCGGCTCAACACCGAGGGGGTTCCCCTCCCCCTCCACGACCGGCTCCAGGCCTCGGGCTTCACCCACTTCCAACAGTCCGGAACGGGGGCGATCCGCAAGTACTACAACTACTTCCGGGTCACCCCCATGCTGCAACCGCTGGACGCGCTGGGTGACCAGTGGGCGCTCCACGACGAGGAGGCGTCCCCCGGTCGCTACGCGGCGACCCTGGACACCGGGATCCGTTGCGAGCTCACCGTCGGCCCCAAGAGCGCGGTCCACCGCTACACCTTTCCCGAGCATCGCGACGCGCGGGTCGTCCTCGACTTCAGCCTGGGTGGCCTGGCGATCGACCATGGCGCGACGGTCCCGATCCGCGCCGAGCTCGAGAGCACCGCACCGGGCGTTGCCCGCGGACAGGTCGCGTTCGAGGGCGTGCCGATCGCGGTCCATGCCGAGTTCACGACCCCCGACTGGCGCCAACTGCTGTGGTACGACCGTCGCCTGATGGCGGGCGGGCGTCGGCTGGAGTTCGACTCCATCCGTGAGACCACCCTGCGTCCGTTCGGACTGCTGGTGATGGGACCGGCCGCCGCGGGCGACACCGTGGAGGTCCGCCTCGGGTTCTCGCTGCGCGGCACCGACCAGGCCGAGGCCAACCTGCGGGCCGACTGCGGGACCGGCCAGGGTGCCTACGCCGGACGCGAGGCCGCCACGATGGCGGCCTGGGACGACCACCTCGACCGCATCACCATCGAGACCGACGACGCCGACCAGCGCACGGTCGTGGCCACGGCGCTGTACCACTCCCTGGTCAAGCCCAGCTTCGCCCCCAACGAGAGCCCGTTCTGGCCGGGGGACGGTCCGTGGGCGTTCGACATCTCCACGATGTGGGACATCTACAAGACGCAGCTGCCGCTGCTGACCACCATCGCGCCCGACCGGGCCGTCGAACTCGTCAACGCCCTGCTGAAGGTGTGCGAGGAGGAGGGCAACCTCCCCATCGGCTATCGCATGGCCCGGGGCTCGGACCGCTTCTTCCGCCAGGCCAGCGCGCTGGCCCACACCCTGGTCGGTGACGTGGCCGCGCTCGGGCTGGACGGCATCGACTGGGACTGGGCCCTGGTCCACCTCCATGCCGACCTGCGCCGTGCCTTCGGCGAGGAGTTCGTCGACCACGGGATCACCCACCCGGTCACCCACACCCTCGACCTCGCCCAGGCGTATGCCTGCACCGCCCGGATCGCCCGACTGGTGGGCGACGACGCGTTGGCGGACCGCTTCGACGACCTCGCGACCCGGTGGGTCAACGCCTTCGATCCCGAGACCGGGCTGCTGATCGACTCGACCTTCTACGAGGGGGGTCGCTGGAACTACTCGTTCCGGCTGGTCCACGACATGGAGCGCCGCATCGCCCTGGCCGGGGGTGACGACGCCTTCATGGCCCTGCTGGACCGCTTCTTCGGCTACGGCGCCGACCCCGTCAAGCAGCTCGGCCAGCCACCGCTGGGTCCCGAGGTGGCGGCCGGCTATGCCCTGCACCGCTTCGAGGGCCTCAACAACGAACCCGACATGGAGGCGCCCTGGGCCTACCACTGGGCGGGCCGACCCGACCGCACCACCGAGGTGGTCGACGCCGCACTGGCCAACCAGTTCGGAACCGGTCGTGGCGGCCTGCCGGGCAACGACGACTCCGGCGGGCTGAGCTCGTGGGTCGTGTGGGCCACCCTCGGGCTGTTCCCGGTCGCCGGCCAGCACCTGTTCCTGCTCAATGCGCCGGCCGTCCCCCATGCCACGATCGACGTCGGCGGTCATCCGGTCGAGATCGTCGCCGAGGGCGTGGTGCCACCCGAGCCCGGTCGCCCCACCCAGTACGTGCAGGGCGTCCACCTCGACGACCGCCGCGTGGATCGCACCCACCTCGACAGCCGTGACCTCCGCCACGTCGACCGCATCCGCTTCGAGGTCGGACCGGAGCCGTCGGGGTGGGGACGCACGGCCCGCCCGCCGTCGCACCGGCCCGGCACCGCCGCCTGACCCGACCGCCCCCCACCGACCGACCCGACGGAGCCCGCATGACGGACACCCCCGGACGCAGCGTCCCCCGATCACTGGCCGCCGCCCCAGCGGCCACGACGTCCAGCCCGAGGCGGCGACTGGTCCTGGTCGTCCGGGCCGACCCGGTCATCTGTGGTCACTCCGTCGAGGCGCGGAACCTGGCCGAGGCGGCCCGGCTGCGGGGCTTCGACGACGTCCGGATCGTGACCTGGCCGGTCGACCACCTGCGCGACCTGGGCCTGCCGCTCAAGCCCCACGACGGCGTGTTGGACTACAGCCCCGGCATCACCGTCGAACGACCCGGACCCGTGGGGGGCTACAAGGTGCCCGACGGGCGCCACACCGCCGGCATGGTCGGCCGCCTGGTGGAACTGTTCACCGACGGCGTGCCCACCATCTGCATGTCGCTGTACCTGCTGCCCCACGCCATGGTCGTGGCCGAGGCGGTGACCGCGGCACGCGCGACCGGTCTTCCCGTCGACGTCACCACCGTCGCCGAGGCGGTCGGCTCCGACATCACCGACATCGCCCGGACCGCCGTCGAGGAGGGACGCCTCGGCGTGGCCGCGCACCTGTTCACCACCTACCTGGGCAACGACCACTGCGTGGCCGTGTCGGCCTACACCCGAGACCTGATCGTGGCCGCCGCCACGGAGGTCGACGCCCGCCTCGGCACCGACTTCGCGGTCCGGTGTCGCGACCGGGTCGAGGTCTCGCACCCGGCCATCGACACCCGCGCCTACGTCGACCTGGACCCCGACGACACCGCGGCGGTCCTGGCCGCGCGCGGGCTCCGGCCGGATGGCTACGTGCTGTTCCTGTCCCGACTGACCCGGGCCAAGGGCGTCGACGACCTGCTCGACGGGTACGTCCGGTCGGCGTCACGGGACCGGGTGCGCCTGGTCGTGGCCGGCAGCGGCCCGGCGGCCCAGGCGCTGCGCGCCCACGCAGCCGCGACCCCGGCCGCGGACCGAATCACGTTCCTCGACGACGTGACCGACGCCGAGAAGCCGCACCTGATGGCCGGGTGCGTCGCCTACGCCCTGCCGAGCAAGCCGCGACGCGAGTTCGTCGAGACCTTCGGCATCGCCCTGGCCGAGGAGATGCTGGCGGGCGGCGGGCCGGCGATCACCACCACGACCGGCGGCATCCCCGAGGCCGTCGGGGACACCGCCATGGTCGTGGACACCGACGACCCGGCCGGCATCGCCGCAGCCATCGACCGGGCCGTGTCGATGTCCCCACGCGAGCGGGCGGCCTGGCGCGAGCGGGCCCGGGCCCACGCTGCCCAGTTCGACCGCATGGCGGTGTTCGACCGCCTGGTCGGGTTGGTGGAGTCCGCCGACGCCCTGGACAGCATCGGCGTCGCCTGACCACCACGGCGACGGCCGGGCGGCCGCGACCCCCGCCGGGCACACTCGTGGACAGTCGACCCCGGCGCGAGGCGCTCGGGCGATGCGACGTCCGGGAGGTCGCCACATGCCCCACCGCCATGGTCCGCCACGGCGACGTGGTGTCGTCGCGGCCGCGGCGATCCTGGTGGTCCTCGTGCTCGGCGCCTGCGGCGGTGGCGACCAGCGTCCCACCGTCGCCGCATGGACACCACGATGGGACGACGTCGTGGCACTGGTCCCCACCCGCGACCTGGTCACGTCCGGTGCCGCGCAGGCCACCTGCGAGGAGGTCCTGGTGGACCTGCGCGAGGCGCGTCCCACGCTGACGCCCGGCCCCGACGAGGCGGTGGACCAGGCGGCACTGGAGTGGATCACCTTCGCCGAGAGCACCTTCTTCGAGTGCTTCGAGGCCGATGCCGGCGCGGACAGCGTCACCACTGCCTACGACCGCCTCGACCAGCTCGAGTCCGAGGTCGACGCCGCCCTCGACTCCACCCGCTGACCGGCACAACGAGCGCAGCGAGTTCTGCAATCTGCCCGAGCCCGCGAGGGCAGACGCCGACGACCGCCTCGACCAGCTCGAGTCCGAGGTCGACGCCGCCCTCGACTCCACCCGCTGACCGGCACAACGAGCGCAGCGAGGTCTGCAAACGCCGGGGTTCGCGCACGCCCGGGCTGGCGTCACGACACGGCGACGGGGCGCCCCCGAATGGGGCGCCCCGTCGTCGGGTGTCGCGGCGTGGCCTCAGTTCGAGCTGAAGTCGTCGAAGCCCCAGCCGCCCTCGAAGCCCCAGGACCCGTCGCCCTCGTAGGACTCCGTGGACGCCAGGTATTCGGCGATGTCGGCCGGCAGTGCCTGTTCGGGCACCTCCGTGTGGCCGACCTGGACCTCGCGATAGTCCTTCACACCGGTCCCGGCCGGGATCAGCTTGCCGATGATCACGTTCTCCTTGAGTCCCTGCAGCGGGTCCGAGCTGGCCTCCAGGGCCGCCTCGGTCAGCACGCGCGTGGTCTCCTGGAACGACGCCGCACTCAGCCACGAGTCCGTGGCCAGCGACGCCTTCGTGATGCCCATCAGCTGCTCGCGTCCGGCGGCCGGCTGGCCGCCCTCCTCGAGCACGCGGGCGTTCTCGTTGCGGAACTTGATCCGGTCGATGTTGTCGCCCGGCAGGAAGTTGGTGTCCCCGGCGTCGACGACCGCCACGCGACGGAACATCTGGCGCACGATCAGCTCGACGTGCTTGTCGTGGATCGGCACGCCCTGGCTGCGGTAGACCTCCTGGACCTCCTGGACCAGGTGCAGCTGGGCCGCCCGGACACCCAGGACCTCCAACAGTTCGTGGGGGTCGATGGCGCCGGTGGTCAGCTGCTGGCCGACCTCGACCTCGACGCCGTCGGCGATCTCGATGTCGGCCACCTCGTCGCGGTACATGCGCGTGCCACGGACGAGCTCGTACTCCTCGACCCGGTCGCGCGACCCGGAGATGGTCATCAGGCGCTGGCCACCATCGAGGTCCTCGATGGACACGCGTCCGGAGATGCGTGCGATCTCGGCCTTGCCCTTGGGGCTGCGCGCCTCGAACAGCTCGATGACACGGGGCAGACCCTGCGTGATGTCGTCGGCCTGGGCCACACCACCGGTGTGGAAGGTCCGCATCGTCAGCTGGGTGCCCGGCTCGCCGATGGACTGGGCGGCGATGATCCCGACGGCCTCGCCGTTGTCGACCATCTCGCCCGTGGCCAGCATCTGGCCGTAGCAGGCCCGGCAGATCCCGACCTCGGTGTCGCAGGTCAGGACGCTGCGGACCGTGACGGCCCGCTGCTCCTCGCTGGGCGTGCTGTCGAACGGCTCGCCGGTCTCGGGGTCGATGCCCTTGACCAACGCGTTGCGCAGGTCACGGATCTGCTGGTCGGACACGTGGGTGCCGGCGGCCATCAGCACGTCGTCGCTGCCGGGCAGGAAGACGTCCTTGGCCAGCACCCGGCCGTACAGCGCCGCGGAGTCGCGGTCCCCGACCACCACGCCGATGCCACGGGTCGAACCGCAGTCCTCCTCGCGGATGATCAGGCCCTGCGACACGTCCACCAGGCGCCGGGTGAGGTACCCGGAGTCGGCGGTGCGCAGTGCGGTGTCGGCCAACCCCTTGCGGGCACCGTGGGTCGAGATGAAGTACTCGGCGACCGACAGGCCCTCGCGGAAGTTGGACTTGATCGGACGGGGGATGATCTCGCCCCGCGGGTTGGCGACCAGGCCACGCATGGCGGCGATCTGGCGCAACTGGGTCATGTTGCCCCGGGCGCCGGAGTTGGCCATGACGAAGAACGGGTTCGTGACCGTGAAGTTGGCCTCCATGTCGGTCGCGACCCGGGTGGTGGCGTCGTTCCAGACGTCGATCAGCTCCTGGCGTCGTTCCGCGTCGGTGATGACCCCGCGCGAGAACTGCTTCTCGATCGACTGGGCCTTGTCGTCGGCGTCGGCCAGGATCGCCGGCTTGGTGTCGGGGGTCTCGACGTCGGCGATGGCCACGGTGACGCCAGCGCGGCTGGCGTACTTGTAGCCCAGGTCCTTGAGGGCGTCGAGGATCTCCACGACCTGCCAGCGCTTGAACTGGTCGGTGGTGCGGTTGACGACGTCGCCGATGCCCTTCTTGGTGAGGGTGTAGTTGAGGTAGTTGAACTCGTCCGGGAAGATCTCGTTGATGATCGCGCGCCCGGCGGTGGTCAGCACGCGCATCGGCGCACCCTCCTCCAGGCCCTCCTCCCAGGCCTCCTCGTCGGTGAACTCACCCTGTCGCAGCTCCGGGTCCAGCTGCTTGCCACGCACGCGCAGCCACAGCCAGTCCTGGATGCCCAACGACCGCCGGTCCACGGCCATCTCGATCTCGCCGACCGACGCGAAGATCGGCAGCGAGCCGGTGTCGACGTCGGCGGGAGGGAACACGGCCTCGCCGGCCTCGCCGGGTTCACCCGCGGCGTAGGTCAGCGAGTAGATGCCCAGCACCATGTCCTGGGTCGGCGTCGCGATCGGGCGACCGGTCGCCGGCGACAGGATGTTGTTGGACGACAGCATGAGCACACGGGCCTCGGCCTGCGCCTCGGCACTCAGCGGCAGGTGGACCGCCATCTGGTCACCGTCGAAGTCGGCGTTGAAGGCCGTGCACACCAGCGGGTGCAGCTGGATGGCCTTGCCCTCGACCAGGGTCGGCATGAACGCCTGGATGCCCAGGCGGTGCAGGGTCGGGGCGCGGTTGAGCAGCACCGGGTGGTCCTCGATGACCTGCTCGAGGACGTCCCAGACCTGCGGGCGCTGGCGCTCGACCATGCGCTTGGCCGACTTGATGTTCTGGGCGTAGTTCTGCTCGACCAGCTTCTTCATCACGAACGGCTTGAACAGTTCCAGTGCCATCTGCTTGGGCAGGCCGCACTGGTGCAGGCGCAGCTGCGGACCGACCACGATCACGGAACGACCGGAGTAGTCCACGCGCTTGCCCAGCAGGTTCTGGCGGAAGCGTCCCTGCTTGCCCTTGAGCTGGTCCGACAGCGACTTCAACGGACGGTTGCCCGGTCCGGTGACCGGACGACCGCGGCGGCCGTTGTCGAACAGCGCGTCGACGGCCTCCTGGAGCATCCGCTTCTCGTTGTTGACGATGATCTCGGGCGCGCCGAGGTCCAACAGCCGCTTGAGGCGGTTGTTGCGGTTGATCACGCGGCGGTACAGGTCGTTGAGGTCGGAGGTCGCGAAACGGCCACCGTCCAGCTGCACCATCGGGCGCAGGTCCGGCGGGATCACCGGGATGGCCTCCAGGACCATCGACGCCGGGTTGTTGTCGGTGGTGCGGAAGGCCTCGACCACCTTCAGGCGCTTGGTGGCGCGCTGCTTCTTCTGTCCACGCGACTCCTTGATGGTCTCGCGCAGCTCCAGCGATTCCGCGGTCATGTCCATGCGATCGAGCAGGTCACGCACGCCCTCGGCGCCCATGCCACCGGTGAAGTAGTCGGCGTAGCGGTCGCGCATGTCGCGGTAGACCAACTCCTCGTTGATCAGCATCTTCGGCTTGATCTTCTTGAAGGTGTCGAAGACCTTGTCGAGGTGCTCCTGCTCGGCGGCCGCACGCAGCGACAGCTGCTTGAGCCGCTTCTCGATCTCGCGCCGCTCCTTCTTGACCACGTCGGACTTCGCGCCCTCGGCCTCCAGGTCCGACAGGGTCACCTCCAGCTCTTCGAGCAGGTCGGCGCGGTCGAGCTCGAACAGACGCTCGATCTCGGACTTCTCGTCGGCGATCTCGGACTTGATGTCGGCCAGCGCGTCGTGGCGGGCGTCGGTGTCCACCGACGTGATCACGTAGGACGCGAAGTAGATGATCTTCTCGAGGTCCTTGGGCGACATGTCCAACAGGTAGCCCAGGCGGCTCGGAACACCCTTCAGGTACCAGATGTGGGTCACCGGGGCGGCCAGCTCGATGTGGCCCATGCGCTCACGCCGGACCTTGGAGCGGGTGACCTCGACGCCACAGCGCTCGCAGATGATGCCCTTGAAGCGGACCCGCTTGTACTTGCCACAGGCGCACTCCCAGTCCTTCTGGGGACCGAAGATCTTCTCGCAGAACAAGCCGTCCTTCTCGGGCTTGAGCGTGCGGTAGTTGATGGTCTCGGGCTTCTTGACCTCACCGTTGGACCACATGCGGACCTGGTGGGCCTCCGCGAGCGAGATGCGGAGTGCAGAGAAGTGGTTGACGTCAAGCACGACGTTCTCCTGGTGCGACGCGAAGTCGCGGATCGATGATGCAAAACCTCTTGATCGGGGTGGTGCGGGGTGGCCGGGTCGCCGCCGTGGGCGACGACCCGGACCCAGGGGTGATCAGGCGTCCGCGGTGGGCCGCTCGGGCCGGGACAGGTCGATGCCCAGCGAGTTGGCCGCACCGAACTGGTCCTCGTCGCTGTCGCGCAGCTCGATCTCGGACCCGTCGTCGGCCAGGACCTCGACCGACAGCGCGAGCGCCTGCATCTCCTTGACCAGCACCTTGAACGACTCGGGGATGCCGGCCTCGGGGATGTTGTCGCCCTTGACGATCGCCTCGTAGACCTTCACGCGGCCGATCGTGTCGTCGGACTTGATGGTGAGCATCTCCTGCAGGGCGTAGGCGGCCCCGTAGGCCTTCAGGGCCCAGACCTCCATCTCGCCGAAGCGCTGGCCACCGAACTGGGCCTTCCCGCCCAGCGGCTGCTGGGTGATCATCGAGTACGGCCCGGTCGAACGGGCGTGGATCTTGTCGTCGACCAGGTGGTGCAGCTTGAGCATGTAGATGTAGCCCACGGTGATGGGCGCATCGACCGGCTCGCCGGTGCGGCCGTCGAACAGCTGGGCCTTGCCGTCGGGGTTGACCAGCTGCATGCCCTCGTCGGTGCGCCGGGTGTTGACCAGCAGGTCGTTGAGCGCGGCCTCGTTGGCCCCGTCGAACACCGGGGTGGCCAGGCGGACCGGCCCCTCGACGTCGGTCAGCTCGTCGGCCCAGCCGGACTCGCGCGAACCAGTCCGGCACGGCGTCGAACTCCCAGCCGTTGGCGGCGGCCCACCCGAGGTGGGTCTCCAGCACCTGTCCGACGTTCATGCGCGACGGCACGCCCAGGGGGTTCAGGACGATGTCGACGGGGGTCCCGTCGGCGAGGAACGGCATGTCCTCCTCCGGCAGCACCTTGGAGATGACGCCCTTGTTGCCGTGGCGACCGGCCAGCTTGTCGCCCTGGGTGATCTTCCGCTTGGTGGCCACGTAGACCCGCACGAGGTCGTTGACCCCGGGCTGCAGGTCGTCGCCCTCCAGGCGCGAGAACTTCTGCACGCCGATGACGATGCCGCGGTCGCCGTGGGGCACCTTCAGGGAGGTGTCACGGACCTCGCGCGCCTTCTCGCCGAAGATCGCACGCAGCAGGCGCTCCTCCGGGGTCAGCTCGGTCTCGCCCTTGGGCGTGACCTTGCCCACCAGGATGTCGCCCGGCACGACCTCGGCCCCGATGCGGATGATGCCCTCCTCGTCGAGGTTGGCAAGCATCTCCTCGGAGACGTTGGGGATGTCCCGGGTGATCTCCTCGGGGCCCAGCTTGGTCTCGCGGGCGTCCACCTCGAGCTGTTCGATGTGGATGGAGGTCAGCGAGTCCTCGCGGACCAGCCGCTCGGACAGGATGATCGCGTCCTCGTAGTTGAAGCCCTCCCACGACATGAACGCGACGAGCAGGTTGCGGCCCAGGGCGAGCTCGCCCTGGTCGGTGGAGGGACCGTCGGCCAGCGGGGCGCCGGCCTCCACGCGCTGGCCCTCGACCACGATCGGTCGGTGGTTGAGGCACGTGCCCTGGTTCGAGCGCTGGAACTTCGTCAGGTAGTAGCGGTCGATGTCGTCGTCGTCACTCTTGACCACGATGTGGTCCGCCGCGACCTCCACGACCACCCCGCCACTGCGCGCGACGACGACGTCGCCGGCGTCCTTGGCGGCCTTGTCCTCGATGCCGGTCCCGACCAGCGGGGCGTCGGCCTTGAGCAACGGGACGGCCTGGCGCTGCATGTTGGCACCCATCAGGGCGCGGTTGGCGTCGTCGTGTTCCAGGAACGGGATCAACGCGGCCGAGATCGACACGATCTGGCGCGGCGACACGTCCATGTAGTCGACCAGCTTCGGCGCGATCTCGCGCACCTCGCCACCCTTGGAGCGGACCAGCACCAGGTCGGCGGAGAAGTGCCCGTCGTCGGCGAGCGGCGCGTTGGCCTGCGCGATGACGTAGCGGTCTTCCTCGTCGGCGGTGAGGTACTCGAGTTCGTCGGTGACCTGGCCGTCGACCGCCTTGCGGTAGGGGGTCTCGATGAAGCCGTAGCGGTTGATCCGGGCATAGGTCGCCAGCGACCCGATCAGGCCGATGTTGGGGCCTTCCGGGGTCTCGATCGGGCACATCCGGCCGTAGTGGCTGGGGTGCACGTCGCGAACCTCGAAGCCGGCACGCTCACGCGACAGGCCGCCGGGGCCCAGCGCCGACAGGCGGCGCTTGTGGGTCAGGCCGGCCAGCGGGTTGGTCTGGTCCATGAACTGCGACAGCTGCGAGGTCCCGAAGAACTCGCGGATGGCCGACACGACCGGGCGGATGTTGATCAGGGTCTGGGGCGTGATCGCCTCCATGTCCTGGGTCGTCATCCGCTCCCGGACCACGCGCTCCATGCGCGACAGGCCGATCCGGAACTGGTTCTGGATCAGTTCGCCGACACTGCGGAGGCGACGGTTGCCGAAGTGGTCGATGTCGTCGGTGTCGTAGCCGGGCTCGCCCGCGTGCAGCTTGACCAGGTAGGACATCGTGGCCAGCACGTCCTCGCGGGTCAGCGTGTGACCCTCCTGGCGCTCGAAGTCCAGGACGTCGTACTCCTCGGACAGCTTGCCGTGCTTGACGTGGCCGGCGCCGTCGTCGGTCAGGCCGAGGATCTTGTAGCGACCGACCTTCTGCAGGTCGTACTTCTTGGACTGGAAGTACATGCCGAGCAGCAGCTGGCCGGCCTGGTCGGCCGACGGCGGCTCGCCCGGGCGCAGCTTGCGGTAGATCTCCTCCAGGGCGTTGGCCGGGGTACGGCCGGTGTTGTCCTTCTCCAGGGTCAGCGCGACGGACTCGGCACCACCGAAGAACTCCAGGATCTCCTCGTCGGGGACGGGGGTCTGGAGCTTCTCGGGCTCGGCGAGCTCGTACTGGCCGGTCTCCTCGGAGTACTCGAAGGCCTGCAGCGCCCGGTACAGGACCGAGACCGGCTGCTTGCGCTTGCGGTCGACGCGCACCGCCACGAGGTCACGCTTGTCGACCTCGAACTCCAGCCACGCGCCACGGCCCGGGATGACCTTGCAGCCGTAGACGTCACGACCGGTGGTCTTGTCCACGGAGGTGTCGAAGTACACACCCGGGGACCGCACCAGCTGGGACACGACCACGCGCTCGGTGCCGTTGACGATGAAGGTCCCCTGCCCGGTCATGACCGGGAAGTCGCCCATGAACACCGTCTGGGACTTGATCGTCCCGTCCTCCTTGTTGAGGAACTCGGCGGTGACGAAGAGCGGCTTGGCGAAGGTGTAGTCCTTCTCCTTGCACTCCTCCTCGGAGTACTTGGGTTCCTCGAACCGGTGGTGCATGAAGGACAACGACATCTTGCCCTGGCTGTCCTCGATGGGGGACAGCTCGTCGAAGATCTCCTGCAGGCCCTCGGCCAGCAACCAGTCGAACGAGTCGCGCTGGATCGCGACCAGGTCGAGCTGCTGGATGGGAAGGGCCTCACGGATCCGGGCAAAGCTGAGGCGATCAGTGACGGTGGCCAACTTCGGACCTCCTGGAGGTCGACCCACGTGCAGGCGATCAGCACATGGATGAGAAAACGGGTGCGGGCGGACGGGCGGCGTGCAGTGCGACGGGTCTCACGTGTCGGTCCGGGGTCTCCCCGTGGCGGGATGCCGGGCCGGGTGGTGCGTGGTGGTCCCTGCCGAGGTGGGACCGAGGTGGGCTGGGCAACCCGCTGCGGGCGTCACGACTCGCACACGACGGCAGGGTGCGCAGAGCGCACGCTGAAGGCGTGGACCGGGGAAACGAGCGTGGAGATCAGGGCAAGGAAACCGGCATCAACGACAACACGCTCCCGCGCAGGCAGGGCTGCGGGAGCGGAAAACCGCGGATCAGGAAGGATTGCGTGTCAGATCACCACGAATGCGACGACGGGGCAACGGCGGACTGAACAGCATACCCCCGGGCCCATGGCCTCGCCAATTCCTCCTTGACACACCGACGGGGCCGCGCTATGACCCCCAGTCGGTTGGGGACCTCGCCCGCACCAGTGCGGGTGGATCCGACAACCGACGTGGTCCGAGGCGCGGCCCCGACGGATCGTCGCGTCGATCAGTCGACGTGTCGGACGCTCACCGAAGGAGCATCACGATCACGATGACCAGGATGATGGCGATCAGGATGCCGATGAGGCTGCGGGGCACGGTGATTCCTTGCTGTCGTTGGGCGGGGTGTTCGACGAACCACCCTAGGTCCGCGCGACCCACCGAGGTCGGCTGATCGGCCAGTCCGCCGGCCCGACGGCGAGGGGGCGGCACCCGATCGGGTGCCGCCCCTCGACGTGGTGGTGCGACGTCGGCTCAGGCGAGCTCGACGGTCCCACCGGCGGCCTCGATCTTTTCCTTGGCCTCCTCGGCGGCGTCCTTGGCGACACCCTCCAGGACGGCCTTCGGAGCGGCCTCGACCAGCTCCTTGGCCTCCTTGAGGCCCAGGGAGGTCAGCGAACGGACCTCCTTGATGACCTGGATCTTCTTGTCGCCGGCAGCGGTCAGGACGACGTCGAACTCGTCCTTCTCCTCCTCGGCAGCGGCCTCGCCGCCGCCGGCACCGGCAGCAGCGACGGCCACGGGAGCGGCCGCGGAGACCTCGAAGGTCTCCTCGAACTTGGAGACGAGCTCGGACAGCTCCAGGAGCGTGAGCTCCTTGAAGGCGTCGATCATCTCGTCGGTGGTCAACTTCGCCATGATGGCGTCCCTTCTCGCGGGCGTCGCCCGCGCTCGTGCAGTCGTTGGTACGTCGTGTGGGTGGGTCTGGGTCGTGCCGTCGTCAGTCCTCGTCGCCGTCGGCGGGCGCGTCGTCCTCGGCCGCAGGGGCCTCGGCCTCCGTGACCTCGCCAGCAGCAGCCTCCTCGGTCGCAGCCTCGTCGGTCGCAGCCTCGTCGGTCGCAGCCTCGTCGGTCGCGGGCTCCGACGCAGCGGCCTGCTCGGCCACCTCGGTGGTCGAGGCACCGTCGGCGCCGGCGTGCCCACCATCGTCGATGAGGGCCTGGATGAGCTGCGCCTGCTTCTGGGGCAGGGCAGCCAGCAGCCGGGCGGTGTTGGCCAGGGCGCCGTGCATGAGGCCGGCCAGACGTGCCAGCAGGTCCTCACGGGATTCGAGGTCGGCGAGCTTGAGCGCCGCCTCGGCGTCCAGCACGTCTCCGTCCAGGAGCCCACCCTTGAACTCGAGCTCCGGGTGGTCCTTCAGGAAGTCGCGCAGGGCCTTGGCCGGCCCGACGGGGTCCTCGGCGCAGAACACCAGGGCGGTCGGGCCGACGAGCATCTCGTCGAGTCCCTCCACACCCGCGTCGTGCATGGCGCGGCGGATCAGCGTGTTCTTGCTGACGCGATAGGTCGCGTTGGCCTTGCGGAGTTCCCCACGCAGTTCGGCGAGTTCCCCCACGGACAGGCCGCGGTAGTTGGTCAGCAGCAGCGCCGCCGAGGACTCGAAACGGTCCTTGACGTCGGCGACGGCAGCAACCTTGTCTGGTCGTGCCACATCGTCTCCGTTCGGGTCACAGACCACCGGAGGACCCGGAAACGACGAAACCCCTGCGGGCTGCGCAGGGGTGGGACGAGCACCGCCAGTGGTCCGACGGTGTCGTGCACGCACCTGCGCGGGTCGTTGGTGGCCGACGCCCCGGTGTGCGGGGCGAGGTCCGAGCCTTCGGCCCGTCGGATGACGGGCGACCAGCGGTCTTCGGTTTGTTCGAATTCCAGCGTACCGGCCCCGTCGCCGGGCCACCGACGCCACCGACACGACACCGTCGTGGCCGCCCAGCGGCGACGGGGCGTCGGAGCGCCTGCGACGCTCCCGTAGGCTCGCGTCCGAGCACGCCAGACCGGACCCCCGGACCTCGACCACCAGGACCGTTCGTGACCACGTTCACCGCCAACAACACCTCCACGGCCGTGGTGGAGGCGCCGCGGTCCGACATCTGGGCCGTCCTGACCGACCCGAACCTGCTCGCCGACCTCACCCCGCTGGTGCGCAGCATCGCGGCCGACGGCACCACCTGGGTGTGGACCCTGGCCGGCATCAAGGGCCTGGGCATGGAAGTGGCCCCGACCTTCACCGAGACGATGGAGTTCACGCCCGAGGAACGCATCGACTACGCCCACACGCCCCCGGCCGACGCCAACGAGTGGGCCGGGGCCGACGGCTGGTACCGCCTCGACGACCACGAGCGGGGAACGACGGTGTCGATCTCGATCACCCTGCACGTCGACCTGCCACTCCCCCGCCTGTCGACGCGCGCGGTCGAAGGCGTGATGAACCAGGCGATGATCCGCACGGGTGACGCCTTCGCCCGCAACCTCGACCGGGAGCTCGGCGTCCATCCGTAGCCGGCTTGATCCTGCGGCGAAGACTGCGGTCGGATGGATTGGAGTTTCGGCGAACCCGACGGCGGCACACCGCGTCGTCGGTCACCGAATGCGGGCACGCCGAAACTCCAGTGCACCTCCTGGGGAGCCCACGCCGGGCGCGGAAGCAACATCCGAGTGCAATGGAGTTGCTCGGCTGGGGCCTCGCAACGTCCAGTGCACCCTTCGGCGTGCGGCCGTCGGTCGCGTCTTCCTTCGGCGACGACACCTTCCGGCCGCATTGGAGTTGCTCGGCTGGGGCCTCGCAACGTCCAGTGCACCTTCGGCGTGCGGGCCGTCGGTCACCTCGTCCTTGCTGGTGCGTGGGAGGTGCGTGGGTCAGGAGATGGCGGCGTAGCGGACTTCGAGGAACTCCCAGATGCCGTCGCGGCCGCCCTCGCGCCCGAGGCCGGACTCCTTGACGCCGCCGAAGGGGGCGGCGGGGTCCGAGACCAGTCCGCGGTTGACGCCGACCATGCCGGTGTCGAGCCGGTCCACCAGGTCGAGGGCGCGCTCGAGGTCACGCGTGAAGACGTACGACACCAGGCCGTGGACGGTGTCGTTGGCGCGGCGGACGGCCTCGTCGGTGTCCCGGAACGTGCTGATGGCGGCCACGGGGCCGAAGATCTCGTCCTGGTTGAGGTCGGCCGAGGCGTCGACGTCGGCCAACACGGTCGGCTGGTAGAACCAACCTGCCCCGTCGGCGCGGTCGGCGCCGAGCACGACCCGGGCGTCGCGCGAGACCGCGTCGCCCACCAGCCGCTCGACCTTGTCACGGGCGGCCTCGTCGACCAGCGGTCCGATCTCGGTCTCCTCCTCCAGGCCGGGCCCGACCGCCATGCCGGCCATGCGTTCGGCCAGCCCCGTCGTGAAGTCGTCGGCGACGGACTCGTGCACCAGGAAGCGGTTGGCGGCCGTGCACGCCTGCCCGGTGTTGCGCAACTTGGCCAGCATGGCGCCCTCGAGGGCCGCGTCCAGGTCGGCGTCGGCGAAGACCACGAACGGCGCGTTGCCGCCGAGCTCCATCGAGGTGCGCAGCACCCCGTCGGCGGCCGCGCGCAGCAACAGCTTGCCGACCGCGGTCGACCCGGTGAAGGTCAGCTTGCGCGTGGCCGGGTGGTGGACCAGGGCGTCGACGACCGTCCCGGGGTCGTTGGTCGTCACGACGTTGACGACCCCGTCGGGCAGCCCGGCCCGGGTCAGGACGTCCGCCAGGGCGAGCGAGCTCAGCGGCGTCTGCTCGGCCGGCTTGAGCACGCTGGTGCACCCCGCGGCGATCGCGGGCGCGAGCTTGCGGGCACCCATGGCCATCGGGAAGTTCCACGGGGTGACGGCGACGGTCGGGCCGACCGGGCGCGGGGCCACCAGGACCCGGTTGGCGCCGCTGGGCGCGATCCCGTACCGACCCTCGATCCGGAGTGCCTCCTGGGCGAACCAGCGGAGGAACTCCGCGGCGTAGGCGACCTCGCCGCGGGACTCCGAGACCGGCTTGCCCATCTCGAGGGTCATCATCGCGGCCAGCTCGTCGCGCCGTGCCAGCAGCTCGTCGAACGCCCGCATCAGGACGTCGTGGCGTTCCCGCGGCGACGACGCGCCCCAGCCCGGCTGTGCCGCCCCGGCCGCGTCCATCGCCGCGACGGCATCGTCGGCCGTCGCGTCGGCGACCTCCGCGACCGTGTCGAGTGTCGCGGGGTCGTCCACCACCGTCGTGGCGCCACCGGATGCGTCGCGCCACTGGCCGCCCACGAGCAGCCCCGTCGGGGTGGCCGCAACCGTCGCCCGGGCCACGTCGAGGTTGTCCGACGCGGGGGCGGTGTCGATGGTTTCTGCGGACATGGCGGATCCTCTCGCACCAAGTGTCGGATTGTCGACAGTCACGGTAGCCCGCACACTCCCCTTCCGACGGGCGATTCGCGTGGCGATCCGGCGACCGGACGCGACGCGAACCTCACCACCTCACCGCCTGGGCGAATCAGGCGGCGCGGGGACTGGCCCGGTCACCCGCCGTCACGCCCAGGAGGTGGTCGACCAGCTCGACCGCGGCGGCGCGGCCGGCCCGGTTGGCGCCGACGGTGCTGGCCGAGGGCCCGTAGCCGACGAGGTGGATGCGGGGGTCGGCGACCACGCGGGTCCCGTCCATGTGAATGCCACCGTGGCGGGTGCGCAGGTCGAGCGGCGCGAGGTGGTCCAGCGCCGAGCGGAAACCCGTTGCCCACACGACGACGTCGGCCTCGACCTGGTCGACCACCCCGCCGCGGTCGTCGAGCCAGGCGACCCCGTCCGGCGTGAGCCGGTCGAACATCGGGCGTCGGTCCAGCACGCCGGCGGCCCGCAGCTCGCGCACCCGTGGAGTCAGGGGCAGGCCGGTCTCGTGCACGACCGACCGCGGTCGCCGACCGGCGCGGACCCGCTCGTCCACCCGCGCCACGACCTCGCGTCCGAACTCGGTGGTGAAGGCGGCCTCGCGCCACGTGGGAGTCCGCCGGGTGGCCCAGGTGGTGGTGGCGCCGGACGCGGCCAGCTCGTCGAGGTGGCCCAGCGCCGAGATGCCACCTCCGACCACCACGACCCGCTGGCCGGCCAACGTCGCACCGCCGGGCCAGTCGTGGGTGTGGAGCTGGCGGCCCCGGAACTCCTCGCGCCCGGGGACGTGGGGCCAGAACGGCCGGGTCCAGGTGCCCGTGGCGCTGACCAGGCCGCGCGTGGCCAACGTGTCGCCGCCGTTCGGCCCCGTGCCGGTCCCGGCGAGGTCGAGTTCGAGCCAGTCGTGCCCACCCTCCCATGGTCCCTCCTCGTCGGGCACCGACCGCACCGACGACACCGACACGGGACGTCGCACCCGCAGGTCGAAGCGTTCCTCGTAGTCGGCGAACCACGCGGGCAGGACCTCGTTGGCGCGGTCGTGGGGTGCGAACGGCGGCACCGCCAGGTCGGGCAGGCCGAAGATGCCGTTGACGCGGTCCATCGTCAGTGAGTCCCAGCGTTCGCGCCATGCCCCGCCGGGACCGTCCGCGGCGTCCAGGACCAACATGTCGCGCCCCGGTTCCAGGCCCGCACGCACCAGGTGGCGGGCGGCCGACAGCCCGGCCTGTCCCGCCCCCACCACGATCACGTCGAAGGTCTCCATGTCCGGCGCAACGTGACCCGGCCGCCGTCCCATTCCCCGGTCGCGCCCCGGCTGTGCGCCCCTCCTGGTCGGACCTGACACGAGCGGGGCGACGTGGCACACTGCTCGCACCAGAGAGAGGAGGTGGTCCGTTTGGATAGCAGTTGTCATGACGGGACCCTGGAGGTGGCCGGGCGCTAGCGGCGCTTCTGCCTACCCGCCGCTCCTCGACAGTCGAGGATGGTGGCGACTCCACCCGGACCACCGGCCTGTGAGGCCCTCGGAGCTGGTCCCACCGAGGCGCACCGACGCCCGATCCTCGTGATCCACGCGTCGTCCGTCATCGCCTCCCAGGAATCGAACCAACGTCGGGCCCGACCACCAGGTCGGGCCCGACGCTGTGCGCACGAAGACGGCATGCTCCAGGGGCGGACACACCCTCCGGGCGCAGTGGAGTCGTTCGTTGCGCTCACAACCTCCAACAAGTCCGTACGGAAAACGGGCCCCGGCATCAAGCCGGGGCCCGTTCGTTGCTTCGAGTCCTGTCACCCAGGCCACAGAACGAGCGAAGCGAGCGTCACGCGTCGTCATCCTCGACGAGGTCGCGGGAGGCCGACGGGTCCAGTGGGACCGACGGGGAGGCCGACGTCGACACGGCCACGGTGCGCAGGTAGCGACCCTTGGCCGAGGCCGGGCGCTGGCGCAGCAGCTCGTCGAGCAGGGCCGCGTAGTTGTCGACCAGCTGGTCGACGCTGAACGACGCCTTGCCCAGCACGGTGTGCACGTTGCCCTGGCGGTCCGTGCGGTACTCGACCCGGCCGGACTTGATCTCGGTCACGGCCTTGGCGACGTCCATCGTCACGGTGCCCGACTTCGGGTTCGGCATCAGGCCGCGGGGGCCCAGCACCTTCCCGAGCCGACCGAGCTTGCCCATCTGGTCGGGCGTCGCGATGATCGCATCGAGCTCGTCGATGAGGTCACCGCCCTGCAGCTGCTCGACCAGGTCGTCCCCGCCGACGTGGTCGGCGCCGGCGTCACGGGCCTCGGTGGCCTTGGCGCCATCGGCGACGACGGCGACCGTGACGGACTTGCCGATGCCGTGGGGCAGGCCCACGGACCCTCGGACCATCTGGTCGGCCTTGCGGGGGTCGACCCCCAACCGGAAGGCGCACTCGACCGTGGGGTCGTAGGACGCGCTGTTGATCTCCTTGAGCAGTGAGAATGCCTTGCGCGGGCTGTACAGCGTCCCGTCGGCAAGACGTGCCTGTGCGGCGCGGTAGTTCTTTCCGTGCTTCGCCATGATCGTCTCCTCAGCCCTTGACCGTGATGCCCATCGAGCGCGCGGTGCCCTCGATGATCTTCATGGCGCCATCGACGTCGATGGCGTTGAGGTCGGGCATCTTCTTCTCCGCGATGTCCCGGACCTGGTCTCGGGTCACCGAGCCCACCTTGGTGATGTGGGGCTCACCGGACCCGGACTTGAGCCCGGCCGCCTTGAGCAGCAGCTGCGCCGCCGGCGGGGTCTTGGTGATGAAGGTGAAGGAGCGGTCCTCGTAGACCGTGATCTCCACGGGGACGATGTCCCCGGACTGCTGCTGCGTACGTTCGTTGAACGTCTTGCAGAACTCCATGATGTTGACGCCGTGCTGGCCCAACGCCGGACCCACGGGGGGTGCGGGGTTGGCCTGCCCGGCCGGGATCTGCAGCTTGATGAAGCCGCTGACTTTCTTGGACATGGTGCGTGGTTCTCCTCGTGGTGCAGACGGGCCGCGTCCAGCGGTCCCTCCCACGTCGGCGATGTGGCACGTGACCGCGGCGCGGTCACGTCGTCGGGTGACGATGGTGCAACGTCGCGGACCAACAGGTGTCGTCCGCGTGTGGTGCGTCAGGTGATCTTGGCCACCTGGTCGAACGGCAGCTCCAGCGGGGTCTCGCGTCCGAAGACGCTGACCATGACGCGGAGCTTGGCCTGGTCGAGGTTGATCTCGGCGATCGTGCCGGTGAAGTCCGCGAACGGACCCGAGGTGACCCGGATGGTCTCGTCGACCTCGAGGTCGATCTCGGCCACCTGTGGCTTGGTGTCCTCGACGATCTCCTCGCCATCGGCGTCCTCCTCGATCCGGTCCGGGATCTTGAGCGTGGCCGCGACCTCGCGCAGCGACAGCGGGACCGGCTTGGAGGCGGTGGCGCCGACGAACCCGGTCACGGCCGGGGTGTGGCGCACGATGTTCCAGGTCTCGTCGTCGAGGTCCATGCGGATCAGGACGTAGCCGGGGAGGAACTTCTTCTCGGTGGTCTGCTTCTTGCCCTTCTTGAACTCCGTGACCTCCTCGGTCGGGATCACGAGCTCGTAGATCCGGTCCTCGGCGGCCAGGGCCTCGATGCGGTTGGTCAGGTTGTCCTTGACCCGCTGCTCGTACCCCGAGTAGGTGTGCACGACGAACCAGTCACCGGCCAGGCGGATCAGGTCACGGCGGTCGCGGACGTCCTCCATCGACTCGGGACGACGACGGCGCACCGGCTCGGCCGGCGTGGCGTCGTCGGACGGAGCCGGGACCTCGTCGTCGGACTCGGTCGCATCGGGCGTGGGCTCCGACTCCTCGTCGTCGTCGGCGCCGGCAAGCCCGAGCAGGTCGTCCAGGTCATCGGCGTCGTCGGAGGCGGCGTCGGGCTCGGTCAGGTCGTCGAGGTCGTCGTCGGCGGCAGCCGGGACCTGGTCGGGCGCGACCACGTCTGCGGCGGCGGCATGCTCCTCGGGCGTCTCCGGCGTGCCGGGGTCGATGCCGTCCCCGGACAGGTCGTCGCTGCCCGCGACGGTGTCATCGGGGGCTGCGTCGGCGGCGGGGGCCTCGTCGGTCTCGGCGGACTCGTCGCCGATGTCATCGGTGGTGTCGACCTGGTCGTCGGGCACGGCCGGGTCGGCCACGTCCGTGGCCTCGGCGGTGGCGTCGGGATCGGTCACGTCGGTCTCGCTTGTCGCGGTGGCACGCCCATGGCGGGTCGGAGGGTCGATCGCGTGGGGCGTTTCGAGGAAGGGGGGTGGTCCGGTGGGCGACGACCGTGGCCGTCACACCTGGCCCGGTCCTACAGGAACTGCAGTGCGGCGTTGCGCAGCACCCAGTCCATGCCCCACACCAGGATCGTGAGGAAGGCGGTCACGACCAGCACCGTGATGGTGTAGCTGACGACCTCCTCGCGGGAGGGCCAGGCGACCTTGCGCAGCTCGCTCCGGACCTCGCGCAGGAACTGCGGGGCGCCGACCCGACCACGAGAGGTCGAGCCGACCGATGCGGCGACGGTGTCGGAGGTGTCGACCTGCTCGGCCTGGCGTTGTGCCCGGGCGGCGGCGCGCTCGTCCTCGCGGCTCATGTGCGTCTCACTTCATGTCTGGCGGTGGATGTCGGGCCGGGGCGGACTGGTGCCCCGTGTGCTCGTCCGGGGGACCGCACGTTCCCCGTCGGGCTGGACCCGGTGGCACGGGAGGAGGGACTTGAACCCCCAACCGCCGGTTTTGGAGACCGGTGCTCTGCCAAATTGAGCTACTCCCGTGGGTACCGGTCGGGCGAACGAGTGATGTCGATCCTGGAATGTGGGACCGACCACGAACGCCCGACACGGCAACGCTGCCTCGTGAGAAGGCAGCGTTCGACGATCGTAGCGGTCACCGGGCACCCCCACAACCGGCCTCCCTGCCCCGGCATCGCACGCGACGGCCTCGGGTCGTCCCCGGAGTCGGCCATGGGGGTCGGCCTCGGGTCGGCGAGGGGGACGGCCGTCGGGATCCGCCACGGGGACGGCGACGGTGCGCGTCACCGACGGAGGGTGGCCGTCCCACGCAGCATCGCCTTGCCGTCGGCGTCCTTGCCCCACAGGCTCACCACGACGGCGTCCGCGGTGACCTCCTTGACGGTTCCACCGAAGGTGGCTTCCGAGCCCAGCGGCCACGGCCGGGTGAAGCGCACCTCGAGGGCGGCGACGTGCTCGGGTCCGCCCGCCCACCCCGTCACCAGTCGCGAGGCCAGCCCCATCGAGTACATCCCGTGCGCGATGACGTCGCCGGTGGGGCTGATGTCGGCTGCAACGGACGAGTCGTAGTGGAGTGGGTTGAAGTCACCCGACGCACCGGCGTAGCGGACCGAGGTCTGGAGGTCGGCGACCTGGGCGAGGACGGGCAGTTCGTCGCCCTCGCGGGCCTGGTCCAGGGAGCTCATGCGGCATCCTCCCGGTCGGGTGCGCTGCCGAGGAACACGATCACGGCGCGGGACAGGACCGCCCGCTCGTCGGTGTCGGTGAAGCGACAGTCCAGTTCCACCGTCAACATCTCGTTGGCTCCACGAGACCGGATGTCGGTGATCGTCGGCGTGCACGCCAACCGGTCGCCCGGTCGCATCGGCCGCTCGCCGTACTCGTAGCGCTGGGAGCCGTGCACCAACGACCAGTGTGCTCCCAGGCCCTCGTCGGCCACCAGCGCTTCGGCGCCCTGGATGATGGTGAACACCGCGGCGTAGGTGGGTGGGGCGACGACGTCGACGTCGTCGTCGGTGGCGGCCAGGTGGCGCTGGTCGTCCTCGCCCAGCGCCCGGGCGTACTCGTGGATCTTGACGAGCGTGACGTCATGGGTGAACGTCGGGTACGACGTTCCGACTCGATCGACATTCAGTGCCACGCGGTCCCTCCCGGTCGAGGATGCAGCGTAGGGCTGGCCGGGCCGCCCGGGGACGGTTGGCGCCTACGCTCGCAGCCGCCACCCCACCCCGTGACGAAGGTCGGACCATGGGCACGGCCGACACGCCGGTCTCCTCGGGAGCCGTCATCGGCGTGCTGCACCCGGGAGCCATGGGTGCACGCATCGGTGGGTTGCTCGTCGGCGCCGGCCACCACGTGCTGTGGACCGCGTCGGACCGGTCGCCGGCGACGCGTCGACGGGCGCTCGACGCCGGCCTCGTGGACGTCGGGTCCGTGGACGCGCTGGCGGCAGCCGCCGACGTCATCGTCTCGCTGTGCCCGCCGTCCGCCGCCACCGACGTGGCCGATGCCGTCGCTGACGCCGGCTTCGCCGGGACCTACGTCGACGCCAACGCGGTCCGGCCCGCGACCGCACGGCACATCGCGTCCGGGTTCCCCGGATTCGTCGACGGGTCCGTGGTCGGCGGACCGCCACGCGTCGGCGACGAGGTGCCCACCCGGCTGTTCCTGTCCGGGACCGCGGCCACGCAGGTGGCGGCGTTGTTCGACGACGACGCGCTCGAGGTGGTCGTGCTCGACGGCCCGGTCGGTGCGGCATCGGCGGTCAAGATGGCCTTCGCCGGCTGGACCAAGGCCACGTCCGCGTTGGCCGTCGCGCTGCGGGCGATGGCGCGCGCCGAGGGGGTGGAGGAGGCCGTCCTGGCGGAGTGGGACCGGATGCTGCCGGGCATGGGTGTCGGCCAGCGCAGTTCGCGTGCCGGACCGCTGGCCGCCAAGGCATGGCGGTTCGACGGCGAGATGCACGAGATCGCCGCCGCCATGGCCACCCACGGGTTGCCCGACGGGTTCCACCTCGCCGCCGCCGACGTCTACCGGGCGCTGGCCGACCTGCGAGACGTCGACGACCCCACCGTGGACGACCTGATGGGCCACCTCCTGCCGCCGGGCCGACCCCCCGATCACGTGGGGTCGGCGCCATCGCCCGACCCAACTGCGGCGTCGCCGGACGCCGGGTCCGACGGGGGCGGCAGCACCGGGCCGTCCGTGGGGTAGATGCCCAACGCGAAGCCGTAGACGGTCTGGCCCGATCGCGGCAACGTCTCGAACCGGCCGACCAGGTCGGCCATGGCCTCCCAGAACTCGCCCGCCACCTCCGGCGAGATCCGGGCATGGCGGATGAACCCCCACAGGCGCCGCTGGCTGAACGCCACGGCCGACTCGCGCGCGGCGACCTCGAAGTCGTTGAAGTCCAGCGGCAGGTCACCGGGCTCGTCGCCGCCGAGACCGCCCACGTGGAACAGTCGCGCCGTGCGTCCGAAGAAGCGCTCCTCGACCGCGCGCACACGACGGGTCCGGACCACCCGGACCAGCCCGGCCTCGGCCAGCAGGTCGACGTGATAGGCGACCGTGCTGCGGGGCCGATCCAGCGCCGCGGCCAGTTCGGTCACGCTCGCGGCGCGCTCGTGCAGCAGTCCGAGGATCGCCGTCCGGAGCTCGTGGCCGATCGCCTTCACCTGGTCGGGCGTGGTGAGCACGAGGCGGTCGGCGAGGTCGTAGTCCGGCGTCGGATCGGGAGGGCTCGGGTCACGGCTGTTCGGGTCAGGGCTGTTCGGGTCAGGGGTGCTCGGGTCAGGGGTGGACGGGTTGCTCGCCATGGTGCAGGAGACTAACATCATCGAACGTTCGAAAAAATTGGATTGAACACGTGGCTCGCCACCAGGACCTCATGCGGAGGGTCTGCAGCCGGGCCACCACCACGACCACCGACGGAGGGCCACCATGGCCGAGATCATGCTCTACCACCACGTCCAGGGCCGAACCGAGGGCATCGAGGCCATCGCCCAGCAGTGGCGGGAGGCCGGCCACACCGTGCACACACCCGACCTGTTCGACGGCGCGACCTTCGACACCCTCGAGGAGGGAATGGCCCACGCCCGCGAGGTCGGGTTCGGGGCGCTGCTCGACCAGGGCGTGGCCGCCGCCGACGACCTGGGCGACGACGTCGTGTGGGTCGGGTTCTCCCTGGGCGTGATGCCGGCCCAGCGGTTGGCCCAGACCCGGTCCGGCAGCGGCGGGGCGATCCTGGTCGACGCCTGCATCCCGGTCGAGGAGTTCGCCAGCACCTGGCCCAGCGACGTCCCGGTGCAGGTCCACGGGATGGACGCCGATCCCAACTTCGTGGACGGTGGCGACCTCGAGGCCGCCCGGGAACTGGTGGCCGGCGCCGACGACGCCGAGCTGTTCCTCTACTCGGGCGACGTGCACCTGTTCGCGGACTCGTCGTTGTCCGTCCACGACCCCGAGGCCACCGCGGTGTTCCTCGAGCGCACCCGCGAGTTCCTCGACCGGCTCGGCTGAACCGGCGCTCGGCCCAAAGGAACGACCCCCGGACGGCGGGATCCGGGGGTCGTTGTCAGCCACATGCCGATGGTGAATCGGCGGGCTGGTCGAGAATCTTGGGCCGCGTCAGCGGGTTTCCTTGTGGAGGGTGTGCTCCCGGCAGCGCGGGCAGTACTTCTTGAACTCGATGCGCTCTCGCTGGGTCACCCGGTGCTTGGTGGTGATGTAGTTGCGCTCCTTGCACTCCGGGCAGGCAAGGGTCACCTTGGGGCGGTTGATGCTCTTGGCCATGGTGGTCCTCCTCGGGGTCCCTCACAGGACCGAACAGGCTGGTTCGAAACGATCGACAGCACGTCACGACGGCGTGCACGTGGGGGCGCGCGGGATGCGCCTGGGCAGCCGACCCCGACCGCCGGGGCGCTGCGCCGCCCATCGTACACCGTCGACGAGCCGACGACGGAGCGCCCCCGCGCGAGGTCAGGCGATGACGTCGGTGACCCGGCCGGCACCCACGGTGCGACCACCCTCACGGATGGCGAACCGCAGACCCTCGTCCATCGCGATCGGGGCGATCAACTCCACCGTCATCTCGGTGTTGTCACCCGGCATCACCATCTCCACACCACCAGGCAACTCCACCGCACCCGTCACATCCGTGGTCCGGAAGTAGAACTGCGGTCGATAGTTGTTGAAGAACGGCGTGTGACGCCCACCCTCGTCCTTGGACAGGATGTACACCTGCGCCTCGAACTTCGTGTGCGGGGTGATCGACCCCGGCGCCGCCAACACCTGACCACGCTCCACGTCATCCTTCTTCGTCCCACGAAGAAGCACACCCACGTTGTCACCCGCCTCACCACGATCCAACAGCTTGCGGAACATCTCCACACCCGTGACCGTGGTCGACACCGTGTCCTTGATCCCCACGATCTCCACCGTGTCGGACACGTTGACCACACCCTGCTCGATGCGACCCGTCACCACCGTGCCACGACCCGTGATCGAAAACACATCCTCGATCGGCATCAAGAACGGCTTCTCGGTGTCACGCTCCGGCTGTTCGAAGAACTCGTCAACCGTGGACATCAACTCCAACACACCCTCCTCAGCCGCCTCATCACCCTCCAGAGCCTGCAACGCCGACACCCGAACGATCGGGGTGTCCGCATCGAACTCATAGGACTCCAACAGCTCCGCGACCTCCATCTCCACCAGCTCCAACAACTCCTCGTCATCGACCATGTCGACCTTGTTGAGCGCCACCACCAACTTCGGCACACCAACCTGACGCGCCAACAACACGTGCTCACGCGTCTGAGGCATCGGACCATCCGCCGCCGACACCACCAGGATCGCCCCATCCATCTGGGCCGCACCCGTGATCATGTTCTTGACATAGTCCGCGTGACCCGGCGCATCCACGTGGGCATAGTGACGATTGTCCGTCTCATACTCCACATGCGACACATTGATCGTGATCCCCCGCTCACGCTCCTCCGGGGCCTTGTCGATCTGATCGAACGCCGACGCCACGTTGCCCTCGACATGCTTGGCCAACACCAACGTGATCGCCGCCGTCAACGTCGTCTTCCCATGGTCGACGTGACCAATCGTGCCAATGTTCATGTGCGGCTTGTTCCGCTCAAACTTTTCCTTGGCCATGTCGAGAGGCCTCCTGCGAACGTGGTCGGTGTGGGTGGACGCGAGTCGTCCCGGGGCGCGGGTGGTCCGGCGAGGGGAGGACGGGCGTGGCCACGGTGCGGCACGGCGCACCGAGCGTGGGCACGGAGTCTAGCCCGTGCCACGTGTGCGGACCCATGGCCGTCCGACGGCCGGGACCTCCGAGGATCCACGGGCGCGCCGGTCCGGACCCACGACGAACGCACCACCGCCCGGGTCCCCGAGGGACTGGCGATGGTGCGTGGTAGCGGCGGGTGGACTCGAACCACCGACACAGCGATTATGAGTCGCTTGCTCTGACCCCTGAGCTACGCCGCCGGGTCTGGGGGGCGGCGATGCCGCCGGGACCAGGGCCTCGCCGCGGGCGACGGGGACGTGGTGTGACCAGAGCCCTCGCGCGGAATCGAACCGCGGACCCCATCCTTACCATGGATGTGCTCTACCGACTGAGCTACGAGGGCGCGATGTCCCAGCCTACCGGGAGCGTGCCCGGGTCTCGGGCGACGCCCTCGTCGTGGCGACGGGACACGTCATGCAGGGCGGCGTGTCGACCGCCCGTTGTGGGCTCCCCACCCCACCGCGGCGCGCGCGACGTCGGGCCCCGCGTGGCGTGACGGGGCGGGCGGTGTGGGGGCAGTGCGTGGAGGGAGCAGGATTTGAACCTGCGAAGGCTAAGCCAACCGGTTTACAGCCGGGTCCCTTTGGCCACTCGGGCATCCCTCCGTGGACGGATGGAGGGTACTGACCGGGGACGTGGGTGCAAACACCACACCGGCCCCGCGATGGCGGACGCGCCTCGTAGGCTCGGGGCGGATCGACTGCGTCGACCGCCCGCCCCACCACCCCGATCGTGAGGAGCCATCATGGCCGTGCCCAGTTTCGACATCGAGGCCGGTGCCGACCTCCAGGAGGTCGACAACGCCATCAACCAGGCCGCCCGCGAAGTCGCCCAGCGCTGGGACTTCAAGGACACCGACACCGTCATCGCGTGGACCGGGGATCGGTCCGGGATCCAGGTCGAGTCGAACTCCGAGGGCCGCCTGGACGCGGCCGTCGAGGTCCTGCGCGACAAGATCGTCAAGCGCAAGGTCAGCCTCAAGGTCCTTGAACAGGGCGAGGCCCACCCGGTGTCGGGCGGGCGCTCCCGGATCGACATCGCCCTGGTCACCGAACTGCCACCGGCGCTCGGCAAGCAGATCGTCAAGGACGTCAAGGCCACCAAGCTCAAGGTCACCCCGACGAACATGGGCGACCGCATCCGCATCGCCGGCAAGAAGCTCGACGACCTGCAGGCCATCCAGAAGCTGGTCCGCGACCAGGACTACGACGCACCCCTGCGCTTCACCAACCGGAAGTGACGCGCGGCGACGACCCCGGCGACACCGCCGCCCCGGCAGGGAGGCGGGACCACGCCGACGACCCGCCGGCCGAGATGTTCCGGCGCTTCGGGGTGGCCGTCCGGCAGCCCTCGCCGCTGTACGCGAGGTTGTCCGACGCCGGGGCGACGCGGCCGCACCTGGCGGAACTGCTCGACCTGGCGCCCCACACCCAACGCAACCCACCGCTGCTGTTCGCCGCGGTCCACTGGCTGCTGCTGCGTGGCGCCGACCACGACCTCGCCGACGACTACCCGTCCGTGCGGCGGCGACGAGGACGGGCCATGCCCGGCGGGACGCCTCGATCGCGCCCGGGGTGGCCGACCGGTTCGACGACTTCGTCACCGGCCAACGCGACCTGACCCTGGTGTCGGTGGAGTCCCCACACCACACGCCGGGGCTGGGCTTCGGTCGCCCCGCGAGTGCCCGCGGGGCGTCGGTCCTGACCCGGGTGCGCTGGCGTGACGGTCGTCGGGAGGTCACGAACCTCGCGACGGTCCAGGCGCACGGCGCGTGGCTCGACAGCACGCTCCAGCGGACCTGACGGCCCCGGGAGCGACGATGGCCGGGTCCGGGCCGTCAGGCGCCGTGGGGCTCGGGATGCAGCGGGCCGGGCAGGAACACCGCACCGGGGCCACGACCGGCCACCACGTCGTCGGGATTGGACAGCCGACACCGCTGCAGGCTCAGGCAGCCACACCCGATGCAGGAGTCGAGGCCGTCCCGCAGGGCCTCGAGTGCCTCGATCTCCGCATCCAGCCGAGACCGCCACGAGCGTGACAGCTTCGCCCAGTCCCGGGCCGTGGGCGTGCGGCCTCGCGGCAGTCGGTCCAGGGCCGCACGGATCTCGTCGAGGCTGAGCCCGACGTGCTTGGCGGCCGAGATGAACGCGAGCCGGCGCAACACGTCACGGTCGTAGCGCCGTCGGCCGCCCGGGGTCCGGTCGGCTGCCACCAGGCCCTCGTCCTCGTAGTAGCGCAGCGCCGAGGCGGCGAAGCCGCTGCGCTCGGCAACCTGGGTGATCGTCAGTCGGTCGGCCACCGGATCCTCCACCCCGTCGTGGTCGGGCTTGACTTCAAGTTGACTTCAACTTCTACGGTACCCCCGCCCACGCCACCGATGCCACGGAGCCCCGCCATGGACCCCACCGACCACTCCTCCGAACGCGACGCCAGCGCCCCCGGCACCGACCGGGCCGGCCGGGTGGCGGTGGTGACCGGCGCGTCGCGCGGCCTCGGTCGCGCCGTCGCCACCGGCCTGGCCACCACCGGCTGGCACCTGGTGCTGACCGCGCGGACCGACACCGACCTGCACGCCGTGGCCGACGAACTCGCCGCAACGACCCCGGTCACCGCCGTGGTCGGCGACGTGGCCGACCCGGCCCACCGTCGGGACGTCGCCGTTGCCGCCGCGGCGGCGGGGCCGGTCGGCCTGGTGGTCAACAACGCCAGCACCCTCGGTCCGAGCCCCCTCCCCCGGCTCGCCGACCTCGATCCCACCGACTTCGCGACCGTGCTGGCCACCAACGTGGTCGCGCCGGTGGCCCTGTTCCGGGTCCTGCTCCCCCACCTGTCGCCGACCGCCACGATCCTCAACGTCACCTCCGACGCCGCCGTCGGTGCATGGGAGGGATGGGGTGCCTACGGGGCCAGCAAGGCCGCCCTGGACCAGGCGTCCGCCGTCCTGGCCGTCGAACACCCGGACCTGGCCGTCCACGCGGTCGACCCGGGCGACCTGCGCACCGACATGCACCAGGCCGCCTTCCCCGGCGAGGACATCACGGACCGGCCGCTCCCGGCCAGCGTCGTCCCGGCCCTGCTGGCGCTGGTCACGCAGCGGCGACCGAGCGGACGCCACCGGCTGTCGGACGACCCGGGAACCGGCACGGTCCCGGCGACGGCGGCGGTGGCGTGATGGTCACCACCACGACGGCGGGCCGACCCCCCCGGTTCGACTTCACCCTCCCCCATGGCCGCGAGGCGACCCGGCCCGCCGAGTCCCGCGGGCTCGCCCGCGACCACGTCCGCCTGCTGGTCGCCCGGCCCGACCGGGTGACCCACACGCGGTTCGACCACCTGGCCGACCACCTGCGACCCGGTGACCTGGTGGTGGTCAACACCACCCCGACCATGCCGGCGGCCCTGACCGGGAGGCTCGGCGCACACCCGGTGGTCGTCCACCTGTCGACCCGTCGCGACGACGACACCTGGGAGGTCGAGCTGCGCCGACCCGATGGCTCGGGTCCCTGGACCACGGCCGGCAGCGGCGATCGGGTCGCCCTCGTCCCGACCGGCGCGATCCACCTGCTGGGACCGGCCGGACCTCGACGTCGGGACGGCACCGTGCGCCTGTGGCGCGGGCGCCTGGACCTGGTGGCGGACGTCGCGGACCACCTCGCCACCCACGGTCGGGCCGTCACCTACGCGCATGCGCCGGCTCGGCTGCCCCTGGACGTGCGCCAGACGGTCTTCGCCCGCTGGACGGGGCGCATCGGCCGGGGCGACCCGGTCACCGGCGGTGCCAGCGCCGAGATGGCCAGCGCCGCCCGTCCGTTCACGCCCCGGCTGGTCACCGACCTGGTCCGACGGGGCATCGTGGTCGCACCCCTCACGCTCCACGCCGGGGTGTCGTCGCTGGACGACCACGAGCCACCGCGCCCCGAGCCGTTCGACGTCCCCGCACCGACCGCCGCACTGGTGGCCCGGACCCGGGCCGGGGGCGGGCGGGTGGTGGCGGTCGGCACGACCGTGGTCCGGGCCCTGGAGTCCGTGGCCGACACCGACGGGTCGGTGCATGCCGGCCGGGGCTGGACCGACCTCGTGCTGGGACCCGACCGACCCGCACGGGTGGTCGACGCCATGGTGACGGGCTGGCATCCGCCGGGGGCGTCGCACCTGCTGCTGCTGGAGGCCGTCGCCGGACCCGAGTTGGTCGCGCGCGCCTACGACGCCGCCCTGGATGGCGCGTACCTGTGGCACGAGTTCGGCGACTCATGCCTCCTGCTGCCCTGACCTCCCGACCGGGGTGGGTCAGCCGACCGCGGCGTCCAGCGCCTGGTCGAGGTCGGCGAGCAGGTCGTCGATGTGCTCGATCCCGACGCACAGGCGGATCATGTCCGGGGGGACCTTCGCCGTCACCAGTTCGGCCTCGCTGAGCTGGCGGTGGGTGGTCGACGCGGGGTGGGCCGCCAACGACCGGACGTCCCCGATGTTGACCAGGCGCGTGAACAGTTCGAGCTTGTCGTAGAACGTCTCGCCGGCCTCGAAGCCGCCCTCGATGCCGAACGACAGCAACGCCGACGGGCGGCCACCGGTGTACTTCTGGGCGAGCTCGTGGTAGGGCGAGGAGGCCAGCCCGGCGTATTCGACCCAGGTGGTCCGGTCGTGGGCCTCGAGGTACTCGGCCACGGCCTGGGCGTTGGCGACGTGGCGCTCCATGCGCAGGGGCAGGGTCTGGATCCCCTGGATGATCTGCCAGGCGTTGAACGGGCTGATGGCCGAGCCGGTGTTGCGCAGGGCGACGGTGCGGCAGCGACCGATGAAGGCGGCCGGCCCCAGCGCGTCGGTGTAGACCAGGCCGTGGTAGGCCGGCTCGGGGGTGGAGAACTGGGGGAACTTGTCCGCGTTGCCGGCCCAGTCGAAGGTCCCGGCGTCGACCACCATTCCGGCCACGGTGTTGCCGTGGCCACCGATGTACTTGGTCATCGAGTGCACGACCACGTCGACGCCCCACTCGATGGGCTTGAGCAACGCCGGCGACGGGACGGTGTTGTCGGCCACGACCGGGACGTTGGCGTCGTGGGCCACCGCCACGATCGCCTCCAGGTCCGGGATGTTGCCGGCCGGGTTGCCGATGGTCTCGACGTACACGGCGCGCGTGTCGTCGTCGATCAGGGCGGCGATGGCCTCGGCCGAGTCGTCCTCGGCGAACCGGACCTCGATGCCCTGCGACGGCAGCATGTGCGCGAACAGCGTGTAGGTGCCGCCGTACAGCAGGGGCACCGACACGACGTTGTGGCCCTGGCTCGCCAGGTTGAGGATCGCGTAGTTGATCGCGGCCATCCCTGCGCTGGTGGCCAGCCCGGCGATCCCGCCCTCCAACGCCGCCACCCGCTGCTCCAACACGTCCTGGGTCGGGTTCATGATGCGGGTGTAGATGTTGCCCTCGACCGCGAGGTTGAACAGGTCGGCGCCGTGCTGGGCGTCGTCGAATTCGTAGGCCACCGTCTGGTAGATCGGGACGGCGACGGCCTTGGTCGTGGGTTCGGAGTCGTAGCCGGCGTGGATGGCCAGGGTCTCGTCGTGCATGGTGTGCTCCTCGGTGGTGGCGATGGCGGTTGGCGCCGTCGGGGTCGGGACGGCGGGGGGGTCAGGTGGTGCGTCCGGCGATGCGGCCGAGTGGGTCGTCCGGGTCGAGGCCGTCCATGAACGGCACGCCCCGGCGCAGGTCGGTGAGGCGGTAGACCAGCCCGAGCCAGTTGGAGAACAGGGCCTTGCCGGTGTCGGTCCAGGTGTTGTCGATCGACGGCACGAGCTCGTCCTCCGGGAACGGCGGTGGCGACCGTCCCCGGTCGCGGGCGGTCCCGACGTCGTCGAGGTGGCGGCGGGCGACACGCGCCGCCGACGGTGGCAGGTAGTGGTCGGGCACGGGTGGCAGGTGCACGAGGTCACCATCGACGTAGCGGTCGACCTCGCGCTTGAACTCCTTGAGGAGGCTGATGCGGTCGTACTCCGGATGGCCCTGGAGCCACACGACCCGGATCCCGTCGGACGTGGCGCCGAGGTGGAAGTCGCCCTCGACCGACTCGACCAGCACCTCCAGCCCGGCGGCGCGCAGCTGGCGCGAGGTGACCTCGTTCCAGCGTGAGTGCGGCACGTCGAAGCGGGTGTTGCAGCCGGCGAGCAGGGGGTGGTCGTCGACGACGGTGCGGTGTGGCCACACGCCCCATCGCTTGGCCTCCATGCGTCGGCGCCGGATGCCGTAGGTGCGCTCGAGCAGGGCGTGGGTGGCCAGGCACGAGCACAGCACCGAGGTCACGTGGTCGCCCGCCCAGTCCATGACCTCCCCCAGCGCGTCCCAGAACGGCTCGGCCGACAGCGTCGGATTGGACACGTTGGCGCCCGTGACGACCAGCGCGTCGAGTCCCTCCTCCCGGAGGCGATCGAAGGACTCGTAGTGCCGCGCGATGTGGGCCTGGGCCTGGTCGTCCCGGGCCAGCCCGGGGACGGTGAACGGGTGGACCCAGACCTGCACGATCGGGTTGGCGCTGCCCACCAACCGGAGGAACTGCAGTTCGGTCACCTGCAGGGCGGCGTCGGGCATCATGTTGAGCAGCCCGACGTGGAGCTCGCGGATGTCCTGGGTACGGGCCTCGTCCATGGCCAGCACGGGCGCACCGGCGTCGGCCAGCCGGGCGAACACCGGCAGGTCCGAGTGGGCCACGAGTGGCACGGCCCCTCCTGTGGGTCGACGTCACGACGGTCCCCATGGCGATGTGCCCATGGCGGCAGTCCACATGGCGACGCCATGGGACCGCGACCCCCCGCGGGTCGGCCGTGGGGTGTCGTCCGACCACGCTAGTCCTGCCGAGGTTCGGGTCGCCGGACCCAGGCGGGGCAACCGTGCCGTGCTCCCCGCCGACGGGTGCCCGAGGCGGGTCGCCCGGCCGGCGACGAACGCACCGATACCGTCGCCGACCGCCCGGACCAGGACCCCTGCATGCCCGAGGGCCACACCCTCCACCGCCTCGCCCGCCACCACGACGAGTGGTTCGGTGGCCAGCGCGTCCGGGTCAGCTCACCGCAGGGCAAGTTCACCGGCGCCCACCTGGTCGACGGCGCCGTGTTCGAACGGGCCTGGGCGTGGGGCAAGCACCTGTTCCACGACTACGACACCGGGGATTGCGTCCACGTCCACCTCGGCCTGTTCGGGCGCTTCTTCACCCACGACGTCCCACCGCCCGATCCCCGGGACACCTGCCGCATGCGGGTGGCCAGCGGTGGGCGCGTCATCGACCTGGTCGGCGCGACGGCCTGCGAGGTGCTCACCCCCGAGGGGGTCCACTCCGTGCTGGACCGGCTCGGTCCCGACCCGCTGCGTCCGGACGCCGATCCCGACGCGGCCTGGGACGCGCTCCAACGGCGCCGCGTCGGGATCGGACGCGCGCTGATGGACCAGGCGGTGCTCGCCGGGGTCGGCAACGTCTACCGGGCGGAGGTGCTGTACGTCCACGGCCTGCATCCCGAGGTGCCGGCCAACGAGGTCCCGCGCGAGACCTGGGAGTCGATGTGGGCGACCCTGGTCGACTGGCTGCGCTACGGCGTGCGGTACGGGCGCATCGTCACGACCGATCCCACGGTCATCGGTCGCCCGAAGTCGCGCATGCGTCGCGACCAGCGGGTGCACGTCTACAAGCGCGACCGGTGCCGCGAGTGCGGCGACGACATCCGACGCTGGGACCTGGCCGGTCGCTGGGCCTACGCCTGCGAGTCATGCCAGCCCCGGCCATGACGAGGTCGGCCACCCGGGGGCCGGATGCACCCCCGTCGGGCCGCCCCGTCGATGACTCGACCAGGCCGTCGAGGTCGCGCGCTGGACGGACGAGGTAGTGCGTTTGACGCCCCAGGCGTTAGCCTACGACCCACGCCGGCGCTGTCGCGCCGGCCGTTGCACGTCACACGACCTGCAAGCCGTCATCGGGAGGGAACCCCACACATGCGAACGACTCGACTCACACGACGGATCGGTGCCGCGACGGCGCTGCTCCTGGCCGTCGGCCTCGTGCCGACCGCTGCCTCTGCCGCGCCGTCCGCCCAGGCCTGCGAGAACCGCACCCTGAAGAACCTCGGACAGGTGTTGCAGTGCGTCAACGGCGACGACGTGTTCACCCACCTGCAGGCCTTCCAGGACATCGCGGACGCCAACGGCGGCACCCGCGCGTCCGGCACGCCGGGCTATGACGCCTCGGCGGACTACGTGGCCGGACTCCTGGAGGACGCCGGGTACTCGGTCGAACGCCAGGTCTTCGAGCTCATCACCTACGAAGAGGTCTCGAGCTCGCTGACCATCGACGACGCGGCCGTGCCGACGTCCAGCTTCAGCTACTCCGGCTCCGGCTCGGTCACCGACGGCAACGTGATCGCCGTCGACCTCGACCTGGGGCTCGGCAACGCCTCGACCTCCGGGTGCGAGGCCAGCGACTTCGACGGCCTGGACTTCAGCGGTGACAACGACATCGCACTGCTGCAGCGTGGCGCCTGCGCCTTCGGCGACAAGGCCGCCAACGCCCAGGCAGCCGGTGCCGAGGGCGCCATCATCTTCAACCAGGGCAACACCGACGGCGAGGACCGCCAGGCACTGATCAGCGGCACCCTCGGTGAGCGCAACGACATCACCATTCCCGTGGTGGACGCCACCTACGCGACCGGTGCGATGCTGGCCGCCGGCGACTACACCACGGTCAGCCTGTCGGTCGAGGCCACCTCCGAGACCGCGTCCACGCAGAACGTGATCGCCGACCTCGAGGGCGTCAACACCGACAACGTCGTGATGTCGGGTGCCCACCTGGACTCGGTCCCCGAGGGGCCGGGCATCAACGACAACGGTTCCGGTTCCGCGTCGATCCTGGCGGTTGCCCTCGAGCTCGGCAACAACAAGAAGTTCACCCCCCAGAACACCCTGCGCTTCGCGTGGTGGGGCGCCGAGGAATCCGGCCTGGTCGGTTCCGACAACTACGTCTTCAACCCGGACTTCGGGCTGACCGACGAGGAGTACGAGGCGCTCGCGCTCTACCTCAACTTCGACATGGTCGGCTCCCCGAACTTCATCTACGGCGTCTACGACGCCGACGAGTCGTCGTTCGAGGCCACGGCCCCGGTGCCCACGGGCTCGGCCGCGCTCGAGGACCTGTTCGAGGCCTACTACTCGGTCAACGACGTCCCCTACGAGGACTCGGAGTTCTCGGGTCGCTCGGACTACCAGGCCTTCATCGACGTCGGCATCCCGGCCAGTGGCCTGTTCACCGGCGCCGAGCAGGTCAAGACGCCGGCGCAGGAAGCCATCTGGGGCGGCATCGCTGGTGAGTCGTTCGACCAGTGCTACCACCAGGCCTGCGACACGATCGACAACGTCAGCGCGGAGGCCATCGAGGTCAACGTCGACGCGATCGCCTACGCCGTGTTCAGCATGGCCGCGTCGACCGAGAGCGTCAACGGCGTCGAAGGCATCCGCATCGCCGGTCCGACCGCGAACCGCGTCGACCTGGACGGTCCGCAGGGAACGTTCACCGGCAGCGGTGGCATGGCGGTCCACGCCGACCACGCCAACGACTGACCGACCCGGCACCACCAGCACGAGGGGCGCCCGATCCGGGCGCCCCTCGTGGCATGTCCGGGGTCTCGGGAGCCACCGGGCGAGCGCTAGCGTGGATCCCATGCGGAGGCGTCCGAGCGCCTGGTGGGCTCCGCGGCCTTCAACGCCGTCGGGGGGGCACACCACCCCCCTGCGGGTTCGATTCCCGTCCGCCTCCGCCACCTGTCCCCGGCCCGACGCCGTCCGCGAGGTGCCCATGCGCGACCCCGTCCGCGAGGTCACGGGAGCGGACGACCCCCGCGCGGCCCTGCCGTCCGTGGCGGCCGTGCTCGAGCGACTCGACGACGTCGCGCTGCGACCCGACGTGCTGGCCACCGTGGTCCGAGCGATCCTGGCCGACCTGCGAACCGGCCTCGCCGGCGACGCGTCCGGACACGCGCTCGCCGACGACCTCACCACGGAGGCCGTCCGACGGGTCCGCGCGCGCATCGCCGACCTGCTGGCACCGCCGCGGCGGGTGCTCAACGCCACCGGCGTCGTGCTGCACACCAACCTCGGCCGCGCGCCGCTGTCCGCGTCGGCCCGCGACGCCGTCGCCGCCGCGGCCGGCGCCCATGCCGTGGAACTCGCCGCCGACGGTCGTCGTGGTCACCGCGATCGGATCCCTGCCGACCTGCTGACGCTGCTGACCGGTGCGCCGGACGCCACCCTGGCCAACAACGGCGCCGGCGCCCTGGTGCTGGCCCTGCGCGCGGCCGCCGGGGGCGGGCGGGTGGCGGTGTCGCGCGGGGAGCTGATCGAGATCGGGGGGTCGTTCCGACTGCCCGACGTGATCGCGGCAGCCGGCGTGACGCTCCACGAGGTGGGGACCACCAACCGCACCCACCTGTCCGACGTCCGCGCGGCACTCGCCGACGGTGTCGACGCCGTCCTGGTCGTGCATCCCTCCAACTACCGGGTCGAGGGCTTCGCCTCGCAGCCGCCTCGCGCCGCCGTCGCGGCGGCGTGCCGCGACGCCGGGGTGGCGTTCATCCACGACGCCGGGTCGGGACTGCTCGAGCCCTCGGATCGCCCGGCGCTGCGGGGCGAGCCGTCCATCGAGGCCGCGCTGGACGACGGCGCCGACCTGGTCACCGGCTCGGCCGACAAGCTCCTCGGTGGCCCCCAGGCCGGCCTGGTCGTGGGACGGGCGGACCTGGTGGCCACCGCCCGCCGCGATCCACTGGCCCGGGCGCTGCGGTTGGACAAGCTGCGGGTCGCCGCGCTGGTCGCGACGCTGCAGGACCACCTGCGGGACCCGGCCGGGCTGCCGGTCCGTCGGCTGCTGGACGTCGACGTCGCCACCCTGCACGGCCGAGCCGAGCACCTGGCCGCGACGGTCCACGCGATCGGGGTGACCACCGACGACGTCGAGGTGGTCCGGGTGCCCGCCGTGGTCGGCGGCGGCTCGGTGCCCGGGCGCGAGCTGGCGTCGGTGGCCGTGGCGGTGCCCGCGGCGTGGGCGCCGCGACTGCGGGCGGGCACCCCGGCGGTCGCGACCCGGGTCCACCACGACCACTGCCTGGTCGACCTGCGGGCGATCGACCCGCGCGACGACGCCGCGCTGGGTGACGCGCTGGCCGTGGCGGCCGGTGGCGACCGCACCCCGGCGTGACCGCGATCGTCGCCCTCGTGGGTCACGTCGACCACGGCAAGAGTGCGCTGGTCCACGCCCTGTCGGGCGCCGCCACGGATCGCCTCGCCAACGAGGCCGCCGCCGGCCACACCATCGAGGTGAACGCCGCCCACGTGCCGACCACCGCCCTGACGCTGCTGGACGTGCCCGGGCACCGGGACTGGACCGACGCCGCCCTCGCCGGGCTCGGCGCCGCGACCCACGCCCTGGTGGTGGTCGCGGCCGACGATGGCGTGATGCCCCAGACCCGCGACCACCTCGTCGCCGTCGCGGCGCTCGGCGTGCCGCTGGTCGCGGTGGCGATCACCAAGGCCGACCGTCGCCCGGACCGCGTGTCACCGGTGGGCCGGGAGGTCGCCGAGGAGCTCGGACGCCATGGCCTGGCCGCGGGTGCGATCGTGGCCACCTCGACCCGGGACGGGACCGGGCTGGCGCGCCTGGCGTCACGGTTGACCTCGGCCCGGGCCCCACGGCCGCGCCCGCCGCTGGCCGGACCGGACCTGTGGATCGACCGCGCCTTCGTGGTCGCCGGGCGCGGGCCGGTGGTGATCGGCACGCTGCGCTGCGGCACCGTCGCCGAGGGCGACCTGCTGGTCGAGGCCACGACCGGCCGGCGAGTTCGCGTACGTGGACTGCAGCACCGCGGCGAGACCGTCCGGGAGGTGTCGGCGACCGATCGGGTCGCGGTGCGTGTGGACGACGACGACCTGCACCGTGGCAGCCGGCTGGTGGCCCCGGCCGTCCACGCCGACGGCCTCCTGGGGCCGGCGTTCCTGGCCGAGGTCGCACCCGTCACGGGCCCGGTGGGTCGACGCGGCGCCTGGCTGCTGCACGTGGGCACGACCGCGGTCGCCGTCGACCTGCGGACCCGGGGATTCGGTCCCGGCTGGCGGGACGGGGATCGTGACGGTGGTCCCGGAGGTCGCCGTGCCGGTCCGCCCCGGTGACCGGTTCGTGCTGCGCGATGCAGGTCGCGCCACCGTGGTGGGTGGCGGGCTCGCCCTGGCCCCACGACCACGACGACCGGGAGAGGTCGACGGGCCGGCACGCGACCTCGCGCTGGCGCTGCGGCGCGGGGACCGGCCCGGGACCACGGCCGCGCTGGCCCGGGTCCACGGTGGCGCGGTCGCGACGTCCCACGTCGCCACCGTCGTCCCGCCCGCCAGCGACGCGGACTGGACCATCACCTCGGCGTGTCGGCACGCGGTCCTGGCCACGGCGGACGAACTGGCCGAGCCCGACCCCACGACCCGCGCCCGCCGGGTGGCCGCACGCCTCCACCTCCCGGTCGCCGTCGTGACCGACGTGCTGGTCGACGACGCCGCCGTCCCCGACGGCGACGCCGTCCCCGACGGCGACGCCGGTCACGACGGCGACGCTGGCCATGACGACGTGGCAGGACGGCGGGGCCGACTCCTCGCGGCGGTGGTCGACCACGGGTGGCAGCCACCGCCCAACGATGACGTGCTGGCGGCCACCGCGGCGGACCGGGGGGACCTGCACGCGCTGCTGCGATCCGGACAGGTGCAGGGGGCCGGGCGCCTGACCTTCGCCACGACCGCCGTGGACGCCGCCGTGGCCCGCCTGGCCACCCTCGCCGCGCCGTTCACGGTGGCCGAGGCCCGTGACGCCCTCGGGGTCACCCGCCGTCATGCGATCCCCCTGCTGGAGCTGCTCGACCGGCTCGGCCGCACCCGGGTCGGCGTCGACCGGCGGCGCACCGTCGTCGCCGAGCGACCGGTCACCCGTGCGGTGTCGCCGCCACCCGACCGGTGACGACGACCCGGCCCGGGTCCGAGGTGCTGGTGGGCGGTCCCAGTCCCCCGACGACCGTGCCGTGGTGGCCGACCCGGTCGAGGTCCGCCAGCACGGCGTCGACCACCGCCGGCGAGCACGCGATCAGGAGCCCTCCCGACGTCTGGGCGTCGGCCAGCACCGCCAGCGTGAGGTCGTCGGTGTCGACGCCGGCACGCGCCACGACCGCCTCGGCATTTCGTCGGCTGCCGCTGGGGACCACGCCCCGAGCAGCGAGGCCGACCACGCCCGGAAGGAGCGGGACGTCGTCGGCCACGACGGTGGCGTCCACCCCGGACCGGTGCGCCAGACGGTGCAGGTGCCCGAGGAGCCCGAACCCGGTCACGTCGGTGGCCGCCACGACGTCGTGGTCGCGTGCCACCCCGGCGGCCGGACCGTTGGAGGTGGTCATGACGGCCACGGCCGCAGCCAGCACCTGTTCGAGCGGTCCACCCGGTCCACTCGCGGCGGCGTCCGCGCGCGAGGCGGCGGTGGTGGCGATGCCGGTCCCGACCGGCGCGGTGAGCACGAGCACGTCACCCGGACGACCCGCGTCCTGGCGCAGCGCCGGGCCGTGCAGGTCCCCGAGCACCGCCAGGCCCACGAACGGCACCTCGACGTCGATGGTGTGGCCCCCCACGATCGGGACCCCGTCGGCCGCCGCCCCGGTCCGCAGTCCCGCCAGCACGCCGTCGAGGTCCGCGCGTCGACGTCCTGCGGGCCATCCCAGCACCGTCAGGGCCGCCGTGGGCACCGCGCCCATCGCATGCACGTCGCCGATGGCGTTGGTGGCCGCGACGTGGCCCCACGTGACGGGGTCGTCCACGATGGGCGGGAAGAAGTCGGTCGTGGCGACCACCCGGTCGGAACCCGACACCACCACGGCCCCGTCGTCGCCGATGCCCAGGGGCGCACGGCCTCCGCCATGGTCGCCCGGGGCCACCGGGTCGAAGGCGGCCGACAGCACGTCGTCGAGTTCCTCCATGCCCAGCTTCGCCGCGCACCCCGCGGCCGACGACAGCCCCGTCAACCGGGGTTGGTCGCGCGTGGACACGGGCGCGACCAACCAACGATCCACCTGGACGTCCTGACGAGGCCGCCGATCCACCACTGCTCAACCCGCTTGTAGGCTCGGTGCGAACCTATCGACGTCGCCGACACCCCCCAGGGACGACCTCGTGACGACCTGCCACCGTGACGACACCGGGCTGCGCGCCCGATGACCGTCCTGTCCGCCGTGGCCTGGTCGATCACCTGGATCGGCGCCGGCCTGCTCGTGCTCGCCGGCATCGCGAAGCTTCGCCACCCCGCCGCCGCGGCGGACTCCCTGGCCCTCGCGGGCCTGCCAGACCGCCCGGTGCTCGCACGCCTCCTCGGGGGCGGCGAGGTGGTGCTGGCCGCGATCGTGCTCGCGACCGGGTGGCAGCTGGCCGCGGTCGCGCTCGCACTGGCCTATGCCGGGTTCACGGCCGTGTCCGCCCACCTGCTGCGCACCGATCGTGGCTCGTGCGGCTGCTTCGGCGAGGTCGAGGCGCCCCTGACCCGCGTCCACGTGGCCACCAACGCCACGATCGCCGTCGCGGCCGGGATCGCGGCGGCCGGACCGGCTCCGGTGCCCACGACGCGGCCGGGGATGCTGCTGCTCGCCCTGGTGGTCGCCACGGGTGCCGGTGTCGTGCGCATGCTCCTGGTCCTGGTCCCGGCCCTGGCCGACGGCGTCCGACGGGTGGCCGCCACATGACCGTGGTCGTCGCTGCACTGTGCGTCGTGGTGGCCGTGCTGGCCCTGCTGGTGGCCGGGCTCCTGCGCAGCCACGCCGTGATGCTCCGACGCCTCCACGAGGCCGGTGTGCCCGAACTCGACGGGCAGGACCGGTCCCTGCCACTGGTTCCCCCCGACCAGCAGACTCCCCGACCCAATGACGCCCCGGCCGGGCGCACGCCGGGCGACCTGACCGGGGTCACCCCCGGCGGTGATCCCGTGGTGATCGCCGTGGCGGGGCGGCGCCACGACACGTCGCTGTTGTTCCTGTCCTCGGACTGCCTCACCTGCCAACCCTTCTGGGAGGCGGTCGGCGACGGTCGCGCCGCCACCCTGGCCACGTCGGCCCACCGGCTGGTCGTGGTGACGCGGGGACCCGAGTCGGAACTCGCCGCCACGATCGACCAACGACCCGCGGACGTGCCGGTGATCATGTCCAGCACGGCCTGGGAGGCCTACGAGGTTCCCGGCTCGCCCTACTTCGTCCACGTCGACGGCCCGACCGGCCGGGTGCGGGGTGAGGGCACCAGCGCGTCGTGGGAGGCGATGGTCGACCTTGCGGGCCGTGGCCGGACCGAGACGGCGGCCCGCTTCGACGACGGCGACCCGGAACGCGGCAGGGGTCGGCGCCGACGCCGCGACGACCGCCCGGCCCGCGACAGCGACGAGGAACTCCACGCCATCGGCCTGACCCCCGACGACCCGAGCCTGTGGCAGGACGGCGACGGGTCGCCCGGACTCGACACGCCCGGACTCGACACGCCCGGGGTCGACACGCCCGGGACGCGACGCTGATGTCGTCGCTGCCGGTCGCGGTCCTGACCGTCCTGGGGATGCTCGTGTCCCTGGTCGCCGCCGTGCGCTCGACGTGGTCGCCTTGAGGCGAGTCCATGCTGTCGAGCATCACCCCGGTCGGGGAGGGCTCGAGGAGCCAACGCTGGAGCGTCACCGTGGTGGCGTTCACCCTCGGCAGCGTCCTGGGCGGTGCCGGCACCGGGCTGCTCGCCGGCGGCATCGGCCAGTGGATGGACCCGGCGCCGGCCGTCTCCCTGGCCGTGCTGGCCGTGGCCGCCGCGGCCACGATCGTGGCCGACCTGGTCGGACCGACCCCGCCGTCCCTGGAGCGCCAGGTCGACCGCACGTGGATGACGCGCTATCGCGGCTGGGTGTACGGGTTGGGCTACGGCGTCCAACTCGGGTGCGGCTTCGCCACCTACATCTCGTCGTGGGCCACGTGGCTGTGGCTGGTGGCGATGGTGCTGGTCGGGGACCTGGGGACCGCGCTCGCCATGGGGATGCTGCACGGCGCGGTCCGCGGCGCGAGCCTGTGGACCACCGCCCCGCTGACCACGGCCGACGCCATCCGGGCCCACCACCGGCTCCTGCACCGCATCCACCCGTGGGTCCGCCGGGGCGCCCACCTCGCCCTGGGCGTGGCCGTCGTGGCCGCCGGCACCACGCTCGTCCTGGCCTGACCACGACCGCCCCGACCACACGCCCGGACCACCACCCGACCAGACCCGACCGCACTCGGAAGGCCCCGCAGCATGCGACTTGACGGCGACGGACTCCGCCTGCAACTGCCCACGGGCTGGGAGGGTGGCATCACCCGCAACCCGGCCCGCACCCGCAGCAAGGCACCCGCCCCAGAACCCGCCCCAGAACCCGCCCCGGACGCCACTCCGGACGCCACCGCGCGTGCCGCCCCGGTGGCCCCGGCCGCCCCTGCCGGTGTCCAGGTGGCCGAGGACGGGTCCCACCAGATGCCGGTCGCCCACGCGGCCAACTTCGCCCTGCCGGCCGCGCTCGACGTCTTCGGCTCCCAGGCCGTGGACACCATGGCCGCCGGTGACGGGTTCGTGGCGCTGGTGGAGTACGGCCCCGAGGAGGTCGGCACGGCGTTGTTCGCCCGTCGTGGCCTGCCCCGGCGTCTGCGACCGAGCGACTTCTCCCCCAACAGCCTCAACCGCACCCTGCCCGACCAGTCCGGCGTGCAGGTCTTCGCGACCGAGGCCGGCCGGGCCTTCTGCCTCTACGTGGTGGTGTCCGGCCGCAGCCGTCTCGCCACCACCGTCACCGACGTCAACGCCGTCCTGTCCGGCCTGGAGGTCCAGCCCCGATGAGCGCCCCCACCGCACCGCCTCCCACCCCTGGCTCGCCGGTGGCTGCCGGCGACACGGGCACCGACCCCGACACCCCCCTGGCCACGTCGACGACACCCCGCCCGTCGGCCGGCCACGACCGCCCCTGGACCCAGCGCACGGTCGACGCGCTCACCGATCGGCTGTCACGCAAGAAGATGGGCCGACGGAGCTTCCTCACGCGTGCGGCCCTGGTGGGATCTGCGCTGGCCGTGGATCCGCTCGGGTTCGTCCTGCGCCCCCAGAGTGCCTGGGCCGCGGTCTGCGGGGACGCCAACGAGTGCGACGAGGGCTGGTCGGCGTTCTGCGCCACCATCAACGACGGTGCCAACACCTGTCCGTCGGGCAGCTACCCGGCCGGGTGGTGGAAGATCGACAACACCACGTTCTGCAGTGGACGGGCACGCTACATCGTGGACTGCAACGTGCGTCCCGGAACCTCCATGACCTGTCGGTGCGCCCAGGGCGAGTGCGACCGGCGCCGGGTCGCCTGCAACAACTTCCGGTACGGGCAGTGCAACACCCAGGTCGCCGGCACCACCCCCGTGGTGTGCCGGATCGTGCTGTGCACGCCGCCGTGGGAGTGGGGCAACTGCAACCGCACCAGCCTGACCTCCAACCAGACCCGCACCCACTGGTCGGCGCGACTGCCCTCCCGCACCAACCCGACCGCCATCATGGTGCGCTGGCTCGAGATGGGCCTGACCGGGTCGATCCTGGGCGACCTCGTCGGCTCGGAACGCAGCACCGACGACGGCGGACGCTGGGCCCGTTTCGACAACGGCGTCATGACCAAACGCCCCGACACGACCAACACGCGATACGTCACCGGTCCACACGGGGCCGAGTACGCCAGCCTCGACGGCCCGGACGGCAACCTGCGCTACCCCTACGACGACATCCGGGACAACCCACCGAAGGTCGACTACCAGGGTGGGGCCACCTATCGACTGTCGAGTTCCAGCGCCGTCGGACTGTGGACCCACGTGCAGGCCGAGTACGAGGACCAGGGCGGCCCGTCCGGGTGGATGGGGATGCCCGACAGTCGCCACCGGATCGACGGGGAGTTCGAATGGGTCCGGACCGACTCGGAGTGGTACGCGGTGTGGTCCAACGTGGAACGCCAACGTCGTGTCCTGCGCACGGTCGGCAACCTGCCCGACAACGGCCGCTGGCCAGCGCTGGCATCGACCCGACGCTGGTCCGGCGGCAACCGGTACGAGACCGCCGTCGAGGTGTCCCGGCGTGCCTACCCCGACGGTGCGGACGCCGTGCTGGTGGTCCGCGCCGACGACTACCCGGACGCGACCGCGGCCGGTGCCGTGTCCGCGCGCATCGGTGCCCCGATCCTGCTCACCACACGGGGCGCGCTGCCCCGTGCGACCCGCGACGAGATCGTCCGGCTGGGACCCGCACGCGCCATCGTGCTGGGCGGTTCCTCGGCCGTGTCCGGCACGGTCGACGGCGACCTTCGTGACCTGGGCGTCCAGGTCGAGCGGTGGAAGGGCAGCAACCGCTACGCCACCGCCATCGACGTGTCCCGCAACGTCTTCCCGGACGGTGCGAACTGGGCGGTCGTGGCGGCTGGCACCGACTTTCCCGACTCGCTGACCATCGCACCGGAGGCGCATCGCCTGGGCGCGCCGGTGCTGATGGTCCAGCCCCGGCAGGCCCCCCGGATCGTGCTCGACGAGATCCAGCGACTGGGCGTGTCCAACGTCCTGGTCGTCGGTGGCACCGGTGCCGTGCGGGACTCCGTCCTGGACACGATCGCCGGACTGGGCGTCGACGTGTCGCGCGTGCGTGGTGGCAACCGCTACTCGACGTCGGCCGCGATCGCGCGACGACTGGGCGGAGACGCCGACGAGGTGGTCATCTCCACGGGCACCGACTTCCCCGACGGCCTCGCCATCTCGGCGTGGGCGAACGCCCGCCGCATCCCCATCCTGCTGGTCAACGACTCCGGGATCGACCCCGACGTCGATGCCGAACTGCTGCGGCGCCGACCCCGACGGATCACCGTCGTGGGCGGCACCAAGGCCGTGTCCGACCGGCGACGCGACCAGCTCGGCGGCTACCCGAGGTGAGCCGCCGGCGGGTCACCAGGCCGCCAGCACCTCGCCGTCGGGCGTGCGCACCTCGACGTCGTCGAAGGTGGCCCACAGGTCCAGCGTGAGGTCGTCGTGGACGAGGCTGATGGCCAGCGGGGTCCGGTGGCCCTCGGCGACCGTCGCGGCACCACGCAACGACAGTCGGTCCTCCATCGCGTCCAGGTCGGGCAGGCGGGCGGGCAGGGGATCGCCCAGCGGGATCGCACCGTCGAGCGCGGCGACGACGTCGGGCAGCGCCGTGGCGTCGAAGCGCAGCACCGTCCGGGTGCCCGGCTCGTCGCCGCGATCGTGGCGCACCAGGGCGGCCGCGACCGCGCCGACCGGATGGAAGAGCACCTGGAGACGACGATCCTGCGCATCCGGGTCCGGGTGGCGGCCGACGGACGGCTCGATCGTCAGCGCCAGCACGCGGTAGGTGAGGTCGACCTCGGCGCCCAGCACGGGGCCCGCGGCCAGCAGGTCCCGCAACCGCGTCCGTCCGGCCTCGTCCATCGCTGCTCCGCTCGTCACCCGCCCCGACGTCGACGCGTTCAGGCGCCCGGTTCCGGGCCGGCCGGGTGTGGCCTCCACGGGGTCAGGACGGTAGCCCGACCGGCCGCGGTGGCGGTCGGCGGCCCACTAGCGTCGACCGGGACGGGCCACGCCGACGTCCCGTGACGCCCGACGCGCCCGCCATCGCCGAGACCGGCCCGGAGGACCAGTCCCGGCACTGCCTCCCTCCCCCCTCCCCACCACCCTCCCCACCACCCTCCCCGGAACCCCGACCGGGCACCACCACCCCAGATGGAGCACGCATGTCCCCCAGCGACCTGGCGGGTCGACCCGCGACCGACGGCACCCTGCTGGACGTGGACGCCCTGCTGACGGCCTACCACGACGACGTCCCGGATCCCGACGACCCAGCGCAGCAGGTCGCGTTCGGCACGTCGGGACATCGTGGGTCGGCGTTCGACACCGCCTTCAACGACGCCCACATCGCCGCGATGACCCAGGCCGTGTGCGACGTCCGCCGTGAGGCGGGCCTGGACGGGCCGCTGTTCCTGGGACGAGACACCCATGCCCTGTCGGCCCCGGCCTTCCACACCGCGTTGGAGGTGTTCGCCGCCAACGAGGTGCCGGTCCTGGTCGACGCCCGGGACGGCTACACCCCGACCCCGTCACTGTCGCACGCGATCCTGGTCCACAACCGCGAGCACGCCACGACGGCGGACGGCGTCGTCATCACGCCGTCGCACAATCCCCCCGAGGACGGGGGCTACAAGTACAACGGTCCCGATGGTGGCCCGGCCGCGGCGGCCGCGACCGCCGACATCCAGGATCGCGCGAACGACTACCTGCGCCGGGGCCTGGACGGGGTGGCACGGATCCCCCACGACCGGGCCATGGCCAGTGACCACGTCGACACCTACGACTTCCTCGCGGCCTATGTCGACGACCTGCCGTCGGTGGTGGACCTTGCCGCGATCCGCCGCGCCGGCGTGCGGATGGGCGCGGACCCGCTGGGTGGGGCGGCCGTGGACTACTGGGGTGCCGTCGCCGAACGCCACGACCTCGACCTGACGGTGGTCAACGACGCGGTCGACCCCCAGTTCGCGTTCATGACCCGGGACTGGGACGGCAGGATCCGCATGGACTGCTCGTCGGCCCACGCCATGGCGGGCCTGATCGACCTCAAGGACGACTACGACGTCGCCTTCGGCAACGACACCGACGCCGACCGCCACGGGATCGTCACGCCGACCCACGGGCTGCTCAACCCCAACCACTACCTCGCCGTGGCGATCGCCCACCTGCTGGGCAATCGGTCGGAGTGGCCGGCCGGGGCCGGCATCGGCAAGACCCTGGTGAGTTCCAGCATGATCGACCGGGTCGTGGCCGACCTCGAGCGCACGCTGGTGGAGGTGCCGGTCGGGTTCAAGTGGTTCGTCGACGGCCTGGCCGACGGGTCGCTGGCCTTCGGGGGCGAGGAGTCCGCCGGGGCGTCGATGCTGCGACGCGACGGCACGACCTGGACCACCGACAAGGATGGGATCGCGCTGTGCCTGCTGGCCGCGGAGATCACCGCGGTCTCCGGTCGTGACCCCGGCGAGCACTACGCCGACCTCACCCGACGCTTCGGCGACCCGACCTACCGACGCATCGACGCACCGGCGACACCCGCGGAGAAGGCCACGCTCAAGGACCTGTCCCCCGACCAGGTCGCCGCCGACGAGCTCGCCGGCGACCCGATCACGGCGATCCTGACACGGGCACCCGGCAACGACGCGGCCATCGGTGGCCTCAAGGTCACCACCGACAACGGCTGGTTCGCCGCCCGCCCGTCGGGCACCGAGGACGTCTACAAGATCTACGCCGAGTCCTTCCGCGGCAGCGACCACCTCGACGACATCATCGCCGCCGCCCAGGACCTCGTCACCGACGTGCTCGACACCTGACCACCCCACCCCACCCGCCGGCCCAGCACCCCCACCCCACCGTGGGCGATCCCGCCGACATCCCGGCCGATCCACACCCCCTCGCCCAACCCGGCCCCACCCGCCGGCCCAGCACCCCCACCCCACCGTGGGCGATCCCGCCGACATCCCGGCCGATCCACACCCGCTCGCCCGACCACGTCCCACCCGCCGGCCTGCCGTGAGCGATGCTGCCGGTATCCCGGCCAGGTCGCACCCGGTGGACGGGGTCAGGATCGACCTCGCCGATGGTGCCGCGGTCGGTCGGAGGCAGGGCGTGGCGCGACCTGCAAGGTGTAGGCGGTGGGAGGCGTCACGAGGCGCGGCGCGCGCGGAACACGATGTCGGCCACGTGTCGTGCCTCGGGCGACAGCCGGCCCGGCCGCGGTCGCACCTCCGACACCTCCACGACCCAGGCACCCGGCTCGTGCTCGGCCAGGTACGCGGCCATGTCCCGGGGCATCACGTAGTCGTCCGGATCGAAGTCGTGGTCGGTGGCGCCGCCACCCTCGTGGCCGTGGCCTCCGGGGTGATCGCAGTCCTCGTCGGCGTGGGCATCGGCGTCGTGATCGTGGTCGTCGTGGTGGACGAACAGGAGCGTGCCACCGGGCGCGACGGCGTCGGCCAGTGCGGCCTGCGCGACGCCGTCGTCCGTGCGGCGCAGCGCCGGGTACTGGGCCGAGACCAGGTCGAAGGTCCTCCCATGCGGCATCTCGGCCAGCCCGGCGTGCACCCACTCCACCCGGACGTCGGCAGCGGCGGCCCCGGCGCGCGCCCGGTCCAGGGCCACCGCGGACGGGTCGAGCGCCGTGACACGCCAACCGCGACCTGCCAACCAGATCGCGTCCCCACCCTCACCGCAGCCGACGTCCAACGCCGCACCGGGAGGCAGGTCGGTCGCCTCGACGACCAGGGTCCCGTTCGCCTCGCCCGACCACAGGTGCTGGTCGGCGTCGCCGCGATAGCGCTCGTCCCACTCGCGCTGGTCTGCCGGCGCGTCATCCACGACCGGCGGTCGTGGGTCGTCGGGGGCGATGTGGTCATCGCCGTTGGGGTCACCGGTGGCCATGGCAGGTCCTCGTCGTCGTGGTCGACCAGACCGTACGTCTCGTGGCCTATCCTGGCAAACAGATTTGCTAGAATGGCAATTCTTCGCCGGACCCATCGAGGCGTCTCGTGTCCGAATCCACCGACCGCACCTTCGACACCCGTGTCCGGGGCCGCCTGCGCCAGCTGCGCACGGAGCGCGGACTGACCCTGCAGCAGGTCGCGGAGGTCGCCGCACTGGACGTGTCGACCCTGAGTCGTCTGGAGTCGGGGAAGCGCCGACTGGCGATCGACCACCTGCCCGGCCTGGCGCATGCGCTGGGGGTCAGCGTGGACGAGCTCCTGGGCCCGGCGGCCACCCCGGATCCGCGTGTCCGGCGCGACCCGATGGAACGCGACGGGCTGACGATGTGGCCGTTGACCCACCACGGGCCGGCGGGGGGGCTGGTGGCCTACAGGATCCGCATCCACGCCGGGCGTGACACCCCACCCGAACCACTCCCGGTCCACGATGGCCAGGACTGGATGTACGTGCTCAGCGGGAGGATGCGGTTGATGCTCGGGGAGGACGACCTCGTCATCGAGGCCGGCGAGGCGGTCGAGTTCTCGACCCTGACCCCGCACTGGTTCGGCACGGTCGACGGCCCGGTCGAGCTGCTCGGCATCTTCGGACCCCAGGGCGAACGCGTCCACGTCCGGACGTGACCATCGCCACGACCATCGAAGGATCGACCAACGACGGCCGCATCCACCCGCCAACATCCGACACGACCGTGTGCGATCGCACCGGTATCTCGGCCGGATCGCTCACGATGGGATGCGTGGTCGCCAGTCCGGGGGCTGGGGCCCCCCGGGGCCGGGGGGCTGGCGACCCCGAGGTCGGGCCTGGTGGCCCCGGAGGTCGGGGCGCTGGCGACCCCGGGGGTCGAGGGATGGTGACCCCGGGGGGTGGGTGGACCGGGGGGTCGGACGCAGGGGGTTGGTGGCCCCCGGAGGGCGCTCGGGATCGGGGTCAGGCGCCGGCGGGGATTCCCTGGCGGACGTCGGGGGCGCCCATGCGGGCGGCGTCGGCGGTCTGGTCGTCGGTCATGTCCTGGGACTCGCGCTCCGCGGCGACCCGTTGCTCGTAGTGGTGGACCTCGGCGTCGCGGCGCTCGTCGTCCCAGCCCAGGATCGGGCCCACGATCTCGGCGACCTCACGGGCGACGTCGACGCCACGGTGGAACGTCTCGATCGAGATCCGGGTACGACGGGTCAGGATGTCGTCCAGGTGCAGCGCGCCCTCGTGCGACGCCGCGTAGGCGATCTCGGCACGCAGGTACTCGTCGGCCCCGTCGAGGGGTTCGGCGAGGTCGGGCTGGTCGGCGACCAGGGCCAGCAGTTCGTGGATCAGCGACCCGTACCGGCCGAGCAGGCGTTCGACCCGGCTGACGTGGATCCCGTGGCGTTCGGCGATGATCTCGCGCTGGTTCCACGCCACCTCGTAGCCGGCGGCACCCAGCAGCGGCGTCGTTTGGGTCGTGGAGGCCGGGACGTTGTCGGAGAACCCGGACACGGCCATGTCCACCGCGTCCTCGGCCATGACCCGATAGGTCGTGTACTTCCCGCCGGCCACCATGACCAGTCCACCCACGGGGGTGGTCACCGCGTGCTCGCGGGACAGTTGGCTGGTCTCGTCGGACTCCCCCGCCAGCAGCGGTCGCAGGCCCGCGTACACGCCCTCGACGTCGTCGTGGGTCAGCGGTGTCGTCACCAGCTCGTTGACGTGTTCGAGCAGGTAGTCGATGTCGCTGCGACTGGCGGCGGGGTGGGCCAGGCCGAGGTCCCAGTCGGTGTCGGTGGTGCCGATGATCCAGTGGCTCTTGCCCCACGGGATGACGAACAGCACGCTCTTCTCGGTACGGGCGATGAGCCCGGTCTCGCCGTGGATCCGGTTGCGCGGGACCAGGATGTGCACGCCCTTGGACGCGCGCACGTTGAACTGCCCCCGGCCACCCACCATCTCCTGGATGTCGTCGGTCCACACACCGGCGGCGTTGACCACCACGCGGGCATGGATCTCCAGCTCCTCGGAGGACTCGAGGTCCACGGCACGCACGCCCACGACCCGGTCACCTTCGCGCAACAGCCCGGTGACCCGGGTGCTGGTGGCCAGTGCGGCGCCGTACTGGGCGGCCGTGCGGGACAGGAACATCGTGTGACGGGCGTCGTCGACCTGTCCGTCGTAGTACTTGATCGCCCCGATCAGGGCGTCCTTGCGCAACGACGGGAACTGGCGCCGTGCCTCGGTGCGGCTGAGGTGGCGATGCGACGGGACGGCCTTGCGCATCCCCGCCATCGCGTCGTAGAGCAACACCCCACTGCCGATGTAGGCGCGCTCCCACACCCGACCGTGCAGCGGCAGGATGAACGGCACCGGATGCGCCAGGTGCGGGCACAGGGTGTCCAGGATCAACGACCGTTCGCGCAGCGCCTCGTGCACCAGGCCGAAGTTGAGCTGTTCCAGGTACCGCAACCCGCCATGGATCAACTTGCTGGACCGACTCGACGTGCCGGAGGCGAAGTCCCGGGCCTCCACCAGCCCGACGGACAGGCCGCGGGTCACCGCGTCCAGGGCGGCACCACCGCCGGTGACACCACCTCCGATCACCAACACGTCGAAGCGTTCGGATCGCATGCGATCGAGGGAACGGGTGCGGAACTCCGGGCTCAGGGCGAGTGCGGACGTCTCCATGGGTGGCAACTCCTCTGGGGCTGCGGGTGGACCCCGACGTCGGATCGAGGTCCCGGGTGGGCTGTCGCGCACGACGACATCCCCTCACAGGGGTATCACGCGCCGACCGTGCATGGGCGAGGCCGTCCGTCCCCCACACGCGGGACGGACGGCGCGATCGATCGGTCAGTCGACGTCGACCCAGTCCATCGTGCGCTCGACGGCCTTCTTCCACTGCGCGTAGCCCGCCTCGCGCTCGTCCTCGCTCCACTCGGGCTCCCAGCGCTCGTCCTCGTTCCAGTTCTCGCGCAGTTCGTCGGTGTTGGACCAGAACCCGACGGCCAGCCCGGCGGCGTAGGCCGCACCGAGCGCCGTGGTCTCGGCGACCTCGGGCTTGCTGACCGGCACGCCGAGGACGTCGGCCTGGATCTGCATGCACAGCTTGTTGGCCGTGATCCCGCCGTCGACCTTGAGGACCTCGAGGTCGACCCCGGAGTCCTGGGCCATGGCGTCCACCACGTCACGCGACTGGTAGCAGATCGCCTCCAGGGCGGCCCGGGCGATGTGGTTCTTGTTGTTGAACCGCGACAGGCCCACGATCGCGCCCCGGGCGTCGGAGCGCCAGTAGGGCGCGAACAGTCCCGAGAAGGCCGGGACGAAGGAGATCCCCCCGTTGTCGTCGACCTTGCGGGCGAACGTCTCGCTCTCCGAGGCGTCGTCGATGATGCCCAGCTGGTCACGCAGCCACTGGATGGCGGATCCCGTGACGGCGATCGACCCCTCCAGGGCATAGATGGGCTTGTCGTCGCCGAACTGGTAGCACACGGTCGTGAGCAGGCCGTTCTCGGACCGCACCAGTTCCTCACCGGTGTTGAGCAACATGAAGTTGCCGGTGCCGTAGGTGTTCTTGGCCTGGCCGACGTCGTAGCAGACCTGGCCGACGGTGGCCGCCTGCTGGTCGCCGAGGTCGCCGGTCAATGGCACGACGCCCCCGAGCGGACCCGATGCAAGGGTGTCGCCGTAGCCCTCCGGCGACGACGACGGCCGGATCTCGGGCAGCATCGACCGGGGGATGTCGAAGAATCCCAGCAGCTCGTCGTCCCAGTCCAGCGTCTCCAGGTCCATCAGCATCGTGCGCGAGGCGTTGGTCGCGTCGGTGACGTGGGACCCGCCGTCCACCCCGCCCGTCAGGTTCCAGATGATCCAGGTGTCGGTGTTGCCGAAGATCGCCTCACCCTTGTCGGCCGCTTCCCGGACGCCGTCGACGTTTTCGAGGATCCACTGGACCTTCCCCCCGGAGAAGTAGGTCGCGGGCGGCAGTCCGGCCTTGCGTCGGATCACGTCGCCCTTGCCGTCCCGTTCCAGCGCGGAGGCGATCTTGTCGGTGCGGGTGTCCTGCCACACGATCGCGTTGTAGTACGGACGCCCGGTCTTCTTGTTCCACACGACGGCGGTCTCGCGCTGGTTGGTGATGCCGACGGCGGCGAGGTCGCTGGCGTCGAGGTTCGCCCCCGCCAGGCAGCTGCGCACCGCGGTCGAGGTGCGGTCCCAGATCTCGGCCGGGTTGTGCTCCACCCAGCCTGCCTGGGGCAGGATCTGCTCGTGTTCGAGCTGGTGGCGGGCGACCTCGTTCCCGCCGTGGTCGAAGACCATGAAGCGGGAGCTGGTCGTGCCCTGGTCGATTGCGCCGACGAAGTCAGCCATGGTTGTTCTCCTCGTGTTGTCGTGGTGCGTCCGGCTCGGCCGACCATTCGGGTGGTCGTGACGAGCAGGCGGTCGGTCGGGTGCGTGGGTGGCTCAGTCGGGGGGAGCCCCCCCTTCCTGGTCTCGCTGGACGTAGTCCCCGTGTTCGGGGTGGGTGTCGTGGCGCCCCGATCCGGTGTCGGACTCGGCGTAGTGGCCCGTGTCGTCGCTGTCCTCGTCGGGGTCGTCGTGGTCGGATCCGACGTCGTCCCGGGTGGTGTCGCGGTCGGCCTCCTCGTAGGAACCCTCGTGCGACTCCTCGACGGGCTCGGCGTCGTCGTGCATGCCCTGGTCCGGCGTGCCGGTGCGTCCTTCGTTGTCCGCGGCCATCAGATGTACACGCGCCCGGCGAGGCCACCAAGGACACCGCCGATGAGCGGTCCCACGACCGGGACCCAGGAGTAGCCCCAGTCGTTGGTGCCCTTGCCGGGGATCGGCAGGACGGCGTGGGCGATGCGCGGACCGAGGTCACGCGCCGGGTTGATGGCGTACCCCGTGGGTCCACCCAGCGACGCACCGATGCCGACCACGAGCAGGGCCACGGGCAGGGGTCCGAGGTCGGCCGGTGACTGCCCGAAGGTCAGGATCACGAACACCAGCACGAAGGTGCCGATGATCTCGGTCACCAGGTTCCAGGTGTAGTTGCGGATGGCCGGCCCGGTGGAGAACACGCCCAGCTTCGCCGCGGCGTCCGGGGTGGCCGCGAAGTGGTCCTTGTAGGCCAGCCAACACAGGACGGCGCCGATGAAGGCGCCGACCATCTCGCCGGCGAAGTAGGTCAGGGTCGATGCCACCGTCACCGCCACCCCGGGCGCGTACTCCTCGGCGCCGTTGGCCAGCAGGCCGACCGTGACGGCCGGGTTGATGTGGGCCCCGGACTTGAAGGCCACGTAGACCCCGGCCATGACGCCCAGGCCCCATCCGAAGTTGACGAGCAGGAAGCCGCCACCCTCGCCCTTGCTGTCGGACAGGGCGACGTTGGCCACCACGCCACACCCGAGCAGCAGCAGCATGGCGGTCCCGAGGACCTCGGACATGAAGACGTCACCGAGCATGTGGGTTCCGATCCATTGGTTTTCGTGGGTGGGCCGTCCTTGGCGGTGGGATCCGACCGGCCCGCTGGTGCGATCCCCGGGGTGGACGGGCTCGCCGCGCCGGTGTGGCGCATCGGGCCGTCCACGACGACGTCACGGATCCGACTCGTGGGTGTCCACCATGGCCTGGAGTCGCTCGACGAGCGCACGATGGCCGAGGAACACCGGTGTTCGTTGGTGGATCGAGGTGGGAACGATGTCGAGCAGGTCCTGGTGGCCGTCGGACCCGAGGCCGCCGGCCTGCTCGGCCAGGAACGCCAGGGGGGCGCCCTCGTAGACCATCCGCAGCTTGCCGTCGGGCAGCCCGGTCTCGGCGGGATAGCCGTAGATCCCGCCGTGCAGCAGGTTGCGGTGGAAGTCTGCGACCGCGGACCCGATGTAGCGCTGGGACAGCTGCGGCGTGTCGGGCCGTTCCAGCCAGGCCACGAAGTCGCCCACGCCCTGGTCCCACAGCGGCGACGAGGCGTGGTTGAAGCTGTAGTAGGCCGGCGACTCGGGGTGGACCATGTCGGCCCACGTCAACACGAACTCGCCCACCTCGGGGTCCAGCGTGAAGGCATGCACACCCTGTCCGGTGCTCAGGACCAGGATGGTCGACGTGCCGTACAGGACGTAGCCGGCCGCCGCGAGGTCGCGCCCGGGACGGAGCCAGTCCTGTTCGGCCGGCGGACCGTCCACCTCCGTCACCCGCCGGTAGATCCCGAAGATCGTCCCGATGCTGACGTTGGAGTCGATGTTGGACGACCCGTCCAGCGGGTCGTGCACCACCACGTACTGCCCGGTGCCCTCCACGACGGTGACCTCCGGCCGCTCCTCGGACACGATCGCGCACACCCGGCCACCGCGTCGCAGCAACGAGGTCACCACGTCGTCGGCATACAGGTCCAGGGCCTTTTGTTCCTCACCCTGGACGTTGACCACGCCCGAGGCACCCATCAACTCGGTGAGGCCGGCCCGACGCGTCCGGTTGGCGATCAGCTTGCCGGCCAGCGCCAGGTCGTAGACCAGCGAGGTCAGGCCGGGCGACGTCGTGTCGGCTTCGCGGTCGTCGAGGAACTGCTCGATCGTCACCAGTTCGGCGACCGTCTCCGCGCCGACGGGTGGCGCCGGGGGATCGGGATCCAGTGTGGTCATGCTCGGCCCACCTCGCTGTCGTCGGGGAATCGATCTCGAGGATGTGTCGGCGGTGTCGTGGCACCACCGACGCGGCTCCCGGGGGTCGACGCCGCGATCGTTCTGTGGCTCGGCACGCCTGCCGACCCGACACGACCATAGGTGGGGCCCGACGCGAATATCACGAGTTCGCCACTGGACTTCCGCCGCGAACCCGACGGGTCTGCTTTCATGGATCCCGGGACGATCGTCCGACCTGGAGGTCCACGTGAAGAAGCTGATCAACGATGCCGACGAGGTGGTGGCCGATGCCCTGAAGGGGATCGACGCCGCCCACCCCGAACTCCGCGTGGACCACGAGCACAAGGTCATCTACCGATCCGAACCCAAGCCCGACGGCAAGGTCGCGCTGGTGTCGGGCGGCGGGTCGGGCCACGAGCCACTCCACGGCGGCTTCGTGGGGCCCGGGATGCTCGACGCCGCGTGTGCCGGCGAGGTGTTCACCTCACCGGTGCCCGACCAGATGATGGCCGCCACCACCTCCGTCGACCGCGGCGCCGGGGTGCTGCACATCGTCAAGAACTACACCGGCGACGTCATGAACTTCGAGATGGCCGCCGAGATGGCCGCCGAGATGGCCGAGGCCGACGACATCCGGGTCGAGACGGTCGTGACCGACGACGACGTGGCCGTGACCGACAGCCTGTACACGGCAGGCCGACGCGGGGTGGGCGTCACGGTCCTGCTGGAGAAGGTCGTGGGCGCGGCGGCCGAAGAGGGCACCGACCTGGACGGCGTCGCGGAACTGGCCCAGCGCATCAACGCCGGGGGGCGCAGCATGGGGCTCGCCCTGACGTCGTGCGTCGTCCCGTCGGCCGGTGAGCCCACCTTCGACCTTGGCGACGACGAGTACGAACTGGGGATCGGCATCCACGGCGAGCCCGGGCGGGAGCGCCTGCCGATGGCACCGGCCTCCGACCTCGCCGAACGCCTCGTTCGACCGATCCTGGACGACCTGGACTTCACCGACGGGCCCACGATCGCCTTCATGAACGGCATGGGCGGGAGCCCGCTGCTGGAGCTGTACCTGATGTACGGCGAGGTCCGGCGCTTGCTCGACGACGCCGGGATCACCGTGGCACGGTCGCTGGTGGGCAACTACATCACCTCCCTGGAGATGGCCGGGTGCTCCCTGACCCTGCTGCGCGCCGACGACGAGGTGCTGCGCCTGTGGGATGCGCCGGTCGCCACACCGGGCCTGCGATGGGGGGCCTGACATGCCCCCACCGGACGGCGAGACCGGGCCGACCCCCGAGCCCACCCCCCAGCACGCCCCAGAGCCGACCCCAGAGCCGAGCCCAGAGCCGACACCCGAGCCGACCCCAGAGCCGACACCCGAGTCGCACCCGGAGCTCACGCTCGACGACGTGGTCGCCTGGTTGCGAGCCTTCGAACAGCTCGCACGGGACCAACGCGCCCACCTCACCGAACTGGACTCGGCCATCGGGGACGCCGACCACGGCGCCAACATGGCGCGTGGGATGGCCGCGGTGGTCGCCGGGCTCGACGAGGTCGCCGACGACGCCACGATCGAGGACGTGTGCAAGCGCGCCGGCATGACGCTGGTGTCCACGGTCGGCGGCGCGAGCGGCCCGCTGTACGGCACCCTGCTGTTGCGCTTCGGAACCGGCTCGGGTGCCGTGCACTCGCTGGACCCCGCAGGCCTTGCCGGCGCCCTCGCGGCGGCGCGGGACGGCGTGGTCGCCCGGGGCAAGGCCGAGCTCGGCGACAAGACGATGGTGGACGCGCTCGACCCGGCCGTGGGGGCCGTGCAGCGGGCCGTGGACGACGGGCAGGACCTCGCCGCCGTGGCGCAGGCCGGGGCGACGGCCGCCGCGCAGGGACGCGACGACACCGAGCCACTGATCGCCAGGAAGGGGCGGGCCAGCTACCTGGGCGAGCGCAGCCGCGGCCACATCGACCCCGGCGCGGCCTCCACGACCCTGCTGTTCGAGGCACTCGCGGCGACCCTGTCGGCATGACCGACCGCGTCGGGGTCGTCGTGGTGTCCCACAGCGCGGCCCTGGCCGACGCCGTCGTGGCCCTCGCCCGCCAGATGGTGGACGACGACCCACCACCCATCGCCGTGGCGGCCGGCACCGACGACGGCGGCCTGGGGACCGACGCCATGGCCGTGCTCGCGGCGGTGGAGGAGGTGTCCTCCCCGGCCGGCGTCATCGTGCTGATGGACCTCGGGAGTGCCGTGCTGAGCACCGAGACGGCGTTGGAGTTCCTCGACGACCCGCCGGGGCCGATCCGACTGGTCGCCGCCCCGATCGTGGAGGGCACGGTCGCAGCGGTGGTGCAGGCTGCCCTCGGCAGCGACCTGGACACGGTCGTGGGTGAGGCGACCCGGGCACTGGACGCCAAGCGCGACCACCTCGGCGAGGCACGAGACGGCGGCGGACCCGATCCCGACGACGCCACCGACGACGGGCAGGCGCCCGGTGACGCCGGGGAGGACCCCGATGCCCGCGACGAGGTGGTCGTGGTCAACCGTGACGGGATCCACGCCCGCCCGGCGGCGGCGCTCGTGCGTGCCACCGCCGGCCACGACGCACGGATCACCCTGGCCGACCTCGCCGACCCGGGTCGGGAGGTGCGTGCCGACAGCCTCAGTGCGGTCGCCGGGCTGGACGCGAGGGCCGGCACGCGCCTGGCCGTGTCCGGGTACGGGCCCGCGGCCGCCGACGCGGTCGCCGACGTGGTCGCGCTGGTGCGCGACGGCTTCGGCGAACCGCTCGACCAGTCCACCGGTCATGGCGACGGGGCCGGTCACGACGACGGCGAGGCCGCACCGGGGCAGGGGGAGGCCGACGACGCCCCGTGGCCCGACTGGGCTCCCCGGGTGGCGGACCCGGTCGTCGTGCTGGCCCCGGGGCGTGCCGTGGGGCCCGCCTTCCGGGTCGGCCCCGTCCACCCGCCAGCCACCCCGGCGGAGGGTGTTCCCGACGGCGTGGACCCCGGCGCGGTGGACGGCGGCGACGTCGACGACCGGGTGGCGCGACTCCTCGAGGCCGCCGCGACGGTGGCCGACGACCTCGACGAGCGAGCCGAGGCCGCACCCGACCGGGCCACCGGGGACGTGCTCGCGGCCACCGCCATGCTGGCGCGCGACCCCGACCTGCTCGATGCCGCCACGAGGCTGGTCCGCGACGGCGTCGCCCCGGCGGCCGCGGTGCAGCGGGCCACCGAGGCGGTGGCCGAGACCTTCCGTCGGGCCGGCGGTCGCCTGGCCGGGCGCCAACGCGACGTCGAGGACGTCGGTGACCGCGTGGTGGCCGTGCTGGCGGGCCGCGACGGCCCGACGGTGTTCGAGCACGAGGAACCATGGGTGCTGGTGGCCGACGACCTCGCCCCGGTCGACGCGGCCTCGGTGGATCCCGCCACCTGCCTCGGACTGGTGCTGCGCACGGGGACGTCGACGTCCCACACCGCCGTCATCGCCCGCGCCCGCGGGCTGCCGGCCATCGCGGTGGGCGACCGGGTGGACGAGGTCACCGACGGCGCCATCGTGCTCCTCGACGCCGACGCCGCCCGCTTCACGATCGACCCGGACGAGGACGTGACCGCCCCGGGGACGGGTCGCACGGCACCGGACCTCGACCACCCCGGCCGGACCGCCGACGGGCACCCGGTCGCCCTGCTGGCCAACGTCGGCGGCCGCGACGACGTCACGGCCGCCGTGGAGGTGGGCGCGGAGGGCGTCGGGCTGCTGCGGACCGAACTGCTCTTCCTCGGTCGGACGTCACCACCGTCGGTGGACGAACAGGCCGCGACCTACCGCGACCTGTTCGCCCCGCTGGGCGAACGGCGCGTGGTCGTGCGAACCCTGGACGCGGGGTCGGACAAGCCCCTGCCGTTCGTCACCGACGCCGACGAGCCCAACCCGGCGCTGGGCGTGCGTGGCATCCGCACGACCCGTGCCCACCCCCAGCTGTTGGACGCGCAGCTGCGGGCGGTCGCCCGGGCCGCGGACCAGGTCGCGGCCGATGTCGAGGTCATGGCTCCCCTGGTGTCCACCGTCACCGAGGCCGAGGTGTTCGCCGCCGCGGCCGCGAGCCACGGGCTGGTGGCCGGCGTCATGGTCGAGACCCCCGCCGCCGCACTCGCCGCCGGATCGATGCTGGACCACGTGTCGTTCCTGAGCCTGGGCACCAACGACCTCGCCCAGTACGCCCTGGCGGCCGACCGGCTGGTCGGGCGGCTGGCCGACCTCACCGACCCGTGGCAGCCGGCGGTGCTCGACCTGGTGGCGATGACCGCCGCGGCCGCCGGTGACCGCGGTCGCCCGGTCGGGGTCTGTGGCGAGGCGGCCGGCGACCCGGCGCTCGCGGTCGTGCTGGTGGGCCTCGGCGCCACCAGCCTGTCGATGGTCCCGCGGGCCGTCCCGCTCGTGGCCGCCGCCCTGGAACGGGTGTCGTTGGACCAGGCCCGCAACCTCGCCGCGGCCGCTCGCTACGCCACCACGGCCGCCGAGGCCAGGTCCACGGTCCGCGACCGACTGGCGGACCTGCCCGCGACCTGACGGTGGTCGCGCCACACCCGACGTGGACGACGCGTTCGGTCAGGTCGCCACGCGCGGTTCGGGGACCCCCGGAACGTCCACGGCACAGGTGAACACCGAGCCCGACGACGGCTGCTCCCGCCGGCCGGCCTCGTCGAGGTCGCGCGGGCTGGAGGTGATCCACAGCTGGTCCAGCGCGGGACCGCCCAGGGCACAGCTGGTCGGATGGGACACCGGCAGGGACACCACGATGTCGAGGCGGCCGTCGGGTGCATGGCGACGGACCTGCCACCCGCCCCACATCGCGATCCACAGGCCACCCTCGGCGTCGATGGTCATGCCGTCGGGATCCCCCGGGGCGTCGGACAGGTCCAGGAACGGTCGCCGTTCCCGCAGGTCCCCGCTGTCGGGGTCGACCACGAGGCGGTCGACACGCCCGTCGGCGCTGTCGATGAACCACGCCGTCGCCCCGTCGGGCGCCCATGCCAGCCCGTTGGACACGGTCAGGTCACCCAGTTGCGGATGCACCGAGCCGTCCCGGTCCACGCGGTACAGCGTGCCCGCCCCCGGGTGGTCGTCGTGGGCCATCGTCCCGATCCAGTACCGCCCGTGCGGATCGCAGGCGCCGTCGTTGGCACGCGTGTCCGGACGGTCGGCCTCCAGCGGGACCGTGATCGCCAACAGGTGGGGGCGCGCCGGGTCGTCGACGGGGTCGTCGGGGTCGAGCACCCCCAGGCCCCGCTCGGCGGCGACCAGCAGGGACCCGTCGTCGCGCAGGCCCACGGCACCCACCTGCTGGTCGAGTCGTCGACACACGTCCACCCCGTCGGAGGGGTCGAAGGTGTGCACCGCCCGCCCGACGATGTCCACCCAGTGCAGGCGCTGTCGATCGACGTCCCAGACGGGACCCTCACCGTGCTCGGCGTCCACCGCCAGGCCGACGTCGGCCGTGGTCTCGCGCATCGGGCCCTCCTGTCCGGACTGGGCGGGCACCGTAGGCGGTCGGCGCACCACCGGCGGGATGTCCGTTCGGCGACCACGTCGCCTGCCACGCCGGCCGTACCGTTGGCGCCGACCGGCCGGACGAGTGGCGACAGGACACATGGACGACGACCTGCGCGGCGGCGAGGACGTCCTGGGAGATCCCGAGGAGCAGGTGTCCGCCCCCGTCGACGACGACCCGGTCGCGGCCGACGCGGCCGGGACCGAACCGCGGGTGGCCGACGCCGACGCCCCCGACCACCGTGGCCGCGAGGTCGTGGACCCGGCGTGGGACCCCGAGGCCGTGGCGGCCGCGGAGGCGGCTGGACTGGTCTACGTCGACGACACCGGTCCCGGCCACACGCGGGTCCGGCGGGGCACCGGGTTCGGCTACCGCACCCACGACGGTTCCTGGATCCAGGGCGAGGAACGTGACCGGATCGTCGACCTCGTCATCCCACCGGCGTGGACCGACGTGTGGATCTCGGCCGACCCGGACGGACACGTGCAGGCCACCGGTCGCGACGACGCCGACCGCAAGCAGTACCGCTACCACGACCAGTGGCGCGCGGCCCGCGACGCGGCCAAGTTCGCCCGCCTGGTCGAGTTCCCCGATGCCCTGGCCGTCGTGCGAGACGAGGTCGACGCCGGGCTGCGGCAACGGTCGTCAGCGCGACGACGAGTCCTCGCCCTGGTGATCGCCCTGCTCGACGAGACCCTGGTGCGGGTCGGCAACGAGGCCTACGCCCGCGACAACGAGACCTTCGGCCTGACCACCCTGCGCGACGACCACGTCGAGTACTCCAGCACCACGATCGCGTTCGACTTCGTCGGCAAGGGCGGGATCCAGCGCGAGCTCGCGGTCACCAACCGCCGCCTGGCCCGCGCCATCGCGGCGTGCGCCGAGGTCCCCGGCCAGCACCTGTTCGCCTGGCGCGACGAGGACGGTGCGACGACCCACCGCGTGGACTCCGGTGACGTCAACGAGTGGCTGCGCACGACCACCGACCAGGACTGGACCGCGAAGGACTTCCGCCTGTGGGGCGGGACGGTGGCGGCCGCCAGCGCCCTGGCCGACCTGGAGCCCGAGCCGCACGACGACCTCGACCGGCTCGTGCTGGTGGGCTTCGACGCCGCCTCGGAGGTGTTGGGCAACACCCGCGACGTGGCCCGGTCCAGCTACGTCCACCCCGCGGTGGCGTCGGCATTCCGGGCCGGCGAGCTGCCCGAGCGGTTCGCTCGGGCCCGGGCACGTCGCCAGTTGCGTCGCGAGGAGTCGGCCGTGGCGCGGCTGCTCGTCGACCACGCGGGGACCTGAACCACGACGGCGGGCACGTTGCCGCCACCCGGGCCCGGGAACGCCCGCGGCGTCACCCGGCGGGCCGGTGGCTCACTCGTCGTCGGACAGGGCGTCGCGCATGCCGCGGGCGGACAACTTGCCCACGACCTTGAACACCGGAGTGCCCGCGGTCTCCAGCCAGTCCGGCGCGCCGGTGTCGACCTCGGCGTGGTAGGTCACGCGTGTCCCGTCGTCGTGGGGGGCGAACTCGATCGTGTCCGTCGAGGTGAACGACGACGACTGGCCGACGAGCACGACCCGCTCCGGGCGACGGAACTCCGTGATGCGGTAGTCGATGACCACCTGGTTGCCGGCCATTTCGGTCGCGACCCGGAAGGTCGAGGCCACGCCCAGGGGGCCGGTGTCGGTGCGCACGGCGTGGTCGAAGGTGGGGTCCCACTCGTCGAGGTGGCCGAAGTTGGCGACGTAGTCGAACGCGCGCTCGGGCACGGCGTCGACGTCGATCGTCTCGGTGATGGCAGCGGTCATGGTCGTGGTCCTGGAGGTCGGGGTTCGTGGACGTCCAGCGTGTCGCACGCGACCACGCCCCCGGTCGACCGTTCGGACGTCGCGCGCGCCGCCTCGTGCCGCGGTCCCGGCAGGACGGCCAGCTGCCGCGACGGCGGGGTCCCGTTCGCGGGCCCGAAACGGCCTCCCGTGGCGGCCCCGTGGTCCCGCCACATGGCGATAGCGTGGCGAGTTGGCCCGAGCCCCAGGGTCGGACAGGCCGCCGTGGACAGGACGCCAGATGGGTACGCGTGCCCCCGGCGCCGTCCACGCCCGGGCCGAGCGCCTGCGCGAGCGAGTCGCCGTCGGCGGCTCGACCGACAGCGGGATGCTGGCGCTCGGGGCGGCCACGGGGCTGGTGACCGGCGGGCTCGCGGCGGTCCTCATCGCCGGCATCCGCTGGGTGCAGCAGGTGACGTACGGGACCGAGGCCAGCACGCTGGAGGTCCTGCTGTGGCCGGCCGCCGGCGGGGTCGTGGTCGGCCTCGTCCTGCGCTACTGGGCGATCGAGCCCAGTGGCTCCGGCGTGGTGCGCACCATGGAGACGCTGGCCCTCCACGGTGGTCGGGCGCGCCGGCGGGTTCCGGGGTCGACACTGGTGGCGGCGTCGGTGGCCCTGGGAACCGGGGCGTCGGGTGGTCGCGAGGGACCGATCGTGCTGGTCGGCGGCAGCGTGGGCTCGATCCTGGGGCAGTGGGTGCGCGTGGACGAGACCCGCCTGCGCGCACTGGTCGCCACGGGCGCCGCGGCCGGCATCGCGGCGTCCTTCAACGCCCCCATCGGTGGCATGCTCTTCGCCATCGAGATCATCCTGGGTCGGCTCCGCGCGACCTCGCTGCAGGTCGTGGTCGTCGGGGCCGTGGTGGCCTCCGTGACCGCCCGCACCCTGGTCGGGCCGGGCATCATCTTCGAGCCCAGCCGGACCTACGGGCTGGGTGACGCGCGCCAGCTGCTGCTGTACGCCGGGCTCGGGCTGGTGGCGATGCTGGCCGCCCTGCTGCTTGGCCACGCCGAGGAGGCCGCGGCGACGACGGCCGCGTGGCTGCGACGGCGTGTCCCGATCCCGGTCGTGGTCGGGTTGTCGGGGTTGGTGGTGGGGGCGATCGCCCTGGTCGTCCCCCAGGTGCTGGGCACCGGCGACCAACTCCCCCCCATCGACGGCGTCCGCGACCCGATCCTGGCCATGCTCGACGGCGACGTGGGGGCCGGTTGGGGCGCCGTCGGGCTCCTGGTCGCGCTGGCGCTGGCCAAGTTGCTGGCGACCGCGGTGACGGTCGGCTTCGGCAACGCCGCGGGCACCTTCGCCCCCGCCGTGTTCATCGGGGCCGCGATCGGCAGCGCCTGGGGAACCGTCGGCGCCACGCTGTTCCCGGGCATGGGCATCGAACCGGGCGCATTCGCACTGGCCGGGACGGCCGCGGTGTTCGCCGCGGCTGCCCGGGCGCCGATGACCGCGGTCCTGATCGCCTTCGAGCTGACCGGGGACTACGAACTGGTGCTGCCGATGATGCTGGCGGCCGGGCTGGCGACCTTCCTGGCCGACCGCATCTCGCAGGACTCGTTGTACGAGGCCCCACTGCGACTGCGGGGGATCGTGTTCTCGCCCCCAGCCGACGACGTCGACGTGATGCAGGTGCTCGACGCGTCCGAGGCGATGAGCACGGACCATCCCACGGTCGCCCCGGAGCTGCCGCTTGACGACCTGCGCGACCTGTTCCGGAGCACCGGCAGTCACGGGTTCGCGGTCGTGGACGGCCAGCGGCTGGTCGGCGTGGTGACGCTCAGCGACGTCGACGCGGCCGCCGACCGGTCGACGGCGACCACCGCCGGATCGGTGTCCCGACGACACCCCGCGACCGTCCACCCCGATGCGCCCCTGCACGTGGCGTTGCAACGCATGGCCGCCCTGGGGGTCGGACGCATCCCGGTGGTGACCGGGCGGGACCACTACCTCGGCATCATCCGCCGATCCGACGTGGTGGCCGCCTACCAGCAGGCGCTGACCCGCAAGGTGTCGGACCAGCACCGCACCCAGACCAGCCACCTCCGGGACCTGACGGGTGTCCGTGCCCTGGAGCTCAGCGTCGGCGACGGCTCGCTGGTGACCGACCGCGACCTGCGTGACGTCCCGTGGCCGCCCCGCACGCTGGTGGCGTCGATCCGCCGGGGCAGCGAGGTGGTGGTCCCCGACGGCGCCACCCGGCTGCAGCCCGGGGACGACCTCACGGTGTTGGCCGACCCCGACGAGGTCGAGCAGGTGCGCGCCCTGCTGGTGCGAGGGGGGACCGCACTCGGCGACACCTCGCCCGACCTGGACGACTGACGCCACCTGCGTGGGCACGCCGACGCGGATCCCTAGGCTGGCGTCATGACGACGGATGCCGGGACGCGCGGGCGGTGGTACCTCCACCGCCTCACCGCCACGGACCGGTCCTTGCTGGCCGCCGTGGCGGGACGGCTCGGCCTGCCCGGCCCCGACGACCCGACCGGCGCGGCCCACCTCGAGGAGCTGTTGTCGACCGTCGAGGCCGCCGAGGCCGTGTTGCCCGCACCCCGTGACGGCGTGACGGGGGGTGACGTGCCGGGGGGTGGCGTGCCGGGGGGTGACGTGCCGGGGGGTGATTTGTCGGGGGGCGAGGTGCCGGGGAGCCTGCTGGTCGGCATCTCGTCGTTGCTGGTGTTCGCCGTCGCGATCCATCGGGCCCACCGCGAGCTCGACCCCGCCAGCGTCGTCGCCGAGTGGACCGGCCCCCGGGAGCGCGTCCCGGTGTTCGCCGGCGCCGAACTGCGGACCTTCCTCGACGACGGCGACCACCGGCTGTTCCTGGCCGACCTGCTGGCCAGCTTCACCCACGTCGGCAGCGGTGTGGTGACGGTGCGGCGTGGCGGGACGGTCCATCGCCAGCGCTTCAGTGAACTCGACCCGGCCGCGATGGCCCGTCTGGTCGACGTGGTCGACGAGGCATCACGACCCGCCCTGTACCGCCGGCTCGGGGACGCCAGCCTCTACCTCACTGGCGTGTTCCCCGACCACACGGCACGGACACGCTTCGCGCCGATCCAGGTGGACCGACTGGCGCGCAGCCTGCACCGCGGCGACGGCGGCACCGAGGAACTGGCCGAGGCCCTGGCCCTGCACGGGGCGGTCGGCCTGCTGGAACTGCTCGGCCGCCAGTGGTATCGCCTGGCCGTCGAGACGGCGTCGGGCCCCACCAGCCGGACGCCCGGCGTCACCTCGGTCGGCGACCACTTCTCGCACGCACGACGGGTGCTCAACCACCTCACCGACCGGTGGCTGTACCCGTTCCACGCGACGTGGCTGCCCACGACCAACTGACCACCACCGCGACGGCTCAGCCCGACACGTGGTCGCGCCACGAGTGCTCGGGCTCGTAGCCCAGCACCGTGCGGGCCCGGTCGATCGCCAGCAGGGTGCGGTGCCCGGACACGTCGCCGCGCACCTCGACGTCGGGATAGACCGCCTCCAGCAGGTCCGCGCTCGAGGTCGTCATGCAGGTGTCGGCCGCGGCGACCAGGAAGGCCGGCGTGCCGTCCAGGTCGGCCTCGAGCGCGCGCCGGGCGACCTGGGCGACGTCACGGGCGTCGACGTAGCCCCACAGGTTCCAGGCGCGGATCGTGGGATCGTCCCAGAACTCGGGGAACCGGGCGTAGTCGTGCTCCTCCATGATGTTGGAGATCCGCAACGCGACGATCGGGGTGCCGGACCAGCGGTGGAACTGCTCGGCGATGGCCTCGCCCGCCAGCTTCGACAGCGAGTAGTGCGACTCGGGCAACCGGGGATGGTCCTCGTCGATCGGGGCGTAGCGGGGTTGCTCGCGGTCGAAGGGCAACCCGATCAGGGTCTCCGACGACGCCCACACGACCCGGTCGAGCCCGAGGCGGGTCGCGGCCGTGAACACGTGGTAGGTCGACAGCAGGTTGTTGGCGAAGGTCGTGGCCTCCGGGCGCACCCCGGGGGCCGGGATCGCGGCCAGATGCACGACCGCGTCGGCACCGTCCAGCGCCTCCAGGGTCTGGCCGAGGTCGGTCAGGTCGACGACCAGGGTCGGGTCGTCGGGGTCCATCGACGCCGCGACGTCCACCCCCAGGACCTCGTGACCGGCGTCGGCCAGGTCGGCCATCACCGCCCGTCCCGCCTTGCCGCTGCTGCCCGTGACGACGATCCGGTCGCTGGCCATCGTGGTGCTCCTGTGGTCGCTGGTTCGCGGGTGGTCGTCAGGGAGGTCGTCTGGGGTGGTCGCCAGGGAGGTCCTCAGGGGGGTGGTCGTCAGGCCGACGCGGGATCGTCGACCGGAGCCAGCTCGGCGTAGTCCACCCCGGTGGACTCCACGGACACGTCCCACAGCAACGACGCCACGGCCGGGTCGAGTCCCTTGGCGTCGATGTCGGCGGGCCCGACGGGACCGCGCATCTCGCGGAAGCCCTGCGGCCCCCAGTAGGAGCCGCCGGGAACGTCCCCGACCGCGGCGTACAACTGGGGCAGCGCACCCTGCTCGACGTCCATGCCCACGATCGGGTTCAGCACCCGCATCGCGACGTCGGCGACCCGCTGGAACCCACCGGCCCCGGGCAGGCGGACCCCACTGGACTGCAGGTTGGTGGCCGTGTAGCCGGGGTGGGCGGCGACACTGCGCGCGGCCACTCCGGCGGCGGCGAAGCGCCGTTGGAGCTCCTGGGCGAACAACATGTTGGCCAGCTTCGACCGGCCGTACTGCGCCATGCTGTCGTAGTCGTCGCCGCGTTGCTGGTGCAGGTCGTCGAAGTCCATCTCGCCCATGTGGTGCGCGCCCGACGACACCGTGACCACGCGGGCGGCATCGGCGGCCAGCAGGGGTGGGAGCAACAGGCCGGTCAGGGCGAAGTGGCCGAGGTGGTTGGTCCCCAGCTGCAGCTCGAAGCCGTCCGCCGTCGTGGACTCGGGGGTCATCATCACCCCGGCGTTGTTGACCAGGACGTCCACGACCGCGTGCTCGGACCGGATCGCGTCCGCGGCGGCGCGGACGCTGGCGAGGTCGGCGAGGTCGAGCTCGACGAAGCGCAGGTCGGCCATGCGGATGCGCGGTCGGATGTGGGCTTCGGCGTCGTCGAACCTGGACCGTGAACGGGCGGTCATGACCACGGTGGCCCCAGCGCCCGCGAGGGCCTCGGCGGTCTGGAGCCCGAGCCCGGAGTTCGCCCCCGTGACGATGGCGGTGCGGCCGGTCAGGTCGGGCATGTCGGATCGGGTGAACATGGAGGGCCTCGGCAGGTCGGAAGGGGGGTCGGTCCGTCGGTGGTCCGACGGTCGCGCCACCCCACCGACCCTATCGAGGGCCTCCGCCCGTTCGGCCCCACGCCCCCGGCCCACCGATGGGGACATCGGACCGCAGGAACCGGCCGAGGACGTTGCCGGCCACCCGTTGACGACGCCGACACCTTCGGCCTAGGGTCCGGCGCGGTGAGGTGACGACGGACCGCGTCGGGAGCGAGGCGCGGACGGCCGGCACCGCCGTCCCCCCGAACGGTTCCCCCCATGCGCAGGTTCATCCTCGTCCTCACACTCGTCCTCGCCGCGCCGGGCGGCGCGGTGGCGCTGGCGGCGGACCCGCCCCCACCCGCGGGCGACATCGCCAACGTGACGCTCACCGCCAACCTCCCCGCGGCCGCCCAGGCGACGTCGATCAACTTCCTGAGCTACGGCCGCGGCGCCGGGGCCCGCGACATCATGGTCGTCAACGGCCGCTTCGGGTTGCAGACCTACGACCTCGCCGACCCCGCCCACCCCGTCATGCTGGACCACCTCACGTCGGACGAGCTCAAGCTGCCCGGTGACGAGGGTGGCACCTTCTGGCAGAACGAGGACATGGACGTCGACCAGGGTCGCAAGCTGGTCTTCATGGCCCGCGACCCGCGCGCCTACAACGGGACCACCCGTGACCCGTCCGACGTCGCCGGGGTCTACATCGTCGACGCCAGCGACCCCGAGGACCTCGCCCTGCGCGAGTTCGTCGAACTGCCGACCGGCCACACCTCGACCTGCGTCAACGACTGTGACTTCCTGTGGACGGGCGGGCCGGCCAGCTCCACCGAGCAGCTGCCGGACTGGCCCGGCGGACGCCCCATCTTCGTCACCGACATCCGTGACCTCGACGACATCACCACCTCCCCGATCCCGGTCGACACCGGTCGCGACGACGGCGAGACGGCCTACTCACACGACGTCCAGGTCGATGCGGCCGGGATCGTGTGGGTGTCCGGTCTGGGCGGGGTCCGCGGGTACCACACCGACGGACGCCACCTCGACCCCACCACGGGTCGTCGACGCGTGGCCACGGCCACGGACCCGGTTCCCTTCGCCGGTGGCGGGTTCCCGGAATCCACCACGCCGAGTTCGTTCATGCACAACTCCTTCCGCCCGGTCCGGGAAACGACCCGGGACGGCTTCCGGCCCAGCCGCAACCACCGCCCCGGGTCGTTGATCATGGCCACCGAGGAAGCCTTCGGGTCCCCCACGTGCGACGGCGTCGGCATGTTCAACATCGCCTCCCTGGAGGGCAGCTACGACGGCCAGGGCTGGTCGTCGACCCCCGAGGATCCGTTCCGGCTCGACGTCATCGGCACGTGGAGTCCGGCCGACGAGGAGGGCACGGTGCCCAATGCGTTCTGCTCGGCGCACTACTTCGAGGTCCGCGACGGCATCGTCGCCTACTCGTGGTACGCCCAGGGCACGCGGTTCCTCGACGTCAGCGACCCGACCAACCCGATCCAGGTCGGCTACTACCGACCCGACGGGGGGGTGAGCTGGGCCCCGTACTTCCACGGTGACCACGTGTACGTTGCCGACAACAGCCGCGGCGTCGACGTGCTGGAACTGACCGGTGGGGCGGCCACCGCCGGCACCGCCCGCCGCGAGCTCCATGCCCCGGCGATGACCGCGGGCCAGCAGGCGCGCGTCATGGCCATGGCGGCCGGCTACGCACCCGACCCCGACCTCGGCTGGGCGTGCGTCATCCCCCGAACCTAGGTCCGTCCGGACGGCTGTCGACCGTCCGGGCCCGTCGCGGACGGCCCGACGATGACCAGCCCGACCGCAACGGCCCCCGAACTGCTCCGGCGAGACTCGACGGCAGGTCGGTGGGTGCTGGCCGCGACCGTGCTGGGCGCGGGGGTGACCCAGTTGACCGGCACCGTCGTCAACGTGGCGCTGCCCGCGATCGGTGACGACCTGGGCGCGGGCGTCACCGGGCTCCAGTGGATCGTCAACGGCTACCTGCTGGCCCTGGCGGCCCTGATCCTGCTGGGTGGCTCCCTGGGCGACCGCCTCGGTCGCCGCCGGATGTTCGTGATCGGCACGATCTGGTTCGCCCTCGCCTCGGCCGCCTGTGCCGTGGCTCCGACCCTGCCACTGTTGGTCTCGGCGCGGGTGCTGCAGGGCATCGGTGCGGCCCTGCTGACCCCGGGCAGCCTCGCGATCATCCAGGCCAGCTTCGTGCGGGAGGATCGCGCCGCCGCCATCGGGGCATGGTCGGCGCTGGGCGGGGTCGCCGGTGCGATCGGCCCCCCGCTGGGGGGCTGGCTGGTCGAGGCCGGCTCGTGGCGCTGGGTCTTCCTGCTGAACCTGCCGCTGGCGGTCGGCGTGCTGGTGGCCGCACGCCACGTGCCCGAGTCACGGGACCCCGACGCGAGCGGGCCGCTGGACGTCACCGGCGCCGCGCTGGGTGCCGGCGCCCTGGCAGCCATCACGTGGGGCTGCATCGCCCTGGGCAGCCGGGGCCTGGACGCCACGGTCGCGGCCGCGCTGGCCGTCGGCGTGGCGGCCGCGATCGTGTTCGTGGTGGTCGAGCGGCGACGGCCGGACCCGATGCTGCCGCCGGCGATCTTCTCGTCGGCCACCTTCACGTGGGCCAACGTGCTGACCTTCCTGGTCTACGGCGCCCTCGGGGTGCTGTTCTTCCTGCTGGTGGTGTTCCTCCAGCAGGCCGTCGGCTATCGACCGGTCCTTGCCGGGTTGGCGGGGTTGCCGATCACCGTGCTGTTGTTCCTGTTGTCGGCCCGCGGTGGGGAGCTCGCCCAACGCATCGGCCCACGCCGTCCGTTGGCCGCTGGTGCCCTCACCATCGCCGCCGGGTTCGCCCTGTTGTCGCGGCTCGGCCCCGGCGCGAGCTACGTCACCGACATCCTGCCCGCGCTGGTGGCGCTCGGACTCGGCCTGTGCCTCACGGTGGCGCCCGTGACGGCGACGGTGCTGGCGGCTGCCGACGACGCCCACAGCGGGCTGGCGTCGGGAGTCAACAACGCGGTCGCCCGGACGGCCGGACTGGTCGCGATCGCGGTGGTCCCGGCGATCGTGGGGCTCGGCGAGCAGGACTACGCCGACCCGGAGGCCTTCACGACCAGCTTCCGGGCCGCGATGTGGCTGATGGCCGGGTTGTCCACCTCCGGTGCCGTGGTGGCGTGGCTGCGCATCCCCGACGACGTGCTCGACGACGACGCCGAGCCCGAGCACCCCCGGTCGTGTGCCGTGGACGCCCCGCCGGTGCGGATCGACCGGGCGTCACTGCGCCGGGCGACCGGCGTGGGTGCGACGAGTGTCCGCGCAGGGCCAGGTCCGGCGGGTGGCGGACCGGGGACCGACCCGAGCACCGACGTGGTGTGCGGCCACCTCGACCGGGTCGGCCAGGACGTGTCGCCGCACCCGGTCGACGCCTGTGGTGCCTGCCTGGCCGCCGGCACGACCTGGGTCGCCCTGCGGATGTGCGCGACCTGTGGACTGGTCGGCTGCTGCGACACCTCACCGGGCGCACATGCCACCCGCCATGCCCGCGAGGCCGACCACCCGGTGATGCGGTCCTACCACCCCGGCGAGTCGTGGTGGTGGTGCGATCGCGACGAGGTCCTGTGGGAGGTCGACGGCATCGGCCCCCTGCGCTGAATCCGTCGCCGCCCGAACCCCGACGGGACCGGATTCAGGACAGGACGTCCTTGCGCCGGAAGTGCCAGAAGGCGAGCCCGAGGAACACCACCACGTACGGGACCTGCAGCAGGATCCCGCGGGCGAGGTCCCCGGTCCGGGCTGGGGACGCCAGCAGGCCCAGCCACGCGGTGCCCTCGTGGACCGGCAACCAGTCCCGCAGTGACCCCAGGGCGGTGATGGCGTCGAGGATCTGGACCACGATGACCAGCACGATGGTGCCGGCGACGGCACCCACCGGGGCATCGGTGGTCGTGGACAACCAGAACGCCAGCGCCGCCACCCACGCGGTCGACCAGGCGACGTAGCCACACACGGCCACCAGACGCAGGATCGCGTCCCCGGCCGCCAGGACGCCGAAGGGGGTCTGCACCCCGGTCCACCCGAAGGCCAGCGTTCCCGCGATCGTCCCCGACAGGGGAACGATCGCCACCGCCACCAGCCCGAGCACGACGCCGACGGCCAGCTTGCGAGCGAGCAGGCGCGACCGGCCGACCGGCCGCGCCAGGAGGTAGCGCAGGCTGCCCCACCCGGCCTCGGACGACACCGTGTCACCGGTGAACAGGGCCACCACGACCGGGACCAGGAACGGGCTCATGGCCGCGATCGAGACCAGCGCGAAGTTGAGGCCCGAGGCCGTGGCGAGGTCGAACAGGCCGGTGGGATCACCCCCACCACCGCCGTCGTCGGAACCCCCGCCGCCACCGCCGTTGACGACCAGTGCGACCGCGATGATCACCGGCACCAGGGCGGTGCCGGCCAGGGCCACCCAGGTGCGGCGTCGGGCCAGCTGGCGACGCAGCTCCGTGCTCACCCGCCACCTCCATCCACCAGTTGCAGGAAGGCGTCCTCGAGCCGACGACGCGGCGTGACCGCCCGGACCCCGATCCCGGCCTCGACGAGGCTGGCCACCAGGACCCGCACGGACTGCTCCCCCAGGTCCACCAGCACGCCCGGCCCCTGGCGGCGCACGGCCCCGACACCGTCGATCGCGGCCAGCAGCGCGGCGGCCTCGGCCGGCTGGTCCGTGCGAACCTCGACCGTTCGCGCCTCGCCGCCCAGCTCCGCGACCGGGCCGCTGGCCACCACCCGCCCGCCGACCAGCACGGCCGCGTGGGTGCACACCTGTTCCACCTCGGCCAGCAGGTGGCTGGACACCAACACCGTGCGACCCTCGGTCGCGAGGTCGGACAACAGGTCGCGCATCCCGCGGATCTGGCCGGGGTCGAGGCCGTCGGTCGGTTCGTCCAGGACCAGCAGCGTGGGGTTGCCGAGCAACGCCTGGGCGATCCCGAGGCGCTGCCGCATCCCGTGGGAGTAGGTGCCGACCGGCCGGTGCAGCGCCTCCCCCAGGGCGGCGACCTCCAGGGCACGGTCCAGCTCGGCGTCCGCCATGGGCTGGCCCCCGGCACGCCAGAAGTCCCGCAGGTTGTCCAGCCCCGAGCGATAGGGGGCGAACCCCGGGCCCTCGACCAGCGCGCCGACGTGGCCGAGCACGGCATGGCCCGGCCCGACGCGGTGGCCCAGCAGGCGCACCTCCCCGGCGGTCGGGGTCACCAGGCCGAGCACCATCCGCAGGGTCGAGGTCTTGCCGGCACCGTTGGGGCCCAGCAACCCGAAGACCTGTCCGCGCTCGACCCGGAGGTCCACCCCGTCGACGGCGACGAAGCCGTTGGCGTAGACCTTGCGCAGGCCGCGGACGTCAACGGCCGCCGCGTTGTCGTCGACCACCAGCCCGGCGGCGGTGACGCGTCGACGGCGCAGGACCCACCAGGCGCCCACGGCGAGCACGACCGCACCCGCCACCACGACCAATGACACCACCAGCGGTCCGCCGTCGACCGCCGGGGGCGGGGCGGTCGGCAGGGCCAGGACGGCGTCGGGACCCACCGTGGCCGTCACGCGACCGGGGGTGCGAGGGTTGTCGAAGGCCTGGTCGGTGGCCGCCAGGACCAGCCGGACACGATGGCCCGCCGCGAAGGTGTGGTCCAGGGTCGGCAGCGTGATCGTCGCGGTGGTCGGCAGGTCGTCCAGCCGGACGGGTGCCACCGCCTGCTGGGGCAGGCTCGGACGTCCGTCCGGGGCGATGTCGAGGACCTTGGCGAACAGCACCGCCTCGGACGTGGTGGCGTCGATGCCGACGCGCACCGTCCCACCTCCCAGGACGTCGACGTCGTCGGCCAACGGCGGCGACGTGAACGCCACGTGCTGGCCCGGCAGGTCCGTGGGCGGCAGCAGGTCGCCCAGCGCGGCCAGCCCGGGGAGGCTGGTCAGGGCGGCCGGGACGCCACCGGGCGGCGCGTCCCACGACCGGTCGCCCGGGATGGCCTCGCCCGGGGCGACCAGCCCCCCGTCGGCGGACAGGGCCAGGGTCACCGGGTCCGCGGGGGTCGGGAGCCGCTCGGCCGTCCGGTCCTCGCCCGCCTCGCGGTCGACGGACGCGAACACCGGGCCGGTGTCCACCTCGTCGCCGTCCAGCCAGCGTGCGAACCAGGTCGCCGTGAGGTCACGACGACGCGCGGTGTTGCCGTCCTCGGCGTCGATTCCGTGACCGCCGGGCAGCCACCGCAGCGCGACCGGTGTGCCGCCGGCGGCGATGCCACGGGCGTTGGCCAGCGACTGGTCGAGCGGGAACAACGTGTCGTCGCGGGCATGCACCACCAGTGTCGGCGCCCCGATCGATCCCAGCCGGCCGGCCAGGTCCGCGCGGGCGAGCAGGTCGATGGCGGCCGGGTCGAGCCGACCGGCCTCGGCACTGTCGGCCCAGGCAGCACACAACGTGGCGGTGAAGCGCCCACACGAGGAGGCGTCGACGGTCGCTGCCGCGTCCCCGGCGTCCTCCGGTGTCGTCGGCGGCCCGGTCACCGCCTCCCCTGGGTCCGTCGTCGTCCCACCGGCGTCCCCGACCAGGGCCGACAGCCCGCCCGGGCTCGCCCCCGAGGCGAACAGGCCCGAGGCCCACTGGACCTTCAGGACGCCGGTGACGTCGTCGTCGGAGGCGTTGGGTGACAGGGCGTCGACCAGCGAGTGCCAGGCCGACACCGCGACCAGGGCATCCAGCCTCGGCTCCGCGGCACCGGCCAGCAACGTCGCGCCACCCCCGTAGCTGGCCCCGGTCATCCCCACCCGGGGGTCGCCCGGGGCGTCGCGGGCCACCTCGGGGCGTGCGGCCAGCCAGTCCACGAGGACGCCGACGTCGGCCACCTCGGCCGCCGGGTCCTGCAGGCCGACCTCACCGCCGGACGCGCCGAACCCCCGGGAGGACCAGGCGAGCACGACATGTCCCTGCTCGGCGAGCACGCGCGCGTCGTCGGCGACCGCGTCCCGGGAGCCGCCGAAGCCGTGGGCGACCAGGACGGCCGAGGCCGGGGTGTCGGACGTGGCCGACGCCGGGACCCACAGGGTCGCGTCCAGTTCGACGCCGTCACCGACCGCGATGCGGTGGTCGGTGGTGGCGACGCCAGGTCCCTGCCGCCAGACCAGGACGACACCCACGACCGTGAGCACGACCACGGTGAACACGAGCCCGAGCACGGGGCCCCGGACGGATCGTGAGGACGGCATGGCCGCAGGCTATCCCGACCGGTGGCCCGCTCCCCCCGACGGCGTGGTGGCCGGGATGGGGGGACGGATCAGGCGGTGACGACCCGCGAGTTGATGATCATGTCGTGCCAGCACCGGTTCTGGTCGTCGAAGAGCGGCCACAGGTAGTTCAGGAAGCACAGGCTGCCGAGCAGGCCCATGAGGATGACCCGCAGCACGCCCTGGCCGGCGCCCAGGTAGCCACCACCCTCCTCGATCGTCTCGATGTCGAGCACGCCCTTGCCGATGGACTGGCCCGTCTGGCCCTCACGGACACCCTGGTTCCAGATCACGATGGCCAGTGCAGCCACCGATGCGAGCAGCGACAGCAGCGTGCCGAGACCGCCGTCCCCCATCAGGGCGCCGATACCCGCAAGGATCGCGGCCGGCACCACCGCCACCAGCCAGTCGATCAGGTACGCCCCGACGCGGGTGCCCCACGCGGCGAACGGGTGACCTGCGCCGACCGCGGCCGTCGAGGAGGAGGGAGGCGGGGGCGGCGTGCTGGACATGGTGGACCCTGATCGTGGGATGGCATGGCGACGGCCGAGACACTAGCACGCGCTCCCGGCGCAACCGGGTATTCCCGTTGCCGGGCCGCCGGGGGAATCAGGGCGCCAACCCCGCCCCCGGGGGAAGGTTTCGCACGATCGTGAACACGACCATGACGGCCAGGACCGTCCGGTTGGCGATCGGCGACAACACCAGCAGGCGGTCGCGATCGCGTGCGCCCGTCCATCGCCCGCGCACCCACCCGACCCACGCGACCGCCAGGGCGACAGCTGCCACGACGGCCAACACGTTGGCCGACACGGCGGCCGCGACGTCCAGGTCGGTCAGGTCGTGGAGGGCGCGCAGTCCCCCGCAGCCCGGGCACCACCAGCCCGTGATCGCATGGAACGGACACCAGCCCCAGCTCCCGCCCACGTGCGGATCCCGCAGGTGCAACGCCACCAACCCGACGACACCGGCCAACGCCACGACACCCGGATCGCGCAGCCGTGCACGGCGATCGCGCAGCCCGGCACGGGGGTCCGTGGGGGGCCGCGGCGTGGGCGGGGCGGCCGGCGAGGCAGCGTCGGGATGGTGGGTCACGGGTGCCGTCGTGGTCGGGTGGCACCAGACTAGACCCCGACCCGGGGGTCGGTCCCCGAGGACCGCTGCCCCCACCCAGGCCCCAGGACCCGCCGGGACCAGTCAGCCGCCCGGGAACACCCGCTGCTGCTGGGGGGTCCACGACAGCTCGACGGTGACGTCGCCGACGCGGTCTCGCAGGTCACCGACGAGTTGGTCGATCCCCGGCGGCTGGCCCGGGCCGGCCAGGGCGACCTCGATGGTCCCGTCGCCCTCGACGCGGACGTCGAGCACCCGGTAGTCCTCGTTGGCGTCCGACCAGTCGGCGAGCACCTCCTCCACGTCCGCCCGCGCCAGGTCGGCCTGCGCCAACTGCGTGCCGTTGAGCGCCAGCAGCATCACCACCACGATGGCCAACGACACCAACCCGAACAGGGCCGTCTGCACGCGCTGCTGCGAGGCCGAGATCCGCTCGATCGGCGCGGCCCCCACCAGGACGAACATCAGCCCACCAGCAAGCAGGATGGCGATCCCATTGGTCACGAACAACAGCAGCGCCCCGTTGCCGGCCGACCACTCGCCCTGCTGCCAGCACAGGCCGACCACGGTCAGCGGTGGCACCAGCGCGATGGCCACGGCCACCCCCGGCAGCGAGTCGGACACGTCGCGGCGCGCCAGGGCGTAGGCCCCGGCCGCCCCGGCCGCGACCGCGATGGCGAGGTCGACCACCGTCGGGGAGATCCTCGCCAGGATCTCGGTGTTGCTGGCCACGTCCACCGTGCGGGGGACCATCGCCCCGACCAGGGCGCCGACGATGATGGCCAGGGTGATGCCCGACAGGGCGATGCCGGCGCTGCGACGGAGTCGGCGCGGCCACCCGAACGGCACCGACAGGGCAGTGGCCATCAGCGGGGTCATCAACGGCGCGATCAACATCGCCCCGATCACCACGGCAGTCGACTCGACCACCACCCCGACCGAGGCGATCACCGACGCGAAGGCCATCAGCGCCAGGAACCGGGCATAGCGGGTCGGTCCGTCCCTTCCCTCGAAGTAGACCTTGGCCATCAGGTCGACCCGGTCCTCGGTCATGTCCGGCCGATGCTGCAACCACTGCAGGACCGGATCCCCGACCCGGCGTGCTCGCATGCCCGCACCCGAGGGATCGGACGCGTCGTCACCCCGTGGGTCGCCGGCCACGGCGTCGTCGCGGTCGACCCCGTCGGCGTTGCCACCGGCCCGTTGCTGCTGGGCGACGTTGCCGAAGATCTCCAGCACCCCGTAGATGCCCACCAACCCGGCGGCCACGGACACCACCACGACCACCACCTGGGCGGGGAAGGCCAGCAGCAGGCCGCCGGCCAGGCCCAGGGCCACGCCCTTGAGCATGGCCCACGTCCGCGGCGCGCGACCGCCGAGGGAGTCGCGCACCGAGCGAGCCGCGAGCAGCAGCAGTCCCACCCCCATCACCCGGGCGACCGACACCAACGACTCGTCGGGATGCAGCACGAGCGCGGCCGCGAGTCCGGCCAGGACACTGATCGACAGCATCGTGGAGAACCGGCGTTGCCCGGGATGGCGGACCACCTGGCCGATGGTCGTGGCCGCCTGCACGGCCAGCCCGATCCCCACGAGCACGGCCAGCACCCCCTCCGTCCGGCTCGGCCACAGCAGGACCGCGGCCGCGATCACGAGCATGGCGAGCCCGCGCAGGGCCGCCGGCCGCAGGAGGGTCGACGAGGGGACACCGAGCAGGGGCTGGCCCGGGGCCATGTCCCGGTGTTCGTCCAGTCGAGCAGGGTCGACGAGTCCCTCCCGTGCGGCCAGGGCCTGCGCGTCGACGGCGGGATCCGTGCTCATGTGACGAAGAACCGATGGACGTCGTCGGAGCCGTACAGCAGCCACAGCTCGGTGACCGACAGGGCCACCGGGACGACGCCCGCCTCCCCCAGGTCCTGCAGGCCCACGACGACGTAGACCCCGATGGCGGTCTGCAGCATCGCCGCCGCCCCGAACCACGACCGGGCGACCTCGCTGCCCCGCAGCAACAGCAACGCCAGCCCGATCCGCAGCACGCCGAGCAGGACCAGGACCACCCCCGTGACCAGCAGGGCGGTCGCCGCGTTCGAGACCTCTCCCAGCGCGTCGGCGAGTTCGGGTTGCTCACGGGCCGCGATCACGCCCGCCCCGGCAGCACCCAGCACCAGCCCCTGCAGCAGGGCGAGGGCCAGGACCACCCACAGGCGACGTGGTCGGCCGGGCCGCGGGGTCGCGGCGGCATCCGACGCCGGCGTGCTCATGGACACCTCCCGGCGGGACGGCCCGTCCCGGTCGACACGGCCCGGACCCGGACTCTAGGCCCGTGCGCCGACGGTGACACGCCGGACCACCATGGTCGCCGGTTCGGCGGCGGCGTCGAACGGGGCTCGGCCGACACGGCCGGGTGGCCGCCGCACCTGCATGGATCGGCAGTTCCGCGGGACTAGCATTCGGGCCACACGTGCGGGGATTCGTGCCACAGCCCTCCCGCGCGCCCACGGCGTGGACACCCCGTCCTCGCATTCCGAACCGGCACGGGAGTCACACCCATGGATATCTTCTTCGTCATCCTCTGGGCCCTTTTGGCCGGCATCATCATCGGCCCACTGGCCCGCCTGGTCATCCCTGGCAAGCAGAACATCTCGCTGATCATGACCATCGTCCTGGGTGCCGCCGGTGCCCTCATCGGCGGCCTGATCTACAACCTCCTCGGGGGAGGCGAGACCGGCGGCATCGACTGGATCCTGCTCATCGTCGAGGTCGTCGTGGCCGCCATCGTGATCGTGATCTACATCAACGTGTCCGACAACGCGTCGACGACCAGGCGCTGACACGACCGCGTCACCCTGATGGACCCGTGCCCGGACGCCGCTGCGTCCGGGCACGGCTTCGTCACGTCGGGAAGCTGCCCGCACGTCCGAGCAGCGCGGGTGGCTCGTCCTCACCGAGCTGGTCGGTGATCCAGGCGGCCGGGCCGGTCAGAGCCCCGACCTCCAGGCCGGTGTCGAACCCGGACCGGGACAGCCCGTAGACGAGGTCCTCGGTGGCGATGTTGCCGGTGGCCGCCGGCGCGAACGGACAGCCCCCGAACCCCCCGCTGGACGCGTCCAGCGCGGCCACGCCGACGTCGGCCGCCGCCAGGGCGTTGGCGTACCCGGTGTTGCGGGTGTTGTGGAAGTGGGCCCGCAGCGCGACCTCGCTGCGGGCTCGCACGGCCTCGACCAGGCGGCGGACGTCGGCCGGGACACCCACCCCGATCGTGTCGGCCAGGGCGAGTTCGTGGGGTTCGGCCTCCAGCACCGGGTCGACCACGCGCAGGACGTCGTCGGTCGAGACCTCGCCTGCGAAGGGGCACCCGAAGGCCGCCGAGATGGTCACCGTGCTGGCCAGGCCGGCCTCGCGGGCACGAGTGAGCATGCGCCGGGTGGCGGCCACCACGTCCTCGACCCCCGCGCCCTGGTTGCGGCGGGAGAACTCCTCGGTGGTGATGACCACCAGGTTCACCTCGTCGACGCCGGCCGCGATCGCCCGGTCGAGGCCGCGCTCGTTGAGGACCAGCCCGATGTGGGACACCGGCGTGCCGTCGGCCGCGGTGCGGGGCACGGCCGCCATGACCTCCTCCGCACCGGCCATCTGCGGCACGCGACCGGGATGCACGAAGCTGACGGTCTCCACCCGCCGGATCCCCGCGGCGACCAGGCGCTCGACGAATTCCACCCGGGCCGCGGGATCCAGCACCGTGGCCTCGTTCTGCAACCCGTCTCGCGGCCCCACCTCGACGATCTCCACCGCAGGCATCCCCTGATCCTCTTCTTCGATTGCATGCACCCTACAACCTCGATTCGGATGACAGACCGAGATCGCGTGCTAGCGTCGCCGAGGCGTGTTCGATTGCATGCATGATGGGGAGAACCACACCGTGACGACCGCAGCCGTCGGCGACCGGGGAACGGTCGCGGACGCGATCCGGTCGCTGGTCGTCACGCGCGAGTTCCGACCGGGCGACCGGCTGGCCGAGGCCGACCTCGCCGCCCGCCTGGACGTGAGCCGGACGCCCGTGCGGGAGGCGCTGCGCCAGCTCGCGGCCGACGGGCTGGTCGAACACGTCCCGAACAAGGGTGCACGGGTGGTCGCCCTGTCCGAGCACGAGCTCGAGCACGTGTTCGAGCTGCGTGCCCGCGTCGAGGGCACCGCGGCCAGCCGCGCGGCGGCCGGCGCCACCGACGCCGAGCTCGACGTCCTGGAGGACCTCGCGCGCCAGATCGCCACCCACGGGTTGCCGGGTCCGGACCAGGCCCTCGACCTGGTCTACGGGTGCAACGCCGAGTTCCACCTGCTGTTGGCCACGGCCAGCCGGTCCACCGTCGTGGCGGCCAATGTCCGCCAACTGTTCCACACGGCCGCGACCGTCCGCACCTACCAGGGCTTCGACGAGCCGTCGGTGCGGCGAAGCGTCGCCCACCACCTCGAGATCGTGGCCGCCCTGCGTGCCCGGGACGGCGAGTGGGCCCGCAGCACCATGCACAGCCACCTGTGGAACGCCCGGGCCGCGTTGCTGGGACCCCGACGGCTTGGCGCCTCCCCGGTCCCCGATGGCGCCGACACGCCACCCCCCACCGCCACCGCCACGAGGTCCCGACCGTGACCAGCACCCCACCCGACGCATCGGCCGTCGCGCGCGCGACACCACCCGACCGGGACGCCATGCCCCTGTCGGACCTGCGCGTGCTCGAACTCGGCCAACTGCTGGCTGGGCCCTTCTGCGGCCAGCTCCTGGGGGACTTCGGGGCCGACGTCATCAAGCTGGAGGACCCCGGCCGGGGGGATCCGATGCGTGACTGGGGACGGGAGAAACCCCATGGCCAGTCGCTGTGGTGGCCCGTCGTCGCCCGCAACAAGCGCTCGGTGACCATCGACCTGCGCACCGAGGAGGGCCAGGACCTGGTCCGCCGGCTCGCCGCCGAGGCCGACGTCCTGCTCGAGAACTTCCGACCGGGAACCCTCGAGCGCTGGGGCCTGTCCCCCGACCAGCTGTGGGAGGTCAACCCCCGCCTGGTCGTCACCCGGGTGACCGGCTTCGGCCAGACCGGCCCCTACGCACCCCGGGCCGGGTTCGGCTCGATCGGGGAGGCCATGGGCGGCATCCGCCACGTCATCGGCGAGCCCGACCGCCCACCGGCGCGGGCGGGCATCTCGCTGGGTGACTCCCTGGCCGCGACGTTCGCGACGCTGGGCACGCTCGTGGCCCTGCACCAGCGCGATCGTTCCGGACACGGCCAGGTCGTCGACTCGGCGATCTACGAGGCGGTGCTGGCCATGATGGAGTCGCTGGTCCCCGAGTGGGCGGTGGCCGGCTACCAGCGCGAACGCACCGGCTCGGTGCTGCCCAACGTGTCGCCCTCCAACGCCTACCCGACCCGTGACGGCGAGATGGTGCTGGTGGCGGCGAACCAGGACTCGGTGTTCACCCGCCTGGCCGACGTGATGGATCGCCCCGACCTCGCCACCGACGAGCGCTATGCCACCCACGGTGCCCGGGGCGCCAACATGCAGGACCTCGACGACCTGGTCGCGGCGTGGACGTCCACGCGCGATGCCGACGACCTGCTCGACGTGCTCCACGAGGGCGGGGTGCCGGCCGGTCGCATCTTCCGCGCCAGGGACATGCTCGAGGACCCGCACTTCGCGGCCCGCCAGGCCATCGTGGACGTGGCCCACCCCGACTTCGACCACCTGCCGATGCAGAACGTGGTGCCGCGCCTGTCGGCGACCCCGGGCGGCATCCGTGCCCCCGGGCCCCGGCTGGGCGAACACACCGACGAGGTCCTGACCGGGGTGCTGGGCCTGTCCGACGACGAGGTCACCCGTCTGCGCGATGCCGGCATCGTCTGACGCTCGACCGGACCTCGTCCCCAGCGCGAGCACTCGACCGCACCGACCCCCACCACGACCCGACCCCACCACGACCTGATCAGGAAGGCACCACGATGGCACACCGGCTCGGCGTGGACGTGGGTGGCACGTTCACCGACGTCCTGCTCATCGACACCGACAGCGGCCAGACGTGGCGGCACAAGACCGCCTCGACGCCCGCCGACCAGTCCGAGGGGGTGCTGCGCGGGATCACGGCCGTCTGCGACGACGCCGGCGTCACCCTCGCGGACCTCGACGAGGTGCTGCACGGCACGACCGTGGCCACCAACGCGATCCTGGAGCAGACCGGCGCCACGGTCGGCCTGGTCACCACGAAGGGCTTCCGGCAGGTGCTGCAGATCGCCCGCTCCTTCGTGCCCGGGGGGTTGGCAGGCTGGATCATCTGGCCCAAGCCGGAACCCCTCGCCGCCCTGGAACACACCGTCGAGGCAACCGAACGGATCGCGACCGACGGCTCGGTGGTCACCGAACTGGACCTCGACGACCTTCGCCCGAGGCTGGAACGCCTGCGTGACCGGGGTGTCGACGCGGTGTGCGTGTCCCTGATCAACAGCTTCGCCAACGGCGACCACGAGGAACGGATCGGTGAACTGGCGGCCGAGGTGTTCGGACCCGACGTGTCCATCTCGCTGTCCTCACGGGTCCTGCCCGAGCTGCGCGAGTACGAGCGCACCATCACCACGGTCGCCAATGGCTACGTCCAGCCCCAGGTCAGCCGCTACGTGGCCAACCTCGCGGCCAGCCTCGCCGACGACGGGTTGGACGGTCCGCTGTACCTGCTCCGCTCCGACGGTGGCCTCGCCTCGGCCGATGCCGCCACCGACCACCCGGTCAGCCTGTTGCTGTCGGGACCCGCGGGTGGCGTGTCGGGCGCTGCCTGGGCCGCCGCCGAGGCCGGCCACGACGACTTCCTGACCTTCGACATGGGCGGCACGAGCACCGACGTCGCACTGGTGCAGTCCGGCGAACCACGCATCGGCCGCCAGACCCGCGTGGGCGACCTGGACGTCCGGGCCGCGTCGGTCGACGTGCGCACCGTCGGGGCCGGAGGTGGGTCGATCGCCCACGTGCCGGAGCTCACCCGTGCCCTGCGCGTCGGTCCGCAGTCGGCAGGTGCCGATCCCGGACCGGCGGCCTACGGCGCGGGCGGCGAAGCCCCCACCGTCACCGACGCCAACGTCGTGCTGGGCCACCTCCCCCGGGACCTGGCCGGTGGCGAGATCGCCCTGGACGTCGAGGCCGCGCGCGCCGCCGTCGCCACGATCGCCGAGGCCACCGACCTCGGCTCGGTCGAGGCCGCGGCCGGCGGGATCATCGACATCGTCAACGAGAACATGTTCGGGGCACTGCGACTGGTGTCGGTCCAGCAGGGCTTCGACCCCCGCGACTTCGCGCTGGTGGCCTTCGGGGGTGCCGGTCCCCTGCACGCCAACGCCCTGGGGGCCCTGATGGGGTCCTGGCCGGTGATCATCCCGCCCAGCCCCGGCGTGCTGTGCGCCTACGGCGACGCCACCACCAGCCTGCGTGACGAGGCCGCCCAGACACTGGTGCGACAGTTCCACCAGACCTCCGACGAGGAACTGCAGGAGGTGTTCGACCGGCTCGCCGAACAGGCACGCGGCACCCTGCTGGACGAGGGCGTGGCCACCGAGGACGTCGAGCTGGTCCACAGTGCCGACGTGCGCTACCACGGCCAGGGCTTCGAGATCCCGGTGACCCTGGACGAGGGTGGTCACGAACTGGCCACCATCGCCGAGCGCTTCGACGACGAGCACCAGCGACTGTTCGGCTTCCTCCTCGAGGGCAACGACCACGAACTGGTGACCGTGCGGGTCACCGCGCGCGGCCCCCGACCCAACGTCGCCGCCGACCGCCTGACCGGCGCCGACGACGCATCCGCGGCACGGGTCGCCGACAGCGAGGTGTGGGCCGACGGCGAGGCCACGACCGCGGCGGTCTACGACCGGCGACGGCTCGGCGCCGGGGCCCGGGTCGCGGGACCCGCCATCATCACCGAGATGGACTCCACGACCCTGGTGCTGGCCGGCCACGTGGCCGAGGTGCATCCGTCCGGATCGCTGCTGATCACCCCGGTCGACCACGATCCCGACGACACCCACGACCAGCCGACCACCACCCCGCAGGAGGCCTGAGCATGGCGACGATCATCGAGACCACCACCGACCCGGTCGCGCCCGTCGACGTCGACGTCGTCACGCTGGACCTGGTCGAGAACGCGTTGCGCAACGCCCGCTACGAGATGGACGAGGTGTTGTTCCGCACGGCCCTGTCGCCGGGCATCCGCGAGCAGCACGACGAGTTCCCGCTGATCGGGGACCCCGAGGGCAAGATGGTCGTCGGCCAGTTCGGCCTGTCGATCCCGGACTTCCTCGACAACTACGACGGCGAGATCCGCGAGGGCGACGTGCTGTTGACGTCGGACCCCTATGCGTGCGGTGCGGCGATCAGCCACGCCAACGACTGGCTGGTGGTGTTGCCGATCTTCCACGGTGGCCGCGTCGTCGGGTGGGCGTCGATGTTCGGACACATGTCCGACGTCGGCGGCAAGACCCCGGCGTCGATGCCGACCGACGCGCGGACCATCTACGAGGAGGGCGTGATCATCCCGCCCTTCAAGCTGTACCGGGAGGGCGAACTCGCCCAGGAGTCGCTGGACCTGATCCTGCGCCAGGTCCGCAAGCCGGACTGGAACCGTGCCGACCTCAACGGGATCGTCGCCGCCTGCCGTACCGCGGCGCGACGCATCGAGGAACTGTGCGACCGCTTCGGCGTCGAGGTCTACCTGTCGGCGCTCGACGCGCTGCTCCAGCGCAACTACGACGCGATGAAGGCCCTGCTCGGCCTGGTGTTCGAGGACGGCCGGACGATCTCGTTCACCGACTACATCTGTGACGACGGGGTCGGGTTCGGGCCCTACGAGCTGGTGCTGTCGCTGACTCGCGAGGGCGACACGGTCACCCTGGACTTCACCGGGTCCTCGCCGCAGGCCGCCGGACCCATCAACTACTACATCAACGAGAACCTGATCCGGATGTTCTTCGGGATCTACATGATCACGGTCGCCGACCCCCAGATCCTCTGGAACGACGGGTTCTACCCGCTGGTCGACGTGGTCATCCCCGACGACTCGTTCTGGAAGCCCAAGTTCCCGGCCGCGTTGTCGGGGCGCAACCACGGCATCGGCCGGGTGTTCGACCTGCTCGGGGGGCTGCTGGGCCAGACCAACCCGGACCTGCTCAACGCGGCCGGTTTCTCGTCCTCACCACACTTCATGTTCTCGGGCACCTACACCGACGGCGACGAGAAGGGCGAGTGGTTCCAGCTGTACTCCATCGGGTTCGGGGGCATCCCCGGGCGCCCGATGGGCGACGGCCCCGACGGGCACTCGCTGTGGCCGAGCTTCACCAACATCCCGTGCGAGTACCTGGAGTCGTACTACCCGTTGCGCATCGAGGAGTGGACGACGGTCCCCGACACGGGCGGGGCCGGCAAGCACCGCGGGGGCAACGGGGTCGACGTCGCCTACCGGTTCCTCAACGACGGCGAGATCGCCATCCACGACGACCGCTGGCTGACCTATCCGTGGGGCGTGCTTGGCGGTGAACCCGGCGCCCGCGGGACCAAGTGGCTGGAACGCGCCGACGGCACCCGCGAGGTGTTGCCCAGCAAGTGCCACGACGTCCCGGTCACGCGGGGAGACCTGCTGCACTTCGTCACCTGGGGTGGGGGCGGCTGGGGCGACCCGCTCGAACGCGACCCCGACCTGGTCGGCCTCGAGGTGCTGCGGGGCCTGGTCACCGTCGACGGCGCCCGGCGCTACGGCGTGGTCTGCGACGACGACGGCGAGGTCGACGGTGACGCCACCGCGTCCTTGCGCGACCAGCTGCGCGACGACCGCGGGGAGGAGTTGCCCGTGTTCGACATGGGGCCCCCGATGGAGGAGATCCTGGCCAACGCCCAGGAGGAGACCGGCCTGCCCGCCCCCCGGCCGCCGGTCCCGGCGCCGTGACCCCGACGCACGGGTCCGGGCACCGCTCCGGGTCTGGGTACGAGTCTGGGCACGAGTCTGGGCACGGGCGTTCCGGGTGGGACACCACGCTCGCCCCGGGCGACCGTCCCGCGCTCCTGCTGGTCGACCTGGTGCGGGCCTACTTCGACGACGGCGGGGTGTTCGAGTTGCCGTCGCGGCGTTCCCTGGCCTCGGCCGCCCGACTGCTGGCCGTGGCGCGGGAGGCGGGTGTCCCGGTCGTGCACACCGGGGTCCGGTACCGACCGGACGGCTCCGACGGCGGCGTCTTCTTCCGCAAGGTCGGCGGGCTGCGTCACTTCGCCCACGACGGCGAGCCCGACGAGGACGGGCCGGCCGCGTGGCGCCCCGAGGTCGCGCCGGCCCCCGACGAGGTCACCGTCGTCAAGCAGATGCCCAGCGCGTTCTTCGGCACCTCGCTGGCGGGCACGCTGACCGCCATGGGTGTGGACACCGTGGTCGTGGGTGGCGTGTCGACGTCCGGGTGCGTGCGGGCGTCGGTCGTCGACGCGATGTCGCACGGGTTCGTGCCACTGGTGGTGGCCGATGCCTGCGGGGACCGGACGGCGGCCATCCACGACGCGAACCTCGCCGACCTGGCCGCCAAGTACGCCGAGGTGGTCGACGAGGAGGACGCGGCCGCCTACCTGCGCCGCGCGGGTGACCAGGGTGGCGAGCACGTCTGAGCCGGGACGGGCAGCGACCTCGGGCCCGAGCGACGCCGCCACCGGGTCCACGGCCGACGTCAGCCCAGCCCAGCCCAGGGGTCGTCGCGCGGGTGCCGCCGCGGTTCGGCGTCGGGGTCGAGTGAATCGGGATCCTCCAGGGCGGCGTCCAGGTCGTAGCCCAGGGCCGCCGCCAGGCCCCCGGCCGCGGCCACGACCCTCGCCTCACCGACCAGCGGCGTGATCGCGCCGAGCATGGCGAGCAGGTCGGCGGACTCCACGCCCGCCGCCAGGGCCCGGTCGACGACCATCTGGAAGGTGGGCGTGGGTGCATCCAGGCACACCAGCGCCGCGAGCTGGACCAGGCTCTCGGTGCGGGCGCCGACACCCGCTCCGAACCCGACGCCGTGGGCCCCTCCGAGGCTGCGGATCGTGGGGCCGTCGTGCAGCGAGGCCGCGAGCAGCGTGCGCCCCATGTCATCCATCCTGGCCTCCTCCCGGGGGCCACGGTGCCGGCGCCACGTCCCCACTGGTGCGAACGCTACGGGGAGGTGTTCCCGGAGACATCACCTGACCGGGATGAGGTCTAGGCGCGGACGTCGCCCGATCCGGATGATGCCACGCCCACCCTCGCGGACCACGCTGGCACACCAGCCACGGTGCACGGCAGCGAGTTCACCACCCAGCCAGCGGCCGGACACCACCCTCGGCCGCCGGAAGGCGCCAACCATGACCGTGTCCGCCCCATGTCCATCACGCCTCGCGCGTGGCTGACGACACTCGCCCCGACGGTGGCTCGGGTGGGACCCCCAACGTGGACCCGTACGACGAGTCGTGGCGCCACCGGCTGCGGTATCGGTTCGACAACCTCCTCGCCCGGGGTATGTGGGCGACCCTGGTGTGGCTCGGCGTGGTCACGCTGCTCGCGGTCCTGGCCAGTTCGTTGCTGCTGGACCTGTTCGGCGTCGGACTGTCGGGCAGCAACGAAGCGGGCTGGCTCGAGGACTTCTGGCAGAGCCTGCTGCGCGTCCTCGACCCCGGGACGATGGCCAACGACACCGGGTGGGGACGACGCGTTCTCGCCCTGGCGGTCACGATCTTCGGGCTGCTCGTGGCGGGCACGCTCATCGGGATCATCGCGGCGGGCGTCGAGGACCGGATCGCCCGCATGCGCCACGGCCGGACCGCCGTCATCGAGTCCGGGCACCTCGTGGTGCTGGGCGCGGCCGACCAGCTCGCCGAGGTGGTGCGACAGGTGGCACTGGGGGCGTCGTCGGCCCGTCCCACGACGGTGGTGGTGCTGGCGGAGGGTGACCCGGCAGCCGTCGACCGTCGACTTCGTGCGGCCGGCATCGACCGACGCGCGGTGCGGGTCGTGCTGCGCTCGGGCGACCCCACCGTGCAGGCGGACCTCCGGCTGATCCGCCCGGGTCGGGCCCGCGGCATCGTCGTGCTCCACGACGATCGCGACGACGACGCCACCGCCATCCGGACCGTGCTGGCGCTGAGGGCGGTCATGGGCGGGTCCGCCAACGTGCCGACCGTCGTCGAGGTTCGCGACCCGGCGTCGGCGGATCGGCTGGTGGGGGCGTGCGGACCGTGGGTGCATCCCCTCCACGCCCCCGGCGCGCTGGCTCGCAGTGCGGCCTTCGCCCTTCGGGGTGGGGGGCTCGGACCCGTCCTCGCCGAACTGCTGCAGGTGGGGGGCGTCGACCTCCAGGTCCAGGATGCGACCGCGCACGTCGGGACGTCGTTCGGCGACCTCGTCCTCGCGGGGACGAGCCAGCGGCCGATCGGGGTGTTCGACAGCGCGGGCCGCCTGGAACTCCACCCCGTGGACGAACGGACCATCGGCCCGGGCGAGGACCTCGTCACCGTCGGCCGGGCGACCCAGTCGATGGGTCCTCCCCCCCGGGGCCGCGATCGGGAGGGGCCCAGCCATCGGGGCCGTGGGCCGACCCAACCACGGCAGCAGTCGGCCACCATCGACCTCCACCCGCAGGTCCACGACGCCAACGGCCACGGCGACCGGGTGCTGGTGGTGGGGTGGAACCGCCTCGGGGCGCGGCTGCTGGCCGAACATGCCACGACCGCGCGCGACGTGGTCGTCGAGGTCGTGCTGGCCGACAACGACGGGTCCACCGCCGTCCCCCACCTGCCGGACCCCACGCCACTGACGGTGGTGCGGCCGACCTCGCTGTCGGCCCACCTCGATGGTCGCGACGGACTCGACGGCATCGACACCGTGGTGCTGCTGCCCGACGCCGACCAGCGGGACCCGGCGGACGCGGACACCCGCACCCTGCTGGACCTCGGCGTCGTTCGTCGTCGTCGCGGGGCGCGGCTGTCTCCCCGCATCGTGGTCCAGGTGCTCGACGTCGGGCACGTCCCACTGGTGGGCGTCCCGGGTCGCGACGACTGGGTCATCGAACCGGGGGCGAGCGCCCGACTGCTGGTCCAGCTGGTCCACGTGCCCCGGCGACGAGACATCCTGCGCGCGCTCTACGACGACCGTGGCCCCAACATCGCCACCGTGACGGCGGCCTCGCTCGGCCTGGCGGGCGACGTCGACGTACGGCAGGTGGTCGAGCGCGCCCATGTCGCCGGGTTGCTGGCCCTGGGCTGGTGGCGCGCCGCGCCCGACGGTCCGGAACTGGTCCTCGCCCCGTCGCCGGATCGGCGAGTCGACCTCGCGGGCGACGACCGCGTCGTGGTCGTGACCTGAGCCAAAAAAGTGCGGCCACCGCCAGCGGGTCGTGGTCCCGTTGGCGGTGGCCGCCGTGACGCGTCAGCCGGCGAAGGCCTCGCGAAGGGCCTCTTCGTCCTCGACGCTGAGGTTGGTGCTGATCAGTTCGGCGTGGCCAAGGTCGACCTGTTCACCGATCTTGTCGACCACGGCGTCGCTGGACATCAGGAACAGGGCGGACGTCCCGGGGGTCACCTGGTCCCGGACGCTGTCGATGAAGTCGTCGTCGATGCCGAAGTCGCTGAGGGAACCGCTCATCGCCCCCATCGCGGCCCCGAAGGCAAGGCCGAACAGCGGGACGAAGAAGATCAGGCCGAACAGCATGCCCCAGAACGCGCCACTGGCCGCACCGGCCCCGGTGGTCGAGAAGGCCTGCTTGGTCTTGGGCTTCTTGGCTCCCTCCGGCCACGTCACGACGGCGGCGTCGTGGATCGTGATCAGTTCCTGCTTCTGCAGCGACACCAGTTCGTCGCGGGCCGTCTCGGCGCCGGATGCGTCGTCGAACTTCCAGACGGTGAGTGCTGAGGCCATGTCGTTTCTCCGATGTGTGGAACGGTTGGGTTCGGGTTGGCGTGCAGGTGGTCGGCACGGCGTGGACCCCGACGGGACCGACGCGGACGAGGATGCGCCATGGACCCCGGGGCGACATCACCCGTTCCGCATGACCACCGCCGACTTCGGCGACGTCATCCGGTCCGGACGATGCCGTGGCACACTGGCATCCCTAGCGTCTGGTCCGAGACACCCGAGGATCCGGGCGCTCGATCCGCGCCGACCATCACGTCCCGAACATACCGAGGAGCCGACATGTCCGAACCGACGCCGCACGGGCCGGTGGACTTCCTGCTGTTGGAGTTCCCGCCCGACCAGGCCACGGATGCCGTGGCCGACGAACTGCTCGCGCTGGTCGAACAGGGGACGATCCTGCTGTACGACCTGCTCGTGCTCCGCAAGGAGGAGGACGGGAGCGTGGCCGTGCTCGACCTGCAGGACGTGTCTGCCGAGGGTCCCGGCAGCGCCAGCTTCGGCATCTTCTCCGACGCCCGGTCGGGCCTGATCGACGGTGACGACCTCGACCGCGCCGGGGAGGTCCTGGAGCCGGGCACCATGGCCGCGCTGCTGGTCTACGAGAATGCCTGGGCCGTACCGTTCGTCACGGCAGCGCTGGCCGCCGGCGGCGAGGTCGTCGCGAGCATGCGCATCCCGGCCACCGACATCATCGCGGCGCTCGACGAGCTCGACGACGCCCCAGCCGCGACCTGACCACACGAGAGGAACCACCATGCCCGGACTCCTGCGAGGAGTGGCCCGAACCGCGGTCGTCGCTGGCACCGCCACCGCCGTCAGCGGCCGCGTCCGCCGACGCCAGGCCGGCCGCTACGCCGAGCGCGACGCCCAGATCTACGCCGATCGGGAACAGGCCTACCAACGCGACGTCGCACAGGCCCAGCCCGCCCCGGCACCCGCCCCGGCGCCCGCGGCCGCCCCGGCCAGCGACGGCACCAGCGCGATGCTCGACGAACTCGAACGGCTCGGGACGCTCCACGAGCAGGGCGTGCTCACCGACGACGAGTTCGCGGCCCAGAAGTCCCGGATCCTGGCCGGCTGAGGCCGACGAGGACCTGCGTCAGGTCGACGCCGTGCCCCTGGCCGGGAGCAGCAACCAGGCCCCGACCAGGAAGCACGACGCGCCCAGGGCGGTCGTCGAGTTGACGATGGCGATGTTGACCACCTGGCCGGTCGTGGGCAGGGTCAGGGCGGCGACCGCCGACACCATGAACAGGACCGACCCCAGCGCGTTGAGGGCCGCCATCCACCAGTCCGGGTCGTCGGGTCGTCGGAGCCAACGGAACCCACACACCGCGGTCCAGGCCAGTTGGCTCGCGACCAGGAACGCCACCGACCCGAACACGTCCGGCGCCCACACGAGCCGGTTGACCTGCGCCACGTCCAGGTTCGCCAGCATCGCGTCGCCCGTGGAGAGGTTGAACAGCAGGGTCCCGACCAGCTGGACCAAGGACGCCCACCACACCAGGGTCGCGGTTCGTGCGCCGTCACCGTCGCCGGGGCCGACGCCCCGCTGGGCGCGGATCGCCTCGCGGAACTGGCCCGCGGAGGCGGCAGTGAAGAACAGCGACCCGACGAAGAACGTCACCGCGACCACCGTCGATGGGACGAACTGGCCGTAGACGGGGAAGGACCCGATCGCGAACAGGGCCGACCCCAGCATGAACAGGATCGCGATCCGCCAGGTCGCTCGACTCGGGTCCGCGCGAAGGCTCCGACGCCACTGCACCCGTTGTGCTCCTCTCGTCGTGTCAGGTGTGGGCGAAGTGCTCGGGTTCGGCCCGGTGCGACGGTGGGAACTCCCGGAGGTGGCTCACGGCGGCGTCGAGATCCTCGAGCAGCCCGTTCGCCAGGTCCATGCTCAACCCCTCTCGGACCACGATGCGCAACACCGCGAGGTCCTCGGCGTCGGCGGGCATCGTGTAGGCCGGCACCTGCCAGCCGCCGGCCCGGAGTCGGTCGGACACGTGGAACACGCTGAAGGGTTGGTCGTCGGCCATCCGGAAGGCCAGCACGGGGATGGCGGTGCCGTCGCTGAGGACCTCGAACTCCGGCATCGCGTCGATGTGGCTGGACAGGTGCACCGCCACGTCGCGCAGGCTGGCCATGATGCGGGAGTAGCCCTCGCGACCCAGCCGGACCAGGTTGTAGTACTGCCCGACGATCTGGTTGCCCGGACGGGAGAAGTTCAGGGTGAAGGTCGGCATGTCCCCGCCCAGGTAGTTCACGTGGAACACCAGGTCGCTGGGAAGGTCGTCGGCGGACCGCCACACGGCGAACCCGATGCCGGGGTAGGTCAGCCCGTACTTGTGCCCCGACACGTTGATCGACTTGACCTGTGGCAGGCGGAAGTCCCACCGGAGGTCCGGGTGGAGGAACGGCGCGACGAAGCCGCCGCTGGCCGCGTCGACGTGGATCGGCACGTCCAGTCCGTGTTCGGCGTTGAATGCCACGACCCGGTCGTGGATCTCCTCGATGGGCTCGAACTCCCCGGTGTAGGTCGTGCCCAGGATCGGGATCACGCCGATCGTGTGGTCGTCCACACGTTCCATGACGTCATCGGGGTCCACCACGTAGCGCTCCGGCGTGATCGGCACGTAGCGGGGTTCGACGTCCCAGTATCGGCAGAACTTCTCCCACACGACCTGGACGTTGGAGCCCATCACCATGTTCGGTCGATCGGTGGACTCGCCGGCCGCCTCGCGGGCCTGGCGCCACCGCCACTTCATCGCCAGTCCCGCCAGCATCACCGCTTCCGACGACCCGATGGTGGACACCCCGATGGCGTCGCCGTCGGTCGGGGCGTGGAACATGTTGGCCACGATGTTCACGCAGCGACGTTCGATCTCGGCGGTCTGGGGGTACTCGTCCTTGTCGATCATGTTCTTGTCGAACGTCTCGGCCATCAGCAGGTCGGCCTCCGGCTCCATCCAGGTCGTCACGAACGTGGCCATGTTCAACCGTGAACTGCCGTCGAGCAGCAACTCGTCGTGGATCAGCCGGTAGACCGCGGTGGGCGACGACTCCGTCGCCGGCAGCTCGTGCCGAGGGATCGGGCCCATGTCGAGGCGTCCGGCGTAGGCCGGTGCGAGCTCGTCGGATCCGGAGGCATGGTGGTGGATCATCGGGTGTCCTTGGGCAGGTACGACGGGTTGCCGGTGGGCAGTTGGCAGGCTCGTCGGGGCCGGATGGGCCCAACGTGGCGCCGCCACTGCAAGACTAGGGCTGTTCGACGACCGGGCATCGTCCCGATCGGATGAGCGAGCCGGTCCACCGACGCGGTCGTGGAGCCGGCCGCGGTCACTCGATCAGTCCGATCTCGATCGCCCGCGCCACCGCGTCGCTGCGCGACGACACACCGAGCTTGCGATAGACCGAGATCGCCTGGGTCTTGATGGTGTTGGGTGACACGTACAGCCGGTCACCGATCTCGCGGAAGTTGAGGTGGGTCTGCAGCAGCGGCAGGACCCGGAGCTCGGCCGTGGTCAGCGTCGACGCGCCCACCGCGACCGACGGCGCCGTGTCCAGGAGCGGGCGAAAGGCCGCGACCTCGTCCTCGAGCGCGCCCAGGCCGGGTCGATGGCGCCGGATCTCGTCGATCTCGCGCACCACGGTCCGGGCCCCGGCCCCGTCCGGAATGGTCAGCAGCGCCCGCGCCAGCGCCAGCCGGGCCTGGACCGCCAGGTGGGGGATGGCATGGTTGAGCAACGGCCGCAGCCGCTGGGCCCTCGCGATCAGGTCGCGCGTGCGCTGGGGGTCGCTGCCCCCCGCCCCGGACACCCGCGCGGCGACGGCAAACACCAGGACGTTGGTCGAGTGGTCCTGCAGCCGGCGCGTCTCGACGACGGTCAGACTGGCCGCGACGTGGTGCCTGGCGGCCCGCAGGTCGTCCCGCGCCAGTGCCAGCAGCGCACGCTCGGCCAGGGCGACACTGTGGGCCGGTGCCGCCTCCGCCGCCTCGGCCAGTTCCACCGCGTCGGCGAACAACCGGTCGGCGCCGTCGACGTCGGTCGTGCACGACCGCACCACTCCGGCAACGCACGTCAGGGTCGGACGCCACGGGTGGTCGACCGGGAGGATCCGTCGAGCCCGCTCGACGTCCTCGAACGCCTGGGGGATGCCCTCTCGACACATCATGGCCCGCATGAGGTCGACCAGCCCGTCGACCTCGTCGCCGGACGCCTCGTCGGGGTGTCGGGGGCGGCTGGCCTCGGCCGCGGCGGCCCACCGCTGGCCGACAGCGGCCTGCCCGTTCAGGACCGCGGTCCAGGCACCCACGGCCGCGACCTGCGGATGCCGGTCCAGGCCACCCCGCTCGTCGAACCAGTCCAGCCATCGCGCCAGGGTCACCGACCGGCCGGACCGGTACAGGGCCAGCGCGCGCTGGCTCATCAGCCCGGCGGCGCGGTCGACGTCGCCGGACGCCATGGCGTACTCCATGGCCTCGTCGGCCAGGCCCTGCGACTCGCACCAGGCGGCAGCCCGGTCCAACAGCTCCGGCACCAGGTCGGGCTCGCGCCGGTCCAACTCGGCACGCAGCATCTGGTGGAACACGTGGTGGTAGCGGTACCAGCCGCGCTCGTCGTCCAGCGGCACGACCAGCAGGTTCGAATGGGCGTAGCGCTCGAGCCGCGCGGCCGACCCGACCGTGCCCAGGACCGCGTCGCAGGACCGGCCCGACAGGCGCCGAAGGACCGACGACCGGGTCAGGAACTCCACGGCGTCGGCATCGAGGCCCTGGAGGAACTCGTCGCGCAGGTACTCGACCACGGGTCGTCGACGGCCGGTCCCGATCACGGGTGACGTGTCGTCGGCGTGCCGACCCGAGCGGACGACGAGGTACAGCGCGACGGGCCAGCCCTCGGTCTCGCTGACGAGGTCACGTGCGACGTCGTCGCTGACCTGCCGACCGATGCCGGCCGCCAGCTGGGAGGCCTCGTCGACATCCATGGCGAGGTCGGCCGGTCCGACCTCGACCAGCACGCCATGGGCGCGGAGTCGTGAGACCGGGACCGGAAGCGCCTCCCGGCTGCCCAGGGCAACGGCCACGTCGGGCGAGGCCTGGGCCACGAGCAGGCTCACCACGTCGTGGCAGGCCGGGTTCGTCAGGAGGTGGACGTCGTCGACCACCACCGACACCCGCTCCTGGGCCGACGCGAGCAGGTTGGCCAGCGCACGACTGATGGAGCGGATGGACGGGGACTCCACCGCGAGCTCGGCGAACACGTCCGGGTCGACCGGCAGCACCTCGCGAAGCGCCATGGCGAGACGGCCGACCAGCACCGTCGGGTCGTCGTCCTCCGCCTCGATGCCCAGCCACGTCGTCGCGGCGACGCGGCCATCGCTCCACTGGCGCAACAGGGTCGTCTTGCCATAGCCGGCGGGTGCCACGACGGCGAGGACGGCACCGTCGTGCTCCTGCGCGATCCGGTCCAGGATCGCGGTCCGCTCGACCACTCCCGGACGGGTCGATGGTGGCCGCGCCAGCGTGGCCACGGGCGGGGCTCCGCGACGGCCCGGGTCCCGTCCGGGCGCGATCGACCCCACACCTGTCCGCGTGTCGTCCACGACCAGCCCCTGTTCCAAATCGGCGCCACCTCGGGGGCGCCCCGCTCGCCGCCCACCGTGGACCCTAGGGGATCAGGCCGGCAGCGGAAACCCGTGGCGCCCACGGAGCGGTCGCGTCAGTGGCCGCCGGGAACCTCGGCGGGCTGGTCACGCGACGAGGGTGGGGCCTGCAGCCGGCTCGAGACCACCCAGGACACGACGACGGCAACGATCACGACCGGGGTCAGCTGCAGGCCGTCGGGCTGCAGGAACAGCGTCACGAGCAGCACCGACACCAGCGGGAGTCCGAGCATCGCCGCCGTCATCGCGCCGATGCCCATGCCGGCACCGGCCACCATCGGCAGGCCCGGCAGGTGCGACAGGGCGATGCCCAGGACGGCCCCGATGAACATGCCGGGAAACACCGGCCCACCCCGGAAACTGCTCAGGGCGCCGGCGTAGGCGAGGCCCTTGCACACCGCCAGCAGCACGAGGGCGCCCACGGTCCAGTCGTCGGCAGCCTCCAGCAATGGGCCCAGCTGGTCCTGACCCGAGAACAGCACGTTGGACACGTCGCGCCCGGTCACCTCGACGAACACCCAGGCGAGCAGGCCGATGCCGATCCCGACCAGCGGCATGGCCACGACCATCCGCGGTTCCACCAGCCGCTGCAGCCACCGTGCCGAACGGGTGATCCCGGCCCCGACCACCGCCGCCAGGAGTCCGATCGCGATGGCCCAGCCGAACTGCGACAGCGACGGGGTGCCGAGCGTCGGCAGGCTCGGCACCGCCAGGGAGAACGTGCCGACGCCGCTCCAGTGGCCGAGGCCGACGAAGACCAGCGATCCGATCCCCGCGGCCAGCAGTCCCGGCACCAGCACGGCGGACAGCATCCCGGCTCCCAGGCCCGCCGCCTCCATCAACAGGAAAGCGCCGGCCAACGGCGATCCCAGCAGGGTCGCGATCGCCGCGAAGCTGCCCGCGCCGGCGATCACGGCCACGGCGGTGGCGGGCGCGTCCCGTGCCAACAGGCGCATGCCGAGCACGCCCAGCCCGCTCCCGATGGCGATCAGGGGCGCCTCCGGGCCCAGCACCACACCCAGGGCGAGCGTGGCGAAGGCCGCCAGGGCGATGCCCGGCAGCTCGGCCGGCGCCACGGGCCCGCCGGCGTGGAAGCCTTCGGCCGGCTTGTGGCCGGCGGTTCCCGGCAGGGTCCGGATGCAACCGGCCACCAGCACCCCACTCAGCGCCAGCCACGGGATCGACCACCACGACGGTGGTGCCGCGAAGCCGAGTTGGCCCGGCAACGTGGTGAACAGGTAGTCCTGCGTCGCCGCCACGGCCGCGAGGAACCCGTAGGCGATGGCTGCCACCGGGAGTCCCAGGACGGCCCCGATCACCAGCAGGCCCACGTACTCGGGTCGGCGCACCAGCGCCCCCGGATCCGGGGCCGTGTCTTGGCCTGGGGCTGGGTCTGGGGCTGGGTCTGGGGGCGTGCCCTGGGCCGGGTCATCCTGGCTGCTCATGCCGGTCCGGTCGGTCGGTGGAGCAGGGCGGGCTGCATGCGCACGGGGCCGCTACTGGAGCGACAGTGCGATCCGGAGGCGTTCGTCGGGGTCGATGTAGTGGTCGTGGTCGTCCTGGCCGACGTCGAGCTGCACCCAGTGCAGCGTGCCGGTGAAGCGGCTGGTCGCGTTGGTGTAGTCGGGGCTGACGGTGGTGCCGGACTCGTAGCCGATGTCGGTGGTCTCGTCGGCGGAGAAGACCATCGGGTGGGTCTGGTCGACCCGTCCGGCGCCGACCTGCTGGCCGTCGTGGTAGAGGGTGACGTCGCCGCCCTTGGCGAGGCCGCCGCCGTCGTAGGCGAACTCCATGCGGACCTGGTGGTTGCCGCCCGGGACGGGTGAGTCGGCGATGGTCGGGTAGGTGTGGATGCCGAGCACGTTGTAGGTGAACGCGAGGTGGCCGTCCTTGCAGAACACCGTCCAGCCACCGAACTTCCCACCCTGGGCGATGATCACCCCGTTGGCCCCGCCGTCGGGGACGTCGACCTCGGCGGTGATCGAGAACGACCGGTTCTTGATGTTGACCACGCTGTTCTCGGACAGGCGCCCCATGCCGGGGAAGAACTGCTGCGAGTCACCCTGCACCAGGGTGGGTCGACCTGCCACCTCGGGGTTGAGCCGTTCGGCGGTGCGGTCGTCCAGGGGCAGCACGTTGTACTTGGTGGCCTCGATCAGCCACAGCCGTTGCAGCTTGGCCAGCCGGTCCGGGTCGTCGGCTGCCAGGTCCCGCGCCTGGCTGTAGTCGTCCGGTGCGTACAACTCCCAGTTGTCGTCGTCGAACGCCGGGACGTTCCCACTGACCATCTCCCAGGGGGTGCGGTGCTTGGTGACCGCGGTCCAGCCCCGGTGGTAGATCCCCCGGTTGCCGAACATCTCGAAGTACTGCAGGTCGTGACGTTCGGGCTGGTCGGGTTCGTCGAACGTGTACAGCATCGAGGTCCCCTCGATCGGGGCCTGCTGGACGCCATTGACGAAGGTCGGCTGGGGCAGGCCGGCCGCCTCCAGGATCGTGGGGGCGATGTCGATCACGTGGGTGAACTGGTCACGCAGGCCACCGGCGTCGTCGATCCCGGACGGCCAGTGAACGATCGTGCCGTTGCGGGTCCCGCCCCAGTGCGACGCCACCTGCTTGGTCCACTGCAGGGGCGAGTTCATGGCCCAGGCCCACCCGACCGAGTAGTGGTTGTAGGACTCCGGTGAACCGAACTCGTCCATGACCGAGCGCATGAACTCCGGGGTCTCGAGGGCGGCCATGCCGTTGAAGTTGGCCATCTCGTTGAACGCGCCGTTCATGGTGCCCTCGGCCGAGGCGCCGTTGTCCCCGACGATGTAGTAGACCAGCGTGTCGTCGAGGATCTCCAGGTCCTCCAGCGCGTCGACGAGCCGGCCGACGTGGTGGTCGGTGTGCTCCAGGAAGCCGGCGTAGACCTCCATCTGGCGCGCCAGCACCGGCTTGAGCTCGTCCGGCATGTCGTCCCACGCCGTGATTTCTTCATGCCGCGCGGTCAGCTCGGTGTCGGCGGGGACGACCCCCAGCTCCTTCTGACGTGCGAGGGTCCGCTCACGCAACACGTCCCAGCCCTCGTCGAACTGGCCCGCGTACTTGTCGGCCCACTCGAGGGGGACGTGGTGGGGGGCGTGCGTGGCACCCGGGGCGAAGTACATGAAGAACGGCTTGTCGGGCATCAACGCCTTCTGCTGGCGCATCCAGGCGACCGCCCGGTCGGCCAGGTCCTCGGTCAGGTGGTAGCCCTCCTCCGGGGTCGCCGGCGGTTCCACCGGGGTCGTGCCGTCGTACAACGCCGGGTCGTACTGGTTGTTCTCGCCACCGATGAAGCCGTAGAAGGACTCGAACCCGCCACCGCCCGACGGCCAGGCGTCGAACGGCCCCAGCGGCGACGCCTGCCAGACCGGGACCTCGTGGCACTTGCCGAACTGGGCCGTCGAGTACCCGTTGAGCTTCAGGGTCATGGCCAGCGGCGCCTTCGTGTTGGGCCGCAGGGAACTGTTGCCGGGTGCCGACGTCGCCGTCTCGGTGATCGACCCCATCCCGACCGAGTGGTGGTTGCGCCCCGTCAGCAGGGCCTGCCGCGTCGGCGCACACAGTGCCGTGGTGTGGAACCGGTTGTAGCGCAGGCCTCCCGACGCCAGGCGGTCCGCCGTCGGGGTGTTGCACGGCCCCCCGAACGTGCTCGACGCCCCGAAACCGACGTCGTCGAGCAACACGACCACCACGTTCGGCGCGCCCACCGGCGGACGCAGGGGCTCGATCGGTGGATACGACGTGTCGGGATCGCGCGCGTCGTAGGTCGTCAGCCCCGTCGGGGGGCGGTCGGGGATGGGCAGGCTCGAACGGGCGTGGCGGTCGGGCATGGTGGCCTCCTGGACGTTGCAGGCAAGACGAGCACCAGCACGGCCGCGCGGCATCATCCACGCAGGATGAACGCCTCCCCGGTGCATGGCAATCATCCAACCGGGGTGATTCCCCTGTTCCCCGGCCGACCTAGGGTCAGGGACATCACGTACGGCGACTTCGCGGTGAGGTCCCGGCGACAGGGGGCACCCATGCCAGCCACCGACACGACGCGTCCCGACACGACCACCACAGGGGTGGTCGCGGACTTCCTGGCACCGCCCGAGGACCCACGGGAACGCCACCGACGCGGCAAGGCCATCCGCACGCACGTCACGAGAACCGAGCTCGGCCACTGGCGCCCCGCCGCCGATCGGCCCGACCCCGTCGACCTGATCGCCGGTCAGGAGTCGACGCGCGTCCCCGACCTGCTGGCCCTGCGCCACGAACGGATGCTGGCCTCCCCCTTCACCTTCTTCCGCGGCGCCGCCCTCCTGATGGCCAGTGACCTCGCCCCCCTGCCGCGCACCGATCTGGTCGTGCAGTTGTGCGGGGACGCCCACCTGTCGAACTTCGGGGTCTACGCCGCGCCCGACCGTCGCCTGGTGTTCAGCCTCAACGACTTCGACGAGACCCTCCCGGGCCCGTTCGAGTGGGACGTCAAGCGTCTCGCGGCCTCCTTCGCGGTGGCCGGGCGATCACGTGGCTTCGCCACGCACAAGCGAGCCAAGATCATCCGCGCCGCGTGCGAGGCCTACCGCGAGGCCATGGCCGACTTCGCCGACCGTGGGACCCTGGACGTGTGGTACGCCCGCGTCGACGCCCAGGAGATCCTCGAACGCTACGGCGACGAGGCGAGTTCGCGGCAGCGTCGCAACTTCGACAAGGTGCTCACCAAGGCCCGGTCCAAGAACAGCCTCCGAGCGCTCGCGAAGCTGACCCATGTCGTCGACGGCCAGCTGCGGTTCATCTCCGACCCCCCGCTGGTCGTGCCCGTCGAGGACCTGGTGGACGATCAGGACGGTGGGACGATCGACGAACGGATCGCGTCGATCCTGCAGGGATACCTGGCTTCGGTGGCCGACGACCGGCGACACCTGTTGGCGGGCTTCCACTACGTCCACCTCGCCCGCAAGGTCGTCGGGGTCGGCAGTGTCGGGACCCGGGCATGGGTCGTGCTGCTGCAGGGCCGTGACACCGATGACCCCCTGCTGCTGCAGGTCAAGGAGGCCGAGGCGTCCGTCCTCGAGCAGTTCCTGGGGGCCAGCGACCACGCCAACCACGGCGAACGCGTGGTGTCGGGCCAGCGCCTGATGCAGTCCGCCAGCGACATCCTGCTCGGCTGGATCCGCGCCACCGGCCTCGACGGGGTCGAGCGTGACTTCTACGTCCGCCAGCTCTGGGACGAGAAGGGATCCGCGGACGTCGACCGGATGAAGCGGTCCGGGATGAAGGCGTATGCCCGACTGTGCGGCTGGACGCTGGCGCGGGCCCATGCCCGGTCCGGTGACCCCTTCGAGATCGCCGGCTACCTCGGCACCGGCAGCGCGTTCGACAAGGCGATGGCGGTGTTCGCCGAGGACTACGCGGACCAGAACGACCGCGACCATGCGGCCGTGCAGGCTGCCGTCCACGACGGGCGCCTGGCCTGACCGCCGTCCGGGACCTGAGTCCCCGGAGCATCGTGGCCGGAGCATCGTTGCCGGGGATCGTGGCCTGGGGTCTGGGACGGGCGTCGCCGGCCTCGGTCAGTCGCCCTGCGGCCCCGCCGTCGTGGCCGTGTCGGACGCCGCGGGGTCCGGCGCCGTGACGTCGATCGCCGGCCGCCTCCTGAAGTCCGCGACGACCTCGTCGACGCCGGCCTTGATCGCGTCGGCCCCGAGCAGGTCCACGACCCCGAGGCGTTCCAGCTCGGCGTGCACGTCGTCGGACACGTCGCACACCACCAGCCGGACGTCCTTGGCCGCCAGTTCGTCGTGGACCTGGCGCATCGTCTCGCCGGCGGTGTAGTCGACGTCGGCCACGGCACTGGCGTCCAGGCACAGCCACGCCGGCGGTGTGTCCTCGTCGAGCAGGGCCACCACCTCCTCCTGGAACTGGTTGGCGTTGGCGTAGTACAGGCTGTGGGAGAAGCGGTAGACGACCAGGCCGGGCACGAGTTCGTGCCGGTCCTCCAACGGCATGGACGCGACGTGGCCGTCGGAGTCGCGCCCCAGCAGGGCGTTGCGTGGTCGGTAGGACAGCCGTAGGTGGATGACCAGGGACAGGAAGATGGCCAGCAGGATCCCGGGAAGGACCCCGACGAACACCACTGCCGCCGCGGTCAGCGCCGCGACCCAGAACTCGTCTCGACGGACCGCGAAGATCCGCTTCATGCCCGACACGTCGACCAGGTCGAGGCCGATCAGGAACACCACGGCGGCCAGCACCGCGTTTGGCATGTACTGCAGAGGTTCGGTGAGGAACAACAGCACCACCACGACCAGCACGCCCATCGTCAGGTTGGCGACCTGCGTGCGACCCCCCGCCGTGTCGACCATCTGGGTCTTGGTCGGGCTGCCGTTGACCACGAAGGTCCCGGTCACGGCCGCTGCCACGTTGGACATGCCCAGCCCGACCAGGTCGGTGTTCTCGTCCACGGTCTCGTCGTACTTCGCCGCGTAGGCCCGCGAGGTGGCGGCGCTCTGGGCCAGGATCACCACGAACATCGACAGCGCCACGCCAGCCAGTGGCCCGATGTCGGACGTCGCGACGGTCGGGAACGTCAGGCTCGGCAACCCGCCGGGCACCGTTCCCAGGACCGAGATGCCGTCGCCGGCGAAGTCCCATGCCGCGCTCGCGGCGATCGAGCCGACCACCGCGAGCAGCGGCCAAGGGATCCGCCGGGACACGAGCCGCCCACCGCGGATGACCAGGATGATGACCGCGGAGACGGCCACGGTCGCCCAACTGGCCCCCGACAGCCCGGACACGACGTTCCACAGTTGTTCGACCGGACCGGAGCCCTGCTTGTCGAGGCCGAACATGTCCGGGACCTGGCCGACGGCCACCTGGATCCCGACCCCGGTCAGGAACCCGATCAAGACCGTCCGCGACAGGAAGTCCGCGATGAAGCCCAGTCGGGCGATCCGGGCGATCACCAGGAACACCCCGGCGATCAGGGCGGCGACACCGGCCAGCGCGACGTACTGCGACGACCCCGTCGTGGCCATCCCGGCGATCCCGGCCGCCAGGATCGCGGCAGTGGCCGAGTCGGCCCCGACCACGAGGTGTCGCGAGGAGCCCAGCACGGCGAACACGATCACCGGGAGGACGATCGAGTACAGCCCGGTGATCACCGGCATGCCCGCGATCGTGGCATAGCCCATCACCTCCGGGATCGCGAGCGCCGTGAGTGTCACGCCCGCGATCGCGTCGCGTGGTATCTGGGCGGGGTCCAACGGCCGGATCCCGTCGAACATGGAGAAGAGCCGTGTCCCTGCCATGGTTCGTCCCGATCATCGCCGACGAGTGTGGACAGGCACCCCGGCGGCTACGTCATCCACATCGGGCGAAAGGGTCCAACGCCCAACCGTGGTCGCACGATCCCTTTGCGCTGTCCCGGCGCTGTCCCGGCGCGTGCCATGCGCGTGCCATGCCGGTCCCGGTCGGGACGCGCTCGGCCAGCCATCAAGATCGTCTGATTCGGATGAGGTCCAGCCGACAGATCCCGTCGTATCGTTCGGTCCCACCAACACCGGAGGAACCCATGTCAAGCAAGCCCACCACCGTCGCGGTTGCGACGTACAACGACGAGGCGTCGGCCGAGCAGGACTACGACGCCCTTCGCGGCATCAAGCGGGAGGGCCAACTCGATCACCTGGCGATCGCCATGGTGACCAAGGAAGCCGACGGCAAGCTCAAGATCGACCGACACAACACCAGCGCCAAGCACGCGGCCTGGGGCACCGGCCTGCTCGGCGGCGTCCTGACCGTGATCTCGGCACCCCTGGGGATCGTGTTCCTCGGCCCGCTGGCGGCGACGACGGCGGTGTGGGCCGGAGTCGGCGGGATGGTCGGCCACTTCTGGAACAACATCCCCAAGGATGAGGTCCGCAGGATGAACGACGTCCTCGAGGACGGCCAGTACGGGCTGGTGGTCGTGGCCGTCAACCCCAAGGGGGCCAACGTCGAGGCGTTGCTGTCCAATGCCGTCGAGACCGTCGTGACCGACAACATCACCGACTCCGACGGGGCGTTGGAACTGGCCTTCGAAGAAGCCGAAGCGTCCTGATCCTGCGCGCACACGCGGCCGGGTCGACCGTGCCCGGGTCTCGCCGGCCGGGGGGTTCGTCCGACCGGGATGACGCGGAGTGGCTGCCTGCAACGCCTCCCGCACCAACACCGGCCTGGTCGCCGCGATCGTGATGGGGGTCGCGCTCCGCAACCTGCCCGGGTCACCGTCGCGGGAGCCCGGCCCGCGCCGGCAACGGGACGCGCGAGCTGCCCGGGGGATCTCGCCCGAACCGGATGATGTCGTGGGGTGCCCGGCAGGGCAGGCTCGCACCCATGAGCCGGGTGCGGCCGGGTCCTGGGGTCGAGTTCGGCGGCGCGGGGCCACCCGGTCGACGACACGAGGATCCCGTGATGACCATGCGTGACCAGGACGACCCGGACGTCGATCCGGACCACGACGACCACGTGCCCGCGTCACGGTCCGAAGTGTCGTGGGTTCCGACGACGTTGGTGGTCGTGGCCACGGTGCTGGCCATCGTCGCCGGGCTGACCACGTGGGTCCGCACGCAGGCGCTGGACACCGACGAGTGGGTCTCGGCCAGCAGCGAGCTGTTGGCCCAGCCGGACGTGCAGGACGCACTGGCGACCTACCTCACCGGGGAACTGTTCACCCAGGTCGACGTGGAGGGTGAGCTCGCCGAGGCCCTTCCCGGCCCGCTCGCCGGTCTGGCGGGCCCACTGGGCGCCGCGCTGCGCGAGCCGGCCACGGCAGCCGTGGAGGAACTCGTCGCGTCCCCCCGGTTCGCCCAGGCCTGGGCCCGGGCCAATCGTGCCGCCCACACCGCGGCGGTGGCCGTCCTCGAGGGGGACTCGACCGCCGTCGCCTCGACCGCCGACGGGGCCATCACACTGGACCTCGGCGAACTCGTCGTGGAGACCGGCGAGGACCTGGGGGTGTCGAGCGCAACCCTTGCACGCATCCCACCGGGGACCGGCCAGATCGTGCTGTTCCAGTCCGACCAACTCGCACAGGCCCAACAGGCCGTCCGCGTGCTCAAGGCCCTGTCGTGGTTCCTGTTCCTGGTCGTCGTCGGGCTCTACGCACTGGCGGTGGTCCTGTCCCGGGGTCAGCGGCGCAAGGCACTGCAGCACGTCGGGACGGGATTGGTCGTGGCCGGCGTGACCCTGGTGGTTGCCCGAGCCATCGGCGTCCGGACCGCCGTCGACCTGGCGGTCGACAACGTCCAGAACCAGGCGGCGGCAGGCGCCGCCGGGAGGGTCGGCACCCAGCTGCTGGGCCAGACCGGCTGGGCCCTGGTCCTGTACGGCCTGCTGTTCCTGGCCTTCGCGCTGCTGCTCGGCGAGAGCCGCTGGGCGGTCCGGATCCGAGGGTCGGCGGCACGCTGGTCGGACTCGACCGAGGCGGTCGTGGCCGTGACGGTCGTGGCCATCGGCCTCCTGTGGTGGTGGAGTCCGGGCCAGGCGTTCGACCACTGGGTCACGGGGCTGGTGCTGGTCGGCCTGGCCATCGGGGCTGTGGTGATGTTCATGTCCGCCGTGCGCAACGAGTCGTCCGCCCACCGCACGCTGGCGGAGGTGCCGGCGCCCGGAGTGGGCGCCGGGGAGGGCTCGGCGGCACGCTACGACGATGGCTGATCGCAACGACGCGGACGTCCCCGGACGGCTCTCCGGCCGACTGTCGGTCTCCACCCGGGTGTCGCTGGTGATCGTGGGCGTGGCCATCGCCTGCCTGGCGACCACCGCCCTGGTCGGCGTGGTCCGGGCCACCTCGCTGGGCGTGGCCACGCTGGAGGATCGCCTGGCCACCATCACGGCATCACGCGGCGACGACGTCGTGCGGCACATGGACGGGCTGCGGGGACGGCTCGGGGCACTGGCGACCAGCCCGGCGACGTCCGCGGCGATCCTGGACTTCGCCGTCGCCACCGACGAACTCGACAACCGACCCGTGCCGCCGGAGCTCCGCGACGAGCTCGTCGAGCACTACGTGGACGACGTCGTGCCGTCACTGGGCCGGGTCCGCGACGATGCCGCCGACTCGGCCGGCCTGTTCCCGAACTCCGACGCCGCCATCCTGCTGCAGACCGCGTGGAGCATCGTCGACCTCGGCGAGGACCCCGCGCTGGTCGACGACGTCGGCGACGGGACGACGTGGTCGTCGGTCCATGCGACGGTCCACCCGGCGTTGCGGACGGTGGCCGCGGAGGCGGGCTTCGACGACCTCTGGCTCGTGGACGACGATGGCCGGATCGTCTATTCGGTCGACAAGGGCATCGAGCTGGGAACCAGCCTCGCGGTGGGACCGCACAGCGGCAGCGTGCTGGCCGCGGCCGTGACGCGTGCCGGTGCTGCCCGACCTGGACGGGTCGTCGTGGGCGACCTCGTGCCCAGCGCGATCGCCGGGGGCCACCCCCTCGGCGTGGTCGCGAGCCCGGTGTTCTCCGACGGGCGCCGGGTGGGCGTGGTCGCCGGGGCCTACGACGGGACGGCGCTCACCGACATCATGACCGGTGGCCAGGACTGGACCGACCTCGGGACCACCGGCCAGTCCTACCTGGCGGCCGGTGACGACACCATGCGCAGCGACGACCGGACGTACCTGGAGGACCCGGTGGCCTGGGACGCGGCCGCCGAGACGGTGCTGACCACCGAGCAGGTCACGGCCGTCAACGTGCTCGGCACGACCACGACGGTCGCGCCCGTGGACGACCAACTGGTGCTCGCCGCCGCGACCGGGGACGCGGACGTCATGGCGGCCACCGGGCCGACCGGCCAGGACGTGTTCGCGGCCTACCGACCCCTGGACCTGGAGGGACTCGACTGGATCGCGGTCACGCAGGTGGATCGGGCCGAGGCCGAGCAACCGTTGCGCACGTTCGTGCAGAACCTGTTGATCGCCATGGCCCTGTTCGTGGCGGCCGTCACCTTCGTCGGGGTCGGCTGGGCCGGTCGTTTCACCCAGCCGCTGCGGGCGGTCTCGGACCGGCTCCGCGCGGTGAATCGTCACGGTGGCGACCTGGGCGCCGAGGAGCCGGACCGCTCCCCCAACCTCGGACCAGGCCTCGGACCAGGCCTCGGACCAGGCCTCGGACCCGACCTCGGACCAGGGCCCGACTCGGGGCGCGACCCGGGCCGCGACCCCGGGCTGGACTCTGGGCTCGGGCCCGACCTCGCCCCCGATGCTCCCCGGGAGTACCTGGCGTTGTCGTCCGACATCGAGGCCATGCTCCAACGCCTCGACCACCGCCAGCGCGAGGTCCGCCACCGCGCCAGCGAGCGCGTGGCGCTGCTCCGCCGGTTCCTGCCGGCGGCGGTGGTGCAACGGGCCGAGGACGGCGAGCAGGACGTGGTCGACCGGATCGACAACGCCACCGTGGCCGTGGTCGTCCTGCACGGCCTGGGCGGGCTGGTCCGCGACGGGGACAAGGAGCGGACCCGCGACGTGCTCGCCCGGCTGGTGGACGAGTTCGAGGCGATCGCCCGGCGGCACGGGTTGGAGCGACTGCGACTGGGCGGGGACAGCTACCACGCCGTGTGCGGTGTGACCCGACCCCTGCTCGACCATGCCCCTCGCTGCGCCCGGTTCGCCCTCGAGGTCCGCGACCTCGTGGCCGAGCTGGCCCCAGAACTGAACCCAGAACTGAACCCAGGGCTGAACCCCGAGCTGAACCCCGGGCTGGACCCCGAGTTGACCCCGGGTTCGGCCCGGACTCGGTGACGGTGTCGGACCGGGAGCACGGGCTGGTCGGCGTCAGCACCGGGCTGGCCTCGGGGCGGGTCACGGTCGGGCTGACCAGCGGTGCCCGGCTGGTCTTCGACGGCTGGGGGACCCCGGTGGACCGCGCGGGCGAGCTCGCCCGCGCCGGCACGATCGGCCAGGTGCTGGTCGACTCGTCGACCGCGTCGCGGCTGCCCGACGAGTTCACGGACGGCGCCAGTCCGGGTGGCGGGATCCTGGACCTGTCCGCGCACGTGACCGGGAGCCACGTGCCATGAGCGAGGTCCTGCGCGATCCGGCGACGGGCTGGTCGGCCCTCATGATCATCCTGCTGCCCCTGGTGATCATCGGGGCCGGCGAGGTCGAGGAGCGACTCCGCCAGCGCGACTCCCTCCTGCGTCATGCCGTCGCGATCTCGCGGACCTGGGTGCTGCCCCTGTTCGTGGTCTGGTTCGTGGTCCGGGCCGTGTTCGGCCTGGGCGACGGCGACCCCCTCGTGGTGGCCCTGGGCACCGGCTTGGTCGTGGCCGTCGGCGCCGTCGTGCTGACCACGGTCGGCGTCTTGGTCGAACGGCTGGCGACGGCCCCACGTCGTGGTGGCCGGGCGCCGATCCCTCGCCTGCTGTTGGCGCTGCCCCGTCTGGGCGTCGTGCTGGTGACCGCATGGCTGCTGCTGTCGGGGGTCTGGAACATTGACCTGTCCGCGGCCCTGACGGCACTCGGGGTGACCTCGCTGGTGGTCTCCTTCGCCCTCCAGGACCCGCTGAGCGCGTTGGCGTCGGGCTTCCTGCTGCTGTCCGACCAGCCCTTCCAGCCCGGCGACTGGATCGAGTTCGACGACCTGGAGGGGCGGGTCCACGACGTCAACTGGCGCACCACCCGGATCGAGACGCGCAACGGCGACCTCGTGGTGGTGCCCAACGGCACGCTCGCGGGCGCCAACGTCACCAACCACGACCGGCCCGCGCAGCTCCACCGCCTCGTGATCCCGGTCCAGGTCGCGTTCAGCAACCCGCCGACCAACGCCAAGGAGATGCTGGTGGCCGCGGCCCGGGCGACCCCCGGCGTTCGTGCCGACCCACCGCCAGCGGCGCTGGTGGTCCAGATCGACGACCCGCTCATGGGCTACGTCGTGCACCTGTGGATCGACGACTACACCCGGGCACCGACGATCGCCAGCGACTTCGGGTCCCTCGTCTGGTATCACTCCCACCGTCACGAGGTGCCCCTGCCGAGCCCGGCGCAGGACCTGTACCTGCACGACGGCGAGCAGGCCGCGACGGCGGATCGGGTCGACCGCGTCGACCTGCTGGCCCGACTGCGGCGATCGCCCATGCTCGCCCCCCTCGACGGCGACGTTGTCGACGCCCTGGCGGACGCGGCACGAGCGCGTCGCTACGCCCGGGGCGAGATGATCGTGGCCACGGGCCCCGACCCCGACCTGTGCCTGCTCCACCGCGGCCGGGCGGCGCTGGTCCTGCACGACGACGCCGGCGGCGACGAACCGGTCGTCGACCTCGTCGAGGGGGACCTGTTCGGCCTCGTCGACCATCCGGTCGTGGACGGACTGCGACCGGCCGTGGTTGCCGTCGACGACTGCGAGGTCGTGGCGATCACCGCCGACGTGGCGGGCCCCGTCATCTCGCGGACCCCGCAGCTGGCCGACGGACTCGACCAGGTCGTGGCCGCGCGCCAACGCCGGATCCTCCACGCCCTGCGACGCCGGACCACCCGGGTCACCGCAACGGCGTCGGTCGGCGAGGACCCCGTCGGGGCGACCACGGACGCTGACCCGGTGCCGGTCCCCGCAGCCGATCGCCGCGACGACGATCGCGGGGAGCGGTGATGGCCCGGCACCCCAGCAGCCGTCGCCGACTCACGACCGTGCTGGTGGCCGCGGGCACGATCTCGGTCCTGGTGCTGGTCGCCGTGCTGCTCGGGTTGGCCCAGTTCATGCTCGGCGCGGCAGCGAGGGCCCAACTCGCCAGTGCACGCGACGGGCGAGTGGCCGCCGTGGAGCACGGCGTGGCGGAGTTGCAGGCCGACGTGGCCGCCATGGCCGCCGACCCGGGTGTGGTGGCAGCGGTCGCCGATCTCACCAGGACCTGGTCGTCGCTGGACCAGGACCTGACGCCGGGCGAGCAGGAGGCCGTGTCGGAGCTGTACCCGTCGGCCGGACAACTGATGTCGGAGTTCGCCCCGTCGACCGCGGCGGGACGCCGCGGCCAGTACCTGTACCTCGCGACCAACCCCTTCCCGGCCGACGAGCGATCCCGGCTGGACGCTGCCGACGACGGATCCGACTACAGCGCGGCGCATGCCCGCCACCACCCGTTCCTGCGTGGCCTGTTGGCGTCCACGGGCGGGTCCGACCTGCTGGTGGTCCCCACCGACGCCCGCAGCGTCGTCTACACGGTCGACAAGCACCTCGACTTCGGCAGCGACGTGAGGGGACCGGGATCCACGCAGCCGGGCCTGGCGACCGCCCTGGAACGTCTGCCGGCCATCCCGGCCGGCGAGGCCGTCGTCATCGACACCACGCGCTCGCCCCTGCCCGACGCCGCGCCGACGGTCCTGGTGGCCGCCACCGTGCGATCCGGGTCCGAGGTCGTGGCCGCACTGGTGCTGGCCGTCCCGGTGTCCCAACTCACCGACCTGATCAGTGCCGACGGCCAGTGGGACCAGCTCGGGCTCGGGACCAGCGGCGACGCCGTCATCGTGGGCGCGGACGGGATCCTGCGCACCGATCCCCGGGCCTGGTCCAACGACCGCGACGACTACCTCGCCCGCCTCGCCAGCCGGGGCGACGCAGGCGCGGACACGGCCGCCGAGATCGAAGGCGCCGGCTCACCCGTGGGCGTGCAGGACGTGACCGATCCGGTGGTCTCGTCGGCGCTCGGCGGCGACGAGGACCTCGACACCACGATCGGTCCACTCGGGCGGCGCGTGCGCCTGGCGGCGGCACCGGTGTCCGCCGACGGGCTGGGCTGGGTGGTCGTGGTGAGCCACTCCACCTCCGACGCGGCCGCCACGATCGGGGCGTTCCTGCGCTGGGTCACCATCCTGCTGCTGGTCCTGCTCCCGCTGATCCTGCTCACCGCGGTCATCGCCTCGCGGGCCCTGACCCGCCCCATCCCGTCGCTGGTGGCCGTGTCGTCGGAACTGGCCAACGGCAACCTCGACGTGACCATCCCCGACCTCGGCCGCAACGAGTTCGGCGACCTCGCCCGACAACTGGGGCTGGTGGCGCGCGAACTGCGCCACCAACGGGAGGCCGTGACCATGGAGGAGTCCCGGATCCAGGGCATCCTCAGCGCCGTCGTGCCAGCGCGACTGATGGAGCGGGTGCGGGACGGGGACCACGACTTCTCCGACGTGCTGGAGACGGCCACCGTCGTGTCGGTGTCACTGGTGGGGCTCCCGGATCCGTCGGGTTCCGACCAGGACACCGTCCTGGCGGCGACGACCCGCATCACCGGCGCACTCGAGGACCTGGCGGCCCGATCGGGGCTGGAGGTCGTGCGGGCAGCGGTGCGACAGGAATCGTTCCTGGCCGGGCTGGGATCACCCGACCCCGACGTCGAGGCAGCCATGGCCTTCGCCGCGCAGGTGCCGGGGGTGGTGCGGGAAGCCGGTCGGGACTTCGGCCTGGACGTGGATGCGTCGGTGGGGATGTCCGCCGGCACGGTCGGCACCGGCCTGATCGGTCGGCACCAGCTCAGCTTCGGGGTGTGGGGGGACCCCCCGGGCAGGGCCGCGGCACTGGACGGCCTGGCGCGCCCGGGCGAGGTCCTCCTGGATGCTTCGGTGGCCGCCGACCTGGACGAGCGATGGACCATCGAGACGGCACAGGACCTGGTCGCGCTCGACGACGACCTCGCGGTCCATCGGCTGGTCGACCCGGCCGAGGCCCCGCGGTGATCCCGTCGTCGGCCCGGTCGTCGACGTCGGTGCATGGGGGATCCTAGGCCCCGGTCACCCTCGGATCAAAACCCGTCCCGATCACGTGTGCGCCGCCGCGCAGGGGGTTTCCGTGGCTTCGCCGGGTCCGTAGGGTCCGGCCCGTCGGAGGCGGCCCCCAGTCGGAAACGGGCCGCCACGTCCCGGGGAGACGCGGATGGCTGCACATGACGTGGTGGTGGTCGGGGCCGGACCCACCGGACTCGTGCTGGCCGGGGAGTTGGCGCTGGCCGACGTCGACGTGGTCGTGGTCGAGCGGCGGGCGACCCAGGACCTCGACGGCTCGCGCGCCGGAGGGCTGCATGCTCGGACACTCGAGGTGTTCGACCAACGCGGGATCGCCGGACGCTTCCTCGCCGCGGGCCAGCAGCACCCGGGGGTGGGCTACGGCGGCATGTTCCTCGACATCAGCGACCTGCCCACGCGCCACAACCACCTGCTCGCACTGTGGCAGAAGGACGTCGAGCCGATCCTGGCCGACTGGGTCACCGAACTGGGGGTCACGATCCTGCGGGGCCACGAGGTGGTGGGGCTCGACCAGGACGACGCCGGGGTCGACGTGGAGTTGTCGTCGGGTCCGCCGCTGCGCGCCGACTGGCTGGTCGGCTGCGACGGGGGACGCAGCCGGGTCCGCCGCGCGGTCGGGATCGACTTCGTGGGGCTGGACGCCTCGACCAGTTGGATGATCGCCGAGGTCGAGATGGACCGTGACCCCCAGCTCGGCTTCCACCACGACGACCTCGGCACCCATGCCCTTGGTCCCACGGCCGACGGCACGATCCGGGTCGTGCTCACCGAACGCGACCACGACCACACCGGCGACCCGACCATGGACGACCTGCGCGACGCACTCGTCGGTGTCTACGGGACCGACTTCGGCGTGCACGACGCCACCTGGCTGTCCCGGTTCACCGACCTGTCGCGCCAGGCCGCCTCCTATCGCCGAGGCCGCGTGCTGCTGGCTGGCGACGCCGCCCACGTGCACCCCCCACAGTCCGGTCAGGGACTCAACACCGGGGTGCAGGACGCCGTGAACCTCGGGTGGAAGCTCGGCCAGGTCGTGCACCACACCTCCCCCGACTCCCTGCTGGACACCTACCACGACGAACGCCACCCGGTCGGTGCCCGGGTGCTGCACACCACGATGGGCCAGGTCGCCCTGGGGTCACCGGGTCCTCGCCACCAGGCCCTGCGCGACACCATGGCGGACCTGCTGGCCATGGACGAACCCCGCACCCGCATCGCGGCGATGGTCTCTGGCCTGGACGTCCACTACGACCTCGGGGAGGGACATCCACTCCTGGGGCGCCGGATGCCCGACCTCGACCTGGACACCCCGGACGGACCCACGACCGTGTTCGCCCTGCTCCACCGGGCACGGCCGGTGCTGCTGGACTTCACCGACACCGGGAGGGCGGACATCACCCCGTGGGCCGACCGAGTGCGGGTCGTGGAAGCCACCCACGACGGCGCGTGGGACCTCCCCGTGCTCCACGAGGTCACCGCACCCGATGCCGTGCTGGTCCGGCCCGACGGCCACGTCGCCTGGGTCGGCCACCCCACCGATCCCGGACTCCGAGACGCCCTGGCGATCTGGTTCGGCCCCCTGGCGTCGACCTGACACGCCGGTGGGCGGACCGCCGGTGGGCCACCACGATGCGGGTCGACACGCCGCGTCGCACGACCGCTCGCGCTATCCCTTCACGCTGCCGGCGTTGGCTCCCTGCACGAACCTGCGTTGGAAGAACACGAAGACGATGGCGACCGGAACGGTGGCCAGGAGTGCGGCGGAGAGCTTGAGTGGGAACTGTTGTCCGGAGCCCAGTTGGCCGGAGGTGAGGCGGGCGAGTCCGAGGGTGAGCGTCTCGAGTTCGGGACTCTGGGTGGAGACGAGGAAGTGCGTGAACTCGTTCCAGGATCCCTGGAAGGACAGGATCGTGACGGTGATCACCGACGGGATCGACATCGGGAGCACGACCGACCAGAACGTGCGGAAGATGCCCGCGCCGTCGATGCGCGCGGCCTCCTCGACCTCCTTGGGGATGGAGTCGAAGAACTGCTTCATGATGAACACACCTGCGGCGTCGGCCATCAGTGGCACGATCATGCCGACGTAGGTGTCGAAGATGCCGAACCACTGGAGCACGAGGAACTTCGGGATGAGCAGGACGACGCCGGGGACGGCCATGACGGCGATGATCGAGGTGAACACGGCGCCGCGACCTCGAAACCGCAGCCGTGCCAACGAGTAGCCGGCGAGCGAGTCGAAGAAGACACGTGCGGAGGTGACCAGCAGGGCGACGACCGTGGAGTTGGTGAACCAGCGGGTGAAGGGTACGGAGCCGTCGAAGAGACGTTGCCAGGACTCGGTCGTGACGGGATCTGGCACCAGCGACAGGCCGTGGGCCACGGCATCGGGATCGGTCTTGAACGACGTCGCGATCTGGATCAGGAAGGGGTAGATGTACAGCAGCGAGAACAGCAGCAGCGCGGCGTAGCCGGCAAGGCGACGAACTCGCTTGGCGGCCGGGGTCCGGTGCCACGGGAGGTCGGGGGCCGACGAGGCGCGGTCGGCACTGTCCGAACGGGTCGTCGTGGCGCTCATGTGGCGTCCTCTCCGTCGCCGCCGAACAGTCGCTGTCGCAGGCTCGGCCCGCGCTCGTCGTCATCGTCGTCGCGCAACACCAGTCGTTGCAGCCCGACGAACAGCATGATGATCACGAACAGGACGAACGCCATCGCGGCGCCGGTGCCGTAGTCGAACTGGCGGAACCCGGTCGTGTAGGACAGGTAGGCGGGGGTCAGGGTGGTCTTGGCCGGTCCTCCCCCGCTCATGACGTAGATCTGGTCGAAGACCTGCCACGTGCCGATGAACCCGAGGGTGAGCACCAGGAAGATCACGGGCTTGAGGTGGGGGATTGTGACGTGGCGGAACTTCTGCCAGGCAGTGGCGCCGTCCACCATTGCGGCCTCCTCGACGTCGCCGGGCAGGTCCTGGAGGGCCGCGATGAACATGAGCATGAACGTGCCGGCGGTGGTCCAGGTGACGAGGCTGATGATCGACACCATGGCCACGGATGGTCCGGCGAGCCACTCCCACAGCGGCAGCCCGCCGATGGAGTTGGTCACCAGCGCCTGTGGTGGTGAGGTGGGGTCGACGATCCCCAGGTTGGCCAGGATCACGTGCAGGAGGCCACGGGGGTCGGCGAACCAGGCCGGCCCGTCGATGCCGAAGAATGCCAGGACGTCGTTGACGGCCCCCGTGTTCTGGAACAGGAACAGGAACACGATGCTGATCGCGATCGAGCTGGTCAGCGAGGGGAAGTAGAACGCGCTGCGGAAGAACCCGCGTCCCTTCAGGAAGCGCTGGTTGACGAGCACCGCCAGGGTCAACGCCAGGACGGTCTGGAGCGGGACGACCACCAGCACGTACCACAGGTTGTTTCGCAGCGAGATCATGAAGTCGCCGCGCACCAGGCCAGGTTCGACCAGGAGCGTGCGGTAGTTGTCGAGGCCGACGAAGGTGGCGTTGGCGCCGAACGGACCCCCCTGGCCGTTCCAGTCGAGGAAGCTGACCCAGATCGCCATGAGGATGGGCAACGCCACGAACAGCGCCAACAGGACGTAGAACGGACTGATGAACAGCCAACCCGAGCGGGTCTCCTCTCGTTGGCGTTCCCGGATCTGGTTGGACGGGGTCACGCTCGGTTCGTGGGTGGGGGCGGGCTGGGTGTCCGGTGCGGTCATGGTCGTGGCTCCCGGCGGCTCTGGCGGTCGGGGGAAGGTCCGGGGTGGACCGGAGCACGCAGCCCACCCCGGAGCGGGGGTCAGTTGGTCAGCGCGGCTTCGGCGTTGGTCTGGACACCCTGCAGCAGCTGTTGCGGATCGGCGGTGGACAGCTGCTGCAACTGCGCGTCGAAGTCGGCGAGGACCTGGTCGAAGCCCGGCGCCGAGACCGGGCCCTGGCCGTACTCGGCTCCCGCGATGAACGGCGCGTCCTCGGGGTAGGCCTCGACGTAGGCGTCCTCGGCCTCCATGCGCGACGGCATCACCCCGAAGGCCTCGGCGAAGGCCATCTGGGTGTCGACGGCGGTGAGGTGGTCGACCAGGTCGACCGCTGCGGCCTGGTTGTCACCGGCGTCGGCGATGCCCCAGCACTGGGTGAACAGCAACGTGCCCTTGCCGGCCGGGCCCTCGGGCAACTCGACCACCGTGTAGTCGATGTCGGGGTAGTCGTTGCTCATCGCGCCCTTGATCCAGTTGCCCTCGATGGTCATGGCCGCGCGCTGGATCCCGAAGGCCTCCCCGCCCCACCCGGCGTCGAGCTGCTCCGGGTACTGCATGGCCTGGCTCTCCAGCAGTCCGGCGACGTAGTCGAGTGCTTCGGCGTTCTCGGGGGTGTCCACGGTCGCCTCGGTGCCGTCGTCGTTGAGGAACCACCCGCCGTTCTGGACCATGAAGGCCCCCAGGCGATCGCGGGTGGCACCCACGCCCAGCCCGGCCTGCCCGTCGGTGGTCAGGGTCTCGGCCACCGACGCCAGTTCGTCCCACGTCGTGGGGATGTCGTCATCGGTGAGCCCTGCCGCGTCCCACAGCTCGGTGTCGATGACCAGGGCCAGCGTGGAGAAGTCCTTCGGGGCGCACACCGCCTCGCCCTCGTAGCTGAACGTGTCCGTGAGTGACGGATAGAAGTCGTCGGCTCCGGACAGTTCGGACACGTAGGGGTACAGCGCCCCGTTCGCGGCATAGTCACCGAACCGTGCCGCGTCGACGTAGAACAGGTCGGGCGGATCACCGCCGGCCAGGGCCTGGCCGAGTTGCTGGTTGATGTCCTGTGCGACGATCACCTCCACGTCGGTCCCACTGTCCGCGGACCAGCCGTCCACGGCATCCTGCACGGCAGCGGTCTCGGCGTCCCCCGACGACGCGATCATCATCTGGAGGTCCCCACCGCCGCCGGTGGCCGCCGCGGCCGCGGGCGACGCGTCGCCCGACGCGGCCTCGCTCGCGTCATCGTCGGAGCTGTCGCCTCCACATGCGGTCAGGGTCAGTGCGGTGACCAGGCCGATCGAGACGACGCCGGTCCGGAGGTGTCGGGTTTCCATGGTTCATCCTTGCTGCGGGTTCGGTCGGGAGGTGGTGCTGGCGCGGGTCACGAGACGTGGGGCGAGCGTCGTGGAGGCGGGCGGGGGACGGCCGTCGAGGATCTTGGCCAACGCGTCGACGACGAACTCCGCGACCTGTTCGAGGGGCTGGTGGACACTCGTCAGGCCGGGTGCGAGCAGCGACGCCAGCGGCGAGTCGTCGAAGCCCGTGACGGCGAGGTCGACCCCCACGCGGAGGCCACGCCGGAACGCGGCCCGGTAGGCGCCGCCGGCGAGCGTGTCGCTGGCACACACGATCGCCCCCACGCCCGCGTCGATCAGCGTCCCGGCGGCCTGTTCGGCGGCATCGAAGGTGTCGACGCTGCGGGCGACCCGGTCGTCGGCGGCGGACTGGCCGGCCTCGGCCAGTCCGGTCCGCCAGCCGTCGAGCCGGTCCCTGCCACTGTCGGAGTCGGCCGGCCATCCCAGGAAGGCGATGTCCGACCAGCCCTGATCGATCAGGTGCCTGGTCGCCATCCGGGTCCCGGTGGCCCCGTCGACGTCCACCCACGGGTGGGTCGCGGAGTCGTCACCCCACGGACGTCCGAAGGCGACGTAGTTCGCGCCCAGGCGTTCCAACACCGCGAGGCGGGGATCTCCCGATCGGCTGTCCAGCAACACGAATGCATCGATGGCGGTGCTTCGCAGCAGGTCTTCGTAGCCATCCACCTCGTCATCGCCCTCGTCACGCGAGAACAGCAACACGTTGTGCTGACGTGCACCGGCCGCGCGCGTCAGGGCACCCAGGAAACGATCCCGGAACGGACCGACGTTGCCGGACTCCGGTGACTCCATCCTCAGGGCGAGCAGGCCCGAGGTCCGGGTCCGGAGCGAGCGTGCCGACCGGTTGGGCACGTAGCCGGTGGCCTCGATCGCATCGCGGACCCGTCCGGTCGTCGTGGCGGCCACGCGCTCGGGGGCATTGATCACGTTGGACACCGTCTGGTGTGACACCCCGGCCACCGCCGCCACGTCGTGGAGGGTCGGCAACTTGGCCTGGCGATCGGAGGTCATGTGTCGTTCCCCTTGCCACGGACGGTCATCCCGCCTAGGGTCATCGTGGTGTTTAACGTTCATATTTAACGTTAAACAGTCGCTACTCTAGGCGTCGCGACCGCGTTGTCAAGGGTCAATGTTCAGGGGCACCGTTGTGGACACCGCAAACCGCAGCCTCCAACCCGCGCTGCATCGGTTGGCCGTCCTGGTCCGGGCACCGGTCGTGGCCGTGTCGGACGCCGATGGCCAGGTGCGACCCGAGGGGGTGCAGGGACTGCTGCGGGACGACCGACGCCTGCTGTCGTGCCTGGTCGTCACCGTCGACGGGGTGGACCCGGAATCGGTCGAGACGCGCCGCGGTCGCGGTCCGGAGCAGACCTGGTGGAGCGTGTGTCGCACCATCGGGGATGCCATCCCCGACCCGACGGTGTACCTGGAACGAACCCGCACGCTCACCGATCGGGGGCTGGTCGAACGCTGTCGGCTGGTCTCGCATGCACAGCACGTCGTCGTCACGACGGTGGGCCTGGCGGTCGCCACGGACCTGGCCAACCTGCAGGCCATCAAGGTCGGCAACTCGGGTGAACAGGTGGCCTGGGACACGACGCCCACCGGAGTGGGACTGATCGGCGACGCCGTGGAGGTGGCCTGCACGCCCCCACCAAACGCCACCGACACCGACACCTCCCCGGCGGCGATGCACTGGGACGTCCGACTCGAGCCGGGTGCCACCTGGACCCTCGACGTCGTCGTGGACGACCGCGTCGAGGACGCGGGGCCCTTCTCCTCCCCCGGCGACGTCGACCCGCCATGGCGACGGCCACACGTCGCCGCACGCGACCCGGACCTCGCCGCCGTGGTCGACCGTGGGCTGGACGACCTCCAGTCCATGCTGCTGGCCGACGGCGACGACGTCTTCGTCGCGGCGGGGGCCCCCTGGTTCCTGACGCTGTTCGGACGTGACAGCCTGTGGACCGCCCGGATGATGCTGCCCCTCGGGACGGACCTGGCCCTGAGCACCCTGCGAACCCTGGCCCGCCGGCAGGGCACCCGAACCGATCGGTCCACCGAGGAACAGCCTGGCAAGATCCTGCATGAGGTCCGCCGGGACACCCATGACCTGGGCAATGGACACGTCCTGCCGGCGCAGTACTTCGGCACCGTCGACGCCACGCCGCTGTGGATCGTCCTGCTCGTCGACGCGTGGCGATGGGGCGCCGACCTCGACACCGTCCACTCGCTCCTGCCACCCCTGCGCGCCGCCCTGGAGTGGTTGCAGCACGCCGCGGCCGCCGGCGACGGATTGCTGCGCTACGTCGACGAATCCGGGACGGGGCTGAGCAACCAGGGGTGGAAGGACTCCGAGGACTCCATCCAGTTCGCCGATGGTCGTCTGGCCACGCCACCCGTTGCACTCATCGAGTGCCAGGCCTACGCACACGAGGCGGCCATGGGGGCAGCCGACCTGCTCGACGCACTTGGCCAGGTCGGCGGCGAGGAGCTTCGGCACTGGGCCCGCGATCTGGCCCGCCGAGTCCGGGCCTCCTACTGGCAGGTCGACGGCCACGACACCTACCTCGCGGTCGCCCTGGATGGCGACGACCGCCCGGTCGATTCCGTGACCTCCAACGGCGGCCACGCCCTCGGGACCGGCCTGCTCACCGCTGCCGAGGCTGCCGACGTCGCCGCCACGATGGTTGCCCCCAGCCTCACCTGCCCGTACGGACTGCGAACGTTGACCACCGACTCGCCGCGATTTGCCCCACTCAGCTATCACGGCGGAACCGTCTGGCCACACGACACCGCCATCGTGGCGACGGGACTGGCACGCGAGGGCTTCCTGAACGAGGCCACGGACCTCGCGCTCGGGCTCGTCGCCGTCGGGCCGGCCTTCGACCACCGCCTGCCGGAGCTGTTCGGCGTCACCCGCGAGTCGCCCCGGCCGCTCGCCTATCCCGCCGCCTGCAGTCCACAGGCCTGGGCCGCCGCCGCGCCGATCGGGGCACTCGTCGCCGTGCTGGGCCTCCGGGCCGACCTTCCCAACCATCGCCTCACGGTCCCGCCTCGCGTCGACCCCCGACTCGCCGGCCTGCAGCTGCGCGGGATCACGATCGGCGGGGGCCGGCTCCACCTGGAGGTCGACGACGACGGAACCCTGTGTGTCACGACCGAGGGCAGCGACGTCGAGGTCGTCCAGCTCCTCCCCGGCACACGCCCTGGCCTGGACTGACCGTGGGCACGTGTCCCCCGTGGCGCGTCACCAGGGCAGGGGCTCGCCGTCTCGCAGGAAGGAGCCCGTGGGGGCGTCCACCTCGCCCAGTGCCACCATCGTGACACTGCGGGCGCCATCCGGGACGGGGCGGGCACCCATGTCCTCCATCCCGGGCGCCGTCGCGGTGAGTCCCGGCTCGGCGACGACCACGCGGATGCCCTCGTCGGACAGTTCCACCGCGAGCTTCGCACTCAGGGCATGCAGCGCCGCCTTGGACACGGCATAGGACACCGCTGCGGGCGACGCGGCGAGGCCGAACTGCGGATCGCCATGGGATCCCGACCCGCTGCCGACGTTGACCACGATCGGCTGGTCCGCTCGGCGCAGGGCCGGCAGCAGGGCCTGGACCACCCGCCACGGACCCAGCACGTTGGCGTCGATCACGTCCCGGGTGGTGTCGAGGTCGGCCTGGCTCGGCGTCTCCTGCCAGTCGGCGAACGCGGCCGCGTTGTTGACCAGCACGTCCACGCGGCGATCGCCGACGGCGCTGGCGAGGTCGTCGACACTGGCCGGATCGGTGACGTCGAGCGCCAGCGCCTCGGCCTGGATGCCCTCCGCTACGGAGGTGCTCGGCGTGGTCCTCGGCGCGTCCGGCGTCCCGCGACGTCACCACCACGGCGTGGCCCGCCCGTCCGAGCTGGCGGGCCACCTCGGCGCCGATGCCCCCGGCGGATCCCGTGATCACGGCGAGGGGTGTCGTGGGTTCCATGCATCGACCTTCGAGCTGGTGACGAGACGGGGCGTCTCGTCGGGATGCGACCAGACGCTACACGAGACGTTGCGTCTCGTCAAGGGGGTAGGGTGATGCCACACCGCGACGGGAGTGAGGCGTGCCACGCAACACCGACGCCCCGACCTCGAACGCCGTCCACGCCCGTCCCGACGACGACCAGACCCGACCGGACGGGCCGGACCCGCAGCGCCGCAGCCCGACCAGCCACCGCGCGATCCTGGACGCGACGATCGCCCTGCTCGAGGAGGGGGGGTACCAGGCGTTGACGATCGAGGGGGTGGCACGTCGCGCCGGCGTCGGCAAGCAGACGATCTACCGCTGGTGGGACGGCTCGCGGGCGGCACTGGTCCTGGAGGCCTTCCAGGGGGCCGGCGAGGAGCGGATCCGGCCACCCGACAGTGGGGACGTGCGCACCGACCTGGTGGCGATCCTGCGACCCGTGTTCGCCCTCCACACCGACCGTGAGGCGGGCACCGCGCTGGCCAACCGCACGCTGATGGCCGAAGCCCAGCGCGACCCGGACTTCCACGCCCGGTACCGGCGCCTGCACGAGCACTGGATGGAACCGATGCGCGACGCCGTGCGCCGTGGCATCGATCGCGGACAGCTGCGTGACGACGTCGACCCGGGCGTCGTCGTGGACCTCCTGCAGGGCGCGTCGTGGTACCGGTTGCTGCTCGACCACGCGCCCCTGGACGACCGAGCCGCCGACGAGATGGTGGACACCGTGCTGGACGGGTGCCGGACCTGACGCCCCTACTGGAGGGGCACCAACCCCTCCGGGCCCCCGGGCACCGCGCGTGTCGAGACCCCGGAGATCCACCGCTGCTGGGGCCCTCCCACGCCCCGCCGGAGGCATGGGCCACCTACGGTCGGCCGTGAGAACCACCGGCGGACCAGGAGGGCGCGATGGCGGGCGCGCGGTTCGTCCTCGTGGCCCTCGTGGTCGGAACGCTGGGAGCCTGCACGGATGGTGCCGCCAGCCCAACTCTGCCCACTCCGACGGCGGCAACACAGGACGCACCAGATGGCGCACGCACGCTTCCGTGTGGCGACTCGATCGACCAGCGAGACGACCTGCCGGAGGGGTACACGGCTGTCCTCGGTGCTGTCGCACTGCCCGTCGCTGCGGAGTCTGGGCAGGCACTCGGGGCGGTCCTCGATGACCAGGCCGGGATTCCTCCCTTCTGGTCCAAGATCGGCCTGCTCGTGCGTGCTGGTGTTGGCGTGTCCGTCGCCGTCGACGTCCCGGAGGATGTGGCCGTGCTGGGCTGGGGCCATGGCGGCGACAGCAAATCCTTCGGGTCTGCCACCACGACACGTGGGTGTGCGGGTGACGGCTGGCTTGTGTTTCCCGGTGGCTTTCGCGTCGACGAGCCCCGCTGTCTGGACCTGCTCGTCACGACCGTGAGTGCCGAGCAGCGGGTCCAGGTCGGCGTCGGCGCACCCTGCGCCGGGCAGCAGCCGCCACCGCGTTGATCCGACGTCTTGTGAAACCTTCGCGCCAGCGACGCCGCGGTCTCCCCGGCCCCGTAGCGGTCCCACAACTCCCGGATCTCATCATCGGTCAACGTGTAGGGCATCGCGCACCTCCTCGTCCCGGCGGATCATCAGCCGATCAGCGAGGTGTTGCAATCACCAGTTGAATCTGCAGCCGATCTCGACACTCCTCGAAGCGCTTCCGCGGAAGCGGCAAGTCATCGGAGATCCGCCGATCTCGTCACCCGTCCGAAGTGCTTCGGCAAGAGCGCCAGCCTGGGTGTCCGCTGGTCCAGACAACCTGACGAACCGCTCCTCAGCCATGTGGGTCCAATGGGCGACCGGACCCCATCGATGAGACCTGCGCACCTCCCTCCCGGCCCGGAACGGCGCCAGCCGGGCTACTCGGGTTCGAGGAACTCGAGTCGGTTGCCAAACGGGTCGTCGGCATAGAACCGGCGGTGCCCGGGGAAGTGCGGGTCCCAACTCACCGCCACGTCACCTGCTTCCAGGCGTGCCGCGATGATGTCGATGCCCTCGACCAGGATTCCAGGGTGTGCCTTGCGGGCAGGGGCGAAGTCGTCCTCCACACCTAGGTGCACCTCGAGGCCACCGGAGCGGAACCAGCACCCGCCGCGGGCTGCCAGGACCGGCGGCTTGTCGACCTCGTCCATCTCGAGAAGCGATCCCCAGAACCGCCGGCAGCGATCTTCACCCCCGGCCGGGATCGCGAGCTGAACGTGGTGCAGCCCACCGAACTGTGGGTCGCCGGCCATGGATTCCACTCCTCGCCTGGGGCGTCCCGCCCGTCACGAACTGGTCAACACCGTACGGATCAACGTCGAACTTCCCACCCCTGCGCCTCGGCCGACGCCTTCTCGTCCCGCCGCGAAGCCGCCGCCACGGCCGCGCTGCTTCACCGCGGCGTTCCTTCGGCATTCGGGGTGGTCGTCGCCCCGGGCAGGTGCGGGTCGACGTGGACCTTGGGACCGGGGCCGGCTCCCGCGGGTCGTCGTCCCGACAGCACGTCGGCGACCCCGTCCAGGGGGACGGTCGCGGCCACCAGGGGACGTGGGTCCACGGTGCCGTCGGCGTAGGCGGCGATCGCGTCATCGAGGCCGCCGGAGGCCGACAGGATGCCGACCGCGGTCACGTCGCCGAGCACCAGGTCCCTGGTGTCGATCTCGCTGGGGGTGCCGGCCAGCCCGATGAACACGACCCGGCCGGACGGCTCGACCAGCTCGACCGCGCGCGCCGGGACGTGCCGGGCGTTGGTGGCGTCGATGACCGCGTCGAACGGCAGCGCCGGCACCTCGTCCTCGGCCCAGGTGTGGGTGAAGCCGAGCTCGCGGGCGACGGCCAGGGACGCCGGGGTCACGCCCACCAGGTGCACCTCGGCACCGTGCGCACGCAGGAACATCGCCGTGAGCAGCCCGATCGTGCCGGGTCCGACCACCAGCGCACGGTCACCGTCGCCGACCCGGGCGGCGCGGGCGGCACGCACGGCGTTGCCGCCGGGCTCGACCAGCGCGCCGACCGTGGGGTCCATGTCGTCGGGCAACGGGTGCAGCGACCGGGCGGGGACGGTGAGGCGGTCGGCCAGCGCCCCGGCCAGGCCACCCCGGATGCCGACCTCGCGTCGGGCGTCGCAGACGTGCTGGGTGCTTCGCCGGCAGCGGCGGCAGTGGCCACACCCGATCATGGTGTCGCCGGTCACCCGTCGCCCGAGCAGCCCCCGGTCGACGTCGGCACCGACCTCGGTGACGACCCCGCACCACTCGTGGCCGAGCCGCATCGGGAAGCTGGCGTGGCGCGTGTGGAGGTAGGCCATCTCGCCGCTGTGGAACTCGAGGTCGGTGCCGCACACGCCGACGCGCTCGACCTCCACGACGACCCAGCCCGCGTCGGCGTGCGGAACGGCGACCTGCTCGACCGTGCAGGACCCGGGTCCGTGGAGCACCACGGCCGACATGGTCGGGCTCGTCGCGTCGGTGCTCACCCGTCCCCACCCACGCTCGGGGGTCCGTCGTCGACGTGCAGTGGTTCCACGCTGGGCCCTCCGGGGGTCGGTGCGGGCCGCCCCGTGCCGGCCGGCGGCAGGCGATCGCCGACACCGGCGCCGACGGCTGCCTCGACGCTACGGTGCCACACCCTGTCTCGCCGGTCAGGCGGTCTCCGTGGACGTCAACTCCCCCAGCTCGGACCCAGACGTCGGTGAGGCCGTCGTGGAGGGTGCCGGGCGGCGCCTCCGCAGTGACGCGTGGTACCGCAGCGGGGACGATCGCAACGACTACATCCACCGTGCCTGGATGCGACGTGGCCTGCCTGCCGACGCCTTCGACGGGCGGCCCCAGGTCGCGATCGCCAACACGGCGTCGGACCTGACCCCGTGCAACAGCCACCTCGACGAGGTGTCCCGCGCCGTGCAGCGGGGCGTGTACGAGGCGGGGGGGATCCCGCTCGACCTGCCGGTGGTGTCGCTGGGCGAGACGCTGGTGCGTCCGACCTCGATGCTGTGGCGCAACATGGCGGCGATGGCGGCCGAGGAGATGTTCCGCGCGAACCCGATCGACGGCGTCGTGCTGCTCGGCGGATGCGACAAGACCATCCCGTCGTTGTTGATGGCCGCGGCGTCGGTCGACCTGCCGGCGGTGGTGGTCCCGGGTGGGCCAATGCTGACCGGGACGTTCCGGGGACGGCCGCTGGGGTGTGGCACGGACGTGTGGCGGCTGTCGGAGGAGGTCCGCGCCGGGACGCTGTCGCGCGAGGCGTTCGTCCGCTCCGAGTCGTCGATGATCCGCAGTCGTGGCCACTGCAACACGATGGGCACGGCCTCGACCATGGCGCTCGTCGCGGAGGCGTTGGGGACGGTCGTGCCCGGCGTGGCCGGCCTGCCGGCACCGGACAGCCGGCTGCTGGAGGCCGCGCACGCGACCGGGCGCCTGGCCGTGGAGATGGTGGCCAGCGACCGGCGCCCGAGCACGGTGGTGACCGCGGCCAGCTTCCACAACGCCATCGTGGCGCTCGCGGCGATCGGCGGCTCGACCAACGCGGTCGTGCACCTGTTGGCCATCGCCGGACGGCTCGGGATCGACCTCGGCCTGGACGACTTCGACCGCATCGGCGCCGACGTGCCGGTGCTGGTGGACCTGCTGCCCGCCGGTCGGTTCCTGATGGACGACCTGCACCGGGCCGGCGGGTTCCGGGCCGTGCTGGCCGAGGTGCGGGACCTGCTGGACCCCGAGGCGATCACCGTGACCGGTCGTCCGCTGGTCGAGGGCCTGGAGACGGCGGTGGTCCACGACGACCAGGTGATCCGTCGCCGGGATTCACCGCTGATGGAAAACGGCGGGATCGCGGTGCTGCGAGGCAACCTCGCCCCGGCCGGCGCCGTCATCAAGCCGGCGGCGGCCTCCCCCCACCTGCTGCGCCACCGTGGCCAGGCGGTCGTGTTCGACTCGGTGGAGGACCTCCACGCGCGGATCGACGACCCCGACCTGGACGTCGACGCTGACTCGGTCCTGGTGTTGCGTGGGTGTGGGCCGCGTGCCTACCCCGGCATGCCGGAGGTCGCGAACCTGCCGTTGCCCCGCAAGCTGCTCGAGCAGGGGGTGCGCGACATCGTGCGGGTCTGCGACGGTCGCATGAGCGGGACCGCCTACGGGACCGTGGTGCTCCACGTCGCACCGGAGTCGGCCGCAGACGGCCCGCTGGCCCGGGTGCGGACCGGCGACATGATCGCGCTCGACGTCGACGCCAGGAGGATCGACGTCGAGGTCGACGACGCGGAGCTGGCCGCGCGGCCACACAGTCCGGAGGCCGCCGCGGCCTACGCCTCCCCCACCCGAGGCTGGGAACGCCTGTACGTCGACCACGTGCTGCAGGCCGACCGCGGCGTCGACCTGGACTTCCTCGTCGGCTCGAGCGGATCCGCCGTCTCCCGCGAGTCCCACTGACGGCGTCGGCGAGAGAGCCAGATCCGCCCCATTCGTCCTGGCGTTCCCACCTCCGATCCTGCCGGCATGACCCACGAGCCGACGCGCTGACCCCTTGCCCGTCGAGCCGCTGGCGGGGGGGTACGTAGTGGCGCTGTCGTCGTGCCAACTGGCAACGGGAAGCAGTTGGGCATGCCGGCCGGGTGGTCAGGCGTCCACTGGTTCGGGTCCGAACCAGTGGGCCAGCTGGAGGGCGAGCTGGCCAACGACCAGGACCCCGAGGCCACCGACGAGTGCGAGCGTCCAGATCTGCGCGTCGGGAGTGACCACACCGAGCGGGCCGGCCAGGAAGGGCACGTACAAGCCGAGCAGCAGCAGCCCGAAGGACACCGCGAGCGCCACCCAGACGGCCCGTGACCGCGCGATCCGGTGCGTGAAGACCGGCTCGTCGGACGCACGCATGTTGAACACGTGGACGAGCCTGGCGATCACGAACGCCATGAACGACACCGTCACCGCCGCCTCCTCCGACAGGCCGGCCGGGCCGAGTGCGAACGCGAAGATCCCGAGGGTCGTGGCGGCGACCAACGCCGACCAACCGATGGTCAGCACCCACCGCCGACGGTCGAGGATCGGCGTCCCGGGCTCGCGCGGCGGGTGGTCGAGGACGGCGTCGTCGCCCTCCACGACGCCCAGCGCCGCCGCGGGGAAGACGTCCGACGCCAGGTTGATGAACAGGATTTGCAGCGGCAGCAGCGGGATCGGCGCGCCCAGCAGCGCTGTGATCGTCACGGCGGCGATCTCGCCGAGGTTGCCCGACATCAGGTAGACCACGAAGCGCCGGATGTTCTCGAAGACCGTCCGCCCCTCGCGGATGGCCGCGACGATCGACTCGAAGGCGTCGTCCTGCAGGACGATGTCGGCGGCATCACGGGCGACCTGGGTGCCCTTGTCGCCCATCGCGATGCCGATGTCAGCGGCCTCCAGGGCGGGTGCGTCGTTGACGCCGTCACCGGTCATGCCCACCACCTGCCCCCGTGATCGCGCGAGGTCGATGAGGTCGAGCTTCTGGGCGGGTTCGAGGCGGGCGAAGACCGCGGCGCCGGAGAGCCATTCGCGGGTGTCGTCGTCCCACTCCTCACTGGGCGGCACGTCCTTGCCGGCGATGACCTCGACGTCGCCGTCCTCCGGGTCCACGAGGCCGACCTCGCGAGCGATGGCGGCCGCGGTCGAGGGCTGGTCGCCAGTGACCATCACGACGCGCACGCCGGCGCGGCGGCACGCGGCGACCGCGTCCTTGGTCGCCTGTCGGGGTGGGTCCAGCAGCCCGACCATGCCGAGCAGTTCGAGGTCGTGGTAGGGGGTGTCCGCGTCACGTTCGTCGGTTGCACGGGCCAACCCCAGCAGCCGCAGTCCCTCGCCGGCGAGGGCGTCGTTGCGGTCGAGCCAGGCCCGTCGGCGGTCGTCGTCGAGTTCCTGCCCGCCGAACTCGGTCGTGCATGCCTCCAGGATGTCCTCCGGGGCGCCCTTGACCGCCACCAACACCTGCCCCGCACCGAAGGCGTCACCCGCGCCCCCGCCGAGGCCCTGGGGGTCGTCGGGGACGTCATGGGCGGTCGCCATCATGCGGGTGTCGCGGTCGAACGCCTCTTCCCAGCGCTCGGGGGCGGCCTTGATCAGGTCGGCGCGGTCCTCGATCCCGGCGCGTTCGGCTGCGCGCTGCAGCGCGAGCTCCATCGGGTCGCCGACGTCGTCGCCGTCCGGGGTGATCGTGGCGTTGCCGCACAGGGAGCCGACGAGCAGCGCGGCCCGCACGCCCGCTCCGACGTCGTCGCCAGCCTCGTCGAGGTCAACGTCCTCGCCATCGGGCAACAACATCCGACGGGCGGTCATCCGACCCTCCGTGAGCGTGCCGGTCTTGTCCGAGAACACCACCCCAGCCGAGCCGAGCGTCTCCACCGACGCGAGCTGCTTGACCAGGGCGTTGCGGCGAGACATGCGAAGCACGCCCCGCGCGAGGGCGAGCGTGGCCACCACCGGCAGGCCCTCCGGCACGGCCGCCACCGCCAGCGCGATCGCGATCGGGATGATCTCGTCGGGCGAACGGCCCACGGCCAACCCGGCGACGGCGACCACGATGCCGACACCGATCACGGCAATGATCAGGATCTTGCCGAGTCGGTCGAGCTGCTGTTCGATCGGCGGCTTGCCGTCGTCGCCGGCCTGTTCGACCAGCACGGCCACCGCGCCCAACTCGGTGTCCCCGCCGGTCGCCACGACCACGCCGCGCCCGGACCCGACCGTGACCTGCGTGCCGCGGTAGGCCATCGACGATCGCTCCGCCAGCGCGGTGTCGTCGTCAACGGGCTCGACGTGCTTGACACGGGGCTCGGCCTCGCCGGTCAATGGGGCCTCGTCGGCCTGCAGGTTGGCGACCTCCATCAGCCGGACGTCGGCCGGGATCACGTCCCCTTCTTCGAGCACGACGACGTCGCCGGGCACGAGCTCGGCCGCATCGATCGTCGACGGCGTGCCGCCGCGGAGGACCTGGGCCTCCGTGCGGCCCATCTCCTCGAGCGCGTCCACGGACTGCTTGGCACGCAACTCGGTGGCGAAGCCGATCGCGGCCTGGATGAGGACGGCGATGACGACGGCGATGGCCTCGACGACCTCACCCGCGATCGCGGCGGCCGCCCCGGCGGCACCCAGGACGTAGACGATCGGGTCGAGGAACTGGGCGAGGAGCAGCTGCCACGTCGAGACGCCCTCGTCACGGGCCACCTCGTTGCGGCCGTGCTCCTGCAGCAGCCGGTCGGCGTCGTCGGCGCCCAGCCCCTGGTCGGGGTCGGTCCCGAGCGCCTCGGCGACGTCGTCGGGGGACGCGGCCCAGGGGTGGTCGGGGATGGTGATCGCAGTGTCGCTCACGGTGCTCCGGCCTCAGGACATGGGTTTGGTCTCCCGACCGTACGGCGGACGGGGCGGCCGATCGGGGGGCGCGGGCGGCCGACCGTCTAGGTCCGGCAACGACGTCACCGTCGAGCTGGCCCCGGCGATGGGCTGTGAACGTGCACTCGCCGCGACGCTTCCGCGGGACCACACCGGGGGCGAGCCGGAACTCCACGCGTCCGGCGATCGAGCCGCCTGATCGGGCAATCGGACGCTCTCGGGGCGGCCTAGTGGGGAAGACCCGGCAAACTCCGGCGTGCAGGTAGCGCCCTCGGAGGCGTTGCCAAGGATGTCGGCGTGCAGATCGCGGCGGAGGTGACCGCCAGACTGATCACCGTGGGCGGAATGTTGTAGGACAGGCCAGACTGTCTTCGGGTTGGGCCCGCAAGCGACCTACCTGGTGAGACGTCGCGCGAGAAGTCTGTTCGGAGCCCGTAGTTGTCCTGTGCCTCAGTTGGCCGTTGCCGAGCCCTTCCTGTTGGGCAAACCATGCGGGGTCTGAGGGGTCTGACGGTGTCCTCTGGGGCGAGACGGTGCTGATGCGCGGGGCATGGGAGGGGGCGCGATGCCGGGGGCCCGACCTCGTCTCCGGGGGGCTGATCAGTCGTCATCTTGACCGGGTTGTGTGGTGGCCGGTCTGTCGAGGAGGGCAGGAGCGTGATCGGCGCCGAGCTCGTCCAGGACCGCTCGGAAGACGGCGTAGCGCTCCTCGCCGACCTCCCGTGCCCACGCTCGTTCCATCTCGTCGATGTCGTGGAGGATGGCTTCGGCGACGCGGTCGCCAGCGGTGGTTCGACGCACGATGATGGCCCGGCCATCGTCGGGGTCCGGCTCGGTCTCCACGAGTCCGAGTTCCTCCATCTCCCGTACCCGCTGGCCGACGGCCTGCTTGGTGATCCAGCCGCCAGCAGCCAGGTCCGTTGGGCGTGCGCCCTCCTCGGGCAACAGGTGGAGGATGCGCCCCTGGGATCCACGAACGATCGGAAGGCTGTCCCCGATGCGAGTGCGGTGCTCGTGGTCGAGGCGACGCATGAACCACTCGATGGCATCCAGCACGTGGATCGAGACGTCAGTCCGTGGTGCCACGAGGTACCTCGCGATGGGGAAGGTCACATCAGTTTAGTAAACATGGTTGACAGAAGTCGTAAACGTATATTACTTTCTAGTGGCGGCCGAACGCGCGCCGGTATGCCAGGGGAGTACCGGATGAAGACACCGACGATGAGCACGGAGTTGGGTCTGGACCCGGGCCGGCTGTCCGAAGTGGTGCAACGCCTGACCGGTCGCGACGACGCCGAGATCGCAACCGTCCACGCTCGACCGGCTGCGCATCGAGTCGAGAACATGACCACTGCGGCGCTGACGCACGTGTCGGGCACGCTCGTCGACGGCACCCCGTGGCGCCTGTTCGTCAAGACGCTGCGTCCTGCCTGGCGCGCGCCGATGTGGGACCAGATTCCGCCGACCTTCCACGACTCGGTCCGCCGCGAGCTGCACTGGGAGGACGAGCCCCGCATCTACACCGGCCCACTGTCCGGTGACCTGCCCGGCGACCTGCGGCTCCCCCAGCTGTACGCGATCGACCGGGGCGACGAGCTGATCTCGCTGTGGCTCGAAGAAGTCGAAGACACGACACCGTGGGACGCCGACCGCTACCGGCGGACCGCCCACCACCTCGGACGGCTCGCGGGACGATGGACCGAAGACCGTGCCGTCGAGCAGCTGGGGGTGCGCCGGCGGACGATGAGGGGGCTCTTTCACGGCAAGATCAGCAACGCCGACCTCCCCGCACTGGCCGACGACGCACTGTGGGAGAAACCGGCCGTGCAGGCGGCGACCGCCGAGTACGGCGACCTGCGAGTCGATCTGCGACGGCTGGCCGCGGTCACACCGGAACTCGTCGAGGCCTACGAAGAACTCCCCCACGCCCTTGCTCACGGCGACGCCACCCCCGACAACCTCCGCGAGTCCGGTTCCGGCGACATCGTCGCCATCGACCTCAGCTACGTCTGCCCCGCTCCGCTTGGCAGCGACCTCAGCCAGCTGTTCGTCGGCAGGTTCGAGTCAGGCGCGGCAACAGCAGACGAATTCCACTCCATCACCACCACGATCCTGCCCGCCTACCTGGACGGACTCGCCGAGGAAGGAACGCACGCCAACCCGGAGGAGGTCGAGGCCGGCTGGGCCATCGCGCTCGCGGTCCGATCGGTGTTCTCGGCGCTCATCCTCGACCACCGCCCCGACCTGGACCAGGCAGGCCGCGACGAACTCTTGGCGCGACGCGCCCTGGCCTGCCGATTCGGCCTCGACCTCGCCCTCCGGGTCGCACGTCGCATCGTCTAGAACTCGCTGAGAGCAGTCGGCCACCCCCCTATCGAAGCGCACGGCAGCCGTGGCTACGGGCCCGCGTCCAAGCCGGTCCGCCCGCAACTGCGGGATCTCGCCACTACACGCCTGCCATGCCGGGATCCTACGACGCATCCCACGTTTTCGGCTGACCACGGAACCATCGCCGGGCCGGACGGACAGAATTTGATGGCCATCCAGGTCCCGCGTGCTTCGCCTCGCAGGCCGGGTGGTGGACCTCGGAGAGTCGCCCGCTCTCGACACGCTCGAGTCGGGCCCCGGTGCGTGGGCACGACGCCAGTACTCGTTCGAGCCCGTCAAGACGGCCGCTGCCCCCCGTCGAGGTTCAGGCCTTCGGGGTCTGCTGATACAGCGCGAGTTGCCAGGTGTCATGGTGCCGGACGTAGACACTGGTCATGATGCCCACGAAGTCGTCCTCGCCGTCGCGCCGGGCGGTTCCCGTGTAGACGAGGGCGTGCGTCGCGTCGCCGAGGGTGATCAGTTCCGGATCATCGATTGAGTACTCGTCCCACGGTGGGGCCTCGGCGAGCGCCTTGGCAACCGTGGATCGGTCCATGATCATGCCGTTGGCCAAGACCATCAGACCTTCCTCGGTCATGATGTCGCCGTAGAACTCGTCGCCGGTGCCCTCGCAGAGGGAGTCCCAGCCGGCCTTCTCGACTTCGAGCAGTTCGTCGGTGATCGCGATGACGTCCTCCATCCTCGTGTCCTCGGGACGATACCCACGGGGCCGAGCTGGCCGATACCCACGATGGATACGGCAAATGGGCGCCGATCCGGTCACTCTCGGCGGCCTCCTGAAACTCGCAGAGCCACCGATCCCGACACTTCCTAGGATGCCGTCGATCCTGGACCTGGGAGAACATCCCGAGCGCCTCCGCAGCTTCGGAAGGGTGTTCGCCCGTGGCTCCGTTGCGCTGGCAATCCATCGCTGGCCCGCGTGTCATCGGGATCGGCGATCACGCTCTTCGGTCAGGAGTCGCACCGCACGGGGACCTACTCCGTGGAGCTCCAGCAGCGTCTCGAGGTCCTCGGGGAGGTCCTGGAGGTCCTGGTAGCGGGCGTCGATCAGTGCCCCGGTCGCTGGTCGTCCGATGCGCACGCCATCAAATTCGGGGCCGCGGTCTTCGCTCATCGTCTGCTCCGAGCAGTTCGTTTCGTCATGTGCGGGTTCACGCGTGCCTCCGGGTGGCCGAACTGTGGAACAGCCAGTGATCAGGTGAACTGCTCGGCGAGTGCGGTGAGGCGGTCGACGTACGCCGGGAAGTCGTAGTCGTCGGGGAGGTTGTCGCCGTGCGACCACCATCCAGCGGCCCCGTCTATTTCCTCGCGCAGGATGTCGGCCTGGCCGGCGTGACGAGCGACGTCGGCGTGGACGTGGGTGAGGATGTGGCCAAGGGTCACCTCGGGAGCATCGGGGCCCCACCACGGCACACGGCCGGTGGCATCGAGGCCGAGTTCCGTGATGGTCCGGTCGGCGAAGGTGATCACCCGTCGATACAGCGCGACGATGTCGTCGGCGGTCTCGGTGGCAGTGGCGTACCAGTCGGCCTGCGGATCTGTCTCGAAGTCTACGGGGCCCTGCAGTCCGGCGGGGTCGTCGATCATGCGACCGAATGTCGGCCCGAAGTAGCCGAACTCGACGTTCGCGCAGTGCTTGACGATGCCCAGCAGATTGGTGCCGGTCGGAGTGCGGGGCAGGCGCAGGTCGCGTTCCGACAGGCCGTCGACCTTGGCGAACAAGGACTCCCGTTCACGGTCGAGGTACTCCTGCATGCGTTCCTTGAGGTCCATGCCCACGTCCTGCCGCTCGCCGGAGACCATCGGACTCCAGCAACGGTAGGCGCCTGGTCCTCACGCGAGCATCCCAGAGGGGAAGGACCACGCGACCCGCGGTGACCACGTTTGGCAGCGCTTCGGCTTCAGCGGCACGCGGGTACCAAGGAGCCAACTACTCCCGGTTCATGCAACGGCTCCCGGGTTGAGTCCGGCGGGGACGGTCGGGGCGCCTCAGACTGCAACGAGGCGACACCGGCTGGGAGTTCCAAAGCGTCAGATGGGCTTCGGGGCGCCAGATGAGCGCCTACCGCTATCCGCCGATCCCGTCACGGTCACTCGGCCTCAGAGCGAGTCGCCGGGACCTGCTGGCGTCGCCGCTCCTTGGCAGAGCCGGCCCTCCCGGAAGGGTCACACGAGGGATGGCCCTCGGGGCCCCACTCGACTGCCTGACGGTCGGTGGATCGGGCAACGACAGTCGCCCCCGTCGCGCCGCGACGCTGTCCCCGCCAACGACTCTCTCCCGCCGGGGGCCTATTGTCGACAATTCTGTCTCAGAGCCTCAGTCTGTTGCCGAAAGACCCCATTCGCACTAGGTTTTGTATACGACCCCCCGGCATAGCGAAGGAAACATGAGATGACCGACATCGCAGATCTTGAGTCCCATGACCTCGGCTGTCTTGCACCCAGCGGCGGGTCACGGCTGACACGACGCGGTTTCATCGGGGCCGCGGCGGCCGTCACGGCGATGACGACTGGCCTCGCGACACGACCCGGATCGGCCCAGGCGGCGCCGCGACAGGATGTGGTTCGGCGCCCATCGGGACGCCCGATGATCATCGAACCGGCATGGGTCCTCGCCAATGGGTCGGATGGGCTGACGTTGTTGCGCGATCACTCCGTGATTGTTCGTGACGATCGGATCGAGGCCATCGTCGATGGTCGACGTCGGGGCAATGACCATCGTCTCGAGGCGCCGGGCCAACTGTTGCTCCCAGGATTCATCTCGGGGCACACCCACGTGGCAGGGGGCAGCTCGACCCGTGGGATCATCGAGGGTGGCCGCTCGTTCGCGCTCCCGCTGGAGTTGGCCGATCAACTCAGCGACAGCGACTTGGACGCCCTCACCGCGTTCAACCTTGCCGAACTGCTGCGCAGCGGCTGCACCACCCAAGTCGAGATGTCGCTGTCGCTCAAGCAGGCTCGCAGCTACGTCCGGATCGCCAGAAAGTGGGGGGTGCGCGGGTATCCCGGCGGCATGGTCCCGGGCATCCATCGTCTGTTCCCGGTCTGGTTCCGCAGCGATGACCAGACCCTGTTCGACTCCGTGCCCGACACCCTCGCCGAGATCGAGGACAACCGCCAGTTCGCGCTGCAGGTCAACGGGGTCGATGACGCCCGCATCCTCCCCATGATGGCTCCGCATGCCACCGACACCCACACGCCCGAGACGATGGAGGCGCTGGCACAGGCGGCACGCGAGCTCGGCAACGGCATGCACTGGCACCTCTCCCAGTCCACCCGCGAAACCGACACGGTCCGCCGTCTGTGGGGCAAGCGCCCAGTGGAATGGCTCGATGACTTCGGGATGTATGACGCGCCCCTGTTCGGTGCGCACATGAGCGGGATCGATCTCGAACAGGATCCGCCCATCCTGGCCGAAAAGGGGGCGGTGTATGCGCACTGCCCCTCGGCCGGCGGGGCCGGTGGTGGCACGCAGCCATGGCCCGAGGTGCTCGCAGCCGGCGTCCGGACCAACATCGGAATCGACACCCACTCCAACGACCACGTCGAGAACATCAAACTGGCCGTGCTCTACGGGCAGGCACGCCGCAGCCTCATCCAAGCCACCTCGTCGGTGCCGTTGGCAAACCCGACGATCTGGGACGCCGTACGAGCAGCCACGATTCACCCGGCCGAGGGCCTCGGACGGGACGATCTCGGCAGGATCGAGGTGGGCGCCAAAGCTGACCTGGTCACCGTCGACGTGACCGGATTCCTGGTCGGGACGGGCGCGGTGCCACCCGAGCCGCTCAACAACCTGCTGTACGCACACGGGTCCTCGGTCCGCCACGTGATGACGGACGGAAACATCCAGGTCCTCGACGGTGAACTCGTCGTCGACGATCAATCCCGGGTCATCCGACGGGGCGGCGCCGTTGCTCGCCGACTGTGGCACCGCCTGCAGCGTCAAGGGTTCTTCACCGAGACACCGAGTTGACCTCAACGACCTCTGCTGCTGAGGCCGCAGTGACCCAGGTGCGCCACGCCATCCTGACGGGACGACTGGAACCCGGCGAGCACCTCACCGAAACCGACCTGGCGTCGCGCTTCGACGTCTCACGGACACCCGTACGCGAAGCCCTGCGGACCCTCCAAGCCGAAGGGCTCGTCGAGTTGCGTCCCGGCCGAGGAGCGGTGGTCGTGGACCTGCGTGACGAATCGGTGGAGGGCCTGTTCGAACTTCGTGTCCGTGTCGAGGGCATGGCCGCCCAGGCAGCCGCCCGTCGACTCTCCGACGCCGACATCGACCACCTCCGCGAGATCGCCCAACGCATCGCCAGCCTGGTCGAATCTGCCCACGGACGACCAGGCGCCGCCGACCTGACCGAGATCTACGAACGCAATGCGACCTTCCACGGCCTCATCGTGGACGCCTCACGATCGCGAGCCGCAGCCCGCACGTTTCGAGAGTTGATCCACACGGTGGTGCTGATGCGCACCTACCAGGCGTTCGAGCCCGCGGACATGCGCCGCAGCAGTGCCCACCACCTCGAACTCGTCGCCGCCTTCGAGGCCCGGGACGGCACCTGGGCTGAGGCAGTCATGACCAGCCACCTCTTGTCAGCACGCGCCGCCCTGCTCGGGCCACGCCCCTGACAAGTCCAGATACCTGCGCGCCTCCAACACCCCGACACGAGGCTCCAAGAGGTCGTCACCTCCACGGGCGCGTCGCGGTCAACCACTTCGGAGAACCTGGTTCTCTCACGCATCGGATGGTCCAGTTCCGGCGCATCGATCACGAAGGCCTCGTGGAGAGGCGGGGGCCGGCGGGACACCCTTGAGATTGTTGTCGGTGACGTGCCGACCTGGGCGGACTCAGCTCGTGGGCGAGCGGACATTGAAGTCACCAAGGCAACCAAGAGGATCGCGGTGGCCAGCCACGCGACGTGGGGAGTCGTACCGCTGCCTCCGCGCATGGGATGCATCCGGGCCCCTCAAGGTCGAGTGGGGCTCGTCCGGCATCAGGCCGCCTGCACGGTCGGGAGCCTTCGAGCCTCACGTGCACGTCTGGCGCCCGCCCGCAAAGGCACTTCGCGTACGTGAAGCATGGCCGGATGTGTACCCGGCGTGCACCCACAGAGTCAGGCGCCCCTACGCGAAAACCCTCAGATAGCCGAAATCCGGCCGCTAGGGCCGGATTAGGCGTTGCGCGCTGGGAGGGATTCGAACCCCCGGCCGCCTGATCCGTAGTCAGGTGCTCTATCCGGACTGAGCTACCAGCGCGTGTCGTGCAAACTGTATGGGTTGCGTGGCGGAGGCAGAGGGATTTGAACCCTCGAGGGCCGAAACGACCCAACGGGATTAGCAATCCCGCGCCATAGACCTGACTAGGCGATGCCTCCATGGCGCCGACGTTCGAACGCGGACGGGGCTGGAACCCCGCCGGCGCCTGCGGCCCGAAGAAGACTATCGGAGGTCCCCCAGACCCGCGAACCGACCCCCGGATGGGCCCGCCAACCCATCGGCACGACCATCCTGCTCGGCGCCATCCGGGCCTTCCTCGGTGGCCTGGCCCGACGTCCTGCTCGGTGGCGAGGACACCCTCGGCCCGGACTGGGTCCAGGTCCTGATCCAGGTCGTGGTCGCCGCCGACGTGATCGTGGTCCACCTCACGGCCAAGGGCCGGCCCGCCAGCACGTAGGCAGTCCGAACGTCGCGGCCCGAATCACGCGACCCGCTGGACGCATCCCGGGCCCACACCACCGGCCAGCGGCCGGCCGCGACCACCGCCCCCTACCAGCGGTCGTGGACCTGGTCGCGGACGAGGTCGTCATAGATCGCCCGTGCCTCGGCATGGACGTCGTCGCCCAGCGGGTCGAGGTCGGACGCGGTGGCGTTGTCGCGAGCCTGGCTGGGGCGACGTGCACCCGGGATCACCACCGACACCGCCTCGTGGTCGAGGATCCATCGCAACGCGAACTGCGCCATCGTGGCGTTTTCGGGCACCAGTGGCCGCAACCGGTCGACGGCCTCCAACCCCGTGTCGAAGTCGACCCCGGCGAAGGTCTCGCCGACGTCGAAGGCCTCGCCGTCGCGGTTGAAGTTGCGGTGGTCGTCGTCGTCGAACTCGCTGTCGCGATCGAACTTGCCGGTCAGCAGCCCGGACGCCAGCGGCACGCGCACGATCACCCCGACCCCGGCATCGCTGGCCGCGTCCAGGAACTCGTCGGCCGGCTTGGTCCGGAACAGGTTGAAGATGATCTGCACGGTGTCGATGCCCGGACGCTCGAGGGCCGCCATGGCCTCGTCGACGGTCTCCACGCTGACGCCGTAGGCCCGTACCACCCCGTCGTCGCGCAGGCGGTCCAGCGCATGCCACACCGGGTCCATGTCATAGATCTCGCGGCCGAGGCAGTGCAGTTGGACGAGGTCGATCGTGTCGACCCCCAGGTGGTCGCGTGAACGTGCCAGCCAGCCCGCGAACTGGTCGTAGGTCCAGTTCGCCGGGTCGAGGTCCTCGTCCCGGCGCCCCATCTTGGTCGCCACCACCAGGTCCTCGTCGCGCTCGTCCAGGATCGTGGCGATCAGACGTTCGCTGTGGCCGTCGCCATAGACGTCGGCGGTGTCCAGGAACGTCGTGCCGTGGTCGATGGCCTCCCGCAGGGTCGCCAGCGACTCGTCGTCGTCCACCGAGCCCCAACTGCCACCGATGGCCCAGGCCCCGAAGCCGACCTCGCCGACCTCCGGTCCACCGTCGTAGAGCGTGCGCGTGTCCATGGGTCGTCGATCCTCGTCGTGGGCATCGGTCGAGCATCGACCCTATGGCCTCCCGCGACCGCCACGTCGGGCCGATCGCCGTCCGCCGGTCCGATCCGCCGGGTCCCGTTCCGGGCTCAGTGGTGCGGGACGAACAGGCAGAACGGGTGCCCGGCGGGGTCGAGCAGCACCCGGACGTCGTCCTGGGGTTGGTGCTCGGCGACCACGGCACCCAGCGCCACCGCTCGCTCCACGCCGCCCTCCAGGTCGTCGACCCGGATGTCGAGGTGGGCCTGCATCTGCTGGTCGCCCGCCCCGGCCGGCCACATCGGTCGCACGTGGTCGGGCTCGAGCTGGAACGACAGGCGTCCGCCCTCGGTGGCCAGCACGCCCCAGTCGTCACGCTCGACCAGCACCTCGCCCGCGAGCAGGTCGCGGTAGAAGTGCAGCAACCAGGCCACGTCGGGCGTGCCGAGCACGGGCCCGGACAACACGAAGGTGGGCGCGCTCATGCCTGGTCCTGCCTGGCGAGGTCGGGCACGACCTCGACGTTGGCCAGTCGCGCCAGGTCGGCGCCGTCCAGCCGCACCTTCGCCGACCGCGTGCCGGCCCCGACCACGACGTCGCCGACCGCCGCCACCGCCGGGTCGACCCACACCGGCAGGTCGTCGGGCAACCCGGCGACGGTCACCCCACCGATCTCCATGCCGGTCAGCTCGACCGTGTCCTCGGCGCTGGCGAAGGACACCTTGCGCACCCCCAGCCGGGTGCGCACGGTGCCGTTGACGTCCAGCCGCTGGGTGGCCAGCACCACGCACACGGCGCGATGGCCCTCGGGCTTGCGCGACGCGACCAGGATCGCGTTCGCCGACGCCTCCGGGGCGATCCCGTAGGCCGCACAGAACGCGGCCGTGTCGGCCAGGTCGGGGTCACAGTCCATGATGGTGTGGGCCACGCCGGCCTCGTCCAGGGCGGCGACGACACGGGGATCGGGAGGCACCGGCGGTTCCGTCGGGTCGGGGTCACGGACTGCCAGCATGGCCCGTCCGGGCGACCCCTGCATGCCGGCCGCCCGGTCCGGTGCCGTCGAACCGCCGGGGCCGGGACCCGGCTTGCGGCCCGCGGCCGCCGCCGGTCACCGCTTGCGCAGGGCCGACGTCACCTGGTCGTAGACCTTGCGGGCACCCGCACCCCAGGCCCCGTTGAGGAGGTCCAGCAGCGCGTCGACCTGGTCCAGCGTCATGCCACTCATCACCAGCGAACGGATCGGCGCCTCGTGGAGCAGGCCCTGGATGATCGGCTCGGCCGCGGGATCGTCGCCGAACTGCGATCGCAGCCCGCGCTCCAGGCCCGTCAGCAGCAACCGTCCCTGGGGCACGGCCGAGACCGCCCCCACGGGCGTGTTCTTGGTGAACGGGCGCTGCATGTGCGCGGCGGTGCGGTCGTTGGCGGGCACCGGCCGACCCAGGATCGCCTCGAACGAACTCCGGTCGACGTCCATCCAGGCCGGTGGCGTGGCGTAGACGGCCGGGGTCGGTCGGTCCGGAACGGTCGTTCCCGACACCTCCAGGGCCACGGTGGCCCGGACGTCACGGCTGGACGCCGCGACCACCACCTCGACCGTGCCCGACTCCACCACCCAGTCGTTGGACGCCACGTCCCACCACGCGAACGCCCGCCGGTCCAGTTCGACCCGGGCGTCGACCGTCTCGCCGGGTTCCAACCCCACCTTCGCGAAGCCGGCCAGTTCGCGCTCCGGTCGGTGCACCGCAGCCTCGGGGTCGTGGACGTAGACCTGCACCACCTCGGTGGTGGCCCGGTCCCCGTCGTTGGTGACCGGGACGGTCACGGTGACGGTGGCCCCGTCGCGCAGGTCGGTGTCGTCGACCGACGTCGTGTCCACGTGCGGCTCACCCCACGACACGGGCGCGTAGCCCAGCCCGTGTCCGAACGGGAACAGCACCGGGCCGCCGGTGGTCTCGTGGTAGCGGTACCCGACGTACACGCCCTCGCGGTACTCCACGGTCGCGGGGCCGCTCGGGAAGCGGTTGGCCGAGGACACGTCGGTCAGGCCACGGGGGAAGGTCTCGGCCAGTCGCCCGCCCGGCGCGACCACGCCGGTCAGCACGTCGGCCAGGCCGCCACCGGCCGCCTGCCCGCCCAGGTAGCCCTCCAGGATGGCCTCGACGTCATCGACCCACGGCAGCTCGACCGGCGCCCCGTTGACCAGCACCACGACCACGTGCTCGTGGGCGGCGGCCACGGCCGCGACCAGGGCGTTGTGGGACCGCGGCAGCGCCAGGTCGGCACGGTCGTTGCCCTCGTTCTCGTACACGTCGGGGAGCCCGACCACCACCACGGCGACGTCGGCCTCACGGGCCACCGCGACGGCCTTGCCGACCAGGGTGTCGTCGACCGTCCGGGGGTCGTCGTAGCCACGCGCGAACAGGACCCGGTCCTCGCCCAGCAACGCGGTGAGCTCGGTGCGCAGGTCCTCGACCCGGGTGGGGTTGATGCGCGAACTGCCGGTCCCCTGGAACCGGGGCGTCACGGCGAGGTCCCCCAGCAGCGCCACGGTGGTGTCCCCGTCGCGGGCCAGCGGCAGGACGCCGTCGTTGCGCAGCAGCACCGCCACCTCGGCGGCCGCGCGTCGTGCCAGCAGGTGGTGCTCGTGGAGGTCCGACGACGCGTTGGGATCCCGGTTCGGTGCCACCCGCAGGGCCAGGGTGGTGACTCGCGTGGCCACCTCGTCCAGCGACTCCTCGTCCAGCGCGCCCGACTCGACCGCCGACACCAGGCGCTCGGGGGCCCCGACCACCGGTCCGGGCATCTCCAGGTCACAGCCCGCCGCGATCCCGGCGACCCGGTCGTTCATCGCCCCCCAGTCGGTCATGACCAGCCCGGTGTAGCCCCACTCGTCCCGCAGGATGTCGGACAGGATCCGCCGGTGGTCGGACATGGCGGTGCCGTTGACCTGGTTGTAGGCACACATCATGGTCCACGGCTGGGTGGTCCGCACGGCGTGTTCGAAACCGGCCAGGTACAGCTCGCGCAGGGTGCGCTCGTCGATCACGGCGTCGATGGTCATGCGACGGCGTTCCTGGTTGTTGGCCACGAAGTGCTTCAGCGAGGTCCCCACACCGGTGGACTGCAGCCCGTGGATGTGCGCGGCCGCCATCCGACCGGACAGGTACGGGTCCTCCGAGAAGTACTCGAAGTTGCGTCCGCACAGCGGCGATCGCTTGAGGTTGGCACCCGGGCCGAGCACCACGTCCACGCCCAGCGCACGGGCCTCGTGCCCGATGGCCCGGCCGATCTCCTCGACCAGGTCGACGTCCCACGACGCGGCCAGCCCCGACGAGGTCGGGAAGCAGGTCGCCGGGGCGGAACCTCCGAGCCCCCCGTCCTCGTTGCCGCCCTGGGGTCGGCGGACCCCGTGGGGGCCGTCGGCCAGCACCACCGCGGGGACCCCCAACCGCGCGACCGCGCGTGTGGTCCAGTTGCTCTCCCCGGAGGCCAGTCCGGCCTTCTCCGCCAGCGTCATCTGCGACACCAGGTCGCGTGCCCGCGACACCACCGCCGACGACGGGCCGGCGTCGTTGTCGGCCGCATCGTCGTCGGGCGAGGAGGGAGCCGGGTCCGGGGGTGTCGAGTCGGACGCGGGCGGTGGGGCAGCGGCTTCGGTCACGGCGGGGCCTTGGGTGCGGGACGGATCGGGTTCGGGACGGTTGGGAACGGACCGGGTCGGGTTCGGGGCGGCCGGGCGGGTGCGCACGGGCGGCGGACCAGGACGCCTCCACGGGAAGACGGGCCGTACGTGGCAACCTAGTGCCGCCCGGAGGGGCGCGAACCGGGACGGGCGCCCGAGGATCGGTCGCGCGTCAGTCTCGGGCGGCCCGGGGACCCGGGCCCCATTCCTGCCAGGCCAGCTGGGCGCCGCCGGCCACCAGCGCCGCCACCAGCCCGACCTGGACGCCACCCACCAACACGGCCACGAACGGCACCGCCATGACCACGAGGACGGTGCGGTCCTCGGCCCATGCCGTGGTCACGGCACCCGGGTCGAGCATCGACAACGCCGCCACGACGATCAGCGCCGACAGGCCAGCCCGTGGGACCATGGCCAGCACGGGCGCGAACAGGATCGCCGACAGCGCCAGCGCCCCGGCACCCACCACCGCCGCCAGCGGGCTGCGACCACCGCTGTCGGCGACCACGGCCGACCGACTCAGGCTGCCCCCCGCGGGGTAGCCGCCGGTGAACGACAGCGCGAGGCTGGACAACCCGAGGGCGAACAGTTCCCGGCTCTCGCTGACCTCGCTGCCGTCCCGGGCGGCCAGGGTCGTGGCGATGGCCAGGGTCGTGATCGCGGCCACCAGGGCGATGCCGACCGCCGGGCCGACGAGTGACAGCACGTCGACCGCGCCGAAGTTGGCCAGCCGGGGCACCAGGCTCGGCAGGTCGACGGTGCCCAGCGTGGCCACGCCGGCACGCTGCTCCAGGTCGAACGCCCACACCACACCGGCGGCGACCAACAGCACCACCAGCGGCAGGGCCTGGACCACCACTGCACGCCACCCGCGGTCCCCGGGTTCCAGCGACCACACCCGGCGCAGCACCCGCGGGAGCACCAGCAGCGTCGCCAGCACCGACCCCCCGAGCAGTAGTGGCCCGAGTTGCACCTCCCCCAGTTCGGCCACGGTCTCGCCCCACAGCACCACGGCCGGGGGTCCTCGCTCGAGGGTGATGCCCAGCAGGTACTGCAACTGGCTGGTGGCGATCACCAACGCGGCGGCGAACACGAACCCGGTCAGCACGGGCGGGGTGAACACGCGGAACACGAAGCCCAGCCGCAGCCCGCCCAGCACCAGCAGGATGGCCCCGACCAGCGCGGCGAGCACCAGCGCCATGGCCACGGCGTCGCCGGCCCCCACGGCCTCGCCGACCAGCAGAGACACCAGGGCGACGGGACCGATGGCCAGGAACCGGCTGCCACCGAACAACGCGTAGACCACCGGGGCCACCAGGGCGGCGGCGATGCCGGCGGCAGGGGGCAGGTTGGCGAGCTGGGCGTAGGCGAAGGCCTGCGGGATCAACAGGATCGCGACCAGCGCGCCGGCCAGCCCGTCACGACCCAGGTCGGGGCGGCCGTAGCCCTGGCGCCACACCAGCATGCGGGGGACCCGGGGCGCCAGGCCCTCGTCGGGCACGGGCCGCGGCGCCTCACCCGTCAGGTCACCCGGCGACCCCCCGTCTCCCGAGTCGTCACCCGAGTCGTCGCCCGGGCCGTCGGCCGTGTTCTCGCCCGGGCCGTCGCCCGACCCGTCGCCCGAGCCGTTGGGGGGATCGCCGATGTCGGGGTCCCGGGTGTCGTCGGCACCCCGGTCGTCCATGGTCGCGTCCTCTCCCCGGTCCGCAGACCGTGCCGCCGTCGGTCAGTGACCCCGGAAGGCCTCCGCCAGCCACCAGGACGGCCGGTCGGCGACCACCCGTGCGTCCACCAGCAACGGCGACCGCGTGGTGCCTGCCCGCCAGGACACGACCCAGTCGGCGACCGGGGCGAGGTCGTCCCGGCCACGCACGGTCACGACCTCGAACCCGAAGCCGCGGGCGATGCCGGCGAGGTCGGACTCGGGGAACACGACCGTGGACAGGTCGTGCCCGTGCGGTCCGAAGTGGTGGACCTCGGCACCGTAGGCCTGGTCGTTCCACACCACGACGACCATCGGGACACCCAGCCGCACGACCGTCTCCAGTTCCGCCACGCCCATCAGCGCACCGCCGTCGCCCAGCGCCGCGACCGGCAGGCGGTCCGGGCGGGCGATCGCGCAGCCCAGGGTCGTGGCCAGTCCCAGGCCGATCGACTGGAAGGCCTGGGTGAAGCACAGCCCATCGAGGTCGGGCACGTCCAGCCCGACGCTGGGGTAGCCCATGAAGTTGCCGGAGTCGACGCCGACGACACGTTCGGACGGCAGCAGGTCGTCGAGTTCATGGGCCAGGACGAGCGGGTCGATGCGGTCGTCGGTGGAGTGGTCCGGCACGTCGTGGTCCCGCCAGCGCACCCCCGCGGCCAGTCGGGTCGCGGTGGCCTCGTCACGGGCACCGGGATCCCGACGCGGCCGCGCCGTGAGTTCGGCGACCAGCGCCCGGGCGGTGGCCACGACGTCGCCGTGCACGCCCAGGTCCAGCGACCGCTGCGAGCCCAGGGCGTCCGGGTCGTCGTCCACCTGCACGACCACGGCCCCCTCGCCGAGGAGGGCACCGTGCCGGGTGGTCCACATGTTCAGGGTGCAGCCCCACCCGACGACCAGGTCGCATCCGGTGATCAGGTCGGCGGCGGTCGGTGACGAGAAGCCCCCCGAGATCCCCAGTGACCACGGGTCGTCGTGGAACAGCCCGGCGGCCACGGCGCTGGTGGCGACCAGGGCACCGGCGCTGGCCGCGGCCTCGGCCAGGGCCGTCCCGGCGCCCGGGACCCGACCCCCACGTCCAGCCACGAACACGGGTCGTCGCGCCGCCCGCACCCGCTCCCCCAACGCCCGGACGTCGCCCGCGGACGGGGCCACGGGCTCGGGTCGGACCTCGGCGGGGACCCGGCGTGCGTCGGGCGGGACCACCTGCTGCTGGACGTCCAACGGGAGGTTGACGACCACGGTGTGTCGGTGGTGCACGGCCGTGTCGCAGGCCCCGGCGACGACGGCGACGGCCGTGGCCGGATCGTCGACCCGCACGACCCGTGCCCCCACGGCGGCCCCCAGCGCCGCCTGGTCGACCCAGAAGTTGGAATGGCGGTTGGTGGCCTCGGCCGCCAGCACGAGCACCGGCGTGCGACTCTTGGCCGCCTCGGTGATCCCGGTGAGGGCGTTGGTGAGCCCACAGCCCTGGTGCAGCGTGACCACGGTCGGGGTCCGGCTGATGCGTGCGTGGGCGTCGGCCATGACGGCCGCGCCCATCTCGTGCCGCGCGGCCACGAACCCCACGCCGTGGTCCAGCAGCGCGTTGGTGACGTGGAAGTTGCCCGACCCGACCACCCCGAAGGCCTGTCGGACCCCGCGTCCGGCCAGCACCGCGGCGACGGCCTGGGCGACCGTCAGGTCGTCTCGACCCAGCATGTCCGCCGGGCCGCGTCGCGCGTCCGAGACGTCGGTGGCGGTGTCGGACCGGGCGGGCGTGGTGGCACTCACGACTCGACGAAGGCCAGGGCGCGGACCGGGCTGCCCGACCCGCCCACGATCTTGAGCGGCGACGCGACCAGGACGGCCCCCGTGGCAGGCAACCGGTCGAGGTTGGTCAGCTGGGTCAGTCCGTACTTGCCCGCACCGTGCATCAGCGAGTGGCACGGGAACATGGGGTCGAACGTCGGCGCCTGCCCGGCGTCGGTCCCCACCGTCTCCACCCCCAACCCGATGATGGGCGACTCCTCGGCGAGCCACCGGGCAGAGGTCGCGGACAGCCCCGGCGTGTGTGCCCCGTCCTGGTCGGCGTTGAGGAAGGCGTCCTGGTCGTGGGCGTGGGCGTCCCAGCCCGTCCGAACCAGCAGCCAGCCCCCGGCCGGCAGGGGTCCGTGCTCGTCCTGGAAGGCCTCGAGGTCGGCGACCTCGACCAGGAAGTCGGGGTCGTCGGCGACGCGGTCGGCGACGTCCAGCACGACCGCGGGTCCGACCAGGCGCTCGGGTGGCACGGACGCGACGTCCTGCTTGGGTCCGGTGGCCCAGTGGATGGGTGCGTCGAAGTGGGTCCCGGTGTGCTCGCCCGTCCGGAAGTTGTTCCAATACCAGGCCGGCCCGCGATCGTCGTAGGCGCTGATCTCCTCGAGTTCGAAGTGGGCCGTCTGGCCGAACTCCTCGGGCAGTTGCAGGATGGGGGTCGCCGACGACAACGGCGAGGTCAGGTCCACGACCTGGATGCTGCCGCCGGCGAGTCCGGCGACGAGGGCGGCGAGATCGGACACGGCGACGAACTCCGGCAGGTGACGGCGGTCGCGCGCCACCCTAACCGCCGTCCCCGCCGACGACAGCCCGGGCACACACCCCGCCCACACACCCGGCCCACCACGCCCGACCCACCACGCCCGACCCACATGCCCGACCCACATGCCCGACCCTGGGGGCGAGTGTCGACGACCGGACAGGGAGGCGCTGCGCTCCTAGCGTGGTCCCATTGGCCGGCACACGTCGGCGGACCCGATCGACCGAGCGGACCGACCCATGCACATCGTCATCGCCACCGCCACCGCCCAGCCCGACCAAGCCGACGACATGGCCGCCGTGCTGGTCACCCTGTCCGAGGCGTCCCGCGACGACGACGGCTGCCTCGCCTACGACTTCCACGCCGCGATCGAGGACCCGACGTTGTTCCGGTCCGTGGAGATGTGGGAGTCGGCCGAGGCTGCCGGGGCGCACATGGGCCAGCCCCATGTCGCCCAGGCGCTCCAGGACCTCGAGCCCCTGCTCGCCGCACCGCCGTCGATCATCCAGTACGGCGTCGCCGACCAGGCCACGATCGCCTGACCACGGTCGATCGGGCGCCGGCGGAAGGTCCGCCGGCCCGCCGTCGTTGCCACCACCACGAGACCGGGAGACGACCATGTTGTTCGGCGAGGAACACGTCCGTGCGTATCGCGAGACCGACGGCCAGGACGGCCACGAGTGGCAGGAGGGGGTCTACACCCTGCTGCTGACCACCACGGGGCGCACGTCCGGCACGGCCTACACCACCCCGTTGATCTACGTCCCGGCCGAACCGGGCTACGCCGTGGTCGCCTCCAAGGGCGGTGACGACGAGCACCCGGACTGGTACCGCAACCTCGTCGCCGATCCCCGGGTGGACATCCAGGTCGGCGCCGACCGGATGCATGCCTCGGCCCGCACCGCCGACGAGGACGAGACGGCCGAGTTGTGGCCGAAACTCACCGCGGTGTGGCCGGACTTCGACGCCTACGTCGCCCGCACCGACCGCCGCATCCCGGTGGTCCTGCTGACACCACAGGACTCCTGAGCCGGATCCCGTTCGACACCCGAAGGGTTGCGCGTCCACGAGACCGGCCGCGACCCGGCACCACGGGGGTGTCCGGATCGCGGCCGTCAGGCGATCGACGTCAGCCGACGGGTCGGCGTGGCCGATCCGGCTGGTCGTCGGGCATCCCGACCACCACGTCGACGTCGTCACCACGTTCGCGGCGATGGCGACGATGGGCCGCGAGCAGGGCGATGAACCAGGCCACGGCGACCACCACGTCGAGCGTGGCCATCACGGGTCCGGACAGGCGACCACCCAACAGCGCATGCAGGTTGGTCAGGACCAGCAGGCCACCGACCGACGCGCCGAGCATGGCGGGCGGGATGCGCGTGACCAACCACGCCGCGAGCGGGGCGGCGACCAGCCCACCGGCCAACAGCGCCGTCACCGCGCGGCCGTCGAAACCTGCACGGCCGAGGCCGAGCAGGAACCCGAGGCTGGCCGCCACCGTCACCAGGAACTCGGCGGTGTCGACCGTGCCGATGACGCGGCGTGGCTCGACGCGCTCGGTGACCAGCAACGACGGTGTGGCCACGGGCCCCCAGCCACCACCACCGGTGGCGTCGATGAACCCGGCGACCAGACCGAGCGGGGCCAGGAAGCGGGCCTTCAGGCCGTGGGGGGCGTCACCGGCCACGCTGCGAGGAGTCCGGGTGCCGAAGCGCACCAGCAGCCAGACACCGATGGCCAGCAGGATGCCGGCCGTCACCGGGCGGGCGGCCTCGGTGGACAGCGAGGACAGCACGGTGGCACCCAGGAAGGCCCCGGCCGCCCCGGGAACGCCGATGCGGGCGACGATGCCCCAGTCGACGTTGCCGAAGCGCCAGTGCGCCGTGCCGGCGACCAGGGTGGTCCCGACCTCGGCGAGGTGGACGGAGGCGGAGGCGGCGGCGGGTGCGAGTCCCGCCACCAGCAACAGGCTGGTGGACGTGGCCCCGTAGGCCATGCCCAGGGCGCCGTCGACGAGTTGTGCGAACAGTCCGAAGAGCAGGAGGATCAGCAGTCGTTGCATGGGCACCATCCGGTGTCCGGGCCCCGACCGGGATGGTCGAGGTCGAAGCCCCGATCATCTCCTGCCGCGGTGGTCCCCCGCCACCTGTCCGTGCCTGGCCAACGGCCACCTGTCCGCGCCCGGCCGACGAGCCACCCGCCCGTCGCGCCGGCGGGGTCAGTCCCCGTCCCCGTCCTCGTCCCCGTCCCCGTCCGAGGGGCGTCCCAGCTCGTCCAACTCCTGGGGTTCCGGGTCCTGTTCGGGCGTGGCCAGCGCGTCGTCGGCGCCACCGGGCTCCAGGGTCGGCGGGGGTCCGTCGTCGCCCGCGGTGGTGGCGCCCGTGGGCATCCCGACGTCACCGGGCCCGGGTGGGTCGTCGACCTCCCCCGACCCCCCGGCACCGGCATGCTCGGGCGGATCCCCCGTCGGGGGTTCGCCGCCCGCACTCCCGCCGACGGCACCGGTACCGACGGCACCGCCGCCACCCGACGTCGTGACCTCGGCGGCACCTCCACCGCGGATGGTGATCAGGATCTCCAGGTCGGGCTGCATGGTCGTCCTCCTGCGTCGGTCGTCGTGGCTCGGCCCGGACCGGACGGCCCGGGTCGCACCCTAGAAGTAGACGGCGGTGATCTCGTTGGAGCCGTTGGTGGTCACGTTGGCCTGCTTGCCGACGGCCTTGGCGGCCACCAGCATGAGGTGCACGTTGGTGACGCCACTGGTCGTGTCCGGCTTGATCCTGCGCCACGCCCCGTCGCTGGCGATGTGGGCCCAGGCGTTGCTGCCCGCCGGGGTGGCGTAGGTCTGGTTGACGGTGGTCCACATGGTTGCTGCCTCTCGAATCGGTGCTGCGGGTGGGAGTGCGGGTGGTCGGGCCGGTCAGCGACCGCGGACGGCCGACGGTGGGGTCGTGCGGGTCACGACAGGTAGGCGGCGTAGATCGTCGAGCCGTCGAGTTCGACCGTCACCGGCCGGTCCTTCGCCCGGGCCCACACCAGCATCGCGAAGACGTTGGTCACGCCGGCCGGCGCGTCGGGGTTGACCTTGCGCCAGCCCAGCCCGGACAGGTGGCCCCACGCGTTCTCGCTGGCCGGGGTCGCGTAGGTCTGGGACACGCCGATGCCGTGGTGCCAGGTCCGGTAGATGTGGTGCACGGCGGCGATGTCGCCGGCGGACAGCCCGGATCGCTGGCCGATGGAGGCACCCGCCTGCTTCGGCGTGATCGTGTCCTGGAGGTTCTTGGAGAACGCGGTCCGGCCGTAGTGCATGATCGAGTCGTAGTCGTAGCCACCGATGTCGTCGCCGTCGGCGATGTGCTGGTTGAAGTTGTGGCTCTTGCCGGACTCGATGTTCTCCCAGTGGATGGTCACGTAGCTGTCGCGGTCCTCGCGGGACTGCTCGTGCCACAGTCCGAAGGCATGTCCGAACTCGTGGATGGTCGAGCCGGTGCCGCACCCCCCGGCCAGGCCCAGTTCCTGGCGTCCGCCCTGCATCCCGACCTGCGACCAGCACCCGCTGGCCGGGATGACCTCGACGTAGTTGGGGTACGACGACGCATTGGCCCCGGTTCGCTGCACCAGGCGCATGTTGGTGTTGGCCTCCCAGTGCGCGACCGCGGCGGTGACCCGGCCGGCGTTGGGCAGGCTGGCACTGACCTGGTAGGGGATCGTGGCGTTGGGCCAGCGGAAGCCCTGGCCGGTGATGGCCACGCCGTGCGCGACGTCCTCGTCGCCCTGCTGGGCGCGTGACGACAGCACGGCACTGCGTCGCTCCATCTCCTCGACGGTGCCCAGGACGATGTCGCCCTCGAAGATGGCCAGGCCGTCGACCACGGCGTACTGCACGGGCGTGACGTCGCCCGACGACAGGACGACGAACCCGGTCCGGACGTCGTCGCCGGCGAGGTGTTCCTCGTCGACGTCGACCTCGGCATCGGGGTCGGGTTCGTTGCTGGGAGGTTCCTGGTCACTCATGGCGATCACCTCGTCGTGGGTCGCGGGTCACGGGTTCGGGTGTCCGGGTGCGGGACGTGTCGGTCGCGCTACACCGGGCGCAGCGGGACCTCGACGACGACGTCGTCGCCATCGGACGCGCGTGGGAGGCCGACGTGTTCCGTGGTGAGCCAGTCGCCACGGGTGACCTCACCCGACCCGGTCGTGTCGAGGTGGGCCGTGACGGCGTGCACGGTCCGGGGATCGAGGTCACCGACGTCGATCGTGAAGTCCAGGGAGAAGGGCTCACCGGGGACGAGCGGGTGGTCGCCGAGGTCTGCCTCGGCCACCACGACCGACGACGCGTCGGCACGCGACACGTCCAGGACCCGAACGACCACGTGGCCGCGCGTGTCGGTGGCGATCCCGCTCGCCCGCACCTGTCCCCGGACCTGCATGGCGTCCTCCCGGCGAGGTGTGCAACAGGGTCGTCGCAGCGTGCCATGCCCCACCCCCCGCCACCGTGGTCCCCGGCGCGTCGACCCGGCGTCGACCCGCGTCCGCCGGCCGTCCCGACGTCGGAAGAACCCTACGACGGCGGCGTGACGAGTCCGTCACGACGACCGTTCGACCCGCCCGGGACTGCGCCCCGCCCGACGCACCAGGTCGTCGAGCAGTGGGGACGGGTCCAGCCCGAGCTCGCGTCGCAGGCGGCGCCGGTAGCGCCGTGCATGGCGGACGGCCTCGGCGTGGTTGCCCTCGGCGAGGTGGACGCCGATCAGTGCCCGGTGCGAGCTCTCGCGCAGGTCGTCCATCGCGATCGTGGCATGCGCCAGGTCACAGGCCTCCAGGAACCGCTCGCGCGCGGCCAGGTCACGCACGCGCGCCTCGAGCACGTGCAGGCCCAGTTGCCGCAGCCGTTCGCGCTCCACCACGACCCAGTCCTCGTCCCAGTCCGGCAGCAGCCCGCCGGCGAGGTCGTCGACGTCCCACCCCGTGGCGTCCCAGCCCGCCCCGTCCCAGCCCGCCCCGTCGGTGGCTGCGCGGGACGCGGCCCCGGACCCGCCGATGCGCTGCCTCGTGGTTGCGGCCGGTCGTCGACGTCCGCTGGCGGCCAGTCGGCGCACGTCCACCACCACGTCGTCGGACAGTCGCACCCCGTCGTCGCGGCGTTCGTCCACGACGTCGACGGCCTGGCGCAGCCGCCACAGGCTCGAACGGAGGCAGGCCTGTGCCTGCGCACCGTCGCGATCGGGCCACAGGGTGGCCGCGACTCGGCGACGAGGTTGGTGACGGGCCGTGCGCAGGGCCAGCAACGCCACCAGTCGTTGTTCCCCGCGGGCGAGGGCCACCTCCTCGGTGGCCACCACGAGCCGGAACCCGCCCAGCAGGGACAGGGTCGGTGAGGACGTGGAGCCCCGGACGGTTCCCCGCGCGCCCCCGACGACGGCCAGCGACCCGCGATCACCCATGACACGTCCCCCCGTGCGACACCGGCCCGCGAGCGCGACGACTGTCGGGCACGTGTCCGGCGGTTCGACGCGACCCCGCCGTGCCGGTGCACCTGTGCTCGTCCGACCCTAATTGCCCGCCGTGCCCGGTGTCGACGGCATCGACGACCGACGGCATGCGAACCCCGTTCGTGGACCGGGACGGCGCACGAACGGCGGGGTCCCGTCCGGGGCGGTCGGGAAGTGGCCCGCAACGGGCGACTCCCCGACCGCGGGGCGCCGCCCGCCGACCCGCGCACGGCCCCTCGGTCCACGAGGCGCGTCGCCGCGTCCTGATACGCCCGGCATCGTCGCCGCGGACTCACCGGGCGTCGAGCGCGCCATGGTGTGCGGGAACCCGGCGACCCTCGCCGATGTCATGGCCGTGACGAGGACCCGCTACTGCCCGTAGCCCTCGACGATGCCGGGGTCTCGCAGGTGGGCGCCGTCGGCATCGGCCCCGAACTCGGTGCGTGCCCGTCGCTGGCGCAGCAGGTCCCAGCACTGGTCCAGCTCCACCTCCACGGCGGCCAGGCGCTCGTGCTGGTCCGGATCGGTCTCGTGCAGACGTCGGAGCCGCTGCTCCTCGGCCACCAGGTCCTCGATGTGGTCGATGATGCTGCCGTCCGCAGCGTCCATGTCGGTCTCCTCGTTCGCCGTCGATCCGATCGTGCCCATCGTCGCCCCCCGGCGCGGCCACGGCAACCGTCGGCGCACGGGCCGGGTGGTTCCCCCGAGGGGATCGACCATCGCTGTTTCGGGACACCCTCAGTCGGCAGTCGTGGTGAGCGGCACCTCCGCGTGCTCGCCCTGGTGGTCGACCACGAGCACGAGCGCCCCGTCGTCCAGCGGCACCTGCCAGGTCAGCGCCGCTCGCATCGTGGCCCGGACCGACAGCAACTCGTTGAGGAGTTCGCCGACGGGTGGGGTCGGATCACCGTGCACCCGGAGTCGGAAGTCCCGGTCCCAGAAGTTCACGTCGGCCCGACCGTCGTTGGTCGCCGTGATCGGGACCGTCACGACCGCCGCGTCCGCGTGCGCGGTCAGCTCCGGGGGGCCCAGTCGGAACGTGGTGGTTCCCATCACCTCGCTGACCGGTTCGGTGGTCAGCACGGGCAGGCTCGGTGGGGGCGGTGACGGGACGATCGGCACCGTTCCGGTCTCGGACTGCACCGTCACGTCGACCGCCACCGCGTCGGGGCGACCCGGGGCGGGGAAGTCGTGGTCCAGCACCACCGTTCCCCGACCACCCACCGCCTCCGCCCGGTCGTCGACGGCCGACACCACCGTGCCGTCGAGCACCACCTGGACTGCGGAGGGCGGCAGGTAGGCCTGGGAGCCACTCGTGTTGTGGACCTGCAGGCGCAGGTGCACAATCCCTGCGTCCGGCACCCACCCCAGCTCCTCGACCGTGAACTCGATCGGCTCCCGCCCGCCGGGGAACACCACCGTCGTGGTCGCGTCCGGCAGCGGCCACGGGGTCGCCGCGGCGGTGGGCACGGCCGTGGTCGAACCGGGCGACACCGCACCCGTCGTCGCGGGCGTCGCGGTGGGCTGCACGGCCACCGCCGGCTGGTCGGAAGGGGCGTCACCCGGCAGCAGCACGGTCACCACGACGGCTGCCGCCGCGACCATCACCAGCGCGACGGCGGTGCGCCCCGGCCGGCCCCGGGCCGAGGAGGGCGCCGTCGTCGGGCCGGGCGCGGTGGCCGGCGTTGGGACCGGTGGCGCCGGCCGTGGCGGCGAGCCGCGTCCGACCGCCCGGAGCAGGCGGTCGAGGTCGTCGTCCCATTCCTCGGCGTCCAGGGCGACGGCGTTGCGCCGGGCCAGTGCCGCCAGGTCGGCGGGCAGGTCGACGGCCGCGGGCATGCTGGCGCCGCCCACCAGGACGGGGACCACGCGGATGTCGGCCGCCAGCGCCGTGACGACCTCGACCCGCACCAGGTCGTCGGGGTGGTCGAGTCGCCGCACCCCCACGACGTCGGTGGCGTCCAGCCAGTCGGGGCCGATCACGACCAGGGCAGCGTCGGCCCGCGCCAGCGCCCGCTGGATGGCGACCACGAAGTCCTCGCCCGGCGCGATGGACTCGACGTCCTGGAACACCTGGTCCGGGCCGAGTCGGTCCTCCAGGTCGTCACAGAGGCGCCCGGCGTGTCCGCCGGCGTCGCTGCGGCGGTAGCTGACGAAGATCGACATGGTGAAGTGTGCGTCCGCGCCGGTCCCGAGCGCAAGGCGGACGTCGTGGCGTCCGGATCGCGCTAGGCGAAGTCCCTCCCCGACTCCCCGTCCGGATCGGCGTCCGGCGCCACCTCGGGATCGGCGGCCGGCGCCACCTCGGGATCGGCGGCCGGAGCCACCACGGGATCGGCGGCCGGCTCCGCCCCCGGATCCGGATCGGGATCCGGCGCTGGATCCGGCTCGGGATCCGGCGCTGCATCCGGTCCTCCATCCGGTCGTGGGGTCTGCGGCCGATCTGCCTCGGGGTGGTCGTCTCGGTCGTCGAGGACCGCCAGGACGTCGGCGTAGCGGGCCGACACCCGCGCGCGGTAGGCATCGCTGAGGGCGCGCAGTTCGCGGATGGCGGTGACGAAGGCATCCCGCTCGCGGTCCTCGGCCGCCCGGTGCAGCCGGTCCGCGTTGGCGCGCCACTCCTCGCGGATGTCCCGGAGGCGATGACGGACCTCCGTGTCCGGGAACACCTCGCGCATGGACTCGTCGTTGAACACGTCGTGGACGTGGCTCTCCTCGCGGACGAGGTCGAAGGCCTCCACGGTGTCGTCCATCTCGGACGCGGGGAGGTCGCCGTCCAGGTCCACGGCCGTGAACACCTCGGTGTGGTAGCGCTCGAAGATCCGGAGTCGGTTGAACAGCATCCCGCCCACCTTCGACGGTGCCATGACCTCGGTGAACAGCAGCACCGCCGCCACCGGCGTGGTCCCCACGCGGTCGATGCGGTACAGGTGCGGTCGCAGGATCGCGGCACCGTCGTGGGCGACGAACGTCTGGGTGGTCGGGGTCGACACCCGCCCCTGGCAGGCTTGTGCGAAGGCCTGGTCGAGCTCGGCCAGCCACCGCTCCCCGAGGTCGCGTCGGCTCGCCACCAACTCCCCCCAGGACTCGGGCGGGAGCACGCGCCCGAACAGGCGCATGGTGCCCTCGGTCCCGGTGGGTGTGGCGTCGTCGGGCACGCCGTCCACGGCCTCGGCGGACGCGGGCAGGTCGAGGTGGAGGCGGTAGGTCGCGTAGTAGGCGTCCAGGCCGGGGCTGAAGCGCTCGCACAACTCGCCCGCGATCGACTCCATGCGCTCCTGGGTCACGTTGGCGTTGATGGGACGCTCGCGCTGGGTGATCTCGGTGGTGCGGACCAGCCGGTCGATGAATCGGGTGACGTCGGGAACGGTCGCCGGGACGGCCTGCAGGGACAGCAACGGGCTGGGGGACTCGCCGTCGGCGTCGTGGATGCACACCACCGGGCGATCCTGCTCGGCCTTCAGCCGGGTGAACAGACCGGTCTCGTACAGGCACCAGTCCCAGTGCCGCGTCGGCGCGGTGAACAGCAGGAGCAGCAGGTCACTGACCTGCAACTCCTTGCGCAGCCGGTCGCGCCAGTCCTCGCCGGGGTTGATGTTGTTGCCGGCGATGAAGAACTCGATGTCGCCGAAGCTGCCGACGGCCTCGCTGACGGCGATGGCCGTGTCCCGGTCCTCGTCCTTGTGGCTGATGAAGATCCGGTACGGCTCCATGCCCCGTGTCCTCCCCCCGCCACTGCCCGGCACGGGCAGCGGCCCAGTCGACCGCCCCCACCCTCCACCACCTCGGACGGGGTGTCAAGCGATCGAGCAGGGCGACGGCGTCAGTCGGCGGTGGGCAGGTCCAGCGACGCGGCCAGGTCCGTGTCGGGCCACCGGGTCGTGACCACCTTCCCGCGCGTCCAGAACCGGACCCCGTCGGGACCGTGGACGTGGTGCTCGCCGAACAACGAATCCTTCCAACCCCCGAAGGAGTGGTAGGCCATCGGCACCGGGACCGGCACGTTCACCCCCACCATCCCCACCTGCACGTCGCGCACGAAGCGACGGGCGGCGGCCCCGTCGCGGGTGAACACCGCGGTGCCGTTGCCGTACGGATTGGCGTTGACCAGGTCGATCGCGTCCTCGACGGTGTCGGCCCGCAACATCGACAGCACCGGCCCGAACACCTCGGTGGTGTAGACCTCGTTGTCCGGCGAGACGTCGTCGACCACGGTGGGGCCGACCCAGAACCCGCCGCGGTGACCGGGCACGACCAGCCCACGCCCGTCCACGGCCACGGTGGCGCCCTGTTGCTCGCCGGCATCGATCAACCCGACGATGCGATCGCGTGCGTCCGCGGTCACCACGGGGCCCATCTGGGAGTCCGGGGCCCGCCCGGGACCGACGACCACGGCACGGGCCCGGGCGTCCAGTTCCTCCCGCAGCCGGTCACCGGCACCACCGACCGCGATGCCGGCCGAGATCGCCATGCAGCGCTCACCCGCCGAGCCGAACGCGGCCGCGGCGAGGTGGTCGGCGGCGAACGCCGGGTCGGCGTCGGGCAGCACGATGGCGTGGTTCTTGGCGCCGCCGAGTGCCTGGACACGCTTTCCCGCCACCGTCGCCCGCTCGTGGATCGACCGCGCGATCGGGGTCGACCCGACGAACGACACGGCCGCCACGTCGGGGTGCTCGAGCAGGGCGTCCACCGCGGCCCGGTCCCCCTGCACGACGTTGAACACCCCGTCCGGAAGCCCGGCCTCGGACCACAGTTCGGCGACCCGCAACGACACCGACGGGTCGCGCTCGCTCGGCTTGAGGACGAAGGTGTTGCCCGTGGCGATGGCCAGCGGGTGCATCCACATCGGCACCATCACCGGGAAGTTGAACGGGGTGATGCCGACCGCGACGCCGAGTGGCTGGCGGAAGGTGTGGCTGTCGACCCCGGCCGACACCTGGTCGCTGTGCTCGCCCGTGAGCAGGTACGGGATCCCGCAGGCGAACTCCACGACCTCGAGGCCACGCTGGACCTCGCCCAGCGCGTCGGACAGGACCTTGCCGTGCTCGTCGGTGACCAGTTCGGCCAGTTCCCGACGGTGGGCGTGGACCAGCTCGCGGAAGGCGAACAGGATCGAGGTCCGCCGTGACAGTGACGTCTGGGACCACGACCGGAAGGCCTCGGCGGCCGCCGCGACCGCCGCGTCCACGTCCGCCGGTGCCGCCAGGACCACCTCGGCCTGCTGTCGCCCCGTCGCCGGCTCCCAGACCGGGGCCGTCCGCGTCGCCCCGCCCGTGGTGGCGGCGCCGTCGATCCAGTGGGTGATCGTGCGCATCGCTGGTCTCCTGGTCCGAAGTCGTCCCGCCTGCCACCGCCGGGCCGCCGCACCCGACCGACCTCCCACCTCCCCGCCGCGACCCGATGTGGATCCGCCCGGCTGACCCCCCGTTTGATGTGGATCCGCCCGGGCGATGTGGACGACCCCGGGATGCCGGGACGATCCACATCGGCCGGGCACCGTCACATCGGGATCGACGGTGCGGGGGGCGGGGTGGGGTGGCGGGGGGTGCGGGGGCGTGGGGGGTGGCGGGGTGGGGTGGCGGGGAGGTGCGGGGGCGTGGGTGTGGCGGAGGGTGTGGGATTCGAACCCACGGTGCGGGGTATCCCGCACGACGGTTTTCAAGACCGTTGCCTTCGTCCGCTCGGCCAACCCTCCCGATGGCGAACTGCCACGGAAGGTAACGGCGAGGTGCCCGGGGTATCAGGCGACCCTCCGACATCCACTCGTGAAGGGCCTTCCCAACAGAGGTGGGCTCTGCTTGACTCGAAAGCGGGTCGGACGGGGAGCGGGCGATGGCGGAGTCGATACTTCCGGAGGGTGGCGGGCAGGTCCGTGTCGGGGACATGGTCGTGGAGGCCGTGGGACTGCGTGGCACGGTCCGCACCCAGCAGGTCACCCGTGGGGAGGCCGAACCGGGAGGCGTTCCCGGCGACCTGCTGGCCGCGCTGCAACGCCAGGGCGCCGACACCAGCCACGACGTCCTGCGGGTCGAGGCCGAGGTCGACGTCCAGCGCGGGGGCGAGGAACCACGGCTGGTCCTGCGGCCACCGGTGTCGCGTGGTGCCGAGGTCCGACGAGATCTCGTTCGCGCTGGTGGCCGAGGACGACGGCTTCGTGCGCTGGGCCCTCCCGGGTCCGGACGGGTCCATCGAGGTGCCGCTGGACCCGGTCGCCGGTGCCGAGGTGTCCCGCGGGATCGTCGGCTCCCTGGTCCGCAAGGCGGTGCAGTGGGTCACGGCCCCGTTGGTGGACGCCGTCCTGGGCCGCGTCGGGGACTTCTTCGTCCGTCGCTGGGAACAGCAGCACCGCCCGCACCGGCTGCGGTTGGTCGGCAACCAGATCACCCAGCTGCCCGCCGACGACCTCGACGTCGCGACCGCCCGGGGCCTGCTGGCCGGACCCACGCTGCTGATGCTCCACGGCACGGCCAGCTCCACGGAGTCCGGCTTCGCCCAGGTCGGGTCGTGGCTGGACGACCTGTCGGCGCACTACGCGGGCCGGGTGCTGGCACTGGACCACCCGACGCTGGGCCACGCACCCGACGAGAACGCCCGGTGGCTGGCCGGCGAGCTGCGACGGCTGCTGGGGTCCGAGGGCCCGCTGGTGGTCGACGTGGTGGCCCACAGCCGTGGCGGCCTGGTGGCGCGCTCGCTGGTGGAACAGGCCGAGGCGGTGGGGCTGGGCGCCGACCTGCTGCAGGTGCGATCGGTGACCTTCGCCGGCACGCCCAACGCCGGGACGCCGTTGTGTGACCCCGCGCACCTGCGCCAGCTCATGGACACCTACACCAACATGCTGGGCCTGCTGCCCGACATCGGGGTCACCGACGTGCTCGACACCGTGGTCACGGTGGTCAAGCAGCTCGCGACCGGGTTCTACCAGGGCCTGGACGGGGCGATGTCGATGCGCCCCGACGGCCCCTGGCTGGCGGCACTGAACCGACCGACCGACGCGCGCACGTCCTACCGGGCGATCACCGCCGACTACGAGCCGCCCGCGGGTGCCGGCGTCGGGCGCCGGTTGCGCGACACCGTCACCGACCGGGTGTTCGCGCAGGTCCCCAACGACCTCGTGGTGCCCACGGCCGGCACCGTCGGCGCCAACGGGTCGACGCTGTTCCCGATCCGTACCCACCTGCGGCTCGAAGCCGACGTCCAGGCCCCGCTCGACCACTTCACCTTCTTCGGCCACCCCGCCAGTGTGCGCCAGCTCCGGGCGTGGTTGCTGGCCGACGACACCGAGCCCGCCACTGTGACCCCCGTCGCCCCCACGAGCCCGGGCCCGGGACCCGCCGGCCCGATGCGGGCCGTCGGGCCGACCCTGGCCACCGTCCGCGCCCCCCACGAGGGCGTGCCCCTGACGGCGGTCGACGACGCCCTGGCGGCCAGCGACGTCGGCCGGCTGCGACGCGCCGTCGACCAGCTGGGCCCGGAGGCCCGACGCGAACTCGAGACCAGCGTCGGGGGCAGCCTGGCCCCGGTGGTGGCGCCCAGCCGTGGCGGAGCGGCCGACGGCCCGCGTGCGACGGTGGTGGTGCTGCCGGGGATCATGGGCTCCAACCTCGACGTGGTCTCCGGTGGCGACGTCGACCGCATCTGGGTCCATCCCTGGCGGATCCTGACCGGGCAGTTCACCCGCCTGGAGATGGGCGCCGACGTCCGGGTCGCCGGCCCCTACCGCGTGTACGTGCCCCTGATGCTCGCCCTGGACGTCGACCACGACGTGGCCCCGCACGCCTACGACTGGCGACTGTCCCTGGAGGAGTCGGCCGCCCGACTGGCCGAGCACGTCACGCGTCTGCGCGCCCGGCGTCGGGGGCCCATCCACCTCGTCGCGCATTCCATGGGTGGCCTGGTCGCGCGCCACATGATCGCCCGACACCCGGACGCCTGGGAGGCCGCCGGCGGTCGGCTGGTCCAGCTGGGCACCCCCAACCGCGGGTCCTACGCCATCTCGCTGGTGCTGTCGGGCCACGACCGGATCGTGTCCTGGCTGGCCCTGGCGGACCTGCGCAACGACCGCGAGCGCATCCTGCGGATGGTGCAGGAGTTCCCGTCGCCGTGGCAGCTGCTGCCGGCACCGTTCGCCGACGTCGACGACGACGTGGACCGGCTGTGGGACGCCGCCCGATGGGACGCCCCCGACGCCCAGGACCTGCTCGCCCGGGCCCGCGAGGCCCACGACGTCGTCGCCACCGACGCGATCGACCCCGCCCGCATGGACATGGTGCTGGGCACCGGCCACCCGACGCCCCACCGCGTCCGCGTGCTCGACGACGGCTCCCTGCGCTACGGGCGCACCCACCACGGCGACGGCAAGGTGCCCCACGACCTCGCCCTGCTCACGGACATCGAGCCCTACTACGTCGGGTCCGACCACGGGGGCCTGGTGGGATCACCCGACGTGCTGTCGGCGCTGCCGGACCTGCTCGCGGGACGCGACGTCCCGTTGTCGCGGGAGGACACCGCCGTGGGCCGCGGCGCCCCGGAGGACCTCGAACCGTCGCTGCCGCCCGAGGTCTTCGCACCACCACCCCCACCGACCCGCGACGGCGGCCCGCCGGACGAGGCCGAGCGCGCCCGGTTGGTCACCGAGGTCACGCGCGAGTGGCTGGGAGCCGCCCAGCCCCCGGTCGGGCGTCCGCTGGACGTCGAGGTCGTGCACGGACTGGTCCAGTACGTCGACGGGCCGTGGTTGCTCGGCCACGTCGCGGGCACCCCCCTGTCGGGCAGCGAGCTGGCCGTCGACGGCCGCCTCGGCGGCATCCTCGGGGACCACCAGCTGGTCGGCGAGTACCCCCAGGAGGCCGGCACCCCGCTGGTCGTCGCGCCCCACCACGACCCCAGCCAGCACACCATCGTGCTGGGACTCGGCCCATGGGGCGAGCTGACCGCGCCGGCGCTGTCGGAGGCCGTCACGCGTGGGGTGCTGCGATGCCTGGTCGGATCGGCCGACGTCGCGGCGCGCGACCTCGCCAGCGTGCTGATCGGGACCTCTGGGCCCGGCGGGCTGCCGGTGGCCCAGGCCGTCACCGCCATCACCACCGGGGTCCTGGCCGCCAACCGCCAGGCCGAGGCCAGCCGCCGCAGCGACCGGGTGGCGCCCGCGGTGACCCGGCTGCGGTTCGTCGAGATGTACGAGGACCGGGCCGTGCAGGCGGCGTTGGCGGTGCGCGAGCTCGCCCAGCAGCTGGACGCCCAGGTCGTGGGCACCACCGACCTGCGACCGGCCACCCACCTGCGGACCGGCCGCGACGGCGAACCCGGCCAGCCCCCCGTCGACGGCGGCCCGGACGACTGGCGGCGCCTGGTGATCCGGGGCGAGGACGACCAGCTCGTGCTGACGCTGCTGGGTCGCAAGTCCGCCGCCCCGACCCGGATCAACGGACTGCTCGCCGACGTCGAGGCCCTGGTCGAGGAGCCCGGCCAGACCCCCGCCACCGACGGTGACCGGCTCGGGATGCTGTGGCACCTGCTGGTGCCACCGGCGCTGCGCCAGGGGCTGGCCGGAAACCTCCAGCTCGCGGTCGACGACCGCACCGCCGGCCTGCCGTGGGAGATGCTGTCGCCCCGGGACCACCTCGGCAACCTGCAGCCGCTCAGCCTTCGCGCCGGGATGGTGCGCCAACTGGTCGAGCTCGAGGCGTCGGTGCGTGGCAGCGCCACGGCCGGGTCCAGCGGCCGCCCGCGGGCCCTGGTCATCGGCGACCCGCCGGCCGGCCGGCTGCCCCGCCTCCCGGGTGCGCGCACCGAGGCGGCCACCGTCGCCGACGCGTTGGAATCGGCCGGGCTGGAGGTCACCCGCCGCATCTACGGCGAGCAGGACACCGGCGACGCCAGCCCCGACATCCTCAGCGCGCTGTACAGCCAGCCGTGGGAGGTGATCCACGTCGCGGCCCACGGCGACCACGACCCCGGCGACCCCCGGCGCAGCGGGATCATGATCGGTCCCGAGCGCGTGCTGCGCGGTGAGCACGTGGCCAGCCTGTCCAGCACCCCGCGCCTGGTGGTCCTCAACTGCTGCCACCTCGCGCGCCTGGACCGGGGCGCGACCGTCGTGGCCGGGACCCCGGCCACGCAACGCGCCCTGCCCCGCTTCGCCGCCACGGTCGCCCAGGCGCTCATGCGCCAGGGCGTGGAGGCCGTGGTGGCGGCCGGCTGGGCCATCAACGACGTCGCCGCGGAACGTTTCGCCACGACCCTGTACGCCGACCTGTTCGCCGGTCGGTCCTACGGCAACGCCGTGCGCACGGCCCGCCTCGCGGCCCGCGACGCCAGTCCCACGTCGGCCACCTGGGGTGCCTACCAGTGCTACGGGGACGCCGGGTTCCGGCTGCGTGCTCGGGACGACGGCCATCGTGGCCCCGTCCGCCCGGCCGGCCGACAGCAGTTGGTACGCGAACTCCAACGGCTGGCGACACGGTCCCGGGTGGATCGTCCGGTCGACGAGTTGGCCACGGCCCTGGCCGACCTGCTCGACGACTCCCCCGACGAGTGGTTGGCCGACCCCGACTGCGCCCAGGCGATCGGTGCGGCGCATGCCGCCCGTGGCGACTTCGACCAGGCCGTCGAGTGGTACGACCGTGCCCTGCACCATCGCGACGGCGCCATCACGATCCGCACGATCGAACTGCTGGCCAACCTCGCGACGCGGTGCACTTCCTTCGACCACGACGCCGTGCGGGCGCGCCTGCGCTGGCTCGACGAGCTGGACGAGACCTCGGAACGGGCCGGCCTGGCCGGTGCCGCCGAGAAGCGCCACGCCACCACGTTGCGGACCCGCCAGGCCCGCCACAACCACGTCCGCGAGGCGGTCGCCCACTACCGGCGGGCGCTGGACCTGGCGACCGACGACCGGTTCGCACTGGTCAACATCCTGCACCTGGGTGCCGTGCTCGGGGAGGTCGACGAGCGTGACGTGGCCCGGCTCGATGCCCTGGCCGCCGACGACGGCGACGACTTCTGGTCGGCCGTGGCCGACGGCGACCGCAGCCTGTTGCGCTACCTGTTGGGCGAGGACACGACGCTGGACGAGGTTCGCGCGACCTACGAGGCGGCACGCGACGCCCACGGTCCGACCCACCAGGCCTGGCGATCGGTGCTCCAGCAGTCCGCCACCCTGGGCGTCCTGGCCGAGGACGAGGCCCTCCGGACGCTGTGGCCGGACCCCGCCGCGCCCGCTGGCGACGGGAACGCGGCGACCGACGTGGGCGGCAAGCCTCCCGACCGGGAGGACGGGGAGCTGCCGCCCAAGGGGGACCCCGATGGCTGAGCGCCGGGTCCCGACCGGCGTCGGGCCGACCGCAACCACCGACCGGCCCGGGGCCGGTATCACCTCCGGAGGCAGGGGCCTCCTGGACGACGACGCACGGCGACCACCAGGAGGACGACGATGACCGACCGCCCGAGGATCTGCATCGACCGGATCGCGCCGCGCGACGTCGGACGACCACTCGACACCGTGGTGGTGCCCGATCGCGGGGGTGACGGTCCCACACGCGCCGTCGTCCCCGACACACGCGCCCTGTGGCCCAACGGCACCACCCTGACCGTCGGCTTCCTCGGTGGCTCCGGGGACGACCAGGAGCTGGTCCGCGAGGTCGCGCCACGGTGGACCGAGTTCGCCAACCTCCACCTCCAGTTCGTCACCGCGGCGCCACAGGCCCAGGTGCGGATCGCCTTCGACACCGGCGACGGTGCCTGGTCCTACCTCGGCGACCGCGTGCTCGACATCCCGGCGACGCAGCCCACGATGAACCTGGGGTGGGTCGACGAGGCCGTCATCCTCCACGAGTTCGGCCACACCCTCGGACTGGGCCACGAACACCAGAACCCCGAGGGCGGCATCGAGTGGAACGACGACGTCGTCATCCACGACCTGTCGGGCCCACCCAACTCCTGGTCCGAGGCCCAGATCCGCCACAACGTGCTGGACCGCTACTCCCTCGACCACCTCGTCGGCACGTCCTTCGACCCGTCGTCGATCATGCTGTACTTCTTCCCGGACTCGTGGGTCGTGGGCGGCGAGGGCACGTCGCGCAACGAGGTCCTGTCGGACCAGGACAAGGCCTTCATCGCCAGCGACGCCGCCTATCCCGGGGTCGTCCCCCTGGCCGACGACGACCTGCCCGTGTCGGTCGTGTCGTCGGTCGCCGGCGAGCTCACGTCCGGCGGCCAGGAACGGCAGTACCGCTTCGAGGTGACCACGGCCGGTGAGCACGTCGTGCAGACCACGGGCGACACCGACCTGGTCATGTCGCTGTACGGACCCGACGACGACACGGCCAAGATCGCCGAGGACGACGACTCCGGTCCGGGACGCAACCCCCGCATCGCCGCCCAGCTGGGACCGGGTCGCTACCTGGTGCAGCTGCGCCACTACAAGCGCACGTCGGGGATCGGGCCCTACGAGGTCGAGGTGGTCACCCGGGCGCACGCCTGACCGCCACCGTGCGAGGCCGTGGCCGGCCCGACCCACCATCGGCAGGCCCGGAGCCCGAGGAGGGGCCGGGACGTGGCCGGGTCGGGTGCCGCGCTCAGTCGATGCGAGCAACGCGCCGGTGGATCGAGGCGGCCTCGCGAGGTCCGAGGCTGGACCCGTCGGAGTCGGCGGTGGCCGCCACGACCGCCGCCCGGGTCTTGGGGCCGAAGTCGCCGTCCAGCGCACCCTCGTAGAAGGTCAGCGCCCGCAGCAGCCGCTGCCAGTACTCGACCGTCTGGTTGACGTCGCCCTCGTTGCAGAACATGGAGTCCTCCTCCTGCTCGTCCGGCTCGGTCGCCGAGCCGGTGTCCAGCGGTGCCACGTCGATGCCGGTGCCACCGCCCCCGCCGCCACCGCCCAGTCGCTGGCGGAACGTCGCCAGCGTCATGTGCTCCGCCGCCGAGCGGGTCAACTCGATGTGGAGGTGGTCGTAGTGGGGGTGCACCCCGTTGTAGGCCCGGCCGGACGGCGAGACCGCGGACCAGATCTCGCGGTCGAAGATGACGCACTGGATGCCCACCGCGTCGCCGACGCCACCCATGCGGTCCACGATGTCGCGTCCCACGGGCATGCCCTTGCCGTCGCTGCCGATCGGCAGCCCCAGGTCGACGGCACGTCCCTCCCCGTGCAGCGACTTGGTCGAGCCCCCGCGAACGCTGCGACAGTTGTAGATGCCCAGGGACACCGCACCGTCGGAGTCGGCGTAGTTCTCCAGTGCCCACGCGAGCAGCGCGCGGGCTCCGCCGGCCGCGATGCCCGTGCAGTTGGTGGCGCCCGCGTACGGCGCGGCCCAGCGCAGGTCGCCGCCACCGCGCTCCAGTCCCCCGCGGGTCAGGTCCGGCGCGTGCGCGGCACCCGGAACGCGCTCGTCGTCGGCGGGACCTCCCTCGGCCTCCTCTGCCAGCAGTCGGGCGAGGTCCACGACGTCGCCGGGGTCGTCGTAGAGGTCGTCGAGGTCGTCGTCGAGGCCACCCTCGGTGGCGTGCGCGTCGGGGCCCTCGTCGACGTCGAGTCGTTGGTCCTCGGGCACCTCGGCGAGGACCCCCAGGTCGATCGGTTCCGTGTCCATGTCACCCTCCGGGGACGTCATGGAGGTGACCGCCGGTGCAGGAGGGACGTCGTCGTTCCCACGTCGCAACGCAGGAGCCGTGACCGACCCGTCACGCACCGCAGCGACCCCCATCGCCCCCACCGGCGAGGCGGGCCGTGGCCACACCCGACCGGGACGGGAGGTCGGCCGCTGGGCAACCTCCACCGATCACCCTAGGCAGTCACGGCCACGAGGGAAAGACCCAGTTCGCCGGCGTCGCGTGGGACCGTCCGGACGCCCGCCCGGGGGCCGCCACGGCGATCCTGCTCGCTATCGTTGGTCCGCCCCACGAGCGAACGGCCGTCCCCGTGCACACCCGGCGCCCCGCCTGCTTCGTGGCCCTGCCCGCCGGTGGCCGGCCGACGGACTCGGGCGCCCGCGCGATCCACGCCGACGTCGTCTGGGAGGTGGTCGCCCGGGCGATCACGGCCGCCGGTCTCGACCCGGTTCGCGCCGACGTGCGGCCGGACGGCGGGTTCGTCGATCCCCGGTTGGACGAGGCCCTGCTGGTGGCCGAGTACGTGGTCGCCGACCTGACCGGCGCCGACGCCACCGTGGTCCACGTGGTCGGGATTCGACAGGCATCACCCCACCGCCCCACCGTCCTGGTCGGGCAACGCGGCCACGACGGCGGTCTGCCGCCCGACCTCGCGTCGCGACTGCTGCCCTACGGACGCGAGGACACCCGCCCGGTCGGCGACGCGCCCGCCACGCTGGAGCAGGGCGTGACCGAACGCCTGCGCGAGGCGGCCGCACGTCCCGACCGGGTCGACCACCCACTCCTCGCCCTGACGACGTCGTCGATCGCCCGGTTGGAACACGACAAGACCGACGTCTTCCTGGCACGCCTCGACGACGTCGCGCAGGTCGACGACCGCGTCTCGGCTGCCCTGGACGCCCCCGAGGGCAGCGTGGCGGGACTGGCGGCACTCGAACGGGAGGTGCTCGGCGGTGGCGGGGTGGTCGCCCACCTCGACACCACGCTCATGGCGATCTTCCTCTCCTACCGCACCCACGAGGCCTGGCAGCACCTCGTCGACCTGTTCGATCGCCTGCCGCGTGAGTTGCGTGCGACCGCGGTGGCACGCGAACAGCTCGCGCTGGCGCTCAACCGCCTCGCCGAGGAGGCCGACCGTGCGGCCGACGACGCCCGCGACGACGGCGACGACGACGCCGCGCAGGACCACGCCGCGACGGCCCGGTGGCGACGGCGGGCCGCGCTGGAGGCAACGGGCGACCTGCCGGCATGGCAGGTCACCGCCGAGACCTGGGCGATCCGGGGCCGCATCCACAAGGGCGAGATGCGGGCCATGCAGACCGCCGGGAACGACGCGATGGCCCGTGCGGCCCGGGATCGGGCCATCGACGCCTACGACCACGGCGTCCGCGCCGACCTGCGCGACTACTACCCCGGGGTCAACGCCGTGACGCTGCGACGGGAGCGCGCCACGCCCGAGGACCGGGCGGTGCTGGACGACCTGCTCCCCGTCGTGCGGATGGCCGCGGCGGTGGCACCGCCGGCCCACTCCACCGACGAGCGCTACTGGCGGACGGCGACCCGGGTCGAACTGGCGGCCATGGACAAGGACTTCGCCGCGGCCCGCCAGCACCTCGACGAGCTCCTCGACCTGGACGTGGCCCCGTGGATGCACACCACGACCCGCGACAACCTGGGGATCCATGCACGCCTGTTCACCGCCACCGGGGACGACGACGCCGCCTCGGAGGTCGCGGCACTGGTGGCCGCGCTCGGGACGTGACGCACCGGCGACTGGGTCGGACGAGCCGGGTCAGCCCCGTCGGCGACCGAGGTCCGGGACCGGCTCCTCGACCTCGTCGAAGTCGTGTCCGACCAGTCGCCCCGCGGCCCACGTGAGCAGCACGAGACCCTCGGCGACGACCACCCCCAGCGTGGACAGCCGGATGTCGGATTCCGACACCCCCAGGAACCCCGTCACGAACGACGCCACGAGCGCCAGCAACGACGCGCCGGTGAGTGCCGCGGCGGCGTCCTTCCACACGTCGGTGGTGCCGGGGCGCCGCGACAGCAGCCCCACGGCCAGGACCACGGCGGCGGCCGCCGTGGCCAGGAAGGCCAGTTGCAGCCATCCGGGGGCGTCCTCGGGTGGGTCCACCCCCTGCAGCAGGTGGATGGTGGCGTACACGAACAGGCCGGCGGCCATCAGGCCACGGATCACGACGTTCACGGAGGCACCTCGTCGGGAGGGCGGTCAGGGCATCCGACGCCCCACCATCGTGCCATCCGCGGACCACCGGCGTCGCCACGCGACCACCCGAACGGCCGGTCGAAGCCGGACGGGGTGGGTCAGGCGTCGGGCGCGAACAGCACCTCGGTGCCCACGAACGGCTGCAACGCCGCCGGGACGGCCACGCTGCCGTCGGCCTGCTGGTGGGTCTCGACCACCGCGATGATGGCGCGGGGCAGGGCCAGCGCCGTGCCGTTGAACGTGTGCACCAGTTCCGTCCCGTGCTCGGCGCGCCGGCGGGTGTTGAGCCGACGAGCCTGGTAGTCGGTGGTGTCCGAGGTCGACGTGACCTCGCGGTAGGCCTGTTGGCCCGGCATCCACGCCTCGATGTCGAACTTGCGGGCCGCGGAGCCACCCAGGTCGCCGACCGGGATGTCCACCACCTGGTAGTGCACCTCGAGGCCGCCGAAGACCTCCTCCTCGATCGCCAGCAGGCGTTCGTGCTCGGTCGCGACCTCGTCGGGCCCGGCGAAGGTGAACAGTTCGACCTTGTCGAACTGGTGCACCCGGAAGATCCCACGCGTGTCGGTGCCGTAGGTGCCGGCCTCCCGGCGGAAGCACGGCGAGTAGCCGGCGTAGCGCAACGGCAGGTCCTCCAGGATCTCGTCGAGGTGGAGCCCGGCCAGGGCCACCTCCGACGTCCCGGTCAGGTACAGGTCGTCACGCTCGTCGGTCCGGAAGATCTGCTGTTCGTCGGTGGGCAGGAACCCGGTCCCGTACATCGCCTCGCGTCGCACCAGCACCGGCGGCAGCACGGGCAGGTGGTCGTGTCGCATCGCGACCGCCAGGGCGTACTGGACCAGGCCCAGGTGCAGCCGCACGGCTTCGCCGGTCAGGTAGAAGAAGCGCGACCCCGACACCTTCGCGCCGCGCTCGAGGTCCAGTGCCCCGCCGAGCAGTTCGACGTGGTCACGCACCGGGAAGTCGAAGGTGGGGCGATCACCGACCGTGCGGAGCACGACCCCCTCGCCCTCCTGCCCGTCCGGGGCGTCCGGGTGCGGGAGGTTGGGGACACGCACGGCCGCGTCGTGCCACGCCTCCTCGGCCGCTCGGAGCTCGTCCTCGGCCGTCGTGACGGCGGCCTTGAGCGCCGAGGCGCGCGCGATCATGGCCGGTCGCTCGTCAGGGGCGGCGCGACCGATCGCCGACGACGCCTCCTTCTGGGCGGCACGGGCGTCGTCGACCTCGCCGACCAGGCCACGGCGGCGCTCCTCCAGGTTCGCCAGGTCGCGCACCGACGCCGCGGAATACCCACGCCGGGACAGCGACGCGACCACGCCGTCGAGGTCGTCACGGAGCAGGCGCGGGTCGATCATGGGAGGTCCTGGTCGAGGTCGTGGGGCGGGTCGCGAGGCGGATCGGCCGGGCACCCCGGAGGGCCCGACCCGACCGTCCGGGCGGGCCGGGGCGAGGCTATCCCCGCCCGGTGCCCCACCGGGGGCGACCACCCTGCCTCCCCGGGCCGTCGCGGGCGGTGGGACCGCCGACGGCCACCGCCCGAGGGCTATCGTGCCTGCCGACGGGTCCGGACCCGCACCGCGGTCCGGACGGCGAGGAGGCCCATGAGTCCGGCGTTCTTCCTCAACAACATCTTCCCGATCGTCATCATCGTCCTGCTGTCGATGATCATCAACCGGATCGCCACGATCGCCCTGACCCTGACCGGCATGTCGCGGCAGTCGGCCCGCTTCCAGGCCCGGTCCGCACTCAGCGGGGCCGGGTTCACGTCCTCGGAGTCGGAGTCGGTGGTCAACCACCCGGTGCGTCGCCGCATCATCATGATCCTGATGCTGACGGGAAACGCCGGGATCGTGGCCACGATCGGGACCCTGGCGGCCACCACGTCACGCACGGTCGCGTTGCGGACCACGGGGGGTGGGCTGCCGCTGTGGATCACCTACACCCTGATCATCGCCGCGGTCGGCCTCGTGCTGTGGATCATGGGCCTGCGTCCCGTCGACCGTGCCCTGTCCCGGGTCATCCGCCGTGGCCTGCGTCGCTACACCGACCTGGAGGTGCGCGACTACGAGGCGCTGCTGGAGATCCACGGGGGCTACAGCATCTCGGAACTGCTGGTCCGACCCAACGACTGGCTGGCCGACAAGACCCTGGCCGAGTTGCGTCCCAACGACGAGGGGATCCTGGTCCTTGGGGTGCAACGCGACGGGGACTACCTGGGTGCGCCGACCGGGACGCTGCAGGTCCTGCCCGGGGACAGCCTGCTGGTCTACGGCCCACAGCAACGAATCGTCGACCTCGACGAGCGCCCTGCCGGCGCCCGCGGCGAGGCCATGCGGGCCGACGCCGTCACCGACCAGCGCGACCGCGACGGGACCGGGGCGGGACGCGCCGATGAGGTGACGGACCCGTCACCGGCGCCGGGCCGCAACCCACTCGAGGAGGGCCTGTGACCGCCCCGAGGGGGCCCGGTCAGTCCTGGATGCGGCCCCGCCAGTCGGCCAGCCACGCCGCCGCCGCGCGATAGTCGGCGTCGTCGGAGGCGATCCGGTCGGCCTCCGAGGTGGCCCGTGCCCCCGAGCGCCGGTAGGAGCCCAGCAGCTTGATCTCGCGCTGGGTCCGGCGCACCGCGGCGAGGGCGTCGCCGACCCGCTCGTCGGCGAGATGGCCCTCGACGTCGAGGAAGAAGCAGTAGTTGCCCAGTTCGGCCTTCGTCGGACGCGACTCCAACCGGGTCAGGTTGAGGTCCCGCTCGGCGAAGATCTCGAGCAGGGTCAGCAGCGCGCCCGGCCGGTTCTCGTCGATGAACACCACCATCGAGGTCTTGTCCCACCCGGTTGGCGGCGGCACGCGATGGCCCACGACCACGAACCGGGTCGTGTTGGCGGCCGTGTCGGAGATGTTTCGCGCCAGCATCTGCAGCCCGTAGCGCTCCACGGCCAGCGGGTTGCAGATCGCCGCGATCGCCCCGTCGCCGACGTCCCCGGCGACGTCGCCCGCGGCCACCTGCTGGGCCGCACGCGCCGTGGACGCCGCGGGCAGGCGCAGCGCCCGGGGCACGTTGCCGGTCAGCCACCGCTGGGCCGACGCCAGCGCCACCGGATGGCTGAGGACCGCGGTGACGTCGGCGACGTCGGTGCCGGCCGGCGCGGCGAGCACCAGCGTGATCGGCAGCTCGAGCTCGGCCTCGATCAGCAACTCGGTGTCGAAGGCCAGTGCGTCCACCGTCGCGCGAACCGAACCCTCGAGGGTGTTCTCGATCGGGACCACGCCGCGTTCGGCATCCCCGTGCTCGACCAGGCGCAGCACCTGGGAGATGTCGCTGCACGAGGTGAGGTCGCCCCCACCGGTGACCAGGCGAGCAGCGGTCTCGGTGAAGGTGCCCTCGGGACCGAGGTAGGCGACGGTCACGGCAGGTCCTCGTTGCTCGCGGTGTCCGGCGTGCGGGATGCAACGGCCGGAGGGTGTGGGCGCCCGGCCGTCAGGGTGCCAGCCGGCCCGTCAGGATGCGCGCGAGCCCCGGCGCACCCGGGCGGCCTCCACGATCGTCTCGCCGGACTCGCCGGCCACCGCTCGCTCGACGGCGATCTGCTCTTCGGGGGTGAGCTCGTACTCGCAGCGCCCACCCACGAGGGGCTTGGCGTACAGCCGGCTGTCCGAGCGGCCGGCGATGGCCGACAGCACGATGCCGTCGCCGACCTCGTCGAGCTGGGCCAGCGAGAACGACATGGCCCCCGCCAGGCCCTCGAACGCGTCGTAGCGCACCAGGGCGATCCGGCTGACGGGCTCCTTGGCCATCCGGCGCAGCAACGTCGTGTTGTCGTGGACGACCAGCAGGTCCGTGCGCAGCTCGCGGAGCTGGTCGGCGTGGTGCTGGATGGTCGACACGAGGCCGGCACCGTCGCCCTCCATGGCGGCGATGTAGCGGTCGACGCGGCGCACGCGACGGGCCGACGACCACGCCACGACCACCGCCACCAGCGCAACCACGGCAGCAGCGATGGCCACGACCAACTCGGTCGTCATCTCCACGTGGACTCCCCTGGGACGATCCCCGGGAGCCTACCCCCGTGTCCACGCATTCCGTACGAGGCACGCCGCCCACGGCGACGGCCGCCGGCACCGCCCCGGGTCATCCGTTGACCGACATCGAGCTGTCCGGGTTGACCGCCCGGTTGCGGGCGAACGTGGCCAGGTCGAGGTCGAGCCCGGTGCGGGGTCCGGGTACCACCAGGGGATCGGCGTCGTGGTCGTGCCCGGCCTCCACCGCGGTCACCAGTTCGGCCATGCAGTGCCCCACGATCCCGGCGTTCTTGAACTGGTTGCCCGACGTGCCGATCGCGACGTAGAACCCGTCCAGGTCGGTGCGGTCGTAGACCGGGATCCAGTCGTCGGAGACGTCGTAGAGGTCGGCCAGGCCACGTGGTTGGTTGGGCACGCCGAGGTCGGGAACGCGCCGACCCAGCCGGATCAGCTGGCGCTCCCACTGGGCGTGGCTGGGCGAGCGATCGAAGTCGTCGGGATCGTCGACCCACTCGCGGTCGTCGCACGCCGGGTCGGTGGAACCGACCAGGATCTCCGTCCCGCCGGCCTGTGGCCGCAGGTAGACCCCGGCGTCGTCGTCGGCCACGTGGGCCCCGGTCCTGGCCCAGTCCAGCGACGACGGCGCCGGCACCTGGTGGACCTCGTGGCGCATCGGCCGGGTGCCGATGGCCATCGTCCCGTCCAGGCCCGCCAGGGCGTTGACCCGACCCGAATGGGGACCCGCGGCGTTGACGACCACCGGCGCGGTCACCGTCGTGCCGTCGTCCAGCACGACGCCGGCCACCCGATCGTCGGCCCGCACGACCTCGACCACGCGTGCGCCGAACCGGAAGCTGCCGCCACGGGCCTCGGTGGCGCGCTGCAGGTTGTGGGCGGCCAGCTGCGGGTCGCTGACGTAGCCCGCGTCGGGGGTGAAGACGGCGCCCTCCAGGGGCCTGGTCGGGTCGGCCCACGACCGCTCGTCGTCGATCGGCCGGGGTGGTCCCAGCACGCCGGTCTCGATGCCCGGCCAGCGGGCCACGAGCTGGTCGAGGTCCCAGCGCTCGTAGGGGATCCCGACGTCGTCGAAGATCGGCAGGAAGCGATCGTGGTGGCCCCCGGGCTCGCACAGCACGACGGTCCCGCACCGCACGAACCGGGCCAGGCCCCGCTCGTCGTCCGCGCCGAGGTGGTCGGCCCAGTTCGCCCAGTGGTGCATGCCCTCCCACGCCATGGCCACGCCGGCCCGGGTGGAGTAGGTGAACCGGACGATGGCCGACGAGCTGCTGGTCGAACCGGACCCGGCCTCGGCCAGGGCGTCGACGTTGCAGGTGCGCCACCCCCGCCGGGCGAGCTCGTGGCCGATCGACGCGCCGATGACGCCGGCACCGATCACCACGGCGTCCACGGACTCGTGCTGCTGGGGCATGGCGACCGCCTCCCGCGTCCTCGCAGTGTTTCCGCCCATCGGGAATCGGTGGACAGATTCCCGCGCATCAGTAGGCTAGGCCGCACCATGCCACCGGTCCAGAGCGTCGTGCGATCGATCCGCCTCCTCGAGGAGGCGGCCAAGCGTCCGTTGGGCCTGGTGGACCTGGCCGCCGCGGTCGACCTGCCCACCTCCACCACGGCGCGGCTGCTGGCCACCCTCGTCACCGTCGGTGCCCTGTCGCGGGCCGACGACGGCACCTACCGGATCGGGCCCACCATCACCGGCCTGGCGGTGGCCGCCGACCTCGAGGCGGCACTGGTCGCGGTGGCGCGGCCCCACCTGGTCGAGCTGGCCGCCACCGTGGACGAGTCCGTCGGGTTGTCCCTGCCCGTCGGCGACGAGGTCGTGACGGTGGCCCAGGTCGACGCCCGACGCTCGGTCCGGGCCGAGGACTGGTCGGGCACCCGGTGGCCGATGGACCGGGGTGGGTCCGGCGACGTGCTGCTGGCGGCCCGGCCACGCGCCGAGCTCGCCAGCCGCCTGGCCGGCCACGACGACCCCGAGCCACTGCGGGCCCGGGTCGAAAGGGCCCGTCGACGTGGCGTGGCATGGAGCCACGGGGACTACGTCGCGGACCTGTCCAGCGTCGCCGCGGCGGTGTGCGACCCCGACGGGAGGGCCATCGCGGCGCTGTACGTGTACGGACCGACCTACCGGTTCCCGACGCCGGACACGCGCGCACCGGTCGAGGCCGCGCTGCGCGACCATGCCGGGCGAATCACCGCCGCATGGTCGGCGCGGCGACGGGCGGTGGCGGCATGACCGGGCCCACGCGACCCCCACCCGACCCCGGCGAGGCCGACCGGGGGCCCGACGACGCAGCGGGCGTGGAGGCCGGGGGGCTGTTGGACGAGGCCGTCGAACGGGGCCATCGCCCGCGGCGGCGACGTCGCCGTGGCTCGTCCCGGCCGACCCCACCCGCCGGTCCCGCCCAGCCCGGCTGGCAGGTGCCACGTCGCCACCTGGAACCGCTGCGCGCGGTGTCCGACGACCAGCTCGGGGCCATCCACGACGCGGCCCTGCGGGTCCTGGCCGAGACCGGGATGGACTTCCTTCACCCGGAGGCGCGCCGCCGCTGGGCCGAGCTGGGGGCGGACGTGCACGACGAGCGCGTGCGCCTGGACCCGGAGCTGGTCACCGACCTGGTCGGCCTGGCACCCGACGCCTTCACGCTGCATGCCCCCAACCCGGACCGCGACCTGCCCATCGGTGGCGACGCCACCGTGTTCACCGCCGTGGCCAGTGCCCCGTTCGTCGGCGACGAGCGGGGTGGTCGCCGCGACGGCAACGACCAGGACTTCACCGACCTCGTGAAGCTCAGCCAGGTGCTGGACGTGGTCCACCTCCACGGCGGCTACCCGGTCGAGCCCACGACGTGGCATCCGTCGGTGCGCCACCTGCACGCCACCCGGACCCTGTTGACCGCCAGCGACAAGGTCCCGGCCGCCTACAGCCTCGGTGCCCAACGCAACCGCGACACGCTGGAGATGGCCCGGATCGTGCGGGGCGTGGACGCCGACCGGCTCGACGAGGAGCCGTCGATCATGTCGGTGGTCAACGCCAGCTCGCCGCTGCGCTACGACCACCCGATGCTGGAGGGGATCCTCGAGTTCTCCGCCCGCAACCAGGTCATCATCATCACCCCGTTCACCCTGGCCGGGGCCATGGCGCCCGTCACGGTGGCCGGAGCACTGGTCCAACAGCACGCCGAGGCGCTGGCCGGGATCGCCTTCACCCAGCTCGTGCGGCCCGGCGCCCCGGTGGTGTACGGCGGCTTCACCTCCAACGTCGACATGCGCTCGGGCTCACCCGCCTTCGGCACGCCCGAGTTCATGACCGCCGCCCTGGTGGGTGGGCAGTTGGCCCGCCACCTGGGCGTCCCGTACCGCTCGTCCAACGTGTGTGCCGCCAACGCCGTGGACGCCCAGGCCGCCTGGGAGAGCATGTTCTCACTCTGGGGCGCCGTGCTGGGCGGGGCCAACATCGTCTACCACGGGGCCGGCTGGATGGAGGGCGGGCTGCGGGCGTCGTTCGAGAAGATGGTCGTGGACGCCGACCTGATCGCCATGGTCATGGCCTTCCTCCAGCCGTTGGTGGTCGACGACGCCACGATGGCCGTCGAGGCGATCGCCGAGGTCGGACCGGGCGGGCACTTCTTCGGCATCCAGCACACCCAGGACCGCTTCCGTGACGCCTTCTTCGCCCCGATGCTGTCGGACTGGCGCAACTTCGAGTCGTGGGACGAGGCCGGACGGCCGACCGCACTGGACCATGCCTCCCGGGTCGTGCGCGAGCTGCTGGACACCTGGGAGCCGCCGGCGCTGGATCCCGCGGTCGTGGCCGAGCTCGACGAGTTCGTGGACCGTCGCGTCGCCGAGGGTGGCGTCGCCACCGACTACTGACCGCCACCACACGAGCCCGGAGGCCGCCACCACATGACCGTTCCCGAACGCGCACAGGTCGTGGTCGTCGGTGGTGGCGTCGTGGGCGCCAGCGTGCTCTACCACCTCACGACGGTCGGGATCACCGACTGCGTACTGGTCGAGCGCAGCGAACTCACGTCGGGGTCGACGTGGCACGCCGCCGGGGGCATGCACACGCTCAACGGCGACCCCAACGTGGCCGCGCTGCAGCAGTACACCGTGCAGCTCTACGAGCAGGTCGAGCGCATCTCCGGGGTGGACTGCGGCATCCACCTCACCGGCGGGCTGATGCTGGCCGACACCGCCGAACGGATGGACTGGCTGCGACTTGCACACGCCCGCGGCCGCTACCTCGGGATGGACACCGAACTGGTCACGGTCGCCGAGGCCAAGGCGATCCTGCCGTTCATGGACGAGTCGTACTTCGTGGGGGCCCTGTACGACCCGATGGAGGGCCATGTCGACCCGTCGGGCGTCACCCGCGCCTACGCCGGCGCGGCGCGCGTCGCCGGGGCACGGGTCGTCCAGCACACCCGGGTCGAGTCGGTCACCGCACGGTCCGACGGCGGCTGGGACCTCCACTGGGTCGGGAGCGGGGCAGGCTCGGCGGGCGAGGCCGGCACCATCACCTGCGAGCACGTGGTCAACGCCGGCGGGCTGTGGGCCCGGGAGGTCGGGCGGATGTTCGGCATCGAGTTGCCGGTGCTGGCGATGGAGCACATGTACCTGCTGACCGAGCCGGTCCCGCAGCTGGCCGACATCGAGCGCACCGACCGTGCAGCCGGCCTGCACGCCATGGACTTCGCCGGCGAGATCTACATGCGCCAGGAGGGCGATGGCCTGCTGCTGGGCACCTACGAGCCCGACGGCGTGCCGTGGTCGCCGCACACGACCCCGTGGGACTTCGGACACCAGTTGCTGGCCCCGGACCTGGAGCGCATCGGCGACAACCTCCGCCGTGCCTTCTCACACTTCCCGATCTTCCACGAGGTCGGGATCAAGCAGGTCGTCAACGGGCCGTTCACGTTCGCCCCCGACGGCAACCCGCTGATCGGGCCGGTACGCGGCCAGCGCGGCCACTGGGTCGCGGCCGGGGTCATGGCCGGGCTGAGCCAGGGCGGCGGGGTCGGGTTGGCCCTGGCGAACTGGATCGCCGATGGTGACCCCGGCTTCGACGTGTGGGGCATGGACGTGGCACGATTCGGCGACTTCGCGACGCCGGCGTACACCGACGCCACGGTGCGCGAGAACTACGGCCGTCGGTTCCGCATCGCCTACCCCAACGAGGAACTCGAGGCGGCGCGACCCCTGCGCACCTCGCCCATCCACGGGCGGCTCGACGACGCGGGGGCGGTGTGGGGGGTGTCGTTCGGGCTGGAGCACGCCCTGTGGTTCTCCGACGACCCGGCGGTGCGGGTCGAGACGCCGACCCTGCGCCGTTCCGACGCCTGGGACGCGGTGGCGGCCGAGTCGCGGCTGGTCCGCGAGGGCGTCGGCCTGGTCGAGACCACGAACTTCGCCTCCTTCGACGTGCGCGGGGTGGGGGCACGGGCGTGGCTGGACCACCTGTGCGCCAACCGGCTGCCCCCGGTGGGGCGGATCGCCCTGTCGCCACTGCTCAACCCGCACGGGCGGTTGCTGGGCGACGTCACGGTCGCCTGCCTGCCGCCCGACGCCCACGACCTGGCCGATGGGGCGACGGAACGCTTCGTGGTGTTCGGGTCCGGCGCCGCCGAACGCCACTACGAACGCTGGTTCGACGCCCACCTGCCCGGCGACGGCACGGTGCGCTACGACTCGCGGGGGCCCGACCGGTGCGGGGTGTCGATCGCGGGACCGGCGGCGCGGGACCTGCTGGCGTCGGTGACGACCGCCGACGTGTCCCCCGACGGCTTCGGCTTCCTCGACATCCGCCGGATCGAGGTGGGGACGGTGCCGGTGCTGGCCGGGCGCATCACCTTCACCGGCGACCTCGGGTGGGAGTTGTGGTGTCGCCCGTGCGACCACCTCCGGCTGTTCGACGAACTGGCCCGGGCCGGGACGGCGTTCGACCTGGGACTGTTCGGGGCACGCGCGCTGGACTCGCTGCGCCTGGAGAAGTCGTTCGGTTCGTGGGCCACCGAGTACCGCCCGATCCACACCCCCGACGAGGCCGGACTCGGGTGGGCCGTGCAGCCGGACAAGGGGGCCTTCGTCGGTCGCGAGGCGGTGCTGGCCGCACGGGAGGCCGGCGTGTCGCGGCGGCTGGTCACATTGGTCGTGGACGCCGCCGACGCCGACGTCCTCGGCGACGAGCCGATCTGGCACGACGACGAGGTGGTCGGGTGGGTCACCTCCGGGGGCTACGCCCACTGGTCACGCGCCTCCGTGGCGCTGGGCTACGTCCGCGCCGACGTGGCCACCGCCGACACCGGCTTCGCCGTCGAGGTGCTGGGCGCACGACGACCCGCCGAGCGCCGCGACACCTGCCTGTTCGACCCCGCAGGAAGCCGCATGCGCGCCTGAGCGCCACCACGTCCGGCCGGGTGCCGGGAGCCGGTGTCGGGTCGGGGTGGGCGGCTGAGTACCGTCGGTGCGGTCCGGCGGCCACCCGTGCGTGGCCCCGGACGGCCCGTCCGCGCCGACCGAGGAACCCGCCGTGCCACAGACCGACGAACCGCTCCTGTTCGTGTGCTCGCACCATGCCGAGGAGGCCGAGCGCGCCACCGTCCCGTTCATCGCCGCGGCCACGGCCGCGGTGTCGGGCCACCGGGCGATCGTGGTCTGCACCATCGACGGCGTGCACAACGCGACCTCGCGCCACGACGAGGTCGAGGCCGACGGGACCCCGGCGCTGGCCGACCTGGTGGCCAACCTGGTCGACAACGGCGGCGAGATCTGGGCCTGCTCGGCCTGCGCCACCGCCCGCGGCATCACCGGCGACGACATGATCGACGGCGCCACGATCGTGGGCGCCGCCACCATCGTGGAGGCCCTGGCCAGCGGTCGCGCGATCTCGTTGGGGTGACCATGCCCGATCCGACACCCCACGCCGCGACCGGCGCCCTGCCGTCGTGAACCTGCTCGACGTCGTGCTGGTGCTGGTGGCCGTGTCGGCCGTCACGGTCGGGCTGCGCATGGGGCTGCTGGCCCGCCTGTCGGGGTGGATCGGGCTGGCCGTCGGCGTGGTCGCCGCGACGATCACCGTGCCGCTGGTCCTGGAGCGCGTCGACACCCCGTCGGGCCCCAATCGCGTGGTCCTGGCAGCGGTGGTGCTGGGCCTGACGGTGTGGATCGGCGCCGCCCTGGGCTCGGCGCTGGGGCGCAGCCTGCGGCGGGCCGTGGAGAACACGCCACTGGGCGGACCGGACCGGCTGGCGGGTGGGGCGGTCGGACTGGCGGGGCTGGTCGCCGTGGTCTGGATCCTGGCACCGGCGGCCGCCGACATCCCCGGGGTGGCCGCCCGCCAGGTCCGCGGGTCGCTGGTCGTCGCGCTGGTGGACAACACGCTGCCCGTGCCGCCGTCGTTGGTCGACACCATCGCGCAGGCCGTGTCACGGGTGCCGTTCCCGGACGTGCTCGGGCCGCTGCAGTCGGCGCCGGACCTGGGACCGCCGCCGGCCGAGCTGGGCATCGACGCCGACGTCCTCGCCACGGTGACCCGCTCCACCCTCAACGTCGAGGGGCGTGGGTGCGGGCTGGTGCTGGGCGAGGGCAGCGGCTGGGTGGTGCAGCCGGAGGTGGTGGTCACCAACGCCCACGTCGTCAGCGACCTGGTCGAGGTCGGCGTCCGACGCGACGACGACGAGGTGCTGGCGGCCACGGTCGTGGTGCGCGACGACGAGCGCGACCTGGCCCTGCTGCGGGTGCCGGGACTCGACCGGCCGCCGCTGCCACGCGCCGTGCCCGAACCGGGCGGCCGGGCGGTCATCGCCGGCCACCCCGGCGGCCAGGACGACGTCCGGGTTGCCGCGGCCCGCATCGACCGCGTCCAGACCACCATCGGTCGCAGCCTCGACGGGACCCCGGCGACCCGGGAGGTCGTGTTCCTGGCCACGGAACTGGCCCAGGGCGACTCCGGGTCACCGGTCGCCGACCTCGACGGCAACGTGGTGGCGACCGCCTTCGCCATCGCGCCCGACGTCCCCACGACCGCCTACGCCATCGCCCCGTCGGAACTGGACGTGGTGCTCCAGGCCGACCGTGGGCCCGTGGACCCGGCCACCTGCGACTGAGCTCGCGGCGCCGCGAACGTCCACACGACGGGCACGGGCCGGCCCGCCGGTCACTGCGGTCGGGCATGCTGGGTGTGGCGCCGGTCGCACGTGGCGTCGCGATGACGTCCTCGGCTGAAGGCCCCGCATGACCTCCTCCCGCTCGGCGCCGTCACGGGACGCCACGACCCGTCAACGGGCCGGCGACCTGCTGCGCCGACTGGCTGGCGACGACGCCCGGCTGCGTGATGACCAGGGCGAGGCCATCGAGGCCCTGGTCGACGACCGCTCGCGGGTCCTGCTGGTCCAGCGCACCGGCTGGGGCAAGTCGGCCGTCTACTGGATCGCGACCGCGCTGCGACGCCAGCAGGGATCCGGCCCGACCCTGGTGGTGTCCCCGCTGCTCGCGCTGATGCGCGACCAGGTGGCGGCGGCACGACGACTGGGACTGGCCGCGGAGACCATCAACTCGACCAACCTGGATGACTGGCAGGACATCCTCGCGCAGCTCGACGACGACGCGATCGACGTGCTGCTGATCTCGCCGGAACGACTCAACGCCGCGTCGTTCCGTGACCGCCTGCCGGCACTGGCGGCCCGGCTCGGGCTGCTGGTCGTCGACGAGGCGCACTGCATCTCGGACTGGGGACACGACTTCCGCCCCGACTACCGTCGGATCGCCGACCTGCTGGCCGACCTCGCGGACGACACGCCCGTGCTGGCCTGCACGGCCACGGCCAACGCCCGGGTGACGACCGACGTCGCACGCCAGCTCGACCCGGGCGCGGCCACCCGCACCGGTGACGCCGCACCGCACCTCGACGACACGGACGTGGTGACCCTGCGGGGACGGCTGGGGCGGGACTCGCTGCAGCTGGCGGTGGTGCGCCTGGACCGGGGCGAGCAACGCCTGGCGTGGCTGGACGCCTTCGTCCGCCGCCACCGTCCCGTCCATGGCCGGGCCGGCATCGTCTACACCCTGACGGTCGCCGACAGCGAACGGGTCGCATCGTTCCTGGCCGGACGTGGGCTGGAGGCGGCCGCCTACAACTCCAACGTCGATCCCGACGGTCGCCGCACCATCGAGGACCGGCTGCTGGCCAACGACCTGGACGTGGTGGTGTCGACGTCGGCACTGGGCATGGGCTACGACAAGCCCGACCTCGCCTTCGTGGTCCACCTCGGCGCCCCGTCGTCGCCGGTGTCGTGGTACCAGCAGGTCGGTCGTGCCGGACGCGCCATCGACACCGCCGAGGTCGTGCTGCTCCCGACCGGCAAGGACGAAGCCATCTGGCAGCACTTCGACGTGGCGGGGCTGCCCCGCGAGTCCGAGGTCTCGGCGCTGCTGGAGGCCCTGGACGGTGGCTCCCTGTCGGTGCCGAAGCTGGAACGGGCCGTCAACGTCCGTCGCTCCCGTCTGCAGTTGCTGCTGAAGGTGCTGGACGTGGACGGCGCGGTGGAGAAGGTCGGGTCCGGCTGGCAGCGCACCGGGGTCGACTGGGAGCTGGACACCGGCCACTACCAACGACTGGCCGAGCTCCGCCGCCGCGAGCACGCCATCATGCGCTCCTTCGTCGACGGCCGTGATGACCGACGCTGCCTGATGCAGACCCTCGGCGAGGTGCTCGACGACCCGGACGCCCAGCCCTGTGGCCGCTGCCAGGGCTGCACGGGTTGGCAGCCCGACGTCGAGGTGGACGACCAGGCGATCACCGAGGCGCGCGAGCACCTGCGCACCCGCGACGTCATCGTGGGCCAACGACGGATGTGGCCGTCCGGGCTGGACGAGGTGAAGGGCCGCATCGCGGCCGGTCGGGGGGCCCTGCAGGGACGCGCGTTGGCCGGCGGCGACGGATCGGGCTGGGACGACGTGGTCGATCGCCTGTTGGCGTCGTCGGTGGCGGGCGACCTGGACCAGTCCGCCCTGGACGAGGTCGTCGACGGCCTCACCACGGTCCTGGCGAGGTGGTCGTGGTCCCGCCGACCGGTCGCCTTCGTCCCCGTCCCGTCCGCAACCCACGGTGACCTGGCCGCCCGGGTCGCGCGGCGACTGGGTGACCTCGGACGCCTGCCGGTGGTCGACGCCCTGGTCGACGTCGGCGCACCACCCCAGTCCAGCATGGCCAACTCGCCCCACAAGGCCGCCAACGCCTTGCGCGGACTGGCGCTTGACCCCGACGCCGTGCACGACCTTGCCGACGGCCCGGTCGTCCTGGTCGACGCCGTCACCGACTCCGGATGGACCCTGGTCGCCGCCGCCCACCGCCTGACCGAGGCCGGCGAACGTGACGTCCTGCCCCTGGTGCTGTCCGCCGGTCCATGACGCATCGCCACATCGCCCTTGACGAACAGGAAACTAAATGGTTTCCTATCAGGACGTCCCGCCACGGGGACGTCCGACGAAAGGGCGGCGTGATGCCGACCATGGCCGACCTCGACCGCACCTTCACCGCCAGCCTGCAGCGCAGCGACGCCCCCGGTGGCTGGACCTTCCTGGTCACGGACTGGACCGCGGAGTTCTTCGGGACCCGCGGCCTGGTGAAGGTGGCAGGCACCATCGACGACCATCCCTTCGAGGGCGCCTTCATGGCGCTGGGCGACGGGACCCACAAACTGGCCGTCCGCGCCGACGTCCGCACCGCGATCGGCAAGGAGGCCGGCGACGAGGTCACGGTCCACCTCGCCCGGCGCCGGTCCTGACGCGGCCGCCGTGGCCGGCCGACTCCTGATGGCCGCTGATGGGCCACCGACCGACGACGCCGTGTTCCGGGCGCTGGCGGACCCGACCCGGCGGGCCCTGTTGGACGCGCTGTTCGTCGCCGACGGCCAGACGTTGTCGGCACTGGTCGCCGACCACGACATGACCCGTCCCGCGATCGCCAAGCACCTCGCCGTCCTGGAGGAGGCCGGCCTGGTCGTCAGCCGCCGGTCGGGTCGCAACAAGCACCACCACCTCAACCCCGTCCCGATCCGCCTGGTCCACGACCGCTGGATCGACAAGTACACCGAGCCCTGGGCCACCGGCCTGGTCCGGCTCAGGGACCGACTGGAGACCACGATGGAGAAGGTGTTCGAGATCTACGTCAAGGCGACGCCCGAACGGGTCTGGGAGGCGATCACCGACCCCGACGTGCAGGCGACCTTCACCTTCGGCTCCGCAACGCACTCGGACTGGTCCGAGGGGTCGCCCTGGACCATGGAGCATCCCGGCGCAGACGCCCCCCTGGCACACGGCGAGAACCTCGAGGTCGACCCCCCGCACCGGCTGGTCCAGTCCCGGGTGACGACCTGGAGCGACGCCGCCGAGGCCCAGGGCACGACCCGGGTGACCTGGGAGCTGGAGGCGGTCGGTGACAGTTGCCGCGTCACCGTCGTCCACGACGAACTCCCGGCCGAGGCCCCACCGGAGCTGTGGGGTGGCTGGCCGATGATCCTGTCGGGTCTCAAGACCTGGCTGGAGACCGGCGAGCACCTGACCACGCCGGGCTCGCTGCAGTACGGGCAGGGCTGACCCGGCACCGCGACGACCGGCACCGACGACGGGTGCGGCGCCCCCCGCGGGGAGGACGCCGCACCCGTCGTGGTCCTGCCGGGATCAGCCGCGGATCTTGACCACCGTGCGGTTCAGCCCCTTGCGGGACTTGGTGTCGGGGTCGTACCCGCCCTCGACGTTGCCGGCCTCGTCGACCGCGAACCACTGCAGGATCGTGGTGCCACGGTCACTGATGGTCACCGGTGCGGCACCCGCGCGGACGCCGTCCTGGACCACCTGCTGCGAGTCGAAGGTCGGTCGCGAGCCGTCGGTGGTGTAGTAGATGGTGGCGGCCTCCGAGGTGTCGAAGAACACGTCGACCGGGCCGTCGTAGGTGCCGCGCTGGTCGACGTTGGCCGTCGTGGACGGGCCCTCGTCGTCGAGCGAGAAGTCGCGGGCGACCTCCAGGATCCCGTACCAGCCGTTGGCGAACTCCATGCCCTGTGCGAAGCCCTCCTCCTCGAAGTCCGGCCAGAAGCCACCGGCCCCGGTCCAGCGCTGGCGCTCGGCGTCCCACAGCGACGCACCGACCTCGAAGTCCCAGGCGTAGATCTCGGGATCGCTGGTGACCTCGTCGTCGTAGAAGTGCTCGTCGCCGGAGTTGCCGGCCGCCGAGTACAGCACGTCGATCACCGGACCGGTCCGACCCGGCCACACCACGGTCCCGCGGAACTCCTTGATGCGCGACAGGATCGTCTCCGACGCCTCGTAGAAGAACTGCTCGGTGGCGAAGTCCGGCCGCGGCAGCGGCGTGCGGTCGGGCAGGTACGACGCCGGCGACCACATGAAGTACCCACCGTAGGAGTGGGTGTTCATCGCGAACTCGATGTTGGGATAGGTGCTGGTGAGGTAGACCTCGTTCTTGGACTCGGCCTCGGAGATCTCGCTGTCACCGGCGAAGTTGGAGCCGCGGGTGCAGTCGAGGCTGGCCCCGACGTAGCCGTCGTAGATCGAGCCGACCGAGAAGTTGCGGTTGATGTTGATCCCGGCGTTGGTCGGGTCGTCGCCGTACGGGCAGTCGTCGACGTTCATGTTGGTCCGCATGCTGCGGTTGTCGTAGAGCGAGTACGTGGTCCCGTCGGGGTTGACGATCGGGATGATGAAGATGTCGAGGTCGTCGACCAGGGCGGTCGTCGTCTCGTCGGTCCCGTAGTTGTGCAGCAGTCGCTGGGCCGTCTCGAGCGCCGTCAGCGACGTCACCCACTCGCGCGAGTGCTCCTGGGCGTACATCAGGACGCCGGTCTTGGAGCCGTCACGCGTCGCACCGATGCGCAGGGCCTTCACCGTGTAGGGCGTGTGCGGGTAGGAATCGGGGGCCTGGAGCTCGTCGTTGCCGGTCGGCAGGTTGTAGCCGTGGGTCTCGTAGGGCAGGTCGATGACCTCGGCGAGGTCGGGGAACTCGGCGGCGAGCTCCTCGACGATGGCGTCGGACTGCATCGGGTCGACGTAGCCCTCGTCCATGAAGCCCCACTCGAACCCGTCCGGGAAGGCCGTGACCTCGCCCGGGGCCCACTCGCGCGTCTCGGCGGTGACCTCGGAGCCGTCCGGGGAGGTCGCGGTGACCTCCATCACGACCCCGTCGGTGGGGACCGGCACGGACAGGCGGTGGTAGAGGTAGACGTCCCCGGTCTCGACGCGGTCGACGAACGGGTCGAGCTCCAGCACCTGGCCGGTGTCCGTCGTCACCTCGATGTCGTCGGCGGCGCCTTCGTCCGAGCGCACCTCGACGGACAGGAAGTCACCGTCGGGGTTGGTCCAGCGGTCTGCCCGCAGGATCGTCAGCGAGCCGTCCTCGGCGACCGGGGCCGGCCGGTTGGAGCCCGTCGTCCGCTCACCATCTCCGCGGGGCTTCGCCTCGGCCTTCTCGGCCGTGGTCAGGGGTGCGCGGTTGCCGGCCAGCTGCCCACGCAGTTCGGCCTGCGACGGCGCCGGCAGCGTGTCCAGCACGCGGGCACCGCGGGCGGTCAGGGCGCCGATGTCGCTGCCGGGCAGGATCACGGTGGCGTCGACTGCGCCGTCGGGGGCCTGGGTGACGTCGTCGACGACGTCGAACCCGGCATCGCCGAGTTCTCGGAGGGCCTGGGTCGAGTCCACGCGAACGCGTGCGACGGTCTCGACGGGTGCCCCGGAGGGAACGGACGAGGAGTCGGGGCTGGCGAGTGCCACGGGGGCGACCAGGAGGGCGCCCAGCGCCGTGACGGCGGCAACGGTGAATGGTCTGCGCACGGAGAACCTGTCGTGACGGGGGGATGGGGGGCAGGTGTGGACTGGAGCAGTGGTGGACACTAGGACAGTGGTGTGACGGGACCATGGCCATTGGTCAGGTCCTTTCGGTGAGCGCACACACGACTATCGACGCCGCGCCGGAGGAAGGAGGACGTCGTGGTGCCCACCCTGGTCCTGCTGGTCCTGGCCGGTTCATTCGTCGCCCTGGCCTGGATCGGCCAGCGCCGCCTTCTGTACTTCCCCTCGCAGGTCGTGCCGACGGACGTGCCGCACGGCGTGGAACGCGCCGGCCTGACCACCGCCGACGGGCTCGACCTCGTGGCCTGGTTCGTCCCGGCGACCCGGACCGACGGCGCGTGGCTCCCCCGCGGCACGGTGGTCGCGGTCCTGCCCGGCAACGGGGGCAACCGCGTCGGCCGCCTCCCGCTGGCCCGCCGGCTCGCGGCCGCGGGCGCGTCGGTGCTGCTGGTCGACTATCGCGGGTACGGCGGCAATCCCGGTCGCCCGACGGCGACTGGCCTGGCGCGGGACACCGCTGCCGCCCGACGGTGGGTCGCGGCCCGCCGCGACCTCGACGACACCCGGGTCGTGCTCCTCGGCGAGTCGCTCGGGACGGCCGTGGCGGTCGAGTCGGCCGCCGACGACCCACCGGCGGCGCTGGTCCTGCGCTCGCCATTCACGTCCCTGGCCGACGTGGCCGCCCACCACTACCGGGTCGTCCCACGCTGGTTCCTCCGGGACCGGTGGAACACGGTCGACCGGATCCGTGACCTCGACGTGCCCACCCTGGTCGTGGTCGGAACGGGAGACCGGGTGGTGCCGCCGGCACAGTCCCGGCGGGTCCACGCGGCCGCCGGGCCCCGCGGGCACCTGGCGGAGGTGGCCGACGCCGGCCACGACGACCCGGCCCTGGTCGCCGGACCGTCCCTGGTCGCCACCGTCGTGGCCTTCCTGGCCGAGCAGCTCCCGCCCTGACCCGACGCGGTCGCCGCCGGCTGGGCCGGCGCCTCGTCGGGCGTCGTTGGGGGCGTCGTCGGGATCGACCGACCGATCGACCGGCCATCGCCCGGCAGCCCGCCGTCGGACCCGGTGCACTGGTGTCCACCCCCCACCACGCCATGACCAACCATCGGAGGTGCCATGCAGGCCGACGTGAGCCGGCGCGTGCCCGCCCCCGACCTGGCGGAGGTGGCGGCGATCCGGTGGGACGTCGACGGGATCCCGGACGTCACATGGAACGCCGACGGCACCGCCTACGACCTCGTCCACCCCACCGAGCCGGGCTCGTCGTTGGCGCTGCTGCGGCTGCGGACGGTGCCGGAGGACCCGGCCGCCGTGGCCCGGGCCCTGGCCACCACGCTGGCCGCGTGCGACTTCCCGCCCACCGTGGACCATGCGGCACCGGGTCGGGTGGCCGCGGCCCTGCGTGCGGCGCGCCTGGACCACCTCGACCACGACGACGCCGGACGAGGACCTGCCTGACGGCCCGGCGCCGCGGTGGCACGCTGGCCGTCGCCGACCCGGGAGACGACATGGCGACCAGTCGCTGGCAGGAGCTGGCCGGGCACGACGGCGGCCGTGACTACGCCGCGAGCGTCGCCGCCCGGGCCTCGGAGGCCGGCAACCCCCACGGCGAGGCCGACCTCGTGGAGTCGCTGGTGCGACCGGGCGCGCGCGTGCTCGACGCCGGGTGCGGGACGGGCCGGGTGGCGATCGAACTGGCACGGCGTGGGTTCGACGTCGTCGGCACCGACCTCGACGAGTCGATGCTGGCCGTCGCACGCGAACGAGCACCCGACCTGGCGTGGCGGTCGGGCGACCTCGCGACGCTCGACCTCGACGAGGCGCACTTCGACGTCGTCGTCGCGGCCGGAAACGTCATCCCGCTGCTGGCCGCCGGGACCGAGGCCGCCGCGGTCGCGGCGATGGGCGCACACCTGCGGCCCGGTGGCCCGCTGGTGGCCGGCTTCGGGCTGGACCCGGCCCACCTGCCCCTGGACGACGTGCCCGTGACGTTGGACGACTACGACCGCTGGTGCCACGAGGCGGGACTGGTGCTGGCCGACCGCGTCGGCACCTGGGAGCGTGACCCGTTCACCGACGACGGCTATGCCGTCAGCATCCACCGGCACGCACCATCGTCGCCCTGACACCGGCTGACCCGCCCGCGTGCCACCGCCCCCGGGCCCACCGTCCCCACCCGGCCATCCCGGCCAGTGGCTCGGTCAGGTTGGCGGCGTCTCGCGCGAAACGCCCGTGGTCGCGGTCCGACGAGCCCTCCAGACGTGCCAGGACCGATCACGTCACGGCAGCGCGTGCACGGGTCTGTATCGCCGGGCGACCGCACCCGACCGGAACTCCTGGCGATCCACCAGCTCGAGCTGGATGCGCTGGCCAAGACCGGCAAGCAACGTCGGCCCATGTCCGGCAAGGACCGGCTGCACCAGGAAGTCGTACTCGTCGATCAGTCCCAGACCTGCCAGCGCGAGCGGGAGCGTCACGCCACCCACGAACAGGCCGTCGCCCGGCTCCTGCTTGAGCCGCTCGACCGCGTGCCCCAGGTCTCCGCGCAGCAGCTCAGCGTTCCAATCGACCACGCTCAACGTGCTCGACACGACGTACTTCTTCGATCCACCGATGGCCTCGGCGAACGAGATCTCCCGCTCACCCATCCAGTCAGGCCACGTACCCGTGGACGGCTGTCGCCAGGCCGCCTCCATCATCTCGTAGGTCACCCGGCCGAACAGCAGGGCATCGGCTCGTTGGATCTGGGCGGTCCAGTAGCGCATCGACTCCTCGTCCGGGGGGAGCCCTGCCTCGTGATGGCAGCAACCGTCAAGCGTGACATTGATCGAGTACCGCAGTGGTCTCAAGTCGTTGCCCTCCCCCGACGATCACGTCCCCTCCGGGCCGCAGCGCGCTCAGACTGCCCGGCTCGTGCACCCGACGCAAGTGTCCAACCGAGCACCACGACCGCCCGGGTGTCGGCGCCCGCACCGCGGGGACGACGACACCGCCGGGGGCTCGTGAGGTGGGGCCACTAGGGTCCCATCGTCCAGCCACACGACCGGCACGGAGGTGCCCGATGGAGACCCCCGGCCGTGACGTCCGTCCCGGGACCCCCGAGGATCGAGATCGCCTGCTGGACGTGGTGGTCGCCGCGTTCGCCGACGATCCCCTCATCCGGTGGTTCTTCCCCGACGACCCGCGCTACGACGACGACTGCCGGGACTTCTTCGGCACCCTGCTGGACCTGCGCCTGCGCGGTGGCATCGTCGACGTCGACGACGACGGCCGCGGTTCGGCCCAGTGGGACCCGCCGGGCGGCATCGGGATCCCCGAGGCCGAGCAGGACCGGGCCTGGGCGCCACACGTGGCGAACCGGTCCGACCGGTCCCAGGCTCGCTTCGAGGCGGTGGGGGCGGCGTTCGAACCGCACGTCCCCGCCGGCCCCCACTGGTACCTGGGGGTCCTGGCCGTGCACCCCGACCACCACCGCCGCGGCCATGGGCGCCGCATCGCGTCGGTGGGCTGTACCCGCGCGGACGACGACGGCCTCCCGTGCTTCCTCGAGACGGCGACCCCGGGCAACCTGCCCTTCTACGAGGGCCTGGGCTTCCGCGTCACCCACGAGGTCGACGACCTCCCCGACGCCGGCCCACTCGTGTGGCTGATGACCCGGCCGCCCCACACGAGCGGTCGGGCCTGACGGCCGGTCGGACCTGACGGCCGCCTCCACCGGCTCCCGACAGCACTCGCCCGGCCCCGCGAGGGCCGGGCGGAGCGGGACGCCGGTGCGTCAGTCGACGACCTCGACCGAGTCCTTGTTGATCTTGCCGTCGGACAGGCGCACCTCGTCGAAGGAGTTGGCCTCCTTGGCGCCGTCGCCGTCGTCGTCGGGCGCCACGACCGTGCCCTGGGTGACGAAGCCACCCACGGCGTCGCGAGCGCTGACGCCGGCGGGCAGGTCGAACTTGGCCACCAGGACGTCGTCGCGATTGGTCGGGGAGACCTTGGATGCCGCGTAGGCATCACCGTCGGCCGTGTAGAAACGCAGGCCGGCGGTGTCCTGCACGACGTCCTCCTGGTCCAGGCCCTCGTCGAACTCGAAGTAGAGCTTGTTGTCGCTCTTCTCCGAGACGGTCTCGAGGTCCGGATCGTCGGAGTTGCCCCCGTTGCTGATCGCGTCGGCCTGGCCGACGTTGTAGGGGCCGTCCCCGTTGGCGTTGCTGGTCACGACATTGGCGTCGACCGTGCCGCGCGCGAGGTCGGACTCGTCGTACAGGCCCAGGTACTGGACGACGATGGTGTCGTCACCCTCGACGTCGATCTCGGGGACCATCCCGGTCGCGTCGAGCACGGGGCCGCCGTCCACCGGCACGAGGTGGAAGCTGGTGCGGTTGCCACCACCGAGGTAGGCCGCCTGGTCGAAGTGGTAGTCGACGCAGGTCGTCGCCTCCAGCTCGGGCGTGTAGGGGCCCTGGCGGATGTTGCCCACGAACTGCAGGTCCGGCGCGACGGTCCAGCCGTCGGGCAGCCCACTGACGTCGACGGTGGTCTCGGGGCAGGTCACGACGCCGTCGCCGAGGGGTTCACCCACGGCGACCTCGTCGAGTTCGTTGGGCTCGAAGGTGCCGTCGTCGTTCTGGTCGGCACCGACGACGGTGCCCTGCACGACGAAGCCACCCACGGCATCGGCGACCGTGGTGCCCTCTGGGAGGTCGTAGACGGCGCGCAGCGTGGTGTCGTCCACGGCCTCCACGGCCAGCGACGCGTACACCTCGGCCTGGTCGGTGAAGAACCGCAGGCCCGACGTGTTCTGGATGACGTCGTCGTCCTCGCCGACCGACTGGTCGAACTCGAACAGCAACGTGTTGATGTCCTGGCGCACCGAGACCAGGTCCGGCGCGTCACTGGCACCGGACACGGGAGCGGCCTGCGGCGGGTTGAGGGTCGCGTCCCCCCCGTCGTCGGCACGGACGACGTTGCCGTCGATGGTCCCGCGTGCGACCTCGTCGGCGGTGAGCTCGCCCTCGAAGGCCAGGCGCAGCTCGGTCGTGCCGTCCCCGGACACCAGCTGGAAGGCGGTGAGGGGGTCCGGGCCCGTGGTGGTGGTCGGAACCAGCTGGAAGCCGGCACAGCAGCTCACGACGGTGGTCGCCTCGTCGAAGGTGAACGTCGCGAACGTGTCGTCGATCCCCGAGCCGTTGGCGTCCTCACCCGGGGTGGTGACATCGGTGACCGACACCAGGTCGGGCGCGATGGTGGACGGCGTCGGGTCGGCAGCGGCCGGAACGGCGGTGGCCAGTGCCAGTGCGAGACCGGCGACGGCCCCGATGGCCAGTCCGCGGCGCGGTGGTGAATGGGGGGAGGAAAGCGGCATGGATGGTCCTCGGTGGAAGACGGGAGGTCACGTGGAAGACGCGACGACAGCAGGCAGGGACCAGACGGACTCGTCTACCCCTGCGCATCCTTCACCGAATCAGCCCGACCGGGACACGGCAACCGACGTTCGTGGGATATGGGAGGAACTGCCCATGCGGTGACCGCACGGCGGCAGCTGGGCCGGTCGATTCAGCGCAGCGGCATGTCCGTCGGCGCGACCGGACGCGGCAGGGCGGTCTCGCCCATCAGCTCGGCGTCCACGGCGGCGGCGCAGGCCCGGCCCTCGGCGATCGCCCACACGATCAGGCTCTGGCCCCGGCCCATGTCGCCGCACACCCACACGTTGTCGACGTCGGTGGCGTACTGGTCGTCTCGGGCCACGTTGGTCCGGTCCGTCAACGACACCCCGAGCTGGCCGAGCAGGCCGTCGGTCTCGGGGCCGAGGAAGCCCATGGCCAACAGGACGAGGTCGGCCTCGAACTCCAGCTCGGAATCCGCGCGCTTCTCGAAGCGGCCGTCGACGAACTCGACCTGGTGGGTCTGCAGGGCCCGGACGCGGCCGTCGTCGTCACCCAGGAACGCCTCGGTGTTGATGCTGTAGGCACGCTCGCCGCCCTCTTCGTGGGCGGACGTGACCTTGTAGGTCATCGGGTAGGTCGGCCACGGGTTGGACGACGGGCGCTCGCTGGGCGGGCGCGGCATGATCTCGAACTGGTGGACCGAGGCGGCGCCCTGGCGGTGTGCGGTGCCCAGGCAGTCGGCCCCGGTGTCACCACCACCGATGATGACGACGTGACGCCCCTCGGCGCTGATCGGGACCTCGTCGATGTCACCGGCCGCGTAGCGGTTGCCCCACGGCAGGAACTCCATGGCCTGGTGGATGCCGTCGAGCTCGCGGCCGGGGATCGACAGGTCGCGCCAGTTGGTGGCGCCACCTGCCAGCACGACCGCGTCGTGGCGCGCCCGCAGGTCGTCACCGGCCAGGTCCACGCCGACCTCGCACCCGGTCACGAACGACGTGCCCTCGGCCCCCATCTGCTCGAGTCGCCGGTCGAGGTGGCGCTTCTCCATCTTGAACTCGGGGATGCCGTAGCGCAGCAGTCCCCCGATGCGGTCGGCGCGCTCGTAGACGGTGACGTCGTGGCCCGCCCGGGTGAGTTGCTGGGCGGCGGCCAGGCCGGCGGGACCGGAGCCGACCACGGCCACGGTCTTGCCGGTGCGCTCGGCGGCCGGGCGAGGACCGACCCAGCCCTCCTCCCACGCCCGATCGATGATCTCCACCTCGACCTGCTTGATGGTCACCGGCGGCTGGTTGATGCCGAGCACGCAGGCTCCCTCGCACGGTGCCGGACACAGCCGTCCGGTGAACTCGGGGAAGTTGTTGGTCGCGTGCAGGCGCTCGATCGCGGCCTGCCACTGGTCCCGGAACACCAGGTCGTTCCAGTCCGGGATCAGGTTGCCCAGCGGGCATCCCTGGTTGCAGAACGGGATGCCGCAGTCCATGCAGCGGCTGGCCTGGGCCTGCAGGTCCACCAGCGGCAGGGGCTCGTAGACCTCCTGCCAGTCGCCCACCCGCTCGTCCACCGGACGCCGCCCGGGCAGGACCCGGTCACGGTGCTTGAGGAATCCCTTGACGTCACCCATGTGTCACCTGTCCGTTCGCGCGGTCGGTCGCCCGCGTGGTCGTCACTTGCCGCCGCTGGCCGACGCCATGATCGCCTGTTCGACGTCACGACCCTCCTCGCGGGCCTCGCGGGCCGCCTCGAGGACGCGCTTGTAGTCGGTCGGCATGATCTTGCGGAAGTGCCGCTTCACCGCGTGCCAGCGGGCCAGCAGGCTCTCCGCCAACGGCGACGCCGTCTCCTCGGCGTAGGTCGACACGACCGACCGCAGCCAGGCCAGGTCGTCGGGATCCGGTGCTTCGAGGCTGACCATCTCCTGGTTGACCTCGCGGTACAGCACGCCGTCCGGGTCGTAGACGAAGGCGATCCCGCCGGACATGCCGGCCCCGACGTTGCGCCCGGTCCGGCCCAGGATGACCGCCCGCCCCCCGGTCATGTACTCACAGGCGTGGTCACCCACGCCCTCGGCGACCACGGTCGCGCCCGAGTTTCGGACGCAGAAGCGCTCGCCGACCTCGCCACGAAGGAAGATCTCCCCCCCGGTGGCGCCGTAGGCGATGACGTTGCCCGCGATGATGGACTCCTGGGCGAGGAAGTCGGGGTGGGCATCGGCGGGGGGCCGCACGATGATGCGTCCACCCGACAGGCCCTTGCCGACGTAGTCGTTGGCGTCGCCCTCCAGCCGGAGCGTGATGCCCTTGGGCAGGAAGGCCCCGAAGCTCTGGCCCGCGGACCCGTGGAAGGTCACGTCGATGGTGTTGTCGGGCAGCCCGAGACCGCCCGTCGCCTTGGTCACGTGGTGGCCGAGCAAGGTTCCGACCGTGCGGTTGCGGTTGGCGATCGGGAGGTCGAGCACCACCCGTTCCCCCCGCTCGATGGCCGGCTCCGCCGGGCCGAGCAGTTGCTGGTCCAGGGCCTGCTCGAGCCCGTGGTCCTGGGACTTGGTGCAGTGGCGGTCCTGTTCCCACGGCGAGGTCGGCACCTCCAGGATGGTCGACAGGTCGAGCCCGTCGGCCTTCCAGTGGTCGATCGCCCCCTGGGCGTCCAGCGACTCGACGTTGCCGATCGCCTCCTCCAGGCTGCGGAAGCCCAGTTCGGCGAGCAGCTCGCGGACCTCCTCGGCGATGTAGGTCATGAAGTTGACGACGTACTCGGCCTTGCCGGTGAAGCGCTCGCGCAGCTCCGGGTTCTGGGTCGCGACGCCGACCGGGCAGGTGTCGAGGTGGCACACGCGCATCATGATGCATCCCGACACGACCAGTGGCGCGGTCGCGAAGCCGAACTCCTCGGCGCCCAGCAGCGCCGCGACGACGACGTCGCGGCCGGTCTTGAGTTGGCCGTCGACCTGCACCACGATGCGGTCACGCAACCCGTTGCGCAGCAGGGTCTGCTGGGTCTCGGCCAACCCGAGCTCCCACGGCCCACCCGCGTGTTTGATCGAGTTCATCGGTGACGCGCCCGTCCCCCCGTCGTGGCCCGAGATCAGCACGACGTCGGACTTGGCCTTGGACACCCCGGCGGCGACCGTCCCGACACCGCGCTGGGCCACCAGCTTGACGTGCACGCGAGCGTCGGGGTTGGCGTTCTTGAGGTCGTGGATCAGCTGCTTGATGTCCTCGATCGAGTAGATGTCGTGGTGCGGCGGCGGCGAGATCAATCCCACACCCGGGGTCGAGTGACGCGTCTCGGCGATCCACGGCCACACCTTCTTGCCGGGCAGCTGGCCACCCTCTCCGGGCTTGGCGCCCTGGGCCATCTTGATCTGCAGGTCGTCGGCGTTGACCAGGTACTCGCTGGTGACGCCGAAGCGACCGGACGCGACCTGCTTGATGGCGCTGCGGCGCAGGTCACCGTTGTCGTCGGGGGTGAAGCGATCGCTGTCCTCGCCGCCCTCGCCGGTGTTGGACTTGGCACCCAGCCGGTTCATGGCGATGGCCAGGGTCTGGTGGGCCTCCTGGGAGATCGAGCCGTAGCTCATCGCGCCGGTGGAGAAGCGCTTGACGATCTCGCTGACGGGCTCGACCTCGTCCAGCGGCACCGGTTCGCGAACGCCCGTTCGGAAGTTCAGCAGTCCCCGCAGGGTCGCCAGTCGTTCGGACTGGTCGTCCACCAGCGAGGTGTACTCCTTGAAGACGTCGTAGCGCGCCGAGCGGGTCGCGTGCTGGAGCTTGAACACCGTCCGGGGGTTGAACAGGTGGTACTCGCCCTCGCGTCGCCACTGGTACTCCCCACCCATCCACAGGTCACGATGGGCGGCCTCGGTCGGGTTGGACAGGTGTGCGAAGTGATGGCGCTCGGCCACCTCGGCCGCGATCTCGTCCAGCCCGATGCCCTCGACGTTGGAGGTGGTGCCGGTGAAGTGGGCGTCGACCAGGTCCCGGGACAACCCGATCGCCTCGAAGATCTGGGCACCGGTGTAGGACGCCACCGTCGAGATGCCCATCTTGGACATGATCTTGATGACACCCTTCGTGCAGGCCTTGATGTAGTTCTTGTTGGCCTGCTCGGGCGTCACGTTCTCCAGCACGCCCTGGTCGATCAGGTCGCGGAAGGTCTCGAAGGCGAGGTAGGGGTTGATGGCCGCGGCGCCGTAGCCGAGCAGGGCCGCCATGTGGTGCACCTCGCGAGCCTCGCCGGTCTCCATGACCAGGCCGACCTTGGTGCGCTGTTGGGTCCGGATGAGGTGCTGGTGGACCGCGGAGGTCAACAGCAGGGACGGGATCGGCGCCAGCTCCTCGTTGGAGTAGCGATCCGACAACACGATGATCTTGGCGCCGTCGGTGATGGCCTGCGACACCTGTTCGAAGATGTCCTCCAGCGCGCGCTCCAGCCCGGGGCCACCGTCCTCGACCGGGTACAGGCCGTCCACGGCGAAGGAGTGGAACTCGGGGTACTCGCCGTCCTCGTCCATGTACAGGATCTTGGCCAGCTCCTGGTTGGTCAGGATGGGTCGTGGCAGCACGATCTGTCGGCAGTGGTCCGGCCCCGAGTCCAGGATGTTGCGTTCGGGCCCGATGGTGCCCCCGGCCGAGGTGACGAGCTCCTCGCGGATGGCGTCCAGCGGCGGGTTGGTGACCTGGGCGAACAACTGCTTGACGTAGTCGAACAGCAGCCGCGGCCGCTGCGACAGCACCGCGACGGGTGTGTCGGTCCCCATCGAGCCGATCGGCTCGGCGGCGGTGCGCGCCATCGGTGCCAGCAGGAGCTTGATCTCCTCGGTCGTGTAGCCGAAGGTGCGTTGGAAGGCGACCACCGACGAGTGCTGGGGCGTCAGCAACGATCGCTCGGGCAGGTCTTCGAGGTTGAGCAGGCCCCCGGCCAGCCACCGTCCGTACGGGGCGCTGTCGGCGAGGTCCTTCTTGACCTCCTCGTCCTCCACGATGCGGCCCTCGGCGGTGTCGACCAGGAACATGCGGCCCGGCTGCAGTCGGCCCTTGCGCACGATGGTGGACGGGTCGAGGTCCACGACGCCGACCTCCGACGCCATGACCACCATCCCGTCGGCGGTGACCCAGTAGCGCGACGGGCGCAGACCGTTGCGGTCCAGCACGGCGCCGATCAGGGTGCCGTCGGTGAACGCGATCGCGGCGGGACCGTCCCACGGCTCCATCAGGCTGGCGTGGTACTCGTAGAAGTCCCGCTTCCACGCAGGCATGGTCTGGTGGGCCTCCCACGCCTCCGGGATCATCATCAGCACGGCGTGTGGCAGGGACCGTCCGCCCAGGTGCAACAACTCCAGGGCCTCGTCGAAGCTGGCGGTGTCCGAGGCATCGGGGGTCATGATCGGGAAGGCCCGTTCCAACCCGCTGGCGCCGGGTCCGGACCCGAACAGGTCCGAGGCCAGCGAGCCCTCACGGGCGTGCATCCAGTTGCGGTTGCCCATGACGGTGTTGATCTCGCCGTTGTGGGCCAGCATCCGGTAGGGGTGGGCCAGGGGCCACGACGGGAAGGTGTTGGTGGAGAACCGCGAGTGCACCAGTGCCAGCGCCGACTCCACCCGTGGGTCGGACAGGTCGTGGAAGAAGTCCCCCAGCTGTGCGGAGGTCAGCATCCCCTTGTAGACCAGGGTCCGGGCCGACAGCGACGGGAAGTACACCGACTCCGGGCCGCGCGGCGTGTCGATCGAGACCTCGTGCTCGATGCGCTTGCGCAGCACGAAGACGCGGCGTTCGAGGTCGAGCCCGGACAGGTCGCCCGCCCGCCCGGCCACGACCAGGTGGCGGAAGGCCGGCTCGATGTCGTGGGCCATCGACCCGATGGCGGAGTTGTCCACGGGCACGTCGCGCCAGGCCACCGTGCGCAACCCCTCCTCCTCGACCAGCGCGTCGACGGCCTTGATCGCGTCGTCGACGTGGTCACGGGGGAGGAAGGCCAGTCCGACCGCGTAGGACCCCGCCGGTGGCAGCACGACGTCGAGTTCGTCACGCAGGAACCGGTCGGGGACCTGGATGAGGATGCCGGCCCCGTCACCGACGTTCGCCTCGGCACCGGTGGCGCCGCGGTGGTCCAGCGCGCACAGCGCGGACAGTCCCTGCTGGACCATGCGGTGGGACGTGCGACCATGCATGTCCACCACGAAGGACACGCCACACGCATCGTGTTCCTGGCGTGGGTCGTACAGGCCGCCGGCCTCGGGGCGGCCGTCCCCGGGGAACCGGGTCCTGGCGGCGGCCACCGCGGGACCACGTCCGGACGGGACCGGATCGGACGGGACACGATCATGCGACGCGGGGGCAACGGGCGTGACAGCACTGGTCATGTGGCGTCCTCGGGGTGTGCAGCGACCGGCACGGCGGCGGGCAGGAATCCTGCAGGCCGTGCGGGTGGCGGGACAGCGGGACGCCGTTGGCCCGGTGGACCGCCCAGTCTAGCAATGACCACCCGGTGCACCGAAATCGTGGCGCCACGCTCGTGGCGCCACGACCGCCCCGCCACGGCGTCGCCCGCATCCGGTCCGGGCCCGACCACCCGGCCGGCGGCCGACGCCCGCGGGTCGTGGCGCTCTAGCCTCGGACGGGTGGGCCACCGGCCCACACGCCATCCGCCCCGAACGAACCGGACCACCGATGACCTCGCCCGTCGACATCACCGCCACCTCGGCGTGGCAGGACCTCGCCGACCACCATGCCGAGCTGGCCGACACCACGCTGCGCGAGTTGTTCGACACCGACCCGCAACGGGTCGAGGGGCTGACCCGCCAGGTCGGCGACCTGCACGTCGACCTGTCCAAGCACGCCATCACCGGCGAGACCGTGGATCGGCTGCTCGCCGTCGCCGCCGCGGCCGGGCTGGAGGACCGCATCGCGGCCATGTACCGGGGCGACCACGTCAACCCGACCGAGGACCGCGCCGTCCTCCACACCGCGTTGCGACTGCCCCGGGACGCACGGCTGGAGGTGGACGGCCAGGACGTGGTGGCCGACGTGCACGAGGTGCTGGACCGCATGGGCGACCTCAGCGACCGGGTGCGGTCGGGGGACTGGACCGGGGCGACCGGCCAGCGCATGCGGGCGATCGTCAACATCGGGATCGGGGGCTCGGACCTCGGCCCGGCCATGGCCGTCGACGCGCTGCGCTCCTGGGCCGACCGCGACCTCGACGTCCGCTTCGTGTCCAACGTCGACCCGGCCGACCTCGCCGAGGCACTGGTCGGCCTGGACCCGGCCACCACCCTGTTCATCGTCGCCTCCAAGAGCTTCACCACGCTCGAGACCCTGACCAACGCGCGGCACGCACGCCAGTGGCTGCTGGACGGGCTGGACGCCGGCTCGGCCACCGCCGGGGAGGCCGGCGACGACGCCGTGGCCCGCCACTTCGTCGCCCTGTCGACCAACCGGGACGGCGTGGTGGAGTTCGGGATCGACGAGGCCAACATGTTCGGGTTCTGGGACTGGGTCGGCGGGCGGTACTCGTTCACCAGCGCCGTCGGGCTGTCGCTCATGATCGCCATCGGACGCGAGGCCTACGACGACCTGCTGGCCGGCTTCCACACGATCGACGAGCACTTCCGGACTGCGGCGCTGCGGGACAACGTGCCGGCCCTGCTGGGCCTGCTGGCCTGCTGGTACGTCGACCTGACCGGGGTCCACACCCATGTGGTGCTGCCCTACGCCAACGACCTGCACCGCTTCCCCGCCTACCTCCAACAGCTCACCATGGAGTCCAACGGCAAGTCGGTGCGCTGGGACGGCTCGCCGGTGACCCTGGACACCGGGGAGGTCTACTGGGGCGAACCCGGCACCAACGGCCAGCACGCCTTCCACCAGCTGCTGCACCAGGGCACCCTGGCCATCCCTGCGGACTTCATCGGCTTCGCCCGGCCACACACGGCCGCGACGTTGTCCGACGACACCGTGCGGGACATGCACGACGTGCTGGTGGCCAACATGCTCGCGCAGTCGTCGGCGCTGGCGTTCGGGCGCTCCGCCGACGAGCTGCGTGCCCGCGGGGTCGACGAGGACCTGGTGGCCCACAAGGTGATGCCCGGGGACCGACCGTCGACCACGATCCTGGCACCCGTGCTGTCACCGTCCACGCTGGGCCAGCTGGTCGCCCTCTACGAACACCAGACCTTCACCCAGGGCGTGGTCTGGGGCATCGACTCGTTCGACCAGTGGGGGGTCCAGCTCGGCAAGGAACTTGCCGACGGGCTGACGCCGCTGGTCGCACGCGGCGAGGAACCCGACACCCCGCCGGACGCCTCGACCCGCGCACTGGTCGCGACCTACCGCGACTGGGGCCACCGGGACTGAGTCCGTCGGCGGCCGGGGCGAGCCGCCGGGTGGGCGTTCGCGCCGGTGCGCTCGGCGGTCACTCGGTGAGCAGGTACTCCCGCAGGGACTGCGACGAGGCCGCCACGGAGGTCGCCAGCGCCCGTCCCACGTACCGCAGGTGCCACGGCTCGGGTTTGAAGCAGGTGGACCCACGCTCGCCGTCGGGATAGCTGGCCACGAACCCGAACTCTGCCGCGTGCGCCGCCAACCACCGTCCCGCCGGAGTGGCGACCAAGCCCTGTTCGAGACGTGGCAGCGAGGGGTCGACCACGTCGACGGTCGTGCCCAGCTGGTGCTCGGAGCGACCCGGTCGTGCCATCCCGGCCGCGGCCCGACGTGCAGACCCCTTGCGCTCGACCTCGCGACGCCACAGCCCCGCCTGGTAGCGCTCGGACCGGAATCCCGACACCACCACGAAGCGGGCGCCGTCGTCCCTCGCCGCGGCGGCCATGGCCTCGAGGTCGGCCACGACCAGGGCGCGGACACGGGGAACGTCGACGCCGCCGAAGGCCAGGTCGCCCACCTCGACCAGGTCGTCGGGCACCCAGTCCTCGGGCAGGCGCCGCACCGGGTCCACGACGATCCGACTCCAGTCGAGGTCCGGGTCCCGGGTCATCGGCACGGGCTCGCCGGTGCAGCGCAGGTCCGTGCTGGTCGACGACGTGGACGGCTCGGTGGACGCGCGATCGCCGGATCGGCTGGCGTCGGACGGTGACGTCGGGCCCGACCCCGCGACCGGCGGCGGTGTCCATGCCACGGCCGGCGGGACCGCCCGGACGTCGGGACCAGCGGCGTTTCCGCCTTCCCCGGAGGAGTCGCCCCCGGACCCGTCGCCATCGGCGAGGCGATCAGCCGGCTCGGGGCTGGACCGCGGGCGACGAGGCGCAGTGGCAGCAGGTTCCGGGGTGGATCCCGGGGTGGGTTCTGCTCGGGCTTCTGGGCTGGCTTCTGTGCCGGCTTCTGTTCGAGGCTCTGTTCGGGCGTCTGGGCTGGGGCGCGGACCGCCGGAGTCGGGGGACGTCACGACCATGTCCCGGGGGATGCCGGCGACGACGTGGTGGCCGTCACCCGGCGTGACCCGGGCATGCGCGGCCACCGGGGTCACCAGGGACAGGGCGACGACCGGGGCGAGGACGCGGAGACGTACGGGCACGCGGGACGGTTCCGGACGGACGGGGACCTTGGACGGGGACCTTCAACCTATCCCGCCGCGAGGGGCAGCCGCGGGGGGCCGGTGCCGACCGGCGGACGGGACCTCGCGGCCTCCTGTCCCCCGGCCAGGAGCACGCCCGGGGACCCGGGAAACTCGCGCCGGCAGGACCTGACACCAGCTGTCAGTCGGGAACTCCTGCCCCACGCATCGCCCGTCGGAAGTCGCCGACGTCGGGCGAGGCCCCCGTGCGCGCCAGTGCGACCTGCCACGCCGGTGAGTCGCCCAGGCCCCAGGTCAGCAGCCGACTGGCGAGGTCCCCGGCAACACCGCCGAGGCGCATCCGGGACAGGCCCAGGACCTCGCGCAGGCGGGGGGGCAGCGTCGCCACCGCCCCGGCGAACAGCACCCGGTACCCGGCCCGCTGGCCCGGGGACAACGGGGGTCGGCGCAGGAACTCGACCGCCTCGACCATTCCCGGCGAGGGCCCGACGTCGGGATGGTCCGCGAGCCAGGCGTGCAGACCCGCGGCCGTGTCCGGCATGGGGTCGGCGTCCAGCAACGCGCCGAGGGAACGCTGCTCGGCGACGAAGCGGTCCGGTCCGTCGGACCCGAGGTCGTGGGGTGAGTAGGCCACGTGGGTGGCCAGGAACGAGGCGGTCAGGGCGTTGTGGACCCAGGCCGCCAGTTCGGGGTCGCCGGCGTCGTAGTGCTGGCCGCGATGGGACGTCCCGACGACCGGGCGGTGGCGTCCCCGGACGAACGCCACGGCCTCCTCGACCTCGGGCATCGAGCCGAAGGCGGTCGCGGTGACGTAGGTGGCGGTGCGAGACAGTCGCCCCAGCGGGTCGTCCCGGTAGCGCGAGTGCTCGTGCACACCCGCCACGACCTCGGGATGGCAGGCCTGGACGAGCAGGCCACGGATGCCCCCGATGAAGGTGGTGGCACGGCCCATGACCTGCCAGGTCACCGATGCCGGCCCGAACAGGCCGGGATCCCCTGGATGGTCCAGGGTGTGGAGCAGGGGCGGGTCGCTGTGGCCGAACGGCTCCGCCGCGGCCGCGGCGAGACGGCCACGCAGGTGGTCGACCACGGTGTCGAGCGAGCCCGGGAGGGACGGCGCCATGGAGGTGCTCCTGCCACCCGTGGGTGGCGACGGGGAACTTCGAGGTGGTCCGACGCGGGGTGGTCGACGGTATCCACGACCACGACCGCCACGGCCCGGGCAAACGACGGTGGCGGCGGTCCCGACGCCAGGCCACCCGGCGGCCCCGCGCCCACTCGCCGATCAGTCCCGGATGCGGAAGTCCGACAGGGACGACGTGTCCGCGTCCCGGACGGACACGTCGTCGACCCGGGCATGCGGGGGACCCCCGTCGCGCATCCACTCCGCGACCTCCCCGACCGCGTCGGGATCCCCCTGCAGGTGGGCCTCGACCCGCCCGTCGTCCCGGTTTCGCACCCATCCGACCAGCCCCGCCGACCGGGCTCGCCGCCGGGTCGACGCCCGGAAGAAGACCCCCTGGACCCGTCCGGTCACCACGACCCGTCGGGCCACCACGGCCACCGTCGCCCCGTCCCGGTCCACCGCGACCTCCCGTGCCGTCGGCGACCAGCCTGCCCGGCGACCCGGCGACCTGCACGGGCGCTCGGCCAGGACGCTGCCGGGCGTCGGCCCGCGGGACGTCAGTCCGTGGTGGTGGCACCCACCGGTTGCCGGTCGGGGTCCGTCACCGCGGAGCCGGAATCGTCCCGGGGACCGCTCGGACCCACACCATCGTCGGCCACGTCGGGGGTCCCCGATCCTGGACGGGCCCGATGGCGCCGCCACCACATCGCCACGAGCAGGGCGACCCACAGGGGCGACAGCCACACCAACAGGACCGGCAGGAGGAACAGGACCGATCGGATCACCACGTCGACGAAGGACTGGAGCGTGGCCACGGTGGCGTCCAGCGTCGTTGCCGCGACGTTTCCCGGGCTCCACGGCAGCGGCAGGTCCTCGTCGGGCTGCGAACGGACCGACGCCAGCAGGCCGGGCGACGGCTCGACCTGGACGGTCACCGTGGACAGCGCCACCTGGTCACCGAGGTCGGCCCGACGACCGTCCAGCAGCTCGATCTCCTCGCGGACCTGCCCGACACGATCGAACACGGCCAGCACGTCCTCGGTGGTGCCACCCTCGCGGGCCTCCGTCAACAGGACCAGCAGTTCCTGCTCGAGGGCACGCAGGTTGCGCAACCGGGAGTCGAGGTCGGCGACGACGCCCGTGACGTCCTCGACCGTGCGGTCGCGTGCCGTCACCTCGGCCGCGGTCGCCTCGATGGCGTCCAGCAACCCCTCGAGGGCGTCGCCGGGCACCCGGATCACCAGGGAGCCCCGGAGGAGGCCGGCGTCGCGGGCCAGGTGCGTGCCCGCGATGAACCCGCCGGCGTCGGTGGCGGCCTGCTCGACCCCGTCCACCGTGGCATCGGGATCGTCCGAGGACAGGGCGACGGTCACCCGTTGGACCAGGTCACGACCCGCGGCGTCGGCCGCGGTCGGGGCGTCCTCGCCCGACGCGACGAGGGCGTCGTCGGCGACCGCATCGCCGGTTTCCCGCGCTGCCTCGCCGTCGGCCCCCGGCTCCACGGCCCCCGGGTCGACATCGAGGTCCTCACCGCCTCCCTGGACCAGTTCGCCCGTGGGGGCCACCGCGGCCTCGTCGCCGCCGCTGCAGGCCCCCAGTGCCAACCCGGCTGCCACCAGCGTTGCCGCCACCGCCGCCGGTCCTCGTGGGCGTCGAGTCGTGCGGGCCATCTCGTCCTCCGGGTCGCCGTCACGACGTGCGACGCCACGCACGGTGGCGTGGTTGCACCTCGGCGATCGCGCGATCCGGTCCGGGTCGGGGATCGCGTCGCGACCCCACGCCGACGGCCGGTCGCCACGTGGGCGACCGGCCGTCGAGGAGGTCGTGCGGATTCGGAGCTGGAGAGGGGATTTGAACCCCTGACCTATCGCTTACGAGGCGATTGCTCTACCAACTGAGCTACTCCAGCGTTGGGTGCACCGACGGTGGCCGCCCCAGCGGGCGGATCGGTCGGCACGGCGGGACAGCGTACCCGCCGGGACGTCGACACCCGCGGGCCGGGACCCGACCGCCACAGGGCGGGCGCGGGTTCGCGTCCCCGACTCATCTCCCCGGTTCATCTCCCCGGTTCGTCTCCGTGATTCGTCTGGGAACACAACAGGCGTGGGTTGCCTGGTGGCAAGCCCACGCCCGGTGGCCGGTCGTGTCGCAGTTCCCGCGCATCGGGCGCCGATGCTAGCAGATCGGCCCCCCTGACGGGATCCCGGGGTCTTTGACCATGGTGCGACCTGTCGCCGGCAGGCGGTCAGTCCCCGTCCAGGCGCTGCTCGCGCCAGGGGTCGGCATGCATGTGGTAGCCACGCTCCTCCCAGTAGCCCGCCACGTCGCGGTCCACCAGCCGGACCTCGGTGACCCACTTGACCGACTTCCAGCCGTAGCGGGCGGGCACCACCAGCCGCAACGGACCACCGTGGGCCGACGACAGGGCCTCGCCGTCGTGGGCCCATGCCACCACCACGTCGTCGGCGCGGAGGGCAGGAAGCGACAGGTTCGCCGAGTAGGCGGGGTGGCCGTAGACCAGGGCGTGCGTCGCCTCGGGCCGGGCGCCCGCCCGATCCAGCAGCACCCGCAGCGGCAGGCCGGTCCAGTCGTTGTCGAGTCGTGACCAGCCGGTGACGCAGTGGAAGTCGGCGGTGGTCGTGGTCACCGCCGGATCCGCCCGCAGCTCCCCCAGCGACCAGCGGCAGCGCGTGACCACGCGCCCCGACAGCGTGACGGTCCACTCGTCCGGGTCGCCGGGCGGTGGTGGCGAGCCCACGTGCAGGACGGGGAACCCGGGTGTCAGGTGCTGGTTGGGAGGACGACGGTGGGGGTCGTCGACCGACGTGGGCGCACGACGCATCCCCTCCGGCGGCACGGTCGTGGCGGCCAGGTCGGCCCCGTCCAGGTCCAGCATGCGACGCGACACCTGGCGTGCCGCCTCGTCCACGTCGTCGCGTCCGGGCCGACCGTCGCTGCCCGTGTTGGTGCGGGCCCGGTCCCGGAGCCCGTCGAGGAGGTCCCGGGTGTCCACCAGCACCTGCCGGGCGCGTTCGCGGACGGCACCCGGATCGGCCGCGGCGGGGGCCGCCTTGGCGATCTCGTCGGCCCGCACGAGGCGAGCGCGGACATCGTCGAGGCCGTCCATGGGGTCTCCGGGGGCTCCGGGGTCGCGGGGTGCGAGCGGTCCGTTCGACTCGTCAGTTCGCGGCCTCGGTCGGGGCGTCGGATCGGGGCGTCGGTTCGGGCCCCTCAGTTCGGGTCCTCAGGGTCGCCGCACGGACGTGGCGACGTCGACGGCGGTGTCCAACAGTCGTCGCGGGGTGAGGCGATCGCCCACCAATCGTGCCGGCAGGCGCGGCAGACGGGCCAGGACGTCCACGACCGTCCCCATGTCGAGGGTCGCTCCCACCCACTCCGGGTCACCGGCCATGGCGGCGAACTCGCCCTCGCCCGCCAGGGACGCACGCATGGCTGCGGCCACCGGCGTCGGGCCGACGTGCGAGTCGTGGCGTCCGGACACCACCGAGTCGTGGGCCAGGGAGGCCACCAGCGGCCCCACCGTCCCGGGGTCGAACGGCGTGAGTTGGGACACCAGCGTGCCGGTCAGCACGGGTGGTGGGGCGGGGACGGGTCCGGACAGGTTGGCCGACATGCCGCGCACCGACCGCATGACGTCCACGAGGTCGTGGTAGGCGCCGGTCTGGGGTCCGCCCACCTCCAGGATCCGATGGCGCGCCGTCGAGGGCGCCGTGGTGACCGCGACCAGGACGTCGAGCAGGTCGGTGATCGCGATCGGTTGGCACCGGCCCGTCGCCCAGGACGGGTGGAGCAGCACCGGCACCGGGGTCTGCGACGCGAAGCGGATCAACTCGTAGGAGGCCGACCCCGCGCCCAGCACGACCGATGCCCGCAACTCGGTGACGGACGGGCCGCTGGCCGCCAGCACCCGCCCGGTCTCGATCCGGGAGCGCAGGTGGGGTGACAGGTCGCCGTCCTCGTCGGCCAGTCCGCCGAGGTAGACGATGTGGTCGACCCCGGCCAGGGCCGCGGACTCGGACAGGGTCGTCGCGGCCCGGCGCTCGGCCCGGGCGAAGTCACCGACCCCGTCCTCCATCGCGTGCACCAGGTCGACGGCCACGTCGGCACCGAACAGCGCGTCGGTGACGGCGCGGGCATCGGTCGCCTCACCCTCCACGATGCGGACCCGGTCCCCCCACGGGCGCGCCAGGGCCCGGTCGGTCGAGCGGGTCAGGACGGTCACCTCGTGGGCGGCATCGACATCGGCGAGCAGGCGGGCCACCAGGCGGGAACCCACGAAGCCGGTGGCCCCGGCCACGAAGATGTGCATCGGATCCCTGACGTCGCACGGACCGGCCATCGTACGGCGTGGCCGCAGACGTCGACCGCCTCCCGGCGCGCCGGAGATCCTCGCCCGATCACGCCACCACGGGCCCACCCGGGGGTCGGCGAGGCCGGGCGACGCGTCGACGGCGCCCCACCCACCTCGCCCCCGGTCGCGTTCGAAGGGGGTGCGCCGTGGACGTACACTGGTTGGTTCCGATGCCGCCCTGCGACGGTGCCCGTGACGAACCCGGGCCGACTCCCCCGGCATCCCGACGGCGACCCACCACGTCGCCGAAGCCCCGCCCCCAGACCCGTCTCGGAGGAACCTGCCGTGCTCGCTGATCGCTCCCGGCTCGACCGCTCGTCGGACGTGGCGACGGACCTCACGACGGCCACCGGCGAAGACGCCGGCACCCGCCGTGTGCGCCGACGTTGGCTGGCCCTGGCGACGGTGCTCGTGGCGATGCTGTGGACGCTGCTGCTGGAGTTCCGACCCGCGGGTGGCGTGCTCGGGGCGGCCATCATCGTCGCGCTGTCGCTGAGCGCCGTCGCCGTCGTGGTGGTGGCGCGGCGGTGGTACGGGATCACCTGGGAGGTCGGCCACGACGTCTGGCTCTTCCTGCCGGTGCTGGTCGCCCACCTCGCGGTCAGCCACCTCGCCATCCCGGCAGCCACCGCCATCATCCCCCTGATCGGACGCCAGGCCGACGACCTGGTGTTCACCGCGACGTCGGGACTCCCCGACGTCGCGGTGGCCCTGGTGGCCGCGGTGTTCATCGCGCCGCTGGAGGAGCTGTGGTGGCGCGGGACCCTCCAGCCGGTCCTGCGTCCCAACCGATCGGCGTGGGCCGCGATCGGACTGACCACGGCCGCCTTCGTCGCCTTCCACCTTCCGACCGGACAGCTTCCGCTGATGGGGGCCGCCCTGCTCGGGGGGATCGCGTGGGGCTGGCTGCGCGAGCGCACCGGTGGGATCCTGGCCCCGGTGCTGGCCCACGCGGGCTGGACCGCCGGCATGGTCCTGTTCCCGCCGACCTGACCGGCCGACCCGGCATCCCCCGGTCGACCGGCGGGGTCGGGGCCTCCTCAGTCGGCGTCGGGTCCGATCTGGCCGGTGAGGGCGGCGATCAGGTCGGCAGGGGGTCGGATCGGACGGCCCGTCATGTCCGTGGCCGCCGAGCGGACCTCGGCGGAAGCCAGGACGGTCGCGCCACGCACCAGCCGCTGTGCCCAGATCGACGTGGCCCGGCGCAACCGGGACAACTCGGTCTCGATCACGAGCCGGTCACCGAGTTCCGCCGGGGCCCGGAAGCGGATCGTGGTCTCGACGACGACCAGCTGGATCCCGCGGCCACGCAGGACACCGAGGCCGAAACCCAGCGACTCCAGCAACTCCACGCGCGCCTGTTCGAAGTAGTTGAGGTAGACCGCGTGGTTGACGTGTCCGTAGGCGTCCAGCTCGTGGAAGCGCACGCCCAGGCTGGTGGACCACACCTCGCACCTCCACGTCCTCGACCGCCGGCCAACCGCCAGGGCGACCCTACGCCGTCGCGACGGACCCGACGACCGCATCACGGTTGGCGAAGATCGCCACGGCCAGGGGCAGCAGCAGTCGCTCCAGCTGCAGTTGTGGCTGCGCGCTGTGGACGACGATGGCCTCCTGGATGGACGGGACGGCCGCCATCGCCTCCAGGGCCGCCGCCGTCGGCAGTGCCGCGGCGTCGTCGACCAGCGTCTCGGCGTCCAGGTTGACCACCTCGGTCGTGTCCATGCCGGCCCGCACGGCCACGACGTCGCGCATCAGCGAGCCGAATTCGTCCAGGAACCGGGTCATCGCCTCGAGGCGAGCCTGGCGCTGCTCGCGCTTGTGGCGTGACGTGATGCGCCCGCGCATGCCGGTCGGCCAGCCCCGCGCGCCGAAGGAGTCGTCGAGTCGGGCGATCTCGGCGGCCTGGTGGACGGACTCGGCGGCGGCGCGAGCGTCCGCCCACCCGACCACCTCCGAGGTGATCGTTCCCACCGCCGCCGGCCCCTCGGTGCGCAGCCGCCGGACCACGCCCAGGTGCCGGCGCCGGGCGAGGTCGCGTTCCAGCGGGGCGGGCACCTGGTCCTTCTTCTTGTTGGTCGGGCACGACCGGTTGTCGCAGTTGGTCGGCACCTGGTCGTCGGTGCCACTGTGGATGGCGCCGCACGTCGGGCACTCGCGCTGGGTGTACTCGGCCAGGCGTGCCGGGGAACCCTGGGCCGCACGCACCAGGGCCGGCAGGACGTCGTCGGGCAGGCCCAGTGCGCGGCCACGGACGGTGAGGTCCTCGGCACCCCACGCCGTCAGGTCGATGCGCTGGCAGCGCGACAGGATCGTGTCCAGCAGCGGTGCGGTGGACGTGGCCTCCAGCACCCACACGGTCGAGGGAGGCGGTTCTTCCAGCACCTTCAGGAAGGCGTTCTGGGTCGACTCGTTCATGCGGTCGGCCTCGACCACCCGGCACACCCGCCGGGTGCCCTCGACCAACGTGCGTGATGCGGTCGGGATCCACTCGTCGCGCACGGCGTCGACCAGGTGGGTGGCGCCCTCGGGGCGGAACGTGACCACCGCGCCGTGGGCGTCTCGGCCGATGCGGCGGCAGGTCGAACACTCACCGCAGCCAGCGCCGTCGACCGGGGTCGGGCAGTTCAGGGCTGCGGCCAGTGCCGCCACCAGGTGCCGCTGGCCGACCTCACCCGGCCCCACCAGCAGCAGGGCATGGCCCAGTCGGTCGGCCGCGACGGCCGTGCGCAGCACCCGGGCCGCGGCCCGTTGACCGGTCACGGTGTCGAAGGTCGCCGTCATGGCCGACCCGGCCATCCTGGCTCGGCGGGCACCCGCGTCCCCGGTGCGTCGGGATCCTCCGGGTCGAGTGGCTCGGTCGTCGCCGTGGCCGTGGCGGACGGATCCTCGCGCTCGTCACCAGCCGCCCCGGGATCGTCGTCGACCTCGACGGGCGACAGGGCCTCGGGTTCCACGTCGACGGTCGCGGGGTCCAGGCGCCGCAGGACCGCGGCGCGGATGCGGGCATGCATCTGCTCGACCGGCAGGGTCGCGTCGACCACCAGGTAGCGACTGGGCGTCATCGCGGCGATCCTCCGGAAGGCCTCGTTGACCCGCACGTGGAAGTCCAGGCCGGCGGACTCGAGCCGGTCCAGGCTGGTCCCGGCACGCCGCAGGCCCTCGTCGGCGGGCACGTCCAGCAGGACCACCAGGTCGGGCTGCACCCCGTCGGTCGCCCACAGGTTCAACCGGGCCACCTCCTCGCTGCCCAGGCCCCGACCCACGCCCTGGTAGACGATCGAGGAGTCGACGTACCGGTCGCAGATGACCACGCGACCCTCGTCCAGGGCGGGGGCGATGACCTCCGCGACGTGCTGGGCGCGACCAGCCGCGTAGATCATGGCCTCGGCCCGGTCCGACATGTCGTGCTCGTCGGGGTCCAGGACGACCTCCCGCAGGCGTTCACCGATGGTGGTCCCACCGGGTTCTCGCGTCATCACCGGCTCCACGCCAGCGCTGCGCAACGAGTCGGCCAGCAACTCCATCTGGGTCGACTTGCCGGCGCCGTCACCGCCTTCGAAGACCACGAAGAGCCCGCGTGTCCGGGCCTGGGTGAACGACGCGCCCCCGGACTGCTGCAGGGCCCGGTGCACCGCCCGCCCCGAGTAGACCGCCCCGAGCAGGGCCAGCCCACCAGCCACCATCAGCGTCACCCGCACGCCGCCGATCTCGTAGCCGCCGGCCTGCGACTCCGGCCCGATCACGCCCACCAGCAACGGGGCCAACGTCGTGGTGGCGAACAGGGCCGTGCGCACGCCGGTGTTGAAGGCGGCAAAGGTGCGTCCCCGGATCTCGTCGGCCGAGTACTCCTGCAGCATGGTGTAGCCGCTGAGCAGGGCAATGCCGCCGCCGGCACCCATCAGGAGCGCCGGCAGGATCGCCAGGTCGAGGCGTGGCATCAACGCGGTCGCCACCAGGGCGGAACCGGCCACCGCGATCGCGGGGGCGAACAGTCGTTCCTTGCCCAGGCGCGGCTCCAGCCAGGTGGAGCCCAGGACACCCAGGAACAGTCCGGTCCCCACGATCCCGGCCAACAGCCCGAAGCCGTTGGGACCGGCGTTGACGACCCCGGCGTAGAACTCGCCGACCGCGATCACGGCCCCGGCCGCCAGTGCGGCACCCATCACCCCGGTGATCAGGCCGCGGACCAGGGGCTGGCCGGCGATGAACCGCAGGCCTTCGAGGAACTCCTCGCCCGCTCCCGGTCGGTGGTCACGACCCGCCAACCGCTCGGGCTTGCCCGAGATGCCCGGGATGCGGCTGACGAACCACGCCGACAGCAGGAAGGTCAGCGCGTTGAACCAGAACGCCAGCGCCGACGGCCGGGCCTGCAGGAACGCGACGTCGGGCAGCAACGCCACCGCACTGACCACGGCGGCATAGCCGAAGAAGCCGATCGGGAAGGTGCCGTAGGTGGCCAGGAGGCTGAGCTGGTTGGCCTGGACCAGGTGGCCACGCGGCACCAGGTTCGGGATGATGGCGTCCTTGACCGGGATGAACAGCGTCGCCATCACCTCCACCACCAGGGTGGCCAGGATCAGCGCCCAGACGTCGGCGGCGAAGGGGATCGCCAGCATGACCAGGGCCCGGCCGACGTCGGTCACGATCAGCAGGCGACGCCGGTCCCAGCGATCGGCGAAGACACCGGCGATCGGACCCAGCAGCACCGTGGGGAGGAATCGTGCCGCCAGCACGGCCGACAGCCCGAAGGCCGCACCACGCGTGTTGGCCCCGAGGATCCCCGTCGTGAAGGCGGTGATGGCCGCGAAGCCCATCCAGTCGCCCATCGACGACGCCAGGGTCGCGTACAGCACCCACTTGAACGGCGATCGCACGACCGATCGGAACGGGGCCGCCGTGCCGTCGTCGGACTCGCCGCCGTGGTCACCGTCGTCGGACTCAACGCTGTCGGACTCCCCGGTGCCGGACTCCCCGGTGGCGCCCCGACGCCGCGACGCCCGGGCCCGATCGGTGAGGTCCTGGGTCACCTGACCGAGCGCCGCCGGGTCCGGCGGCGCGACGGGGTCGGGCCCGGACGGATCGGGGGAACCGTCGGGGAGGCCCGCCTCGGTCGGTGGCGGCGACTCGTCATCCATCCAAGGGAGGATAACGGCCACCCCCGTCCCGCCCCGGGATGCGTCCCCGGCCATCGGGGTCCCGGCCGATCGGCACCTCGCCGGACACCTCGACTGGCCGTCCCCGTGCCCGTTCCCGGGCCGTTCCCGGGGCCGTGGCGTGGCCGACCGGGGACGTCCCGGGGCCGGGCCGGCTGGACGGGGTCGGCGCGATGCGGCACAGTGCGCCGCACGGCCGATCCGACCACGGCCGCCGCCACCCCGAAAGCCTGCCACGCATGGCCGTCGCCGACCCGCCCCGTCACCCCCGATCCGACACACCCCCGGCCGACACACCCCCGGCCGACACACCCCCGGCCGACACACCTCGGGGCCTGGACGACGACCTCGAGGTCGCCCGCTGCTTCCGGTGTGGAGGACCCGGGACACTGGTGTTCACGGTGTCGCCGTACGGGCTGCGACGCTGCCCCACCTGTGACATCGCGTTCATCTCGCCCCGACTGGACCTGGGTGGCCGCAACGCGCTGTACGACGACGCGGCCTACTTCGAGGGCAGCGTGTACTCCGGCGACGGTGGCGACGACGAGGGCGGGGCGGCCACGTTCTGGCAACAGCGCTGGGCCGACGGTCGCCTCGACACCCTGGCCGGCTACCGACGGGCCGGCGGCAGTCGTGCCACCGGCCGGTTGCTGGAGGTCGGGTGTGCCTACGGGCTGTTCGCGGCCCGCGCCATGGCGCGGGACTGGGACGTCGCGGCCATGGACGTGTCGGCCGCCGGGGTCGCCCACACGGCGGCTCGCCTGGGGATCCCGGTCCATCGTGGGCTGCTCGACGACGCCCCGTTCGCGCCGGCCAGCTTCGACGCCGTGGTGGCCTGGGACGTGCTCGAACACGTCCCCGACCCCGCGACCTTCGTGGGTCGCGTCCACGACCTGCTGGTGCCCGGGGGCACGATCGCCCTGTCGCTGCCCAACGTGGACTCGCTGCCGGCGCGGCTGCTCGGACGACGCTGGTGGACCCTGCGCCCCGAGGAACACATCTGGCACCTGTCGCCCACGACGGTGACGCGGACCCTGCGCGACGCCGGCTTCGTCCGCGTGGCCGTCACCGCCAGCCCGCTGGCGGCCGGCAACCTCGGACGACTCGACTCCATGCTGGTGATGGCGACCCGACCCGACTGAGCAGGCGACCCGAACCGGCGTCGGTTCGCCGCGGTCGCCGGGTCCCGCCCTACGTGCTGGCCGCGCCCTTCTTCGCGCCCTTCTTGGCGCCCTTCTTGGTGCCCTTCTTCGTGCCCTTCTTCTTCTTGGGCGTCTGCTCGTCGACGTAGGTCAACGACGGGGCCGGCGGGTAGTCCTCGGGCTCCGACAGCGGTGTGCCACCCAGCTCGGGGTCGTAGGCCTCGACGTCGGGCACGACCTCCATGGTCGTCACCGTCGGCAGCTCGAAGTCGTCGGCCTCGAACACGTGCTCGAGCTCGGGACCGGCGCAGATGACGGTCGGGACCTTGCGGTTCTTCGGGGGCTTGCGCAGCGGTGCGCCGCACTCCGGGCACGGATGGCTCAACGGCACCGACCAGACGGCGAACTGGTCGTCGGGATAGCCGGTCGAGCCCAGGAACGGCTTGCCGTACCGGCTGGTGCGCAGCTCCATGAACGCATTCGGGTCCGTCGGCGACCGGAACGCCTTCACCTCGCCATCGGCATCGGTGTAGACCGCCCGGTTCTGGACGTTGATGATGCCCTTGCACTTGGGGTAGTTCTCGCACCCGTAGAACAACCCGTACTTGCCCTCGCGGGGGATCATGAGCGCCCCGTCGATCGGGCACACGACGTTGGGGTCGGGCTCGGGCTCCGGTTCGGGCTCGCCGACCGTCCCGTCGTCGTTGAGCGGCAGCGTGCCCTCGCAGTCCGGCCACCGGGAACACGACGCGAACCACTGGGAGGACTTGCCCGAGAACACGCGCTCCATCGGCGCCCCGCACTCGGGGCAGTCCGCCGGCACGACCAGCGGCTCGCGGGGTCGCTCGGGCTTGCGCTCGTCGACCCAGGTGTCGACCTCGTCCAGGAAGCGGGTCACGGTGCGGCACCACTGTTCGTCGCCCGCGGCGATCTCGTCCAGGGTCTCCTCCATCCGGGACGTGAAGTTGACGTCGACGACCTCGGTGAAGTGGTTCTTGAGGAACACCACGACGACCTCGCCCAACGGTGTGGGGAAGAACCGCCGGGACTCCAGCTGCACGTACTCGCGGTTGACCAGTGTCGAGATGATGGACGCATACGTCGACGGGCGTCCGATGCCCTCGGCCTCCAGGGTCTTGACCAGCGTCGCCTCGGTGAAGCGTGGCGGCGGGGTGGTGAAGTGCTGGTTGGCCAGCAGTTCCGCCAGGTCCAGCTCCTGGCCCTCGCGGATGTCGGGCAGCGCCTCGGCCTCGGGGGCGTCGTCGCCGTCGGTGTCGGTGTCGGCATCCGGGTCGCGCCAGTTGGTGTAGACCTTGATGAAGCCGTCGAACTTCACGACCTGGCCGGTCACCCGGAACGTGAACTCCTCCTCGGCGTCGACGATGTCGGCCGAGATGCGGTCCTTGATGGCGTCGGCCATCTGGGTCGCCACGGTGCGCTTCCAGATCAGGTCGTAGAGCTTGAGCTGGTCGGGCTTGAGCGCACTGGCGACCTGGTCGGGCGTGCGGAACGCCGAGGTCGGGCGGATGGCCTCGTGGGCCTCCTGCGCCCCCTTGGTCTTCTTGGAGTACGTCCGGGGTGACGTCAGCGCGTAGTCGCTGCCGAAACGCTCCTGCACCATGTCGCCGAGCTCACCGAGGGCCTGGTTGGACAGGTTGACCGAGTCGGTCCGCATGTAGGTGATCAGCCCGACCTCCTCACCGCCGATGCGCATGCCCTCGTAGAGCTGCTGGGCGGCGCGCATGGTCCGGGAGGCCGAGAAGCCGAGCCGGTTGGCCGCGTCCTGCTGCAGCGTGGAGGTCGTGAAGGGCGCCTTCGGACGCTGCTTGGACTCGGTCCTGCGCACCTCGGCGACGTGGTAGTCGCGGCCACGGGCACGGGACACGATGTCGTCGGCGGCGTCCTCGGAGTCGACCAGCAGGAGCTCGGCCAGCTTGGACTCGTTGCCGGCATGCTTCTCGATGTCCTGGGGCTTGGCGACACGACGGTCGCCCACGGCGTACAGGCGGGCGTCGTAGGTGTCGGACGCGTCCTGGCGGTCCGCCAGCGTGGCGTCGAAGTCCCAGTACTCCTCGGGGTCGAACGCGCGGATCTCGTTCTCTCGATCGACGATGATGCGCAACGCCACGGACTGCACGCGGCCCGCCGAGATGCCCGACGACACGGTGCGCCACAGCACCGGCGACAGGCGGTAGCCCACGATCCGGTCCACGGCACGCCGCGCCTGCTGGGCATCGACCAGGTCGAGGTTGAGCGTGCGCGGTGCCGCGAAGGCGGCCTCGATGGCCTCCTTGGTGATGGAGTCGAAGGTCACCCGGTTGGTGGTCCGCACGTCCAGGCCGAGCTCGTCGGCGATGTGCCACGCGATCGCCTCGCCCTCGCGGTCCAGGTCCGGGGCCAGCCACACGGTGGCGTCCTTGGCGGCCTTGCGCAGCGCCGAGACGTGCTTCTTGGATCCGTCGGGCACGACGTAGGTGAGGTTGCAGCCGCCGGCCTCGTGGACCTCCACGGCGAAGTCCGAGCGTGGGAGGTCGCGGATGTGGCCGTAGGAGGCCAGCACCTCGTAGCCGTCGCCGAGGTAGCGCTGGATCGTCTTGGCCTTCGCGGGCGACTCGACGATGACGAGATTGTCTGCCACGGTGCTGGTCCTTGCGTGGGGAGGGCTCGGGGTGCACAGATGACCCCCGACAGCCGCAAAGGTGGGCCACCGGCCCCGCCCCGTCAAGCCGGGACCCGCCCCGCCTGCGGATTCGGTGGTCGCCATGGACACGGCCCCCTAGGGGGCCACCCCACCGGACGCAATGAGCGCCCAGCGCACATTGGCTCCCCGCCACGAGCCGCCAGCACCTCCCCCGGTGACGACTGTGGGCCGTTTCCCAGTCCGATAGTCTCTGCGCCACGCTCGCCGGTCGCTCGGCCGGCACTCGTGTGCGCCTCCACGCCCCGCTCCGGACGTCGTGAACCACTGTCCGAAGGGGCACCCCGACGGACCGATGCCATCCCGTGGTGTCGCCGCGTCCCTGCGCGCCACGACGGCCACCCCACACGGGGTCCGAGCACCCACCGGGGGCACGACCCGACCGACCACACGACCTCCGGGAGCATCACCCATGGGCTTCATTCCCTACCTGGCCGCCGTCGCCGCCCTGTGCGGCCTCGGCCTGGCCTGGTACTTCAGCGTCATCGTCAACCGTGCCGACGAGGGCACCGAGGCCATGAAGGAGTTGGCCGCCGCCATCCGCGAAGGCGCCCAGGCGTTCCTGCGTCGCGAGTACCAGTGGGTGGCGGTGTTCGTGGCCGTCATGGCGGTGCTCATCTTCTTCGTGCTGGACTACGGCGCCTGGGGTGCCGTCGCCTACGTGATGGGCGCGGTGTTCTCGGCCATCGCCGGCGTCGTCGGCATGCAGATCGCCACGGCCGCCAACGTCCGCACGGCCAACGCCGCCCGGGAGGGCGCCGAGAAGGCCCTGCCGCTGGCGTTCAAGGGCGGGGCCGTGATGGGCTTCACGGTCGCCGGGATGGGCCTGCTGGGCATCTCGCTGGCCTACATCATCTTCGTCGACCTGTTGGGCGTGGACAACGCCTTCTCCGTCGTGGCGACCTTCGGCCTCGGTGGTTCGTCGATCGCCCTGTTCGCCCGCATCGGCGGTGGCATCTTCACCAAGGCCGCCGACGTCGGCGCCGACCTGGTCGGCAAGGTCGAGGCCGGCATCCCCGAGGACGACCCCCGCAACCCGGCCACCATCGCCGACAACGTCGGTGACAACGTCGGCGACGTCGCGGGCATGGGCGCCGACCTGTTCGAGTCCTACGCCGGTTCCATCGTGGCCCCGATCGTGCTCGCGGCCCTGCTGTTCGGCGGGTTCGCCAGCGGCATCTCGGGCCCGATCACCGAGATCACCGACGGGTCGCTGCTGCAGGCCACGTTCCTGTTCCCGTTGCTCATCGCCGCCATCGGGATGTTCGCCTCGATCATCGGCGCCCTGCTGGTGCGTGGGCGCCCCGGGCGTTCCCTGTCCGCCCAGTTGCACTTCGGCACGAACCTGGCCATGGTCCTGACCGGCGTCGTGTCGCTGGCCGCGGGCTGGTGGGTGTTCGCCGACGTCGACGAGGTCGACAACGGCCTGCTGTTGGGCCTGGTCATCGCCATCGGGCTGGCCGCCGGCTACGCGATCGGGTTCGTCTCCGAGTACTACACCTCGGACCACTACCCCCCGGTCAAGAAGCTCGCACAGCAGTCCGAGACCGGACCGGCCACGGTCATCATCGCCGGCATCGCCGACGGGATGCTGTCCACGGTCGCCTCCGTGGTGCTCATCGTCAGTGCACTGGCGGCGTCCTTCGGACTGGGCGAAGCGGCCTTCAACATCGACAACGGCGGGCTGTACGCCGCCGCCCTGGCCGCCATCGGGATGCTCGCCACGACCGGTGCGGTCGTGGCCGTGGACGCCTACGGGCCGATCTCGGACAACGCCGGCGGCATCGCCGAGATGGCCCACCTGCCGCCGGAGGTCCGCGAGGTCACCGACGGCCTGGACTCCCTGGGCAACACCACCGCCGCCGTCGCCAAGGGCTTCGCCATCGGGTCGGCCGCGCTGACCGCCCTGGCCCTGTTCCGGTCCTACACCGCCGCGGTCGGACTCGACAGCATCGACCTGACGTCCGTGGAGGTCATCTCGGGGCTGTTCCTGGGCTCGATGGCCACCTTCGCCTTCGCGGCCCTGACCATGAAGTCCGTCGGTCGCGCGGCCCAGGCCATGATCGTCGAGGTTCGTCGCCAGTTCGCCGAGATCCCCGGGTTGCGCGAGGGCAGGGAGGGCGTCAAGCCCGACTCCGCCCGCTGCGTGGACATCTCCACCGCGGCCTCGTTGCGCGAGATGGTGATCCCCGGGTCGCTGGCCGTGATCCTGCCACTCGCGGTGGGGTTCTTCTCGCCGGCCGCGCTGGGTGGCCTGCTCGCCGGCGCGCTGTCGACCGGGTTCATGCTGGCCATCTTCATGTCCAACGCGGGTGGGGCGTGGGACAACGCCAAGAAGTACATCGAGGCCGGCAACTTCGGTGGCAAGGGATCGGACAACCACAAGGCCGCCGTGACCGGCGACACCGTGGGTGACCCCTTCAAGGACACGTCCGGTCCGGCCATGAACATCCTCATCAAGGTCATGACCATCGTGTCGCTGGTGTTCGCCCCGGCCTTCCTCGGCTGAGCACTCGACAGGTCGACGCCACGACGACGGGCCGCCCCAGGGGCGGCCCGTCGTCGTGTCTGCGTGGCGCGCGGGGAGCGAGCCGCCGCGGTGGCGGCCTCAGGCGGGGTCGGGTGAGACCTGGGCGCGGCCGTCGCCCGACTGCTCGCGGGCCTGGTGGCCGTGACCGCTGCCCGCGCGCTCGTCGACACCCGTCGGCGTCACGGCCGTCGAGCGGTCGGATTCCTCGTCGCCGGTGAGCAACCAGGCCGGCATGCGGGGGTCGGGGCGGGACCCGGACGATGCGATGGTCCCGGTGGGCGCGTCCGGGTCGTCCCGCTCGTTGTCGTCGCCACGCACGGCAAGCGGTGTCGGTCGGCGGGTCGCGTGACCGTCGGGCCGGCTCGCGTCGGCGCCCTGCTGGTCGGTCGCGTCCGCGGAGGCGATGTCCCACGCCAGCCGGAAGTCGGGCTCACCGGCGTCGGCCATGACCCGGTCGCGGACCTCCTCCATGCGCGTGCGGCCGTCCGACAGCGTCTCGCCCGACGCCGTGACCAGGACGATCCCGTGGTGCATGGCGACGTCGGTGAGGAACTCCAGGAGGCGGTCGCGCTGGCGTGTCTGCAGCCCGGCGGACGCCGGGACGGGGATCATGTCCTCGCCGTTGCGTGGCTCCAGGGCGATGCTCGCGCGCAGCCAGCTCCGACGGCGAACCTCGATGCGACGGACCGACGCCCACAGGATCTGCCGCTCGCCGAAGGCCCCCACCGTGGTGATGCCATGCCGGTCCAGCACGGCCTGCTGGCGCCACCACGCCCACGCCAGCCCCAGGGCGAGGAGTGCGGCCGGCACCTCGAAGGAGACCGTGCGACTGTCCAGCCACAGGAGCACGGCGGCCACCACGAGTGCGGCCCCGACCAGCGCCCAGATCGTGCCGACGAAGCGACTGCGGCGACGCCCGATGATCACCGGCGCCCCATCCCCACGACCCACGGACGCCGGCGATCCACGATGGGGTCCGGAAGGACGTCCACCGTGACGTCGTCGAACCCGTGATTGTCCAGCAGCGACTGCACCTCGGCCTCCGTTGCCTGGCTGCGATGCACGGTTCCCAGGACCGGATCATCGATCGGTTCCATGTCCGCCGTGCCGCGGTAGCAGGAAAAGTACACGGGTCCGTCGTCCATCCGTGTCATGAGGTGCCCGAACACCTGCGGCCACTGCGCCCGCGGCAGGTGGGTGAAGGCCGAGGACATCCACATCCCGCCGAAGGTGTCGACCGGGAAGGGCAGGTCGTGGATGAAGGCCCGCACCAACCCATGGCGGGGCATCAGGAGTCGGCCGTGCTGCAACGCGCCGAGCGACGCGTCGATGCCGATCACGTGCAGGCCGGCATCCGACAACAGGCGCGTGTCGCTCGCCGGGCCGCAGGCGACGTCGGCCACCAGGGTCCCGCGCCCGGCCCACTCCGCGAAGCGCCGGATGAACGTGCGGGGGCGCTTCATGCGGAAGGCCTGCTGGTAGGCCGGGGCGTGCTCGTCGTAGGCCGCGATGCTGGTCAGCGTGCGGTCGTCGACCTCCATGTGACCTCCATGCGGCTCGCGGGCGGGGACGCGGCGGCGATGCAGCCGGGGCGTGGTCGCGGCGAGCCGGGCTCGGGGGAGCCGACGCGGCGTGACGTTCGCCCGGGCAGACGGCTGCCGTCGTCGTCGCAGGGTAGTGGCGCCCCCCCGGGCGGCAGCGTTCGGCACACTCGGTCCCGGAGGGGCGGTCCCGACCGGCGCAGTGGCCGGGCCCCGCGGACCCGTCCCGTGCCCCGCCCCGGTTCACGACCCCTGTTCCGACCACCCAGGCCGCGTCCCATGGACCCCCGCGACATCCTCGAGCTCGTGGCGGCATCGGCTGCGGCCGACGTCGCCGCGACCACGACGTCCGGTGCGTCCCACGGTGCGTCCGGGGGTGACGTGGCCGATGCCGCGGGCCCGCCCGGGGAGGACGAGGGGCTGGTGCACGTGGCCCACCTGCCGGCACGGGAGCCCGAGACGCGCGACCTGCCGGTGATGGCCGACCTGCTGGCTGGTCGGCTCGGCCTGGCGGGGATCGAACACGCCTGGACCCACCAGGTCGACGCGATCGCCTCGGTCCGCGCGGGGCGGCACACCATCGTCGCGACCGGCACCGCGTCGGGCAAGAGCCTGGCCTACCTGGTCCCGGTGGTGGACACCCTGCTCGGCGACGACACGGCGACCGCGCTGTACCTGGCGCCGACCAAGGCGCTCGCCCGGGACCAGTTGCGACAGGTGCGGGCACTCAAGCTGCCCCAGGTGCGGGCCGCCGTCGTCGACGGCGACGTGCCGCTGCCCGAGCGCGACGCGATCCGGCGCCGCGCCAACCTCGTGCTCACCAACCCCGACCTGCTGCACCACTCCCTGCTGCCGGGTCATCGCCACTGGGGCGACTTCCTGCATCGGCTGCGCTACGTGGTGGTCGACGAGGCCCACACCGCGCGCGGCGTCTTCGGCTCACACGTCGGGTTGATCCTGCGTCGCCTTCGTCGCCTGCTCGAACGCTACGAGGCCGACCCGGTCTTCGTGCTCGCCTCGGCCACCATCGGCAACCCCGCAGACCACGCCACGACCCTGACCGGCGTGGACGTGGACGCCGTCGTGCGCGACGGGTCCGGCCGGGGGCCGTTGGACGTCGGGCTGTGGCAGCCCCCGTTCGACGACCGCGAGGAGGGCCGGCGTCGCTCCCTGCTGGGCGAGGTCGGCGACCTGCTGGGGTCGTTCGTGGCGGCCGGGACCCAGACACTGGTGTTCACCGGTTCGCGCAAGGCCGCGGAGGTCATCGCGTCCAACGCACGTGACCGTGTCGCCGACGACCTCCGGGACGGGATCAAGTCCTACCGCGCGGGCTACCTCCCATCGGAACGGCGGGAGCTGGAGGACGGCCTGCGGGACGGGACGATCCGCGGCCTCGCGGCCACGTCGGCCCTGGAGCTGGGGATCGACGTCGCCGGGCTGGACGCGGTGGTGCTCGCGGGCTTCCCCGGCACGATCGCGTCCATGTGGCAGCGTTTCGGGCGCGCCGGGCGTGGCGGTTCCGCCGCGGTCGGGGTGCTGGTGGCCGGCGAGGACCCGTTGGACCAGTACCTGGTGCACCATCCCGACCACCTGTTGGGACGCCCCTCGGAGGACGCCATCATCGACCCGGGCAACCCCTACCTGCTGGGGCCGCACCTGCGCTGTGCCGCGCACGAGGCCCCGCTGGAGACCAGCGAGCTCACCCGCTGGTTCGGCCCAACGGCGCCGGGGGTGGTGGCCGACGAGGTCGCCGCGGGACGCCTTCGCCAACGCTCCGGTCGCGTCCACTGGACGGGCCGTCGTGGCCCGGCCGGCGACGTCGACATCCGGTCGACGGGTGCCGGGGAGGTCCGGATCGTCGATGCGCACGCCGGCTCGGTCATCGGCACCGTCGACGGGGCCCGGGCCCGCGACACGGTCCACGAGGGGGCGATCTACCTCCACCAGGGCGTCACCTGGGAGGTCCTGGCCCTGGACCTGGACCGGGGACTCGCCGCCGCCGAGCGGATCCGGACCAACACGACCACGCGTGCCCGGCGCGACACCGACGTCGAGATCGTCGAGGAGCTGCGCGGCCGTGACCTCGGCCCGGTGCGGCTGTCGCTGGACCGCGTCGCGGTGACCCACACGGTCACGGGCTACGACGTCCTGCGGATCGGGTCGTCGGAGGTCCTGGTCAGCGTCCCGCTGGACCTGCCGCCGTTGCACCTGGACACGGTCGCCGTGCGCTGGACGATGTCCGAGGAGGCACTGGGTGGCGCCGGTGGCGGACTGGACGTCCGGCGGTGGCCCGGATCGCTGCACGCTGCCGAGCACGCCGCCATCGGGATGCTGCCGCTGATCGCGCTGTGCGACCGCTGGGACATCGGTGGTCTGTCGACGGCGCGGCACGCCGACACCGGGCTGCCGACCGTGTTCGTCTACGACGGCCACCAGGGTGGGGCAGGCCTGGCCGAGCGGTCGCACGACCGTTTCGCCGAGCACATGCTGGCGACGCGCGACGTGGTTGCGGACTGTCGCTGCGAGGACGGGTGCCCGTCATGCGTGCAGTCGCCGAAGTGCGGGAACGGCAACGACCCGCTCGACAAGCAGGGGGCGGTCGCGGTCCTGGAGGTCCTGCTCGAGGTGCTGGACGGCGCCGCCGTGGGCGCATGACCACCGCGTCGGAGTCCGACGGACGACACGTCCCCGGCCGGGTGGTGGAGGGCCACGGGGTGGCGTCGGGCCGCGCGGGCGACCCCCGCTTCCCGACGGGCACGATCCGGCTCCAACTGCCCGTGTTCGCGGCACGGGGTGTGGACCTGTCGATGTTCCATCCCGGCACGATCAACGTCTCGATCGCGCCCCGACGATGGGAACTGGTCCGGCCCGACCACACCCTGCGTGACGTGCGGTGGCACGACGTCGAGCCGCCGGAGGACTTCTCGTTCGTGCGCATCGGGTTCGTCGGGCCACGGGGGACCCGGCATCCCGCCATGGTGTACTTCCCGCACCCGGACACCAAGCCCGACCATGCCCAGCCCGACGACGTGGTCGAGGTCCTGGCCCCACACGTCGCCGGGCTGTCCGTCGGCGACGAGGTGGTCCTGGTGGTGGACCCGGACGCGATCATGATCGCGGAGTGACACGCGCGGGCCGTCCCACGAGGCCTGCCCGGGCATCGGCCCGCACCACCGCCACGACCCCCGGCAGACGCGGCAGCGGGGCCGGCACGTCCACCTCGACGACGACCTCCACCGGCACGTCGTCGCACCCGCACACGACGACGCGACCACCGTTGGCCACGGCGACGGTCCGGGCCGACGCCACCGGGTCACCACCGTGGGCGATCGTCGACGCCGCGGCCAGGGCAGCGTGGTCGGCGGCCGTGGCGGCACGGGTGCGCGCCAGCACGAGGCCACCGACGTGGACCGCGACCGCGACCACCACGACCGTCGCGAGCAGTCCGGCCGACAGCATGACCAGGGCCTGGCCATCGTGGTCACCCCACCTCGTGGGCCATCGCGCGACCCCGTGTGAGCCCCCGACGTGTCGCCCCGCTGGGCCCGGGCCCGGGTCCCGACGGGGGTCGGGGCCCTGGCCATCGGCCCACGGAGCGGGTCCACCAGGCCCCGGATCACCGGTCGTCACGGGTCGATCCCGGGCTCGACGGCGGCCGCGGCCCGAGCCGTGACCGTGCGGTGCAGCCCGAGGACCTCCACGGGGACCGTGACCTCGACCCGCACGATCCCCGCCGTGGGTCGTGGACCGACGGTGACCGTGGCGGGGGAACCGGTGACGTCGCGCACGGCCGCCCGCACGGCGGCGTCGTCACGGTCCACCGCCGCCACCCGCGCACCGAGGCCGGCGGCGTCCTGGACCAGCAGGGTGGTCCGGACCAGTCCGACCAGCCCCAGCCCACCGACCAGGACCAGGCCGACCATCGGCAGGGTCAGCGCCACCTCCAGCGCCACGACGCCACCGTCGCGTCGGGACGCCCGTCCGTGACGGCGGCCGCCGGCCCCCGCGGCTTCGGTCCGACGGGCTCGGCGGCTCACAGTCCGACCACCTCCGACACGCGGCCCATCACCGCCTGCAACAGCGACGTGATCCCGCCGCCGGTGGCCCACTCCAGCATCACCGACACGATGGTCGCCGCGACGACGGCCAGCAACCCGTACTCGGTGGCGACCGAACCGTCCTCGCTCGTGGGTTCCCCGACCGCCGTCGACGGCCGCCCCACGTCCTCGGGAGCGCTCGCGACACGGTCGACGCCGTCCGGGCGGCGTGGCCGCGGTGCCACGGGGGCGGCCGGAACGGGGCTGGTCGTCGGGGCGTCCGGTCGTGGCGCGATCGGGTGCCGCGATCGTCCCGCGGGTGCGGCGTGGTCGGCCTCGGTGAGGTTGGCGAGGGGATGGCGGGCAGGTCGGGCAGGCATGCGGGTCCTTGTCGGTCAGGTGCCGGTGACGCCCGCCAGGCCCTCGACCACGATCGGGGCACCGATCGCGAGGACCGTGGCGGGCACCAGCACGAGGGCGGTGGGGAAGGTCAGGCGGGCGGGCAGGCGGGCGGCGTCCTCACGGTCCCGTCGCGCACGGTCGTCGCGCAGGCGGCCGGCGAGGTCACGCAGGACGTCCACGCCCGGTGTCCCGCTGGTGGCCAGCGCCCGCACCACCGCGGCGAGGGGCGCCACTGACGCGTCGTCGTGGTCCGGACGGTGCGGATCCGGCGGGTCCAGGACGAGGCCGAGCCCGAGCGCGCGCAGGTGTCGCGCCAACGGGGTCGTGTCGACGGTCGGGAGCGCGGCCGCGAGGTGGTCGGCCGCGATCCGCAGGGCGGTCGACAGGTCATGGCCGGCGGCGACGGCCACGGCAGCGAGGTCGACGGCCTCGGGGAGGTGGGGGTCCGACGGCGCCGGCCCGCCGACACGGTGGCGCCGCACGATCGCCACGATGGCCAGCAGCAGGCCGGGGACGACACCGACCACGACCAGGGCGAGGACGGCGGCCACGGCGAACGGCCACGCCGGGCCCGGGCCCGGTCGGGGCCGTCCCACGGCGGCGACCAGCACGTGCATCCAGGCGGCGCCCAGGGCCACCAGCGCCACCACCACGATGCCGAGGCCACGCCCGACCGGGTCACCGAGGTAGAACCCGACCAGGTCGGCGCCGGCGATCGTCCCGAGTACCGGCACGGCCACGACCGGCAGTCCCACCAGTGTCCGCGCCACGGTCCTGGCGGGGGCGACGGCCGCCGCCACGTCGTCGGCCAGTGCACGCCGCTGGGCGGCCGCCGCCGTGGCCGCCCGCACCACCGGACCCATCGGCGCCCCGTGGTCACGGGCCAGCCGCAGGGCGCTGCCCACCACGGGGTCGACGGTGGCGAGCACCCCGTCGTCCAACGCGGCGGCCGCCCCGTGCACCCGGACGGCCAGCAGCGGGTCCAGCGTCGCGCTGTCGCGGTGCCGACCGATGGTGCCCCGGTCGGCCGTCACGACGGCCACCGATGCGCGACCACGCGACGACCGTCGCCGGCGGTGACCTCGACGATGGCGTCCACGCGGCGCCGACGACCGTCGCGGCGGATCCCGACCACGACGTCCACGGCGGTGTCGACCTGGGCCCGGGCGGCCGCCAACGGGAGTCCGGCCAGCAGTGCCATGCCCTCGAGGCGTACCAGGGCGTCCGTCGGCGAGTTCGCGTGCACGGTGGTGAACGACCCGTCGTGACCGGTGTTCATGGCCTGCAGCAACCCGGCGACCTCGGGTCCCCGGACCTCCCCGACGACCAGTCGGTCCGGACGCATCCGCATCGACTGGCGGACGAGGTCGGCCAACGAGACCCCGCCGACGCCGTCGGGGCCGGGCTCGACCACGCCCATGGTCACGGCGTGGCGGCTGGGACGACCCAGTTCCGGGGTGTCCTCCAGCACGACCACCCGGTCGTCGCCGACCTCGGCCAGCAACCGGGCCAGCAGGGTGGTCTTGCCGGCCCCCGCGCGACCCGCGACGACGACGTTGCGACGGCCGGCCACCACGTCCTGCAGCACGGCGCGGGCGTCGGCATCCACGGTGCCCGACGCCTCGAGGTCGTCCCACGTCGGCACGACGGACGCCACCCGTCGCAGGGTCAGCACCGGATGGCCGACCACCGGTGGGATGGCCGCGTGCAGTCGTACGCCACCCGGCAGCGTGGCGTCCACGCACGGGTGCGACCGGTCCAGGCGCCGGTTCACCCCGGCCACGGTGCGACGGATCGTGGCCAGCATGGCGCGGTCGTCGTGGAACGCCACGGTGGTGCGTTCCAACCGGCCGTGGCGATCGATCCACACCTCGTCGGGACCGTTGCAGCACACATCGGTCACGGCCGGATCCCGCAGCAGGGACTCCAGCGGCCCCAGGCCGGCGATCTCGTCCACCAGGTCGCGCACCAGCCGGGCCCAGGTGGCCGGGGCGACGACGACGCCCTCGGCCGCCAGCGCACGGGCGACGGCGCGTCGGACCACGACCCGGTCGGTGTGGTCGTGTGCGGCCGCGTCGTCGCGGGCCACCCGGTCCAGCACCGCCGACCGCACGGCGACGTCGACCTGATGGTCCACCACGGTCGCCATGCGCGCCTCCTCGGTCACCGGCCCCACGCACGCTACGAACGACACCCGGTGCCCCGACCGGCCGATCCCGAGGACTGTGGACAGCCGACCTCGGCGGGTCGAGGTGGCCACCCACGTCCACCCGCCGCCCGCCGGTGGGACGGCCGGTCCCGTCGCGCGGCGGTCGCCTCGGTTCATCGCATGTGTGCATGCGGTCCCAGCCCCCGGGCCGGGGGCCCGTGCCATCGGCCTCAGTCGAGGTCGACCGGGAACGCGAGCTCCTCGAGTTCCAGCAGTGGTCGCACGACCGCGCCCGGCAGCGCCCCGGGGACCCGCCTGCGGTCCGTCGCCCGTCGAACGCGCACCGAGTCCGCCACCTCCACCACCGGCCGCCCACCTGCGGCGGCGACCACGTCGCGCACGGCCGACGCGCGCCCACCCACGACCACGACGGCCAACGCCGGACACGCCGCCACCGCCTCGCAACCGACCCGGTCCGCACGACAGACCAGGACGTCGGGCTCCGGCGGGTGCTCGACACCTCCCCGCGGCGACCACCCGGGCGTCCCTCGACCACCGGCATCGGGCATGGGCGTGGTGGTGGCGATCGCGATCGACCCCCGGTCGACCACCACGTGGGCATCGGGCGGGGCGGACACGTCGGCGGTCGCGCCGACCGCGCCCACGACGTGCAGGCCGGGCACGTCGGGCACCTCGACGGCGGCCGCCCAGCCCCGGTGCCCGCCCAGCACGGTCACGTCGACCACCCGGGCGTCCCGGACCGGCACCGGCCCGGACACCACGGCCAGCACCCTCCGGCCCTGCCACGCCCGCGCCGCCGCGAGCACGAGGGCCACGGTGGTGGCACCGGTTCCCCCGGCCGACCCGGCCACGACCAGGCCACCACCGGTGTCCCGGGGCGCCACCGCACGCACGTCGAGCAGGTCGGCGACGGTCCGGTCGAGGAGCCCATGGTCACCGGGCCAGGTCAGCACGGCATCGGCGGACCGCGCCGCGCGCGCGGCCCGGGGTGCGGGGTCGTCCTCGCCCACCAGCAGCACGACCGGGACGCGCGCGGCGGTCGGTGATCCGGCGCGGACCGGGTCGGCGCGTCGGTCGACCACGTGGGGGGATCCCTCCGGAGGGTGACCCGACGACCCGATGCCACGCAGCACCACGCGTGCGGGCAGCTCCTCGCCGTCGGTCACCTGCCAGCCGAGTCGTGCCTCGACGAAGGCGCCGACCTGGGTCACCACATGCGCGGGGCCGTCCACCGCCACGGGGAGGGCGCCCCCGGCCACGGACACCGTGGAGCCGGGAGGCCGCGACGTGCCGGGCGGGAACTGGGGCATCGACCGTCCACGAGTGGGGACGATCGACCCTAGGGACGGCCACGCATGACGCCGGGCCCACCCGCGTCACCTGTGGACGACGTCACCGGAGTCCCCGTGCGACGCCTCACCAGCCCCCACGCCTCACCAGCCCCCGACGGGACGGAACCGGGTCAGGTGTAGTCGCGATGGTGCAGGATCTGGCCATCGTCGCCGAAGGCGAAGAAGGAGGCTCGCGGGAGGTCGTTCCACCGCCGACCACCGGCCTCGTAGGAGATCGTCCACTCCACGGCCAGCGCGGAGGAGTCCTCGGCCTCGATGATCCGCCGGGCCTCGATGGCCAGGTCGTCCTTGCCCGCGAGGTAGTCCTTGAGGTAGGCCTGGATCAGCAGGTTCCCCCGGTGGGGCGGGTTGTACGGCTCGAGGTAGATCGCGTCGATGTCGTACAGGCTGGGCATGTCGTCCAGGTCGCCCGACTCGAGCATGCCCTGGAGTCGCTCCCAGGATTCGGCTGCCTGACCCACTCGTGCTCCCTTTCGTCCTGCGAACGCCCGACCACCCGGTCGGTGACGACCGTGGGTTGGCTGGCGCGCCATCATAGTCCGCCCGCCGCCACGGACCCGCGAGCCGGGGCACTGCGGCCGACGATGACCCGCGCGTGCTCGACCGGCCCCGTGGGACCCGAGCGACCGTCGCCCGGGCGTGGGTCGACGTGGCAGACTGGCCGGGTGCGACCCGCGCCGTGGCGCCCACCGCGCCGTGCCCCGTCGACGTCGATCCGGAGGACCCCGTGACCAGCGCCATGCAGACCGCACAGCTCCCCGACGGGGTCCGCGTCCCCACCGACCTCGGCGACGTCGCGGCGGCGTTGGCGCAGCGACTCCCCCAGCACCTCGACGACCTCGTCGAACTGGCCCGGATCCCGTCGGTCTCGGCCGACGGCCATGACCCCGACGAGGTCCGGCGCAGTGCCCTCGCCGTCGCCGACCTGCTGCGGCGGACGGGCCTCGACGACGTCCGGCTGCGCGAGGTCGCCGGGGCCCATCCCTACGTGACCGGCACGCTGTCCAGTGGCGATCCCGACGCCGCGAGCGTCCTGCTCTACGCCCACCACGACGTCCAACCGGTGGCGACCCCCGACAACTGGGCATCGGAGCCGTTCGAACCGACCATCCGCGACGGCCGCCTGTTCGGTCGGGGCTGCAGCGACGACAAGGCCGGGGTCATCGCCCACGTCGCCGCCGTACGGGCCTGGCTGGACGCGCGGGACGGCGTTCCCGTCGACGTCACCGTGGTGGTCGAGGGCGAGGAGGAGATCGGGTCCCCCCACCTGCAGGACTTCCTGGACCGACACGGCGACGACCTCGATGCCGACGTGCTGGTGATCGCCGACGTCGGCAACTTCGCGACCGGATGGCCGGCGCTCACCTGGGCCCTGCGTGGGCTGCTCGAGGTCTTCGTGACCGTCCGGGTCATGGACCAGCCCGTGCATTCGGGGATGTGGGGTGGGCTGGTCCCGGACGCCCTGACCACGACGGCGCGACTGCTGGCCACGCTCCACCACGACGACGGCAGCATCGCGGTGGACGGCTTCGCCGCGGGCGCCCGGGCCCTGTCGCCACGGGAACGCCAGCGGGTCGAGGAGCTGCCGGCCGACGAGGCCACGCTGCGTCGGGAGGCGCGCGTGGTCGACGGCGTGTCACTCCTCGGCGACCCGGACCTGGGGTTGCACGAGCGGGTCTGGTTCACCCCCACGATCACGCCCACCGGGACCTCGGCGCCGGCCCTCGCCAACGCCTCCAACACCCTGCTGGACCGGGTCACCACCAAGCTGTCGTGCCGTTTGGTTCCCGGCCAGGACGCCGACGACGCCTTCGACGCCCTGCGCGACCACCTGGTGGCGCACGCACCGTGGGGCGCCGAGGTCGAGGTGACGCGTGGCCAGGACGGGCCGGCCTGGGTCACCGACCCGTCGAGTGCCGCCCACGAGGCGGCCGGCGCGGCCTTCGCCGACGGCTACGGCCACGAGGTCGCGTGGATGGGATGTGGCGGCTCGATCCCGATGGTGGGACCCTTCGCCGAGGCCTTCGGGGGTGCCGCCGCCCTGCTGATCGGCGTCGAGGACCCGGCCAGCAACGCCCATGGCGAGGACGAGTCGCAGCACCTCGACGACCTGGCGCGGACCTCGCTGTCCCTGGCCCTGCTGTTCGCCGAGCTGGCCGACCGGGCCGAGGACGTCCGGGCCCGCGGCGCCTGACCCGACCAATGCGACGTCGCGACCGGTCCGCGGTGGCTGCCGACGTTCCCGGTGGTCGGGACGTCCCGAGTTCCGACCACCGGGGTTCAGGCCAGGGCGGCCCCGGTGGCGAGCATGGCGACCGACGCCAGGAACAGCCCCCACCCCAGCTCCCGCAGCAGCCGGGCCAGGTCCGGCCCGGCGGCGCGGTCGTGCGGTGGCTCGACCACCTGCACGACCCAGGTCGAGAAGGTCGTGAGGCCACCGGCGACCCCGGTCCCCATGGCCGCGACGTCGAGGTCACCGAGGGCGCCGGCCGCAGCCGCGGCCACGACCACGCCCAGCAGGACCGCGCCGACCCGGTTGGCCACGTCCACACCGGGCGCCGCGCCGAAGCGCCGGGTCGCCAGGTCCCGGAGCATGGCCCCGATGCCACCCCCGACGGCCAGCAGCAGCCACGCCATCACGGCCCGACACCATGGCCACCCGACGCCGCACGCCGACCCGCCGCCAGGCGCCGACCCGCCGCCAGCCCGGTCGCGGCCAGCACCAGCCCACCGGCCACGCTCACGGCGAGGTAGGTCGCGGCCACGCCGGGGCGGTCACGCAGTTCGACGGCGTCCACGACCAGCGCCGAGAAGGTCGTGAACGAGCCAAGCAGGCCGACACGCACCCCCACGGCCCACGGCTCGTCATGGCCGATCCACGGGATGAGGGCGCCCAGCAGGAACGCGCCGACCAGGTTGACCGCCAGGGTCCGCAGTGGCCACGACGTCACGCCCGTCGCGACCGCGACCCCGGCCCGGGCGAGCGTGCCCAGCGCCCCGCCGAACCCGATGGCGAGCAGTCGGACCACAGCCGCCCCACGCCGGTCGCCGGGCGCCACTCAGGTGGCCGAGGTGCGGGCCGGGGCCGTCGTGGCCACGTCAGCCGGGGCGTCGCGTCGTGGGCGGGGGCGCACCACCACCGCGAGGTGCCACGCGGCGGCCCAGACCAGGGCAGCACCGAGGATGTGGACGACGACGGGCGCGGGCGGCACCCCCAGCACGTACTGGGCATAGCCGATGCCGCCCTGCACCAGCTCGAGGCCCAGCAGCACGCCGGCAGCCCGGGTGGCGCGTGGCGCACCCGCGGCCGCCGCGACGGCCAGCACGGCGACCGTGAGGCCGACCAGCACCCACACGGCGTCGGCGTGGGCGACGGCCATCGTGCGGATGTCGAGTCCGAGCCGGACGGTCCCGGGATCCCCGGCGTGCGGCCCTGCCCCCGTGACCAGTGTCCCCAGGACCAGCACCGTCCCGGCCGCCACGACGATCGCGCCGGTCGCGACCCGCAGGCCGGTGATCGTCGTGCCTGCCACGCCCGCGGCACGCTCGACCAGCACGACGGCGGCGGCCACCAGCGCCATGGAGGCCAGGAAGTGGGCCGCCACGACCAGCGGGTGGAGCCCGGTCAGGACGGTCACGCCGCCGAGCACCGCCTGTCCCAGCACGCCTGCCGGCTGGGCCCAGGCCAGGCCTCGCAGGTCGCGACGCCCCGGGGCATCGCGTCGCACGGCCCACACCACGGCCACGGCGGCCGCCAGCACCGCGAAGGTCAGCAGGCGGTTCCCGAACTCGATGGCGGTGTGCCACTGCAGTTCCTCGGCTGCGGGCACCACGGAGGTCCCGCTGCACGCGGGCCAGTCGGGACACCCCAGCCCGGACCCGGTGACGCGCACGATGCCGCCCGTGAGCACGATGCCGATGTTGGCCACCAGCGACACCATGGCGGCACGGCGCACGCGGGGGACGGCCGCGTCGGCGGACGACCCGGACGGCGTCGGGGCGACGGGAGGGGAGGTCGAGGACATGGCCAGCAGGGTACGTCGGCAGGGGCCGTGCCCGGTGTCGTGGTGGCACCCGACCACCTCACCGGCTCGGGCCCTTCCCCACCACCGTGCGCCACGCGGTGGCGGGTCGCCGTCCGTCGCCGGCGGGCCTACCCTCGACACCCCGATCCCCCGCCCGGCATGACGCCGTCGGCCCCCGGCCCGCCCGTGATGGACTCGCGGGAACCGACCGGCCGCGCCTCGCCGCGACGCCGACCACCGTCCGGGAGCCTGCTGGCCATGAGCGCCTCGTCGACCGATCGTCCCGCCACACGCCCGGTCGTGGCGTCGGCGGCGCGCGGCGCGACCACCGAGGCCCCCGACGTCGACGAGGTCGCCGACGTCGGCCCCCTCCACGCCCCGCTGGGCACGACGCGGGACGACACCGGAGGGCGTCGGGCGCGGGTGTGGGCCTGGGTCGCGGTCACCAAGCCCCGCATCATCGAACTGCTGCTGGTGACGACCGTTCCCACCATGGTCGTGGCCGCAGGCGGCTGGCCGGGTTGGGCGCTGGTGGTCAACACCGTCGTCGGGGGCGCCCTGTCGGCCGGTGGGGCCAACGCGATCAACAACTGGTGGGACCGGGACATCGACGCCCGGATGGCGCGCACGTCGCAGCGCCCCACCGCCAACGGGACGATCGATCCCGGCCAGGCGTTGGGGCTGGGGGTGGTGCTGGGAATCCTCGGCTTCGCGTACCTGGCCCTCGCCGTCAACCTGGCCGCGGCGGCCCTGGCCACCTTCGGGTTGCTGTTCTACGTGTTCGTGTACACGATGCTGCTCAAGCGACGCACGCCGCAGGCGGTCGTGATCGGCGGCATCGCCGGATGCATGCCGGTCCTGACCGGCTGGGCCGCCACCGGGGTGGGCTTCGACGACCCGCGGCCATGGCTGCTGTTCGGCATCCTGTTCTGGTGGCAGCCACCGCACTTCTGGGCGCTGGCGATGAAGTATCGCGAGGACTACGCGCGAGCGGACCTGCCCATGATGCCGGTGAGCTGGGGCAACGACGAGACCACGCGCCAGATCCTGCTCAACAGCTGGCTGCTGGCGGCCCTGGTGCTCGCCTACGTCGGCGGTGCGCCGGCCGGGCCGTGGTTCACCGTCCCGGCGGTGCTGCTGACGGCCGGGTGGCTGGTGCTCGCCCACCGCCTCCGCGCGCTGCGCACGGTCACCGCGGCGATGCGGTTGTTCCACTACTCCACGGTCTTCCTGGCGCTGGTGTTCGTCGCCGCCGCCGTCGACGCCGTCGCGTGACGTGGACCGCGTCGCCGAGGGCCGCCGAACATGGCGGACCACGGCGGCTGGGCGACCCGACGGACGACCGGGGCGGACGTCCACGGCCGCCGCGGGCCCCGACGCGCTGACGCTAGAGTGTCTCGGTGTTGCCTCGTGTTGGAATTGTCGTGCGTGTTCGCGTCGTGGTCCTCACCCTCGTGGTCGCACTCGGGGCCGTCGCCGTGCCCACCATGGCTGACGCCGCCTGCCCCTCCCCCGCTGCGACGTCGCCGCAGCCGCTCGACCGGCCCCATCGCGTCCCCGGGACCGTGTCCTTCACCGGCGGGGGGTTCGGGCACGGCCTCGGCATGAGCCAGTACGCCGCCAAGGGTGCGGCCGACCTGGGCTGCGGCCATGAGGCCATCCTCGCCACCGCCTACCCCACCACCGACCTGGTCACCCGCTCGGACCTGACGTCGCTGCGGGTCGGGCTGCTTGATCGGCTCGTCGACGACCGTGTCGTCGTCCACGATCACCAACGACGGAACGACGGCCGTGGCCTTCGTCCGTGGCCAGGCCACCATCGGCACGCTCGCACCGGGGCGCGACCTGCGGATCACCATGGTGGGTGGCCGTGCGCGCTTCGCCTTCGAGGGCGGCACCACCTGGACCCAGTCCAGCGCCGGTGCCACCACCGTGACGGCCGCGCTCGACCCGTCGGGACGCCGTCTGGAGGTCGCCGGGGCGACGGGGGTCTACGACCGCGGGACGATGCGCGTCGAGGTGTCGCGCCAGACCGCGGGCCGGGTCGAGCACGTGGTCGACATCGGCATGGAGGACTACCTCCTCGGCCTGTCGGAGATGCCCTACTGGTGGGCGACGGCGGCCCTGCGTGCCCAGGCGATCGCGGGGCGCACCTTCGCCGAGGCGGTCTCGGGGTCCCAGTCCGGCTGCACCTGCACGCTCTACGACTCGCAACGCCACCAGGTCTACCGCGGCAGCCACCTGCAGCTGATCCCCGGGTCGAACTGGACGCGCTGGCGCAACGCCGTCACCGCCACGGCGGGCCAGATCCTGGTGGACGGGGGTGGTCGTGCCATCACGGCCTTCTACTCGTCGTCGCACGGCGGCGTCAGCCAGGACCTCCAGGAGGCCTGGGGCTCACCCAACGTGTCCTACGTCACGGCCCAGGACGTGTCGCGATGGGAGCAGGCCTCGGCCTCGGCCAACTCCCTGCACCGCTGGATCCGGGACCGGTCCGCCGGCGCGCTCGCCGCCGACCACGACATGACGGTGCTGGCCGACGTCCGGGTGAGCCAGCGCACGTCGCAGGGCCGCGCCCGCCAGGTCGCCGTGACCGGCTGGGACACGCGGGGTCGCGAGGTGACCTCGACGACCACCCGCGAGGACCGCGTCCGGAGCACCTTCGGACTGCCGGCCAACTACCTGGACGTGCGCTACACCGCCGGCTTCCGCACCCGGCTGGCCGGCCGCAACCGGGTGGAGACCGCCGTGGCGGCGTCCCGGGCCGGCTGGCCCGACGGCGCCGACACCGTCGTGGTCGCCCGTGCCGACGACCCCGTCGACGCCCTTGGCGGGGTGGCGCTGGCCGGGCGGTACCGCGCACCGCTGCTGCTGACGGGGTCGGACGGCCTGGCCGCCCAGACCGCCGACGAGGTCGCACGCCTGGGGGCCGGGCGCGCCTTCGTCCTGGGTGGCGTCGCGGCCCTGTCGCCCACGGTCGTCGACGACCTGTCGCAGGCCGGGGTCGACGACGTCGTCCGCGTGGCGGGCTCCAACCGCTTCGCCACGATGGCGCGAGTCGCCGAGCAGTCGTCCGACCGTGGCTCGGGCACCGCCTTCATCGTGCGGGCTCGCGGCAGCGGCGACACGTGGGCGGACGCGATGGCCATCAGCGGCGTGGCGGCACGGCGTGCCACCCAGGACCGCGTTGCACCGGTGCTCGGGGTCTCGTCCAGCGGGCTGCATCCGGCCACCGTGCAGGCCATCCGCGACCTCGACATCGACGAGGTGATCCTCGTGGGCGGTGTCGCCGGAGTGTCCTCGACCCAGGCCGACGACCTGCGCGACCTGGGGTTGACGGTCCGGCGCTGGTGGGGCTCCAACCGCTACCTGACCTCGGCCGACATCGTCGCCCAGGAACCGGGGGGCGGACCGGACGTGCTGGTCGTGACCGGCCGTAACTTCCCCGACGGGCTCGCGGCCGGTGCATTGGCCGGCCGCCTCGACGCCACGCTGCTGGTCGCGCCCCCCCACATCGACACGACCGAGCCGCCGTGGCGCGACGAGGAGTTCCCCGCGCTGCTCCGCGGCCTGTCGTCACGCCACGACCGGGTCACGGCGCTGGGCGGCGACAGCGTCGTGCCCAGCCGGACCGTCCAGGCGGTGTCGTGGTACCTGACCCCGGGAGCCGGCGCCGGGCCGGCCACCACCGCGGGGGCGGCACAGCAGGCCCCGATCCTCGACGACACCTCGCCGACGGACGAACGGGACGGGCCGTCGCCGATGGACCAGGTGGCCGAGACCGGCGGGGCGGGCACCGTCGCGGACGCCCCGCGCGGCTGACCCGGCGCGATCGCCGGACCAGGGGCTCGGGCATGCGCAGGCCCCGGCACGACGGCCGGGGCCAGGTGGCACGGTGCCTCGGTCGCTCAGCCCTCGCCGATGGTGCCCACGCCCCACATGGTGCTGGGGTGGACGGTGCACACGAAGTAGAACTGCTCGGGGACGACCGGTTCACCACCCTCCTCGGCGGGCTGCCACTCGAATTCGTAGGACCGGGTCTCGACACCGGGGAAGGTCTCGGGCTCGGTCGGCGTCAGCGGCTCCGTGCCCAACTGGTTGACCGCCGCCCCGAATGCACCCTCCTCGGGCAGGTTGAACAGTTCGAGGTTGTGCTCGACGCCCGCGTGCTGGTTGTCGAAGGTGTAGGTGAACATCTCCGCGATGTCCTCGGTGGACTCGATGGCCCACTCCTTGGTCTCCTCACAGCCACCGCCGCTGGGCAGGCAGAACGAGTTGAGGTCCACCGCCGCCATGACGGGCGCGTCCGGGTCGACGGCCGGCAACAGCAGCGACGGCTCCTCGGGCTCGGCGTTGATGTTGAGCAGGGCCGGGTCCAGCCCGAGGGCGCCGGCGGCGATGACCGCGCCGATCAGGATCGGACCCATCCCGGCCAGCGCGACGCCGAACTTCTTGGTGCGCGACAGCGAGTCCTGGGAAGCCGCGAGCGTGATCGCCAGCAGGATCCCGGCGGCGGCGACCATGGCGAGCACGAACGCGCCTTCGCGGGTGTTGTACGACAACAACCACCAGTACAGGCCGATGCCGGCGCCCACCACCACCAGGATGCCCAGGGGGATGACCACGGGCAGGAAGGCGCGGTTGCGGAAGTCGTCGTTCATGCCGGTCCCTCGGTCGGGTGGGTCGTCACGGTGGTGCGTGCTGCTCGGGCGTCCCGGTCGGCCTGTTCGTCGACGGCGGCCCAGCGGAAGAACTTGACGGCGATGACGCCCCACAACAGGAACCCACCGCCCAGCTTCATGATCAGGCCACCGATGCGCATGTCGTCGATCAGCGTCAGCGACCACGGCTGCTCGACGCTGGCGTACACCGGGTACAGGGGGACGTCCCCGAACAGCAGGAACGCCGACGGGATGGTCGGCAGCAGCGTCATCATGAACAGGTACAGCATCTGGCCCAGCGGCTGGATCCTCGGCAGGATCTCGGGGAACGGACTGAACACGGGAATCCACATCAGGGTGGCGGAGCCGATCAGCACCAGGTGGTCAGCTGCGTGGAACAGGTCGTTGTCCAACTGCAGGGCCACCACGGCCGGCAGGTGGGTGACCAGGAACACCAGGTTGAACAGGATCCCGGCCACCAGCGGTCGGGACAACGTGCGCACGACCGACCGCACGCGGTCGTTGCGCAACAGGACGTCGCCCATCCACTCCGGCAGGCCCAGCAGCAACAGCGGCGGGATCACGAACGCCTGCAGCACGTGCTGGATCATGTGGAAGCTGAACATCCGGTCGGCCATGGCGGTCAACGGCCACCCGTCGGACAGCCAGAACAGCCCCACCCCAGCCACGAAGAACGACACCTCGCGTCGGGTGACGGCCGGGCGGCCCGGGGCCGCCATCAGCTCGCCGTGGCGACGGATCAATCCCCAGTAGCCGACCAGCAGGCCGATGGACAGCACCGTGACGTCCAGGGGGAAACCTGCCTGGATGTCGATGCCGCCGAGGGTGAAGTCCATCATGTGAGCACGCTCAGGCCAGCCCGGCACCGGCCGGGAACTCCAGCAAGGTGAGCATGGCGATCCCGTACAGGGTCACCGCGCCGATCAACCCGGTCAACAACAGGCGGCGGTACACGTGGGTGTCGTACTTCAGGTGCATGAAGACGCCGACGACCAGGGCGAACTTGATGCCCATGAGGAGCAGCAGCAGCGGGATGTGGAGCGGTCCGAACTCGATGAAGTAGGTCGAGAACTCCATGGCGGTCAGCACGAACAGGACGCCGGCGATCTGGACGTACTCGGCCACGGTCGGCTGGTGGCCGTCGTGGGTGTCCGTGGTCGGGGCCTCGGTGGCGGTGGCGTCTGCCATGGGGTCGCCTTCGGGTCGGCGCGGGTGCGGCGTGGGGACAGGTGGGGCGTGTGCGGAGCGGTCAGCCCCAGGGGATCAGGTAGACCACCACGAAGATGATCACCCAGATGATGTCGACGAAGTGCCAGTACAGCCCGATGATCTCGGTCTTGAGCGGCTGGTCCGACTTCACCTTGCCGGTCCGGGTGTAGCTCCACAGCCCCAGCAGCAGGATGATGCCAACGGTCACGTGCAGACCGTGGAACCCGGTCAGCACGAAGAAGGACGACGCGAACGGGCTGCCGGTGGGGACCAGGCCCTCGTTGACGAACTTGGTGAACTCGTAGGCCTGTCCACCCACGAACACCAGCCCCTGGAAGGCCGTCGCGAGCAGCCACAGCCGCATGCGCCGCATGTCGCCCTCGACGTGGGCGTGGTGGGCCAGCACCATCGTCAGCGAGCTCATCAGCAGCACGAACGAGCTGACCGACGTGTAGACGATGTCGAACAACTCGCCACCGGGGCCGCCCGCGGTGGTGTTCAGGTACAGCAGGTAGGCGGTGATGAAGGCCCCGAAGAACATGAACTCGGAGCCCAGGAACACCCACATCCCCAGCTTGCGGTTGTCGACCCCGAGTGAGGTCTCGTCGACGGCTGCGGACACGTGCGCCTCCTTGCGTGTCGTGGTGGCCGCGCGGTGGGCCGGTGGTCGGGTGCGGTGTCGTGGTGCCGGCGGGGGCGATCGGATGGCCCCCCGCCGCGTGGCGTCGTCAGGCGTGCACGACGTCCGGGTCGTAGTCGTCGTCGCCCTCGGCCACGGGCTCGAGGATCCAGCCGAACATGCCGATCATCAGCCACAACGCACCGATCACCAACAGGGGCGCGTTGGCGAAGGTCAGGCCGTAGCCCAGTGGCAGGAAGCCCATGCACATCATCAGCGGCCAGTACGAGGGGTCGGGCATGTGGATGTGGTGGCCGTCGGCGTCGTCGGCCGCATCCGGGTTCCCGCCGTGGTCGTCGGAGGTGGTCGTCTCCAACGCCTCGTCCTCGGGCAGGGCGATGTCGTCGGGTGACGCAGTGGCGTTGCCGCGCCCGCCGGCGACCGCGGTGCCGTCGGCGCTGGCCACGGTGTCCCCGTCACGCGGGTGGTCCTGCGACGCACCGACCGGCACCGGACGGATCGTGCCGTCCTCGGCCTCGGCGTACTTGCGCTCCCAGTACTCGTCACGCGCCGTGACCTCGGGGATCTCGTAGAAGTTGACGTAGGGCGTCGGGCACGCCGTCATCCACTCCAGCGTGCGGGCGTCCCACGGGTCGTCGCCCGACGCCTCGCCGGAGCGCAGCGAACGGACCAGGTTGAACAGGAAGATCGAGGCCGAGATCGTCAGGACCGCGACACCGGCGGTGGACAGCTGGTTGTAGATCAGCACGTCGGGTCCGAGTTCGGCCGGCAGCACGGCGGTGCGGCGCGGCTGCCCGAGCAGTCCCGACATGTGCATCGGCCCGAAGGTCAGGTTGAACCCGACCAGCCAGGTCCAGAAGTGCCACTTGCCCAGCGACTCGTTCATGAGCTTGCCGGTGACCTTCGGGAAGTAGTAGTAGATCCCCGACACCAGCCCGAACAGGGCGCCGCCGAACAGCACGTAGTGGAAGTGCGCCACGATCCAGTAGGTGTCGGTCTGCTGGGCGTCGTGCGGGACGATGGCGTGCGTCACCCCCGACAACCCCCCGATGGTGAACATCGACACGAATCCGACCGAGAACAGCATGGCCGTGTTGAACTTGACCTTGCCACCCCACATCGTGAAGACCCAGTTGAAGATCTTGATGCCGGTCGGGACGGCGATGAACATCGTGGTCAGCCCGAAGGCGGACCGGGCGATGGGGCCCACGGCCGACGTGAACATGTGGTGGGCCCACACGCCGAAGCCGATGAAGCCGATCGCGACACCGGCGAACACCATCGCCGAGTACCCGAACAGGGGCTTGCGCGAGAAGGTCGGCATGACCTCCGACACGATCCCCATGGCGGGCAGGATCATGATGTAGACCTCGGGGTGCCCGAACAGCCAGAACAGGTGCTGCCACAGGATCGGGTCACCGCCGGTGCCGGGCTGGAAGAACTGGGTGCCGAACACGACGTCGCCGTTGAGCATGAACAGCGCCACGGCGATGATCGGCAGGGCGAACAGCAGCAGGAAGTTGGTGATCAACGACATCCACGTGAACACGGGCATGCGCATGAAGGTCATGCCCGGTGCCCGCATGTTCAGGATCGTGGTGATGAAGTTGACGGCCGCGGACAGCGAGGCGATGCCCACGATCTGCAGGCCCACGGCGTAGAAGGCCATGTGGTCGCCCGGGATCTGGGTGGACAGCGGGGCGTAGCCGAACCAGCCGCCGCTGGGGATGGCGTTGAAGAAGATCGACGAGTAGATGAACAGGCCACCGAACAGGAACGTCCACCACGAGAAGGCGTTGAGCCGTGGGAAGGCGACGTCCCGGGCCCCGATCTGCAACGGGATCAGGTAGTTGAAGAAGGCCGCACCCAGCGGCATCACGACCAGGAAGACCATGGTCAGCCCGTGCAACGTGAAGGCCTGGTTGTAGACCTCCTCGGTGACCAGCGTGTTCTCGGCCTGTGCCAACTGGGCACGAATGACCCACGACGCCGCACCGGCGAGCGTGAAGAACAGCAGGACGGCCCAGAAGTACATGATCCCGATCTTCTTGTGATCGGTCGTCGCCAGGTAGCCCTTCAGGCCGTCCAGCGCCGTCGGTCGCGACAACAGGCTGCGCGAACGGGTCTGTGGAGGAGCCGTGGTGGTTGCCATCATCGTCTCCGGTCGTGGTCGGGACGGGCGGTCGTGTCGCGTCCGGTCGGGGTGGGCACCGTCACTCCATCGTCAGCAGGTAGGCGACGACGGCGTCGAGCTCGGCCTCGGACAGCCCGGTCTCGGTGCCGGGCGCGCGCGCGAAGCTGGGCATCCCCACGCCGTCCGCGGGCGTCATGGCCTTCAGGGACGGGGCGTTGTTGACCCAGGAGCGCAACAGGTCGACGTTGACCTGGTCGGTGAAGGCCGCGTTGGGGTCGTCGGGATCCTCGCGCTCGTACAGGTCGAAGATCGCACCGGCGAACTCCTTGCGGCTGAGCAGGTGGGTCAGGTTGGGACCCTGGTTGGCCACGAAGTCCTCGGCGGACGAGACCACTTCGGTCTGGATCTGCCCGTGGCAGGCCACGCAGTTGGCCTGGAACACGTAGTACCCGTCCCCGACCTGGTCGTCGACGCCCTCGGGGACGGCCTGTTCCTCCAGCTGCTGGGGCGACAGGCCGGCGAAGGCCGCCGCCGTCTCGGACGGCTGCTGCTGGTCCTGCACCCACTGGTCGAAGTCGGCCTGTTCCAACGCCACGGCTCGGTTGCGCATGTTGGCGTGGGACAACCCGCAGTACTCGGCGCACTGTCCCAGGTACCGACCTGGCTCGTCGGCCAACATGTTGAGCGTCGAGACGCGACCCGGGATGACGTCCTGCTTGCCGGCCAGGGCCGGGACCCAGTAGGAGTGCAGCACACCGCGCTCGTCGGATCCCGACTCCTCGGCCCGCATCTCGAGGCGGATGGGGGTGTCGACCGGGATCACGAGCTCGTTGGCGGTGATGATGCCGGCGTCGGGGTAGCGGTACTCCCACCACCAGCGGTGGCCGATGACCTCCACGACCATCGCGCCATCGGGCTCCTCGGCGAGGGCGAACACCTGCCGCACCGTCGGGACGGCGATGCCCGCCAGGATCAGGGCGGGGATCACGGTCCAGAGGATCTCCAGGCGGGTGTTGCCGTGCACCTGCTTGGGGACCTCACGATCGTCGTCGTCCTTGCGGCGGTAGCGCCAGGCCGTGAAGATGATCAGCCCCTGGACGAACACGAACACGACGGCGGCGACGATCAGCACGAAGTCGAACAGCGTGTTCGGGTCCCGGGCGTAGGGGCCCTGGGGGTCGAGCATCGTCTGCGCGCCGGAACAGCCGGCCAGCGCCACTGCCACGGCACCCAACGCAACCGTTCGCCAACGGCGGGCGTGGTGCCCGCGGGGCGCGGATGCCGGTGGGGCCGTACGGGAGGGGGTGCCTTGCACCGTGTCGCTCCTTGTTGCTCGGGCCGACTCGCACCCGACCGCGTCCTGACGTCCGGTCGTTGGTGCTCGTCGTCGCGAGCGGTCGTCCGGGTGGGTCTCGGGGGGTGGTCTGGGCGGCGGTCTGGGGCGCTGTCGCGGGCGGTCGTACGGGCGGTGACGTGCGGTGGTTCTCGGCCTGCCCCGTGCGGGGCGTGCCGGGGACGGGTTCCGGGCGACGTCGACGCCGTCCGCGCTGGGGCTGCGTCACTCGCGACCTGCCGTCCCGGCAGGTCGCGACCCGGCCGTCGGACCCGTCCGGACGGGTGGCCCGGGCTGGGCCGACGAGGGCCCGGTGACCACGGCATCGGCCAGTGACCACTCGTCCGTCCAGTCTAGCGACCGGCCGACCGGGGTCCGCCCCGGCGATGGCGGTCGCCGACCACGCCCACCGGGGTCGGCGACGGTGTCGGGCAGCCGGCCACACGGCCCGGTCCGGCAGCCGTCAGGGCTGCCATCGGAAGCTTCGGACCGCCCCGAGCGTGGCCACCACGCCCCAGGCGACGACCACCGCGAGCCCACCCCAGTCGGCCTGCGCAGGCGTGTCCAGCGCCGCCCGCACCACGTCACCCAGGGCCCCGGACGGCAGCAGCGAACCCAGCGCCGCGACCGGCTCGGGAAGGGACGCCGGGTCGAAGGCGAGACCACTGACCAGCAGCAGTACGAGGAACAGGGCGTTGGACAACGCCAGGGTGGTCTCGGCCTTGCAGGTGCCGGCCATCCACAGCCCCAGCGCCGAGAACGTGACCCCACCGAGCAGCGTCGCCACCACGGCCAGCGCCACCGACCCGGTGGGCTCCCACCCCAGGCCGAGCCAGGCGACGGCCAGCACCGCCACCACCTGCACGGCCAGCAGCGCGGCCATCGCCAGCGCCTTGGCCAGCACGTAGCCCCCGCGGGTCAGCGGCGTGGTGCCCAGGCGCTTGAGGACCCCGTACTTGCGCTCGAAGCCGGTCTGGATCGCCAGCGCCACCAGCCCGGTCGCCATCGCCGAGATGGCCAGGACCCCCGGGACCAGGAAGGTGACGGCATCGCCGTCGGTGGGCAGGACGTCCACCACCGAGAAGAACACCAGCAGCCCGAGCGGGATCCCCAGGGTGACGATCAGGCTCTCGCCGTTGCGCACCAGCAGGCGCAGTTCCATGCCGGCCTGGGCCAGCACGCGTCGTGGTCGGGATGCCGGGGCGCCCATCAGGCGTCCCCCTCGCGGGTCGTCGCCGCGTCGGCGGCGGGGCCGGGTTCCGTCAGCCGGAGGAAGACCTCCTCCAGTCCGCGCCGACCCGCGTTGAGACTGGTCAGGGTGACGTCCTGGGCCGCCAGCCCGTCGGCGAGCACGACGATCAGGGCCGGGTCCGCCGGACTGGCGAGGTGGTGGTCACGTCGGCCGCGACGGGTCACGGTCCGCCCGACGTGGGCCGACAGCGCCGCCAGGTCCACCTCGAGGTCGGTGGTGAACACCAGGTCGTCCACGCCCGGCAGGTCCCCGACCAGGTCCGACGGCGTCCCGGCGGCGACCACGCGACCGTGGTCGATGATCACGACGTCGTCGGCCAGCTCCTCGGCCTCGTCCAGCAGGTGGGTCGTGAGCACCACGGTCACGCCGTCGGCCTGCAGGGAGCGCACCACCTCCCACGTGGTGCGGCGGGCGGCCGGGTCGAGGCCGGCCGTCGGCTCGTCGAGGAAGGCGACCTCCGGGCGGCCGACCAGCGCCAGGGCCAGCGACAGGCGTTGCTGCTGGCCACCCGACAGGTCCCGGAAGCGGGTGCGGCGGGCCTCGACCAGCCCGACGCGTTCGAGCAGCACGTCGACGTCGAGTGGGTCGGCGAACATCGCCGCCTGGAGCGCGAGCACCTCGCGTGGCCGTGCCTGGGGGTAGACCCCGCCCTCCTGGAGCATCACGCCCAGCCGTGGTCGCAGCCGGGCCCCGTCCACCGCCGGGTCCAGGCCCACCACCCGCACCCGCCCGGAAGTGGGCACGCGCAACCCCACGCAGGACTCCACCGTCGTGGTCTTGCCGGCCCCGTTGGGGCCCAGCAGGGCAAGCGTGCGGCCGGTCCCGACCGCGAGGTCCAGTCCGCCCACCGCCACGTGCTCGCCGTAGCGCACGGTCAGTCCCGACACCTCGATCGCGGCGTCGGCCGTGCTGGCGCCCGCGGCCGCCGTGGACACGCCTGGTGGCACCGTGGGGGCCTCTCGGGGTCGGTCGGGGACGGCGGAAGGGTAGCCGTCGGCCCGTCACCACCGGTCGCCAGCGGCCGCGGCGGCCGGGTCGCGTCGCAGCCTGCCCCGGCAGTGGCCCGTCGGGCGCGTGGGTCCCCCGTTGGGCACCTAGACTCGACGGTCATGGCGACGACGACGGACACCGGACAGGCAGGCCCCGTCGGCGACGGTGGCCGACCCGTCGACGACCAGGCCGATTCGTCGGCCGATCCGTCGGTGGGCGACGATGGTCGCGAGTCCCCGGCGCCGCACGGCGCTCCTGGCGTCTCCGACGACGGTGTGGACCCGACCCAGGGACCGGCCGCGAACCGAGGCGGGCACTCCGACCACGACGGTGGCGACGCCCGTGGGCGCCGATCCCGGGGCGACGACTCGCAGGCGTCCCGGCTCGGTGACGCCGTCGCACAGGGAATCGCCACGGCCGGCCAGGACCGCCGCTGGCAACCACGACTCGCACTGACCCTGGCGCTGGGCCTGGCCGGGGGCTTCCTGCTGGCCGACCTGCTCGGGGCCATCATCGGTCGGATCCGGCCCCTGTTGATCAGCATGGCCGTGGCCCTGTTCATCTCCTTCGCCCTCGAGCCGGCGGTGAAGTGGATGCACGAACGGGGGATGTCCCGCGGCGCTTCCACCGGGATCCTGTTCGGCCTCACGGTCGTGGCGATCGTGGGCTTCTTCGCGGCGATGGTGCCCCTGATGGTCGGCCAGGTCACCACCCTCGTCGAGGGCGCGCCCCAGCTGCTGGACGGCCTCCGGCAACAGGTCCAGGGACTCCCCGGCGGACTGGGCGAGCGCGCCTCCGAGTGGCTGAGCGGACTCGAGCAGGACCTGCCACGCCAGTTCCCCCAGATCGCGGGTCAGGCCGGTCTCAACGTCATCAACGTGGGCGCCTCGGTGCTGGGCCAGGTCTTCAACCTCCTCACGATCGGGCTGGTGGCCTTCTACCTCGCCGCCGACGGTCCCAAGCTGCGCCGCATGGTGTCGTCGCACATGCAGCCATCGGCCCAACGCGACTTCCTCGAGCTCTGGGAGATCGCGATCGACAAGACCGGCGGCTACCTGTACTCCCGCGTCATCACGGCGATCGTCTCCACGGTGTTCCACACCGCCGTGTTCATGCTGATCGGGCTGGACTACGCCTTCGCGCTGGGTGTCTGGGTCGGGGTCGTGTCCAGCGTCGTGCCCATCGTCGGGACCTACCTGGCCGGTGTGCTGCCCGTGGTCATCGCGCTGGCGTCGTCGGTCGGCGACGCCGTGTGGGTCCTCGGCGCCATCATCGCCTACCAGCAGGTCGAGAACTACCTGATCGCGCCACGCATCACCTCCCACACCGTGTCGCTGCACCCGGCGGTGGCGTTCCTGGCCGTCGTCGCCGGCGCGGCCCTGCTCGGGGCCTTCGGTGCGCTGTTGGCCATCCCGGCCGCCGCGATCGTCAGCGCGCTGTGGACGGCTCGTCGCGAACGCCACGACGTGGTCGACCACAAACTGACGTCGGGCAACGCGGTCACCGCGCCGTGGCTCCAACGCCGTTCCTCGTGACCACCGTGTCCGAGCCGGCGGCGGAGGCCGATGGCCACTGGGCAGCGACCGTGCACGTCGGTCCGGGCCAGGACGCCGAAGCCGCCGTCGTCGCGCTGTGGCGGGCCGGTGCAGGGGGGACCTGGACCCGCGACCAGGAGGTCGTGGGCTACTTCACGGTCCCGCCGCAGCAGCTCGACCGCGACGCCGCGGGCGCCCTGCCCGAGGGCACCACGTGGCGCCACGAACCTGCGGTCGACCACCTCGCCGCCTGGCGTGACGGCCTGACGGTGATGGCCGCCGGTCCCTTCGACGTGGTGCCCCACCACCTCGTCGACACCCACGAGACCGCCGATGATCGCCACCGGATCGTGCTCGACCCCGGACAGGCCTTCGGGTCCGGCCACCACGACACCACCGCGGGCTGCCTCGAGGCCCTCGGCGACCTGGAGCTGGCCGGTGCCCGAGTGCTGGACGTCGGCACGGGGACCGGGATCCTGGCGATCGCCGCGGTGCTGATGGGTGCCGACGCCGTTCGCGGCGTGGACACCGACCCGGCCGCGGTCGAGGTCGCCCGCGACAACGCCGCCGACAACGACGTGGTGGTCGACCTGGCCGTCGGCTCGGCCACCGGGGAGGCCCCCGCCGACGTGGTCGTGGCCAACCTCCTGACCCACACGGTCGTCGCGCTGGCCGACGACCTGTGGGCGGCCACGGCACCCGGCGGGCACCTGGTCGCCAGCGGCGTCGGTGCCGAGCGCGCCGAACTGGTCGCCGACGCACTGACTGGTGCGGGCTTCCTCGACGTCGAGGTCCGCCGACGTGGGGACTGGGTCGTGCTGACGGGCCGTCGCGACTGACCGGACGTCGCGCCCCGTCCGGTGATGTCCGGGGTCCCACACGACCCGGCGGGTCGACGCACCCGGGGCGGGATCGTCGGACACACTGGTCGCGCGGCCGACCTGCCATGCTGACACGACGCCCCCGCCGCACCGCCACGCCACGCCCGCACGCCCGACCACGAGGACCCGTCATGAGCCGCTTGCCCACCCATCCCGTCGAGGCGGTGGTCGACGGCTTCACGCATGGTGGCGAGGGCGTTGCCCGTGTCGACGGCAAGGCCGTGTTCGTGCCCGGGGCGCTGCCGGACGAGACCGTGCGACTGCGGGTCGTCGACGACCGCAAGTCGTGGGCTCGCGGCGAGCTGTTGGCGGTGTTGGAGGCCTCACCGGACCGCGTCGAGCCGCCCTGCCCGTACGTGCCTGCGTGTGGCGGCTGTGACCTCCAGCACGTCAGTCCCGACGGCCAGCTGGCGCTCAAGACCCGGGTGGTCGTCGAGCAGTTGGAACGGCTCGGGCAGCTGGAGGATCCCCCGGTGGCCGACGCCGTCGCCGTCGGACCCGCGCTCGGCTACCGCACGGTCGCGCGGCTGCACGCCGACGACGCCGGACGCCTGGGCTACCACCGCGAGGGGACCCACGACGTCGTGCCCGTGGACGTCTGCCCGATCCTGACCGAGGGCACCCAGGCGGTGCGCAGCGCCGTGGGCGACGACACCGGGGCCGCCGAGGTGACCGTGCGGGCGACGGCCACCGGGGACCGGGCGGCGGTGCTGCGGCCCGGCCCCGGACCGCTGCACCTGCCGACCATCGACGCCGTCGACGGACGCCCACTGGGCCTGCAGTTCGCCCAGCCCGACGGCACGACCGTCACCGCACGTGGCGACGGGACCGTGACCGAACAGATCGCGGGCCTGGACTTCACCGCCGACGTCGACGGCTTCTTCCAGACCCAGACCGATGGCGCCGAGGCACTGGTGGCCGCCGTGCTGGAGGTGCTCGGGGACGTCACCGGACTGGTCGCCTGGGACCTGTACGCCGGGGTCGGGTTGTTCAGCCTGCCGCTGGCCCGGGCCGGTGCTCGCGTGACCGCGGTCGAGGGCGTCCGACAGGCCGTGGACCACCTCGACGCCAACGCCGAGCGGGCCGGGCTGGACGACCACGTCGCGGCCGCCGCCATGGACGTGCGCGAGTTCGTCGGCCGCGACCACGACGCGCCGCCGGACGTGGTCGTGCTGGATCCCCCCCGGACCGGTGCCGGCCAGGGCCTCATCGCCGACCTCGCAGGCCAGGCACCCGGCGACATCGTGTACGTGGCCTGCGACCCGGCCGCCCTGGCCCGCGACGCCCGCGTCCTGGCCGAGCACGGGTACCGCCTCCGCACCGCCCGTCCCTTCGACCTGTTCCCCATGACCCACCACGTCGAAGTCGTCGCCCACTTCCGCCCCTGACCCACCACCCCCCATCCCCCACCCCCCTCACCCACCCCCCTCACCCACCCCCCCTTCACCCACCCCCCCTTCACCCACCCCCCCTTCACCCCCCGCCCCCTCATCCGCCACCCCCCTTGTCCTGCCGTGTGCGATTCAGCCGACATACCGGCAGAAACGCACCCGCCAGGCGACCTCCGGCCCCTCCCCCATTCTGCTGGGTGTGAACCGGCCGACATACCGGCACCGACCCACCCACCAGCATCCAGCCAGGCCGTCCACGATCCCCGCTGCCGGGTGCGAACCGGCCGACATACCGGCACCGACCCACCCACCAGCATCCAGCCAGGCCGTCCACGATCCCCGCTGCCGGGTGCGATCCGGCCGACATACCGGCAGGAAGGCACCCACCAGCATCCACCCAGGCCGTCCACGATCCCCGCTGCCGGGTGTGAACCGGCCGACATACCGGCACCGACCCACCCGCCACGCGACCACCGGCGCCTCCCCCGTTCTGTTGGGTGCGATCTGGCCGAGATCCCGGCAGGGACGCTCACGGCAGGGACGCTCACGGCCGGGTGACGTGGGCCGGGTGACGTGGGCCGGGTGACGTGGGCCGGGTGACGTGGGCCGGGTGACGTTCGGCCGGGTGACGTGGGCCGGTGACGTTCGGCCGGGGGATGTGGGTCAGGTGATGCGGAAGGCGCGGCGCCAGGTGCGTTCGGCGTCGGCGAAGGCATCGAGGGGGGCAACGACCTCCTGGACGGCCTCCAGCAGTTCCTCCAGCTCCGAGGTGGAGGCGGCCACGGCGCGGACGTCGTCGAGGTGGCCCTCGGACTCGGCCAGGGCGTCGTGGCAGTCCGACCAGTCCTGTGCGACGACGGGGACCTCCCAGCCGGGCATCCACGCGCGGGCGTCGTCGATGGCGCCGGCGATCGCGTCGAGCCCGACGCCGATCGGCGCCGGCTCGACACGACCCGTCGGCAGGGTGGACAGCAGCACCCGTCGCCCGGACTCCACGACCTGGGCGCAGTCGAGGAAGGCGCGCCAGGCCGACTCGAGGTCGGACGGCAGGTCGGGCTTGCGACGGAACAACGGCATGGGTCCGGAGCCTAGGGCCGGCCGAGCGACCACCTCGATCGACCGGACCCCCGAACACGGCCAGCCCCGGTCGCGGCGACCGGGCACACTCGACCTCCGAGTGCGCCGGGCCCGACCGGGAGAACCATGGCCGGACCACTGAGCACGATCGCGGCGGCCTTGCGTCCGCCCCGTCCTGACGACCGAACGCCACAGCGACGACGCCGTCGATCGCTGTGGCGCCTCCTGCTGGACGAGGCCGGGCGGGCCGCTCGGCTCGCCCTGCGTCCGGCCGGACTCGCCGCGGCCGTCGTCGCCGGTGCGAGTGTCTTCGTCGTGTTGGGTCCCGAGACCCCCGGACCGGTGCTGACCACGGCCTGGCGACCGTTCCTGGCCACACTGCTGGCCCTGGCCACCGCGGGCTTCGCCCACCTCCTGCTGACCCGCCGGCGCGAGGGGGCCGCCAGACCCGCCGCGGTCGCGGGCGTGGCCGCGGTCGCGCTGGTCGTGGCCGGCACCGTCGTGGTGGCCAACCTGCTCGACCTCGTCACCGCCGACCTCCCCGACGCCCCGACGGCCACGACCGGCCTCGACGCCAGCCTGGCCGTGGACCCCGCCATCGCAGTCGCCGGCATCCTGGCCGTGCTCGCGGTCATGTCGACGGCGGTGGGCCGGCGACTGGGCCTGCCGACGTCGCTGCTGTTCCTGGGCATGGGGGTCCTGGCCGGACGTGGCGGGTTGGGATGGGTGGACGTGTCGGCGGCGGGGACGATCCGCAACGTGGCGATCATCGCCCTGGTGGTGATCCTGTTCGACGGCGGGGTCACGACCTCGCTCGCGGACCTGCGGCGCGCCGCGGCGCCGGGCGCGCTGCTGGCCACCGTCGGGGTGATGGCCACGGCGGCCGTCACGGCCGGCTTCGTCGCGCTGGTGGTGCCCGAGGCATCCGCGCGCACCGCCTGGCTGGTCGGGGCCGTGGTCGCCTCCACCGACGCCGCGGCACTGGGCAACCTGCTGCGCAACGTCCGGCTGCCCCACCGAGTCCAGGCCCTGTTGACCGTCGAGTCGGGCGGCAACGACCCCATCGCGGTGCTGCTGACGGTCGGCATCCTGGCCAGCTGGGAGACGCCGGTGTCCGCCACGCAGTGGGCGTCGTTCGCGTTGTGGCAACTGATCGGCGGTGTCGTGGCCGGCATCGTCGTCGGCGACCTGGGTGGTCGGCTGCTGCACCGGCTCCGGCTGCCGGGGCCCGGGCTGTACCCGGTGCTGGCACTTGCCCTGGCGGCCACCGCCTACGGCATCGCGGCCGTCCTGGGGGCCTCGGGGCTGCTGGCCACCTATGCCTGCGGGGTCGTTCTGGCTGCCAGGGCCGTGCGCCATCGCCGGGCCGTGCAACGCTTCAGCGACGGCATCGCCACCGCCGTGGAGGTGGGCCTGTTCCTGCTCCTCGGACTCCAGGTCGACGCGACGATGCTGGTCGACGTCGCCCTGCCCGGACTGGCGATCGCGATCGCACTGGTCGTGGTGGCACGTCCCGTCGCCGTGGGGATCTCCCTGGTCGGGTTCCGGATGCCGCTGCGGGAACAGGGGGTCGTGGCCTGGTTGGGCGTCCGTGGCGCCGTGCCGATCGTCCTGGCCACCTACGCCGCCACGGCTGGGGTGGCCGGTGCGGACGTGCTCCTGCACCTGGTCTTCTTCGTCGTGGCGGTGAGCCTGCTGCTGCACGGTGCCACCGCACAGCGGGTGGTCGACCGGGCGGCCCTCCCGCCGGACCCCGCCGGGGCACCGCAGGCCGACCTGCTGGTCGGCGACATGCCCGGGGTGGACCTGTTCGAGGTGGACCTCACCGCCGCGTCCCCGGTCGTCGGTCGGCGACTGGCCGAGCGCGCACCCGGCCGAGACATCCGCGTGCTCCTGGTGACCCGGGGCGGGGTCACGCGCGCCGCCGACGGCGACACCACGTTCCGGGACGGCGACCGCCTGGTCGTGTCCGTCACGGACCGGGTCGACGGACCCCAGCGCCTGCAGGCCTGGCTGGACGCCCCCGGCGCCACGACCGCGACCGCCCGGCCCCGGGTCGCCAGCGACGACGAGCCGACCGCCCGGCACTGAGCCGCCGGCCCTCCACGCCCCACGGCCTAGACTCGTTCGGCGCCCGGACCGCCCGGCACGCCGGGGACCACCGGCTCCGGCCGCGCCCGACCGCCACCTCGAGGGAGTCCGTGACCGTGTCCACCACGCCCGACCGGACCGACGACCATGCCGAGCCCGGGCTCTCGCTCGCCGGCGAGCCCGACCAGCCGTGGTCCTTCCGGCTGGTCGACCGCGGCACGCTGCCCGAGCCCGTGCTGGCCCGGGCCATCGACCTGCGTGTCCGGGCCCTGGTGCGGGAACACCAGACGGTTCCGGCCGACGAGCGGGCACGCCGGGATCGCGAGTTGCGGGCAGACCTCGACGGCCAACCGATCACGATCCACACCGCCGACGCCAACAGCCAGCACTACGAGGTTCCCACCCGCTTCTTCGACCTGGTGCTGGGCCCACACCGGAAGTATTCGTCGGGGCTGTGGGCGCGCGGCGATGACCTGGCCGCGGCCGAGGAGCGGATGCTCGACCTGACCATCGCGCGTGCCGACCTCGCCGACGGGCAGGTCGTGCTGGACCTCGGCTGCGGCTGGGGGTCGCTGACCCTGCGGATCGCCCGGCGATTCCCAGGCTCGACCGTGGTCGGGGTGTCCAACTCCCGGACCCAGCGCGAATCGGTGCTGGCCCGCGCGGCCGAGCAGGGCCTGGACAACGTGGTCGTGCACACCGGCGACATCGCCGAGTTCGCGCCGGGCGACGCGGGCATCGATGGGCCGGTGGACCGGATCGTGTCGGTCGAGATGCTCGAGCACGTCCGCAACCACCGGCGCCTGTTCGCGCGCTTCGCGGACTGGCTCGCCCCCGACGGGGCCGCGTTCGTGCACGTGTTCAGCGGCCGCGACATCGGGTTCGCCTTCGATGCCGACGACCCCACCAACTGGATCGGGCGCTACTTCTTCTCCGGGGGGCTGATGCCGTCCGACGACCTGTTCCTGCATCGCCAGGACGACTTGGTGTGCGACGAACACTGGTGGCTCGGCGGCGCCCACTACGCCCGCACGGCCCGGGCGTGGCTGGACAACCTGCACACCCACCGCGACGAGGTGCTGGACCTGTTCACCGTCGACGTCGGTCGGGCGAGCGCCGAGGTGTGGGTCCGACGCTGGGAGACCTTCTTCCTCACCGTGGAGGCACTGTGGGGTCACGACCACGGTCGCACGTTCGGTGTCAGCCACTACCGCTTCTCGCCCCGAACCTCACGCGCGACCTGACCCGGGACCTGACGCAGCCCTCCCCGCGTGGATCGTGGCATCCCTGGTCCTGCGTGTGGCCCGGGACGCCGACCGTCCCGAGTCCACGCTCGGACCGGTCGCGGGCCGGCCGTCTGGGCCCGAGGGCCCGGCCCGCGCCGGTCCCGGACCAAGGTTCGCGGGCGGTCCCCACGTGTCCCCTGGCCGGTCCCACGTCCTGCCTCGGCCCGCCGCCCAGGTCAGGTCCGGGATGGGTCGAGTCGGGCGACGACACGCGCGGGCGCGGTGACGCGCCAGGAGTCCTGCAGCAACTCGGCGACCTCGTCCATGCCGGCGTCGGCGAGGTCCAGCCCGAGCCACCCGGACGGACCCAGGTACCCGGGCACCCAGAACCGTTCGTCGGCGACCAGGGCACGGCGTTCGCCCGGATCCGGCTGGACCATGATCGCCTGGTCGTGCTGGACCCAGTCGCGGTCGACCTTCACCGACCCGCCGTAGTAGGCGAACACCTTGGTGGTGAAGAAGGCGGGGCGGCCGTGCGACACCTTCTCGTCGGCACCGGGCAACGCCAGGGCCAGGTCGCGGACGCGGGCCAGCAGGGGGTCGTCGGGATCGAACTGGATCGGATGTGCCATGGGCCCAGTGTGGCAGGACGTCGCGGCGGATGTCCGGGCGGAAGGAGTCCGGGCGGAAGGAGTCCGGGCGGAAGGAGTCCGGGCGGAAGGAGTCCGGGCGGAAGGATTCAGGAGCCGGCGGGAGGTTTCTGGCCGGGCGTGCCGCTCGGCCGGCGCCCCGCGGGGTGATCGCGACCGGACCAGCCCCCGACGACATCGAGACCGGGGCGGACCGGACGGGTCCCGACGGGCGTGGGTGGCCGACGATCGACCGACGGGACGAGGTACCGTGTCGAGGCGGCCCGAAGTCTCGGCATTCGCGCGACGCGTCCCGCCGGACGCGCACCCGCGGCCTGCGCCGACCACCTGCGACACCGAGACCCCCGTGACTGCCACTTCTGCCCCACATCCGTTCCTGGATGCCCTGCGCGACCGCGTCCTGGTCGTCGACGGCGCCATGGGCACGTCACTGCAGGATGCCGACCTGGGACCGGCCGACTTCGGCGGCGAGCACCTCGAGGGGTGCAACGAGGTGCTGGTGCGCACCCGTCCGGACGTCGTGCTCGATGTCCACCGGTCGTTCCTCGACGTCGGCTGCACGATCATCGAGACCGACACCTTCGGCAGCGCACCCTGGGTCCTGGACGAGTACGGCCTGGGCGACGACACCGAGGAACTCAACGCGGCCGCGGCCCGCCTGGCCCGCCAGGCCGTCGACGAGCGCGAGGACGGCCCCGCGTGCTTCGTCGCGGGCTCGATGGGGCCGGGAACCCGCTCCCCCACGCTGAGCCTGGGCAACGACCCCACCGTGGCCAAGGACTTCATCGACGTCGACACCATGGAGGCCGGCTACGCCCGCCAGGTCCGTGGGCTGCTCGACGGGGGTGTCGACCTGCTGGTCATCGAGACCTGCTTCGACCTGCTCCAGGTCAAGGCCGCGGTCGCCGCCGCCACCGACGTGTTCGACGAGCGCGACACGCGTGTCCCGATCATGGTGTGCTTCACGGTCGAGAAGGACATCAACACGATGTTGCTCGGCAGCGAACCGGCCGCCGCGATCGCGGCGCTCGACCCGTTGCCCATCGACGTCCTCGGCATGAACTGCGCGACCGGTCCGTCCGACATGCGCGAGCACGTCCGGACGCTGTCGCGATCGTCGCGCCTGCCCATCGCGGTGATCCCCAATGCCGGGATCCCCGAGATGATCGACGGCCAGACCTGCTACCCGCTGGCTCCCGAGGGGCTGGCGGCCGCCCACCGGGAGTTCGTCGGGGAGTTCGGGGTGGCGATCGTCGGGGGCTGCTGCGGCACCACCCCCGACCACCTCGCCCGCGTGGTCGAGGCCGTGGACGACCTGGTCCCGGCGACGCGCGAGCCCGAGTTCCAGCCGTCCCTCGCCTCGCTGTACAGCGCCGTCTCGCTGGACCAGGACACCTCGTTCCTGATGATCGGCGAACGCGCCAACGCCAACGGCTCGCGCGCGTTCAAGCGCCTGCTGCTCGACGAGGACTGGGAGGCGATGGTCGAACTGGCACGTGACCAGGCCCGCTCCGGTGCCCACGTGCTGGACGTGTGCGTCGACTACGTCGGCCGTGACGGCGTGGCCGACATGGTGGAGGTGATCGACCGTTACGCCACGCAGTCGACGCTGCCGCTGGTCATCGACTCCACCGAGCTGGACGTCGTGGAGGCTGCCCTGAAACGGCTGGGCGGTCGCGCCGTCATCAACTCGGTCAACCTCGAGGACGGTCGCGTCAAGGCCGACCGGCTGCTGCCGATGGCCAGGCGCTACGGCGCGGCGGTGGTCGTGCTCGCCATCGACGAGGAGGGCCAGGCACGCACCGCCGACTGGAAGGTGGAGGTGTGCAAGCGGATCGCCGACATCGCGATCGGGGACTTCGGGATGGAACCCGCCGACCTCGTCTTCGACTGCCTCACCTTCCCCCTGGGATCCGGGTCCGAGGACCTGCGCAACGACGGTGTGGCGACGCTCGAGGCGATCGAACGCGTCAAGGCCGAGATCCCCGGCTGCCACACGACCCTGGGTGTGTCCAACGTGTCGTTCGGGCTGGCCCCGGCCGCCCGGCAGGTCCTGAACTCGGTGTTCCTCCAGATGGCCATCGACCGCGGCCTGGACTCCGCCATCGTCAACCCGGCCAAGATCCTGCCGCTGAACCGCATCGACGACGAACAGGAGCAGGTGGCCCGCGACCTCATCGAGGACAACCGCGGCACCGCCGGGATGCGCGGCACCGCGGACGCCGACTACGACCCGCTGCACCGCCTCATGGCCCTGTTCGAGGGCGTGGACGCCACCGCTGGTGCCAACGGCCCGTCACTGGCCGACCTCGACATCGAGGAGCGGCTCAAGCAACGCATCATCGACGGGGTTCGCGACGGCATGGTCGGCGACCTCGACGAGGCGATGGCCGCGGGCTACCCCGCCCTGACCATCGTCAACGAGTACCTGCTGGACGGGATGAAGGTCGTCGGGGAACTGTTCGGCTCGGGGCAGATGCAGTTGCCGTTCGTGCTGCAGTCCGCCGAGGCGATGAAGCACGCCGTGGCACACCTCGAACCCCACATGGAGGCCGGTGACGCGTCCGGCAAGGGCCGCGTGGTGCTGGCCACCGTCAAGGGCGACGTGCACGACATCGGCAAGAACCTGGTCGACATCATCCTGCGCAACAATGGCTACGACACCATCAACCTGGGGATCAAGCAGCCCATCGACGCGATCCTGCAGGCCGCCAAGGACCGCGGCGCCGACGCCATCGGGATGTCGGGGCTGCTGGTGAAGTCGACCGTGGTGATGAAGGACAACCTCGAGGAGATGAACAAGCGCTCCCTCAGGGACCTCCCGGTCCTGCTGGGCGGCGCGGCGCTGACCCGTTCCTACGTCGAGGACGACCTGCGCAGCCTGTTCGACGGCGACGTCTTCTACTGCAAGGACGCGTTCGAGGGCCTGTCGGTGCTGAACCAGGTCATGGAGGCTCGCAAGGCCGGCATTGCGCTGCCCGAGGAACTGGTCGGCCGGCGCGAGAAGCGCCGTCCCACCAAGACCCCGGCCGCCGACGTGCCCCCACGGCTGGACCACCGCGGTCGGCCGAAGTCCGCCGTGGCCACCGACGTCGAGGTGCCCGAGCCGCCGTTCTGGGGCCAGCGCGTCGTCCGTGGCATCGGCGTGGACGACGTCGCCCCGCTGATCAACGAAATCGCCCTGTTCCGCAACCAGTGGGGCTACTCACCCGGCGATCGCTCCCCCGACGACTACCGGGCCTTCCTCGACGAGCACGCCCGCCCGGCCCTGCGCTCGTGGATCGAGGCCGCCCGCCGCGACAAGATCGTCACGCCCGAGGTGGTCTACGGCTACTGGCCCGCCAACTCCGACGGCGACGACCTCATCGTCTGGGACCCTGAGGCTCCACTGGAGGTCGAGGTCGCGCGCTTCAGCTTCCCGCGCCAGACCCGCGGGCGCTACCTCGCCATCCCCGACTTCTTCCGCGACGTCGAGACCGGCCAGTACGACGTGCTGCCGGTGCAGTGCGTCACGATGGGGAGTCGAATCAGCCAGGTCGCCCAGGACCTGTTCCATGCCGACCGCTACAACGAGTACCTCCACGCCCACGGCTTCGGCGTGGAGATGGCCGAGGCCCTCGCCGAGTTGTGGCATCGCCGGATCCGCGAGGAGCTGGGGATCCACGGCGAGGACGGCGACACCGTGCAGGACTGGTTCCGCCAGGGCTACCGGGGCTCGCGCTACTCCTTCGGCTACGCCGCCTGCCCGGACCTGTCCGACCAGATCATCCTGGACGGCCTGCTGGACTTCTCCGCGATCGGCGTCGAGGTCACCGACGAGCACATGCTCGACCCGGAGCAGTCCACCTCCGCGATGGTCGTCCACCACCCCGAGGCCAAGTACTTCAACGCCCGCTGACCCGTCCTCACCCCGCCCGCCCCACCGGTCGGTTGGGGACCACGGCCGCTCTTGTAGGGGTGGATCCGACAACCGACCGGACGCGTCGGGGCAGCGACGGAACTCCTTGCTGATGGTCGACGGTCCGCCGGACGCCGCAGGGTTGCTGCGGCACGACCCGGCCGACAGTGGCAACACCGAAGGAGCCGACTCGGGGGCGCCCGCCGTCAGGTGGCGTGGTCCAGTGCCGCCCGGATGCGGGTGACGACGAGATGGCCGCGCCGCGTCACGTCGAACCAGTTGAAGCGCAGGAACGGCAGCCATCCTCGCAGGGCGAGGTCGTTCTCCCGTCGGAGGTCGTCGTGCCAGTCCAGCAGGCTGCCATGGGCCAGTTGCGAGTCGAGTTCGATCGGCAGGCCGGGCGGCAGGTAGACCGCGTCGATGACGCGACGGCGACCCGTGGCATCGAGCACCGGATGGTTCATGGCGGTCGGGGCCAGGCCGGCCGCGGTCGTCACTGCGAGGAACTCCGACTCGAGTGCGCTGCGCGTGACTCGTTCGAGCGGTGACAACTCGTCGACGACCTCCCGCAGGCGGACCTTGCCCCGGAACCGACCCATGTCCTGCATCACGAGACGGAGTTCGTCGGGGTCCGTCAATCGCCGGCGCACCGCCTCGGCCACCACCCGACGAAGACGAACGGGTCCGCAGATCCCGGCCAGGTCGCCGATCGTCCTGGCACAGGTCGTCACCCGCTGGCCCGCCACGAGTTCGTGGTGGTGCTCGCGGAGGGTCAGGCTGCGGTGGACCATGACCCCGGGGCGGCCGTGGGGGCAGGTGCACCGGAGCACCAGGTGGACGACCGGCGAGGGTGGCGTCGAACCGAGGCCGTGGACGGCGCCCGCGGTCTCCCTCGACAGCACGGATCCGCGTCCGACGGCCAGCAGGGCCGAGAAGCGGCGCGATCGATCCCCTTCCGGGATGGCCAGGTCGCGATAGACCCCGAGGTGTTCCCGGACGTACCAGCCCCGTTCGCACCGGCGCTGCACGACGTCGTCCGGCACCCCGCACCGGCGCGCCTGGACGAGTGTGAAGACCCCCGCCTGGCGTTGCAGGAGCATGCGGAGGCGAGCGTCGGGATCGGCGGTCGAGGTGGACATGCCCGCATCATGGCCGCACCCCGCCACGATTCGGGGCCCCACCACGCGTGCTGTGGATCGCGTGGCCTCACCGCCGACCAGGATCTGCACGGTCCATTGTCGGATCCACCCCTGTCAGCGCGGGCGCGATCCCCAACCGACGGGGTCGCAGGGGGGGTCGGCAGGGGGGGGCGAGACGAGGGTGGGGGGTGGGGATAGGGTCGAGGACGGGTCGACGATCCCGGAGGAGCCGTGGCCTACGAGTTCGAGCTGGACGAAACCCCGGCGACGGCGGTGCGCCGCATCGCCCGCGAGGAGGTGGCCACGGCGGTGGACCTGCTGGCCGTCGCCGGCCGCGAGTCCGACGGCGACACCGGCGGCACGGCCGTCGAGGACGCTGGCGGCGTCACCACCGCCGACGCCGTCCACGAGGCCCGCAAGTGCTGCAAGCGCCTGCGGGGGTTGGTGCGGCTGGTCCGGCCGGCGCTGGGCGAGGCCTACGCGGTGGCCAACCGCCAGGCCCGCGACGCGTCCCGCGAGCTGTCCGAGATCCGCGACGCCCATGCGTTGGTCGAGACCTTCGACCACCTCGTTGCCGCGCGGGCCGACCAGGTCCCGGCTGGCGGGCTGGCGCCGCTGCGACGGGCACTGGTGGCTCGCGCCGAGCAGGCCAGCGACCGACTGGGCGACGACCGTGTTCGCATCGACCTCGCCCGTGGTCGCCTCGAACGGCTCGGCGGAGCGGTGTCGACGTGGCCGCTGGGCGAGGATCGCGAGGAGCTGTCGGACGCCATGGCGGCCGGGATGGAACGGACGGCCCGACGAGCCCGCGACCGGTTCGCCGAGGTCGTGGCCGAGGACGGCCGCGCCGGTGACCACCTCCTCCACCAGTGGCGCAAGCGGGTCAAGTACTCCTGGTACCACGCCTGCCTGCTGGAACCGGCGGCGCCGACCCTGGTGGGCGTCGAGGCGGACCTGCTCCACGACCTGTCCGACGCCCTGGGCGACGACCACGACCTGGCGGTGCTGTCGGCAGACCTGCGGGCCGATCCCGCGAGCTGGGGTGGCGACGACGTCGTGGACGGCGCCCTGGTGCTGGTCGACGGCACTCGTGCGGACCTGCAGCGACGGGCCGTCGCGGTCGGAGCGCGCGTGCACGCCGAGGACCCGGCCGCACGGGGGCGACGACTCGTCGCCCTGCTGGCGTCCTGGTGGGAGCACGGCCCGGAACGTCCCGCCGGCGAGATCGCCGACCTCCACCCGGTCGACGACGACCTCGGGGACCACACCAACGGCCGACTGCGCGAGTTGGCCCGCTCCCGGGACCTCGCGGGTCGATCGTCGTTGGATCGCGCGGGCCTGCTCGCCGCCCTGCGGGCCGACGGCGCCGTGTGAGGCCACCGACGGCGAATCCGCCGACGGTCAGGGAAGGTCCAGGGCGACCTCGACACCGGCCGAACGGGTGCCCCATCGGGCCTGGCGGAGCGTCATGAGGCTGTACAGCCGCAGGGGCAGCAGGAACACCAACGTCACCAGGCCGTAGATCGGCGACAGCAGGAACACCGATGCCTGCTGCCACGACGACAGTCGCTCGCGACGCAGTTCCATGTACCGCAGCGACCGCACCCAGGCCATCACCGAGACGTAGACCAGGAAGGTGCCCGCGACGGCTTGGCCGGTGCGGAACGGGGCCACCACGACCGCGGTCACCAGCAGCACCGTGAAGGTCATCCACGACACCAGTTCGAACATGCTCAGCCAGGGGGCGGCACTGCGACCCGGCAGGTTCGCCACGGCCCACAGCGACTCCCGGAAGAAGGACTTGTTCCAGCGCACCTGCTGGCGCACGTAGTGGCCGAAGCGCTCCGGCACGGCGGTCTGGGCCCGCGCCGACGACTGGAAGACGGCCTTGCCGTGCTGCAGGGCGTAGTTGGTCATCCGGCGGTCGTCACCGAACACGGCCGGCTGGCCGAGGAAGGTCTGGTTGACGAAGTCGTCGAGGTGGTCGCGCATCACGTCACCGCGATAGCCCGCCAGCGACCCACAGGCACACAGCACCGACCCCATCCGGCTGTAGGCCGCCCGCTCCACCAGGAACGCGTTGGCGTAGCGCAGGTCGATCAGGCGGGTCAGCAGGTTCCGGTCGTGGTTGAGCGCCAGCACCAGCCCGGTCGCGGCCGTCACGTCCGGGTCGTCGAACGCCGCCAACAGGTTGTCGATCGAGTCCGGGTCCAACACGGTGTCGGAGTCGATGGTCACGAACACGTCGGCGTCGGGTTCGCGCTCGACCGCACGGGCCAGCGCCTCGCGCTTCCCGAGGTTGACGTCGTGGACGGTGAGATGGGTCACCACGCCGTCGGGCGCGGTGGCCAGCGCGCTTCGCACGACCTCGTGCAGCACCGGGTCCGACGACCCGTCGTCGATGACGTGGACCGCGTCGACGTGGTCGCCGGCAGCGGCCATCACGGATCGCACGCAGTTGCCCAGCAGGGTGGGATCCTCGTTGTAGAACGGCACGACGACCACGGCGCGGTTGCGCGGGCCGACCCCGTCCTCCGCCCGGCGGTCCCGATGCAGCATCGCGCCCCCCACCTTGAACAGCAGGTAGGCGACCACGATGATCCCGTAGACACTGGTCCGACCCGGGCCCAGGACCGGCGTGAGCGCGGCGAGCCCGAGGGCGAGCAGGCCGACGGTGGTGAGGGTGAAGCTGACGCGTGTGGGGAGCATCACGGGCCCCGTTGGACGAACAGCCGGTACACGAGCATGCCGACGATGGCCAGGGCGGGCACCAGGATCAGCAGGATCGACACGTCGATGGCGATCGAGCCGACCGTCAGGGCACCGAGCCCGAACAGGGTGGCGTCTTCGTCATACATCAGCCGCTCTCCTGCAGTTGGGCCTCGAAGGACTCGTCGACGCTGTCGCGCGCGAGCTCCTCGGCCTCCGCGTCCAGGTCCTCGACGAGCTCGAGGTCCTCGGGGTCGGCGGTGGGCACGCCTGCGAGCTCGGTCTCCAGGGCCTCCTGGAGCTCGGCGTCGGGCATGTCCACGGCGTCATCGGGCAACGGCGACGCCCCGGAAGGGGACGGCTCGACCGGTCCGGCCGGGCTGGTGGCGCTTCCGGTGGGGCCGGCGTCGCGCGCGAACACCACCAGAGACACGATCAGCAGGACAACGGCCACGGCAGCGGCCAGGAAACGGGCGCGGGTGCGATTCATGCGTCACCTCCGAGGGGGACGATCTCGACGGCCGAGAGCTTGGCCTGGTTGGTCACCGAGGTGAGGTCGACGTCCAGCGAGCCGTCCGCGACGTCGGCCTCGACGGTCTTGACCACGGCGGTGGAAGGTCCGACGTCGGCGATGATGTCGTAGTCGTCGAGCACGAGCTCACCCTCGACGGCGACGTCGAAGACGCGGCTGCCGACCCCGCCGCCGGACGTGCCGCCCGCGGACTGGAAGTAGATCTCGGCGAAGTGCAGGCGGACCTCGTAGGGCCCGTCCTCCACCGGCACGGCAAGGTTGATCTCCCCGGTCTCGGTGGAGTACTCGGTGTGGTAGATGACGTCCTCGTCCGTCCCCGCGATGTTGGGCGTCGTGTTCGCGTAGGTCTTGCCACCGGTCAGGAACGCGCTGGCATCCCACTCACCACTGGAGGTGGTGACGGCGGGGCCGCCGGCGTTGACGCGTTCGGACGGCTGCACGAACGCCGGCGTGTCGACGCTCACCGTGGAGGACGGGTCGGACTCCTCGCCACCGTTGTCCAGCGCGACGACCCGGTAGGTCACCGAGCTGTCCGCGGGTGCGGAGGTGTCGCGGTACGACGAGTTGCCGGGCGTGGCCACGCGCTCGAACGAACCACCGTCGACGGACCGCTCGACGGCGTACCCGGTGACGTCGGCTTCACCGTTGTCGTCCCAGTCGAGCTGGACGGCGGAACCGTCGAGCGTCGCGTCCAGCCCGGTGGGGGCGGCTGGTGCACCGGGGATGACCTGCGCCGTCGGCGTCAGGTTCTCCACCAGGTAGACGTTGTCGTTGAAGTCGTAGTTGATGCCCGAGTAGTCCATGACCACGATCCACGAGTCATCGACCTGGTCCCCGTCCCGGTCCTCGGCCGGCCACAGGCGCAGGTGGTGGCCCAACTGGCAGCCGGCGTTGTTGTTGCCGCAGTTGTCGGGACCGGCGTCGTTGAGGGTCCAGTCGCTCGACTCGGGGTCGATCGACAGGCTGAACTCGGCCGGGCCGGGCGTGAAGGTCCGCACGGCGGGGTTGGTGTTCGAGCCGTTGATGCGCGGCAGCAGGGTCTGTGCCCACTGGCCGTTGTGCGTCAGCACGTTGGTCTGCGCCCCCTTGTTGCCCACCTGGTGCCACTTGAAGGTGGCGGTGTTGGAGCAGCAGGAGTGGTAGGCGGCCAACTGGCGGACCGTGATCGGCTCGCTGGTGTCGGCCCGTGCCCAGGTGCGCGACAGGACCTCGTCACCGATGGCCTCGAGGCGTCCCTGGTTGTTGATCTGCTGACCGGACCCGACGATGGTGGTCCCGAATCCGAACGCGTCGACGATCTCGTCCACGTTGGGCTCGTTGCCACCTTCGGACTGGGTCTGCCACATGCCGGCCAGTTCGACCGTCGTGGTGAGGCCGTTGGTCCCGTCGTGGGTGATGTCCAGGTCGGACTCGAACAGCTGGTGGCGGCCCGAGCCGGTCGCGATGAAGCGGGTCTGGACGGTCACGTCCTCGCCCACGGCCAGCGTGAGCGGCAGCGACGGCGGGTCGACCAGTTCGAAGTCGGTGTCACTGACCTCCATCGAGGTGACGGTGAGGTCCTCCGTGCCGTCGTTGCCCAGGACCACGTTCGCGGTCTGGTTGGTCGACGGGTTGGAGTTCGTGGACTGGATGCGGCTCATGACCAGGCGGTCGTCGAACAGGGCCGCCTCCGGGTTGGTCAGGGTGAGTTCCCCGTCACCGGTCTCGATGATGGTGAACTCGGCCGTCTCGGTCGTGGCGTTGCCCGCACCGTCGGTGGCGGTCACCTCCACGACGTGGTTGCCGGTGCCGGTGACGTCGAAGGGCTCGTCGTAGTTCGTGGCGTTGATCGAGTCCACCTGCGTCCCGTCGACGGACACGTCGACGAACTCCAGGGTGGCATCGGTGATGTCCAGCGTCACGGTGACGTCACCGGTGAAGTTCGGCGCAGTCCCGGGACCGTCCAGGGCGATGTCGACCTGCGGCGGGATCACGTCGGCGCCACTGGTGGACGCGATGGTGACCCACTGGATCTTGGTGTTGGTCCCGGTGTTGGCCAGGGTCAGGCGACCGTCGGTCACCTCCACGACGGCGGAGTCGACCCCGTAGTCACCGGCGCCGGACGGGGTGAACCCGCTGATGACGCTGGTGCCCTCGGCGCTGACGCCGTGGGTGGAGTCGGCGTACTCGGGGTCACCGACCGACACGGTCACCTCGTAGGTGCCGTTGGCGATGGCGTACTCCCACTCACCGTTGACGACCGCGTCGACCGTGGCGTCGTCGATGATCATGGTGGTGCCGTCGAGCGGGTCGTCGTCGGCTGCGCGGTCACGGGTGTCGGCGGTCTTGTCGGCCCCACCCTCGGTGCGGACCCAGCCGTAGCCGCGCCCACCGTCGAACAACTGGCCGCTGTCGGCGTCCCAGTCGGCCGGGGTCGGTGACGCTGCCGGCTGGAAGTTGACCTGGGCGACGACGTCGCCGCCACCACCGGTCCCGACGGGCGTGACCTCGAGGTAGTTGATCTTGGTGTTGGTGCCACCGATCTGGTCGATGGTCAGGCGACCGTCGGTCACCTCGACCGTGGCGCTGCCGGTGGTGTGCCGTGCGTCCGAGCCGTCGGCAGCACCGGACTCGGCCGAACCCCTGCGACGAGGTTGGTGCCCTCGGCGTTGATCGTCGTGGGTCTCGGGCGCGGTGCCGTTCTGCGGGTCACCGACCGAGACGACCACCTGGTAGGTGCCGTCGGCGATCGCCAGTTCCCACGATCCGTCGGCCAGGGTCCCACCATCGCTGTTGGGCGGCAGGTCCATGTGCATCAGGGTGTCGAGGCGCTGGTCGTCGTTCAGGTCGCGGTCACGGCCGTTGCCCACCAGGTTCAGCGGTGCGAACGTCTCGTCGTCGACCCAGCCGTAGTTCAGGCCCGAGCCCTGGTTGGCGCCGTTGCGGGCGCCGTAGGGCTGGCCGAAGTCCCGCAGGTACCCGCTGGGCACCGGTGCGGTCTCGGACTGGAAGTTGAACGCCAGCGTGTCACCGATGGGGTCCGGGTCCGGGTCAGGATCCGGTGCCTCGCCGGCGGCGACGACGTTCTCCAGGATGAAGTCGTAGTCCTGGTAGTCACCGTTGGCGGCGTCTTCGAACGCGACGTAGAAGGCGTCACCCGGGAGCGGGTAGACACGTGCCCGGTGCGACACGCCCTGGTTGTCGGGCTCGTCGAGGTTGCGTGCGTCCTCGGTGAAGCCCTTGCGACCGAACGTGTTCGAGTCGTAGAAGAACCCGAATGCGTCCGTGCCGGGGTCGAACTCGAGCGGAGCTGCGGGCTGAGAGTCGGGGATCAGGGTCTGCTGCTGGCCGTTGGGAAGGTCCCCGAGCACGTTGTAGGTCGGCGTCGACGTGGTGTCGGCGTACCACCCGAAGGGCAGGTCCTCGAAGGGCGCGAAGGCAGCGACCGGCGTCACGACGACCGGGCCGTCGGCGGCGCGCTCGAAGAGGTCCAGGTCGACCTCGTCACCGACCGGGGCGGGGTTGGTCCCACCGGCCAGACCGGACCAGCCACTGTCGAGGCCGGTCTCGAGTGCGTCGAACACCTGTTGCAGGGTCGGCTCCTCGCCGCCCTCCTGGCCGGCGTGCGCGAGGGCGCGCACGTCGATCGATTCCGTGCCATCCGGGCTCGTGAACTCCAACGTCGCGGTCCGGGTGCCCACGTTCGACCCGGTCGGGTCGAAGGTGACGTCCACGTCGACGCTGCCACCGGCCGGGATCGACCCGACCGACTCGAGGCTGAACTGGCCGGCGTTGGAACCAGAGATCGATCCGTCGACGGTCACGGCCTCGGCGCCGTTGTTGGTCACGGTCACCGTGTGGGTGTCGGTCGGGCCCTCGTTGTTGAGGGTGGCCGACATGACCAGGGCCTCGGTGGTCGGGACCTGCTGGTTGCGGTCCGCCTCGATGCCGCTGGCCTGTTCGCCGTCCGGGACGCGCAGCAGGAACAGCTGCTGCGGCTCGCCGGCGCGGTTGTACTGGTTGATGTAGAGGTTGCCCGGGTTGACCTCGGTGTCCTCGGTCACCTCCAGGGGGTCGGCGTAGCCACCGGAGAAGCCACCGATGTCACTGCCCGGCTGGGCACCCAGCACGCTGCCGTCAGGGGCGACCTGCATCGTCAGGATGTCGTCGTTGTTGGAGAAGCGCACCACCATCAGGCGGCCGGCGAGCTCCCCACCGAAGGTGTCCGACTTGTACTCGATGGCCCCGTTCGGGCTCTTGTTGAAGTCGAAGTTGTAGGCGAAGCCCCGGTAGTTCGGGTCCGCCTCCGTGCCCGGCGGGTACAGGCGACCCGTGTTCTGGGGCGAGTCACTGCCGTCGTTGAGCACCCACTCACAGCGGGTGGGGTTCGGGTGGCCGTAGTAGCCGCCCTCCTCGACGTCGAACAGGTAGTCCAGCTGGGTCGGGTGCCCGGTGATGGGCTCGACGTCGCCGCCGGTGTAGGGCTGGCCGTCGATCCGACGCTCGGCGCAGACGTCGGAGACGTCGGTGCCCTGGTCGAACCCGGTCTGGGCGTTGCGCGAGTCGTCGGACTGCATCGTCATGGACGACGCGTCGATGCCGGGGCTGGAACCACCGGCGGCGGTGCCGTTGGTCGGGACGTAGATGTGGCCGTTGGAGTGCCACACCAGGTCGAAGGCGTTGCGGATGCCCGTGGCGTAGATCTTGAGCAGGGCGTTGGCGTCGAACGGGTCGTAGCTGCCGCCGACCTCCTCGGTGGCGACGTCGATCGGACCGTTCGCCGCGGCCTCGGCCAGGACGTCGTCCGGGTCGAAGTGCAACAGCGCGGCCGTCAGCTGGGTCTCACCGCGGGCGCCCCAGGCGCTGTCGGTGTCACCAGCTGCCTGGTTGGAGCCCTGCAGGAAGTACAGGTCACCGTCCGGGCCGTAGGCGAGGGAGTTGGACAGGTGGTCCTTCTGCGAGCGCGGCAGGTTGATGATGACGTCGGTCACCACCGGCGCGTCGACGTCGCTGAAGTCGACGATCGACACCTTGGAGCCGATGCGGGCGCTCTCGTTGTTGGTGTTGGCCGTCGCGTGCGTCACCCAGGCGCGGGTCGGCACGTCCTCGTCGAAGACCAGGCCGATGGCGGCGCGGCCCTGGAGGACGCCCAGGTCCTGCTCCGGACCCAGGGTCCCGTCGTCGAGGATCTCGTAGCGGTACATGCCCTGGCCCACCGTGGTGGTCCACAGGTAGCCGTCGTGCACGACCAGCGAGGCGAAGTACTTCCCGTTGTCGCCGGAGGCCTGCGGGATCAGGACCTTTTCGAAGTTGACGCCGGTGACCGGGTCGAACTCACAGCCCGGAGGTGCCGGCGTGGTCGTCACAGTCGTCGGGGCCCGGGTTGTCGGGCTCCTCCTCCGTGGTGAAGGTGGACTGGAACACGCCGAAGGTCTGGCCGGCTTCGTCCAGGGCGCCGTCGATCACGTAGCGGTAGGTGGTGTCGTAGTCCAGCGCCGGCTGCGGGCTGAACGCGATGGTGTCGTTGCCACCGGTGGAACCACGGTTGCCGTTCACCTCTTCCTCACCGCTCGAGGTCACCTTGAACAGCTTGACGGCCTCGTCGGTCAGGGAGGTGTTGCGGTTCGGGTCGACCCCGACACCGGTGCCCGGCACGTCGACCGAGGCCGACACGGCGCTGGTGACGGCGACGTCGGTGGCGCGGTTCGGCGGGATCATCTCGGTGGCGAAGGGCTGGGTGCCCAGGCTGCGGACCTCGACGAAGTTCATCTTGGTGTTGGCGCCGCCGATCGCGCTGATGGTCAGGCGACCGTCGGTGACCCCGGCCTGGGCCGTGGCCTCGAGGTACTCGTTGTTGGCGGCGGCCTGGAACTCGCGGATCGCGAGGCCGGACTCGACGTTGATGGCGTGCAGCGAGTCGAAGACGCCTCCGGCGCCGGGCTCGTCACCCACGGAGACGGTGACCTCGTAGAGGCCGTCGGGAACGGCGATCTCCCACGCACCGGCGTCACACACGTTGGCGGTGCAGTTCGCGGTGCCGCCGTAGACGGTGGCGATGTCGCCGTACTGCATGTGGATCATCGTGTCCTGCAGGTCGGCGACCGCGGCCCGGCCGCGCTCGCGGGCGTTGCCCACCATGCTCAGCGGCGTGGTGGTCCCCTCGGCGACCCACCCGTAGGTCAGTCCCGTGCCCTGGTTCGCACCGCTCCGGGCGCCGTAGGCCTGGCCGACGTCCGCGAGGTAGCCGGCGGGCGGCGTCCCGAAGTCCTCGTCCTGGAAGTTGACCTGCACGTCCACGGCCGGGATCACGTCGATCGTGAAGCTCTCGGTCGTGGTCTGGCTGCCGTCGTCTCCGGTCACGTCGACCGTGTAGGGGCTGGTGGCGTCGGCGTCGCCGGCGACGGTGCCGGTGATGTCGGTGCCGTCGTAGGTCAGGCCGGCGGGCAGCCCGGTCACCTCCACGGTGACGGCGTCGCCGTCGTCGTCGAAGGTGTCCACCGGGATGGTGGCGTCCTGGCCGTTGAACAGGGTGCGGTCACCGGTCAGCAGGACCTCCGGCGCGGTGTCGCCGGTGGTGGTGACACCGTCGATGGAGAAGTCACCGAAGACGGCATCGATGCGGTTGGCAGCGGTCGCCCGTCGGGCCGACGTGAACACGCCACCGAAGCTGGCCTCGGAGGAACCGTCCGGCAGCGCGACGCCGTCGAAGAACGACTGCGGCGTGCCGGTGTAGCTGGCCACCTCGACCGGCGTGGTCTCACCGGCCAGCAGGTAGGAACCGGTCACGGTCCCCGTGGACGGGTCCAGCTCCATGGTCAGGGTGACGGGCCCCTCGGGCATGTCGGGCGTGACCGTGGAGTCGCCGTCCTCGTTCGCGTTGACCTCGCGCAACAGCTCGACGTTCATCTGCCCGCCGTTGCTGGTCTCGCGGGCGACGAGCTTGACGTAGTTGTCCTCGTCGAGCCCGAACCAGAGACCAGCCTGCTGGTAGTTGTTGTTGCCCGGGAAGTCCGCGTCGACCGTGGTGGTCAACGTGATCGGACCGCTCGAGGCGTCGAAGCCGACACCCAGCGCGTTCTGCTGGCTGTTGACGTTGGTGCTGTTGGGCGTGCCCTGGCTGGACAGCTGGCGGAACGCCAGGCCGTTGGTGGCACCGATGGTCAGGTCACCACCGGCCACGTCGAGCTGGTCGGCCACGTAGCCGGGCACCTCGGCCACGGTCGGGTCGGGGTCGCCAGCTTCCTTGTTGGACGGCGCCTGGGCCATGGTGAACCCGGTGTCGTCCCCGTCGGCGTCCGCCAGCCCACCTTCGGCGCCGGTGAAGTCGGCGTCGTAGGGCAGGGCCACGGTGACGTCGTCACAGGGCAGGGTGGAGATGTCGTGGCACGGCTCGCCCGGGGCGGCGTCCTCCACCGTGAGGGTGAAGGTGGTCTCGGCGGTGTCGGTGCCGTCGTTGACGGTCACGGTCACGTCGAACACGCCCGCCTCGGTCGGGGTCCCGGAGACCAGGCCGGTGTCACCGGCGATCGCCAGGCCGGCCGGCAGGCCGGTCGCCGAGTAGGTCAGGGTGTCACCCGCGTCGTCGTCGCTGCCCTCGGCCTGGATGGCCGGGTCCAGCTCGACCCCCTGGGTCGCGGTGGCGTCGTCGATGTCGGCGATGGTCGGCGGCGTGTTCACCGCAGCCGCCTCGCTGGTGACCGAGAAGTCGGCGAAGGTGCCGACCAGCGGACACGTTGGCCGCGGCCGCACGCTTGGTGGCGTAGACGCCGGCGTTGATGGTCGGGTCGAGCCCGGCGTCGATGGCGACGCCGTCCATCAGGGCATCGGGGAGCAACAACGAGTCCGCTGCACCCTGGATGACCTGCTGCTCGGGACCACCGTCCACCGAGTAGAACCCGATCGCCTCGCCGGTCTGGGCGTCGATCACCAGTCGCAGCGCGACGTCCTGACCGTTGCCAAAGCCGTCGGGGTTGATCTCCTGGAACCCGTCGGCGGCGTCCGCCGTCGGGTTGTCCAGGCTCTCGACCGCCAGCTGCACGCGGTTGGTGGTGTTGCCGATCCGAACGACCGCCAACTTGACGTAGGTGTCCTCGTCGACGAACCACCACAGGCCGGCCTGCTGCGAGTTGTTGCCACCGTCGAAGTTCGGGGCGAGGACCGTGCCAGTCAGCTCGTAGCTGTCCAGGCCGCCCTCGACCGCGACGCCGAGTCCGTTGAGCTGGGCGTTGATCCCGGGCGTGCCCGAGGTCTGCTGCCCGTTGACCGGGTCGGGCGTCGCGTACTGGATGCCCTTGGTGGCGTCGATGGCGAGGTTGCCACCGTCGACGGTCAGGAGGTCGGGCTCGTAGCCGGGCACGTCCGGGAAGGACGGGGTGGCCGGAGCCGGGGACTGGTCCACGTCGTCACGGCTGGACGGGTTGTCCACCAGGGTGAAGCCGGTGTTGGCCAGGCCACCCTCGGTGCCGTCGAAGTCCAGTGAGTACGGCGTGTCGACGGCCAGTTCGGAGCACTCGAGCGTGCTCACCGGGGTGCAGGCCTCGGCCGGGGCTTCCTCGACCGTGAGGGTGAAGGTGGTCTCGGCGGTGTCCGTGCCGTCGTTGACGGTGACCGTCACGTCGAACGTGCCCGCCTCGGTCGGGGTCCCGGAGATCACACCGGTGTCACCGGCGATCGCCAGGCCGGCCGGGAGGCCGGTCGCCGAGTAGGTGAGCGTGTCACCCGCGTCGTCGTCACTGCCCTCGGCCTGGATGGCCGGGTCCAGCTCGACACCCTGGGTCGCGGTGGCGTCGTCGATGTCGGCGATGGTGGGCGGCGTGTTCACCGCGGCCGCCTCGCTGGTGACCGAGAAGCCGTCGAAGGTCACGGTGACGTCGGTGGCGGCAGCCTCACGACGCTTGGAGGCGAACAGGCCTGCCGCGACGGTCGGGTCCTGACCCGCGTCCAGGCTGGCGCCGTCGATGAGCGCGGCCGGCAGGACCAGTTCGTCGTTGGTGGCGTCGGTGAGCTGGGTCTCGACGCCGGCCACGGTGTAGTACCCACGGACGACACCGGCGGCCAGGTCGAGCTCCATGCGGAGTCCGACGTCCTGGTTGTCGGCGAAGTTGGGCCCGTTGATCTCGGCGAAGCCGTCGGCATTGTCCGAGGTCGGGTTCTCCAGGGACTCGACCGTGATCTGGGCACGGTTGGTGCTCGCCCCGGTCCGGTTGGTGACGACCTTGACGTAGGTGTCCTCGTCGACGTACCAGATCAGGCCGCCCTGCTGGGAGTTGTTGCCACCCGGGAAGTCGGGCGCGACGACGGTGGTCGCCAGCTCGTAGGTGTCGTCACCGGTCGGCACGGCCACACCGAGCTGGTTGAGCTGGGTGTTGGTGTCGGTGCTGGTCGCGCCAGCGCCGGTGGGTGCCACGTACTGGATGCCCTTGGTGGCCGCGACGGTGAGGGTGCCACCGTCGACGGTCAACAGGCCGGGCTCGTAGCCCACCACGTCCGGGACGGACGGGGTGGCAGGTGCCGGCGACTGGTCGATCGAGTCACGCAGGGACGGGACGTCCACACGCGTGAAACCGGTGTCGGCCAGGCCACCCTCGGTCCCGTCGAAGTCCAGGACGTAGGGGGTGTCGACCACCAGGTCGGCACAGTCCAGCGTGCTGACCGGCGTGCAGGCCACGGACTCGTCGACGTCGGTGACGTCGATCGTGATGGTGGCGGTGTCGGACAGTTCGCCGTCGGAGGCCTCGACCTCCAGGACGTACTGGGGCGTGGTCTCGAAGTCGAGCGCGGCGGCGGTGATGAGCTCACCGGTCGCCTCGTCGATGGCCAGGTCCCCGGCGTCGTTGCCAGACAGGATGGCGTAGGTCAGGTCGCTGTCGTCCACGTCGGTGGCCACGACCGCGCCGACGGAGGTGGCGGGTGCGGCGTCCTCGGCGACGGCGAAGGTCGCGTCGTAGGCCACGGGGGCGTCGTTGACGTTGTCGACCGTGATGGTGAACATCACGACCTCGGACAGGTCCTGGCCGTCGGAGGCGGTGACGTCCACGTCGTAGTCGCCGGGCACGGTCGGCGTGCCGGTGATCTCCCCGGTCTCGCCGTCGATGGCCAGGCCGAAGGGCAGGCCGGAGGCGAACCAGGCGAGGTCGTCGCCGTCGTCGTCGGTGGCGGTGAGCGCGATGGTGTCGATCGCGACGTCCTCGGGGACCGTGACGTCGGGCTGGTCGTCGACCACCGGGGCGTCGTTGACGTCACGCACGACCAGTTCGAACGACACCGGGTCGGAGTCGACCGTGCCGTCGTTGGCCGTGACCTCGACCTGGCTGGTGCCGGGCGTGGTCGGGGTCCCGGAGATGGTCCCGGTGTCCGGGTCCAGGTCCAGGCCCGCGGGCAGCCCCGTCGCGGCGAAGGTCAGCGCGTCGGCGTCGGCGTCGGACGCCGACACCTGGATCGGGGTGATCGCGACGTCCTCGTCGACGACCACGTCGCCGATCGACTCGAGGACCGGGGCGGTGTTGGCCGCGGCGGTCGTGACCACGTCGACGGTGAACGGGCTGGCGCCCGACTGGGCCTTGACGGTCAGCTGCCACAGCCCGGCGGTGACGTCGAAGGAGACGTCCTCGGTGGGTGCACCGGGGCCGCTGGCCGATGCCACGATCGTGCCGTCGGCATCGCGCAGGTACAGGTCCAGGTCGGCGTCGGCCTCGGTCCAGTCCAGGCTCGCGTCCAGCGTGCCGGGCGCGGTGACCTGCACGGGGTAGGTGCGGTAGCGACGACCACCGGTGGCCTGCACGGTCCCGGCCAGGGTGACGTCGTCGCCGGTCTGCACGTCGGCGTCCAGCCGGAAGCCCGAGGCCCCCGAGGTCGCCTTGACGAACAGCCGGTAGGTACCGGCCTCGGAGGTGGTGAAGGTGGCCTGCTCGGGGTCCAGCGGCGTCGTCGAGTAGTCGACCATCGGGTTGCCGGCGCCCTCCACCAGGCGGCGGACGTACAGGTCGAGGTCGGCGTCGTCGTCGGCCAGTTCGTCCAGGGCGACGGCGACGGTGGCGTCGGCGGGAACGGCGAGGTCGAAGCTGTCGTAGACCTGGCGGGGACCGTCACCGATGTAGTTGAACCCGAGGTTCCCGATGTAGGAGCGGTCGTCGCCGACCTGCTGGGCGAGGTCGAGGTCGAACGTGGTGGCGGCGTCCTGGGAGGCCACGACGACCTCGTAGTCGCCGGCCGGGACCTCACGGCTGAGCATCTCGGGACGTGCGCCGTCGAACTTGCCGGTCTCGAGCACGGCGCCGCTGGCGTCGCGGATCCACAGGCTCACGTCGGCATCGCCCGGCCAGTCGGCCACGGCGGTCAGCAGTCCGGCCTCGGCCACGGCCACGGGGTAGGAGCGGAAGCGCGAGCCGGCCGGGTCGGACGTGCCGACCAGCGACACGTCGGCCCCGGTCTCGAGGTCGGTGTCGAGCTCCCACGCCGCGGCGCCCGACACGGCGTGCACCTTCAGGGTGTAGGTGCCGGGCTCGACGCGGTGGGACAGCTGCTCCACGGCGACGGTGGTCTGCGACGACGCCAGGATGGCCCCGGTGTCGTCGGTCAGGAACAGCTCGAGGTCACCGCCAGCGGGGGTCGCGTCCGGGCCGCTCGGGGGGGTGGTCAGGACCGCGTCCAACCAACCGGCCTCGTCGACCTCGATCGGCAGGCTGCGCCACGCCTGGCTGTCGGCGTCGGCGGTCCCCACCGCGGCGACCGGCTCGTCGTCGATGGTCAGCGTCCAGTCGGCCGTGCCGCCCGTCGCCTTGAGCACCACGGTCAGCGTCGTGTCGGCGGGGACGTCCACCGTGACCTGCTCGGGGGTGGCGCTGGTGACCGACGAGGCCACCGTCGTCGACCCGTCCTTGACGTACAGGTCCACGTCGGCATCGCCGGTCCATGCGACCGAGGCCGTCAGGCGTCCGGCGGTCGAGACGACGTGTTCGACGCTGGTGTAGCGCGGTGAGGTCGGGGCCGACAGGGTCCCGGACTCCTCGCGGATGCCGGCCTCGGCGGGGCCGTTGCCGACCGCGGCGGTCAACACCGCGGCGAGCACGGCGACGATCAGGGCCGGGACGAGCCAGCGGGTGCGATGGTGGTTGGCGACAGGGCTGAGCATGGACGAATCCCCCCGGATGCGTTTGGGTACTGCGAGGTCTCGAACCACCCCCGGTGGTCGAGCGCTGGCCGGACTGCGAGTCGGGCCGCGTGGATGGGGAACCGTATGGACCCCGAATGCGCCGACAGGGGTTGCAAACGTCCCCACTCCCTGGGACGGAAGTCCCGGTGCGAGAACCATTCGTGACAAATGAAAAGAGTGGAAACAGCACTTCGTGCACGAATGGAACTGTGGTACGTCAAACGCAGTCAAGAACCGAAGCAGAACGACGGGGTGATGACAGCGGCGACAGCGATCGGGTGCCGCACCGGCGGTCAGACGTCGCCAACCCCGGTTCCCAACCCCGGGTCAGTCCTCGCCCAGCAACGGGACGAAGCGGACCGGGGCCAGGTCCTCCTCGGTGATCCGACCTCCCGCACGGCGGACCAGCAGCAGGTGCTGGGAGGACCGGGGTCCCACCGGCATCACCAGGCGGCCACCGTCGCCCAGTTGGTCGAGCAGGGCAGGCGGGATGCGCGGGGCGGCGGCCGCGACGTGGACGGCGTCCCACGGCGCACCGTCGGCATCACCCTGTCGGCCGTCACCGTGGACGATCCGGACGTTGTCCCGGTGGGCGAGCGCCCGGCGTGCCCGTCGGGCGAGGTCGCCGTCCTGCTCGACGGCCACGACGGTCCCGGCCAGTTCGGCGAGCACCGCAGCGGCGTAGCCCGAGCCGGCTCCGACGTCCAGCACCGCGTCGTCGGCATCGAGTTCGAGGGCCTCGGCCATCCTCGCGACCACCCACGGTTGCGAGATCGTCTGGCCTCCGCCGATCCCGAGGGGACGGTCCTCGTAGGCCCGCGAGCGCTGGTCCGGCGGCACGAAGCGATGTCGCGGGACCGACGCCATGGCGGCCAGGACGCGCTCGTCCGCGATGCCACGAGCACGCAACTGGCGCGCGACCATGTCCTGCCGGCGAGCGCGGTGTCCCATGCCGCGATCCTAGGGGCCCGGGGCCCGGAGCCGTCGGCCGACATCCACGGTCGACCCGAGACGGCCTGGAGGCGGTCCGGTGCGTGGCCAGGGGGCCATCGGCGATCCTGTCACGGGTCGGTCGGCACGAAGATGCGACGTCCTCGAACGGTGCGCCGCGTGCACGACGTGATGCCGTTTCAACACGAACACACGAAACAGCATGACAATTTCGTCCGGACCTGCCATACTGGCGGCACCACGACGACCCGACCCCCGACGGGACCACCATGCAGACCTTCATCCGCGACCTTCGCACCCGCCTCCACGACGAGACCGGGGAAGGGGTCATCTCCACCGGCATCGTCGTCCTGATCATGGCGCTCCTGGGCGCGGCCATGTGGGTCGCGTTCAGCGGCGTCATGGACAGCGCCGCCGACCGCGCCGAGGAGGGCGTGGAGAACATCGGCAGCGGCGGCTGACCACGCGGCGGCGACGCGCCATGCTCGGCTCCCCGCACCGCCGACCCGTCGACGACGGCCCGACGGCCGGCCCGCGCATCGGGCTCGACCCGGCTGGCCAGGACGGCTCCAGTCCGGTGACGGCCGTCGGGGGCGTGCTGGTCTTCCTCGCGTTCCTGTTCCTGGTCGTGCAGGTGTCCGTGCACCTGTACACGTCCTCGATGGCCGGCGGGGTCGCCCTGGAAGCGGCCAACCGCGCCGCTCGCGGTGGCCCCGACGGCTGTGTGACGGCCACCACATGGGCTCGATCACGCGTCGACGGATGGGGCGCGGACGTCACCTGCATGCGTGGCGCCGACGTCGTCGAGGTGCGGGTCAGCGGGACCTCCCCCGCGCTGTCGATGCGGGTGCTCACCACGATGACGGGCCTGGACACGATCACCCGCGCGGCCCGGGTCCGACGGGAGGTGTTCGATGATGACGCCTGACCCGGACCTGGCAGCTCCACGGTCGCCCCGCCCCTCACCCCGCCCCCCTTCCCGATGGCGCGACCGGGAGGGGGGATTCGTGGCCGGCGGCGAGGCCCTGCTGCTGGGATGCCTGGTGTTCGTCGCCGGGGCGATCCTGGTCGTCAACGCGTGGGGTGTGGTGGATGCGCGCATGGCGGCCGACGCCGTTGCCCGCGAGGTGGCCCGCACCCTGGTCGAGGCGGATCCCGGCGGGGGGCTGGGCGCGGAGCTGCGTTCGGTCGCGAGTGCGGCCTCGGCGACGCTGGGCCACGGCGACGTCGTGCTGGGGTTCCGCGACGGCGGGGGCGCCACGGCGTCCGATCCTGGTCGACTGCTGCAGCGCTGCCAGCGGGTCACGGTCACCGCCACGCTCACCACCACGACACTCCGACTGCCCTTCGTCGGTGGGTGGGGCGTGCCCATGTCGATGACCGGCAGCCACAGCGAGGTGGTGGATCCGTTCCGCAGCGGGCTCACCGGCGTGGCGGACTGTCGTGGCTAGGCGACCGGGCCCCGACGTCGCGGCGTGCCCACCGCGCCGACGCCGCGAGGCGGGCAACGCCATGGTGCTGTTCCCGGCCGGGGTGCTGGTCCTGCTCGTCCTGGCATCGATCGCCATCGACACCGCACTGCTGCACCGCGCCCAGGCCGAGCTCGAGCAGACCGCCGCGGGCCTGGCCAACGATGCCGGGGCCGCCGTGGACGCCGGATCGCTGTTCGACGACTCGGAGGACGTGGCCGTGTCCGACGCCCTGCTGGCCGACCTCGCGACGCGACATGCCGGGGTGTCACCCGACCTCGACGCGTCCTGCCGGGCCTGGGTCACGACCGCCGGTAGCGAGCCGGTCGCCCGGGCCCGGTGCACCGGCACGGGAACGACCCTGTTCCGGGGCGTGGTGGGCCTGGACGACACCACACCGATCCGGGCCACCGCCTCGGTGGTCCTGCGCAACGACTGACCGGCGCAGGTGGATCCGCGCCGGCCCGCGGCCGCCGTTCAGCTGGGGGCGGCGTCGAGTCCGTCGGCGTCGGGCCAGAACGCGTCGTCGGCGTCCGGGGCCACCGGGTCCAGGCGCTCCAGCAGGGCGAGGTCGTCGGAGAACTCCAGCACCTGGGCCCGCTCGTCGACGGCATCCACGTGCAACGTCCCGATGGCGGACCAGTGACGCGAGTCCGCCCGCTCCCACAGCACACCGAGCGCATGGTCGTCGTCGACGGCGCGCGTCATCAGGATGCTGGGGCGGCGCTCCCACAACTCGGCCAGGGCGGGATCGACCGTCGTGGTGGTCCCCACCAGCCCGGGGACCTCGCAGTTGGGTGTGGTCAGGTCGTGCACGCCGTCCAGGTCGCGCGCGTTGAAGGCCTCCGACAGGGCGTCCACGAGGTCGTCGTCACGAACGGCCACCCAGTCCTCGACCGCCTCGGACAGCTCGTCGTCGTCGCTGCGGACCTGCATGCCGTCGCCGAGCTCCGGATCCGACAGCCCCCAGGCCTGACCGTCGGGTGCGTCACCGGCGTCGGCGGCGATCCGGCGCGCTGCCTCCTCCTCGGCCGGGTCCACGAGCCGCTCCTGGCGACCCTCGACGGAGGCGTCGCGGCGATCGAACGCGGTCATGTCACCCTCCGTCACACGGATCCGATGAGGCCGGGAGGCCTCGCCGGCGTACACCTCCCAGTCTCGCAGGCCGGCGACGCCCCGGCAACCGACTCCGGCCCGACCGTCACCCAGATCGTGACCCAGACCATCACCCACACCATGGGCCCGATCCCCTCGACGACCGGGACTCGCCCACGTCGGGGCCCGAACCCGTGGTCCGCCCGGGAGTCCGACGGACGGGGATGGTCGGTGGCCGGGCCACCGTCCTCGCGGACCTGCCGGGTCCAGCGGGGCCGTACCGTTGGGCCCGTCCACACGGTCTGCCCGGACCTTCTCCGTTCCCGCACGCCCGACCCCGCCGAGGAGCCGCGACCATGCCCCCGGGGCCGCACACCCACGACCACGCCCTCCCGGACGGCACCACCGTGCGCATGCGCCCGATGGTCCCCGACGACGCCCCGCTGCTGCTCGCGATGTGGGACCGCACCTCGCGGCGGTCACGAGAACTGCGCTTCCACGGACCGTTCGACCTCAACGAGCGCAACGTCGGGGTCTTCACCGACTACGAACCGCAGACCCAACTGGCCCTGGCCGCCACGACCGGTCGGGACACCGACCAGCGCATCATCGGGGTCGCCCGGTACGTGATCGACGCCGACCAGCCCGACCACGCCGAGTTCGCCGCGCTCGTCGAGGACGCCCATCAGGGTCGTGGCATCGGGTCGGCGCTGGTCCGCCACGTGGCCGAAGCCGCCCACGCGGCGGGCGTGCGGGTGCTGTCGGGTGACGTGCTGGCCGAGAACGCGTCCATGCTCCGGGTCATCCGCGACCTCGGCTTCGGCCATCGCGACCGGCGCGTGTCCAGCGTGGTGCGCAGCGACCTCGAGCTGGAACTGAACGAGGACTTCCTCCGCGCCGTCGACGACCGCGAACGCACCGCCGCCCGGGCCGCGCTGGGGCGGTTCCTGCGGCCGGACTCGGTGGCCGTCGTGGGCGCCTCGCACGACCCGCGGTCCGTCGGCGGCCAGGTCCTCGACCACCTGGTCGGGTCCGGCTACGCCGGCACGGTCCTGGCGGTGGACCCGGACGCCGACACGGTGGCCGGACTGCCGGCCTGGCCACGCATCGCCGACCTCCCCGAGGTCCCGGAACTGGTCGTGGTGACGGTGCCGGCGTCGCAGGTCAACGACGTCGTCGACGAGGCCGGAACCCGGGGCGTGCGTGCGGTGTGCATCCTGTCGTCGGGCTTCGCCGACGACGGCGAGCCGGGATGGCGCCGCCAGGCCGACCTGATGCGGATCGCGCGTGGCCACGGCCTGCGGGTCATGGGCCCCAACTGCATGGGGGTGATGAACCTGCACCCCGACCACGTGCTCAACGCGTCGCGGTCCCCGCGCACCCCACCGCACGGCCACACGGCGCTGCTGTCCCAGTCCGGGGTCCTGGGCACGACCATCCTGGACCTGGCCGCGGCACGCGGGATCGGCGTGTCCAGCTTCGCCTCGGTGGGCAACAAGGCCGACATCTCCGGCAACGACCTCCTGCGCTACTGGGAGCAGGACCACGACACCGCGAACGTCCTGCTGTACCTCGAGTCCTTCGGCAACCCTCGCGCCTTCAGCCGGATCGCCCGACGTGTCGGTCGACGCAAGCCCATCGTGGTGGTCAAGGCCGCCCGGACCGCGGCCGGCGCGCGGGCCTCACGACGCCGCCTCCCGTTGCCCAGCAGCGACGAGGAGGCCGTCGAGGCGCTGTTCGCCCAGACCGGCGTCATCCGCACCGACACCCTCGCCGAGCTGTTCGACGTGGCGGGGTTGCTGTCGGGCCAGCCACTGCCCGCCGGAGCCCGGGTGGGTGTCGTCGGCAACGTCGGCGGTCCCGGAATCATGGCCGTGGACGCCCTGGAGGCCAACGGGCTGGAGGTCGCCGCCCTGTCCAGCCGGACACGGGAGCGCCTCGCGCCCCACGTGGGCGGGGACCACACCGCCAACCCCGTCGAGGTCCCCGACGACGGCAACGTCGCCGACGTCGAGGCGGCGGTCCGGATCCTGGGCACCTCGACCGACGTCGACATGGTCCTGGCCCTGGTGGTCCCCCTCGCCCACCAGGACGCCGACTCGCTGGCCGCGGCACTGGTCCGCGCGCGGGGCGACATCGACGAACGGCTGGTGCTGGTGGTCGTGCTCATGACCCCGGACGGCCACGTCCCGACCACGTTGCTCGACGCCGGCATCCCGGTCCACGGCTTCCCCGAGACGGCCGCGACCGCGCTCGGCCGGGTGGTGCGACACGCCGACTGGCGCCGCCGGCCCCTGGGAACGGTGCTCGAGCCGCCGGACATGGACCGCGCCGCGGCCCGCCGGCTGGTGGGCGACGCCCTGGCCGCCACCGACGAACTCGACCGCGCGCACCCGTCCGCCCGCTCCGCGTGGCTCGACCCGGTCGACGCCCACGCCGTGCTGGACGCCTACGGGATCCCCCGCGCCCCGTCCCGGTTCGTCACCAGCCCCGACGGCGCGGCCGAGGCCTTCCGGGACCTCGGCGGGCCCGTCGTGGTCAAGGTCGTCGACGGCAAGCCGGTCGACTCGATGCTGGACACCGTCGAGGTCGGACGACGGTCCCACCGCGCCGCCGCGGCGGCGGCCCGGGACCTGATCGAGCGACGTGAGGCGGGCTTCCCGACCGACGTCCGCAGCCCACGCTTCACCCACCCGACGGCCCCCGTCCAGTCCTCGGGCCACCCGGACATGGCCACGGCCGGTCCGGGTTGCCGGCTGTTGGTGCAGGCGATGGTCGAGGGCACCGAGATGGCCGTGGGCGTGCGCCACGACCCGGTGTTCGGACCCGTGGTGACGGCCGGCCTCGGTGGTGGGCTGGCCGACCTGATCGGCGACCGGACGGCTCGGGTCACTCCCCTGACCGACCGGGACATCCACGAGATGCTCGACGACCTGCGGATGCGGCCCCTGCTCGACGGCTGGCGTGGGTCACCCGCCGCGGACGTCGACGCCCTGACCGACCTGCTGGCGCGGGTCAACGCCCTGGTGCAGGACCTGCCCGAGGTCACCGAGGTGGCCATGAACCCGGTCTTCGTCGGTCCGACCGGCGTGGCCGTGGCCGACGTCCGCATCCGCGCCGCACGCACCACTCGTCACGGCAGCGACACGCACTGAGGTCCCGCGACGGTGGATCGGCAGGTCCCCGGGGTCGGGCCATCCACGATCGGGCTTGTGGACGTGGCGAGCTGCTGGGTATCGTGGACTCGCACCGTCGAGTCCGGCCACGTGCAGCCTCCACGAACCTCGGTCGTTCCAGGACTCGTACGGAACGAGCACGCGCTCGTCCCCACGCGTTCGGAAACCTCGCCGCCCGCCACCATCGGGCACCCCGCGACCGACTCGTCGGACGAAGGTCATCCCGTGACTCGCCCAAGTACGCGCATCGTGGACCTGCTCCGTGACGGTCCCACCACCTCGTTCGAGTTCATGCCACCACGTTCCGACGCGGGCGAGGCGCGATTGCGCACGGCCCTGGACGAGCTCGCCCCACTCCAGCCGTCGTTCGCCTCGGTCACCTACGGGGCCGGCGGATCGACACGGGACCGCACCCACCGGATCGTGGTCGACCTGCTCGACACGTTCACCCCGATGGCCCACCTGACCACGTGGGGTCACTCACGCGAGCAACTCGTCGACATCGTGGCGTCCTACCACGAGGCCGGCGTGCGCAACATCCTGGCGTTGCGTGGCGACCCGCCGCGGAGCGAGCCCGACCTGCCGATCGGTGACCTCCCCAACGCCATCGACCTGGTGCACCTGGTGCGGGAGGTGGCCGGCGACGACATCTCGATCGGCGTCGCCGCCCAGCCCCAGCTGCACCCGTCCTCGCCGGACCGCCGTCATGACCGCGAGTTCCTGGCGGCCAAGTTGGACGAGGCCGACTTCGGCATCACCCAGTTCTTCTTCCGGGCCGACGACTACCTGTCCATGGTGGACGAGCTGGCCGAGCTGGGGTGCGACGTCCCGGTCCTGCCGGGAGTGATGCCGATCACCAACGTGGGCCAGATCGAGCGTTTCGCCGAACTGTCGGGCGCGCCCGTTCCGACCGAGCTGGCCGATCGCCTCCGGGCCGTGGCCGACGACGACGAGGCCGTGATGGAGGTCGGTGTGGAGGAGGCGACCCGGCTGTGCCGCGAGCTGCTGGACGGTGGCGCCCCGGGGATCCACTACTACACGCTGAACACCTCCACGGCGACGCGCCAGATCCATGCCAACGTCACCGCAACACGCCGCGGAGCCGCCGCCTGAGGTTGCGGGCGACCACGGGGGTAACAACGGTTTGAACCACTGACCTTGGCCATGGGCCGGTGGGACCTGCACAGTCGACGTCGTGCCGGTGGCGACGACCTGTCCCGGCGAGCGGCCACCAGCCGCGGTCCGCGACGTCGAGCCCCCCGGAACGACCATGTCGAGCGCCACGCTGCCGACCCTGGCAGACGGCATCCAGGCCGCTGGCACGGGTGGCCGGGTCGAGCCCGACCTCGCACTGCGCGCCGTGGGCCGCACCGCCCACCACGCCGGTGTGCTGGACCGCTTCCAGCACCGCGTCCGCAGGGCCGACGACCAGCTCGACGCGCTGAACGCCGACGCCGGCACGGTCCTGCGGTGGGCGTCGCAGGCGATCCCGCGCTTCGCCGCGACCTCGTCGTTCGGCGTGGACTCGGCCGTGCTCCTCCACCTGCTGTCGGTGCACGCCCCCCGGACCCCCGTCATCTTCCTGGACACGGGCCTGCACTTCGACGAGACCCTGGCCTACCGGGACCGGCTGGCCGGACACTTCGACCTCACCGTCATCTCGGTGACCCCCTCGCTGACGGTGGCCGACCAGGAGGCCCTGTTCTCGGCCCGGCTGTCGTCCACGGATCCCGACACCTGCTGCATGCTCCGCAAGGACCTGCCCCTGACCGCCGCACTGGCGGCCGTTGACGGGTGGGCGAGCGGCGTCCGACGGGGCCAGACGACCACCCGCGCCGGGTTGCCGCTGGTCGGAACGGCGGTGAAGGGCGACCGCACGTTGGTCAAGGTGGCCCCGTTGGCCGCCTGGACCGCCGACGACGTGGCCACCTACCGGCGTGAGCACGACCTGCCGCGCCCACCCGCTGGAGGCCCAGGGCTACCGCTCCATCGGGTGCTGGCCGTGCACCCGTGCGACCACGCCCGACGAGGACCCCCGAGCCGGTCGCTGGGCCGACCTCGAGCGCGACGAGTGCGGCATCCACGTCGACGACCATGGCCGACTGGTGCGCGCAGCCGACGGAGCCGCGCCCGCCCCCCGACCGGACCACCGATGAGCCAGTTCGGCTACGTCATGGCGCTGGACCTGCACGACCAGCGCGCCGTCCTGGTCGGCGGCGGACGCGAGGCCGTCACCCGGCTGGCGGCGTTGCTGGCCGCCGGGGCCCGGGTCGACGTGGTGACGCCGGATCCGTCACCGGAGCTCGAGCGCGACCTCACGGCCAGCGACGGCCACGCCGCCCTGCATCGCCGGGACTACCGCCCGGGCGACCTCGCCGACGCCCGGCTCGCGATCGCGACCGGGGAGGACGCCGGAACCGACATCGAGGCCCTGTGGTCGGAGTCGCGTGAGCGCCACGTGATGACGTCGGTGCTCGACGACCTCGACCACACCGACTTCGCCCAACCGGCCCTGGTGCGTCGCGGCGACCTGCGCATCGCCATCTCCACGGGTGGTTCCGCACCCGCGCTGGCGCGGCGCTACCGCGAGGACCTCGAGCAGCACTACGGGCCGGAGCACGGCGAGTTGGTCGCGGCCGCGGCCGAGGCGCGATCGCGCGCCGGGGTCCGGCCGGTGTCGTTCGAGCAGTGGGCGGGTCGTTGGTCATGTGCGGTGTGGGACGTCCACGGCCTCGCGCGCCGGATCCGACACGGCGAGGTCGACGCCGTCGTCGACGGCATCGTCTCCACCCTGCTGCCCGCACCCCCACTGTCAGTGCTGGCCCACGACGACGCCCCGCGTCCGCGACCGACCAAGGCCGAGTCCGACCCGACCCGACGCGACGACGCGCACGAGACCCGGCCCGAGGACGTGGTATGACCCACCCCACCGACACCATCCGGCTGGCCGAGGCCCTGGCGGCGACGGGCCTGGGCCTGTCCCCCGCCCGTGCCGGCTGGGTCCACCTCGTCGGCGCAGGTCCCGGCGACCCCGGGCTGTTGACGCTGCGAGGTGCGGCCCTGCTGGCCAGCGCCGACCTGGTGGCCTACGACCGGCTCGCGGACCCTCGGCTGCTCGACCTCCTGCCGGCCCGTGCGGAGACGATCCGCGTCGGCAAGAACCCCGATCGCGCCTGTCGCGACCGCACCTGGACCCAGGACGAGATCACCACGCTGGTGGTTCGGGCCGCGGCCGAGGGCAAGGCCGTCGTGCGGCTCAAGGGCGGTGATCCGTTCGTCTTCGGCCGTGGGGGCGAGGAGGCGCTGGCGTGCCGCGATGCCGGCATCCCCTGGGAGGTGGTGTCCGGCGTGTCGTCGGCCGTGGCCGGACCGGCCGCCGCCGGCATCCCGGTGACCCATCGTGGCCTGGCCACGGGCGTCGCGTTCATCACCGGCCACGAGGACCCGGACAAGCCCGCCAGCCAGGTCGACTGGGAGGCACTCGCCCGCTTCCACGGGACACTGGTGTTCCTGATGGGCGTCCGCAACGCCCCGGACATCTGCCGCCAGTTGGTCACCCACGGTCGTGGCGTCGACACGCCCGCCGCCGCGGTGCAGTGGGCGACCACGCCGCGACAGCGCATCCTGCACTCGACGCTCGGGGAGCTGGCCCGCGACCTCGTGGCACACGAAGTCGGCTCACCCGCGACCATCGTGGTCGGCGACGTGGTCGGCGTCTCACGACTGCTCGGCCCACCCGACTCCCCGGCCCGGACCACCGACCCGGCGACCCGCCGTGCCACCCCCTCCACCCCCATCGCCGTCCACGCCACCCACGAGGTGCCCGCATGACCGCCGTCGACACCCCCCTGCACACCGACCTCGACGTCGACGCGATCGCCGACGAGTTGTTCCCGCGCGACCGGGACCCGCGATCGCTCACCGCCGACGACCTGCCGGCCGACGGCTGGGGCGATCTCGACGAGATCGACCAGCTCGAGGCCATGATCGACGACGTGGCGGCGGGCCGGCTGTCCGAGGACGACTTCAAGCCGCGTCGGCTGCACTTCGGGATGTACGGCATCCGCCAGTCCACCGACACCCACATGGTGCGCATCAAGGTGCCGCTGGGCCGCTTCGACGCGACCCAGTTCGCCGCGATGGCCGTCATCGCCGAGCGCTACGCGCCTCCACGCGTGGCCCACATCACCACCCGCCAGTGCATCCAGGTCCACCGGGTCGATCGCCAGGAGGTCACCGACGTCCTGCGCCTGGTGGCGGCGGCGGGGCTCACGACCCGCGAGGCCTGCGGGAACTCGATCCGAAACGTCACCATGTCGCCGCTGGCCGGCATCCACCCCGACGAGGTCATCGACCTCCAGGCCGTGGCGATCGAGACCATCGACCACCTCCTGCGCCACCCGGCCTACCAGGCCCTGCCGCGAAAGTTCAAGATCGCCTTCTCGGCCACGGAGTCCGACGACGCCGCCACCGGGATCCACGACGTCGGCGTTCGCCCGGCGTTGGGCCCCGACGGCGCCCCCGGGTACCGGATCGTGCTGGGGGGCGGACTGGGGTCGGCCCCGCACGAAGCCGTCGAACTCGAGGAGTTCACGCCCGCCGACCAGCTGCTGCCGACCGCCGTCGCGGTCCTGGACCTGTTCGACCTGCTCGGTGAGCGCGAGAAGCGGGTCCGGGCCCGGATGAAGTTCCTGGTCAAGAAGCTCGGGCGCGACGAGTTCATCGCCCGGGTGCGGTCACGCCGCGACGAGGTGCTGGCGACCGGACTGCGTTCGACCGTGCCGCTGCACCCGCACGTCGCCGAGGTCGACCTGGCCCCGGCCCCGGTGGCGTTGCCCGACCACCTCAACACGGCCGACGAGGACGCTGCCCGCTACCGCCGGTGGGTCACCTCCAACGTCACCCGCCAACGCGACGGCCAGGCCTTCGCCGTGTTCGCGTCGGCGCCGTTGGGCGACCTGACCATTCCGCAACTGCGCGCCATCGCCGCGATGATGCACGTCCACGGGCTCGACGACGCCCGCCTGACCATCCGCCAGAACGTCGTGTTCCGTGACGTCCCGGCCGAGTTGCTGCCGGTGGTGTGGGCGACGCTGTCGGACCACGGCCTGGACGAGCCGTTCGCGGAGAAGTCCGGTGACGTCGTGTCCTGCCCGGGCGCCGAGACCTGCAACCTCGCCATCACCGCCTCGCGCGGGCTGGGTGGGGCGATCAGCACCCGGCTGGAGGCCGACGACCTCCACACCGTCGACGGTGTCCAGATCAACATCTCGGGCTGCCCCAACTCGTGTGGCCAGCACCAGGCGTGGGACCTGGGATTCTCCGGGATGGCCAAGCGCGACCGCGACGGCAACGAGGCCCCGGCCTACCGCATCTGGCTCGGCGGCCACGTCGAGGAGGGCGGGGCCAGCTTCGGGCGCTACGTCACCAACGTGCCGGCCCGCAACGCCCCGGTCGCGGCCAGCCGGATCATCGCGGACTACAAGGCCAACCGCCACGACGACGAGGCGCTGTGGGAGTACGTCGAGCGGATCGGCGGCAAGCTGATCGTCGAGGACCTGCTCACCGACCTCAAGGCCCTGCCGGACAAGGTCGACGACCCCAGCTTCTACACCGACCTCGGCGCGGACGACGGCTTCGCCGTGATCCTCGGCGAGTCCGAGTGCGCGTGACGCCGGTCCCGGTCACCCGAACACGCGCCCGGGCCCAGGTCGGGACGGGCCTCGCGTGGACGGCGGCCCCCACGACGGAGCAGTCATGGCCATGACCATCGAGGTCCGACGCCACACCGACAACGACGGTGACGTGCTGTCCGCGGACGGGATCGAGCACGCCCTGGCGCTGGGTCGAAACGCACGGGGCACCGACTACGCACTGGTGGTGTCCACGGGGGCGCAGCGGGCCACCCAGGCCGCGGCCTGCATCATCGCCGGGGGCGGACTGTCGGTACCCGGTGGCGTGGTCGTCGTCACGGGCATGCGCTCCGGCGACGAGGATCGCTGGCGTGCCGCCTACCAGTCCGCGGGGTCGGGTCACCTCGACGCCCTGCGCGACGCCGACCCGGACTTCGTCGATGCCGAGGTCGCCGCCCTCGGCGCCGCCCTGCGCGACGTGGCCGACCGCCTGGCCGACGGCCAGCGGGCGCTGGTCATCGGCCACAGCCCCACCAACGAAGCGGCCGTCCTGGGCCTGACCGGGACCACGATCGACCCGTTGTCCACGGGCCACGGGGTCGTGGCGACCGGCGGGGGCGACCACTGGCGAGTGACCCCGGCCGGGACGTCCCCGGACGTCCCGGCCGCGTCACCGTCACGGGATCAGGCGGCTCGCGTGGAGGCGAACTTGCGGATCCGCGGGTCCAGCGACGAGAAGCCCTCGAGGTAGGCCTCGCGCTCGGCGATGAGCGACTCGACCACCCGTTGGTACTCGTCGAGGCGTCCCTGGCGTTGGTAGAGCAGCCGCGGACGACACAGCTCGTCGTCGACGCCGGGAAGGCTGGTCGCGACCTCGTAGCCGAAGTCCGGGTCCACCTCCCAGGTGATCGTTCCACCGACGATGCCCTCCTGCACGGCTGCCGAGTGGCGGATCTCGACCTTGCGCGAGCCCGCGACGTCCTCGCCGCCACCGACGCGACCGGTGTTGAACAGGAACACCTCGAGGTCGGTGGTCTCGAGCAGTTCGAGCAGGCGGTTGCCCTGCGACGAATCCTCCTCGAACCAGAACGGGTTGGTCCCCGGCACGCGCAGCTTCCGGCCGGCCTCCGACGCTCCACCGGCCGAGGTCCCCTTGGTCTCGCCGAGCATGAAGTAGCGGGCCGCCTGGTCCGGCGCGAGCCGGGCCACGGCCGGGATGATGTCCTCGGTGCGGTTGAGGATGAACAGCCAGTGCGCCGGCGGGAGGTCACGCGGGTCCCGGTGCCGGATCATGTCCAGCGAGAACGTCACACGCCCGTTGCGGGTGACCGACCCGTCGAGGAAGTCGACCTCGCCCGTGTCCGGGTCCACCACCGTCGACTCCAGCCAGGCCTCCGGCGACGTGGCGCCGCCGTGGATGGCGGGCTCGGCCCGGGGGTCGAGCCCGAAGGTCTTGGCGAAGCACCCGTTCTCGGTGGCGTGCACCGTGCCGCCGGGCATCAGGCCGATGAAGTCGTCCTGGACCGGCTCGGACCCGAGCACCTCGCGGAACGTCGTCGTGGTCTTGCCGGTCCCCGACAACCCGATGATCAGCGCCAGGCGTTCCTCGCCGTCGGCACTGGCGTCGGCCGGGAAGACCTTGGCGCCGGAGTGCATTGCCAGTCCACCGCGGTCGTGGACGAGCTTGTTCCACATCCGCAGCCCGCCCATCTTCGACTCACCGAAGTAGTCCGACCCGAACACGCGAGTCACCCAGTTGTCGAGGTCCACGATGATCAGGCAGCCATTTGGCATGCCCTCGGGAACCAGATGTGGGGTGTAGATCACCGTGAACTCGGCCACATGGTCATCATCGGGCGGGAAGTAGAGTTGCTGTTGCATGGCCGGGATGTTGGCATTGCGCCGGTCCATGTACAGCTGGGCGCCGGTCCGGACGTCCGGATCCGGGCCGATCCAACCCTCGATGAGGATCATGTCCAGGTCGGCGACGTGCTCGTCCTGGCGCGCGGCCCAGGTGGCGGCCTCGGCGCGCGAGATGGTGGGCTTGCCGGTGGGTTCGTCGGACACGAAGAAGGTCGACGGCCCCTGGCGGGACGTGATGCGGGCCTGGTAGGCGATGTTTCCGTGGATGGTCTCGGTGCAGCGTGGCAGGTGCTCCAGCGCCCAGGAACGCATCTGCTCCTGGGTCGGGTTCACCGCCACCGATCGTGCAGGTGGGAGTTGGAACGTCACGGGACTCTCCTGGTGCACACCTCGTCGTGTGCGGCAGCGACACACGTCGTTGTGTGCCGGGACGGGTCTCCCCGCCCGGCACGACGGCAGCATCACCGGGGCCACGACCATGGACCATGGTCGTGCCAGGAGACCGCCACCCGTGCGCGCCACCCCGGTACGGACCGGGGTCGCCGCTGCGTCGTCGCCATTGACCACGCAGGTGGAACGGGGTGCGGGATCGCGACGGCTGTCGTTGCCCCGCGGTTCAGGCGCCATTGCCTGGTTCGAGGATACTCCTCCGGCCCGTCCCGACCCAGCGTCTGGGCCCGGTGCAGCACCGACGACCCCGACATGGAGTTTGTGGTCGATCCGGCCAAATCGTCCGTGGCGCAGGATCGGACGAGCTTCCGGCTCCCAATGGGCGACGCGGTTCGGTCGGATTTGCCTTCTGTTTCCGATGCAACTATCATTCGTGGACAACCACAGGGCGGATCGCTGGAGGAGCTGCAATGGCTGCCATGTCACAGGCACAGAAGGATGCGATGGCACAGGGACGACGAGAGTCTCGTGCCGTCCGGAACTACCTCGACGCGCTGGAGCGTGGACGTCGTCGCGGGCCACAGGTCACGCCGAAGAAGCTGCGCGATCGCATCGCTGCGACCCAGCAGGCGATCGAGGACGAGGACGACCCACAGGCACGACTGGAGCTCATCCAGCAGCGCATGGACGACGAGGAGCGCCTGGCCCACGAGGAGTCGCGGGAGTCGATCGACGACCTCGAGCCGGGGTTCGTCGACGTCGCGTCGAGCTACTCCGAGCGCAAGGGCATCTCCTACGCCGCCTGGCGCGAACTGGGTGTTCCGGCCCGGGTGCTCAAGACCGCCGGGATCACGCGCGGCGACTGAGCCCCACGACCCGGCCCATCGTCGGGCCGGCTCAGCCCAGTCGCCGTGCCAGGTCGCCGTCACGTCGCACCCGGCCTCGCTGCTCGAGGAGCACCAGGGCCGCACGGGTCGAGGCGGCGGCAGCCGGCCACACCGCTGGGTCGTGGTCGGCGTAGATGGTCGCGACGAGCTCGTCCACGTGTCGTGGACCGTCCGACAGCGCGGCCAGCACCTGGTCAAGTCGGTACTCGCGGTGCGCCAGGTGGAAGTGCACGACCGCCATGGGATCGTCGGCCATGATCGGCCCGTGACCCGGATACAACGCCCGTGCCCGGGTGGCGACCACCCGCTGCAGGCTCGACAGGTACGCCGCGAGGTCCCCGTCGGGATGGCTGACCACCGTCGTGCCCCGGCCCAGCAGGTGGTCGCCGGTCAGCAACGCCCCGACACCGGTCCGCAGGGACAGGTGGTCGCTGGTGTGGCCGGGCGTCGCGACGACGTCGACCCGCAGGCCCGGGAGGTCCAGCCGGTCCCCGTCGGCCAGGCGGTGCCCGGTGTCGGCGACCGCGGGATCGGCGGCGCGTGCGGGACAACCGAAGTGGCGCGCCCACGGCACGACCGCGGCGGCGTGGTCGACATGGCGATGGGTCGCGACCACCGCCACCGGGCGGGCGTCGACCTCGTCGAGCACCGACGTCACCGCCGCGAGGTGTTCGTCGTCGTCGGGGCCGGGGTCCACGACCAGCGCCACGCCGGCCCCCGGGGGCGCCACGACGTAGGTGTTGGTGCCGTCCAGGGTCATCGGGGAGGCATTGTCGGCCAGCACCCGGATCGTGACCTCGTCCAGCCGCGCGACCTGCGGCAGCGTCCCGAACGGGGGCACGTCCCCGTCCTGGCGTGGGTCTCGGGGTGGCAGGCCCGCCATGGCGTCGTGGGCTCGGTCGGGACGGGCGGTCATGCCGGCCTCCGTGTGGTCGAGGATGCCGGGGTCACGCCCCGCAGGGCCAAGCCCGATCGTGGCAGCGCGGCGTCCGTCACACCGTCTCCACCGGGTCGCCGTCGGGATGCTGGACGCCCATGGTGCCATCGAGGTCGCGCACCAGGGGCAGGACCGGCCGCAGGTCGAAGCCCCCGGCGTCCGCCCGGGCGGTGACCGCCGCGACGTCGTCGAGGTCGGCCAGCGAGGCCAGCACGTGGCGGGTCGGGTAGATCACCTGGCGGGTGCCCGCGGCCGCGGCCGCCAGCGCGTCGTCGGGCCGGACCCAGGCGGTCCCCGTCATCTCGACCGCGTCGTGGCCGGCGTGGTCGGCCTGGCCGGGGGGCAGGGCCGCCACGAAGAAGCGCGTGGTGAAACGACGGTGGACTCCGTGCGGGGTGACGAACCACGCCAGTGGGCGCAGTGCCGCGAGGTCCAGGACGAGGTCCTGCTCGGCGAGGAAGGGTCGCCAGTCGTGGTGCCGTCCACGCTCGGCCAGTGCGGCCCGCGTGGCGCGGTAGGGCTCGCTGGCGAGGTCGTCGGCCGTGACGGGGCCGTCGTCGTGACGCGCCAGCAGCACGCCCGCCTCCTCGAAGGTCTCCCGGATCGCGGCCACCAGCAGGGCGAGGGTGTCGCCCCTGCCCGCCGTCCCCACCCCGTCGCCGACCATGGCGTGGACCGCGGCGAGGTCCACCGGGCCGAGGTGGTCGCTGGCCACGTCGGCGTCCTGGGCGTCGACCTTGCCGCCGGGGAACACCCACGCACCACCGACGAAGTCACTGGCCAGCGCGCGTTCCTGGAGCAGCACCTCCAGCCCACCGAGGCCGGGATGGTCCTCGTCGAGGTCCTCGTCGAGGTCCTCCGGCGGGGGCGCATCGCGCACGACGGCGACCGTGGCGGAGGCCACGGGATGGCGGGTCGGGCGGGGCTGGGCCCCGCCGGTCACGCCCCCACCACCTCGAGCACCGCCTCGACCTCGACCGGGGCGTCCAGTGGCAGGGACGCCACGCCGACCGCCGATCGGGCGTGCACGCCGTGCTCGCCCAAGACCTCGCCGACCAGGTCGCTGGCGCCGTTGGCGACCAGGTGCTGGCTGGTGAAGTCGGGTGCGCAGGCGACGAACACCGTCAGCTTGACCACGCGGATGCGGTCGAGGTCGCCGTCGGCCACGCTGGCCGCGACGGCCAGCACGTTGAGCGCCGCCCGGCGGGCCAGGTCCACGGCCTCGTCGAGCTCGACGTCCTCGCCGACCTTGCCCGTCATCGCCAGGGAGCCGTCGACGATGGGCAACTGGCCGGCCGTGAACACCAGCGCGTCGGTGGTCGCGACCGGCACGTAGGCGGCCGCCGGCTCGGGCACTGGCGGCAGTTCCTCGCCGAGGTCGGCCAGTCGTTGGAGCGCCGACATCAGGCGTCCCCGTCGGCCGCGACGGGCCGCTTGAAGTAGGCGACGTTGTCCACGACCTGGACCAGTTCCCAGCCCTGCGAGCCCCACTGGTTCAGGATCTGCTGCAGGGCATGGCTGATCAGGGGTGCGGTGGCGTACTCCCAGGTGGTCATGGCGGCTCCTCGGGTGGATCGGGGTGGTCGGGTCGACGGGAACGTCGCAGGGCGTGGCGGCCGGTCAGCGGACCTCGGCGGGTCCGTCGCCACGCGACGAGGGATCATCGGTGTCCGACCCAGTGTGGGTGTCGGCGACCCCCGGGGCAACGCCCGCGGCGGCTCGGGACCGGTCGGCATCGAAGGGCTCGACGACCAGCACCGCGCCGTCGACCGCCGTGACCTGCACGGCGCTGCCGACCTTGAGTCGGCCGTCCTCGATCCTCGCCCGCCACAACGCCTCGTCGATGTAGACGTGGCCCTCGGGGTTGAGGACGCTGCGCACGATCCCGGGTCGACCGACCAGTTCGTCCAGCTCGATGCCCTCCGGCCCCGCCTGGGCGCGCAGGATGGTGGTCATGACGACGACCCAGAACGCTGCGGCCAGCACGGTGGTGGCGACGGCCACCCAGCCGGGGTTGCGCAGCGCCCCCGACCCGAACAGGAACCACGAGCCGACCCCGAAGGCGGCCGTGGCCGCAGCCGTGGCCACCCCCAGTCCGGCCAGCGCGGTGTCGAGCACGTACAGGGCGAGCCCCACCAGCACCAGGGCCAGGGCCCACCAGGCCACGGGCAGCACGGTCAGCCCGAACACCGCGAAGGGCAGCATCACCACGCCCGCGAACCCCGCCACGCCGAAGCCGGGCTGGAACAGCTCGAAGGCCAGCAGGCTCAACCCGATGACCAGCAACAGGTAGATGAACGCCGGGGTCGCGGCCGCGTGCAGCATTCGCGCCAGCATTCCCAGCGAGTGGAGACGGGGCTGGAGGTCGTCGAGTGGCAGGGCCAGGGTCCGCCCGTCGCCGAGGTCACGACCGTCGAGGTCGGCCAGCAGGGTGGCCACGTCCGGGGCGTTGACGTCGACCAGGCCGCGCTCCTCGAGCTCGGCAGCCGTCAGGGCCTGGGTGCGCAGGTCCTGTCCCTGCGGACCCAACCGGGCCAGCACGTCATCGGCCACGGCATCGTCGTCGGACCCGGCCAGGTCCACGGGCACCACGGGTCCGACGGTGCCGACCTCGGCGACCGCGCGCACGTCGGCAACGGCCCACAGGGCCGCCCACGCACCCCCGGCGGTGGCCTCGATGCCGGCCTGGGGGGCCACCAGCACGGCGACGGGGACCTCGGCGGCGTCGACGGCGTCGACGAGCCCACGCGTGTCGACCGACACCCCACCGGGGCCCGACACCTGGAGCACGACCAGTTCGGCGCCGCTGGCATCGGCCTCGGCCAGCAGGTCCTCGATCGCACCGGCGACGGGAGGGTCCAACAGCCCCGTCACCGGGAGCACCTCCACGACGGGGTCGGTGTCGGCCTCGGTCGCCGACGCCGCGGTGCCGCCGGCAACGGCGGCCAGCAGGCCGACGACCACCACGACCAGCAGGATCAAGCGGGTCACCCGATCGGGGCCGACCGCGGGCCGGGCGTCACCACCGTCCGCACCGGGGCGGCCGACGCGCGACGCGCGGCGGTCAGCGGGCAGGCGTGAGCGCCTGGCAGGCAGGAGGGTGGGCATGACGGCAGGATATCCATGCCCGTTGCGGGCCCGGCACCGATGAGGGCGGTCGGTGCCGGGGGCGGGGCCGACGGACACGGCGCCGGGGCGACCAGGCCGTAGCCTCGACCGCGCAGTCGCCGGGGCCGGAGGAGTCGATGGGCGCTCGACAGGACCAGGGAGCAGACCCGTCCCAGGCGGCTGCCGGCACGCCGTGGCGCCGACTGGCCGGCCACGACGAGCTGTTCGGGGCCAATGTGCTGCTGGTGACGGGCAAGGGAGGCGTCGGCAAGACCACCACCGTGGCCGCGCTGGGCCTGGCGGCAGCCGATTCCGGCCGCGACACGCTGGTGGTCGAGGTGGAGGGTCGCCACAGCCTGTCGCGGGCCCTGGCGACTCCCCCGTGGGACTACCGGGAGCGCGAGTTCCGCCCCGGGCTGTGGGGCGTGGCCCTGGACCCGTCCGAGTCCGTCTACGAGTACCTCGAACTCTTCTACGGCCTCAAGCGGGTCCAGTGGATGATGGAGCGCTCGAACGCCCTGGACTTCGTGACGACGGCGGCGCCCGGCCTGCGAGACCTGTTGCTGATCGGCAAGGTCTACGAGATCGAGGCCCGACGTCGACGGGACGGGCGTCGCCAGTTCGACACCATCATCGTCGACGCCCCCCCGACCGGCCGCATCCTGCCGTTCCTGCAGTCCCCCGCGGCCGTGACCGAGATCGTGCGGGTCGGGCCGATCCGGCGGCAGGCCGGCCAGATCGAGACCATGCTGACCGACCCTGCCCGGACCCGCGCGGTGCTGGTCACCCTCCCCGAGGAGATGCCGGTCACCGAGGCCGTCGAGGGCGTGGCCGCACTGGCCGCCGCCGACATCCGCACGGGCGCCGTGGTCGCCAACCAGGTGGTGCTGCCCGCGATCGACGACGCGGCCACGGCCCAGCTGGGCGGACGGGCCGGGAAACGACTCCGCGCGACCGCGGCGAGTGCGGGCCTGGAGCTGGACGCGGCCCAGCTCGGCGGGCTGGTCGACCTGGTGGTCGACCACGGGGACCTCCTGGCACGCCAGCGACGCGCGGTCGCGCGGCTGCGACGGGGACACGACACCCCCGTGCTGGTGCTGCCGGACCTGGCCACCGACGCGATGGACGTGTCGGCCCTGCAGGTGCTGGCCGACACGCTGGCCCGCCAGGTCGGCGCCGAGGGACCACACGGCCTCGACACGACGGACCTGGTCGACGACCTGCTCCGCGCCGAGGACCGCGCCGACGTCATCGGCCCGACGACGACCGAGGTGGGGTCGTGACGGCGGCCGTCACCGACCCGGGGTCGCTGGCCACCGCCGTGGACCGGGCCCACATCCTGGTCACGACCGGCGCCGGAGGGGTGGGCAAGACCACCACGGCGGCCGCACTCGGCCTGGCCGCGGCCCGTCGGGGTCGCACCGCGCTGGTCATCACCATCGACCCGGCCCGGCGCCTGGCCCAGGCCCTCGGGCTCGACGACCTTGCCGGCGAACCCCAGTCGGTCCCGCTCGACGACGTGCCGGCATCGGCGACCCCGGGCGACGACCGGCCCGGCGGGCACCTCGACGCCATGATGCTGGACATGCAGACCACCTTCGACGGGCTCGTGGAGCGCCAGGCCACCAGCCCGGACCGCGCCGAGGCGATCCGGGCCAACCGCATCTACCGGACCCTGTCGTCGACCCTGTCGGGCACCCAGGAGTACATGGCGATGGAGAAGCTCCACGAACTCCACGACCGCGGGACCTGGGACCTGATCGTGGTGGACACGCCACCGACCCGCAACGCCCTGGACTTCCTGGACGCCCCCCGGCGCATGACGTCGTTCCTGGAGGGGCGGCTGTTGCGGTTGCTGCTGCAGCCCGCGGTGTCGGCCGGCAAGGGCTACCTGCGCGCGGTCGGGGTCGGGGCCACCGCCTTCATGCGGGTGGCGGGCCGGGTCACCGGCATGGAGGTGCTCGACGACATCGCGGACTTCTTCCGGGCCTTCGACGGGATGTACGACGGCTTCAAGGAACGCGCAGAGGAGGTGCTCGCGCTGCTTCGGCGCCCGACCTCGCAGTTCGTCGTGGTGGCCTCCCCGCAGCCGCCGCCCTTGCGCGAGGCCCGCTTCTTCGTCGACCGACTCGAACAGGAGGGCCTCGCCCTGGCCGGCGTGGTGGTCAACCGCCTGCACACCCCGATGTCGGGTGGCCGGGACCCCGAACAGCTCATGGACGCCGCCACCCGGCTCGACCGACCCGGCGACGAATCCGGGCCGCCCGAGGTCCGCGCGGCGCTCGCCGACGCACTGCGCCTGGCGGCCAGGACGGGCATCATCGCCCGGCGCGAGCGTCGCGACGTCGCTGCCGCCCTGGTCCACCGCGACGTCCCGCACCTGGTCGAGGTGCCGCGCCGATCCGGCGACGTGCACGACCTGGAGGGACTGGCCGCGATCGCCGACCACCTGCTGGGTGCGGTGCCGTCGCCCCCCGGCTGACCCGACTGGCCACGACGCGCCTCCCGGCGAGCGACCACGCGACCCGGACCGCCAGCCCGCCCCGACACGCCGCCCACCAGCCCCCGACACGCCCCCGACTCCCGACCCACCGAACACGAGGCCGACATGTCCACCTCCGACGACCCCGAGCCGTCCCCCGAGCCGTCCCCAGACACCTCGTCAGACACCTCGTCAGACACCTCGCCAGACACCTCGCCAGACACCTCCCCCGGCACGTCCCGGGACGAGTCACACGACGAGCCCGTCGACGGCGGGTCGGACCCCGAGGCCGGGGACGGGGAGGGCCCGCGACATGCGGTGACCGTGGCCGGCGGTCCCAAGCGGCCACCGCCCCGGCGCACCGGCATCTTCGTCGACGCCGAGGACCTCCGGACCCACGTCGGCGGGCTCCTGCGGGCGATGCTGTCCAGCTACGAGGTGGACAGCTTCGGGAACTTCTCGTTCACCCATGACGGCGCGCGCGTGTTCGTGACGGTGGGGCCGACCCCGGTCGGGCTGGCCGTCAGCGTCCATTCCGTGACCAACATCGACCTCGACCTCAGCCCGGACCTGGCCCGGTTCCTGGTGATCACCAACCACCGGCTCGGGTTCGGGTCGCTGTCCTACGACGAGGACAACCGCGCGGTGTGGCTGCGTCACACACTGCTCGGGACGGCGCTGGACGCCCCGGAACTGCAGGCCGCCGTGGCGGTGGTGGCGCGGACGGCCGCCAGCCTCGACGACACGATCGGCGATCGCTTCGGGGGCCGCACCTTCGACGAGGCCCCGGCCGACGTCCGCGAGTCGACCTCGCCACCCGGACCCGACGGGCGCGACCCCAGCGATGATCCCAGTACGAACGTCCAGGGCTACCTGTGACGGACTGACCGCCCCAACCACGCCGGGCCGGACCCCGAGGGGTCCGGCCCGATGTCAGCGTTGCGAAGTGCTCAGCCGGCGAGGCGTCGCACGTGGGCGCGGCGTTGTCGCTCCGTCAGCCCGCCCCAGACACCGATCTCGATGCCCTCCTCGATGGCGTAGTCGAGACACTGGGTCCGGACCTCGCAGCGTTCACACGTCTTGATGGCGTCCTTCGCCTCGGTCAGGTTTCGTCCGAAGAACGCTTCTGGATCCATCCCCCGACAACGTGCTGCATCAGCCCATGACTCCACGGTCAGCCTCTCCTGCGATGGTCGCCGACGAGGCACAGTCGCGGCCCCCCGGCGACCGGATGGGGACATCACGCTGGGTCGTTGCACGACCAACCATCACGCTAGGGGGTCAGGCCTCCCCACTGCATGGCCCTTTCGAGCCATTGCCGCAACATCGTCGAAACATCGAAACACGTTTCACTCTTTTTCATGTGTTTCCACCTCCTGCCCGCGCTCCCCAACGACCACCGTCGGCGCCACGGTCCACGTCCTCCCCGCCGGTAGCCTGTGGGCACGTCCGGGCCCACGCGACGTCACCGCGCCGTGACCTGCCCTCGTCGACGTGTCGTCATCGACGTGTCGCCGTCGTCCGCCCACCGCCCGTCCTGCACGATCGTCTCGTCGGAGCCCGACCGCCATGACCACCGCCAGCCGCACCCGCGCGATCATCGAGCGGCTCGTGCTGATCGTGGCGATCATCGTCATGACGGCGCTGCTGGTGTCGTCGCTGGCGCTGCCCGGGTTGACCCTGGCCTCCGACACCATGGACACCTTCACCGACGACTTCCTGGACGTCGCGCCGCTGCCGGAGTTGACGGACCCGCCCGAGAACTCCTTCATCTATGCCTCCGACGGTCGTGTCCTCGACGAGATCAACTTCCGTGAGAACCGCGAGCCGGTGGCCTTCGCCGACATCCCCGACGTCATGGTCGACGCCGTGGTGGCCACCGAGGACGCCGAGTTCTGGACCCACAACGGTGTGAACTCCGAGGCCATCATCCGTTCGGCGGTCTCCAACGTCGCCGCCGGGGCGATCGTGGGCGGCGGGTCCACCATCACCCAGCAGTACATCAAGATCGCCTACGCCTACCAGTCCGACGACGCCACCGCCGAGACCCTGGACCGCAAGATCCAGGAGGCCACCTGGGCGGTCCAGCTCGAACAGCAGATGTCCAAGGAGCAGATCCTCGAGGCCTACCTCAACACGGCCTACTTCGGCTCCGGCGCGTGGGGCGTGTCCACAGCGGCCGAACGCTACTTCTCCAAGGACCTCGCCGACCTGACCGTCGCCGAGGCCGCCACGCTGGCCGGCACGATCCGTGCGCCCGGTGCCAACAACCCGATCGAGAACCCCGGCAACGCCGAGACCCGACGCAACATCGTGCTGGGGCAGATGGCCGAGGAAGGCTTCATCTCCACGCGCCAACGCGACCTGGCGCGCGACAGTGGACTCGGGGTGGAGCCCTCGGTGTCGGCCGATCCGACCAACCCGTTCTGGACCAACTGGGTCACCGAGCTGCTGACCGATCAGGACACGGCCGAGACGCTGGGCCAGGACCAGGTCCAGTTGCTGCGGATGCTGGGCGGGGACACCGACGAGCGCACCAGTCGCGTCTTCCAGGGCGGCCTGCGCATCACCACCACCCTGGACCCCAAGCTCCAGGCGATGGCCCAGGAGACCATCACCGACTACCTCACCGACGACGACCCGACCCGCGAGGAGGTGGCGACCGAACCGATGGCCGGCCTGATCACCATCGAGCCCGGGTCGGGCGCCGTGCGCACCATGGCCCTCGGGCCCTACGAGTGGGGCACCTGCCTCGGCAACCCCGGCGACCCGTCCGACGACGACTTCGCCGGGCGTGGCGACGACGGCGAACTGGTGTGCGACCAGACGCAGGTCAACCCGCTGGTCCCCGCCGGCGGCGGGACCGCCCGCCAGCCCGGCTCGTCGTTCAAGCCGTTCGTGCAGGCCGCCGCGATCGAGACCGGCTACTCCCCCGGCTTCATGCTGGACTCCGACGACGCCGAGGAGCAGGGCGGCGACCCGATCGAGGAGTGCCCGGACGACCAGGACGAGACCGGGTACTACACCCCGGCCAACACCTCCAAGGGTGGCCTGCGCGACATGTACACCGCGCTCCAGTCGTCGGTCAACGTCTACCACGCCCGCCTCACCGGACTGGTCACGCCGCCGGTGGTGGGCGACATGGCCCAACGCCTGGGCCTGCGGGAATGGGCCCGTGAGCTCGAGCGCAACCCGGCGCTGGGCGGGATGGCCAACCTGGCGTGCTCGGTCGGCCTCGGTGGTTACGACGCGACCCCGCTGGAGATGGCCTCGGCCTACGCGACCCTGGCCAACCGGGGTGAGTACTGCGCCCCCTACGTCATCGAGCGCATCGAGGACCGCAACGGGGAGGTGCTCTACGAGCACCAGGACGCCTGCGAGCGCGTCGTGGACCAGATCGTGGTCGACCGGGTCGTCGACGTCATGGCCGGACCGGTCAGCGCGGGCGGCACCGCGCCCGTGGTCGGCGAGCGGATGGACCATCCCGTGCGCGGCAAGACCGGGACCACGAACAGCTCGCGCGATGCGTGGTTCCTGGGCTTCACCACGCGCTACGCCTCGGCGGCCTGGATGGGATACGCCAACGGCATCCGCTACTTCGACACGATCGCCGACGCGGTCGAGGCGTGCCCGGAGAGCCACGACGGCAGTGACGACGACCTGCCCGACCGACAGTGCCCGGCCGTCACCAAGGTCATGACCGACGTCACGATCGGTGGCTCGTCGTACGAGGTCGTCCAGGGCGGGACCATCCCGGCGCCGATGTGGGCCGACTACATGGTCCGGGTCATGGAGCCCTTCGAGCCCGAGGAGTTCCCCGAGCCACCGCCGATCCCGACCACCACGATGCCCGACCTGGTGGCCGCCGGCTCGCTGGACGAGGCCCGTGACCGGGTCGAGGAGGCCGGCCTGCAGTTGCGCGAGGACAGCGTCAGCGACTGGCGGCCAGCCGGCACGATCGTGGGCCAGCAGCCTGCCGCGGGCGCCGACGTCGACGTGGGCAACTTCGTGACCGCCGAGATCTCCGACGGCGAGGGGCCGTTCCCCCGGATCCCGGACGTGGTCGGCCTGTCGGCCAGCGCCGCGACGGACCGCCTCGAGGCGGCGGGCTACGCCGTCGGGACCTTCACCGGGACCGTCGACGACCCGAGCCTGGGGGGCGTCGTCCTGCGCCAGCAGCCGGCCGGCAGCGCGCGGCTCAGCCCGGGCAACACGGTCAACATCGAGGTCGGCAACTACGTCGCGCCACCGCCACCCCCCGAGCCCGAGCCCGAGCCCGAACCGGAGCCGGAACCCGAACCGGATGCCGACCCCGATCCGCAGCCCACGGAGCCCGACCCGACGACCACGGCCACGTCCGAGCCCACACCGACGCCTGCCGCGCCCGCACCCAGCCCCACTCCCACGGGAGGCCGCGGCGGGGGCGGCGGCAACGGCAGCAGCAACAGCGGGGGCGGCGGCAACGGCGGGGGAGGCGGCAACGGTGGTGGCGGCGGTGGCGGCGGTGGCGAGGCAGCGACACCCGCGGACGGTGGCTGACATGGACACCCGGACCCCTGCCCGCGCGGCCGCCGTCACGACGTCGGCCGGCACGGCCATGCTCGCCTATGCCTGGCTGGAGGCCCGCTGGTACCGCCTGCAGCACCTCCACCTGCCCGGGGTGCTGGCCGCCGGCACTCCGCCGATGCGCGTCCTGCACCTGTCCGACCTGCACCTGTCCCGACGCCACGGTCGCATGGACGACTTCCTCGCGGGGCTCGCCGAGGAGCCCTACGACCTCGTGGTGGCCACCGGCGACCTGCTCGGCGACGTCCGGATGGAACAACAGGTGGTGGCCTCGCTGGCCCCGCTGACCGCGGACGGCCGGCCCGGACTGGCCGTGCTCGGCAGCAACGACTACTGGGCGCCCACACCCCGCAACCCGTTCCGCTACTTCACCGGTCCCAGCCGCGAGGAGTCCCCGCGGGGGCACCGGCTGGACACCGACCAACTCGTCGCGGGGCTGGATCGCTCGGGCTGGTCGGTGCTCGACGACGAGGCCACCACCATCGCCACACCGGCCGGTCCCGTCGCGGTGTCGGCGATCCACGATCCCCACCTGCCCGGCCGGCCGATGCCCACGACCGACACGCTGCGTCCCCCCGACGAACCCGGCGTCGGGTCGCCGACGCTGCACCTCGGCCTCGTGCACGCGCCCTACCTGGAGGCGCTCGACCTCCTGGCCGACGTGGGGTGCGACCTGGTCATGGCCGGACACACCCACGGTGGCCAGGTCCGCATGCCGGGCGTCGGGGCACTGGTCGACAACTGCGACCTGCCGCTGGACCAGGCCCGGGGCGCCTCGACGCACCGGGGCGTGCCGTTGCACGTCTCGGCCGGGCTGGGCACCTCCCGGTACGCGCCCATCCGGTTCGCGTGTCGCCCCGAGGCGACGCTGCTGACCCTGCTGCCCTGAGCCCGGCCGGAGCCGCCCGGGTGGCGGCTTCCGGCTGCCGGTCGCAGGTTCGCGTGCCCTCGGGACCGTCGGTACGCTGACGACCGCTCTCACCGAGCCCGCCCGGCCCTGCCGGGTCGTGGTTCATCCGTTCCCGACGAGGGCACACACGGCGGGATGTAGCGCAGCTTGGTTAGCGCGCCTCGTTCGGGACGAGGAGGTCGGCGGTTCGAATCCGCCCATCCCGACCACTCGCGAGGCGCGCCCACCCGGGCGCGCCTCGCGGCATGTCACCGTCCGCGACCCGATGTCCCGACCGCCGCAGTGCGAGGTGGACCGGATCGCCCGCAGTCCCCGCGGACCGACGTCACGGAGATCGCCATGGACCTCGCCGACCTGCAGGCCACCATCCGCGACACCTATGGCCAACGCGACCGGGAACGTGGCCTCGACGCCACCTTCGGGTGGTTCGTGGAGGAGGTCGGCGAGCTGTCCCGCGCCATTCGTCGCCAGGGCCCGGCGGAACAGCGCCACGAGTTCTCCGACGTGCTGGCCTGGCTGGTCAGCCTCGCCGACCAGTGCGGCGTCGACCTCGCCGAGGCCGCCACCCGCTACGCCGACGGCTGCCCTCGGTGTGGGCACGTCCCCTGCGCGTGTCCCTAGGAGCGGGACTGGACGGACGGGACGCGTCGCGGCACTCGCCCGGGGTGATGCCCCTGGCTCGAACAACCCGCGGCCCGCGATCCTCCACGCTGCTGGCGGAGGGAGGTGCCCCGTTCACGGACCCGTCCGCCTGCCACTCGGCGGGGGCTCCGACTCGCCGTGGGCGGCGAGCGAGTGCGCTGCGGCGCCCGTGCGACGCGGGTTCACAGGGGGTCGAGCCGTGTCCTGAGGAGGCAGAACTCGTTGCCCTCGGGGTCGGCGAGCACGTGCCACTGCTCGTCACCGGTCTGGCCGACGTCGGCGGGGCGGGCACCGAGTCCGAGCAGGCGTTGCAGTTCGGCGTCCTGGTCGCGGTCGGTCGCGTTGAGGTCGATGTGCAACCGGGACTTCGCCGGCTCCGGTTCCTCCGTCGGGGACAGGATGATCGTCGGCTGCGGGCCACCGAAGCCCTCGCGTGGCCCGATCTCCAGTGCGCCGTGGTCCTCGTCGAGCACGACGAAGTCCAGGACGTCGCACCAGAAGGTCGCGAGCGACTCGGGGTCTTGGCACTCGAGCACGAGCTCACTGATCCGAGCGGCCATGGCGAACCGTCCTTCCGCTCCGTGATCGATCCGTGTCCGGCCCGAGACGGCCGACGCGACTCAGCGGTCCTCGGGACGGTAGCACCCGGGTTGTCGACACCGTCCTGCGCCGAACGTCACCACCGAATGGGGTCGCCGTCGCCCGTCAGACGATCGCGACGAGTTTCCCGGGCGGGCCACCCGGGAGTGGGCGCTGCTCGCCGATCACGACCCGAAGGGTTCCGGCAACGAGCATCTCGGCGATCGATTCGAGCGGCGTGGTCGGGTTCGACCACCACGAACCAGACCGTGATCCCGGCCTCGTCCAGTGCCAGCTGGTCCGGCACCATCGGCGAGATCGCAGCCAGGCGCCCACCCCGGCGCAGGCACGCGACCGAGCCCTGGACGCCAAGCGTGTCGACGGGCGTCTGCCAGGCGGTCAGGCGCGCGAACGGTGGGCGCGAAGTGCGCGTGCCGCGAAGCGGGTGGAGCCTGGCTGCTGGAGGCCCACACACGGCGATTGTCGGTCACGTCGGACAGGTGTCGAGATCGAGGTGGTCGCGGCACTCCTGGGTGGTGAGTGAACGGGTCACCTTCGAGGCGGCGATCTCGGCCAGGGCATCGACGCGCAGCGCCAGCACCTGCACGTCGGTCTCGGCACCCGACAGCGCGACCATGGTCCCGTCGGGGCTGAACCGGATCCGGCAGGCCCCGATGCCGGGATCGCTGGCCAGGCGCTGGAGTTCGCGCCCGGTCGCGACGTCCCACAGCCTGGCCGTGCCGTCCCATCCACACGAGGCCACCTGGTGACCATCCGGGCTGAACACGGCGTCCTGGGGCGCGTTGCCGAGTTCCCCGAGGGTCGTTTCGAGCGTGGCAGTGGCGGTCGACGACACGTCCGCGCCTGGTGCCGGGGCGATGCGGTGGATGTCGAGGTGTTCGGCGTCGCCACCGACCAGCAGGCGCGTCCCCGCGCGGTCCCAGTCGACGGTCCACGACGGGGCGTCGCCGGTGATGATCCGGTGGGGTTCGTCATCGGTGGTCCAGTCCCACAGGTAGACGCCCTGGTCCGGGTGGACGCCGTCCCGGCTGTACAACGGGATCGCGACCTGGGTGCTGTCCGGTCGCACCCGGACGGACTCGAGCCCCAGGGCGGCGTCGAACGTCGTGGAGGCCACCACCGTCCCGGTGCGGTCGGTCACGAGGATGGGGCGCCGGTCGTCGTGGACGTCCCACTGGTCGGGCACGGCGAGGTGCTCCCCGTCCGACGAGAACGACACCGACGACCATCCGCCGCCCCCGACGCGTCCGGTCGAGCTCCAGTCCCGGGTCGACCACAGCGCCACGTCGTCCAGGCCGGCCGAGGCGAGCGTCGCGCCGTCCGGGCTCCAGTCGAGGTCGATCGCGAGCTCGTATGGCGGGGTCCACCACGTCTCGCCGTGGGCGTCGACCACCTCGGCGGGCTCCCACGTCTTGGTGTCCCAGATCACCAGTTCGCCATCGGACCCGGCCGTGGCCAGCGCACTGCCGTCCGGTGCCCAGTCGATGCCGGTCTGGTAGTCCGCCTCACTGCCGGGGAGCCATGCCACCTCGTCGCCGGCGCGCGCGCCGAGGTCCCACGCGCTCAGCCCGTCGTCACACTCCGTCCACAACCTGTCACCGTCGAACCAGCCCGGCTGGCAGCCCCGCGCCTGTCCACCGAGGACGGCGTACGGCTCGGGTGCGATCCTGCCATGGCTGTCCACCTCGTGGACGGTGATCGGGTCCCACCCCCTGGCCAGCAGCGTGGACGACGCGTTCCAGGCGACGGGCACGTCGTCGCCGGTGGCCACCGGGGTCCCCACCAGGGCACCCGTCGACGCGTCCAGCAGCTGGAGACGCTCCAGGCCCTTGAGCGCGATCCAGCGGCCGTTCGGACTCCATTCGACGTCGTACACGTCAGGGGACTCGATCGGCGCCACCACGTCGGTCCCGTCCCGGGTCCGCACGATCCGCACCATCTCCTCGTCGGGGTACACGGCGGCGAGCCGGCTGCCATCGGGTTCGAACGAGACACTCGGCGGGACGAACGAGCCCCCTTCCTCCTCCCGAGGCACCGCGGGGGCATCGAGCACGACGTGCGTCGCGGTCTCCACGTCCCACAACTGGACCTCGTGGTCGGCCCCGCCTGACCGTGGCCGCGAGGTAGCGGTTCGTCGGGTCGTGGGTGAGTGCGGTCACGGTGGCGCCCTGGCCGTCCCCGGTCCGTCCGTCCAGCGGCGGGCCGACCTGCTGGCCCGTGGCCGGGTCCCACCGGTGCACCAGGCCGTCGCCCGACGCCACGGCCAGCAGCGTCCCGTCGGGACCGTACGCCCCGGACGACACCGGCACCGGCCCCTCGTGCCCGTGCAGCGTCCGCACCACGACGCCGGTGTCGAGGCGGCGAAGGTCCACGGCCCAGGTGCCGTCGTCCTCCGGTTCGCTGCGGGCCGTGGCGATGGTCCCACAGTCCGGACACTGGGCCAGGACCCCGTCGACGTCGGGATGGTGGGTCAGCAGCCGGTGCTGGGCCAGCGCCGCGTGGAAGGCCGATGCGACGTCGTTGGCGACGGCGTCGTCGTCGGACAGCAGGTGCCGATGGGCTTGGAGTGCGAGCAGGAGGGCGAGCTCCGGATCGTCGGCCACGATCGATCGGGAGGCGGTCGCGAGTTCGCCAGCGCGCGCGAGCCGTGCCTCCCGCCGGGTGGTCCACCACAGGCCGCCGGCCACCAGCGCGACGACCGACACGACCGCCACGAGGGCGCGTGCCCGGTTGGTGGAGCGGCGTTCGAGCGCCCGTTCGTGCTCGAGCCGGGCGGCCTCCTCGTCCCGATCGCGCTCCCTGGCGACGACGGACGCGCCCACGAGGTCGTGTTCCGTGGGTGACAGGTGGAGGTCGACCTCGCCGCGGCCGTTCGCCAGCACCAGGCCATTGGCCTCGTCCAGCGGCCGGCCCGCCAGCAGCCAGTCGTCGTGGCGGCCGTGGCGTTCCCACTCGACGGCGGCGGTGGCCAGCCTGCGGTGGTCCAGCAACCAGCCCCGGCCCTCGTCGACCCAGGCCCGGAGCCTTGGCCAGCCGTCGACGAGGGCCTCGTGGGCCAGCTCGACGACTCGTTCGTCCTTCGACGGGTCGGAGCCGGCCGTCAGCAGCCGGGCGTCGACCATCGGCGTGACCACCGACTCGAGCAGGTCGGCGTCACCCAGGCCGACCAGCTCCCGGTCCCGGACGGGCCGTCGGGTGTCAGCACCGTCCTCGGCGGGCTGCACGGCACGCAGGAGCACCCGGCGGGCCACGGTCCGCTGTGCCCGGTCGAACTCGGCGTACACGGACTCCGCCCGGTTGGCAAGGGCCCCGGCGACCCCGCCGAGGTCGTGGTAGGCACCACGGGTGAGGACCCGGTCGGTGCGCTGCTGCCACAGCTCGTGCAGCAGGTGTTGCAGGAGGGGCAGCGACCCTGGCTCGCCGGCCACGTCGGTGAGGATCCGGGCGAGGAGGCCGGCCTCGAGGCTGCATCCGACGAGCCTGGCTGGGCCGGTCACGACCTCCTCGACCTGTTCGCCGGACAGCGGCGCCACCAGGTACTGGCAGCGATTGAGGACGTCGGCCAGCCCGGGCACGGCTGCTGCCCGGCCGTAGAAGTCCGCCCGCAGGGTGACGACCACGGCGAGGCGGCTGTCGAGGCGACGGGTGGCCGCCACCAGGTGGCCGACCAGCGGCGCGGCGTCCTCGTCGCCGCCCAGGGTGAACAACTCCTCGAGCTGGTCGATCACCAGCAGCACGCGACTCGTGGTCGGTCGGTCGTGCAAGACCTCGCTGACCAGGTCGTGCAGGGCGTCGGGTCCAGGTGGCAGACGGCCGTCGAGCCCGTCCGGTGGCCCGGTCGACAGCTCTGCCAGCGCTGTCCACATCGCCTTCATCGGCGTGGAACCCGGTTGGACGACGGTCGCCGGCCACGTGTCGGAATCGGGGATCGCCCCGTGTTCGAGCGCCGGGAGCAGCCCGGCACGCACCAGCGAGGACTTGCCGACACCCGACGGGCCCACGACCGCCACGATGCCCGTACGCCCGACCTGCTCGACGAGCGCCTGGACCTCCTCATCCCGGCCGAAGTAGCGGTCGGCGTCGCCGCGCCGGAACGGCCGCAGGCCCACGTAGGGCTCCAACTCCTCGGCCGGTGAAGGCGTTGTCCGGGGGGCTGGTGCGCCCGCGCCCGGTCCTGACGCCGTCACGGGGGTCGAGGCCGGTGGTGGGACCGGGATCGTCCCGAGGATCTCGCCATGCAGCGTCTGGGTCTCGGTCGACGGGTCCACGCCGAGCTCGTCGACCAGCAATCGGCGGCAGCGCTCGTAGGCCTGCAGGGCCTCGGCGGCGTTGCCCGCGTCCAACTCGTTGCGCATGACCTCGCGCCACGCGTCCTCACGCAAGGGTGCAAGCTTGACCGCTTGGGCCAGGACCGACCGCGCCTGGACGTGCTCGCCCAGGCGACGGCGGCAGGTCCCGAGCACGACCAGGCTGTCGAGATGCCGCCGATCGGTCCGGTCACGCACGGCGTCGAGCCAGTCGGAGGAGACCCGCGGAAGCACCGGTCGCGACAGCACCGCCCGGGCGCGGTTGGCGGCGTCCTTGGCCTCGATGACGCGCCCGGCGGCGAGATGCTCGTCGGCCGCCGCAGCCTGTCGATCGGCGACCTCGACGTCGACGACGACCTCGTGGAGGTCGACCTCGTAGGCACCGGTCGTGCCGACGATGACCTCGGGCTCGAGACCGAGGTCGACCAAGGAACGCCGCAGCTTGCTGACGAGGTTGCGCACGGCCACCCGCCACTGCTGCGGGGGCGACGTCGGCCAGAGTTGGGCGGCCAGGGCGTCGACCGTGACCGGATTCGCCCGCTCCAGGACCATCATGGCCGTCACCAACCGGAGCTGACGTCCGGCGAACGCCTCGTCCCCGAGGACGCGGTCACTCCGACGCAGTGACACCGTCCCTGCGAGGGTGACCTCGAGGACGTCCACGAAACCCCCTGTGCCGTGATTCAACACTAGTCACGGTCGCGCTCACGTCCGGCAGCTGCCCGACGTGACCGACACCGCGATGAGAGCATGGCCTGCGGCTGTAACAGGGCCATAAGACCGAGGTGCATCGTTGCCTCGGCTCGGGCGGCCTGTCACCTGCCCCCGTCCGCACGACCTCGCGGGTCAGTCGTGGTGACCGGCGGCGGCGGTCAGCGGTCGCCGGCGGGGGCGCCCGCCGGGTGTCGGGGAGGTCCGGGGTGGGGATGTGGCGACGCGGGTGCGTCCTGGCTGGTGGCGGCCAGGTGGTGTTCGAGGGGGTCCAGCCGGGCCCGGAGGTAGAAGACGAGGACGAAGATGACGCCGGCCATCGCGGGCCACGCAACGACGGTTCGGGTGACGACGAACTGGCTGCCCGTGGTGTGCAGGAGGTGGTTGGCCTCCAACGCGGTGACCACGAGTTCGGCGGCGGCCCATGCGGCGGTGACCTGGGCGGACACCCGCCGGTGGAGGGGGTGGTCGGGCCGCACGTGTCGGTAGCGGGCCACGAGGGGGATCAGGGGGGCAGCGGCCGGCGTGGCGGTCCACGCGGTCGCCCCGACCGCGAGGGCCACCAGCGCGCTGACCGCCAGGCCGGATCCGAAGTAGACGGCCTCCGACCCGGTCACCGTCCCGGCGGCGGTGCGCAGTGCCAGCCAGGCCACGGTGGCGGGCAGGATCACCCCGATCGAGCGGCCGCGTCGGCGGCGTCCGAGGAGGACTCCCAGCGAGATGGCCGAGGCGACGGCCATGGCCCCGACGGCCCCCAGCACCGGGTGGGCGAGCAGGTAGGCGCCACCGGGCAGGAGCGACACGGCGACGTCGGTCGCGCGGGGCGATGCCCCGGTGACGACGCGGGATCCGACGGCCTGCGTGACGCGCTCCATGCCCGACTCCGTGCTCGACGACGACCCCATCCTGCCGGGCTGGGGTGCACGGGAGAAGTGTGGCCGGTCACGACACCACCGTGACGTCTGTCACGGGGCCCGTTCGGGCCGCGACCCGGGGGGTTCGGGCTCAGCCCTGGCCGATGGTGGTGCCGGTGGACTTGAGCATCTCGCAGGCCGCCGTCACCCGGTCGGCCATGCCGGTCTCGGCCTTCCTCGACCACGCGCGGGGGTCGTAGACCTTCTTGTCACCGACCTCGCCGTCGACCTTCAGGACGCCGTCGTAGTTGGCGAACATGTGGCCGGCGACCGGACGCGCGTAGGCGTACTGGCAGTCGGTGTCGATGTTCATCTTGATGACGCCGTACCCGAGGGTCTCGTGGATCTCCTCGAGGCTGGACCCCGACCCACCGTGGAACACCAGGTAGTGCCGGGCGTCCTCGCCGTAGGCCTCCTCGACGGCGGCCTGGCCGTCACGCAGGATGGTCGGGCGCAGCTCGACCGAACCGGGCTTGTAGACCCCGTGCACGTTGCCGAACACCGCCGCCAGCAGGTAGCGCCCCCGGTCGAAGGTGCCCAGCACCTCGGAGGTGCGGACCATGTCCTCGGGGCTGGTGTAGAGCTTGTCGCGATCGACGTCCTCGTTGTCCTCGGTGTCCTCCACGCCACCGACGATCCCGATCTCGATCTCCAGGACCACGTCCAGGTCGGCGCACTCGGTCAGCAGGTCGTCGGCCAGGGCGAGGTTGTCCTCCAGCGGGATCGACGACGCGTCGAGCATGTGGCTCTGGAACAGCGGCCCGAGCCCCTCGGCCTTGCGCTGACGCGACATCTCCAGCACCGGCCGGATGAAGGTGTCGACCTTGTCGGGCTGGCAGTGGTCGGTGTGCAGCGCGATGTTGACCGGGTACTCCGCGGCGAGCACGTGGGCGCACTCGGCCATGGCCCGCGCCCCCACCGGCATCTGCTTGACCGACTGACCCGCGAAGAACTCGGCGCCACCCGTGGAGATCTGGATGATCCCGTCCGACTCCGCCGCCGCGAAGCCCTGCAGGGCCGCGTTGAGCGTGGAGCTGGAGGTCACGTTGATCGCCGGCATCGCGTAGTGCCCGGCCTGGGCGGCGTCGAGCATGGCGCGATAGGTCTCTGGCGTCGCGATCGGCATGGTCTGGCCTCTCCTGGATCAGGTGGGGACGGGGGTCGGTGGCGTCGATGACGAGCCTAGGAGGCCGGTGACGGGCGTGTCGTCGGCCGGGTGTGCACCCAGCGGGCGTGTTCGAGCGCTCCGACACGACCTTCCTTAGCCTCGTCGTCATCACCGGATCCCTGGACCCCCGGCCACGACCTCCTCGCGGCCGCGGTCCACTCCCGTTGACCCCCCGCCCCCCCGACACGCACGGAGCCTTCATGCGCAACAAGCTCATGGCCGCGAGCGCGACGGCGGCACTGGTGGCCGCACTCGTGGCGACCAACCCCGCCGCCGCCGATCCGCCCGAGACGTCCTGGATCGTCCTGATGGACGCGCCGCCGACCATCGCGATGGACAGCGCCGCGTCCGGCGACCAGCTCGAGGTCGCCCGCGCCCGGTCCCAGCAACCCCGGCGCACCGAGGTCGACCTCGAGTCCCGGGCAGCCCGGCGCTACGAGGCCCGCCTCGTGCGGGAACAGGAGCAGGTGCAGCGCACCGCGACCGGCGACACCACGGTCCTGCAGCGCTACACCAAGGCCCTGAACGGCTTCGCGGCCCTGCTGTCGGCCGACGAGGCCGACGCGCTGCGCTCCCAGAAGGGCGTCCTGGCCGTGGTCGCCGACGAGCTCCAGCAGCCGACCACCGACGTCTCCCCGAGCTTCCTCGGGCTCGACGGCGGCGGCGAGGCGTGGCAGACCGGCTTCGACGGCGAGGGCGTCGTCATCGGCGTGATCGACTCCGGCATCTGGCCCGAGCACGACTCCTTCGCCGACGACGGCAGCTACGAGCGTCCCGACGGAATCGCCGACGACATCGCCTGCGACTTCGGCCAGACCGAGCTGCCCGACGGCACCTCGGCCGGGGACCACAACGCCGACGACCTCGAGTTCGACTGCAACGACAAGCTGCTCGGCGCGCGGGACATGCTCACGACCTACAACGCGCTGCAGGGCTACGAGGTCTACGCCTCCGCTCGTGACGCCGACGGCCACGGCACCCACACGGCCAGCACCGCCGGTGGCAACGCCGACGTCCACGCCGAGATCTTCGGCATCGACCGCGGCACCGTCAGCGGCATCGCGCCACGCGCCTCGATCATCGCCTACAAGGGCCTCGGCGAGCTGGGCGGCTACAGCTCCGACCTCGCCGGCGCCGTGGACCAGGCGGTCGCAGACGGCGTCGACGTGATCAACTACTCGATCGGCTCGTCCACGCCGTCGCTCATCGGCCCCGACGAGGTCGCCTTCCTGTTCGCCGCGGACGCCGGCGTGCACGTGTCGACCTCCAACGGCAACGACGGCCCCGGCAGCCAGACCACCGGCAGCCCGTCGTCGGTCCCGTGGCTGACCTCCGTCGGCGCGTCGACCCACACCGCGCGGCTTCGAGAACACCGTCACCCTGGGTGACGGCACCACCTTCGACGGCGTGTCCATCACCGAGGGCCTGGACGAGGCCCCGCTGGTCGACTCCGAGGCCCTGGGCAACACCCTGTGCCTGCCCGCTGGCACCGAGGATCCCTACGTGGTCCCCGACGGCGGGTTCAACGCCGACGTCACCGGCAAGGTCGTGCTGTGCGAACGTGGCAACAACGCCCGGATCGAGAAGTCCAAGGTCGTCGCCGATGCCGGCGGCGCCGGGATGATCCTGTTCAACCCGGTCCCGAACCAGTCGTTCGTGACCGACAACCACTACGTCCCGGCGAGCCACGTGGGGCCGGAACTGGGCCAGGACGTCAAGGACTACATCGCCGCCGCCGGTGACGATGCCACCGCGGCGATGACCCAGGCCGTCACCGTCGAGGTCCAGGGGTCGGTCATGGCCGACTTCTCCTCGCGTGGCCCGGTCGGCCTGCCGGCCTCGGCCGACGTGATCAAGCCCGACGTCACCGCACCCGGCGTCAACATCCTGGCCGGCAACACGCCCACGCCCGAGCTCGGGCGACCGGGACAGCTGTTCCAGTCGATCTCCGGGACCTCGATGTCGGCACCGCACGTGGCGGGCCTGATGGCCCTGCTCGACCAGGCCCACCCGGACTGGTCACCGTCCGCGGTGAAGTCGGCCCTGATGACCACGGCTCGCCAGGACGTCGTCAAGGAGGACGGCGAGACCCCGGCCGATCCGTTCGACATGGGTGCCGGCCACGTCGACCCGGGCACGGTCGCCCGCCCCAACAGCATGTTCGACCCGGGCATCGTCTACGAGGCCGACCTGTACGACTACGTCGGCTTCATGTGCGGGCTCACCGACTACTGGACGCCGGGCACCTGCGACTTCGTCGCGGACCAGGGCGCAGCCGAGGACGCGACCGGGCTGAACCTGGCCTCGATCGCCGACTCGGAGGTCGCCTTCCAGAGCACGGTCACCCGCACCGTGACCAACGTGTCGGGACGCCGGCTGGTCCTGCGAGCGGAGGTCGACGAACCCGAGGGCTTCGGCGTCGCCGTGTCGCCGACGTCCCTGCGACTGGCGCCGGGAGCGTCGGCGAGCTTCGAGGTGACCTTCACCAACGAGCTCGGCGATGTCGCCGACTGGCACTTCGGTGCCATCACCTGGAAGGGCGGCGGCTTCGCCGCGCGGAGTCCGATCGCCCTGCGGGGTTCGGAACTGGCCGCACCGGGGGAGGTCACCGGCGAGGGCGAGTCCGGCTCGACGTCGTTCGACGTCACCTTCGGCTACTCGGGTGACTACACCGCGGCGCCGCACGGCCTGGCACCCGACGTGCAGGTGACCGACACGGTCGTGCAGGACCCGGACCAGAGCTTCAGCCGGACGGACGGCTACTCCACGCCCGATCCCGCTGGACCTGACCGACACCGCACTGTTCCGGTTCGAGATGGACCAGGACGACGTGACCGGCCCGGGGGCGGCCAACGCCGACCTCGACCTGTTCCTGTACGACAGCGACGGCAACGAGGTCGCCTCGTCGACGTCCGGCGGCACCCAGGAGATCATCGACCTGGTGCTGCCCGAGCCCGGGGAGTACACCCTGTGGGTGCACGGTTGGCAGACCAATGGCGAGGAGCTGGAGTTCACCGGCCACTCCTGGAACGTCCCACTGACACCCGGGACCGGCAACCTGTCCATCGACAGTGCGCCGGACCAGGCGGTGCTCGGGGCGACCGAGACCATCGAGGCCAGCTGGGACGGTGGCGGCGAGGGCCTCAACCTCGGCGCGATCTCGCACACCGGTCCGGACGGCCTGCTCGGCCTGACCATCGTGACCGTGGAGAACTGACGCCACGGCACGGAACGAGCGAGGGGGCGCCCGGCCGGGCGCCCCCTCGCTCGTGGGCTGTCTGGGAGCTGCGCGATCAGTCGTCCATGCCGGGCGGTGGCACGAAGCCACGGCCACCGTCCTTGTCCCGGGAGGGGCACAACCTCGGCTCGGCGCCGTCCGGGGCCACGTAGAGCCACACCCGGTCGCCGCGTCGCAGGGTGATGCGGGTGCCCGCGACGCCCTGGCCGTCGACGACCAGGCCCGGGCACCCCGGCGGGTCGGTACGGAAGGTCTCGTGGCGGACGCGCAGCACCTCGACCGGTGCCGACCCGGTCCCCGGACGGCCCTCGAGATCGGCGACGGCGGCCGCCACGGCCTGGTCACGCGTGCTCATGTCGGCTCCCGGGGTCGTGGTGGGGCGTGGCGTGGACCGCCCGGAGGGCTGGGCCGGGGTGCCCGTGGCGGTCTCGGGCGCCGGCGGCGACGTGGCCGCCGTGGCCGACGGCTCCGGGGCCGCGGTCGTCGCCCGGTCGACGCGCTCCGTCGTGCCACACCCGGTCACCACCAGTGCCGCGACCACGGTCGCCGGGATCGCCGACGGCCACCATCGGCGATGCCGGGTGGTGGGTCCGTCACCGCGCTGCCACGTCATTGCCTGGGCCCCGCGTCGACACCGGGTGGACCCGTCGGACGCCGAGTCGGCGCCGACGGTTGCCCGGGCGTTCTCAGCCCAGGTCGGCGGCCACCAGTTCGGCCAGTTGGACGGTGTTGAGCGCGGCGCCCTTCAACAGGTTGTCGCCGGCGACGAACAGGTTGAGGCTGTGCGGGTCGTGACGGTCCTCGCGGACCCGACCCACGACCACCTCGTCGCGACCCGCCGACCCCAACGGTGTCGGGTAGGCCAGGTCCTCGCCGTCACGACCGGTCCCGTCCTCGACGACCATCCCGGGTGCCTCCTCCAACACGGCCATGGCCGCCTCCCGGGACACCTCGTCGCGGAAGGTCAGGCGGGCCGCGATGGCGTGGCCGACCACGACGGGCACGCGCACGCAGGTCGGCGCCACCCGCAGTGAGGCGATCGACAGGATCTTGCGTGACTCGTCGACCAGCTTCTGCTCCTCGACGGTGTAGCGGTCGTCGCCGAAGTCCCCGCAGTGGGGCAGCACGTTGAACGCGATCGCCCGGGAGAAGACCTCCGGCATGACGGCAGCCTCGGCCTCCAGGCCCTGGGCGCGCAGGCGGTCGACGTCGTCGACCAGCTTGCGGGCCTGTTCGACCAGTTCGGTGATGCCGGACTGGCCCGCGCCGCCGGCGGCCTGGTAGGTCGTGGCCACGACCTCCCGCAGCCCGAAGGCGTCGTGGAGCGGCTTGGCCGCCACCATCAGCACCATCGTGGTGCAGTTGGGGTTGGCGACGATGCCACGGGGCCGGTCGCGCACGGCCTCGGGGTTGACCTCCGAGACCACCAACGGGACCTGGTCGTCCATGCGCCAGGCCGAGGAGTTGTCGACCACGACGGCGCCGGCCTCGGCGGCGATCGGTCCGAACTCGCGCGAGCGCCCGGCGCCGGCGGAGAACAGTGCGACGTCGACGTCGGCGAAGACGTCGGGGGTCAGCTCGCGGACCGTGACCTGGCGGTCCTTCCACGCCAGCCTGCGACCGGCGGAGCGGGCGGAGGCGATGTAGAGCGGGTCACCGGCGACGGGGAAGTCGCGTTCGTCGAGTTGGCGACGCAGTTCCTCGCCGACGGCACCGGTGGCACCGACGATGGCAACGCGGAGGGGGTTCATGCTTCGAAGGCCTCGGTGGGCGAGCAGGCGAAGCCCCATCGTGCCACGACCCGGCCAGTGATGCCAACGTGCACCGGCGCCGTTCGGCCCCGACCCACCCCTCCCGGCCGCCGGCGGCCGGTCGCGGGGCCCGGGCCGGATCAGGCGACGGCGACCGGGGCGTCGGCCAGGCCGAAGGCGTCGTGGACCGACTGCACGGCCAGTTCGACGTCGTCAGCGGCCACCACGACCGACACCCGGATGGTCGACGTCGAGATCATCTCGATGTTGACCCCGGCCTCGGACAGGGCGGCGAACATCCTGGCGGCGATGCCCGGGTGGGTCTTCATGCCGGCACCCACCAGGGACACCTTGGCGACGGCGTCGTCGACCACCACGCCGTCCGCCCCGACCTCGTCGGACAGCGCCTGCAGGAGGGACTCGTGGGCCCGGGCGTCGCCCCGGGGGACCGTGAAGGAGATGTCCGTCGCGCCGGCCTCGGACACGTTCTGGACGATCATGTCGACGTTGATCGCGGCCTCGGCGAGCCCGGTGAACAACGCCGCAGCGACGCCGGGCTTGTCCGGGACGCGCTGGATGGTGACCTTGGCGTCGGTGGTGTCGTGCGCGACACCCGAGATGATGGCGTTCTCCATGCTGTCCTCCTGCGGGATGTCGGCCTCGGGGACCACCCAGGTCCCGGGCTGGAAGCTGAACGACGACCGCACGTGGATCGGCACGCCGTGGTTGCGACCGAACTCCACCGAGCGCGTCTGCAGGACCCCGGCGCCCTGGGCCGACAGCTCGAGCATCTCCTCGAACGTGACCCGGTCCTGCTTGCGGGCGTTGGGTACGAGCCGCGGGTCGGCCGTGTAGACCCCGTCGACGTCGGTGTAGATCTCGCACACCTCGGCGCCCAGCGCCGCGGCCAGGGCGACCGCCGTCGTGTCGGAGCCCCCACGACCCAGCGTGGTGACGTCCTTGGTGTCCTGCGACACGCCCTGGAACCCGGCCACGATGACGACGTTGCCCTCGTCCAGGGCACCGGAGATGCGACCGGGGGTGATGTCGACGATCCGGGCGCGGCCGTGGGAGCCGTCGGTGATGATCCCGGCCTGGGAGCCCGTGAACGACTTGGCCGGCACGTCGAGGGTGTGCAGCGCCATCGCCAGCAGGGCCATGGAGATCCGCTCACCGGCGGTCAGCAGCATGTCCAGTTCGCGCCCCGGTGGCAGGTCCGAGATCTTCTCGGCCATGGCCACCAGTTCGTCGGTGGTGTCGCCCATCGCCGAGACCACGACCACGGTCTGCTTGCCCGACCGGTGGGTGCGGGCCACGCGATCGGCGACCCGCTTCATGCGCGTGACGTCGCCGACGGAGGTGCCGCCGTACTTCTGGACCACGATGCCCACGGCGGGAACTCCAGTGCGTCCGGTGGCCGGGAGGTGTCGCGCGGGGACGGTACCGCGCGAGCGGTCCGTCCCGGCCCGCCCGGTGTCAGGCGAGTCCGGGCCCGACCCACACCCCGACGAGCCAGGTCATTCCCATGGCCAGCATCCCGATGCCGACGTTGCGGACCAGGGCCGGGAGGACGGCGGCCTGGCCCAGTCGGGCACTGAGCCAGCCGGTCACGACCAGCGCCAGCGTCACCGCGGCGACCGTCACCGGGACGCGCAGGTCCGCCGGCGGGGTGACGATCGCCACCAGTGGCAACACCGCCCCCAGCGCGAAGGCGACCATCGACGACAGCGCGGCCGCCATCGGCGACGTGAGGTCGTCGGGGTCGATGCCCAGCTCGACCTCGGCGTGGGCCGCCAGGGCATCGTTGGCGGTCAGCTGGATGGCCACCTCCTCGGCCACGTCACGGGTCAGCCCGCGGGACTCATAGATCTGGGTGAGCTCCTCGAGCTCCTCGTCGGGCATCTCGGCCAGTTCGCGACGTTCCTTGTCCAGCAACGCCTGTTCGGAGTCGCGCTGGGTGGACACGCTGACGTACTCGCCACCGGCCATGGACAGGGCGCCGGCCACCAGGCCCGCCACGCCCGCCAGCAGCAGGGTGTTGGCGTCGGCCTGTGCGCCGGCCACGCCCACGACCAGGCCGGCGGTCGACACGATCCCGTCGTTGGCGCCCAACACCCCGGCCCGCAGCCAGTTCAGCCGAGCACTGATCGAGCCGGTGTGGGGCTCGTCGTCGTGGCCGACGACGTCGGGGGTGGTCACCGCCTCGTCGGACTCGTCGGGCGTTGTGTCGCCACCGACGCCGGGTGCACCGGTCCCGTCCCGGCCCCTCACTCGACCGCCCGTCGGCCGGAGAAGGACCGCGCCAGGGTGACCTCGTCGGCGTAGTCCAGGTCGCCGCCGACCGGCAGTCCCGACGCCAGTCGCGTGACCCGCACGTCCAGTGGGGACAGCAGTCGCGACAGGTACGACGCGGTCGCCTCGCCCTCGACGTTGGGGTTCATCGCCAGGATGACCTCCTCGACGCCCTCGTCGTCGAGCCGGGTGAGCAACTCGCGGACGTGGAGGTCGTCGGGGCCGACCCCGTCGATGGGCGAGATGGCGCCACCGAGCACGTGGTAGCGACCGCGGTACTCACGGGTGCGCTCGATCGCGATCAGGTCCCGCGGCTCCTCGACCACGCACAGCACGCTCGGGTCGCGTCGCGTGTCGCGGCACACCTGGCATTCGTCGCCCTCGGCGATGTTGAAGCAGCGTCGGCAGAACCGGATCGTGGCCTTCACGGTGGTGATGGCGGCGGCGAGTCGCCCGGCCTCGTCGGCGTCGACCTGCAGCAGGTGGAACGCGACCCGTTGGGCCGACTTCGGCCCGATCCCGGGCAGGCGTCCCAGTTCGTCGATCAGGTCCTGGACGGCGCCCTCGTAGAGCATGGGACCGGCCTCCGGACGGGTGACGACGTTGGTGCGACAGGGTGCAGGCTACTGCCCCGGGGCGGGATCCCTCGCGGCGAGACACCGGCCGCCCGGCGTCGCCCACCGGGTCCTCGGGCCGCTGCCCACCTGCCCCGTCCGTCGGGCCGGACGCCGGTCGCGGCGAGACCTACCGTCGCGATGCGACATCCCACCCCGCCGTCAGGACCCGCCATGGCCGACCATCCCGAACCCGTGCTGGACACCGTGCACGTGCGCGACCACGACCTCGCGGTACGAGCCTGGGGCACGCCCCGGCCCGAGTGGCAGGCCGTGCTGGTCCACGGCTACGGCGAACACGCCGGTCGCTACGACCACGTCGCGGACCGCCTCCGCGATGCGGGCGCGACCGTGGTGGCCTGGGACCATCGCGGCCACGGTCGCTCCGACGGCGAACGGGTGCTGGTCGAGGACTTCGAGCAGATCGTGTCCGACGCCGCCACGGTGATCGAGGCACAACGCGTCCCCGAGACCCGGTTGGTGCTCATCGGCCACTCCATGGGCGGCATGGTCGCCGCCAGGCTGGCCCAGCGTGGCGACCTCGGCGACGAACTCGACGCGCTGGTGCTGTCGGGGCCGGTGCTCGGCTCCTGGTCCCCGGCCACCGAACAGCTCCAGCTCGACGAGATCCCGGACGAGCCGCTCGACCCCGACACGCTGTCGCGGGACCCCGACGTCGGCGCGGCCTACGCCGCGGACGAGCTGGTGTGGCACGGACCCTTCAAGCGCCCGACGCTGGAGGCGATCGTGGCCTGCCTGGAGGCCATCGGCACGGGGGGCGAGCTGGACGTGCCGACGCTGTGGGTGCACGGCGAGGACGACCCCCTCGTCCCGATCGAGGAGACGCGGAGCGGCATGCTGGCGATCCGGCCAGCCGTCTTCAGCCAGCGCACCTACCCCGGCGCTCGCCACGAGGTCTTCAACGAGACCAACCGCGACGAGGTCCTCGACGACGTCGTCGACTTCATCGAGTCGACCCTCGCCGAGGACCCCGACGACGGGGAGTCCTGACCATGCCCGGCCGCGGCGGCGGGTGCGCGCACCGGCCGCCCGGTGGTGCGCGCCCCTGCGGCTCCCCGGCCGGCCTCGGGCACGGGGCTCGGCCGGACGTATCGGCGCGGACGGTCGCCACTCACGGGTCGGCGAGGGGCCTCGGGACCACCAACGGCCACCCCGGCCAGTCCGGGCCCCGGACAAGGTGCGCACCATGTTCACGAACATCCCGATGGCCATCACCTCCAAGCCGTCCGACCACGCCGTCGACGGCTCCAACGGTCGGACCTACACCCACCCGTGGAACACCGGCGACTACCAGCAGTGGATCCTCGTCCCGGCAGGCCAGGAGCCCACGACCAAGCTGATGTACTACGGCATCCAACAGGTGCAGTCGGGCGACTCGCTCGACGGAGGGGGACCGAAGGACACCACGTACCTGAACGGCCGACCGACCAACAACCACAACCAGCAGTGGTCGTTCCAGGACGGCGACGGCACCTTCACCAGCATCATCGAGCGGAAGTCGAACCGGGCACTCACCCGGTCCGGACGCGAGCTGGTCGTGCGGCCCCGCAACCGTCACGACGCGAACCAGCGATTCCAGGTCTGGCCCGTCCTCGCGAGCCTCGACATCACCCCGAAGCTGGAGAACCTGTCGTTCGACAGGTCGGGCGTGGCGCCGCTGCCCGAGACGGTCATGGTCGCCACGAGTTCCACGATCAAGCTCTCCCCGGGCGGCAGCTCGAAGGAGGACCTGCAGTTCAGCTACTCGACCACGGAACTCCTGCGCGCCACCTTCACCACCAAGCTGGGCGTGACGAAGGGGTGGAAGCAGTCGGGGACCGTGAAGGTCGAGGCCCCCGGCAAGCTCGCTCCCGTCTCGGCCGAGGCCTCGGCGGAGAACAGCACCGAGCTCAGCCTCGACCTCGGCTGGGAGCAGACCAAGGAGACCCAGGAGACCGTCGAGCACCAGGGCACCTGGACGACGGACATCGAGTACCCGGTGTCGGAGGACCACCCGTTCTTCCCGAGGCAGGCCGAGTACCGGGTGACCTGCTGGATCGACCTGGACCGCGACGTGCGGGTGCCGTTCACGGCGACGGGAACGATCACCGGCACCTACAAGGGCAAGAAGATCGAGGGCCGGACCCTGCAGACACTGGTCAGGCTGATGGGCTTCGACGGCGAACTGAGCAAGCCGGAGAAGGGCACGGTGCGGTTCGCGGCCAAGGGGGTCGTCGAGGGCGAGTACGCCACCAGGATGTACACCGACTACGAGTGGCTCAACGAGCCGGTGCCGGCCACTGCGGCACCGTGACCGACGCGACCGTCACGGCTGGGTGTCGTCGTCGAGTTCGTGGGCGCCCAGTCGTTGCACCAGGGCGGCGGCGGCCCGGTCCATCGCCTCGGCCGGGTCGACGTCGGCCAGCGGGGTCGGGGTCGCCGGCGCGGCCGCCGGCTCGTCGGTCGGGTCGTCGGGGTTCCTCGCGGGCGTGGCATCATCGGCGCGACGGTGCGCCGCGGTGGAGGGCGTCTCGCCCGACGACGCGACGCTGGCGCCGGGCGGATCGTCCACGGGTTTGGGGCGAGGTCGTCGTGGGCCGTCACCGTCGACCCGCACGTCCAGGGACACCCGGACACCGGTCGCCTGTTCGATCGCATCCTGCAGCACCCGGGCGAACTCGGACCGCACGGCGTTGGTGGCGTGGAAGGATCGGTAGCGCTCCCCGTAGCCCAGGGCGAGCACACCGTTGCGCAACGCCAGGACCTGCGCCGGCTCGAAGATGGCGTGCGAGCGCTTGGAGTCGGCCCGGACCAGTTCGAGGATGGCGTCCCAGCGGGTCCGGATCGTCTCGAGGTCGTCGCTGTCGTCGCGGCTGGGAGGTTCGGCGACCTCGACCTCTGGCCCGGCCGGTCGGTCCGACGGCACGTCGGGGAGCCCGTCGCGCGCCACGCGGTCGGCCCGGGCCTCGGCGCGACCGGTGAAGTCCACCTCGGCGGCGGCGTCCACCTCCGGATCGTCGGGGACGTCGACGTCGGGTCGACGTCGGGGGCCTTCCCCGTGTCGAGCTCGCGGTCCCCCTGCTCGTCGACGTCGGACTCGTCGACGTCGGACTCGTCGACATCGGACTCGACGACATCGGACTCGTCGACATCGGACTCGTGGGGGGACGGGTCGACAGCAGCCGGCTCGGGGTCCGGCTCGGGCTCGGGGTCCGGCTCGGGCTCGGGTTCCGGCTCGGGCTCGGGTTCCGGATCCGGTTCGGCTGCCCGCTCGGGGGCCGGCGCCACGGCCGGCACCTCCGCGACGGCCTCGGTCGCGTCCGCACGGGGCGCACTCGGACGGGTGGCGATGCGTGCCAGGGCGAGTTCCAGTGCCAGCCGCGCCGGCCCCTGCCGCATCTGCTCCAGGGCGACGGCCAGGTCGTCCAGCGCCCCCGCGAGCACGTCACGGTCCATCCCCCCGGCCTGTGCGACCAACGCCTCGAGCCGATCGGCCGTGGCGTCCACCAGGTCGGGTCGGTCCGGCGCGACCACCAGCACGAGCAGGTCGCGCACGTGGGCCACGAGGTCGAGCGTGAACTGGCGCAGGTCGGCGCCCTCGTCCAGCAGGTCCTGCACCTTGGCGAAGGCCCCGGCCAGGTCCCCGCCCACGGCGGCGTCCACGGCCGCCGCGGTGTGCTCGAAGGTCGTCTGGCCCAGGACCTCGGCCACGTCCTCGCCGGTGATCGCACCGTCGGCGTAGGACAGCACCTGCTCCAGCACCGACTCGGTGTCGCGGACCGAACCGTCACCCGCACGCACGACGAGGTCCACGGCCGCGTCGTCGATGCTGGCGCCCTCACGGGCGACGAGGTCACGCACGCGACCGGCGACGTCGGCGGCGCCGACCCGACGCAGGTCCAGACGCTGGACCCGCGACAGGATGGTCGGCAGCACCTTCTGTGGGTCAGTGGTCGCCATCGCGAACACCACGTGCGCCGGGGGCTCCTCGACCAGTTTCAGCAGGGCGTTGAAGGCGGCCGTCGAGGCCATGTGGACCTCGTCGAGGATGTAGACCTTGCGCCGTGCCGAGGCCGGTGCGAACTGGGCCCGGTCACGCAGTTCCCGGGCGTCGTCGACGCCACCGTGGGAGGCCATGTCGAGTTCGATGACGTCGACCGAGGAGCCCTCGGTGATGGCGACGCACTGCACGCAGACGTTGCACGGTTCGGGGGTGGGGCCCTCGACGCAGTTGATGGACTTGGCCAGGATGCGAGCCGTGGAGGTCTTGCCGGTGCCCCGGGGCCCGGCGAACAGGTAGGCGTGGTGGAGCCGGTCCTCGCGGATGGCGTTGATCAGCGACCGCGTCACGTGGTGCTGCCCCACGACCTCGGAGAAGGTCTGGGGGCGGTACTTCCGGTACAGCGACACGTAGGCCACGTGGGCACTCCTGTGCATCGTCTGGGGGAGCCACGACGTCCCGACCCGGACCCTCGGGGGCACGGCGGGCGGTGGCGACACGGACGACGGGACGGGTCACCACCGGGTGCGGGTCATCGTAGGCTGGGCCTGCGACCGGATGGGCCGTGCGGACCCGACGCCAGTCAGCCCGGCCTTCCCGTCCCCCCCGTCGCAGCCGCGACCTCCTCCTGCCGACACCCCCCGGAGCTCCTCCCATGTCCGACACCCCCGTCCTGGTCACCGGCGGCGCCGGCTACATCGGGTCCCACACCGTCAAGGCGCTCGCCGAGCACGGTCGCCGGGTGGTGGTCCTGGACACCCTCGCCAACGGCGATCCCGAGGCGGTGGGCGACGCCGAGTTGGTGGTCGGCGACGTCGCGGACCGCGACCTGGTTGCTCGGGTGCTCGACGACCACGACATCACCGAGGTGGTGCACTTCGCCGCGTCCAAGTCCGTGCCGGCGTCCATGGAGGACCCGGGTGGCTACTTCAGCAACAACGTGGCCGGCTCGATCGCGCTGGTCGACGTCGCCCGGACCGCGGGTGTCACCGCCCTGGTGTTCTCCTCGTCGTGCTCGGTGGTCGGCAACCCCCCCGAGGTGCCGGTGACCGAGGACGCCCCGACCGATCCCGAGAGCGTCTACGCCGAGACCAAGGCCATGGTCGAGCGCGTCCTTGCCTGGACCGGGCGGACCAGCCCGTTGCAGTCGGTGTCGCTGCGCTACTTCAACGCCGCGGGTGCGGCCATGGACGGGTCGCTGGGCGAGGACTGGTCCTCGACCACCAACCTGATCCCGCTGGTGATGCGCTCGGTGCTGACCGGATCGCCACGGCTGAAGGTCTTCGGGACCGACTACCCCACCCGGGACGGCACCTGCATCCGGGACTACATCCACGTCGACGACCTCGCCGATGCCCACGTCCGTGCACTGGGGTGGCTGGGGTCGGGTGGCGAGTCGACCGTGCTCAACGTCGGCACCGGCGTGGGGTCCACGGTCAAGGAGGTCATCGCCGCGGTCGAGCAGGTGGCCGGCCGCGAGGTCGCCTACGACGAGGTCGACCGTCGCCCCGGTGACCCGGCCGCCACGTGGGCGGCCAACGACCAGATCCGGGACCTGCTCGGCTGGGAGCCCACCCTCGGCCTGCCCGAGATCGTGGACAGTGCGTGGTCGTGGTTCTCCCGGGTCGCCGAGCGCACCCCCTGACCGGCCCCTCCGACCGCGTCCCGTGGACCCGGCGCCGCGATGCCGGGGCCGACCGGCGATCCCGGCCCGGACGGGACCGACACTAGACTTCGTCCGAACCTCCCCTCGTCCGCGACTTCGCCCAGGACCATCATGACGTCCATTTTCTGGCTCGGCGCGCACAAGACCGCGACGACCTTCCTGCAGAAGTCCCTCGACCGTTCCCAGGACGCCCTGCACGACCACGGCGTCGCCTACGTCGAGCTGGACGAGTTCCGCGACAAGTACACGCGGCCCCTGCTCAACGCCCGTCCGGACCAGGAACCCGCGCCCAACGAGTTCACCGACGAGGCCAGGGTCAACCTGGTGTTCGACGAGAACATCCCCGGCCTGGTCCAGCACGCCCTGTCGCGCGACGGCTTCTACCCGGAGATGCTGTCCCGCGTCGACACCATCGCCGGGCACCTCGAGCTCCCGATCGACGAGATGGTCTTCGGCGTCCGCAACTACGACGCCTACCTGCCGTCGCTGTACTCCGAGACGCTCAAGTCGACCCCGTTCGAGACCTTCGACGCCTACCTCGCCAAGTCCTTCGACGGCTCGGACGGATTCGGGCGGCTGGACTGGCACGCCCTGCTTCGTCGCTTCGTGGACGCCCACCCCGGGACCCGGGTCCGGGTGTACTTCCACGAGGACCTGCGAGGCCACGAGGCCGCCCTGTTGTCGCGTGTCCTGGGCGTCCCGTCCGGGGCCTTCGACCTCGTCACCTCCAGCGAACGGGTCGGCTTCTCCGGACGGGCCATCGAGGAACTCCACGCCATCCACGACACCCGTCCGGTCGGCCGCGTGGACGTGCGCAACGCCGTCAAGGACTACCCGACCAGCAAGGACCAGCCGTCGTTCTTCCCGTGGGACGACGAGCAACGCGAGATCCTCCGGACGGCCTACCAGCGCCACCGCGCCCAGATCATGGCCGACGGCGACCTCGAGGTGATCGACCTCGGCGGTCGCCCGGTGGCTCGCGCGCGCCGACGGGACGCCGGCCAGGGGTCCGCGGACGGGCACCGCACCGACCAGCCCGACCTGTCGGTGGTCATCCCGGTCCACGATGCCGCCGACACCCTCGCCGACACCGCCTCGTCGTTCCTGGACCTCGACGACCTCGAGGTCCAGCTCGTCCTGGTCGACGACCACTCCGGCGACGGCAGTGGCGACATCATCGACGAACTGGCCCAGCGACCCGACGTGGTCGCCTTCCACCACGGGTCGAACCAGGGTGCCGGGGTCGCCCGCAACACGGGCTTCCGCGCGGCCATCGGCCGCTACACCCTGTTCTTCGACGCCGATGACGTCCTGCACCCCGCAGCGCTGCAGGCCGTGATCCCGGCGATGGACGTCGCCCACGCCGACGTCGCGGTCCTCCCCTACCGCTACCGCCGGGGTGGGGAGCCCGACCGCCAGGAGATGAACACCTACGACCTCGCCTTCTGGCAGGAGGAGGTCGGGGCCGCACTCCAGCGGCTGGGGACCCTGGACGACATGCCACGGGTCGTGGGTGTGTCCAACTACCCCTGGAACAAGGTGCTGCGGACCGAGACCTACCGGGGCGCCGGCCTGCGCTTCGGGTCGACCCCGGTCCACAACGACATCCTCGGCCACTGGTACAGCCTGCTGTTCGCCGACCAGGTGCTGTTGTTCAACCAGGAGATCTGCACCCACGTCGTCGAGTCGGGGGCCAGCAACCTGACCAACCGCCACAGCCGTGACCGGCTCGCGCTCTTCGACGCCCTCGACGAGACCTACGACCTGCTCGAGGACAACCCGGCCCTGCGCAACCGCTACGCCCACCACTACTGGTCGTCGACCATGCGGGTCGCGGACTGGGCCGGCTCGCGCATCGCCCCCGAGGCGCGCGACGAGTTCCGGTTGCGGCTCCAGCGCCATCTCCTGCGAGCCCGGCTCGCCGACTTCTCCCGCATCCGGATGAAGCGCGACCCGGCCCTTGCCGACGCCATCCTCCGCAAGGCCCTTTCCTGAAAGGCACCGCCGCCATGGCTCGCCTGTCGATCATCGTCACCAGCTACAACATCGAGGACTACCTCGAGGAGTGCCTGCGCAGCATCGTCGACCAGACGCTGCGCGACCTCGAGATCATCGTCGTCGACGACGGCTCCAGCGACGGCACGCCGGCCATCATCGAGCGCTTCGCCGCCGAGGACGACCGCATCGTCCCGGTCCTGCTCGAGGACAACACCATGGGCGGGGTGGCCACGGCGGCCAACACCGGGCTGGACCGCGCCACCGCGCCGTGGGTGGGCTTCGCCGACGGCGACGACGTCTACGACGTCGCCATGTTCGAGCGCCTGCTGACGGCAGCCGAGCGCTGGGACGCCGACCTGGCGATGTGCCAGTACCAGTTGCTGGACGACCAGGACGGGTCGCTGACCTTCCCCGCCGACCAGCACCGCTGGGGCAACCTGATGCGGCCGTCCTACGACCTGGACCTGTCGTCGCGCACGGAGTTCCTGCGCTTCATCGCGGTGCCGTGGCGCAAGCTGTACCGCCGCTCGATGTTGGAGGAACACGCCCTGCGCTTCCCGGTGGGCGACTACTTCTACGAGGACAACCCGTTCCACTGGTTCACCCTGCTGACGGCCGACCGGCTGGCCGTGGTCCCCGAGGTGCTGTGCTGGCACCGGGTGTCGCGCGCCGGGCAGACCATGTCGACCATCGACGCCCGCCTGTTCAAGATCTTCCAGCACCACGACACCATCCTCACGTGGCTGGAGGACACCGGCCTGGCCGACGACTACGCCCCCACGTTGCTGGGCTGGGCGATGTCGCAGATGGACTGGATCGCCCGACGCACACCGCTGGAACTCCGCGAGGAGCTGTTCGGCGTCCTGCGTGGGGTCTACCTCCACCATTCCCCGGAGGTGGTCGAGCAGGCCCTGGTCGAGGGCGACAAGGGCAAGACCACGCGCCGGCTGTCCGAGGCCGTGCTGGCCGACAACCTGCCGTTGTTCAACCGGTTGCTGGACCACACCCCGGGCGACGCGAACCCGCTGGTCAGCGCGGCCTGGCACCTGCGCAACACGGGGGTGTCCGGGACGGCCAGGGTGACGGCCAGGTGGATGGGCAACCAGCTGCGCCGGACGGCCCGCCGCGTCGCCCGCGAGAAGAGTCGACTGGGCGGCGACCGCGGGAGCAGCGACGCCCGCGCGGTCACCAACGAGGACCTGCTGTTCGCGCTGGTGGTGCTCGAACAACGCCTCGACCACGTCGAGCAGCACCTCGCCGACCTCGATGGTGCCAGCGGGGACCGCTGACGGCTCCGACGCCGGCATCGAGGGGCTTCGTGACGAGCAACGCGACGAGCCGATCTCGTCCGAGATGTGGTCGCCGGTATCGGCACCCGCCCGAGAACGGCTTAGGGCTGCTGCCTTCCGGCCCTGACCCGGTTCACCGGAGGACGTCACCGGCGGCGACCACACCTCGCACGGGACTGACCCGTCGCGTGGATCGACCATGCTACCGAACCGTCCGGGCGACATGGCGATGCCCCGAGCCGGAGCTCGGGGCATCGGTGCGGAGGGTGAGGGATTCGAACCCTCGAGAGCGTTGCCGCTCAACACGGATTCCAACCGTGCGCCATAGGCCGGACTAGGCGAACCCTCCGAGCCCGTCGCCCACCAGGTGGTGGTCGCGCCGGGGCGAACGACGAGGATAGGGCCCGAGACGGGGCTGGGCAACGCGAGGGCTCGACCGCCCGGGCACACTGCAGCCCATGTCACCCCCGCCAGCTGCCGACACCTCGTCGGCCCCCGCCCCGTCGTCGGCCCCCGACGCGTCCCTGCGTCGGGCACGACTGGCGGTGGCCAGCCTGTTCGCGGTCAACGCCATGGTCCTGGCGTCGATCGTCCCATGGCTGCCCGAGATCAAGGCGGACCTCGGGCTCACCAACACGTTGCTGGGCGTCGCGATCGCCGTCGGCCCGATCGCCGGCATCGTGTTCGGCACCGCGGTCGGCTCGATGATCGCCCGATGGGGATCGGCCCGGTCCGCCGTCGGAGGCGCCCTGGTACAGCTCGCGGCCCTGCCGATCATCGCCGTGGCGCCGTCGTGGTGGGTCCTGGCGCTCGGGATCCTGATCGCCGGGGGCACCGACACGCTCACCGACGCCGCCATGAACGCCCACGGGCTGCGGGTGCAGCGTCGGTACGGGCGAACGATCATCAGCAGCTTCCACGCGGTGTGGAGTTCCGGGGCCGTCGTCGGGGGCCTGATCGGGGCCGCGGCCGTGGGCCTGGGTGTCCCCCGGGCGGCCCACCTGGGCGGCATGGCCGTGGTGCTGGCCATCGTCACGCTGGTCGGGCGCCGATGGCTGTTGCCGGGGGCCGACCACACCGAACGACCCGAGGAGGTCGAGATGGCCGCAGCCGGCGGCCGGGGCGGCGCCGGGGTGCGCCAGGCACTTCGCACGGCGCCAGTGGCCCTGCTCGGCCTCGGGCTCCTGCTGATCGCCGGGGGCATGGTCGAGGACAGCGCGGCCACGTGGGCTGCCCTCCACCTGCGCGAGGACGCCGGCGCCAGCGGGTTCGTCGCGGGACTCGGCTTCGTGCTGGCCCAGACCGGCATGGTGGTCGGGCGCGCCACCGGCGACCGGGTCGTGGATCGCCTCGGACCGCGAACGGTGGCCACCGGCGGCACGCTGCTGGCCGCGGTGTCCATGACGGTGGCGGCGCTGGCGACGACGCCGTGGCTGGTGATCCTGGGATTCGGGCTGTCCGGCGTCGGGGTGGCCACCCTGTTCCCGCTCGGGCTGTCCGCGGCCGGCGAGGTCCCCGGCGTACGCAGTGGCGACGGGATCGCGATCGTGTCGTTGGTCGCCCGGGCCGGCTTCCTGGTCGGGCCACCCCTGATCGGGATCGTGGCCGACGCGCTGGACCTGCGGGCGGGCCTGCTCGTGGTCGTGGTCGCCGCATTGGTCGGCACCGCCTCCGCGCGCCTGCTGTCACCCGAGCCGGGCGGGGCGACGGCCACCTGACCGGTGGCCACGGCCGGCCCGATCGGTCACGACGACGGCCGGTCCGCGCCGACCGACACGATGCCCACGTCGCCTCCGGTTCCGTCCGGCGGCCCGACGTCGACCCCGCGCAGGGTCATGGTCACGGCGACGGCCCCGGCGGCCACCCCGGAGGCCAACAGGACCAGCACCACGAGCAGCCCGAGCCGGAGGCGCCGCTGCTGGCGGGCGCGCACGCTCTCGAAGGACTCTCCCACGGTGGACCCACCCCCTCCGACGTCGCCATGGCGGTGTCGTCGCCGCCACCCCCAGTGTGGCGTTGAGTCACCGCCGACACGGGGGGACCTCGGTCCACACCGGCCGGGCCTCCCGACCAGGGTGGCGACCGTGGTGCCGACGGGGTCCGACCGGGCCCTCGTTAGACTCGCCCCCCACCCGATGACCACAGTCAAGGACGCCAGATGAGGTTCGGGATCGCCGGTGCAGGCTTCTCCGGGGCCGTGATCGGTCGCGAGCTCGCCGAGGCCGGCCACGACGTCACGATCCTGGAGCAGCGTGACCACGTCGCGGGCAACTGCCACACCGACCGTGACGACGAGACCGGGGTGATGGTCCACCGCTACGGCCCGCACATCTTCCACACCGACATCGAGCGGGTGTGGGACTACATCACGCAGTACGCCGAGATGATGCCCTACCGCCACAGCGTGCGAACCACCGTCGGCGGCCGGGTCTACAGCCTCCCGGTCAACCTCCACACGATCAACCAGGTCTACGGCACGGCCATGGGGCCCGACGAGGCCCGCGCCTTCATCGAACAGGAGGCCGAGACCGACATCGAGGACCCGCAGACCTTCGAGGAACAGGCCCTCCGCTTCGTCGGACGGCGTCTCTACGAGGCCTTCTTCCATGGCTACACCCGCAAGCAGTGGGGTGTCGAGCCCACCCAACTGCCAGCGTCGATCCTCAAGCGACTGCCCCTGCGCTTCAACTACGACGACACCTACTTCAGCCATCCCCACATCGCGATCCCCCGCGAGGGCTACACCGCGATCGTGACGCGGATCCTCGACCACCCGCGCATCACGGTGCACCTGCAGACCACGCTGGACCCGTCCGACCGACAGGACTTCGACCACGTCGTCTGGTCGGGGCCGCTGGACGGCTGGTTCGACTACGACGACGGCCGGCTGGGCTACCGCACGCTGGACTTCGTCCCGGAGCGCCACGACGGCGACCACCAGGGCATCCAGGTCATGAACTACGGCGAACTCGAGGTGCCCTGGACCCGCATCACCGAGCACAAGCACTTCTCGCCGTGGGAGGACCACGAGCGCACCATCACCTTCCGTGAGTACAGCCGGGCCTGCGAGCCCGACGACATCCCGTACTACCCCATCCGGCTGGTCGACGACAAGAAGCTGCTCGAGGCCTACCTCGACCGCGCCCGGGCGGCCGAGGACGTCACCTTCGTGGGACGCCTGGGGACCTATCGGTACCTGGACATGGACCGCACGATCGACGAGGCCCTGACCACGGCCGAGACCATGCTGGCCGCGATCGGTCGCGACCAGGCGATCCCGTCCTTCGTGGTCGACCCGTCCTGAGGGGGCGTCGCGATGTCGGACCGACCGTGGGAACGTGAGGGCATCCCGTCCACCGGGGACCCCGACACCGACCGGGCCATCGGGCTCGCCCACCAGTTGTTCGACCAGGCACGCGCCGGTGATCCGGCCGTGCTCGACTGGATCGACCAGGGTGTTCCGATCGACCTCACCGACGCCGACGGCAACACGCTGCTGATGCTGGCCGCCTACCACGGCCACGACGACCTCGTCACGGGCCTGGCGGCACGCGGGGCCGACGTCGACCGGCGCAACGACCGGGGCCAGTCACCGCTGGCCGGCGCGGTCTTCAAGGCCTCGCCGGAGGTGGTGCGTGCACTGGTCGCGGCCGGGGCCGACCCGGACGCCGGCGAGCCGTCGGCCCGCGAGACCGCCGCCTTCTTCGAACAACCCGAGCTCGCGACCCTGCTCGACGGCGAGACGAGCCCGACCGACGACGGTGGTGGGTGACGCCGACCGACGACCGCACCGACGGGAACGTGGGTCGCCCGTCGGGCGTTGCGCCGTCGACACGATCCGCCCGGGACCCGGGGTCGGCCCGGACCACCCCAGGTCGGTCGACCTCGTCGGGCAGCGGAGGCCACCATGGCGATCCACCAACTCAACCACGCCGTCCTGTACGTCCGCGACCTGGCGGCCAGCGTGGCGTTCTACTGCGACGTGCTCGGCTTCCGGGTGGTCATGGACCTGCCGGGCCGCGCCGCGTTCCTGCAGGCGGCCGGGTCACGCAACGACCACGACCTGGGACTGTTCGGCATCGGCACCTCGGCCGGACCGTCGCGGGCCGGGCGCGACACGGTCGGGCTCTACCACCTGGCCTGGGAGGTCGACACGCTGGCCGACCTGCGCGAGATGCGTGAGGCGCTTCGGGCCGTCGGCGCCCTGACCGGTGCGAGCGACCATGCCACGACCAAGGCGCTGTACGCACGCGACCCTGACGGGTTGGAGTTCGAGGTCAGTTGGCTCGTCCCGGCCGATCGCCTCGACGAGGTCGTCGGACCGGACGGGCAACCGACCATCGCCCCGCTGGACCTCGACGCGGAGATCACGCGTTGGGGCGCCGACACACCCGGAGGATGGGGGATCTCCCGTCCGGCCGTCGGACACGACGACGCCTGACCCGACGTCCTGGCGGATCCCCTCCCACGCGCGCCAACACATCTCGACCCGGCGCGCTGGTCGAGGTCACGTCCTTTCGGACGATCACATTGCGCGGGCAGATCTGGTCAGATCAGTTGTGGCGGGGTGTGCTCACTAGCAAACTCCAGCAGACTGCAGCAACATCGTCTAGCCTTCGCGAGTCGCTGCGACGCACGGTCCCCACCGTGGTGCGTCCACACCAGTGGACGGAACCGCAGCCGGATCTCCTGCCCCAGGCGTCAGTGTCGACGTCCGTCACCGGACCTCGTCCATGACGCCCCGGTCCCCGTACGGACCTGGTGGGCACCACCCTGTCCCGCACCACTGCCCCGTCGCAGCACCGCCCCCGTCGCACCACCGCCCCCGGATGCACGACCGCGAACCGATGACCCGACCCCAGGACCCACCGTGCGAGCAGTCGCCCCGACCGTCCTCCTGATCGCCGCCCTCACCACCGGCACCGCCGTGGCCGCCGCCGCCCAGGAGGCTGACGAGACCGTGGCGCCGGTGGACCGTCGCCTGGTCCTGGAGGACGCCGTCGCGACCGAGGTGGGCTCGACCGGGTTGCTGCCGACGCCTGGCGACGAGGTCTGCCCCACCGAGCGCGTCGAGGTGGTCTGGGAGGAGATCCCCGCCGAGGACATCGACCTGGGCGGCTACCTCAGCCCCCTCATCGAGCCCGACCCCGTGACTGGTGACCGGGCCACGGGGATCGCGACCTGTGACGGCGACCCGCACGCGGTCGCCGGGTTCGACGCCGAGTGGACCGAGGACGACGACACCTGGCGCCTGGGCGTCCACCCGGTCGACCTGACGGCCCACGAGGCCGACGAGGCCCTGCTGGCCGTTGAGGCCGAGACCGCCGCCAAGGAGGAACCGGCCGCGGACGAATCGGGGGCGACCTCGAAGGACGCCACCTCCCCGGACACGACCTCCTCGGACACGACCTCCTCCGAGCAGGGCCTGGCCCTGAACGCCGAGGCCACCGAGTCCGCGGCCGCACCGGAGGGGGCGGAGGCCGCCGCCTCGTCGGGTGGCGTCCCGGTCCCGTCGTGGCCGTCGACCATCAGCCACGACCCGGGGCCGCTGTCCTCCTCGGATCCCCAGGACCAGTGCCTCAGCACGGTCCAGCCGGGCGCACGCGCCCTGGCCGACCTGCTGACCACGACCTACCCGAGCCAGGATCGGTGGAGCGTGCTACGCGCCTGTGACGTCGGTGGTCGCTCGGAGCACAAGGAGGGTCGGGCGGTCGACTGGATGGTCGACGCCTACGACCCGGCCGAGAAGGCCATCGGCGACCGCGTGACCCGCTGGCTGGTCGAGGACGACCCGTGGGGCAACGACTACGGCGGCGTCCGGCACATGGGCATCATGTACATGATCTGGAACACGCAGGGCTGGTACCAGTTCTGGGCCGACCAGGGCTGGCGCGACTACACCGGGTCGAGCCCCCACACCGACCACGTCCACTTCTCGTTGACCTGGCCGGGTGCGCGGTGCGAGACCACGTGGTGGCAGGCCACCGGCTGCGACGGCACCTGGACCGAGCCCGCACCGCCCCCACCGCCGTCGTCGTCGGACGAGGTCATCCGCGTCGCTGGTGGTGCCCGGGTCGAGACCTCGGTGAAGTTGTCCCGTGAGGCCTTCGACCGCGAGCCGACGATCGTGCTGGCCAGTGCGGCGACCTATGCCGATGCCCTGTCGGCCGGCGCCCTCGCGACCGCGCTGGAGGCCCCGCTGCTGCTGACGTCCCCCAGGGAGCTGCCCTCGTTGGTCGCCGACGAACTCCGGCGCCTGCGGTCGACGCGCGTCTTCATCGTCGGTGGCAGCTCGGCCGTGCACTACGCCGTGGGTGACGACCTCAAGGACCTCGGGATGAAGGTCGTCCGGCTCCGCGGGTCCAACCGGGTCGCGACGTCGGCCGACGTCGCCCGACGCGTGGCCAACATCACGGGTGGCGACAACGTCGTCCTGGCCCGCAGTGACGACTTCCCCGACGCCCTGGCCGCCACCAACATCGCGGCTGCGGGCGGTGCCCCGATCCTGCTGACCTACCGGACCGGACTCAGCCGGGACACCGAGGCGGCGCTGCGCGACATCGATCCGTCACGCGGTTGGGTCATGGGTGGCGAACAGGCCATCAGCGAGAAGGTGCGCCGCGACGCTCGCGACGTCTTCGGCGGACGCCTGCCGCGGATCGCCGGCTCCAGCCGCCTCGACACCTCGCTGCTGGCGGCCGACAAGGCCGAGCAGCTCGGGATGGACCGCGCCCCGGCGTTCCTGGCCAGCGCGCACAGCTTCCCGGACGCGTTGTCGGCCGGTCCCGCCGCCGCCGCCGCAGGCGGACAGCTGTTGTTGGTCCACCCGACCCGCGTCCAGAACAACGAGCGGGTGCTCGACGAGCTCGCGAGCGAGCGTCGCGCCATCGACATGGCCTTCGTGGCCGGTGGCAGCAAGGCCATCACCACCAGCCTGGACCCGGAGGTCCTGACCGCCATCAGCGACTGAGCGTCCCGCTCCCGGACGGCTCACCGCGGCGCGGTCAGCGGTCCGGGTGGCGCGGCCGAACTCCGGGTCGCCGACGGGCCGACCACCTACCGTGCTCCCGAGGATCACCAGCGGGAGGCGCGGCATGCCAACGGGGCCCGACGTCGGGTTCGACCAGGCCCTGCGCGACGGCACCACCGTGCGCATCCGCCCCATCCGCCCCGACGACGACGACCGCCTGCTCGGCATGTGGGAGCGGACCTCGGCGGAGTCCCGACGCCTGCGCTTCCACGGTCACTACGACCTCAACCCCGACACCGTCGGCCGCTTCACCCGGATCGACCCGGCCGACGAGGTGGCCATCGTCGCCACGCTCGGTCGCGACGACCACGAGCGCATCGTCGGCGTGGCGCGCTTCTCGGTCGAACCGCAGGACCGGGGCCACGCCGAGTTCGCGGCGCTGGTCGAGGACGCCCAGCAGGGCCGCGGGGTCGGCACCGTGCTGGTCCGCGAACTGGCCCGGATCGCCCACGAGCGTGGCGTGCGGACCCTGACCGGCGACGTGCTGGCCCAGAACAGTCGCATGCTGCGGTTGATCCGCGAACTCGGGCTGGACCACGACGACCGCCGCGATGCCCAGACGGTCCGGTCCGACCTCCGGCTGGACCTCGGCGAGGGGTTCCTGACGGTCGTCGACGAGGCCGATCGACGGGCGGCCCAGGCCGCGCTCGCCCGCTTCTTCAGCCCGTCGTCGATCGCGGTGGTGGGCGCGAGCCGCGACCCGCGGGCCATCGGCGGCCAGGTGTTCCGCCATCTGCTGCGCGGGGACTTCGCCGGCGTCGTCCACCCGGTGAACCCCAACGCCGACGTCGTGCAGTCCGTGCGCGCCCATCGTGACCTCGCCAGCCTCCCCGAGGTCCCCGAACAGGTGGTCGTGTGCGTCCCGGCCCCGCTGGTCGCCGACGTCGTCGACGAGGCCGGCAGGCTGGGCGTGCGGGCCGTGACCGTGATCTCGGCCGGGTTCGCCGAGATCGGGGGCGACGGGATCCGCCGCCAGCGAGAACTCGTCGACATCGCCGCCAGCCATGGGATGCGCCTGGTCGGCCCCAACTGCATGGGCGTGATGAACGCCACCGCCGACGTGCGCATGAACGGGACCTTCTCCACGACCTTCCCGGCACCCGGCCGGGTCGCCTTCTCGTCCCAGTCGGGCGCACTCGGGCTGGCCGTCATCGACCACGTGGACGCCCGGGGACTGGGACTGTCCACGTTCGTGTCGGTGGGCAACAAGGCCGACATCTCCGGCAACGACCTCCTGCTGTACTGGGAGGAGGACCCCGACACCGACGTCATCCTGCTCTACCTGGAGTCCTTCGGCAACCCACGCAAGTTCTCGCGCATCGCCCGGCGCGTGTCGCGCACCAAGCCGATCGTGGCCGTGAAGTCCGGGCGCACGTCGGCCGGTGAGCGCGCCGCGTCGTCACACACCGCCGCGGTGTCGGCCGGTGACGTGGCCGTGCGTGCCCTGTTCCGCCAGGCCGGGATCATCCGCACCGACACCCTGTCGGAACTGTTCGACGTCGCGACGTTGCTGTCCAGCCAGCCGCTGCCCAACGGTCCGCGTGTCGCCATCGTCACCAACGCCGGGGGTCCGGGCATCCTCGCCGCCGACGCCCTGGAGTCCAACGGCCTGGTCGTCCCGCACCTGGGCGACGACCTCCGTGCGGAACTGGCCGGGTTCCTGCCCGCCGAGGCCGGCGTCGGCAACCCGGTCGACCTCATCGCCGCGGCTGGTCCCGACGGGTACCGCCGAACCGTCACCGCCATCGGTGCGTCCGGCGAGGTCGACGTCGTGCTGGTCATCTTCGTCCCCACCGGGACGACCGACCCGGACGCGGTGGCCGGCGCCATCGTCTCGGCGCGCGACGAACTGGCCGCCGACGGCCACGAGGGTCTCCCCCTGCTGTCGGTGTTCATGTCCTCCACCGGGCGCCCCGCAGCACTCGGCGAGGCCGGCATCCCGTCCCACGCCTTCCCCGAGGACGCGGCCCGGGCCCTTGGCCGGGTCGCCGCGCACGCCGACTGGCGCCGCACCCCGCTGGGCGCGGTCGTGGTGCCCGACGGGATCGACCGCGACGCGGCCCGGGCGGTCGTGGACGCGGCGCTGGCCGACCTCCCCGCCACACCGGAACGCGGCGGTGACGAGCCCGCCCACGTGGAGTCCGACGAGGCTCGCCGTTGGCTGTCCCAGGCCGATGCGGAGGCGGTCCTGGACGCCTACGGCATCACCCGGCCCCGGTCGGCGATCGTCGGATCGGCGGACGAGGCCGCCGCCGTGCAGGAGTCCTGGGACACCCCCGTGGTCGCGAAGGTGGCCGCGGCGATCCACAAGACCGACGTCGGTGCCCTGGCGTTGGACCTGGCCAGTCCCGACGACGTCCGCGCCGCCGTCGAGCAGATGGCCACCCGCCTGGAGGATGCGGGCATGGGTGCCCATGCGGACACCTGGCTGGTCCAGGAGATGGTCGACGGCATCGAGATGGTGGTCGGGGTCAACCACGACCCGTCGTTCGGTCCCCTGGTGGTGACCGGACTCGGTGGCACCCTGGTCGAACTGGTCCGGGACGTCGCCGTGCGGATCACCCCGCTGACCGATCGCGACGTCGACGAGATGTTGCACAGCCTGCGCATGCGGCCGCTGCTGGACGGCTACCGCGGCAGCGAGCCAGCCGACGTCGGTGCGCTCGAGGACCTCCTGCACCGGGTCAACGCCATGGTCGACGACCTCCCCGAGATCACCGAGCTCGACCTCAACCCGGTGTTCGTGCGCCCGGACGGCCACGGGATCGTGGCCGTGGACGTCCGCTGCAGGCTCGGGCGGCCCTGACCGCCCGGCAGGCTGGCGGACCTGCGGGTCCCGCCGCCGACCTACCGTGGTGGCCCCGTCGCCCACCGTCCCCGTGAGGACCTCGTCGTGGACCTGACCACCGGTTCCGTGGTCGCCGACCGCTACCGGATCGGCGACCGGCTCGGTCGTGGCGGCATGGCCGTGGTGTACGCGGCCCACGACGAGGTGTTGGACCGCCAGGTGGCGGTGAAGGTGCTCGCCACCCACCTGCTCGACGACGACCGCTCGGTCGAGCGATTCCGTCGCGAGGCGCGCGCGGCCGCCGGGCTCAACCATCCCAACGTGGTGGCCGTCCACGACGCGGCCTCCGACGGCGACGTCCACTTCCTCGTCATGGAACTGGTCGCCGGCGACTCGTTGGCCCATCGACTGCGTGACCGGGGAGCGCTGCCCGTCGCCGAGTCCCTGGCGATCGCCGACCGCGTCGCCGCCGCCCTGGGCGCCGCCCACGAACGCGGCCTGGTGCACCGCGACGTCAAGCCGTCCAACATCCTGCTCACGCCCGACGGCGAGGTCAAGGTCGCCGACTTCGGGATCGCGCGTGCCATGTCGTCGGCGGCGACCCAGACCGCCGTGGTGATGGGCTCGGTCCCCTACGTCGCCCCCGAACAGCTCGACGGCAGCTCCGGCGCCGATCCCCGCAGCGACCTCTACGCCCTGGGCTGCGTGGTGTTCGAGTGCCTGACCGGGCGTCCACCGTTCGTCGCCGACACCTCGGCCGCCGTCCTCGGCCAGCACCTCCACCTGCCACCGCCTGCCGCCAGCGACCACCGTCCGGAGGTCTCGGCCGCCGTGGACGAACTGGTCGCGGCACTGCTCGCCAAGGACGTCGCGGACCGTCCGGTCGACGCCGCCGCCGTGCGGGCCCGGATCGCGCGCATCCAGGGAAGCGACGGCGGCGGCATCGCGGCCGTCGGCGAGGCGGTCGCGGTCGGTGGTGCGGCGGCCGTGGGCGTCGCCGCAGCCGGTGCTGCGCGGAGCTCCGGCGAGGCCACCCGGGCCGTGGACCCCGACACGGAGCCGACCCAGGCCGTGGATCCCGCCCAGGCCGACGCCACCCGCCGGCTGGACGCGACGGACCCGGCCGGGGCCGCCCCGCCCACGCGGCCCGATCCCCGCACGGCGCGTGGCTGGATCGTGGGCCTGCTGGCGCTGGCACTGGTCGGCCTGCTGGCCTTCCTGGTGCTCGACCGGCCCGGGGTCACCGAGCCGACCGCACCGGCGTCCGAACCGACCGACTCCGGCGACGACCAGCCCACCGGCGAGTCGACCCCCCAGCCGACGACCGAGCCCGAGCCCGAGACCACGTCGGTCCCGGCGGACGCCGACCCGACGCCGGGGCCGACGTCCCAGCCGGAACCCGAACCCACCTCCGAACCGGAACCCGCCCCCTCCACGGCGCCGGAGCCCGAGCCGTCCACCACGCCGCCGCCCGATCCGAGCACGGCCCCGGGAGTCGGCGCGACCCCGACGGCCCTCACGGCGGCCCGCGCGGCCATCAGCGACATCCAGGACGTGCTGGCGCGCGGCCAGGACACCGGGCAGCTGACCGGCGACGCCCCCCGCGCGCTGACGGCCCGGGTGTCCAAGGTCGCCGAGCGACTGGCCTCCGACGACGACCAGTTCGACAAGGCCATCCGCGAGGTCGACAAGCTCCGCGAGGAGGTGGACGAGCGCGCCGGGGACGACGAGGTCGGGCCGGGTGTCGCCAACCAGCTCGACGCCGGCATCGACGACCTCGAGGAGGCGCTGACGTGACCCCGTGTCGCCCGACGCCGGGACGGACCTCCCGGCCACGCGCATCGGGGTCCGGTGCCGGCCATCCGCCACCCGCCGATCCGGAGTCGCAGGCATGAACACCACCCACGAGGTGACCAACCAGCCACCACCCTCGGACGGCCGGGACGTGTTCGCCGACGACGCCGTCCTGGCCGGCGCCGTCGCCCGGTACGGGGCGGCGTGGGCGACCGAGGAGCTGCACGCCACGGGCCGGCTGTGCGGGGACCCGTCGTGGCGCGAGCAGGCACGGCTGGCCAACGAGCACCCACCGGTGCTGCACACCCACGACCGCCACGGCCGACGCATCGACCGGGTCGAGTACCACCCGGCCTACCACCAGCTGCTCACCGCCGGGGTCGAGCACGGCCTGCATGCCGGCCCCTGGGCCGGCGACCGACCCGGCGCCCACGTGGCCCGTGCGGCGCGCTACCTCCTGTGGCCGCAGGTCGGGGACTGCGGGACGATGTGTCCGCTGACGATGACCTACGCCGTGGTCCCGAGCCTGCGCCGCCAGCCGGACCTCGCGGCCGCGTGGGAGCCGCTGGCCACCGGCGGTCGCTACGACCCCACCTTCGCCCCCGCCCTGGACCCGGACGGCCAACCACGCAAGGCGGGTGCGTTGTTCGGGATGGCCATGACGGAGAAGCAGGGCGGCAGCGACGTGCGCGCCAACACGACCCGTGCCGTGCCGCGGGACCCGGGCACGGACGGGCCCGGGACCGCCCACCTCCTCACCGGCCACAAGTGGTTCTGCTCGGCACCGATGAACGACGCCTTCCTCGTCCTGGCCACGCTGGACCCGGCCGCGGCCCCGTCGTGCTTCCTGGTCCCGCGATGGCTGCCCGACGGCACCCGCAACCCGTTCCACCTGCAGCGTCTCAAGGACAAGCTCGGCGATCGCTCGAACGCCTCCGGCGAGGTCGAGTTCGCCGACACGACCGGGTGGCTGGTGGGCGAGCCCCATCGCGGCATCCCGGTGATCATGGCGATGGTCGCGGCCACCCGGCTGGACTGCGTGACGGGGGCGGCCGGACAGATGCGGCACGGGCTGGTCGAGGCCGCCTGGCACGTCGCCCACCGCTTCGCGTTCGGGCGCCGCCTGGCCCAGCAGCCGCTGATGCGCAACGTCGTGGCCGACCTCGCCCTGGAGGTGATGGGGGCGACCGTGCTGGGCCTGCGCCTGGCCGCGACGGTGGACCGTCGCGACGACCCCCACGAGGCTGCCCTGGCCCGGGTCGCCACCCCGATCGCGAAGTACTGGGTGTGCAAGCGCGCCCCGGGCCACGTCGCCGAGTCCCTGGAGTGCCTCGGTGGCAACGGCTTCGTCGAGGAGTCCGGCCTGCCCCGGCTGTTCCGCCAGTCCCCCCTCAACGGGATCTGGGAGGGGTCGGGCAACGTGCAGGCGCTGGACGTGCTGCGTGCCCTGCGGCGCGAGCCCGACAGCCGCACGGCCCTGGAGGAGGAACTGGCGACGGCCACCGGTGCCGATGCCCGCCTCGACGCCGCCGTCGCCGCCGTGCCGGACCTGCTCACCGACCCCACCGAACGCGACGCGCGACGCGTCGTCGAGCGGTTGGCCGTGACGTTGCAGGCCGCGCTGCTGGTGCGCGGCGAGGATCCCGTGGTGGCCGACGCCTTCTGCGCCAGCAGGCTGGCCGGACGTCACGGGGCCTACGGGACCCTGGCGACGGCGGCCGACCTCGACGCCATCCTGGCCAGGGTCCACCCGGTCCTGGCCTGATCCGCCACCCGCGCGGCGCCGGATGGTGCCATGATGGGGACCACCCGACGACCCGAGGTGTCCCGTGGCCGAGACCCCGCCCCCCGCCGACCAGGTCCCGACCGCGCGGCCCGGGTTCCCGCTGGCCGGTCACGACCAGGCCATGGCGGTGCGTCGGGCCGTCCTGGGTGACGACCACGTGGACCGGTCGATCGCGGCGACGACCGACCTCACCACGGCGTTCCAGGACCTGGCGACCACGATGGCGTGGGGCGGGTTGTGGTCGCGCGACGGCCTCGACCGACCCGACCGGAGCCTGGTCACCATCGGGATCCTGGCGGCACTGGGACGGACCGACGAGCTGCGCATGCACCTGCAGGCCGCGCTGGCACGCACCGGGGCGGATCGCGGGGCCATCGTGGAGGTCCTGCTGCACGTCGGGGTCTACGCCGGGCTGCCCGCCGCGAACGAGGGCTTCCGACTGCTCGCCGAACTGGCCGCCCATGACCCGCCCCAAACCAACGACCAGCCCAACGACCAGGCCGACGGCCAGGCAGGCGACGGGGGGACGGCGACGACCGAGGACGGGTCGGGGACCGGCGAGGAGGCGCGATGAGCGGGTTGTCGGTCGCCGTCGACGCCGACCTGGCCCGGGACTGGGGCCTGGCCGCCATGGTGGTCCGGATGGTCGCGGCGGAGACGACGTGGCTGGCTGCCGGTGTCGACGCCGACGAGGTGCCGGCCAGCGCGGTGCCCGACGAGTTGCTGGCCGTGGACGACCCGGTCGACGACGTCGCCGTGGTCGAACTCGCGGGCGAGGTCGACCTGGCCGCGATCACCGCCGGCCTGGCGGCCGACGCCACCCCCGTCCCGGCCCTGCTGCGCGACCTGCGCCGGGCCCTGCCGGCCGCCGGTGACCACCTGCACGAGGGCCTGACCAGCCAGGACGTCGTGGACACCGCCACGATGCTGGGCGTCCGCCGGGCGCTGGACCGCCTGGACGGGCTGGTGGCCGAGGCCGGAGACCGGTGCGCCGACCTGGCCGCCACCCATCGCGACACCCGCATGCGTGGCCGCACCCTGCTGCAACCCGCCCGACCGACGACCTTCGGCCTTCGTGCCGCGACCTGGCTGGACGGGCTGACTGGCGACCGGGGCCGACTGGAGACCGCGCGTGGCCTGCTCGGGCTGGCGTGGGGCGGGGCGTCCGGGACCGGCGCGGACCAGCCCCCGGCACGGGTGGCCGCCTGGGGTCGGCGCCTCGGCCTGGCGGTCCCGGACCTGCCGTGGCACGGCAACCGCTCCCGGATCCACGAGCTGGCCGGACTGCTGGCCACCGTTGCGGGCCAGGTCGCGTCCCGCGGCCGCGACCAGGTCCTGCTCTCCCAGGCCGAGGTCGGCGAACTCGCCGACGACGCGGCGGGCGGTTCCTCGGCGATGCCGGACAAGCGCAACCCGGCAGCGGCCGTCCAGGCGCTGGCCGCCGCACGCGTGGCCGCGACCGCGGCCGGCGGGCTGCTGGCGGCCACCGAGGTCGAACTGGAGCGGGCGGCCGGGTCGTGGCAGGCCGAGTGGGAGCTGCTCCCGACCCTGGTGCTGGCCACGGCCGCCGCCCTGGACCACGACCTGCGGGCGCTGCGCCACCTCGAGGTCGACGTGGAGCGCATGGGGGCACGCGTCGACCCGCACGAGGACGTCGGACGTGCCGGCGAGCTGGTGGACCTGGCGATCGCGCGCTGGGGCGACGGCGCGCGACGCTGACCGCGGTGGTCCCGATCCCGCCGAAGGGACGCGGCCAGGGTGACACGCCACCACGACAGACCTAGGGTCGACGACAGCGGACCAGGGGTCGAGATGGACGAGGAACCCGACGAGGGGGCGATCCACGCCCGCCGACGCCTGCCGGAGCAGCCCGAGGGAGTGGTGGACCTGGCCGCGGCCGGACACGAGCTGCTCCAGCAGGCCGAGACCCTGGCCGCGGGGCGGGCCGCCCGCACGCTCACCCCACACGCGGGCGCGGACCTGAAACAGACCCTGCTCGCGTTGCGGGCCGGTCGCACCCTCGGTGAACACCCGTCCCCCGGACCGGCGACGCTCCAGGTCCTGGAGGGGGCGATGACGCTCCGCTCGGGTGACGACGTGGTGGCGATCTCGGCGGGGGGATGGGTGGCACTCCCCCGGGAGCGCCACGACCTCGAGGCCGACCGGGACACGGTGGCGCTGCTCACGGTCCACGCCGCGTCCGAGTGACGCCGACCGCTGCCGGGCACGGGGCGTTTCCGGCATCGCCGCCCTGGGTCAGCGGGAACGACCACCGCAGACGTAGAGGACCTGACCGGTGGTGTAGGACGCGTCCCCCGACAGCAGGTGGGCGACCGCCGCCGCGATCTCGGACGGCTCCCCCGCGCGCCCCAGCGGGACCTTCGCGGTCACCTTCGCGAGCACGTCGTCGGGCATCGCCGCGGTCATGGGGGTCGCGATCAGCCCGGGGGCCACGGCGTTGACCCGCACGCGCGGCGCCAACCGGCGTGACAGCGCGATGGTGGTGCCCACCAGCGCCCCCTTGGACGCGGCGTAGTTGACCTGCCCGAAGTTGCCGAGGTGGGCGCGCGACGAGATGTTGACGATGCCGCCACCGTCGGCGATGCGGTCCGCCAGGGCGAGTGCGAGATCCAGTGGGGCCTGGGCGTTGACGGCCAGCACGGCCCCCACCTGGTCGTCGTCGAGGTTCACCAGGCGGGCGTCGCGGGTGATGCCGGCCACGTTGACCAGGCCGGCCAACGCCTCGTCCTCCGTGGCCGCCAGGACCGCGGCGCGTCCGTCCGGGTCGGTGAGGTCGGCCGTGACCCAGTCCACCGCGTCGCCGGCCACCGCGCCGATGACCTCGTCGGATGCGTCCGGCTCCACGACGTCGACCGCCAGGACGCGGTGGCCGTCGGCGACCAGTCGGGCCACGATCGCCGCCCCGATGCCGCCGGCGGCACCGGTGACCACGACCCGTCCGGGCGGCGCGGTGCCGGCCGCCAGGGGTGGCGAGGACGTCGGTGTGGCGGTCATGGGCGCTGCCGTCCGTGGTGGGGGTCGCCGGCCAGGACCACCTGGCCGCTGGTGTGCCGGGCCGCCAGCAGGAAGGCCGCGACCTCGGTCGCGGCGGGTGCCGGGCCGACCACGACGTTGGCGACCAGCCCGAGGCGTTCGGCCTCGAAGCCGTAGGCCCGGGTGGCGCCGACCAGCCCGTGGCCCACCGACAACCGCCCCACGTCGTGGCCGTCGAGGTGGTCGTCGGACAGGATCGTCACGACGTCCACCTGGCGCACCATGGCGTCCCGGGCGGCCGCGATCCATGCCCCGAGGACGGCGGCGACCTGGTCGGGGCCGACGTCGGCGTCCAGCACGGCCACCAGGGGCCCGTCGTCGCCGGCGGCCAGGTCGGCGGCGGCCAGCGCCGCCCGGGCCTCGTCGACGTCCTGCACCCGCAGGTGCGTGGTCACCTCGCGCATCGCACCCTCGCTCCCTCGCCCCGCCACCGACCAGTGTGCGCGGTCATCCGGGAACCGACACGAGACCGGCGATCCCCTGCCCGACGCCGATGCACATCGTCACCAGGCCCCGGCCACCGCCGGACCGGCGCAGGTGGTGGATGGCCGTCACGGCCAGCTTCGCACCCGAGCAGCCCAGGGGGTGGCCCAGGGCGATCGCGCCACCGTTGGGGTTGACGCGGGGGTCGTCGTCGGCCAGTCCCCAGGTGCGGGTGACCGCCAACGACTGCGCCGCGAAGGCCTCGTTGAGCTCGACCACGTCGACCTCGTCCATGGCCAGGCCGAGGCGATCCAACAGCCGCGCCGTCGCCGGCACCGGGCCGATGCCCATGATCCGGGGGGCCACGCCCGCCGTCGCCGCGCCCTCGAAGGTCGCCAGCACCTCCAGTCCCTCGCCAGCCGCCACGTCGGCCGCAACCAGGACGGTGGCGGCCGCACCGTCGTTGAGCGGCGAGGCGTTGCCCGCGGTCACGGTGCCGTCGGGTCGGAAGGCCGGGCGCAGGCCACCCAGGGCCTCCATCGAGGTGTCCGGCCGAGGGCCCTCGTCCGCGGTCACCTCCCCACCGCGGACCGGCACCGGGACCAGTTCGTCGGCGAAATGGCCGGCCTGCTGCGCCGCGACCGCCTTGCGGTGGCTGGCCAGGGCGAACCGGTCCTGGTCCTCGCGCGCGATGTCGTGTTCGTCGGCGAGGTTCTCGGCGGTGATGCCGAGCGGGTCGGTGTGGCCGTGCTGGCGCATCCAGTCGTTGACGAAGCGCCAGCCCAGGGCCGTGTCGACCAGCTCGGGCGCGCCCCGGGGCGGGACCCGCTGGGGCTTGGCGACCGCCCACGGGGCGCGCGACATCGACTCGACACCACCCCCGACGGCCACGTCCAGCTCGCCGACGGCGATGCGGCGCGCGGCCGAGGCGATGGCCTCCAGACCCGAACCACACAGGCGGTTGACGGTCACGCCGGGCACCTCGACCGGCAGGTCGGCCAGCAACGCCGCCATGCGCGCCACGTTGCGGTTGTCCTCGCCGGCCTGGTTGGCGCAGCCCAGGACCACCTCCTCGACGCGGGCCGGGTCGACCCCGGCACGCGCCACCGCCGTGCGCACGGCCAGTCCGGCCAGGTCGTCGGGTCGCACCTCCCGGAGGGCACCGCCCATGCGCCCCACGGGGGTCCGTACGGCGGACACGATCGCGACGTCACGCATGGTCAACGGCTCCTGCTCTCCGTCGAGGGTGTGCGGCGGCCCGGAACCCGGGGCCGGGGGCGCACCGTCGATCGGCGGGGTGGTCGTGGTGTGTTTGAGGGGGGGTGGTCAGGGGAGGTGTTCGGGGTGTGTTTGAGGGGGGTGGTCAGGGAAGGGTGTCGAGGAAGGCGACCACGGCGGCCAGTGTGGCGTCGGGGCGGTCGAGGTGCGGGGCGTGGCCGCAGTGGTCGAGTTCGAGCCGCTCCACGGGGCCGGTCACGCCGTCGGCGACCAGGTCGAGCTGGGCCAGCGTGCCGTACTCGTCGTCGTGGCCCTGCACCACCAGCACGGGACAGGTGATCCGGGGCAGGTGGTCGGTGATGTCCCACGCGCGGAACGCCGGATCCAGCCAGATCCGGTTCCAGTTCCAGAAGGTGGCCCCGGCGTCGCGGTGGTGCCGGGCCATCCGGTCGAGCAGGTCGGTGGTCCGGGCGGCGTCGCGGGCCGCCTCGATGCCGGCGATCGACTCGTCCTCGACCACGACGTGGGGGGCCAGGCCGACCACGGCGACGGGATCGTCGGGTGACGGCCGGGTCGCGTCGTCGGGGCCTCCCGGGTCGGTGACACGGTCCGTGCCGCCGCCTCGCCCGGCGTACAGCAGGGCGATCGAGGCCCCGTCGCTGTGGCCGACCAGGACGGATGGCGCCAGGTCGAGGCGCGCCAGCAGTGACGGCAGCACGTCGAGGGCCTCGTGGTGCATGTAGGTCACCGCCCGCGGCTCGGTCACGACTGCCGAGTCGCCATGGCCGTGCCGCGACCACACCACGATGCGCCGCCCGGTCGCGGCGTGGACGGCGTGGGGGAAGGATCGCCACAGCCGGATGGAGCCCAGGCCCTCGTGGAGGAACACCACCGGGGCCAGCCCGTCGGCGCCGGGCCCGGCGGGCAGGTCCAGCACCTCCACCGGGCCGTCCGCCAGGTCGAGGTGGACGGCAGGTGGCGACGTCGTGGCCGCGGCCCGGTCGGGGTCGGTTGTCACGGCGACCTCAGGCACGCAGCTTGAAACGTTGGATCTTCCCGGTGGCCGTCCGCGGCAGGTCGTCGACGAACTCGATCAGGCGGGGGAACTGGTAGCGCAGCAACTCGTCCCTGCAGAACTCCTGCAACGCGCCCGCGACCTCGTCGTCACCGTCGTGGCCGTCCCGCAGGATGACGTAGGCCTTGATGGTCATGAGGCCGTCGACGTCCACGCCGACGACGGCGGCCTCGCTGACCGCCTCGTGTTCCACCAGGCGGTTCTCGACCTCGATCGGGCTCACCCACAGACCGCCCATCTTCATCATGTCGTCGGCGCGGCCCTCGTAGGCGTAGTGGCCCTCGGGCGTCCGGCGGTAGCGGTCGCCGGACCGGAACCAGGCGCCGATGATCGACGAGGCCGCCTTGTCGGCGTTGTGCCAGTAGGTCGCCAGGCGGGAGTCGCCTCGGACGTACAACTCGCCGACCTGCTCCTCGGCGTCGTCGGGCAGGCGTTCACCGGCTTCGTCGCGCAGGTGGACCTCGTAGCCCGGCACGGCGGTGCCCGACGTGCCAAGGGCGACCTCCCCCGCCCGGTTGGAGCAGTAGATGTGGAGCATCTCGGTCGAGCCGATGCCGTCGAGGATCTCGGTGCCGGTGCGCTCGTGCCAGCGCCGCCAGACCTCGGGTGGCAGGGCCTCGGCCGCGGACGCGCCGATCCGCAGCGACGACAGGTCGCGGTCGGGCAGGGACGGGTGGTTGAGCATCGCGTTGTACAGCGTCGGCACCGAGAACAGCACCGTCGGTCGGTGGGCCTCGATGACGTCCAGGGCCCCGTCCGGTGTGGGTCGGCCGGGCATCTGGATCGTGGTCGACCCGGTCCACATCGGAAAGCTCAGCCCGTTGCCCAAGCCGTAGGCGTGGAACAGCTTGGTGGTCGAGAAGCCCACGTCGTCGGTCTGCAGGCCCAGGACCCCGACCGAGTACCGCTCACAGGTGACGGCGACGGCGTGCTGGGAGTGGATGACGCCCTTGGGCCGGCCGGTCGAACCCGACGAGTACAGCCAGAAGGCCGGGTCGTCCGGGTGGGTGTCCAGCGGGGCCACCTCGTCATCGCCCTCGGCCAGCCAACCGTCCGGGGACAGCGCCGTGTCGCCGTCGTTGACGTGGACGGGCACCCCCAGGTGCTCCGCCGCCGGCCCGACCTTGTCGAGGAACCCCGGGTCGGTGATCACGCGGACGGCGTAGGAGTCGCCCAGGAAGTGGGTGAAGTCCTCGGACCGGGCGAGGAAGTTGACCGGGATCGGGACCGCCCCGGCACGGATCGCGCCGAGGAACGCGGCATGGAAGGCCGGCGAGTCGTCGAGCACCAGCACGATCCGTTCGCCCCGGCGCACGCCGTCGTCGCGCAGGCGCGAGGCGGTGCGACAGGCCAGTCGGTGCACCTCGCCGAAGGTCACGGACCAGTCGTCGGCGGCGATGGCGACCTTGTCGGCCCGGCCGGCGTCGAGGTTGTGGTCGGTGAGCAGGCTGACGTTGCGGCGGATCGCGTCGGTGTCCACGGGTCTCTCTCGGTCGGTGCGGTGGGTTCGATCGGTCGTCGGGTCGGTGGTCGCCCAGTCGTGGTCGCCCAGTCGTGGTCACCACGTCGAGCGTGCGGTCGGCGCGGTGGTGCGGGCGGGTCGCGGCAGCCCCCGCGGCCGCGGCCCCGGCCGGTGATCGGGTCAGGTCCGGATGACGATGGACTTCTGCTCGGTGTAGAACGACAGGGCCTCGTCACCGTGCTCCTTGCCGTAGCCCGACTCCTTGAGCCCGCCGAAGGGCAGTTCGTCGTAGACCTTGGTCCGGGAGTTGATCCAGGTGTAACCCGCATCCAGTTGTTCGGCCGCACGCATGGCCGACGCCAGGTCGGCGGTCCACACCGACGAGCCCAGGCCGAAGCGCGAGGCGTTGGACCGCGCGATGGCCTCGTCCAGGTCGGCGACCGGCCACACCGGGAGCGCGGGCCCGAAGGTCTCCTCGACCGACACCCGGGACTCGTGGTCGGGATTCCACACCACGGTCGGTTCGTGGAAGAAGCCGTCGGCGAACTGGTCGCCCGCCGGCCGGCCACCACCCGCCAGGACCTCGCCGCCGCGGGCGATCGCGTCGGCCACCTGCGCCTCGAGCTGGTCACGGCCCTCGGCACCGTGCATGGGTCCGACCTGGGTGCCGTCGGCGGCTCCGGGGCCGAGCACGAGCGTGCCGGCCTTGGCCGCGATGCCCTCGGCGACCCGCTCGGCGATCGACTCGCTGGCGTAGACCCGCTTGATCGCCAGGCACGCCTGGCCGCAGTTGAAGAACCGACCCATCGACGCCGCCGAGATCGCCGCGTCGACGTCGGCGTCGTCCAGCACGATCAGGGGGTCCGACCCGCCCAGCTCCAGGGTCACGCGCTTCATCGAGCCCGCCGCCCGCTGCATGACGTGCTTGCCGATGGGGGTCGACCCCGTGAAGGCGAGTTTGCGGATGTCGCGGTGGACCAGCATCGCCTCACCGGTGGTGTCGCCCCGCCCGGTCACGACGCCCACCACCCCGGCCGGCAACCCGGCCTCGTGGAGCAGTTCGGCCAACCGCAGGGTCGTCAGCGGGGTGGTCTCGTCGGGCTTGGCGACCACGGTGTTGCCCGTGACCAGGGCCGGGCCCAGTTTGTTGCACAGCAGGGTCGTCGGGAAGTTCCAGGGCACGATCGCGCCCACCACCCCCAGGGGTCGCGTCATCACCATGCCGCGCACCCCGCGGTCGAGGTCGGACACGGCGGCCCCGCGGATCGCCAGGGCCAGTCCGGCGTAGTGCTCGAGCGTCTCGGCCGCACGCCGGAGTTCGAGGCGGGACTCGCGCAGCGGCTTGCCCTGCTCACTGGTCAGCAGCGGTGCCAGCTCGTCGACGTGATCGAGGATGGCCCGGGCACCGGCACGCACGATCGCGCCACGCTCGGCGGCCGGCGTGGCCCACCAGCCCGGGAAGGCCGTGGACGCGGCGGCCACCGCGACGTCCACGCCGTCGGACCCGACGTCGGCGACGACGTCGACCACCGAACCGTCGGCGGGGTCGACGACCTCGAGTTCGTCACCGGGGAGGTCCACGATCGCGCCGTCGACGAAGGATCCGGGCATCCGTGTGCTCCTGGGTGGAGGTCGGTCGGGCAGCCTGGGTGCCGCGGGTCCGGCACGTGCCCCGAGTGCCGTGCACCCGGGCTTGCATCGTCGTCCAGGTGCTGCAACACTGGCCCAGACTAACCGGTCAGTCAGTATCTCGTCAACGGGTCCGTGGACCGCTCCCCGACGATCTCCCGCGACGATTCCCCCGACGGTCCCGGACGTCCTCCCGACGACACGTCCCACCCCGTCCCCGCGGCCCGATCCGGTCCCCCGCGCCACCAGCGAACAGGCCCTGCCCCATGACCACGTCTCCATCCCCCGACGCCACACCCGGTCCCGGTCCGCGCGTCACCTTCCGGACCCGTCTGGACTGGATGGACACCGATGCGGCCGACCGCTGGCACTACAGCGTCGTGCAACGCTGGGCCGAACAGGGTGAGGCCCGGCTGCATCGCGACCTCGGCATCATCGACACGACCTTCGGGGCGACCCCGCGGGTCGCCTTCCGGTCCGACTTCACCGCCCCGGTCACCTTCGACCAGGAGGTCGAGGTCACCTTCTGCGTCCGGACGGTCGGCCGCACGTCGGTCACCTACGACTTCGACGTCACGGTGGTGGACGGCCCCCGGGCCGCGCGTGGGGAGGTCGTGACCGTCTTCATGGACGACGCCGGCACCACCGCCCCGTGGCCCGACGACGTCCGCGCGGCCCTCACCCGCCCGGACTGACGGACTGACCCGTCAGTCAGTCGTGCTGCTAGCATCGCCTGCCCGACCTCGACGACCAAGGCACCAACGTGGCATCCATGTGGATCAACGGTTCCGACCACACCGGCGACGGTGACCAGCGCGACGTGGTCAACCCGGCGACCGGCACGATGCTGGACACCACCACCGACGGCACGGGCGACGACGTCGCCGCAGCCGTGGAGGCAGCATCGGCGGCGGCGACCGAGTGGGCCGCGACCGACGTCACGAAGCGGGCCGCGCTGCTCGATGGCCTGGCCGACGCCCTGGAGGAGGAGTCCCGGGACATCGTGGCGACGCTGGTGGCCGAACAGGGCAAGCCGCTGCTCGAGGCCAACGGCGAGTTCCACCACATGCTGTCGGGCCTGCGCTTCTACGCCGACGTCGCGACCAAGGTGCGCGGCACCTACCAGGAACTGCCGAGCCAGTTCGGGCCGGCCTACGGCCTGATCCGTCGTCGCCCGTACGGCGTCGTCGGGGCCATCATCCCGTGGAACTTCCCCCTGACGCTGCTGGCCAACAAGCTCGGTCCGGCGCTGGCGGCCGGCAACACCGTGGTCGCCAAGCCCAGCGAGACGACGCCCCTGGCCACGTTGAAGGTCGCCCGGATCGCCAGCGAGGCCGGCCTGCCCGACGGGGTGTTCAACGTCGTGACGGGCGCCGGACCCACGGGCCAGGCCCTGGTCGAGCACCCCGACGTCCGCCGCATCGCATTCACCGGCTCGACCGCCACGGGCCAGGCGCTGATGGAGACGGCCGGCCCGATGCTCAAGCACGTGTCGCTGGAGTTGGGCGGGTCCGACCCGACCATCGTCATGCCCGACGCCGACCTCACCACCGCGATCAAGACCATCCAGATCGGCCGCTACTGGAACGCGGGCCAGGTCTGCCTGGCGCCCAAGCGCGCCTTCGTCCACGCCGACGTGTTCGACGAATTCGTCGAGACCCTGGCCGGGCGCATCGACCGCTACGAACCGGGTGACGGCACCACCAAGCCCGACAAGCCCCAGTTGCGCATGGGCCCCATGCACACCGCCGCCCAGCGTGACATGGTGGTGGCCCAGCTGGCCGACGCCACCGATGCCGGCGCCCAGGTCGTGACCGGGGGCACGGTCGTCGACGGCGCCTCCGACGGTGACGGGCACTTCTTCCAGCCGGGCCTGGTCGTCGACGTCCCCGAGGACTCGCGCCTGGCGACCGAGGAGGTCTTCGGCCCCGTCCTGCCGGTGTGGTCGATCGACTCCCTCGACGAGGCGATCGAGCGTGCCAATGCCACCAGCTACGGGCTCGGCTCATCGATCTGGACCACCGACGCGAAGGCCATCCAGCGCGCCATGGACGACATCGACGCCGGGATGACCTGGGTCAACCAGCTCCACTACGGCTACGACGAGATGCCCTTCGGCGGGACCAAGATGTCCGGCCTGGGCAAGGAGCACGGGCTGGAGGCGCTGGACGAGTACGCCGAGCGCAAGTCCAACGTCGTGGGTGGCCTGGCCTGAGCCAGCCGGTCCCCGACGCCCCCCGCCCACTGTCCCCCACCCGCCGTCCGGAGCCGACCATGGCCGTGACCGCCACCACCACCGACCGCATCGGGCGCATCACGTTGGACCGACCACCGGCCAACAGCTACGACCCGGCCTTCCTCGACGAGCTCGACCAGGCGATCACCGACGTCGTCGACGCCGGGGCCGTCGTCGCGGTCGTGGCGTCGTCGTCGGACAGGTTCTTCTCGGCGGGCGCCGACGTCCCGGGGTTCCTGGAACGCTCGGCCGACGACAACAACGCCATGGTCGCCCGGGCCCACGAGGTCTTCGACCGCTTCGCCGCACAGGACACGATCTTCGTCGCGGCCATCGCCGGCCACGCCCTGGGGGGCGGCTACGAGATCGCGCTCGCATGCGACATCCGCCTGGCCGCGACCGGCGGCTACCGCATCGGCCTGCCCGAGGTCACCCTCGGCCTGCTGCCCGGCACCGGTGGCACGCAACGGCTGCCCCGCCTCATCGGGCGCGGCCGGGCCCTCGACCTGATGCTGTCGGGACGCGCCGTGACGCCCGACGAGGCCCACGAGCTGGGCATGGTGGACCGACTGGTCGGCGCCGAGGAGTTCGACGAGGTGGTGGACGAGACCCTGTCGACCCTGGCCGGCGGTGCGCCGCTGGCGCTGGCGGCCGTCAAGCGGGCCGTGCACGACGGGGTCGATGCCGACCTCGCGACGGGCCTTCGCATCGAGCTGGAGCAACTGGCACCCTTGTTCGCCAGCGACGACGCGCACGAAGGGATGACCGCCTTCACCGAGAAGCGGGCACCCGACTACCGCGGGTCCTGACCTCCCGAGCCCGACAGGCGGCACCCGCATGGCCGATCCCACCACCCCGACCTCCACCGTCGCCGACCTGGAGACCTCGCTGTCCACGCGCGAGGTCGAGATCGTCCATGCGGCCTACCGGGTCATCGCCGACCAGGGCGGCCACCGCATGTCCCTGCAGGACGTGGCCGACCGTGCCGGGGTCTCCAAGGGCCTCGTGCTGTACCACTTCGGGTCCAAGTCCAACCTGTTGCTGACGACGATGCGCTGGGCCCTGCTCACGGTGGCCGACCGCATCACGGCCGCGGTCGACGGCGCCGACGACCCCATCGAGGCGCTGGACGACATGCTCGACATCCTGTTCGTGGACGCACCGCGCAACCGGGCCTACCAGCTGCTCTACCTCGACATGGTCGAGCACGCCGCCCGCGACGACGCCTTCGTCGAGGTCGCCCGGGTGACCGAATCCATCGTCGACGGCCTGTTCGCCCGGGTCATCCGCGACGGCGTCGCCGCCGGGGTGTTCCACGTCGACGACGCCGACGAGGAGGCCGCCGTGATGCGAGCCGTCGTCGAGGGCACGTTCCTGTCGTGGCTGCCGCGGCCGGACTGGCAGGCCGCCCACGGAGACCTCCGACCACGGGTCCGCCGGACCCTCCACCACCTGCTGGGTGTCACCTGACCGTCGCGCCTCAGCGGCCGCGGGTGATCGCATCGGTCACCCGTGCGACCACCGCGTCGGGCTGGGACAGGAACGGCGAGTGTGAGGTCGGCAGGCGGACCACCGTGGACGCACGCGCCGACATCGCCTCCTGCGCCGGCGGCGGGATGGCCCGGTCGTGTTCGGCCAACAGGTAGGTGGACGGGACGTCCTTCCAGGCCGCGTGGCCCAGTTCGTCGGTGAACGACGACAGCGACTGCAGCGTCAGGCGACCGGCGCAGATCTCGGCGACCTCGTCGTCCACGTCGGCGTAGAAGATGTCCCGTGGCCGGTTCGCCCGGGTTGCGGCGCCGTCGCCGACCACCTCGATCCAGTCCGGTGCCTCGCCACCGAGCGACCCGAACAGCGAGTCCCCCTCGTCCAGCATGAACGCCGCCACGTAGACCAGGTGCCGCACGCGATCGTCGTCGACCGCCGTGATGGGGATGCCGCCGTAGGAGTGGCCCACCAGCACGACGGGGCCCTCGACGGCGGCCATGGCGGCCTCGATGGCCGTGACGTCGGCGGCCAGGTCGCCCAGCGCCTCGACGTCGTCGCCGCTGGACGGCAGGTCGACGGTCCGCACCGGGATCCCCAGGGCCTCGAGCCGGTCCACGACCGGATCCCAGGCCCACCCGCCGTGCCAGGCGCCGTGGACGAGCAGGACGGTGGGTGCAGCCATGGATGATCTCCTTCGATCGGGCGACGCGCGCGCTGGCGTGGTCGGTCGGGTCCCGGGCGGCGGAACGCACGTCGTGGTGCCGTCGCCATCGGACCTCCGCAGTATGGCCCTGCACGGACCATCGGGTGGCCGTTGCTGCCAACCCGGTCCGGGTCAGGGCTGCAGGCGCTCGGCGAGATGGCGGATCGCCAGCGGATAGCGGTACTCGATGGCCGAGTGGGTGGCGTCGAACAACTCGAAGTGGGTCGGTTCCACGTCCACCTCGGCCATCGCGTCCCGCACGGCCGTCGTCCCCAGGTCGAGCCAGAACTGGTCTCGCGTCCCGGCGTCCAACCAGATCGCCCGCAGGCCCCGGAGGGCGTCGGCATGTCCGGGCACCATCCGGACCGGGTCCCAACCCAGCCACCGTTGCCAGACCTCGTCCACCAGCCGCCCGGTGGCGGAGTCGAAGGGGAGGTGGACGGTGCCGTCGTCGTCCGCCGACCAGCACGCCGCCATCGCCCAGGTCATCAGCAGCAGATCGTCGTCCGACTTCGTGCCGTGGGGCCGGTCGTTCCAGTCGTCCCAGAAGGCCTCCCACGAGCCGTCGTGGTGATCGCGCAGGGCCCGGGCGACGCCGCGGAACTCCCCGGCGAAGCAGGCCTCGAACAGCGAGTCCCCGGCATGGCTGGCCAGGCCACCGAAGACGTCCGGTCGCAGCATCGGCGTGATCAGGGCCCCGTACCCGCCGGAGGACTTGCCGGCGATCCCGCGATGGGCGGGCTGCGGCAGGGTCGGGTGGTGGTCGTCGACGAACGCCACCACGTCCTCGCACAGGTAGGTGTGGTAGTCGCCGACGGCCGGGGAGTCGACGAACTGGCTGCCGCCGAGCGAGGTGAAGCAGTCCACGAACACCAGCCGGACCGGTGGGTGGGACGGATCGGACAGCGAGTCGTCGAACCGCTCCATGGCGCTGTGGCGCAACGGCGGCCGGTTGCGCCACATCTCGATCCGGCCCGTGAAGCCCTGGATGACGTAGATGCTCGGCGTCGGCTCGTCGGGGTCGACGTGCGCTGGTGTCAGGACCCACAGCGGCCGATGCGCCGGATCGCCCAGCGGGTTGTCGGCCAGGGCGGCACTGTCGATGGTGTGCTCGACCAGCGTGCCGTGGAGTGGTCCTCCCCAGGGCATCTCGACGGGAGGCATCTGGGCGGGGCGAATCGGGACGGGGGGCATGGGTCCTCCGGTCGGGGTGGCGTCCCCCCACTGTGCCAGTGTCGGTCCCGACGGGCCCGCCGCGGTCATGGCCGGTCGGTGCGGTCCGGTGGGGCCAGGGCGTCCAGTCGCGCCAGCAGGCCGGAGGGGCCCACCACCGTGGCGCCGAGGGCACGAACGCGGTCGCGCAGGTCGCGGTCGGCCGTCACGACCAGCGCGGCTCGTCCACGCGCGGCCACCACCTCCACGATGCGGTCGTCCGCGGCATCGCGGCCACGACCGGCGTGCACCACCTCGACCCCGTCGACGATGTCGTCGGGGAGGCGGTGTCCGGGGACCCCGTCCACCACGGCCAGGATGTCGCGTTGCGTGGTGCGGGCCAGGGACCGCAGCCGCGAGACCAGCCCGGCCGCCGCGCCCACGCGGTCGCGCCACCACCCGTCCGGCCGCGACCCCACCACGTTCATCACGTCCACGACCAGCCACGCCGGCTCGGCCGGGAGTCCCGGGTCCGACGTCATGTCGGGTGTGGGGCCTGGTCCGGTTGGTGGGGTCATGGGTCGAAGTGTGGCACGCCGCCGGACCGCCGGCTCGCCGCGGGAGTCGCCCGCGAGGTCGCGGACCCCGGCGACGAGCGGAACTAGCGTGGGGACCGGACGCCAGGCGAGGTGACCGGTGGATGCAGCCGTGGTCGAGGTCGACCGCCCACGCGTGTTGGCGTTCCGGCGTCGGTCCGGGCTGCTCGACCGACGCCGGGCGTCGAGTCCCGATGCCCTCCGGAAGGCGGCATGGGCCGGGTTGCAGGACAGCATGCCCCGGGCGGCCCTGCTGTCGCTGCACGCGCGGGTGGACGGCGTCCCGGCGACCGTGCTCGACCACGACGCCCTCGTCCAGGTGTGGGGCCCACGCCACCAGGTCCACGTCGTGGCGCGCCACGACCTGGCCGTGTTCACCCTGGGACGACTGCCGACGACGCCGTCGGCCCTGGCACGGGCCGAAGACCTCGCCAGGCGACTCGGCGAGCAGGTCGGGCCGGAGGCCGACGTGCCCTACGGCGAGGCCGGGCGGGTACTGGGGGTCGATCCCAACGCCCTGCGCTACGCGGCCCCCACCGGCACGCTGCTGCTGCGGTGGGACGGCGCCCGCCAGCCGACCATCCGGGTGGTGCCGCCGCCGGATGCCGATCCCGGCGATGCCCGGCGCGAGCTCGTTCGCCGCCACCTGCGGGTGACCGGCCCGAGCACCCCGGATGCCTTCGCCCGCTGGGCGGCGGTTCCCAAACGCCAGGCCCACACGACGTTCGCCGAGCTCGCGGACGAGCTCGCGTCCGTCCGCACCGCGATCGGGCCCGGATGGATCCTCGCGGAGGACCGGGCGGACCTGCTCGCGCCGGCCGGCCGCGACGACGGCGTCCGCCTCCTGCCCAGCGGGGACGCGTACTGGCTCCTGCACGACGACGCCCGCCGACTGCTGGTGGACGACCCGGACCTGCGCGACCGGTTGTGGACCCCCCGGGTGTGGCCCGGTGCCCTGCTGGTCGCCGGCGAGGTCGTGGGGACCTGGCGCCGAGCGGCCCAGCGGGTCACCGTCGAGCCGTGGCGACGACTGACCCCGTCGGAGCGCGACGCGGTCGAGGCCGAGGCCTCCACCCTCCCCCTCCCGGGCGTCGACGAGCCGGTCGACGTCACCTGGGACGTCTGACGAACCCGAGACCGGATCGCCCCGCCGACTGAGGGTCGGCCCTCAGTCGGCGGCGAGGGCCTCGAAGACGCGGGCGACCACCTCGGCACCCGGGTCGGTGACGCCCTCCAGCGCGTCGTCGGACAGGTAGGACGACCGGCCCGCACTGGCCTGGTCCATCTCGGCCGTGGCGTTCGCGCCCTCGCGTGCGGCGGTCGCGGCTCCGTCCACCCCGTCGCCGGCCTGCAGGGCCTCGATGGCGGGACCGAGTGCATCCACCATCGTGCGATCTCCCGGCTCGGCGCCGCCGTGGTGCTGCATCGCCTCCAACCCGTACGCCAGGGCGTCCGCCCACGAGCCGTCGGCGACGCGTTCCGCGACCGCCTCGCACAGGATCGCCACGAGCACGCCGCTGGACCCACCCATCGAGTCCATCGCCAGGGCACCGATCGCGGCACACAGGCGGTCGGGCTCGGCCAGGGGCAGGTCGTCGAGCCGGTCCCGGAGGTCACGCCCCATGCTGGCGAACGTCGACCCCGTGTCGCCATCGCCGACCTTGGCGTCGAGTTCGTTGAGGTCGTCCTCACCGTCGACGAAGACCCCGGCAATCGTCTCCAGCACCCGTCGGACCTGCGGGTCGTCCGACGCGTCCATGTCCTCCAGGGCGGTCGGCGGCAGCTCCGGCGCGTCCATGACGCGGTCGCCGGGATCCCCGGGCTCCACCACCGCGGGCCAGCCGAGGGCATCGGTCGGTGCCCGCAGGGCGTCGCCGTCACCGTCGGCCAGCACCAGGCAGGTCACGGAGAAGCCGGGCATGTCCAGCGAGGTCATGAGTGCGGCCGGGCCGACCAGCATCGACGTGCGACCCCACAGGTCGGTTTCGGCGAGGTCCGCCACGACCGACGCCATCTCCAGGCCGGACGTGCCTCCGAGGTCGTTGACGACCAGGGCGAGCGGCGCGTCCCCGGACCCGTCGTCGCCCACGGCCCGGACCAGTCGATCGACCATGGCCGCCACCAGCTCGCGGGATCCGTCGAACCCGGTCGTGTCGACACCCGGTTCGCCATGGATCCCGAGTCCAACCTCGACCTGGTCGTCGGGGATGCGGTCGACCTCGTCGTTTCCCGGCACGTGGGCGGTGCCACGCGCGACCCCGATCGTGTGCACGCGACCGGCCACGTCTCGTGCCGCCCCCGCCACGGCCGCGAGGTCCTCCCCCTCCTCGGCGAGGTGGCCGGCGACCTTGTGGACCAGCAGGGTGCCGGCGAGCCCACGCGGCTCGTCGGCGTCCGGCAACGCGATGTCGTCGGCCACCAGCACGACCTCGACGTCGTGGCCCAGGTTGCGCGCACGTTGGGCCGCGAGCCCGAAGTTCAACCGGTCGCCGGTGTAGTTCTTGACCACCAGCAGGCATCCGGCGTCCCCGGTCACGGCCAGGATGGTGGCCAACACCGCGTCGACGCTGGGCGAGGCGAACACGTCGCCACAGACCGCCGCCGTGAGCATGCCCCGACCCACGAACCCGGCATGCGCCGGCTCGTGGCCCGAGCCGCCACCCGACACCACGGCGACGCGGTCACGGTCCCAGTCGGCCCGTACGACCACGTCGAAGGAACTGTCGACCGGGAAGCGCCGAAGGTTCGGGGTGCCGGCCACCATGCCGTCGAGGGCCCGGGACACCAGGCCGTCGACGTCGTTCACGAAGTGCTGCATCGTCGTCTCGCTCGCGCCGAGGATGTGTGGACGTCACACAGCCAACCAGCCCACCGGATGGCCGTCCGGGCCGATCGTCACCCAGTCCCGCTCGGCGCACCGAGGCGGTCTGGCGGGGCGGACACGTCCACCCGGGGGCAACCACCCGAGAACCTGTTGACGGTCCGCCATGCTCGGACCTAGCGTCGGACCGGGACCTCGTTCCCACCGGACGACCCCTGCACCGCCCCACGTGGGACGGAGGTCGTCGTGCCGTCCGGTCCGGTCCGCGGCTCACATCCGGACGACCACGGCAAAAGGAGGATCCCGATGCTGGATCCTGTCGAGACCAACCCCGAGCACTACCGCGTGACCTTCGAGAACGACCTCGTCCGGGTGCTCGAGTACCACGACGAACCCGGGGATCGCACCACGCCCCACGACCATCCCGACAGCGTCATGTACACCCTGTCGTCGTTTCGTCGCCGGCTGTCCGCCGACGGTCGCGAGGTGGACGTGGTGATGGAGGCCGGGACGACCACGTGGCTGGCGGCGCAACGCCACGCCGGCCACAACACCGGTGACACGCCCACTCGCACCGTGTTCGTGGAACTCAAGGCCACCCCCGCCGGGGACGACACCAACCCGCTCGGGCCCGACCTCCCCTAGGCGCCGACCGTCGTGTCGCCCGCACCGTCGTACCGTGGGGGTCCCCAACGACCGGGAGATCGCCGTGGGACTCGCAGGACGCATTGTCGGTGGCGCCGCCGCCGGGGCCGTGGGCACGCTGGCGATGGACCTGCTGTGGTGGTCCCGTGCGCGTCGTGGCGGCAGTGACGACGGGTTCGTGGACTGGGAGTTCAGCACGGGCGCCATCGACTCCTTCGACGATGCCAGTGCCCCCGGCCAGGTCGGCCGCAGGGCCGCCGCGGTGGTCGGGGTCGAGCTTGCCGACGACGACGCCGGGCTGACCGTCGACGTGGTCCACTGGCTGACCGGCACGGGCTACGGCGTCGCACTCGGGTTGCTCTCCGACGGCCGGCGACCGATCACCTCGGGGATCGCCACCGGGCTCGCCGCGTTCCTGGCCAGCTACGCCACGCTGGGCGCCATCGGCATCTACGACCCGATCTGGGACTACGACCGGGACACTCTGGCCCAGGACGCCAGCGCCCACGTGGTGTTCGGCCTGGCCGCCGGTCTGGCCCTCGCCGCCCTGTCCCCCGGTCGCGACTGACGCGCCGTCGGTCGCCGGCGAGGAGTTCGACCGGGGGGCCGTCGGACGTCCGTCCCCGTCCCGGGGACGGGTGCGGCCATACCGTCGATGGCCGACCACGACGTCCCGACGACCACGAAGGCACGACCCATGGAACAGCGACAACTCGGCAGCTCGGGCCTGCGCGTCTCGGCCATCACGCTCGGCACCATGGGCTTCGGCGGCGAAGGCGACTTCGCCAACGTCGGCGACACCCAGCTCGACCAGGCCCGTGACCTGGTCGATCTGTGCCTGGAAGCCGGGGTGACCACGTTCGACACCGCCAACATGTACTCCACGGGTCGCAGTGAGGAGATCCTCGGCGAGGCCATCGGCGACCGCCGCGACGACGTGCTGCTCGCCACCAAGGTCCGCTTCCCGATGGGCGACGGCCCCAACGATGCCGGCCTGTCGCGCCACCACCTGCGCGAGCAGTGCGAGGCCAGCCTGCGACGACTCGGGACCGACCACATCGACCTGTACCAGGTGCACTCGTGGGACGGCCAGACCCCGTTGGAGGAGACGCTGGACACGCTGGCAACCCTGGTCGACCACGGCAAGGTCCGCTACGTGGGGCTCTCCAACTTCACCGGTTGGCAGATGATGAAGGCGCTGGGAATCCAGGACGCCCGCCAGCTGCCCCGGTTCGTGTCGACCCAGAACTTCTACGCCCCGGCCTTCCGGGACGTCGAGTTCGAGCTGGTGCCCGCCGCGCTGGACCAGGGCCTCGGGATGCTGGTGTGGAGCCCGCTGGCCGGCGGCCTGATGTCGGGCAAGTACCGGCGCGACCAGGACGCCCCGGACGGGTCCCGCCACCTGTCGGACTGGGACGAGCCACCGGTCCGCGACACCGACGCGCTCTACGACGTCGTCGACGTGCTGGTCGCGGTCGGTGAGGAGCATGGCGTGTCGGCGGCCCGGGTGTCGCTGGCCTGGCTGCTCACCCGTCCGGCGGTCAGCAGCGTCATCGTGGGCGCCCGCAACGCCGAGCAACTGTCGGACAACCTCGCGGCAGCCGACCTCGACCTCACCGAGGACCAGGTCGCGCGCATCGAGGACGTGTCACGCCAGCCACTGCCCTACCCGCACTGGCACCAGCACAAGACCGCCCGCGACCGCTTCTCCGCCGCCGACCTCACCTTGCACGGCCCCCGACTCGGCTGAGGACGCCCGCGGGGTCGCCGGATCACCCCGGACACGGGATCAGCCCACGGGACCGGTCGCCGACCCGCACGACCACGGCGGCGCCGCTGTCCCCGGCCCCCGGCGCGGCCTCCTGAACCCGACGCTGCTACAGCCAGCCGGTGCGCTTGAAGACCCGATACAGGCCGAACGCGATCACCAACATCACGCCCAGGGCCGCGACGTAGCCGTAGCGCCAGTGGAGCTCGGGCATGTGGTCGAAGTTCATGCCGTACACGCCGGCGATCATCGTGGGGACGGCCACGATCCCCACCCAGGCCGAGATCTTGCGCATGTCCTCGTTCTGGCGCAGGCCGATCTGGGCCACGTTGGTCGCCAACGCGTCCGACAGCAGGTCGTCCAGGACCGTCAGGCGCTCGTGCGAGCGCAGGACGTGGTCGTGCACGTCACGCATGTAGGGCCGCAATGACGGGTCGACGTGCAGCGGGGGTTCCCGCTCGGCGAGCTGGCTGGAGACCTCGCCGAGTGGCGCGACCGCCCGACGAATGGTCTGGACCTCGCGCTTGGCGTGGTAGAGCCGCTCGGCCAGGTCGTGGCGGCCCGGAGCGAACACCTGGCGTTCGATGTCCTGGACGTCGGGTGTCAGGTCGTCGAGGACGACTTCGTAGGCATCGACGACGCGGTCGGCGACGCGGTGCAGCACGGCACCGGGGCCCGTGCGCAGCATCCCTGGCTCGTCCTCGAGTCGCCGCCGGATGTCGCTCAGCCCGGTGAAGGACCCGTGCCGCACCGTCACGACGAACCCGTCCCCCAGGAACACCATGATCTCGCCGATGTGGAGTTCGTCGTCGAGGTCCTGTTCGAACCCCACCGTCTTCATCACGAGGAAGATCGACTGGCCGTAGCGTTCGAGCTTGGGGCGCTGGTGGGCCTTGACGGCGTCCTCGACCGCCAGGGGGTGCAGGTCGAAGACCCGTGCGATCTCCTCGAACTCGGAATCGCTGGGCTCGAAGAGGCCGACCCAGACGAAGGCGTCGGGGTTGTCGCGAGCCCGCTCGACCATCTCCGGCAGGTCGCCGTCAGCCACGACCCGTCGGCCGTCGTCGTACAGCGCAGCGTCGATGATCACGGGGGAGGGCTCCGTCGCTCGGGACCGACTCGCCAGCCTAGGTCGTGCCGAAGACGGGGTGCCGACCACTGGCTAGGTTCGGGCTTCTCCCTTCCGCCCCGTTTCCGGAGTTGTCGTGTCGAACGCAGGTTCCCACCTGCCGCTGGACGACCCGCCGTTCACCGGGACGGTGGGGCGGACGTACGAGGAGTCGGAGGAGGCGTGGCCGGCGGTGCCCTCGCCGCCGGAGGGTGCGCCCAACGTGGTGGTGATCCCGCTGGACGACGTGGGGTTCGGCCAGACCGGCACGTTCGGGGGCCCGGTGCCGACACCGGAACTGGACGGCCTGGCCGACCAGGGCCTGAAGTACAACCGGTTCCACACCACGGCCCGAGGAGGAACGGACGATGCAGGCCAAGTTCGACGCCGCGAAGGAGTGCTGACCCACCCGAGACCCACCGCCCCCCACCGGTCGGGCGGCACCGAGGATCCCTGGCCGGGGGAGTTGACGTGACCGAACTGCCTCGCCCCTATCCGCCCGACGAGTACCACGGGGAGGGCGGGCAGTCGAGTGCCTGGCGGCGTCCCGACGCGACGCCGCCCGACGTTGCCTACGACAACGGCGTCACCTGTGAGTACCTGGCGACCGGTGACCAGACGGACCATCGCTTCGGCTTGTACCGGTGGACGTTCGGGGCGCGGCAGAGCGGTCCCGGACCACACTTCCACCGGTCGATCTCCGAACAGTTCTACGTCCTGGATGGCGAGGTCGAGTTCCACGACGGCACGGGCTGGTCGCGCGGCGGCCCGGGCGACTTCCTGTACGTGCCCCCCGGCGGCATCCACGGCTTCCGTGGCGGTGGCGGGGCGTCGATGCTGCTGATGTTCGCGCCGGGGGGCCCGCGGGAGGACTACTTCGAGACGCTCGCCCGCAGCGCGACGATGGACGATGCGGACCGCGACGACTTCATGGCCCGCCACGACACCTGGTGGGTGTGAGTCGCCGGCCGACGGACCGGGTGTGGGAAGTCACCGCCAGCGGCACGGCGTCACGTCGTCGTTCGGGACCGGCGGGGTGGCACCGGTGACCCGAGGCCGAGGATCACCGACGACACGGATCGGCCCGGGTGCGCGGGGAGTCCGCGCACCCGGGCCGATCAGGATGTGCCTCAGTCGCTGCACTCGACCGGGTCGCCGTCCACGATGTTGTAGTTGGCGCGCTCGTCGAGCAGCAACGGGATGACCGGCTGGGCGGCCTGGGCCATCGACACCGTCACCACGCCGGACGACCGGGTGGTCTCGATGCCGTGCAGGTTGAGGGTGCGACGGTTTGCCCGGAAGTCCTCCACCGACATGGTGTAGGCACACGGCGGGGTCAGGTCCAGGCTGTTGGGCGACGGCAGCATGTTGTCGGCACCGGCGAAGAAGATCGGCAGGTTGCCGACCGCACCCTCGGCAGCGGCCTCCTGGGCCGATGCACGGGTCTCCTCCAACAACTCCGAACGCCGCTCGAGCACCAGGTCCAGCGTGGCCTGCAGGCTCAGGGTGTGCGTGCGGACCCGGCGCAGCTTGTTCTCGGTCTCGGTCTCGTCGTCGTCGAAGTCGTTGACCAGGCTCTCGACCAGCTGTCCGGCTGCGTGGCGCAGGCCCATCATGTTGCGCATGATGCGCTCGTCCTCGCCGCCGGCCACCTGTGCGATGGGCGTGCCCTCCGGGTCGTACCAGATGCCGTACTCGCCGGTGGTGAAGCCCTCGTACTGGACGGTCGGGTCGATGTAGTCGGTGGACAACGAGATGGCCAGGTCACGGACGTCCTCGTCGACGTTGAGGTTGCGCGGCCACAACCGGATCAGGTCCCGGTCGTAGACGTCGCGTCGACCGCCGAACTCGTGGGCGTCGTGGACCACCTGCGGCGAGTAGTCACGCACCACCTTGGCGATCGCCTGTCCCTCGTTGGTCTCCAGTTCGAGGTGATCGCGGTTGATGTCGACGCCCTCGCTGTTGCCACGGGTGTTGGCGGCGCGACCGTCCGGGTTGGCGGTGGGGACGACCAGGATCGTGGACCGCTCCAGCAGTCGCTGGGTGGCCGGGCTGTCGTCCATCGACAGGTCACGGATCATCTGCAGGCAGGCCTCGCGACCGGCCGGTTCGTTGCCGTGCTGGCTGCACGCGAACAGGACCGTGCTGCCGGCGGCGACCTCGGCGGGGGTCCGCTGTTCCGACGCGATCTGGACCAGGTCCAGACGCCGGCCCTCGAGCGTGCGTCCGATGCCCTGCATGGACACACGGTCACTGAGCCGGTCGACCTGACGCAGGAAGCGACGTTCCTCCTGTTCGGTGGTCCAGTCGGCACCACCGCGCTCCTCGAAGCCGGTCAGCGGACCGTCGTCGACGGCCTGGGCCGGTGCGGTGGCGGCCGGTCCGTCGGCGCGGACGGGCTCGTCCATGGCGTCGACGTCCGGCGACCCCGCGGGGGCCTCCTCCGGGATGGCGCGTTCGGCGGGCTCGACCGCGGACGGGAACGACGGCTCGTCGGCGGGTGGTGCCGCGGTCGCGGCCGACAGGCCGAGTCCGGCGACGAGGGCGGCCGCAACAGCGACCGGGGCATACTTCTGGGGGGTGAACACGATGCCTCCTTGGGGGGGTCAGGGCTCGTGGTCCGGAGCACTCCACCCGTCGACACCGGTGGGTGCAACGCACGTGCGCCCCCACCACACCGTCCCCCCACCGGCGGGCGCTGGGCGAGACGCCCCGGGGCAGGAGTCCATGGCGTCATCCGGCGCGGTCCACCACTGCCCGACACGCCCCCGGGTCGCACGGAACGACACGCCGCGACCCCGACGCCGTCCCCCTCCCGTGCGGCGTCGGAGTTGACAACCGTCACTTGTTAGTGTTCACTCACAAACATGAGATCGACCGCAGATGACCAACGCACCCGGATCGTCCCCGTGGCGGTCGAGGTGTTCGCCCACGCCGGCTACCACGCGACGCCCGTGACCCAGGTCGCCGAGGCTGCCGGCGTGTCCGCCGCCTACGTCTTCCGGCTGTTCGATGGCAAGTTGGGCCTGTTCGTCGCCGCCGTCGACCACTGCTTCGACCGTGTCGCCGCCGCGATGGTCGCGGGGGGCGAGCGCGCTGCGCCGGGCCCACCCGACCAGGTCCTGCAGGCGATGGCCGACGCCTACGTCGAACTGATCCGGGACCGTGCGCTGATGATGCTGCAGGTCCACGCGCAGAGCGCGTGTGACATCCCGGAGATCGAAGCCGCGGTGCGACGCGGCATCCAGCGGGTCGTTCGCGCCCTCACCCACCTGTCCGGCGCCGAACCCGGAGCCATCCAGCAGGTGATCGCCTACGGCCAGTTGTGCCACCTGATCGTCCAGGCCGACCTGCTCACCATCGACGAGGACTGGGCCCGCACCGTCAGTGCCGGGATCCAGCATCCGGACGGCCCCGGTCCCACCTGATCCCCTTCATCCCCCGACCCCGTCCCGACCCTGTCCCAAGAAGTGACTGACCAGTCACAAACATTTGCACCACCAACCCATGGAGCACCCCATGCGCACCCACCCCACCCCGTCCTCCCCGGCGACCATCGGGACCGCGACCCGAGTCGTCCTTCCCGGCCTGGTCGAGCCCGACGGCCTGGTCGTCGAACAGGTCGCGATCGCCCAGCCGGGACCGGGCGAACTGCTGGTCGCGGTCGAGGCGACCGGCATCTCCTACGCCGAACAGTCCATGCGCCGAGGGCGCTACGTCGGCCAACCCGCCTTCCCGTTCGTGCCCGGCTACGACCTGGTCGGCACCGTCCTCGACGCCGGCGAGGGTGCGGACGCCGCACTGGTCGGTCGACGCGTCGCGACCATGACCAAGACCGGTGCCTGGACCAGCCACGCCGTGGTCTCGGCCAGGGACACCGTGGTCGTTCCCGATGGGATCGACCCGGCCGCAGCCGAGGCGGTCGTGGTCAACGGCGTCACGGCCTGGCAGATGCTGCGCCGGGCCGCCCGGGTCCAGCGAGGCCAGACCGTGTTGGTCCACGGGGCCAACGGGGGGGTCGGCGGGATCCTGGTGCAACTGGCCCACCTGCATGGCGTCCGCGTCATCGGCTCCGCGTCCCCCCGTCACCACGACACCCTGCGTGCCGCCGGGGTCGAACCCGTCGACTACGCCGACCCGCACCTCGCCGAGCGTGTCCGGGAACTGGCGCCGGACGGCCTCGATGCCGTCTTCGACAACGTCGGGGGCGAGATGATGCACACGTCGTGGGCCCTGCTGGCCCCGCACGGCACGCTGGTCCAGTACTCCCTGATCTCGGCCATGCAGGGCGCCGGCAGCATGCTGGCGCCCTTCGCCCGCGCGGTCGCGCAGTTGGCCTGGTGGAATCTCCTGCCCAACGGCAGGAGGGCCACGTTCTACAACCTGTGGAGCGGCCACACGATGCGGCCGGCACGGTTCCGCCGCCACCTCGAGGCCGACCTCGGTCGGGTGTTCGGCCTGCTCGTCGACGGGGCGATCACGGCCAACGTCGCGGCGACGTTCCCCCTGTCGGACGTCGCCGAGGCGATGACCCTGGCCGAGTCTCGCACGCGCAGCGGCAAGGTCGTCCTGCTGCCGTGACGATTCCGACGGGACCGGTCACCCCCCCAAGGGCCCCGGAGCGTCCCATCGGTCCTCCAGTGGACTCCATGCAGGCACGGGTGCCGACGCCGTCGACGAGGCTTTCCGTCCCAGGAAGGTCACGCCCCCAGGCCGGCGATCGCCTGGTCGACGATCCGCTCGGCGACACCGTCCCCGCGTTCGGCGAGCTGCCCCGTCAGGACGAGGAAGATCACCGGCCCGACGATGCCCGCCGTGGCCAGGTCAAGGTCGAGGTCGGGTCGGAGCTCGCCACCGGCCACGGCGGTGGCCAGCAGGCCCCGGACCGCATCCATCCTGGGCTGGAGCACCGCCTGCATGTAGGTGCGCCCGAGGGGAGTTCCTCCGGCGATCTGGCCGGCGAGGTGGGGCATGACCTGCCCGGCTCGCGTGGTCGTCAGGACCCGGACGGCGCCCTCGACGAGGGCGACCAGGTCCGCTCGGGCGTCCCCACTGTCGCCCACGGTGACGTCGTGGTAGAAGGCCGCGACCGCTGCCACGACGAGTTCGTCCTTGGACGGCCATCGACGGTAGATCGTGGTCTTGGCCACGCCGGCACGATCCGCGACCGCCTCGACCGACAGGCTGTCGACGCCGGCCTCGGCCAGCAGGTCCTGCGTGGCCGTGATGATCGCCGCACCCGCCCGCGCGTCGCGTGGCCGGCCGGGCGGGCGGGTCGTGTCGTCGATGTGAGCATCCGATCGTCAGGTCCTCGCGGTACCGAGCTCGGTCGCGTCGGTGGTCGTCGCGGTCGTGGCAACGGGCTCGTCGGCCCGTGGGGCGTGCGCCGGCAGCCACACCATCGTGACCACGGCGCCGACAACGGCCACCACGGCAGCCACCACCAACGCGTCCCCCATGCCCACCGTGGAGGCGGTGCGGGCCGCCTCGGCGAGGTCGGCACCGGCCGGACCGGCACGCTCGGCCACCTGCAGGGCGGCACCGACCGAGTCCCGGGCCGCTGCCGCCATGGCCGCGGGCAACCGTGACACGGCCGAGTCCATCGCCGCGGAGTACGACGACGACATCACGCTACCCAGCACCGCCACACCCAGCGCCCCGCCGACCTGGCGCGTGGTGTCGTTCATCGCGGAGCCGACCCCGGCCTTGGCCGAGGGCAGCGACCCCATGATCGCGTCCGTGGCCGGTGCCATGACCAGGCCCATGCCCACCCCGAGGAGGGCGAAGCTCCATCCGACCGGGCCGTACCCGTCGACGACCTCGGCGGTGGACATCAGCCCCAGCCCGCCGGCGACGACCAGCATGCCGCTGGCGACCACGATCGTGCTGCCGACGCGTTCGACCACCCGTTCCGCCATGGGCGCCGCGAGCACCAGCGTGGCGATCGGGACGATCCGGACCCCCGCCTCCAGCGCCGTGTAGCCCAGCACGAACTGCAGGTGCTGGGTGATGAGGAAGATCGATCCGAACAGGGCGAAGAACGTCACGGTGATCGCGGCGCTGCCGGCCGAGAACCGCCTGCTGCGGAAGAAGTCCAGACGCAGCATCGGGTGCGTCGCGCGCGCTTCCCAGGCGACGAACGCCACCAGCAGTCCGACACCGGCACCGAGCGCGACCAGCGTCGGGGCCGCGGTCCACCCCTCGACCGGGGCCTCGATGATGCCGTAGACGAGGCTGGACAACGCCCCGACGGACAGCACGGCGCCCACGGGATCCAGGGGTGTTGCGTCGGGATCACGCGACTCGCGGACCACGAAGGCCCCGGCGACCAGCGCGAACGCGACGACCGGGACGTTGACGAGGAACACCGATCCCCACCAGAAGCTCTCCAGGAGCCATCCCCCGACGACCGGTCCCACGATGATCCCCAGTCCCGCCATCGCCGCCCACAGGGCGATCGCACGGGCCCGCTCGGTCGCCGGGAAGGTCTCGGTGATGATCGACAGCGTGGCCGGCATGATCAGCGCCCCACCGATCCCCATGGCCGCCCGGGTGGCGATCAGGACTTCCGGTGAACCCGCGAATGCAGAGGCGACGGACGCGGCGGCGAACAGCAGGAGTCCGGCGTCCAGGGCCCGGCGCCGCCCGAAGCGATCGCCCAACGCCCCCATGGTCAACAACAGGCCGGCGAACACCAGGACGTAGGAGTCCACGATCCACTGCAACTGGCTGGCCGTGGCCCCGAGTTCGGTGACCAGGGTCGGCAGGGCGACGTTGAGGATGGTGTTGTCCATCCCGATCACGACCAGGCTGAGCGACAACACCCCCAGCGCGTACCACCGTCGGGGATCGGGTTCCTCCTGACCGCTCGGTGGTCGGTTGGTCGTGGGGGTCGTGGGGCTCGTGGTCGTCATCGGAGGCTCCTCGTCGTAGTAACGATACGCAACGGTAGCATATCGTTACTACGGACGCACGCCCCGTCGGGCAGGGCCGATGTGGCCCGGGCAGGGAACGCGGGACGGGCTCAGGCCGGGTAGCGGATCAACGCACTGCGGGCGTCGCCGGTCATGACCTCGAGGAAGGCCTCGCCGGCCACGCGCGACGCCACGACGCCGGGTCGTTCCTCGCGCTCGATGCGGGTCTGGATGCGCAGTTCGTTGAACCGGAACGGCGCCTCGGCCAGCTCGGCGCGCAACACCTCGGCGAGGGCCCACTGGGCCCGGACGGCCACCACCAGGAGGCCGGCGCCGGGGATCGGGCGTTGACCGGCGGCCCCGGTCACCAGCGTGTACGAGCCCCCCGTACGACCGAGGAACGGCGCGGTCGCTCGCACCAGTCGGTGCTGGGCCACGGCGTAGGTGCGCACGAGGGTCGCCAACTCGCCGGGCGGTTGCTCCAGTGTCGGGCCCCCCTGCCACCACGAGCCGATCGGCGCGAACGCGTGGTCGAGGCGGCCACCGGCGTCCTCCAGGGCGGCGCGGACCGTGTCGTCGGCATCCTCGGCGCCAAGGTCCACGGTGACCACCGCCGCTCGGGGGAACTCCTCGGCCAGGCGCTCGGCCGTCGATGGCCGGCTGGTGGTCAGCACGAGGCGGGCGCCGGCATCCCCGGCGGCGTGGGCGACGCCCCATCCCACCTGGCCGGTCGCACCGGTCACCAGCACCGTCGCCGTGTCGAGTCCCATCATGGCCTCCTGTCACGTCGGTCCGTGGCCTGCCGTGCGGGACCCGTGGCCCCAACCCCGCCGGAGGGCCGGGTCAGGGCGGCGGCGGGTCGTCCAGCGACACCGGGGCCCGCACGCGCCCCATGACGAGTGCGTCCACGTAGCCGCCCCGACCCCGCGTGAAGGCCGTCAGGGTGCCCTCCACGACGAAGCCGAAGGACTCGTGGAGCCGGATCGCGTGGGCGTTGTCGGCCCACACGAACAGTTGCAGCCGGACCAGGTGCAGCCAGTCGTCGGCGAGCTCCACGACGGCGCCGACCAGTGAGCGACCGACGCCGTGGCCCTGCCGTTCCGCGTCCGTGACCACCATGTTCAGGTCGCCCACGTGGTTGTGGCGCGGCCACTGGTGGGTGACGAGCTCGGCGAACCCGGCCACCTCGCCGCCCTCGACGGCCACCAGCGTGACGCGGCCGTCCTGCGGCGCGAGGCGCTCCTCGGTGGACGACAACGGGGCGTAGGGCAGGCGCATCGTGCCGGCGACGGTGTGGCCGCCGACCAGCATCTGGTGGACGGCGGGCGCGTCCGCCGGCTCCGCGTGTCGGATCCTGATGTCCACCGTGCCCTCCGTGTGGCCGCCTGGTCGGACCCTAGTCGTGGAGCCCGTCCCGCCACCGTGCCCCTCCCCTCCTCCACCTGAACAGCCACGCGGGTGCGACCGCGCCATGGACGTGGCGCCCACGCACGCCCTGGCCGGACACGGTGCCCAGGTCAGCCGGCCTCGGTCGGGCCCTGGGCGACCCCCGGCTGCGCGTCGCGCACGTCGCGACGATCCCGGTCGTGTGCTCCCCGTTTGCGAATCACCTCGAACGCGCTGGAGCAGCCACGGCAGTACCACGGTTGCGTCATCAGCAGCGAACCGGCGTCACCCAGTCGCTCGGTGTCGGTGGACTCGCACCAGGGACAGGCCTGCCCGGCCACCTCAGGCCCGGACACGGCGGTGCAGGCCGTCGAAGCGGTCCCAGTCGACGCCGGGGTGCTGCCAGGACCCCGGCTCACCGACCACGCCCAACGGCTCGGCCAGGCGATGTGCGACCAGCACGGGGCCGACCAGGTCGAGCCAGCCGGCGCGCATGCCGTCGTTGTCCACGGCCAGCATCCCGGCGTCGACCATGGCCTCGACCCCCGCCTCACCCGGGGGCCCGAACCAGGCCAGCACCTCGGCCAGGACCGGGCGGAGCCGCTCGACCAGGTCGTCGCGGCTGTCGGGGTAGGTCGTCAGCAGGTGCGCGACCCGTCCCCGGGCGAAGTCGGCGTGGAAGCGGGACTCGTCGAGCACGCGGCCGATGCGACGCTGAAGCTCCTCGTTGGTGTCGCGCAGCGACCGCAGGACGAGGTCCAGGGCAGGGTCGACGAGGAAGAGCGTGGCCACGGCGACGGTCCAGGTGTCGAACGGTTCGTCCAGGCAGGCGAGGTTGTAGCGCGCGTCCCGGCCCGTGTCGGGCGTGCCGACCTCGTCGCCGGCGAGGTCGTCGACGAACGGGAACAGGGCCCGGGCCTGTCCCAGGTGGCCCTGGCTCACCGCCGCCGTCGCGACGGCGGCCTCCAACCCGGGGGCACCCACGGACCACTCGGACAGGTGGCGGCCGAGGTAGTACTTGTTGTCCCCGATGACGGCCAGCAGGTTGGCCAGCCCCTGGGTGACGGCCGGGGGGAACTGGCCCTGGGTCTCGTCGGCCAGGCCCCGGGACCCGGTGGTGGTGTCGCTCATGATCCGAACCCCGTCGCGTCGTCCGCCCCCGCCGCCTCGGTGGCGTCGCCCACCAGGTCACCGTCGCGGATGACCCACACCAGGGCGTCGTCGCGGATCACGGCCACCTCCAGCCAGTCGTGGTCGACACCGACGGCCGCGTCCACGTCGGGGACGTCGTCGGCCTCGACCGCGTCGAGCCGGGTCAGTGGCTCGGCCCACTCGGTGCGGGTGTAGACGTGGTGCACGGTCACCGGGACTCCTCCACGAGGTCTCAGTCGGGCGCGACCAGGACGACGACGTCGTCGGACTCCACGACGAACATCTCTTCCCAGCGCCGTTCGTCGTACAGCGTCCAGGCGAACACGGCGGCGTCCGCGGCGTCGACGGCGCGGACCTGGCCGACGTGGTGGATGGCGTCCTCCCGCTTGTGGCGGGCGAAGACCTCCCATGCACGCTCGGCCTCGACCGCCATCGTCACACCACCGCGACGGCGCGCAGCAGCGCGAGGCCGTGCGGGGTCACGTCGGCGCGCGACCACGGTTCCAGGACGTCGTCGACGCGGACCCCGGTGACGCCGTCCAGTGCGGCCACGGCCTCGGTGACGTCGTCGCGGATCATCTCCACGCACGGGCACGCCAGGCTGGTGTAGGTCAGGCCGACGGTCACGTGGCCGTCGGCGACGACCAGGCGACGGATGAGCCCGAGGTCGACCAGCCCGATCGGCAGTTCGGGGTCCTCGACCTCGGCCAGCGTCGCCAGCACGTGCGCTGCCAGATGAGGATCGTCGGTCGTGGTCGGGCACGTCGACGTCGTCCAGCGGACCGGCCGGCACGGGCGCCGGTGCCAACGCCGAGCCACGACCCGCACCGGGGGTGTCGACCAGGGGGAGGGTGGCGGCGGTCATGCCGCGTGGGCCAGGGCGGCGTGACCACGCTGCAACTGGTGGACGAAGCGCTCGTTGGCGGGGCCGCGGGCTCGCCACCTGGCCATCACGTCGTCCCACGAGATCGCGCCGCCGTGGTCCCACTCCTTCTTCTCGGCGTCGAAGGCCAACGGGAAGGCGCAGTCGATGACGTAGTCGTCGGTCTCGGGGTCGAGGTGGGCCGGCACCTCGAAGCCGTGCTGTTCGGCGAACGGGACCGTGGCCGCCATCCAGGTCTGGCGCAGCTCGTCGTTGGTCTGGCCCTTGAGGCCGAAGCCCAACTGCCCGCCGTGGCGCTTGAGGTCGTCGGGCAGGCCGAACCACTCCAGCGTGAGGATGAACATCCAGTCCATCGCCGCCTGGATCCTGCGGTGCCACTCGTCGTCACTGGACAGCTTCTTGATCCAGCGTTCCCCATGTCGCAGGTGGAAGGTCTCCTCTCGGTCGACCTTGACCAGGGCGCGCTTCCACGGGACGTAACTGGTGTGCTCGAACACGTCGGACAGGAGCACGAAGCCGGCGCGGTCGTAGAAGGCGTTGGCCACGATCATCTCCGACCACGTTTCCAGCGGGACGTCGAAGGCGTAGGGGTGCTTGAACTCGTGCGGATCGCGGCCGTAGACCAGTTCGTCGACGTCCACGCCCAGGTCGCGCAGCATCCGGTAGGCGATGTGGGCGTGGCCCAGTTCGTCCTGGATGATCGACACCACGGACATGTACGACGACGTGTCGGGGGCGTCTGCGGCGGCGCCGAGGTACGACGGCGCGGAGATCAACTCGGTGTCGGCCGACACGATCAGGGTCCGCGTGAGCGCCTTGATGTAGTCCTCGGAGGCGTGCTGGGGACCCTCGACGAGACGTTCGGCCCGCAGGCGTTCCTTGACCTCGTCGTTGCTGAGTTGCGGCGTGAGCGGTCGGACGTCGGTCAGGGTCTGCGGACGGCGTGGCACGACGGACTCCGGTGGCTGCGGCGACCCCCGAAGCGTACTGACCGGTCAGTCAGGACGCAAGGGTGAACCCCCCAGCGCCGTCACGCCCGTCGGTGCAGGCCCGTGTGGCGCAGGCCGTAGTCCGTGGCCAGTCGTCGCAGCTCGGGTTCGAGTTCGGCCCGGAGGTCGGCCTCGGTGGCCGGGGTGAGGGTGTCGTCGGGGAACTCGTCCACCCCCCGATGTCCCAGCACGGTCGGCACCAGTCGGCGCAGCCGCTGCGGGATGTGGTCCCGCAGGCGGCGCCGGTACCACGGCGTGTCCGCGACGCGACTGGACAACGTGCCCTCGCGCAACTGGCTCGATCGGGTGTTCTCGCGGGGCAGCTCGTCGCCTCGGTCGGGCAGTCCGTCCATCCCCAGGTGGCGCACGACGCGCTCCATGGCTGCCCCGTGGTCGCGACGCAACTCCCGGAGGTGGAGCACCAGGATCTGCTCACGGGCGTGGTGGTCGGCCCAGGCGTCGACCTGGGTCGCGTACCTGGTGGTGTCGACCAGACGCGGGATGTCGACCAACGCCTGTTCCAGCGGGGCCGAGGTCCGTCCGGACACGACCAGGTGCCGCCAGTGGCTGCGGATGCGCGCGACCGGATCCCGCACGAGGTACAGGATCGGCACCTCGCCGAGCAGCTCGGCCGCCCGCGCCGGCACGCCCGGGACCTGGGGCACCTTGGCGTAGTCGGTCGAGGCGTCCCCCCGCCACCGCGCCGGTCGCCGGTAGGCGTCGCGGTAGGCCGCCACGAGCGCCGCCCGATCCAGCTGCGGATCGGCCAGGAAGCCGGGCTCCTTGTCCCGCGTGAAGCCGACGTCCGGGAGGCGGGACAGGGCGGTGTACAGGCTGGTCGTGCCGCACTTCATCGCCCCGACGAGCAGGAAGGTGGGCAGGACGGGTTCCACACGGGCTCCGGACCGACGGCGTGCGACCGGGTCGGCCGCGGGGCCCCATGGTGCCATCGCGACCGGCCCCCGTGGTCACGCCCCGGGCGTCGCCTCCGACGGCTCGTCCCCCGGCCCCGCCGCCGGCGAGTCGACGTGGTCGCGGATCCAGGCCTCGGCCGAACGCAGCACGGCCTTGTCGTCGACGTCACGGGCGATCGGGGCACCGATGCGGACGTGGACCTGCTCGCCGACGGGATACGGCGGGATGTCGTTGAAGCGCCACGACCCGGACAGGGCCACCGGCACGACCTCCATGGCCGGCGCGGCCCCCAACAGGGTCAGGGTGCCGGCCTTCTTGAAGCGCTTGACCCGGCCGTCACGCGACCGGGTGCCCTCCGGGAAGATGACCGCGGACGTGTTGCGCTCCTGGCTGCGCTCCGCCAGCCCCACGATCTCGGCGATGGCCTGGCCCGGGTTCGCACGATCGATCACCGCATGACGGCCGTGGCGCAGGTTCAGGGAGATGGCCGGGATCCCCGACGCCAGTTCCTTCTTCGCGACGTACTTGGGGAGGTTGGAGAACAGGATCCCGCCGATCAACGGGATGTCCAGCAGCGACTGGTGGTTGCTGATCACGAGGTAGCCGGTGTCGGGGGCCACGGCCGGGTCACGCTCCACGACCACGTCGGTGCCGAAGGCCCGGAAGGACGTGACGAGGGACCGCTGCAGGCGCGCCATGGCCCACTCGAACTCCGTCAGGCCCCGTCGCAGCGCCAGGCGGCCCTCGACCTCGTAGCGCAGCAGTGTCCCCCCGAAGCCGATCCAGAACAACGGGGCCACCAGGGTCCCACGCAGATCGGTGCCACCCGCCCCACTCGCCATGACCTGTCCTCGGTTCGTCCCGGCCCCGCGCCGGGACGGCCACTCTAGGCCGAGGCAACGCCAGCGTCCCCCCGGCCCCGACCCCGCCCGATGGCGGGTACGGGGCGTGATCCCCGGTCCGTGGCAGGTCCTAGGCTGGGTACAACGCCCCTTCCGCCGTCCTCCGAGGTTGTCGTCGTGCCCCAGTCCACCAGCTCCGCCATCTCCATCGACGACGCGATCCCCGTGATCCGCGGGCTCGCCATGGACGCCCCGTTCGCCGCGTCCAGCGGCCACCAGGGAACCGCGATGGCGCTGGCACCGCTGGGCCACGTCCTGTACAGCCGCGTGATGAAGCACGACCCGAACGACCCCACCTGGGTCGACCGTGACCGCTTCGTGCTGTCGGCCGGCCATGCCTCGATCCTCCAGTACTCCCTGCTCTACCTCAACGGCTACGGACTCGAACTCGACGACCTGCGTGACTTCCGCCAGTGGAAGTCCAAGACGCCGGGGCACCCCGAGGCGGGTCACACCGTCGGCGTCGAGGTCACCACCGGCCCGCTGGGCCAGGGCTTCGGCAACGCCGTGGGGATGGCGATCGCCGAGCGCTGGCTGCGGGCCACGTTCGGGGCCGAGGCGATCGACCACCACACCTGGGTGATCGCTGGTGACGGCTGCCTGATGGAGGGCGTGAGCCACGAGGCAGCCGAACTGGCGGGCTACCTCGGGCTCGGGCACCTGACGGCGATCTTCGACGACAACCACATCACGATCGACGGTGCCACCTCGCTGGCTCGCAGCAGCGACATGACCGGACGCTTCGAGGCCTACGGCTGGGAGGTCGTGGATGCCGGCGACATCGGCGACGACCTCGACGCCCTCGAGGAGGTGCTGGTGGCCTCCAAGCAGACCGACCGGCCCACCCTCATCCGCCTGCGCACCCACGTCGGGACGCCGTCGCCCGACTGGACCGACGACCACTCGGCCCACGGCAACCCGTTCGAGGCCGACGACATCACGCGCACGAAGGAGGTCATGGGCATCCCCGACGAGCCCTTCTGGGTGCCCGACGGCCTGCTCGACGCCTACCGCGACCATGCGGCCGAACGCGGCCAGGAGGCCCACGCCGAGTGGGTCGACGGCAACGGCGACCTCGCCGACGACCCGTCGTGGGTCGCGGCATGGAGCCAGGGTGGCCTCGACGGCTGGGCCGACAAGCTGCCCACCTGGGACACCGGTGAGGAACTCGCCACCCGCAAGGCCATCCAGGCGGTGCTCGACGCGGTGGCCGAGGACCTGCCGAGCCTGCTGACGGGCTCGGCCGACCTGACCGGGTCGACCGGCTCCGCCCTCCCGGTGGGCGGCATCAACGACGCCGACCACCCCGCCGGCCGCCAGTTCCACTGGGGCGTCCGCGAGCACGGCATGGGTGCCGCGCTGGTGGGCATGGCCCGCCACGGCGGTGTGCTCCCGCTGGGCGCGACCTTCTTCGTCTTCCTCGACTACATGCGCCCGCCGGTGCGCCTCGCGGCGCTGTCACATGCCAAGGCCATCTTCCAGTTCACCCACGACTCGGTGGGCGTCGGCGAGGACGGACCGACCCACCAGCCGGTGGAGCAACTGTCGAGCCTGCGTGGCATGCCGAACCTGCAGGTGATCCGCCCGGCCGACGCCAACGAGGTCGCCCACGCCTTCCGCGTCGCCGTCGAGCACGAGGGCCCGACCGTGCTGGTCCTGACCCGCCAGGGCGTCACCGTGACCACGGACGGCTCGGCCGTCGAACGTGGTGCGGGCGTGGTCCAGGACCCCGACGAGGACCCGACGATCGTGCTGCTGGGCACCGGATCCGAGGTGTCGCTGTGCGTGCGCGCGGCCGAGGCACTGGCCGTCGACGACGTCCCGGCCCGCGTCGTGTCGATCCCGTCGTGGGACCGCTTCGAGGCCCAGGACCAGGCCTACCGGGACGAGGTGCTGCCGCCAGGCGTCCCGGTCCTGTCGGTCGAGGCCGGGGCCACCTTCGGGTGGGCACGCTGGGCCGACGACTCGGTCGGCATCGACCGCTTCGGCGAGTCCGCGCCGGGCAGCGAGGCGCTGAGCAAGCTCGGCCTCAACGTCGACAACGTGGTCGCCCGCGCCAAGGCGCTGCTGGACTGACCGGGCCACTGCCCGCCATCCGGAAGGGATTCGTCCGTGCCCGACGTGGCGGTGGTCGGCAGCGCGAACGTCGACCGCACGGTCCGCGTCGACCACTTCCCCGCGCCGGGCCAGACGACCACGGGTGGCGAGGTCGTGGTGCGACCGGGCGGCAAGGGCGCCAACCAGGCCGTGGCGGCAGCACGACTGGGTGCCGACGTCGCCATGGTCGCGGCCGTCGGTGACGACCGTGACGGGGCCCTGCTGGTCGAGTCGTTCGCCCGGGAGGGAGTCGACACGACCCACGTCTCCACGGTCGACGCCGTCACCGGCACCGCCATGGTCACCGTCGAGGCGGCCGGCGAGAACACGATCGTGGTCTCCCCCGGTGCCAACGGCCACCTGGACGCCACCCGGGTCGCGGCCGCGGCCGAGGTGGTCGCCCCGGCCGCCGTCGTCCTGGTCCAACTCGAGGTGCCGCTGGACGCCGTCGAGGCCGCGCTGGACCTCGCCACGGGGGTGCGGGTGCTGAACCCGGCCCCGGCCGCGCCCCTGGCCCCGGAGGTGCTTGCCCGGGTCGACGTGCTCGTGCCCAACGAGGGCGAGTTGCGCCGACTGGCCGTCGCCCTGGACCACCGCGGGCCCGACGACGACCTCACGGGGATGGCCCGGGCCCTCGGGGTCGCGACGGTGGTCGTGACCCGAGGCGCGGCGGGTGCGCTGGTCGTCACCCACGACCACTCGACGGTGGTGCCCGCCCCGGCAGTCACCGCGGTGGACACCACCGGTGCCGGTGACAGCTTCTGTGGGGCGCTGGCCGCGGGACTGGCGGGTGGGGACGACCTGCCGTCGGCCACGCGACGTGCCGTCGTCGCCGCGAGCCGGTCCACCACGGTCGCGGGTGCCCGCGACGGCATGCCCGACCGAGAAGCCCTGGCCCAGGCCCTCGCCCGGACCCCCCCGGCAGGGCCTCGTCCCGACCGGGCCTGATCCCCACCGGGGGACGGCGGAGCATCCCGGCTTCGGTGGCCCGACGCCCCTGCCGGGACCACTCGGCATCGACGATAGCCTGCGCCGCCACCACGACGACTGCCACCTGGCGCCGTCGACGACGGGGACGGGAAGTGCCGGATGGGCACTGCGGGCGCGGTCGCGATGGTCGTGGCCATCGTCGTGTGGCACAACGCCGTGCACCTGGCCCCCAGCCGCTGGCGGGACCTGGTGGTGTCGGTCGGGGTGGCACTGGCGGCACTGGCGGGCGCCACGTGGTTGTACGCCGCGGTCGACCCGGCCAGCGGCCTCGTGGCCGCGGTGCCGTGGACCGTGGCCGCGTTCGTGGTCACGGCCATGGTGGTGCTGGTGGTCCGTGGAAACCCACGGTGGGGCGCCTGGTTGGCCGACCGTCGCATCCGGGCGATGTCGGACCGCACCTTCCTCGTCCACGTCCTGGTGCGGATCCCGCTGCTGACCGCCCTGGTCGAGGAGATCCTGTTCCGTGGTGTCGTCTGGCGCCTGCTCGACCGGGTCGGCGGCACGACCCTGGCCCTGGTCGGCAGCGCGGTGGCGTTCGGGCTCGGACACCTCGTGGTCGCCACCGAGCAGGCGCGGCGTGAGCAGCGCAGCGTCGTCGCGTGGGTGGCCACCACGGTGCTGGCCACCACGGTGGCTGGCCTCGCGCTGGGAGGGCTGCGGCTGGCCACCGGTGGGATCTGGGCGTCGGTCGGTGTGCACGCGGCCGTCAACATGACCCTGGCATGGGGGGCACGCACGGTGCGGCCCGAGGTCGGCGACGACCCACCCGGGTGAGACGCCGCGGCCGCCCCAGACCGCCGCCCCGGACCGCCGCCCCAGACCGCCGCCCCAGACCGCCGCCTCAGCCCTCCATGTCCTGGGCCGTCACGCGGGGGAGGAACTCGACGTCGACGCTGCCCGGGTCCACGTCGCGACGACGCAGGGCGGTGGCCAGGTCGGCCGCACGGGGCAGCGGCGCCGCCCCGGCGACGCGCGCCACCACGCGGCCCTGCTGGGAGGTCACCCCGACCAGGTCCCAGTCCTGCTCGGACGCCCACGCGCCCACGACGTCGGACACCGCGGCCTCGGTGATGCTCTCCTGCGCCAGGACCCACGACGCACGGCCGAGCAGCATCGTGACGACCACCACGAGGAGCCCGATCGCGCCGTAGGCCCGCATGAAGCTGAAGGGGCCGTCGGGGTCGCGCACCGGCGTCGTGGCCCGCACCCCGGCCACCCGCAGGACCACCACCCCGATCGCCAGGATCGCTGCGACGTTGGTGCCGAACAGCAGCACCGCCCCGAGGGCGTCCTGCCCGGCACGCGACTCCAACGCGATGCCCGTGACGGCCAGGGGTGGGACCAGTGAGATCGCGATCGCCACGCCCGGCACGGCGTCGCCGATGTCGTCGCGCAGCAGCGCGATCGACCCGACGGCCCCGACCGCGAGCGCCGCGACCAGGTCGACGAGGCCGGCGTGGGACCACGTCGCGACCTGGCCGTTGCTCTGGCTGGTGAGCTCGCCCACGACCGCCAGCCCCATCAGGTAGCCGACGGCCACCGTGGCCGCCGCGCCACCGACGACCAGGCCCACGGCGCGCCGCAGGTTGACCCGGTCGCCCAGCACGACCGCCAGCGTGGTCCCCAGGATCGGGATCCGGAGGGGCGCCACCAGCATCGCCCCGATCACGGTGGCCTCGGAGTCGGCGATCACACCCGCCGTCGCGATCACCGCCGCCAACGACAGCAGCATCCAGAAGCGACTGCGCTTGCGGTGTTCGCTCGCACCCTCGAACAGCACGGCACGCCGCAGCGCGGCATCGTCGCGGATCGCCTCTGCCACGCCTGGGTGCCTGTCGCCGCGGGCCATCGCCGGGAGCCTAGTTCCGGACCCCAGGCGACGAGGCCACCACGTGACGTCCCACGAGGCTGGCCGGCCCGCCCCCAGCTCCACGACGTCACCCGTGGTGGCCACCGTGCTGCTCGTCCTGGCGGTGGCCACCCTGGAGACGGTCATGGCCTGGCTCCAGGAGCACGACGATCGCGTCATGGTGGTGGTGGGGTTCACCTTCGCCGTCGTGTTCGGCCTCGAGGCCCTGCAGGGATTCGGGATCCTGTGACCCCCGCGACACACCCGCCAGGGGCGGGTCGAGCAGGTGGTGCGACCGAGGAACACCCGCCACGGCTGGCATGCACGACGACTAGCCTCGGCGCTCGACGGCACGTCAGGATGGGCGCATGGGACGAGGTCCGGTCGAGCGCCGGAACGGGCCGAGGTGATGGCGGACATGCTGACGGACCTGGTCATCCTCGGCGCGTCCGGGGACCTCACGGCGCGGCTGCTGGCACCCGCGCTGGTCGAGCTCGTGGCAGCCGGTGAGGTGCAGGAGCTGGCGGTGCGTGGGGTCGGTCAGGAGGACTGGACCGTCGAGGAGTTCCGTGACCACATCGCGCAGGGCCTCCACGACCACGCCGGGGACCTGCCCGACGACGCCCGCGCGTCCCTGGTCGCCGACCTGGACTACCGGCAGGCCGACGTCACCGATGCCGACGCCGTGGCCGGCGCGGTCGACCACGGCGGGGACCCCCTGGTGGTCTACCTCGCCCTGCCACCGTCACTGTTCGAACCGACCCTGCGCGCGCTGGCCGACGCCGACCTGCCCGCGGGCAGCGTCATCGCCATCGAGAAGCCGTTCGGCCAGGACCTCGCGTCGGCACGTCGCCTCAACCACCTCGTCCGCCAGCGCTTCCCCGACGTGACCGTGTTCCGCAACGACCACTTCCTGCACAGCCAGACCGTCCAGAACGTGCTCGGCCTGCGATTCGGCAACCGACTCCTGGAGCCGGTCTGGAACGCCGACAACGTCGCCCGGGTCGACATCGTGTGGGACGAGACCCTGGCCCTGGAGGGACGCGCGGGCTACTACGACCACTCGGGGGCGCTGCGCGACATGCTCCAGAACCACCTGCTCCAGATCCTGTGCTTCACCACCATGGAGCCGCCGGCGTCGATGGACGCCCGCGACCTGCGGGCGGCCAAGCTTGCCGTGCTGCGTGCCGTCACCACCCCTGACGCCGAGCTCGTGGCCGAGCACACGGTCCGTGCCCGCTACACCGCCGGCACGATCGACGGACGCGACGTCCCCGACTACGTCGACGAGGACGGCGTGGACCCCGACGGGGACACCGAGACCTACGCCCAGGTGACGCTGGCCGTGGACAACTGGCGCTGGGCCGGGGTGCCGTTCACGCTGCGCTCGGGCAAGGCCATGGCCAACGACCGAGCCGAGGTGGTGGTGTCCTTCCGCGACGTGCCCCACCCGGTGTTCGCCGGCCAGCCCGGCAGCGCGCCGAACCTGCTGCGGGTGCGTCTGCGACCGCCGGCAGCCATCGTCGGGCTCAACGTCAACGCCGAGGGTGAGCTGCTCAACCTGGTCCGGACCGAACTCGGGGCCGACCTGCCCACGCCGAGCTTCTCGGCCTACGCCGGACTGCTCCGCGACGTGCTGCGCGGGGACGTGACCCTGTCGGTGGGTGGCGACGAGGCCGAGGAGGCATGGCGCATCATGGAGCCCATCGCCGATGCCTGGGCCGACGGCGCCGTCCCCCTGCGCGACTACCCCGCCGGCTCGGACCTGCCCGACCAGTGGTTCCCCGGCCCGGTCACCGTGCCCCCAGGGCGTGGTAGCCGGGCTTGATCACCCGGTTGATCAGGTCCAGGCGCTCGTCGAAGGGCAGGAAGGCCGACTTCATCGCGTTGATCGTGACCCAGCGCAGGTCCTCCAGCGCGTAGTCGAAGGCCTCGACCAGCGCCGACAGTTCGCCCGTCATCGTGGTGTCACTCATCAGGCGGTTGTCGGTGTTGACGGTGACGCGGAACCGCAGCCGCGTGAGCAGCCCGATCGGGTGCTCGGCGATCGACGGGGCCGCGCCGGTCTGGACGTTGGACGTGGGGCACAGCTCGAGCGGTGTCCGGGTGTCCCGGACGTAGGAGGCCAGGCGCCCGAGCCGCGGCGTGCCGTCGTCGTCGACGGTGATGTCGTCGACGATCCGCACCCCGTGGCCGAGCCGGTCCGCCCCACACCACTGGATCGCCTCCCAGATGGACGGCAGCCCGAACGCCTCGCCGGCATGGATCGTGAAGTGGGCGTTCTGGCGTTGCAGGTACTCGAAGGCGTCCAGGTGGCGGGTCGGGGGGTAGCCGGCTTCGGCACCGGCGATGTCGAAGCCGAGCACGCCGCGGTCGCGGTGCTCCACGGTGAGCTCGGCGATCTCGCGGGAGCGGGCCTGGTGGCGCATCGCGGTCAGGAGTTGCCCGACCACGATGTCGTGGCCGGCCGCGTGCGCGGCGGCGACCCCGGCCTCCAACCCCTCGCGCACGGCATCGACCACCTGGTCGAGGGTGAGGCCACCGTCGAGGTGCTGTTCGGGGGCGTAGCGGAGCTCGGCGTAGACCACGCCGTCGGCCGCGAGGTCCTCGACACACTCGCGTGCCACACGACGCAGGCCGCGGATGGTCTGCATCACCGCGACGGTGTGCTCGAAGGTCTCGAGGTAGCGCTCGAGGCTGCCCGAGTCGGCCGCGTCACGGAACCACGACGCGAGCTGGTCGGGATCGTCGGTCGGCAGGTGGTGGCCGACCTCACCGGCGAGTTCGGCGACCGTGGACGGACGCAGTCCCCCGTCGAGGTGGTCGTGGAGCAGCACCTTCGGCGCCCGTTGCACCACCGCCCGACTCGGCCGTACGGGCGACGGTGCGACCACGCGCCCCGACGCGGCGACCGTCGGTGTGTCCTGGCTCGCGACCACGATGTCTCCGTCCTCGGCTGCCATCGGACCCTATCGGTCCCGTGCCAGCAGGCTCGCGGTGAGCACGTGGACCAGCCAGGTGCGATACCCGTCCACGTCGACGCCCAACGTGGTGCGCAGGATCTGGTGGACGTGGGGGGACACGCAGGCCAGCACCGTGGCGATCGCGAGGTCCCGGTCACCGATGGGGTGGATGTCGGCGAGGTGGTCGACGAACTCGGCGGCCAGCCGCCGGGTCGCGTCGGCCCCGGCGTCGGCGAACGCGCGCATGCAGGGATCGGCACCCGAGGACTCCACGGCCACCATCACCAGCGGCGCGGCCCGTTCGAGCACGTCGGCGCTGGCGCTGGCGAAGCGGTCCACGGCGCGTGCGGGGTCGCGTTGGGCGAGGGCGTCGCGAACCTCCGGCCGGTCCGCCACCGGGACCGGGTCCTCGTCGCCGGCCGTGGCCACGTCGACGACGTGGCGGAACACCGCGTCCTTGTTCCCGAAGGAGTCGTAGAGGGTGCGCTCACCGATCCCGGCGCCCGCGGCGACCTGGCGCATGGTCGTCGCGCCGTAGCCCTGTGCCAGGAACAGCTCGGCGGCGGAACGTCGGATGGCGCGCCGGGTCGCCGCGGCCCGACGCGCGCGGATTCCCACCGGTCCGGATCGCCCGTTGACATCGTGCTGCTCGGGGTCCATACTCACCTCACTCACCGCAGTGTAACTGCGGTCAAGCATCGAGACCCGCATGACCACTCCCACGTTGCTCGGCGTGTCCGCCGTGAAGCTCCCGGTCACCTCGTTGGCGACGAGCAGGCGCTTCTACGAAACGGTGTTCGGCTACGTCGCCGAACTGGAGTTCCCCGACGAGGACGGAGTCGTCCGCGGACTCGCCGGTCACCTCGCCGGGGTGGCCGACACCTGGCTCGCGCTGCGGGAGGAGCCCGAGGTCGCCGCGGCGCTGGCGGGCTTCAACCTGGTGAACTGGCGGGTCGCCGACCGCGACCAGGTCGACGCCTGGATCCAGCGCCTGGACGACCTCGGGGTGGACCACTCGCCGGCCATCGATGCCACGATCGGGTGGATGGTGGTCCTGGCCGACCCGGACGGTCACGAACTCCACCTCTACGCGGCCCAGGCCCACCACCTCGAGCAGCAGGACCGACCCGGCTACGGTCGGCCGACGACCCGTCCGATGACGGCCTGACGCCCACGGCAACGACGCTCGGCGACCCCCGGGGCGTGGGCCACGACCACGGTCGTCGGCACCGGGAGCGGGGAACCCTCCCCGGCGGACCAGCGGAGTGCGAGTGTCGGACCGTCCCCACTCGTCGCGGCGACGACAGAACCTGCGCATCGCCACCGTCGCGCTCGGGCTGGTCACGGTCCTGCTCGTGCTGGGCGCGGCCACGGGCCGTCCGAACTGGCCCGTGTACCTCGCCGTGGTCATGGTCGGACTGGCCGTGGTGGTCGCCGTCGACGCTCGCCACCCCCTGTCGCTGGCCACCCGGATCGGGTTGGGCGTCTTCGCCGTCGGCCACGTCGCCGGTGGCATGGTCCCGGTCGGCGACGGCGTGCTCTACGCGACCTGGATCGTGGAACCGGTCCTCCGCTACGACAACGTCCAGCACGCCATCGGCTTCGGCTTCGTCGGTCGCGCGACCTGGGAGGTGCTGCGCCCCCGACTGGGCCCGGCGGGCGACGACCCACACGTCACGTGGTGGGTCGTGGCGATGGCGGCGTGCGCGTTCGGGGCCGTCAACGAGATCATCGAGTGGACCATGACGCTGACGATCCCCGGTACCGACGTCGGTGGCTACGACAACACCGCTCGCGACCTGGTCGCCAACCTCGTGGGCGGACTCGCGATGGCGACCTTCACCTCCCGTCACCCCCCGCCCCGGCTCCCGGCCCGCGCCACCGACCGGTCCATGCCGGCCCGGCGGTGACGGACCCCCGACCCGTGGAGTGGCTGGTCGCGTTCCGTTCCTGGTCGCTTCGGCGGGGACTCGGGGAAGGTCAGGCGCCGGACCCGTGGTCGCGGGCGTCGGGCAGCGCCAGCCACTCGTCCCAGGACACGTCCCGACCGACGAATCGTGGGGCGTGCAGTGGCCAGGATGCGGCGATCCAGGACGGGACGAAGGCGTCCAGCGTCGCCTCCAGCTCCGATCCCACGAGATCGTCGACGACCCACCACGAGACCTCGGCGTCGGCCCCGACCTTCTCGGGCGGGTCGATGTAGACACACCCGAGCAGGGCGGTCTCGCCCTCGTCGAACACCGCGTAGTTGAACGACTCGTGGGCGTCCATCTCGCGGGCGTGTCGGGCGAGGTCGGCCTCGTCGGCCGCACGGGTCAGCCCGACCGGCGGCCACCCCCACGCCCGGCCGTAGATGGACCACAGCCGCGTCCGCGAGCCCATGACCGCGACCATGTCCCGGTCGACGTCGCTCGGGCTGATCGGACGCAGGTGATGCCCGGTGTCGAGGTCCACCCGTCGTGGGTGGTCGAAGTCCGACGGCAGCCAGCCCCCCTCGGCGCGGTCGACCGGGGATGCCATGGCGCGTCCTCCGTCGCGTGCGAGTCCACCGCGAGTGCGCCCGCGAGGCGGTGCCCCCACGGGTGGTGTGGCGGCGCGGCTGCGGCGGTTTCGTGGGCTCTGCCCACCCGGGCTCGGATTCGCCAGGGGGCCCGCCGTGGACGGTGTCCCCACGCGACCCTGGTGCCGGACTGACCCGACGGGCGCGCGGGGGTCAGCCCAACGCCACCAGCGCGGTGATGGTCGAGACCACCGTCAGGTTCAGCGGGATGCCGAGCCGAAGGTAGTCGGTGAACCGGTAGCCACCCGGCCCGTACACGATCGTGTTGGTCTGGTAGCCGATGGGGGTCAGGAACGACGCCGACGCGGCCACCGCCACCGCCACGGCCACCGTGCGCACGTCCAGCCCCGTGGCCACCGCGACCGAGGTCGCGATCGGGAACACGACCACGACCGCGGCGTTGTTGGTCACCAACTCGGTCAGCAGCGACACGGCCAGCAGCAGGCCGAACACGATGCCGACCGTGCCCAGACCGTCGAAGGTGCCGATCAGTCCGTCCGCGATGATCACCGCCAGCCCGGTGACCTCCAGCGCCGCGCCCAGCCCGAACGATGCCGCGATCAGGATGATGACGTCGAAGTCGATGGCGTCGCGGACCTCGTCCGGCGACAGGGTGCGCGTGGCCACCAGCAACCCGGCCGCCACCAGCGAGGACTCCAGGATCGACAGCCACCCGACGGCGGCCACCAGCACCATCACCAGGGTGATGACGGCGACCAGCGGTGCGCGCGCCGTGGCGTGGGGCGGGTCGCCGCCGGTCGGTGCCACCAGCAGGAAGTCGCGGCGCTCGCCCCACACGCGGGGGAACGACGCGTCGGCCAACAGCATCAGCGTGTCCCCGGCCCGCAGCCGCACGTCCCGAGGTTCGTCGGTCAACCGGGCACCGTCACGATGGATGGCCAGCACGGCCGCCTGGTAGCGCGCCACGAAGTCGACCTCCGCCAGGGTGTGGCCGGCCAGCGGTGACGTACGACCCACGACCGCGACGTGCAGGCCGTGGCCGGGCGTGGCGATGGCGTCGAGCTGGTCGCGCGCCGCAGAACGCAACCCTCCTCGCCGGAACAGGTCGGCGACCTGGTCCACCTGCCCGACGAAGACCAGCCGGTCGCCGCCCTCCAGGACCGTCGACGGGTCCACCGGCGCGATCTCCTGGCCCGACCGGGTGAGCTGGACGACGTAGAGGTGCTCGCGTTCGACCAGGTCGGTGTCGCCGAGTCGACGCCCGTCGAGGTCGCCCCCGGGCACGACCTCCTTGGAGACGACGAACTCGCGGACCTCGTCCTCGACCTGTTGCTCGGCGGTCGTCCGGTCCGGGAGCAGGCGCCACGAGACCGCCACCAGCAGCACCAGGCCCACCACGGCGACCGGGCCACCGATCGGGGTGACCTCGAACAGGCCCAGCGGGATGCCGGTGGCGTCCTGCAACAGCCCGGACATGACCAGGTTGGTCGACGTGCCCAGCACGGTCATGGTCCCACCCAGGATCGACGCGAACGACAGCGGCAGCAGGAAGCGGGAGGCCGCAAGCCCGCGACGCCGGGTCGTGGCGACGATGTCGGGGACCAGCATGGCCACCAGCGGGGTGTTGTTGAGCAGGGCCGAGGCCGCGGCAGTCGGGACCAGCAGGCGCGCGAGGTCGACCAGGCGACGCCCTTCCCCCAGCAGTCGGGCCGCCAGGGAGGTGAGGAGACCGGTCTTCTGGGCCGCCCGGGCCAGCACGTACAGCGCTGCGACCGTGATGGGTGCCGGGTTGGAGAAGCCGGACAGGGCCTGCTCGGGGGTCAGGACGTCGGTCAGCAGCAACGTGACCGTGGCGGTCAGAATCACCGCCGACGGGGCGAGGCGATCCCAGACCAGCAGGCCGAACGCGCCTGCCAGGACGACCAGCGTGATCCAGCCGTCCGGGGTCATGGGCCGTGTCGACGTGCACGAGGTCCGTCCGGGCTGGTCACCATCAGCTGGCTGGAGGCGTTCACGTTGGCCCTCGCCGTCGCACGGCCAGCAGGATGGCCGCGCCGCCCCCACCCGCGACCACCGACCCCAGCAGGATCCCGATCTTGGCCTGGGCGACCAGGTCGGGGGCGTCGAAGGCGAGGTCGGCGACGAACAACGACACGGTGAAGCCGACGCCGGCCAGGACGGCACCTCCGACCACGTGGCCGAACCGGACCCCGCCGGGGAGCCGGCCGGCGCCCAACCGCAACCCGGCCGCAGTGAACCCGGCGATGCCGACCGACTTGCCGACCACCAGCCCCAGCATCACCGCCCAGGCAAGGCGCCCACCCAGCGCCGACCCGACCACATCGGTGCTCAGCTCGATGCCGACGTTGGCGAGCGCGAACACCGGCACGACCAGGAAACTGCTCCACGGGTGCAGGGTGTGTTCCAGGTCCTCGAGCACCGCGCGCCCGTCGACCGGCCGGGCCGGGGTCAACAGCCCCAAGGCCACGCCGGCCACGGTGGCGTGCACGCCGGACTCCAGCGCACAGACCCACACGATCAGCGCCAGCGGGATGTAGGCCAGTGGCTGGCGGACGTGGCGACGCAGCGCCGCCACGGCCACCAGCGCGGCGGCACCGCCCGCCAGCCACCCCAGCGCGATCCCGTCGGAGTAGAACAGGGCGATCACCACGATCACGCCCAGGTCGTCGACGATCGCCAGGGTCAACAGGAACAGCTTCAGGCCGGCCGGGGCCCGCGAACCGAGCAGGGCCAGTGCCCCGACCACGAACGCGATGTCGGTGGCCATGGGGATGCCCCACCCCTGGGCCAGCTCACCCGTGCCCGCCACGGCCAGGAAGATGACCGCGGGGACGACCATGCCGCCCATCGCGGCCAGCGCCGGCAGGCTCGCCGCCCGGACGTCGCGCAGCTCGCCGACGACGAGTTCGCGCTTGATCTCCAGCGCGACCACGAAGAAGAAGATCGCCATCAGGCCGTCGTTGACCCAGTGCTGCAGGTCCTCGCTGATCACCCAGGGGTCGATCCCGATGGTGAGGTAGGTCCCCCACACGTCGGCGTAGCTCGAACCGAAGGGTCCGTTGGCCCACACCAGCGCGATCACGGCGGCGACCAGCAGCACCACGCCACCCGCCGCTTCGGTGCGCAGGAAGTCGGCCAGTGCGGTCGCGGCACGTGTGCGGGCGATTCGCGGTCGTGTGGGGTCCGAATCGGGTGAGCTCATGGCTGGCCCTGGCGTCAGGTCGTGCGTGACGTCGTGAACGGAGCGATCCAGCATACCTGCGGGGGCCTGCCCCGCCCAGGTGGCGCCCACGGCGTCGTCCCGGGCATGCCGCGGGACCGCCACGTCGAGGGGTCGGCATTTCCTGACGAGCCACCACCCCGACCACGGTGGCCTGTGAGGACCCACCGCTGCCCGTGGCCACCACCGAAACCGAACCGGGCGCGTCCCGCCGCCACGCGACGCCGGGTCAGCGTGCGCTGGGTGAGTTGGGACGGCGTCGTGTCGTGGGGCACGTCTAGGGTTGGCGGACCGTTGCGCCGGCCGGCGCCACGGCCCCGATCCCTCCAGGAACCGAATCATGACGCATCCACGTCAGGCCATGACGCACGGGAGGCTCCGCGTCCTCGTGGTGGCCGTTGCCGGACTGCTCGCCGCCGCCCTGGTCGCGGTCGCACCAGCCGAGGCCAAGCCCGGCAACAACTGCGCCCGCCAGAACAACAACACCCTCCAGAAGCTCCTGGAATGCATGACCGTCGACGGTGTCCGGGAGCACCAGGCGGCCCTCCAGGCGATCGCCGATGCCAGTGACGACCCCGACTATCCGGGCACGCGTGCAGCCGGCACCTCCGGCTACGCCGACAGCGTCGACTACGTCGTCTCCACGCTCGAGGCCGCCGGTTGGGACGTCTCCCTCGACCCGGTCGACATCATCTACACCCCGCCCGTCGTCCTGCGACAGACCGCGCCCGTCAACGTGCTGTACGACTCCGGCGCCTTCACCGGCAGCGGGTTCGGCACGGTCGACGGCAACGTGATCCCGGTCGACATCAACCTCGAGGGTGACCGGGCAAGCGACAGTGGCTGCGAGGCGGCCGACTTCGACCCTGCCCTGTTCACGGGCGACAACGACATCGCCCTGGTCCAGCGTGGGACCTGCAACTTCGGCGACAAGGCGTTCTTCGCCGAGCAGGCCGGCGCCGAGGCCGTCATCATCTTCAACCAGGGCAACACGCCGGCTCGGGAGGACCTGATCGTCGCCAACGCGTCGTCGCGCAGCGACGGGACACTCGTCTTCCACGGCATCCCGGTCGTCGGCGCATCGTTCGCTGACGGTGTTGCGCTGTCCGTCGATGGTGCCACCGCCTTCATCGACGTCCAGCCACAGGAGGTCCGGACCGACTACAACGTCATCGCGGAACTGACCGGCGGCAACGACGACAACGTCGTCATGGCCGGCGCCCACCTCGACTCCGTCGTTCGCGGACCGGGCATCAACGACAACGGCAGCGGCTCGTCGGTGCTGTTGGAGCTGGCGCAGTCGATCCGCAAGCTCCAGCCGGTCAACACCGTCCGCCTCGCGTGGTGGGCAGCCGAGGAGCAGGGGCTGGTCGGATCCACCGACTACGTCAACGGCCTGACCCAGGACGAGCTGGACCGCATCGCCGCGTACCTGAACTTCGACATGGTCGGCTCGCCGAACTACTTCATCGGGGTCTACGACGCCGACGAGTCGTCGTTCGCAGCCGGCGCACCCGTGCCGGAGGGCTCGATCGCGATCGAGGACCTGTTCGAGCAGTACTTCACCTTCGCCGGCGTCCCCTACGACGACAGCGCGTTCTCGGGTCGCAGTGACTACCAGGCATTCATCAACAACGGCATCCCGTCCAGTGGGCTGTTCACCGGTGCGGAGGTCCTCAAGACCCCCGAACAGGCCGAGATCTGGGGCGGCACGGCGGGCGACCAGTTCGACCCGTGCTACCACCTGGCCTGTGACACCTACGACAACAACAGCAACGAGGCGCTGGCAGCCAACACCGGCGCGGTCGCGCATGCGATGCTGACGCTGGCCTACTCGACCGAGGCCGTGAACGGCGTCCCGGGCAAGTAGGTCCCGGGGTCCAACCCGTTGCGCCTGCCCAGCGAGTTCGCCGGTCCCGAGTTCACCTTCGTCGAAGGTGGCGGGGGAGGCCTCGACCACGACCACGTGAGTGACGCGGGCTGACCCGCCGCACCACGCACATCCCCGCCGCCCGGACCACCTGGTCCGGGCGGCGGCCGTGTCAGGCTGATGGGTGGCCTCGCGACCCCGTGGTCAGGCGGGCTGCGCCAGCCCGGCGGACTCCTCGTCGGTGCCAACGGGCCCATTCGATCGGTGTCGTTCCGAGCGGTCGCAGGATGATCCACCGGTGGCAGCCCAACCGTCGGTCGCCGCGTGGCCGTCGGCTCGCGAGTGTGGGGGCAGCGTGGGCATGGCATGGGTGTCCAACCACTCCCCCTCGGGCGACCGTGGTGGCACCGGGTCGACAGGCCGTCGACCCACGAGACCCTGGAGGTCGCCATGATCGACTCACCGACAACTGCCTCGTCGTCCGTCCGGCGTCGTCGCGCCGACGACCTGGGGGAGCGCGCCATCGGCCGTTCCGCCCTGCTCCCCAACCACGTGTCCGGGGCGCTGGTTGCCGCGTTCACGCTGTCGCTGGTCCACACCGTCTACGCGGCAGTGGCCGGCATCGCTGACCCGGACTTCACGGTCACCTCGCCGTTGGCCTGGGGCTTCTACGCGGTCGGCTTCGCCGTCGCGCTCGTGGCCCGTCGCGACGATCGACGCGTCCAGTGGGCGGTGGCCGCCTACCTGGTGGTGCTGCTGGCGGTGTCGATCTTCGTGTATCCCACCACGTTCGTCCCGGCCCACCAGACCGTGTTCGGCTGGTTCGAGAACGACGTCTACGTGGCGCTGCTCGGCGTCGGGCTCTACCTCGACGTCCTGGTGCTGCGCGGCTGGACGCTGATCTCGTCGCGCGATGCCTGCTGAGCCCGCGAGCACATCCACCGGGTCGATTCGACACCGCCCGACGGCGCCGGCCCGTCCGAAAGCAGGAGCCATGGCCACCACCAGCGACACGCTCTGCGTGTCCGAACTGCAGCTGGCCCACCGGGCCCTGCGACGCGAGTTCGCAGCCGCCCCGCGCCACGTGCGGGGTGTCCGCGACGGCCACCACGCCCGGGCACGCGTGGTCGCCGACCACCTCCAGGTCGTGTTCGCCGGACTCCGCCTGCATCGTGCTGGCGAGGACGCCGTCCTGTGGCCTCGGCTGTGGGAGCGGGCCTCGCCCTCCACCGGGGTCGTGGAGGCGCTGCGGGACGACCACGACCGGGTCGACCGTCACCTGCAGCGCCTGGCGGCGCTCCTCGCGGAGTGGCGTCGGACCGCCTCGGCCGTGCGTGGTGAGCAGCTCGCGTACGCCCTGGAGACCTTCGCGGTCGTCCTCTGCCGGCAGCTCGATGCCGAGGAGCGGGACGTCCTGCCGCTGGTCCGCCGCCACCTGACGGTGCGGGAGTGGGACCGCTTCAACGACCACGGACGCAACGCGATGCCACGTGGCCTTGCGCCGTTGCTGGTCGGAGCCCTGCTCGACGACGCCACGCCCCACGAGCGCGCCCAACTGCTGTCCCGACTGCCGGCCCCGACCCGGTGGTACCTCGTGACGGTGGGTCCACGTCGCTACCGACGGAGTCTCAGGCGGGTCCGGGGCGGGTGAGTCGATCGGCCAGGTCGAGGAGATCCCCCGGGGTTGCATCACGCCCCGCATCCCACGCGGCCCGGTAGGCGTCCTCGCCGAGTCGCTGACGGGCCGTGGCCCGGGCTCGCTCGGAGATGGTGACCGCGGCTGGGAAGGCGGCCTCCACGGTGGCCTCGGCGGTCACGGATGCCGCAGCCCCGAACAGGTTCGCGGACAGGCGCGGCTGGTTCGCCCGCACCGCCACGGCCGCGAGTGCCGGCAGGGCGTAGGCCAGGGTCCAGGTCATGTTCGCGGCCAGCGACAGCTGCAGTGATTCGCGCAGGAGTTGCACCGACGTGGTGAGGTCCCCGGTCGTGTCGGTCAGCGTTGCGCGCAGGTTCAGGGCGGTCGCCAGGGTGAACACCTCGCCGAGCGAGCGTGCCGCGGTGAGCACCTCGCTGGTGAGCCGGTCGGCGGCGGGATCGCCGGTTGCAAGGGCCGCCTGGGCCTCGACGACGAGCAGGTGTGTGGATGTCCAGGTGTCGTGTCGCACCGCAGCGGACGTGCGCAGTTCGGCCGCCAGGTCGCGACCGGCGGCCACGTCGCCGAGGAAGACCGCGGCGGCACCGGCGAGGATCGTGGCTTCGGCCACGAGGTCGTCGCGTGCGTGGGAGCGGGCCCTCGGCAGCGCCATCAGTGCGAGGTCCCGCGTCCTCGCCAGGTCGCCTGCGGCGTAGTGCAGGCCAGCCTCGGCGAGGTGACCGATGGCGAGCGCGACGTCGTCCAGCAGCCGCCGTCGGAGTGGCCGGCACCACGCAATCCCCTCTCCGGCCTGCCCGCGCACCGCCAGGTATGGCCACATGCCATGCAGCAACTCCGCGGCCTCGCCGGCCCGGTCGGTCTCGACCAGCCGTTGGAAGGCGGAGCGGAGGTTGGCGTGGTCGCGCTCGAGTCGGTCGAGCTCGTCCGCCGAGGTCGGCCCGCGCAGACGGGGACCCCCGGCGCGTGCCCGAGCGAGGAAGTGCTCGGCGTGGCGGTCGGCCACCATCAGCGCCTCGCCCGAGCGGTGCAGTCGCCGCATCGCGTCACGGCGGATCGGCTCCAGCAGCCGCAGGCGAGTCCCGGGTCCGATCACCCGCACCACCAGGGCATGGTCGACCAGCTCGTCGAGCACCGTCGACACGTCGACGCCGGGATCGGCCACCGCGACGGCCGACGCCAGGTCGAAGCCGCCACTGAAGACGGCCAGGCGCCCGTGCATGGTGCGTGCCTCGGACGACAGCAGTTCGTGGCTCCAGTCGAGGATGCGGCGCATGGACTGCTGGCGTGGGGGAAGGTCCCGAAGCGTCCCGCGATGCTCGTCGGTGTCGAGACGCGCCAGGAGGGCCGAGGGCGGCAGCAGCCGGGTCGAGGCGGCGGCGAGCTCGAGGGCCAGCGGCAACCCGTCGAGTCGGCGGGCGACCTCGCCCACGGCCGCGAGTTCGTCGACCGAGGTCACCGGATCCATCCCTGCCGCCACGAGCCGTTCGGTGAGCAGCTGGACGGCCGGCGCGTTCGCCACGATCGACGGGTCGGTGGTCCCTGGGTCGGGGACGCCCAGCGGGTCCACGCGGACCACGTGTTCGGCCCGGACCTGCAATGGTGCGCGGCTGGTGGCCAGGACCGTGGTGTCGGCGCAGGCCCCGACGAGCGCGGCCAGGTCCGGCGCACAGCCCAGGACCTGCTCGAGGTTGTCGAGCACGAGCAGGACGCCGCGGCCGGCCAGGGCGGGCACCAGCGCCGACAGCGTGTCCCCGTCACCCCGATTCGCCAGTCCGAGGGCGGCAGCGATACGGACCAGCACCATTGCCGACTCGCGGACCGCTGCCAGGTCGACGACCACCGGGCGACCCTTGGCGGCCCGGGCGACCTGCTCGGCCACCGCCACCGCCAGCCTGGTCTTGCCGACGCCGCCGGGTCCGATCAGCGTGACCAGGCGTTGATCGGGGCTGGTCACGAGCCCCACGACGTGCGCGATCTCCTCGTCGCGACCGATCAGGGGCGTCGCCGGGACGAGCAGGCGAGGCACACCAACATGGTGCGGGACGTTGTCTGGCACCCCGGGCGAGTGGACCGGTGGCGAGCCCCCATCGGGGCTCGCCGCTGCGTCCGTGACTGCGCCGCTGCCGCGTGGCACTGCCGCCACGAGCAGGTCGCGTTCAGCCGGGTCGAGTTCGAGGGCGGTGGCCAGGGCGCGGACGGTGTGCGGGTACGGCCGACGTCGCTCGCCTCGTTCCAGCGCCCCGACCGCCTTCGCACTGAGCCCGGCGCGCTCGGCCAGCTCTTCCTGGGTGAGTGACCGGGTGAGACGCAGCGCGCGCAGGCGATCGGCGAACGGGGCCGCTTCCCCGGTGGGCCCGCTCACCGATCGCGCCCGGGGCCGGGAGTCATCCGGGCGTTGCGTTCGTCGCAGACCATGCCGTCGACTCGTGCGTGCCGGACCCCCACGGAGATCTCCCGGCGACGAGCCACACCCGATCAGGGCCGTCGCCCACGAGGACCCTAGGCTGGCCCGCCACGTGCCGTCAACGGACGCAACCGTTGGCAACCGTCCGAGCCCGCCCAGCCCTCACTCGATCGTCAGGGTCCCGGCCATGCCAACGTGACCGACGACGTCGCACGTGAACGCGTACTGACCAGGCGCGAGGTCGAGTGGGATCCGCACCGTCGCGCCAGCAGGCAGCTCCACCGGGCCGACCAAGCCCTCGATCTCGAAGGTGTGACGGAACGGATCGTCGTTGCGGACGAGCACGGCACCGGCGTCCTGGGGCAGGGAGACGTCGTCAGGGAAGGCCGTGCCCGTCGCCACGACCTCGACGTCGCCCGGCTGGGAGATGTCGACGGGGACGTTGGCACTCGTGACGGCGGCCAGCGTGGCTCCGGCGGCAAGGACCAGGCCGGCGGCGACCCAGACGCGCCGAACGGAGGCGCCACGCCCCAGCGCCGAGGCGACGGCGAGGCCGGCGGTCACCGCACTTCCCACGACGGCGGTGAGGACGGCGAGGAACATGAGGCCGCTCTCCGGGTGTTGGAGGTCTTCGATCGCGAACGGCGCGTTCATCGCGAGAAAGGCCACCGCGACGACAGCGGCGGCCCACCGCAGGGCGCGATGGCGACGTCGGGCGGTCGCCCAGCTCAACAGGCTCAGCACCACGACGACGGCGACCACGGGTGGCAGCAGGTCACCGGCGAGCACGAGCACACCGACGGTCGCCACGGCGACGACGGCCAGCCCGAGCGCCACCCCGTCGGCCGCAGGACTGGTCGTGGACAGCGGTGGAGTCGAGACGGCCGGGGCGGTGGCCCCCGGGGGTCGTGGCTGCGCGGTCATGTTGGCCATGAGAGTCACCTTTCACAGGAGCATCGGCAGCACGGTGCCGCCCACGACCACGGTGCGGTCCCGGCGCCGACCACACCACCCACAGCACGTCCACGCTGCTCCCACGCTGAGAGGACATCCACGGCCGCTTCGTAGAGCAACCGACCCACCCGACGGCCTGGTCACAACATCCATTCGCCGACCACGAATCCCCACCACCTCGGAGGAACACCGATGCGGACGAACTCGATGCCCGTGCCCGACTGGAGGGCGGCGGCAGCACCACGCCACCCTCCGCTTCGGTGCACAGGACGTCGGCCCGCAGTCGCGGCACGTGTGCGGGCGATCCGCGGTCGAGTGGTGTCCGAATCGGGTGAGCTCATGGCTGGCCCTGGCGTCAGGTCGTGCGAGACGTCGGAACGCAACGAGCGACCGTGCCCACGCCAACTGATCACCATCGATTGTCGGGTTCGGAGCCGTTGGCGGGGGTGACGCCTCCCAACCGATCGGAACCCCACCGCCGAATGTCGGGTTGGGCGCCCCCATCGACGTGGCGGGGAGGCGTGTGGACACGGGACTAGGGTTTCCCGCGTGGACGAGCTGCTGGAGCGCGACGACGACCTGGCGGCGCTGGGGGCCGCGGTCGACGCGGCCGCGGACGGCGCCGGCTCGGTCGTGCTCGTGTCCGGCGAGGCGGGCTGCGGCAAGACCGCGCTCGTCCGGTCCTGGCTGGACCGTGAACAGGATCGCGCCAACGTGTTCGTCGGGTGGTGCGACGACCTGAGCACAGCCCGGCCCAACGCCCCGCTGCACGACGTGGCGCGGACGAGTACCGGACTGGCCGACGCCCTGGCCTCCGACGACCCCGGAGCCGTGTTCGACGCGCTGCAGGACCTGGTGGCGGACCCGTTGCGGCCCAGCGTGCTGGTGGTGGAGGACGTGCACTGGGCCGACGAGGCGACCATGGACGCCGTCCGCCACCTGACTCGCCGGATCGCCGTCCTGCCGGCGGTGCTCGTGCTGACCTATCGCGACGACGAGGTGGGCCGCGACCACCCGCTGCTCCGGGTGCTGGCCCGCCTCGCGGAGGCGCCCGTGCACCGGGTGCACCCCGCCCCGCTGAGCGCGGCGGCCGTCGCCACGCTGGGGGCGGGCGACGCCGTCGACGCCGACCGGATCCTGGCCGCGACCGGTGGCAACGCCTTCCTGGTCGCCGAGGTGCTGGCCCACGACGGGGATGGCCTGCCGGCCAGCATCCGGGACGCCGTGCTGGGCCGGGTGGCTCGCCTGGACGACGCGGGTCGGGACCTGGTCCGAACCGTGGCGGTGGTGCCGGGCACGATCGACCTGGCCCTGGTCGACCGCCTCGCCCCGGACCCGCAGGCCCTGGCGGAGGTGGAGCGTGACGGGGTGCTGGTCGTGGACGGTGACCGCTGCCGGTTCCGCCACGAGTTGCTGCGTCGCGCCGTGGTGGACGAGTTGGGGCGTGCCGAGTCCAGACTGCGCCACCGACGGGTCCTCGACGCCCTGCTGGCGGAGGCGGACTGGGCCCCCGGGGACCCCGTGCAGGCCGTCGCCGACCCGGCCCGGCTCGTCCACTTCGCCGCCGGCGCCGGCGACGGTGACGTGCTGGTCGCGCTGGGTCCACACGCCGCGGGGGTGGCGCATCGCGCCGGCGCCCACGACATCGCCGACCGCATCCAACGCGCCGTGCTCGACCACGCCCACCGGCTCGACGTCGACGTCCGTGCGCGACTGGACCTCGAACGGGCCTGGACCCTCTACAACCTGGGGCGACACGAGGAGGCGATGCTCGCCGCCGACGCCGCAGTCCGACGCCACGAGGTGCTGGCCGACCAGCCAGGCACCGTCCGCGCCCTGGTCACGGCGGCCCGGACGGCCTACATGGCCAACGATCCGTCGGCTGCTGCCACTCGGGCCGCCGAGGCGGTTCGTCGCGCGGAGGCGGCGGACGACCCGGAGGTGCTGGCGGAGGCGACGGTGGCGGCGGCCAGCCATGCCGCCCTGGTCGGGGACGCGGGTGCGCTGGTCCTGGCCGACCTCGCCGTGGCACGCAGCCGCGAGGTCGCGCGACTCGACCTCGAGTCCCTCGCCCGCAACTACCGCGGCGTGGCGCTGCTGCACCAGTCGGGTGGCACCGCCGAGGCCGAGGCGGAGCTCGAACTGGCCCTCGACCTCGGTCGCCGGGCCGGCGACGACGAGGCCTACGGACGGGCCGTGCTCAACCTGCTCGAGGCCCACACGTTCACCCGCGATCGCCGCGCCGACGAGTGGCTGGCGCGTGCCCGTGAACTCGACGACGGCAGCCGCGCACTGGACGGATATCGCGCCAACGTCGAGTTGGTCGACGCCAACATCCGCATCGACCGTGGTGCGTGGGACGAGGCGGCGCGGCTGCTGGCCAGCGGGCGCGCGCAGGGACTCGCCGCCGGCGTGCTGGCGGTCGCGTGGGACCTGGCCGAGGCTCGCCTGGCGGTGCGTCGTGGGGCCGAGGACGCCGACGACCTGCTCGCCCGGGCCATCGCGGCGACGGCCATGGCCGATGCAGACCAGTTCACCGCCTGGATGCTGGCCCTGCGTCTGGAGCACGCCTGGCTGCACGACCTCGACGTCGACGTGGACGTCGCCGCCCGTGAGGTCGAGGCCATCAGCCCGGGCCCGGGGTGGGCCGGGGAACTGGCCGTGGCGGCGCGGCGCGTCGGGGTGGATCCGGCGGCGCTGCCGACCGTGGAGGTGGGACCGTGGGCTGCGGCCGCGGCGGGTGACCACGCGACGGCCGTCGAGGAGTTGCACGAGGCCGGACTCCCCCACGACGCGGCCCTGGCGGCGATCGAACGGGGTGGCGAGGCCGACCTGCGCCAAGCCATCGAGGTCCTGGACCGGTTGGGCGCCCGACCGGGGGCCGCACTTGCCCGGCGCCACCTGGCGGCGCTGGGCGTGGGGTCCGTGCCGCGCGGGCCCAACCGGGCGACCCGGGCGAACCCGGCCGGGCTGACCCCGCGCCAGGTGGACGTGCTGGAACTGCTGGTGGCTGGCCTCGGCAACGCCGAGATCGCCGAGCGGCTCGTGCTGTCGGTACGGACCGTGGAGGACCACGTGTCCGGTGTCCTGTCCCGGCTCGGTGTGGACACTCGCGACGAGGCCGGTCGGGTCGGGGCGCGACTGCTCGACACCGGCCCAGACGGTTCGTGAACCGTGTGGGCCCGTGATCGAGGCCGGCTGACCGGTCGCCGCCGGACATGGCCTGCTCAGGTCGTGAGCAGGTAGTGCTGCCAGAACGGGTCGTCGACGTCCAGCCGGTCCAGGTCGGCGAAGCCTGCCCGGTCTGCCCACTGCGCGATGGTCGGGGCGCGCAGGACGGTGCCGTGCGCCTCGACAGGGTCCTCGGCCATGGTGGCCGGCAGGCAGTGCAGGACCGAGAACCCGTACTGGAGTCGCTCGACCACCGATGCGTCCGGTCCGAACTCGTCCGCGACGCGCTCGTCGGCCAGGTAGCACGCGCCACCGGGGGCCAACGCGCGACGTGCCACGCCCAGGGCGCCGATCGGGTCACCCATGTCGTGCAGTGCCTCGAAGATGGTCACCAGGACGTACCCACCCTCGGGCACCTCGGCGTGGGCCGCATCGCCCACCTCGAAGGTCACGCGGTCGGCCAGGCCGGCCTCGGACGCTGCGGCGCGGGCCTCGGTGACGGAGGCCTCGTCGAGGTCGATCCCCAGGACGTGCACGAAGGGGTGGGCACGGGCGATCGCGAGCGTCGAGCGGCCCGTCCCGCACCCCAGGTCCAGGACGCGGGCACCCGGGTCGTCCAGGCGGGCGGCGACGTCGGGCAGGGCCGCCAACCACTCGTCGAGCGCGGCGTCGAACGAGGTCCCGTTCAACTCGCCGAGCCCGTGTCGCACCGGCGCGCCGTAGTCGTGGAACGGGATCCCGTGGCCATCGCGCCAGGCCTCGGCCAGGTCGTCCAGGACATCGGTGATGCCGGGCAGCAGGTCGATCAGCGGTGCCACCCAGGCACCACTGTCCGGTCGCACCAGGGCATCCGCCACCGCGGACGGCACGGCGAATCGCCGGTCGGTCGCCGGGGACGTCGGGTCCTCGCAGACCAGCATCCCGGCGACGGTCTGCTGCTCGCACCACTCGCGGGCATACCGGGCGTCGATGTCGGCGTGGGCGGCCAGCGTCGCGGGTGTCGACGGCCCGTGGTCGACCAGGGCCGCGAACAGCCCGAGCCGCAGGCCGAGGTGCGTCGACAGGGTCTCCAGGACGGTCGTGACGTCACCGACCAGGCGGTCGGCGACCTCGTCGGGCGTCGGCCCGGGCGACGGATTCGGGGCGGGTTCGTGGGATTGGTTGGCAAACGTGGCCGAAGGATGGGTGGTCGTGGACATGGCGTGCTCCTTTTCGGTGGTGGGCGGTGGTGCCGGGTGGTGTCGAGGTCGGTGGTGTGGGTGGGCGCGGCCGGTGGGCCGGCCGCGCCCGGACGGATCAGCGGCTCCGACGGCGACGACGGGTGCGTCGGGTCGGGGCCACGGATCCGCGCTGGTTGGCCAGGGCTCCGAGCCGCGCGTCGCGGCGGGTCTGCTCCTGGCGGAACAGGTCGAGGTACAGGTCGGGGTGGAACATGTCGGTGATCCCTTCGTTGTCGTTGGGAGCACCGTCGCCGACCGGACCGCCCGCGCCATCCGTGGTCACCCACGGGTTCTGGTCGGGCCACCACGGGGTTCTGCGCCGGGCGGCGAACGGACACCGGCCACGGGTCCCGTCCACGCCCTCGCGACCCGGTTTCGGGTCCCCTCGACGCCGCTGCCGCCTCGTGGAAGCAACCTGACGGGCGGCATCGTCGTCGCGTGACGAGGCGCACTGCGCCCGACCGTCCTGACCGAGCGGCCCGAGGCCAGGCCCATCCGCGCGCGATCAGCTGGTCTCGACTTGGCGTGGCCGGGGCCGCAGGGGTCGGCGGCGGTACGGGCAGCCGCGGTCAGCGCCAGGCCCTGGCCGTCAACCAGCCGTTCGGGATCGGTGAACCTCTTCGACCGAGGACGTCGACGGATCGACCCGACCGTCGACAGGCCGGGTGCGTCGCCGACCCGACGACCTGGCCCGTGCGCACGACGCAGACGTGCCGGTCCGGAACGAGCGTGATCGCGCGTCGCCCCGAGATCCACGAGCCCGACCAACCTGAGCCCGACGACCAGGGACCGCCCGACGACCCCCCCGGAGGGACGACCCATGAAGGGCGACTCCACTCCACCTGATCGGATTCACTCCACCTGATCGGATTCCACGTCGCAGGTGATCGGGATGTGATCAGAGCGATGTTGCGCCCGGAACGCCGAAAGGCGCCTTCCGATTGGAAGGCGCCTCTGAGCAGGTGGTTCGTGGCGGAGGGAGAGGGATTTGAACCCTCGAGACCCGTAAGGGCCTAC
>CAVTIZ010000001.1:0-757556 GCA_963735045.1 uncultured Nitriliruptorales bacterium | reverse complement strand
GAACGGCTCGGCTGGGCCTCCGTGTCCTTCATGCTCGAGACCTACTCCCACCTGCTACCCGGCATGCAACACGACGCGGCCAACCGGTTCGCCGACAGCATCTTCAACCAGCCAGACGACGACCCCGACCCCGACGAAATGGACGACGAATGACACCCCGTGCCGCCCACGAGGCCTCGTGGCGGCCCATCCGGACACGAGGCTTGCTACCTAGTTGCTACCTAACAGGGCCCTCAACGCGAAAGCCCCGACTCTCGAAAGTGCGAGAATCGGGACTTTCAGCGGCTGTCTCGGGGTGGGCCCGGATGGACTTGAACCATCGGCCTCACCCTTATCAGGGGTGCGCTCTAACCAAGCTGAGCTACGGGCCCGAGAACGGTCGATCGGCGAGGGTAGCGGCGCCCCGGAGGTCGGGCCAATCCTCGCCGCGTCAGTCGCCCTGCAGCGGATGGTCACCGAACAGGTCGTCCTGCGGCCCGCGCGGCTCCTCGCGCGACACGAAGCGCCCGTCGGCGTCGCGCGGCGGCAACTTCTCGCCGGAGGCCTCGGACGCCTGACCGGCCCGACGCGACTGTTCGCGCACGCGCGCCGCGGCGGCCTCCTGCGGCGAGCGGTCCCCGTCGTCGGACGACGGCGGGCGGCCGCGCGATCCGGATCCCGTCGCCGACGCGCTGGTCCGCCGGTCGGGCGCGGGGGCGCGCCCGCCACCGGACGTTGCACGTGACGGACTCGACGGCGACGAACCGTCGGACTCCGGTCGAGTGCCGCCACTGGACTCCCGACGACGACCCTCCTGACGCGACGAGGACGCGGCCTGGGACGGTCGGCCGTTGCCGCTCGCCTGTCCGAAACGACCGTCGCCGGACCGAGCGTCGTCACGTCGTGGTCCGGCCGCCTCGTCGCCGGGCCGCCTCGGGCGTTCCCCGGCGGGCAGCTCACCCGTGTCATCGAGCGGATCGGACGCCAGCTCGTCCAGCGACCGGCGGGAGGCCTCGCTGCGACGAGCCCGGGTGGTCGCCTCGTCCTGGGTCACGTCGGCCAGGGTCGTCGTGGCCCGCCGCCCGGCCTCCGACAGCGCGGAACCGGTGCGGTCGGCGACCTGCTTGACGGCGGCTCCGGCCGCGGCAGCCCGTTCGAACATGCCCGGCCGCTCGGCCACGGGCGTGGGCGTCGGCCGCGCCGGGTCGTCGCGTGGTGTCTCGGCCGGCGGGCGGGCGGCCGCGGACGACATGGTCTGGTCGCGGGTCGACGCCGCCATCACCGGTCCCGGACGGGCCGGCACGGCGGGCCGCGACGAACCGGTCGAGGACTGCAGCTCCGGGGACAACTGGACACCGCCCGTGGCCGTCGACGGCCCACGCTGGCCGGAGTGGTCCAGCATCGACACCTCGATGCCACCGGTCAGGTCGGCGATGAGGTTGTACAGGAACGCGAGGAAGACCATCACGCCGGTGGCCACCACCACCAGCAGACCGGCCAGCAGCAACCCGCTGCGCATGATGTCCACACCGCTGATCGTGCAGGTCTCGAATCCCAGCAGGCTCTGGGCCTGTTCGCACACACGCTCGATCAGCTGCAGACGGCGGATCACCGACCACACCACCATCCCGGTGATCACCAGGATCGCGGCGCCGGCGATGTTGACCACCAGGCCGAGCTTGAGGACCGACCACGGGTCCACCCGCTTGACGGTCATGCGGCGACGAATCATGCACGAGGCTCCAGTCGACACGCAGTCTACGCCAGCCCCGGCCCCGAGCCCCCGGTCGCGGCCGTTGCCTCGTGATCCGACCACCGTCGTCACACCGGACCAGCCACCCCCCGACGCGCCCCGACACGGCTCGGACACGGCTCCGACACGACCCCCCACGACCACCGAACCGTCCGGTGCCCGCCATCGGTGGCACACTGGCCCGGACCCGTGCCCGCTCGCATCGGACCTGTCGTGGACCTGACCAACCCTCCCTGGTGGACTGACGCCGTCGTCTACCAGATCTACCCACGCAGCTTCGCCGACGGGAACGGGGACGGCATCGGCGACCTCGCCGGCATCCGGTCGCACCTCGACCACCTGTCCGACCTGGGGGTCGACGTCATCTGGCTGTCCCCGGTCTACGAGTCGCCCCAGGACGACAACGGCTACGACATCGCCGACTACCGCGCCATCGAGCCCGACTACGGGACGCTGGACGACCTCGACCGGCTGGTCGCCGAGGTCCACGAACGCGGCATGAAGCTGGTCATGGACCTGGTCGTCAACCACACGTCCGACGAACACGACTGGTTCGTGGACTCGCGGTCGGGCCCCGACGCCGACAAGCGCGACTGGTACATCTGGCGGCCCCCACGGGAGGGCATGGAGCCGGGCGAACCCGGGGCCGAGCCCAACAACTGGGGTGGCTTCTTCGGCGGCTCGACGTGGGAGTTCGACGAGGCCTCCGGGGAGTACTACCTCCACCTGTTCTCGGTCAAGCAGCCCGACCTGAACTGGGACAACCCGGACGTCCGCGCGGCCGTGTACGACATGATGAACTGGTGGTTGGAACGTGGGATCGACGGGTTCCGCATGGACGTCATCAACCTCATCTCCAAGGACCCGGAACTGCCCGACGGCCAGGTCATGCCCGACGCCCGACACGGCAACGGCTTCCCCTTCTTCGTCTCGGGTCCCCGCATCCACGAATTCCTCCAGGAGATGCACCGCGAGGTCTTCGCCGGCCGCGACGCCGACCTGCTCACCGTCGGGGAGATGATCGGGGTGACCGTCGAGCAGGCCCAGCACTACACCGACCAGGACCGCAACGAACTCGACATGGTGTTCACCTTCGAACACGTCCAGGTCGACCACGGCGCGGACAAGTGGGACCAACGGCCCCTCGACCTGCCCGCGTTGAAGGCGGTCCTGAACCGGTGGCAGGTCGGGTTGTCCGACGTCGGGTGGAACAGCCTCTACTGGTGCAACCACGACCAGCCACGTGCGGTGTCGCGCTTCGGCGACGACGGCCGCCACCGTGCCCGGTCCGCCAAGCTGTTGGGGACCCTGCTGCACCTGCACCGTGGGACGCCCTACGTCTACCAGGGCGAGGAACTGGGGATGGCGAACTTCCCGTTCACCGACATCGCCCAGTACCGCGACATCGAGTCGCGCAACCACTACGCCGAACTGGTCGACGGTGGCGCCGACCCCGACGCGGTGCTGGCCGGCATGGGCCCGGCAAGCCGCGACAACGCCCGCACCCCGATGCAGTGGGACGCCGGTCCCCACGCCGGGTTCACCACCGGGGAGCCGTGGATCGCGGTCAACCCGGACCACGAGCAGTGGAACGCCGCGGCCCAGGCCGACGACCCGGACTCGGTGCTGGCCCACTACCGCCGACTCATCGCGCTGCGCCACGACCAGCCCGTCGTGGCCCACGGCGACTTCCAGATGCTGCTGGGCGACCACGAGTCCGTGTATGCGTTCCGGCGACGCCTCGACGACGTCGAGCTGCTGGTGCTGTGCAACCTGTCCGACGACGACGTGGACGTCGACCTGTCCGAGGACCTGGACGACCCGGCCGCCTGGGACGGCACCGAGGTCGTGCTGGGCAACGTCGCCGGCGAAGTGGACGTCACCCACCTGCGACCGTGGGAGGCCCGCGTCCACCGACGGACCGCCTGATCGCGTCGACGCACCCCCTGGCCGCGGGAGCGCCACCGCTCGTCACCGATCCAACCGCCGCGGGTAGCACACGGCGCCGGCGGCGGTCGCGTCCGCGCACGCCTCGCGGGCCGGGGCCTTGTGCGCGAACGGGCCGTACCACACGACCCAGTAGCCGGGGTTGAGGGTCGCGTAGTCGTCGGACCGCAGCACGCGCACGTCCTCGCCCAGCCGCCGGGCGTACCTGCCGGCGCGCCGACCGGCCTGATCGCGCGAGTACCGGTCGACCGCCAGCGACTCGAGGATCGCGATCCACGACGGGGTCCGGGGTCCCGTGGCCGCGGGCGCCGGTTCGGGGCTGGGTGGGGGTGGCGGCGCCGGGCTGGGCGACGGTGGTGGTGGCTCGGGGCTGGGGGTCGGTTCGGCGGGCGTGGGGACCGGGGTCGGGGTGAACGGGTTGGGTCCCGGGGACGCCGCCGGGGATGGCGACGGGGTCGGGCTGGCGCAGGGTGACGGCCGGGGCTCGGGCCGACGTGTCCAGGCCGCCACGTCTTCGGCCACGGCCGGTGCCGCCAGCACCGTGGTCCCGGGAGCGGCCACGCCGACGACCCGTCCGTCGGCCGCCACCACCGGTCCTCCCGCGAAGGCCTCGTCGGTCGGCCGACCCAGCGTCACGACCTCGTCGGCGCCTCCCGAGGCCGTCCGCGTGGGCACGGACTCGACCAGTCCGCGTCGCGGGTCGGCGCCGAGGAAGGCCACGTCGGCATCCGCCACGACCGGGTCCTCCACGAACACGAAGTGGTGGCTGGTGGCGGCCGGGGCGACCTCCAGCAGCGCCGCGCCGTCGCCGCGGATCCCGACCACCCGGGCCGAGCGCTGTTCACCCCCGACGCCGATCCGCACCTCCGAGACCGCCTCCAACCCCGACGCGGCCGTCACCACCAGGCCGTCGGCGACGTGGAACCCGGACCGGTCGAAGCGATCACCGTCGCAGTCCTGGACGGCGAGGTGGACGATGCCGTCGTCGACCCGGGCCACGACGCCATCCCATGCCGGTCCGGTGGGCGAGGTCGACGGCGTCGGGCCGGGCGTCGGGGACACCGTCGGCGTGGGCGAGCGTGCCGACATGGCCGGGGCCGCGCGCGGCGACCCGCCCGTGGTCACCAGCAGCCAGGCCAGCGCGACCCCGACCAGGCCCAGGGCCAGCACGCCGATCGCGGCCCGGGCCGACGACCGCCGGGGACGCACCGACGCCGCGTCGACGTCGAGCGGGTCGGGGTCCCGGGTGTCGGCCACCGCCGCCGTCAGTCCCGGTCGTCGTCCACGACGTCGTCCGGATCCGGCCCGTCGTCGACCTGGTCGGAGGCATCGAGGCCATCCGGGTCGAGCCCGTCGCCGTCATCCGCACCATCGAGGTCCGGGTCGTCAGCCGGTTCCCCGACCGGTTCCCCGACCGATGCCCCGACCGATGCCGCGACCGATCCCCCGGCCGCGTCGTCCGGGTCATCGAGGTCATCCACGTCGTCGTCGACGTCGTCGACCACCAGCGCGAGGCCCACGACGGCGTCACCGCCGGTGTCCATCAACCGGACCCCGGAGGTCGCACGCCCAAGCGGCCGCACGTCCAGCACGTCCATGCGGATCACGGTGCCACCGTCGCTGACCAACAGGATCTCGGCATCCTCCCACGGAACGATCCGGGCGCCGGCCAGCCACTCGTCGTCGTCCAGGCGATGGGTGATCAGGCCCTGGCCGCCACGACCCTGGGTCGAGTACTCCGCGATCTTGGTCCGCTTGCCCTTGCCCTTGCGGGTCACCGTCAGCAGGTAGCGGTCCGTGACGTCGGTGACCGGGGCCATGCCCAGCACGGCGTCGTCGTCGTTGACCAGTCGCATGCCGCGCACGCCGGTGGCGGTGCGTCCCATCGAGCGCACGTCGGACTCGTGGAAGCGGATCGCCTTGCCCGCCCGCGACACCAGCATCACGTCGTCGTCACCGGTGGTGACCGCAACGCTGATCAGTTCGTCGTCGTCGCGAAGGTTGATCGCGATCAGCACCGAGTAGGCCGAGTCGAAGTCGTCCAGCGGGGTGCGCTTGACCGTGCCGTTGCGGGTGGCGAAGGTCACGAACCGTTCGTCGTCGAACTCGGCCAGCGACATCACGGCGGCGACGGTCTCGCCGGGTTCGAAGGCCAGGCCCGGCACGTTGGCGACGTAGACGCCCTTGGCGTCGCGCGCCTTCTCGGGGATCTGGTAGCCCTTGATGCGATACATCCGGCCCTGGTTGGTGAAGAACAGCAGGTGGTCGTGGGTCGAGGTCGCCAGCAGGGTCGAGATGATGTCGTCGCCCCGGGTCGCCTGACCGCGCACGCCCTTGCCACCCCGGCGCTGGACCTTGAACGCGTCGACCGGGGTGCGCTTGATGTAGCCGCCCTCGGTCAGGGTGATCACGACGTCAGACACCGGGATCAGGTCCTCGACGGTCATCTCGCCGTCGTAGGGGATCACCCGCGACCGGCGCTCGTCGCCGAACCGGTCCTTGATGTCGGCCATCTCCTCCTTGATGATGGCCTTGACGCGGGACGGATCACCGAGGATGTCGGTGAGGTCCCCGATCAGCGCCATGAGCTCGGTGTACTCGTCCTGGATGCGCTGGCGCTCGAGCGCGGCCAGGCGCCGCAACTGCATGTCCAGGATCGCCTGGGACTGGACGTCGGACAACGCGTAGCGCTCGATCAGGCCCATCTTGGCGGCGTCGGCGGACTCCGACCCGCGGATCAGGGTGATGATCTCGTCGATGTGGTCCAGCGCGGTCAGCAGGCCCTCGAGGATGTGGGCCCGGGCCTGGGCCTTGCGCAACCGGTACTCGGTCCGACGCTCGATCACGTCGACCTGGTGGGCGATGTAGTGGGTCAGGCACTGCACCAGCGTCAGCGTCTTGGGGACCCCGTCGACCAGCGCGAGCAGGTTCACGCCGAAGGTGTCCTGCAGCTGGGTGTGCTTGTAGAGCTGGTTGAGCACGACCTGGGGGTTGGCATCGCGCTTCAGGTCGATCACCACGCGCATGCCCTCACGCGAGGACTCGTCACGCAGGTCGGCGATGCCGGTGATGACCCGGTCGTTGACCAGCTTGGCCATCTTGATCAGCAGGTTGGCCTTGTTGACCATGTAGGGGATCTCGGTGACCACGATGCGGGACCGGTCGCGGCTGCCCTCCCCCTCCTCGATGGTCGCCACGGCCCGGACCTTCACCGATCCGCGACCGGTGGTGTAGGCGTCGAAGGCCCCGGCCTGGCCCAGGATCAACCCCCCGGTGGGGAAGTCGGGGGCCGGCACCCAGTCCATCAGGTCCACGGTCGTCAGGGTGGGGTCGTCGATCAGGGCGGTCGTGGCGTCGATCAGTTCGACCAGGTTGTGCGGGGGGATGTTGGTGGCCATCCCGACGGCGATGCCGGTCGCGCCGTTGGCCAACAGGTTCGGGAACCGGGCCGGCAGCACCACCGGCTGTTCCTCGTAGCCGTCGTAGTTCGGCTCGAAGTCGACGGTGTCCTCGTCGATGTCGCGAAGCAGTTCCATCGCCAGCTTGCTGAGCCGGGACTCGGTGTAGCGCATGGCCGCCGCGGGGTCGCCGTCGACGGACCCGAAGTTGCCGTGGCCGTCGATCAGCTCGTAGCGGATCGAGAAATCCTGGCCCATCCGGACCAGGGCGTCGTAGATGGCCGAGTCACCGTGGGGGTGGTACTTCTTCATGACGTCACCCACCGCCGCCGCGCACTTGCGGTACGGCGAGGTGGGACCGAGCCCGGTCTCGTCCATGGAGTACAGGATCCGACGGTGCACCGGCTTGAGACCGTCGCGCACGTCCGGCAGGGCCCGACCCACGATCACGCTCATGGCGTAGTCGAGGTAGGACGCGCGCATCTCGTCCTCGATCACCACCGTGGAGACCCGTGCGGCCAGCGGCTCGCCACGCTCGTCGACCGGGGTGCCGTCGGCGTCGCGGGCGATCGGGTCGGCGGCGGTCACCTCGACGGTGCCGTCGGCGGCCGGGGTCACCTCGCCGTCACCGGCGATGGGCTCGGTCGGTGCGGCACCATCGGGTGTCGGCAGGTCACCGCCGGGCTGGTCGGAGGGGTCCTGGGGGTCGTCAGCCACGCGTGTTCCAGTGGTCGTCGGTCAGGGCGCGCGACCGGGACGTCGAGGTCGTCCGTGCCCGACGGGCCCAGCGGGGAAATCGGGCGAGGAACCGGCGCAGAAGGGCCGTTCTCGGGCAGTGACGAGGAGGTGCGCACCAGCCGTCGAGTGTACTCGACGACACCTGTGGACTCACCGACTCGATGCGGTCCGGTGGACCCGTCCCGGGGCGTGCAGCCGCCGTCCGCAGTGGCGGGGGCGACGGTCCGGGACGGTCAGGACCGGTCGTCGGTCGCGTGGTCGTCGGGTGACCCGGGCGACCCGGGTGGTGCGAGGTCGTCAGCCCGCCGGGCCGCCAACAGGATCAGGCCACCGAACAGGACCGCGGCAACCAGTCCGGACACGATCGCGGTCCCGGTCGGGATGCCCAGGAACGCCGCGGTCCCCCCCACGACGACCAGTCCGATCAGGGCCGCGAGCAGGGCGGCGCGCAGGGTGCGGTCCATCGGCGTCCTCCTCGTGTCGGTCCCGGTGCGCCGTGGCGGGGGTGGCGGGTCGGTCGTCGGCGGGTCAGTCGTCGGACCGGGGGCGAAGCAGGGGGGCCAGGCCGACGACGACCACGACGCCCACGATCACCCCGACCGGCGTGCTGACCGCCCAGCCGACCACGAATCCGACCACCGCGGCCGCGACCAGGGCCAGCACCAGCCCGGGCACGATCCGTCCCACGACGGCCTCCTCGTGCCTCCGGCGAGCCGCCACCGTAGCCGTGCGTCCCGCCCGCTCCCCGACCGCGAGCGACGACACCGCCCCACGACACCCGGGGCGACGTCGGACCGGGCTCAGGGGTCACCGATGCGGACGTCGGCGAGCAGCTCGAGTGCCTTGGCGAGGGCGTGGTTGCCCTCGCCACCCAACCCCCGGTGCTGCAACGTCGTGTACAGCTGGTGGACCAACGCGGTCCCCACCGCCGGAACCTGCAGTCGCGAGAAGGCCTCCAGCACCAGCCGCAGGTCCTTCTGCTGGAGGTCGATGGTGAACCCCGGCGACCAGTCACGCACGGCCACCTGCGGACCACGGTTGGACAGCATCCAGCTGCCGGCCGCGCCCCCCGAGACCGCCTCCAGCGTGGCGTCGAGGTCCAGCCCCTCGGCCTGGGCGAGCAGCATGGCCTCGGCGACACCCAGCATCGTGTTCACGACCAGGACCTGGTTGACCAGCTTGACGGCCTGGCCGTCGCCGGCGCCCCCGACGTGGGTGATGGACGAACCCATGGCCTCCAGCACCGGCCGGGCACGCGTGACGGACTCGACCGGTCCGCCGACCATGATGCTGAGGGTGCCGTTGGCCGCGCCCTCGCTGCCCCCACTGACGGGCGCGTCGAGCATGGCCACGTCGTGGTCCGCCAGCGTGGCCGCCAGCCGCCGGGTCACGTCGGGGCTGATCGTGGAGCAGTCCACCACCAGGTCCCCGGCGGTGGCCCCGCCGAGGATTCCGTCCTCACCGGTCACGACGGCCTCGACGTCAGGCGTGTCGGACACGCAGACCACGACGACGTCGCTGGCCGCAGCGACCGCGGCCGGGGAGTCGGCCCGGGTCGCCCCCGCCGTGACGAGGTCGTCGGCGCGCGCCGCCGTCCGATTGAAGACCGTGAGCGGGAAGCCCGCGTCCAGCAGGTTGTGGGCCATGCCGCGACCCATGATGCCCAGCCCGACGAACCCGATCCGTTCCTGCACCACGACGACTCCTGTTCCCAGCCGGCCACCCGACGGACCCGCAGGCCTCAAGGCGCTCGACGCACCGGGGCCTGTCCCGTCGCCGTCACACGTCCACGGTCGCGTAGCGGGCGTTGTCCTGGATGAACTCGCGCCGGCTCGGCACGTCATCACCCATCAGGATCGAGAACATCTCGTCGGCCGCGACCGCGTCGTCCAGCGTGACCAGGCGCAGCATCCGGTTGGACGGGTCCATCGTGGTCTCCCACAGCTGGTCCGGGTCCATCTCGCCCAGCCCCTTGAAGCGCTGCACGTCGACCTTGCCACCGTCGGGCAGCGCGGCGAAGATCGCGTCGCGCTCCGGGTCGGAGTAGGCGTACTCGACCCAGTTGCGACGTCGCGAATGCTTGATCTGGTACAGCGGGGGCTGGGCGAGGTAGACGTAGCCCGCCTCGATCAACGGCTTCATGTGCCGGAACAGGAAGGTCAGCAACAGCGTCCGGATGTGGGCCCCGTCGACGTCGGCGTCGGCCATCAGGATGAGCTTGTGGTACCGGGCCTTGGCGACGTCGAAGTCGTCGGCGAAACCGGTCCCCATGGCCGTGATCAGCGCCTGGACCTCGTTGTTGCCCAGCACCTTGGGCAGCCGGGCCTTCTCGACGTTGATGATCTTGCCGCGGATCGGCAGGATCGCCTGGATCCGGCGGTCACGGGCCTGCTTGGCCGACCCACCGGCCGAGTCGCCCTCCACGATGAACAGTTCGGACTCGCGCGGGTCGCGGGACTGGCAGTCGGCGAGCTTGCCCGGCAACGAGGTCGACTCGAGCAGCGACTTGCGGCGGGTGAGGTCACGGGCCTTGCGGGCGGCGATCCGCGCCTGGGCCTCGCCCTCGGCCTTGGAGATGATCGCCTTGGCCTCGGTCGGGTGCTCGCCCAGCCACCGTTGCAGGTGCTCGTAGGTGGCCTTCTGGACGAAGGACTTGACCTCGGTGTTGCCGAGCTTGGTCTTGGTCTGGCCCTCGAACTGTGGGTCCGACACCTTGACCGAGATGATGGCGACCAGTCCCGATCGCAGGTCGTCGCCGGTCAGCGAGTCGACCTCCTTGGACCGCAGCAGGTTCTTGTCCTTGGCATGGCGGTTCATCGCCGAGGTCAGGGCCGTGCGGAAGCCCTCCTCGTGGGTCCCGCCCTCGTGGGTGTTGATGGTGTTGGTGAAGCTCAGGATCGAGTCGGTGAAGTCGTTGATCCACTGCAGCGACACCTCGACCGACTGGGGGCCGTCGATGCCGTCCTCCTCGGTCTCGAAGTGCACCGGCTCGTGCAGGCCGTCCTTGTTGCGCGTCGTGCGGATGTGGTCGACGAAGTCGGCCAGGCCGTTGGGTGCGTGGAACTCCCACTCGCGGGTGCGGCCGTCGTCGTCGTCCGCGGCCTCGTCGCTGCCCCGCTCGTCGAGCAGGCGCAGGCGCAGACCGGCCGTCAGGAAGGCCGTGTCGCGGAGCCGGCGCACGATCGTGTCGACGGTGTACTCGGTGGTGTCGAAGATCTCGGGGTCGGGCCAGAAGGTGATCTCGGTCCCGGTCCGGTCGGTCTCGCCGACCGACTCGATGGGGCCCTGCGGGACACCCCGGGCATAGGCCTGGGTCCAGATCTCCCCGTCGCGATGGACGCGGGCGACCAGGCGTTCCGACAACGCGTTGACCACCGACACGCCGACGCCGTGCAGCCCACCGGAGACCGCGTAGGCCTGCGAGTCGAACTTGCCCCCGGCGTGCAGCACGGTCAGGACCACCTCGAGGGCCGGGCGGTTCTGCTTGGCGTGCATGTCCACCGGGATGCCGGACCCGTCGTCGACGACCCGGATGGCGCCGTCGGCGGTCAGCGTGACCTCGATGTGGTCGCAGCGACCGGCCAGGGCCTCGTCGACGGAGTTGTCGACCACCTCCCAGATCAGGTGGTGCAGCCCACGCGGACCGGTGGACCCGATGTACATCCCCGGCCGCTTGCGGACGGCTTCCAGGCCCTCCAGGACGGTGATGTTCTTGGCGCTGTAGTCGGTACGGGCGAGGGACTCGGCAGACACGTCTGGGGCACTTTCCACGTGGCGGGAACCCCGATCGAACCTGTCCGGCACGGACGGGTCGGACTCGGGGCGGGTGTCGGGCGACACCGCCGCGGTGGCCCCCGACGCCACGGCGATGCCCAGCACCGTCGTGGAGAGGTGGCCGTCCGCGGCCGTCGATCGCGTGCCACCCGGCCCCCGCGCGATGCGGGGAGCAGGTCGTCCCGGCGGTGGGGCCGGGGTGGATCCGAGCCGGCCGGACCGGTGTGGCACCGGGTGTCGGCGAGGTCGCCGGGCCCACGATCGAACGCCCCCATGGTACTCGAACGGGGCTCCGGAAACCGCGCGCCCGACCCGTCTGGGGGCCGCTGGCCGGGTTTCCCACCGGGAGCGACCCCGGGCGGTCCGGACCGGTGTCCCCCCGGGCGCCGCGACCCCGAGGCGCCGACCGGAGCCACCGTCCCGGGCACCCCACGCCGGTAGGGTCGAGGGCGTCTCGGCCGCCCCGCCGGGAGCAGGGAAAGGGCCCCCGTCCGATGAGCTGGGACCCCGCCATGTCCGCAGCACCCACCGTCCCCGACGACGTGTCGGCGCTGCGTGAACGACTGGTCGCCGACATCACCACCCTGGTCCGGGTCGAGTCGCCCTCGGAGGACCATGCCGCCGTCGCACGCAGTGCCCGGGCCGTGGCCGACCTGGGCGAGGACGTGCTGGGCATGCCCGGGGTCGTCGTGGAGGTCGGTGACGTCCGACACGTGCGGTGGCGACTCGGGAGCCGCCACCGCAGGGTGCTCCTGCTGGGCCACCACGACACGGTCTGGCCGGTCGGGACCCTGGACACGATCCCGTGCGAGGTGGTCGACGGCGTGATGCGTGGGCCCGGCTGCTTCGACATGAAGGCCGGCATCGTGTTGGCCCTGCACGCGGTGGAGACGGTGGCCCGGCGGCACGGGCCTCGGGCCGTGGACGGCGTCACGATCCTCGTGACCGGTGACGAGGAGGTCGGCTCGGACACCTCGCGTGACCTGGTCGAGTCCGAGAGCCGTGGTTGCGACGCCGTGCTGGTGTGCGAACCCGGCCTGGCGGACGGCTCGGTCAAGGTGGCCCGCAAGGGCGCGTCGGTGTACCGGGTCGTGGCCCACGGCCATGCCAGCCACGCCGGCCTGGACCCCGAGGAGGGCGTCAACGCCACGGTGGAGCTGGCGGCCCAGATCCCCGCCATCGTCGCGCTGGCCCGACCCGAGGTCGGCACCACGGTGACCCCGACCCGGCTGACCGGCGGCACCACGGCCAACACCGTGCCGGACGTCGCGTCGGTGACCGTCGACGTCCGCGCCGGCACCCCGGAGGAGCAACGACGGGTCGACCGGGGCATGCACGAACTGGCCCCGATGCTGGACGGGGCCACCCTCGAGATCCTCGGCGGGCCCAACCGGCCACCCCTGGTCCGGGGCCTGGCGGACCCGCTGGCAGACCTGGCCGACCAGGTCTGCCACGACCTGGACATGCCGGTGCCGGGACGGGCGTCGGTCGGGGGCGCGTCCGACGGCAACTTCACCGCCGGCGCCGGGATCCCGACCCTGGACGGACTCGGTGCCACCGGCTCCGGCGCGCACGCCCGCGACGAACACCTGCTGGTGGACGGGCTGGTCACCCGCCACCAGTTGCTGGTCGGCCTGCTGGAACGCCTGCTGGACACCACTCCGTGACGGCGTCCGGCCTCCGGCTCGATGTGCTCCACGCCATGGACGACATGCACCTGGCCGCCGACCTGCTGCGCGACGTGTGGGGTGGCGACGAGCACCCGGTCCAGGCCGCGCTGCTGATGGCCATGGCCCACGCCGGCAACTACGTGGCGGGCGCCTGGGAGGGCGATCAACTGGTCGCGGCCAGCATGGCCTTCGTCGCCGCCCCCAACGCCACCGTGCTGCACTCCCACATCACGGGCGTGCGCAGCGACGCCGCCGGTCGCGGGATCGGTCGTGCACTCAAGGACCACCAGGGGGCGTGGTGTCGCGATCGTGGCATCGACACCGTCGCCTGGACCTACGACCCCCTGGTCGCACGCAACGCCTGGTTCAACCTGTCCGTGGTCGGGACGGTGGTCTCGACCTACCTGGTGGACTTCTACGGCGAGATGCCCGACGACCGCAACCGCGGACAGGGAAGCGACCGACTCCTGGTCGCCTGGCACGTCCCGCCGCCCGACGCGCCCGCCTCCGAGCCCTCCCCGGGCGTGCACCGGCCGTCGCCGGGAACGGACGAACCGGACGTGGTTCGCGTGGTCGGGGTCGGGTCAGGCGGCGAGCCGGTGGTCGCGGCGGGCACGCGCGCGGACGCGGCGAAGGTCGTCGAGGTGGCAGTGCCGCCTGACATCGAGGCGATGCGGATCACGGATCCCGCGCTCGCGATCCGGTGGCGCCATGCCGTCCGCGAGGCGATGGCGCCCCGCCTGCGCCCGAACGACAGCCCGAACGCAGCCCAAGCAGCACCGACGACAGCACCGACGACGGCGGCGGGGGTGATGACGGCGGCTGGGAGGTCGCCGGGTTCACCCGCGACCGCGCCTACCGGCTGCGCCGTCGCGACCCGCAGCCGGACGCGACCTGAGCCCGACCGACCCGACCACCCGACCACACACCCCGGGGATCACATGCAGGTGCACCGCGTCGAACTGCTCCACCTCCGGATGCCGTTGGTGAGCCCGTTCACGACGTCGTTCGGGACCCAGCACACCCGGCTGGCCCTGTTGGTCCGGGTCGAGGCGACCGCCCCCACGGGGACCGGCGGGACCGTGGAGGTGGAGGGGTGGGGCGAGTGCGTGGCCGGCGAGCACCCGCTGTACTCCGCCGAGTACGTCGCCGGCGCCGACCGGGTCCTGGCCGAGCTACCTGGTCCGGACACTGGCGGATCCCGACGACGGCCGCATCGAGGTGACCGCCGACGAGGTGGCGCCGACACTGGCACCGATCGTGGGCCACCACATGGCCAAGGCGGCGCTGGAGATGGCCGTCCTGGACGCCGAACTGCGGGGCGAGGAGACGTCCCTGGCCGAGCACCTGGGCGCGACCCGCGCGATGGTGCCATCGGGGGTCTCGGTGGGCCTGCAGGCCGACGTCGACACCCTGGTGGACGTGGTCGGCGACTACCTCGACCAGGGCTATGTCCGGATCAAGCTCAAGATCAAGCCGGGCCACGACGTCGACCTGGTCCGGGCCGTGCGCACCACCTTCGGTGACGACCTGGCGCTCCAGGTGGACGCCAACGCCGCCTACACCCTGGCCGACGCCGACCACCTCGCCGCCCTGGACCCGTTCGAGCTGTTGCTCATCGAGCAGCCACTGGCCAACGACGACCTGTGGGAGCACGCCCAGCTGGCGACGAGGCTGGACACGCCGATCTGCCTCGACGAGTCGATCGAGTCGGCCGCCGATGCGACGGCGGCCATCGAGATGGGCGCGACGACGGTCGTCAACGTCAAGCCCGGCCGGGTCGGTGGCTACCTGGAGGCCGCCCGCATCCACGACCTGTGCCGTGACCGGGGGGTCGACGCGTGGTGCGGCGGCATGCTCGAGACGGGGTTGGGTCGGGCCGCCAACGCCGCGTTGGCCGCGATGGACGGCTTCACGTTGCCGGGCGACGTGTCGGCCTCGTCACGTTTCTACACCACCGACGTCACCGAACCCTTCGTGTTGGAGGACGGCCACATCCGCGTCCCGACCGGACCGGGCCTGGGCGTCGCCCCGGTGCCCGCGCGCCTGGACGAGTTCGTCGTGCACCGCCGCGACGTCTGGCCGGTGTGACCCGGGGTCGTCGGCCGTGGACGGCCGGGCCGGGGGGATTCGGGTCAGTCCGACAGGGCGTCGGTGGCCCACCACGCGGCGGGGATGTAGACGGTGGCGATGGCGGCCTTGACGAGGGCGCCGCCGAGGAACGGGGTCACGCCCACGGCCCAGGCCTCCGACGCGGAGTAGCCCAGCGACGCCATCAGGCCCAGGGCGCCACAGACCAGGATCACGCCCGTGGCGAACAGGAACGTCGTGGCCGCGGTGGCCGCCGACGCCGGGATCGAGCGGGTGGTGCGGAAGCGCTCCGACAGCCACCCCATCACCACGGCGGCCAGCACGAACCCGAACAGGTAGCCGACGGTGGGACCGAACAGGTGGGCGGCCCCCGCGCTGCCCCCGGAGAACACGGGCAGTCCGACCGCCCCCATTCCCAGGTAGGTCAGCATCGACAGCCCGCCGAGGCGCGCGCCCAGCGTCGCCCCCACCAGCAGCACCGACAGGCTCTGGGCCGAGATCGGGACCGGCCACAGCGGGATCTCCCACTGGGCGGTCAGGGCCACCAGCACGGCACCCGCCACCACCAGGGCGAACCGGACGACGGCCCGGTCCGGCGCCAGCTCCAGCGCGAGCGGTCGGACAGCAGTCGTGTTGGCACTCATCAGATCGTCACCTCGGGGTGGGACGGGGCCGGGGTCGGCGCCCGTCGAGCATAGGACGGCCCCGGCGACACGGGCCGGGGGTCAGCCCGGCGTTGCCGAGGCAGCCGTCGGGGAACCCTCGGGCGTCGGCCCCGGCCACCGACGTGCGTGGCCTCGCTAGGGTCGCGCGCATGGTCGATGCCCCGCCCTTCGCCTTCGTCCGTCGGGTCCCGCCGGCGCCCCTCGACCGGGTGGTCGAGGCCGTCTGGTACGCCCACGGCACCACGCCCTGGCGACGGGAACGGATCGCGCCGACCGGGTCCACCGTCGCGGTCGTCGTGCTCGGCGACGCCATCCTGGAGACGCCCGACGACGGGCGGGGGCCGACCCTGCGCGCCGAGCAGGGATTCCTGCTGGGCCCCCACGACCGGCCCGTGGTCAACGAGCCCACGGGCGTCACGCACGCGGTCGGGATCGTGACCACGCCGGTCGGGTGCCGCGCCGTGCTGGGCCTGTCCCCCACCGAGCACCGCGGTCGCGCGCAGGAGTTGGGTGACCACTGGCCGGCCACCGCCGGGCTCCGGGACCAGCTGCGGGACGTCGACGACGCCGAGGTCGTGCTGGGCCGCGTGGTGCACCACCTCGCGACGACCGTCGACCTGTCCGTGCCGGGCCTTGCGCGGTGTGAACACGCGGTGGCACTCCTGGAGGCCGATCCGACCCGACCGATCGCCGACATCGCCGAGGAGGTCGGGGTGTCGCACGGCCAGCTGGACCGGGACGTCAAGCGCGTCGTCGGGCTGACCCCGCGGGTGCTCGCGCGACTCCTGCGCATGCGCCGGTTGCTGGAGGCCCTCGACGTCCATGGCGAGGTGGCCTGGAGCGGCCACGCCCACGACCTGGGGTGGTACGACCAGGCGCACCTGATCCGCGACTTCCGACGCCACACCGGGGTCACCCCCAGTGCCTACCTCGCGGCCCAGCGGGCCGCCGACCAGCTCGTGGACCCGACCGCGGCGGCCGGCTTCGTGCCCCAGCAGTGAGGCCCGGTGGCCTCGGCGACCGCCGTGCGCAATCCATCCAAGACGTCGGGGCCCGGCCGGTCGACGATGGGGACCGAACTGCCGTCCGCCGAGGAACTGACCATGGCCACCGCCTTCCATGCCACGACCACCATCGCGGCCGATCCCGAGCAGGTCTGGGCCACGCTGGTCGACTGGGAGCAGGCGCCGACGTGGATGCCCGGTGTCGACGACGCCCGCGCCACGGGACCGACGTCGCCGGGCGCCCGGGTCGAGTTCACCACCCGGGGACGACAGCGCACCAGTGAGGTCGTGGCCGCCGACGGGCGCGTGCTGCACCTGCGATCGACCCGGGGCGGCGTCACGGCCGACTACGTCTACACCGTCCGGGCACGCCACGACCGCACCACCGTGGTCGACCTGGTCGCCGACTGCCGGACCCGTGGAGCGTGGACCCTGGCCGCCCCGTTGCTGCGACGGCTGCTGGCGCGCACCGACGGTGACCAACTCGCGGCGTTGCGTGCGCGGATCGAGGGCGTCGCCACCCGGTGACGCCCGGTGACGGGCGCCCCCCGGGGGCGGTCGTCGACGGGGCGACGGGCGGAGGTCCCGGGGAGGCGACGGGGAGGCCGGGAGGCGACGGGGAGGCGACGGACGAACGACGAGGCGGCCGGACAGGTCCTCGGGGATAGCGTGGATCGTGGACGTCGTGTCGTTCCGGCGCGTCGACCACCGACCGCTGCACGCCACGGAGGATTCCCATGCTGACCACCGTCGACCCCGCCACCGGTGAGACCCTCGACACCTGGGACGAACACGACCACGACGATGTCCAGGAGGCCCTGGCGCGATCGTGGGACGCCTTCGGGGACTGGCGCGCGCGACCCCTGGCCGAGCGCACCGAGGTCCTGTCCGCCGCCGCCGACGTGCTGGACGAGCGTCGCGACGAGCTCGCGCGGCTGATGACCAGCGAGATGGGCAAGACGGTCGCAGCCGCCCGGTCCGAGGTCGACAAGTGTGCGTGGGCCTGCCGCCACTACGCCGAGCACGCCGCGTCCTACCTCGCCCACGACGTCATCGAGACCGACGCACGGTCCAGCTACGTGCGCTTCGACCCGCTCGGGCCGGTGCTGGCGATCATGCCGTGGAACTTCCCGCTGTGGCAGGCTTTCCGGGCGCTGGCGCCTGCGCTGGCCGCCGGCAACACGATGCTGCTCAAGCACGCCTCCAACGTCCCCGGCTCCGCCATGGCGATCGAGGAGGTCCTGACGGCCGCCGGCGCCCCGGCCGGAGTGTTCCGCACCCTGCTGATCGGGTCCGACGCCATCCCCGACCTGGTCGCCGACCAGCGCGTCCGGGGCGTGACGCTGACCGGGTCGGAACCCGCCGGCCGGTCCGTTGCCGAGCACGCGGGACGCAACCTCACCCCGACCGTGCTCGAGCTGGGCGGGTCGGACCCGTTCATCGTCCTGCCCGACGCCGACATCGCCGCTGCCGCCGAGGTGGCCGCGACGTCGCGCCTGATCAACAACGGCCAGTCGTGCATCGCCGCCAAGCGGTTCATCGTGGTCGGATCGGCCCGCGAAGAGTTCACCGAGGCCTTCCGGGCCGAACTCGCCGCCGCGACCGTCGGCGACCCCATGGACGACGACACCGAGGTCGGTCCCCTGGCCCGCGAAGACCTTCGCGACGACCTCCAGGACCAGCTTCGCCGCTCGGTCGACGCCGGCGCCACCCTCGCCCTGGGCGGCGGTGTGCCGGACCGGCCCGGCTTCTACCACGAGGTCAGCCTGCTGACCGACGTCGACGCCCACCACCCGGCGGCGTGGGAGGAAACCTTCGGTCCGCTGGCCGCCGTGATCGCCGTCGACGACGTCGAGGATGCCGTGGCGGTGGCCAACAGCTCGCGCTACGGCCTCGGTGCGGCCATCTTCAGCGGCGACCTCGACCGCGCCCAGGAGGTCGCCGGACAGGTCGAGTCCGGTGCCGTGTTCATCAACGAGCTCGTGAAGTCCGATCCACGCGTGCCCTTCGGCGGGGTCAAGGACTCCGGCTACGGGCGTGAACTGGGGGCCTACGGCGCCCGCGCGTTCACCAATGCCAAGACCGTCTGGGTGGCCTGAACCAGGTCAGCGGGGGCGCTCACCGGCCGCCGTGGCGTCGGCAGCCGAGACGATCCGACGTTCCCGCGTGTCAGCCCGCTTGGCCATCATGATCCACTCCAGGGTGGCCCGCTGGCTGCTCCAGGGCAGGTCCTCCCACGACGCGGTCGCGTCGCGCTCGGCCAGGGCCGCGGCGAAGTCGTCGGGGACGATGCCGGCCTCGACCTCGTCCAGCAGCGTCCATGACCCGTCGTCCTTGGCCGCGTCGATGGCCGCACGCCCCGGATCGGCCATCAGCCCGGACTCCTCGAGCGCCTCGACGTGCTGCTTGTTGATCGCCGACCACCCACTCCCCCGCCGCCGCGGCGTGACCAGGTGGCTGGTGCGATCGTCGTCCACCCCCCGGCTGGTGGAGTCGATCCACCCCCACGCGAGCAGCTCCTGGACCATCTCCCCCCACGGCAACCAGTGGTCGGTGTGGGCCTTCCAGGTCACCAGCCAGACGCCCTGGTCCCGAGCGTGGTTGTCGCTCAACCAGTCCCGCAGTTCGGCCCGATCGCGGACCTCGACACGGTCGTAGTCGTCGAGGCCCACGTCAGGCGCCCACGTCCGGGGCCGGGTCCCGGGAGCTGTCCGGCGGGAGGTCGTGGGCGACGGCCCCGGTGGCCGGCGTCGTCTCGGCGCCCATCGCGGCCACGACCTTCGGGATGATCCACGGGGCGATCGAGCGCACCGCCGTCGCGATCGCCCACGCCCGCGGAGCGTGCACCTGGTCCCGGCCACCCGGCCCGGCCGCCAGCACCGCCTCGGCCACCACGTCCGGCGTCGACACCGCCCAGGCCGTTCGCGGGTTCTCCACCAGCTCGGTCTGCGGAAAGCCTTCGGTGGCCACGAACCCGGGCACGACCAGGCCGACGTGGACCAGCGGTTCCTCGAGCGCGAGGGCGTCGGAGAAGCCCCGAACCGCGGCCTTCGCACTGGAGTAGCCGGCCGTTCCGGCACGCGAGATGAAGCTGGACACGGACGCGACCGTGACGACCGCACCGTGCTGGAGGCGCAGCAGGGGCAACAGCGCATGGGTCAGGGCGGCCACCGCGAACAGGTTCAGCTCGAAGTGGGCGCGCAGGCCCGCGACCCCGGTGTCGGCGAAGGTGCCCGGGAGCCGGACCCCGGCGTTGTTGACCAGCAGGTCGAGGCGCCCGTCGTGGTGGTCCTCGACCGCGGTGCGCACGGCTGCCGGGGCGTCGTCGGTGGTCAGGTCCACGGCCACGACGGTGGCGCCACCAAGGTCGGCAGCCAGGGCGTCGAGGCGCTCGCGGCGGCGGGCCACCAGCACCAGCTCCCACCCGTCGGCGGCCAACCGGCGCGCGGTCGCGTCCCCGATCCCGCTGGACGCCCCGGTCACCACAGCCACCCGTCCCATGCCGCCTCCCGGCTCGCTCCACCCCGCGACGCTAGCCCCTCCCGCCCCCCGACCCACCCCACGACACCTCCAACCCCCGGCGACCCGCCCGTGCCCGAACGACGATCCGACTCCCGACCCGACCCCCGACCCGACTCCCGACCCGACTCCCCACCCCACCTACCACTCCACCGGGCGCGATTTCGCCGAGATACCGGCCTGATCCAACCCACCAGCGAGGACTCACGCGGCCAGCACTGCGGGCGGGGGCGTTCTCGCCGGGATACCGGCAGGAACGATCACGACAGCGGGGGGAAGTCGCCGGGATACCGGCAGGAACGATCACGACAGCATTGGGGGGTGGGGGTGGTCAGTCGGCTTCGGATTCGTCGACGGTGGCGGGCCAGTCGTCCTTGAGGATGCGGGACAGGCTGCGGTCCTTGAGCAGGCGGCCCTCGGTCTGGCAGGTGGGGCAGTAGTTGGTCTCCTTGTCGGCGTAGGAGATCCGGGCGATGGGGGTGCCGCAGACCGGACAGGGCTCACCGAACTTGCCGTGGGTGGCGAAGTCGTCGCGGAAGGCCGTGACCTTGGTGGGGAAGCCGTCACCGGTCTCGGCCCGCAGCGTGGCCGACCAGGTGGTGAGCCGCTCCACCGTGGCCTCGTGGAGCCGGGTCAGCTCGTCCTCGTCCAGCTGCTGGGTGCGGGCGACGGGTGACAACCGGGCCGCATGCAGGATCTCGTCGGAGTAGGCGTTGCCGATGCCAGACAGGATCCGCGGGTCGGTGAGGCCGCGCTTGAGGGTCCGGTTGGTGGCCGTGATCGCGGCCACGAAGGCCTCTCGGTCGACCTCCAACGGCTCGATGCCACCCGGGTCGTGGGCGCCCAGGTCGTCGGCCCGGACGATGGCCAGGCGAGCCCGCTTCTTCGTGCCTGCCTCCGTGAGCACCAGGGTCCCGACCGGCTCCCCGGTCGTGGTCGCGATGTCGAACGCCGCCAACCCGATGCGTCCGGGGACCTTGGCCCCGTGGTCCTCCCACCGCAGTCGCCCGGCGATCATCAGGTGCAGCACGGCGTACAGCGGCTCCGGGTCGACCTCGTCGAACACGAACACCAGGCGCTTGCCCAGGCGACGGACGTCGGTCACCACCTGGCCGTGGAGGGCGTCGACCGGGGGGTCGAACGTGCTCAGCAACGCGAATGCCCGGATCCGGGCACGTTCCAGCACGTTGCCCACGACGCGCTCGTGCAGGGCGGCGCGGTAGTCCTCGATGTCGGGCAGTTCGGGCACGGCTGGTCCTCGGCACGCCGGTTGCGACCGGGCCCACGGTAGGGCCATGGGGGCCTCCCATGCCGAGACCTGACCCAGACCTCTTCATACCTAGGTATGTTTGCCGCTACATGGCTCTCTACCAAGGTTGTTCCATGGACGACCAGCTCCGGATCGGCCAGGCCGCGGCCCTGCTGGACGTGTCCGTGGACACCCTTCGGCGGTGGGCCGACGATGGCGACCTCGTGGTGACCCGCTCGTCGGGCAACCAGCGCCTGGTCCCGCTGGCCGAGGTTCGCCGCCTGCTGGCCACCCGTCGTCCCGACCCGCCCGTGGTCCAGGCGACCTCCGCGCGCAACCAGTTGCCCGCGGTCGTGACCGAGGTGGTGGCGGGGACCGCCGCCGGGACCGTGGAGATGCAGGCCGGCCCGTTCCGCCTCCTGGCCCTGACGACCGCCGAGAGCATCCGCGAACTCCACCTGCGACCGGGCACCGAGGTCGTGGCGACCATCAAGGCCACCAACGTCGTGGTCGGCCTGCCGGAGGTCCCGTGACGGGCGTGCCACGACGCCGCGCGGCGACGACGGGACGGACCGGCAGCTTCGCCACCGTCGCGCTCGTCGCCGTCCTGGCCGTGGCCTGTGGGGCCACGGCCGGTGACGACGGGTCCGCTGGTGGCGGGTCCGGTGCCACCGGGGACGCAACGACCACGAACGACGCCCCGGACCGCGCCCCCGACGACGCCGTGGCCGGGCAGGTCCTGGTGTCGGCCGCGGCCTCGTTGACCGACGCCTTCGCCGACGTCGAGGCCGCCTTCGAACAGCTCCACCCCGACGCCGACGTGGTGCGGAACCTGGGTGGCAGTTCCTCACTGCGCGAACAGCTGCTGGACGGCGCCCCCGCCGACGTGTTCGCGTCCGCCGACGTCGACACCATGGACGACGTCGTCGACGCCGGTGCGACCGCCGGGGACCCGGTGGCGTTCGCGACCAACCACCTCCAGATCGCCGTTCCCGCGGGCAACCCGGCCGGGATCACCGGCCTGGAGGACTTCGCGGACGACGACCTCCTGCTCGGGCTGTGTGCGGCCGGCGTCCCGTGCGGCGACCTCGCCCGCGAAGCCCTCGCGGCCGCGGGGATCACCCCCCGCATCGACACCGACGAGCCCGACGTGCGGGCCCTGCTGGCCAAGGTGGAGGCCGACGAGTTGGACGCCGGGATCACCTACGCGACCGACGTGGCCGCCGCGGACGGTCGAGTCGCGGGGATCGACCTGCCGCCCGACGTCGACGTCCGGGCGACCTACCCGATCGCGGTGGTGGCCGACGCACCCAACCCCGTCGCCGCGCAGGCGTTCGTGGACTTCGTGCTCGCCGACGACGGTCGGCGCCTGCTCACCCAGCGCGGGTTCGGCGTGCCGTGACCATCCGACGACGTGTCACGCCACGACCCCCGGCCATCCTGTTGGCGCTGGCCATCCTGGGCATGGCGGTGTTCGTCGTGCCCCTGGCCGGCCTCCTGGCCCGTGCCCCGTGGGGATCGCTGGGGACGTTGTGGACCAGCGAGGTGGTGGTCGACGCCCTCCGGCTGTCGCTGGTGTCGTCGGTGTCGGCCACGGCGGCGTCACTGCTGTTCGGCCTGCCGTTGGCCTGGCTGCTGGCACGGATCGAGTTCCCGGGCCGCGACCTCGTCCGCGGCGTCGTGACCCTGCCGCTGGTGCTGCCGCCGGTGGTGGGCGGTGCTGCCCTGTTGTTCGCGCTCGGACGTCGGGGCCTGGTCGGGGCACCGCTGGAGCGGGCCACGGGACTGGTCCTGCCGTTCTCGACCGCCGGGGTCGTGATCGCCTGCACGTTCGTGGCCATGCCGTTCCTGGTCATCACCGTGGAGGGCGCCCTGCGCGGGACCGACCAGCGCCACGAGCAGGCGGCCGCCACCCTCGGGGCCTCGCGCTGGACGGTGCTGCGTCGGGTGACGCTGCCGGCGATCGCGCCGTCGCTGCGCTCGGGCCTGGTGTTGGCGTGGGCCCGCGCCTTCGGGGAGTTCGGCGCGACGGTCACCTTCGCCGGCAACCTGCAGGGCAGGACCCAGACCCTCCCGCTGGCCGTTTTCGTGGCCCTGGAGCGCCAACGCGACACCGCCGTGGCGATCAGCCTGGTGATGGTGGCGGTGTCGCTGGCCGTGCTGGTCGGGCTGCGTGGCCGCTGGTGGCCGAGCTCGTGACGACCTCGACCGACGACGAGACCACCGCCACGACGCACGCCGGCCTGGACGCCCACCTCGTGGCCAGCCACGACGATCGGTTCCGGCTGGACGCGACCCTGTCCATCCCGCCCGGTCGCACCGCCGCCCTGCTGGGACCAAACGGGGCCGGCAAGTCCACCGCCGTGGCGGCACTGGCGGGACTGCTCGCCCTGGACGACGGCCGGATCACACTGGCGGGCCGGGTCCTGGACGACCCGGCGACCGACGTGTTCGTGCCGGCCGCGCAACGCCACGTCGGGGTCGTGTTCCAGGACCACCTCCTGTTCCCGAACCTCACCACGCTGGACAACGTGGCCTTCGGGCTGCGCAGCCGGGGGACGGGTCGACGCGCCGCACGCGAGCAGGCCAGGACCTGGTTGGACCGGCTCGACCTCGGCGACCTCGGCGACCGTCGTCCCGGGGACCTGTCGGGTGGGCAGGCCCAACGGGTGGCGCTGGCACGTGCGCTGGTCACCGAACCCGCCCTGCTGCTGCTCGACGAGCCACTGTCGGCCCTCGACGTCACCACGCGCACGACGCTGCGGCGCACCCTCGCCGCCCACCTGGCCGCGTTCCCGGGCCCCCGGGTGATCATCACCCACGACCCCACCGAGGCCTTCCTGCTGGCCGACGTCGTGCACGTGCTGGAGCAGGGACGGATCACCCAGTCCGGCACGCCCGACGACATCCGGTTGCGGCCCCGCACGCCCTACGTCGCCGACCTCGCGGGGGCCAACCTGCTGGCGGGGCAGGCCCGCGACGGACTCGTCGACGTCGACGGCCGCGACCTGCACGTCGCCGACCACGACGTCACCGGACCGGTGCTGGTGACCATCCGGCCCACGGCCGTGTCGGTCCACCGCACCCGACCGGAGGGCAGTCAGCGCAACGCCTGGGCCACCCACATCGATCGCCTGGAGGTGCTCGGCGACCGGGTCCGGCTGCGCACGACACCACCGCTGGCGCTGACCGTGGAGGTGACGCGCGAGTCCACCGACACGCTGGGACTCGCACCCGGCAACGAGGTGTGGCTGGCGGTCAAGGCCACCGAGGTCGGGGTGCAGCCCGACGCCCCGGTGCCGCCACGACGGTCGGGAACGGTCAGCGGCGGACCTGGACCTCGACGCGCTCCACCACGGGCTCGCCCAGGGCACGATTGACCGCGAGCTGCAGCTGGCCCGACAGGTAGCGCAGCTGGGTCGCCCACGACGGCGAGTCGGTCGCCACGACCAGCACCCCGCCGACCAGCCGGATCGGCTCGCAGTTGCGCGCCACGTCGTCACCGACCACCTCGGCCCATCGGGCGAACAGGGCGGAGGAACGCAACCGGGACGACCAGCCCCGGTCCTCCAACAACCCGGCCAGGACGTCGTCGAGCGGCTCGGGGGTCCCCGGCATCCGCCGCACGCCGGTGCGGTCCCCGACCGTCCACTCCCCCGGTTCGGTCGCCGGGTCCCACTCCCGACGCTCGAGCCGGTCGCGACGATCCTCGTCGCGACGGCGACGACGGGCGTACACGGATCGGTCGAGGTCACGACGGATGGCCTTCCTGGCCTCGTCCAGCTCCCGTCGGCCGGGGGGTGTCGGTCGCCGCGTCGCCCCCTCCCCTCCCTCGGCGCGGGCGGCCCCGGCCCCCTCGCTCCCCGATTCCCCGGCCCCCTCGCTCCCCGATGCCCCGGCCCCCTCGCTCCCCGATGCCTGGTCCCGCCGACCACGCGGCGACTCGCCCGCCCCGGCGGGCGGCGTCACGATGCCTCCCGGACGTCGTCGACGGCATCGTCATCGCCCGCATCGTGATCGCCCGCATCGTGATCGGACACGTCGTGATCGGACACGTCGGCCGGGGGGGCGGCATCCGGTCCGTCCCCGACCGCCGAGCGGGGATGCAGGCGTGAGGTCCGATCCTCCATCGCCACCTCCACCACCCGGGCCACCAGGGGAACGTCGGACTCGACCGCCGCGGTCACCAGCACCTGGTCCCACGTCTCGCAGTGCGCGGACAGCCGGCGGCGGCGGGTGGCGTCCAACTCGGAGAACACGTCGTCGAGGATCACCAACGGACGGTCCCCCACCTCGGCCAGCACGTCGTGGGTCGCCACCTTCAACGCCAGGGCCAGTGACCAGGCCTCGCCCTGGCTGGCATGGGTTCGAGCCGGCAACCCGTCGATGGCGAGGTCCACGTCGTCGCGGTGGGGCCCGACCAACGTGACCCCCCGTCGACGTTCCTCGTCGACCACGTCGTCGAGTGCGGACTGCAGTTCATCGGCCAACGGTCCCGGGTCGGGCACCCCGGTGGCGGGATCGGCCGGGACGGCTCGTCCGGTGGACGACTGGTAGGTCATGGTCACCGGCTCGGGACGGTCGGCCACGTCGTGGTAGGTGGACTCGACGACGCGGGACAGGGCATGGACCGCGGCCAGTCTGGCGGCCAGCACGGTGGCACCGTGGTGCACCAGCTGGCGGGTCCACGACGACAGGGTCGCCAGGCTGGCCTCGGCAGCGGAGCCGGTGAGTCCGCGTGCCTGCTTGAGCAACTGGTTGCGTTGGCGCAGGACCTTGTCGTAGTCGGCCCGTGCGGCCGCGTAGGCCGGCCGTCGCTGGGCCAGCAGGTCGTCGAGGAAGCGACGGCGCTGGTCGGGGTCACCGCGCACGATCGCGACGTCCTCGGGTGCGAACATCACCACCTTGACCACGCCGGCGGCATCGGCGCTTCGTTGGACGTCGTTGCCGTCGACCCGGGTGCGGGTGCGACGACCCGTCCCGATCTCGACGTCCAGTGTGCGAGGTCGCCCCTGGTCGGTCACCACCGCCAGCCGGACGACCCCCAGTGGGGCCCCGGCCCGGACCAGGGCCTGGTCGCCGCTCACCCGGTGGCTGGCCCCAGTGGCCGCCCGCACGATCGCCTCGATGAGGTTGGTCTTGCCCTGGGCATTGGCACCCAGCACCAGGGTCGGACCGGGGCCGAGGTCGAGCTCGGCCCGTTCCCAACTGCGGAATTCGGTCAGTCCGACATGGGTGACGTGCACCGGGTCACCACGCCTCCCCGGGCACGGACCCCCAGCCGGGACCGGCCGCCGGTGCCGTCATGGACGCATCGGCATGATGAGGTAGGTGTAGTCGTCGACCGGACCCTCGTCGTCCTCGGCGTGGTGGGGACGGAGCACGGCGGGCTTGAGCTCACCGTTCATCAGCACCGCGACACGTTCGGTCCCGATGGCGTCGAGGCCGGCCTGCAGGAAGGCGGGGTTGAACGCGATCGTGATGTCCTCGCCGTCGAGGTCGGCCGGCATCGCCTCGGACGCGTCCCCGACCTCCTGGTTGGACACCCGCAGGTCGACGCTGCCCTCGGTGAACACCAGGTTGACCGGGGAGTTGGCCCGTCCCTGGGCGACGATCGCCACACGCTGGAGCGCCTCGATCAGGGGGTCACGGTCCACGATCGCCGTGATCTCGAAGTCCGTGGGCACCAGCGAGGACGCGTCGATCGCCTTGCCCTCGATCAGTTGGGTGGTCAGGCGGCGGTCCCCGATGCGGAACGTGGCCTGGCCGTCCTCCAGCACGACCTCGAGGCTGCCCCCCGCATCGCTGGCCGCCTTGGCCGCCTCCGACAGGGCCCGCGACGGGACCAACGACTCGCCCTCGACCCCGGTCTCCCATGGGACGGTCCGGCTGGCCAGTCGGTAGGCGTCGGTGGCCGTGGCGGCCAGCTCGGACGCCGTCGACGACAGCTTCACGCCGGTCAGCGCGGGTCGCGCCTCGTCGGTGGCCGCCGCGCGTGCGACCTGCGACACCAGCCGGGAGAAGGCACCGGACCGGATCGTCCCCGGCGTGACGTCGGGATCGGGGGTGGGCAGTGTGGGGAAGTCGTCGACCGGCATGCCACGGACATGGAAGGTCGACGGACCACAGGTCAGCTCGACGCCGTCGGGACCGCCCTGCACCTCGACCGCCGCGACGGGGAAGCGCGCCACGAGCTGCGCCAGCAGCTTGCCCGGCAACAGGACGCGACCCGGTTCCGACACCTGGGCCGGCAGCGACACCTCGGCGGCGACCTCCAGGTCGGTGGCCCGGCAGGTCAGGCGGCCGTCGTCGGCATCCAGCAGGACACCGGCCAGGGCGGGCAACGTGACCCTGGCCCCCACCGTGCGGGTCACCCAGCTGATGGCCGCCTGGAATTCGTCGTGTTCGGCTCTGAACTTCACGGTGGCGGTGGCTCCTGGTGCGGTGACGGTGGGTTCCGTGCGGCGCTGGTGGGGCTGGTGGGTGCGATGCTGCGGGTGGTGGTCGGTGGTCGTCGTGGTGGCGTGGTGCAGCGTCGGTGGGTGTGCCAGTGTGCACGGCCGGCGGCGATCGTGCTTGGGGCCCGCCCGTGTCGGGATCGGACCACATCGGTGTGATTCCGATCGGGGTGGCCGGCTGCCGGGCCCCGAGGGTGCTGGGGTGAGTCCCGAGGTGGGCCGGGGGTCGGTCATCCCCAGACACGGAGGTTGCTCTCTGTCCAGGTCCTTCTGATCATCATCGTCGTCGGGGGTGTCGACACTGGGGACAAGGTGTCGTCGGACCTGCTCAGGTCCCGGTCGGAGGTGTTGATGCGCGTGTGGACGAGGGGGCGCTGCGTCCACAGCCATCCACTTCCGCAAGTGTAGTTTCAGCGTGTGTGTGGTGGAAGGTGGGTGTCGTCCACGGCTCGTCCCCCGTTCCTCCACACCCGCAGCGGGGGCGTCCTCCGCAGGCATCCCCATCCGGCCGGCGTTCGTCCACAGCCTGGTGTCGCGGTTGTCCCCTGTCTGTCCACAGGGTTGTCCACAGTTGTGGGAACATCGTGGAGGATCCCCGCGTGGCGTGGCGGTCGCCCCTGTGGCGGGTGTGGTGTGCGTCCCGACCACCCATCCGCCGCCCACCCCGGAACACGACGAACGCCGTGCGCGTCGGGCGCACGGCGTGGGGTCGTGGGTGGGTCGACGGGGCCGGGGTCGAGCGCTCGTCACGCCAACCCACCGGGCTCGTCGACGACTCAGACGCCGCCACGGGCGGTCGCCCGGATGCGTGCTGTCAGGTCCTGGACGTGGTCGTAGGTCGCCTGCCGTTCCTTCATGAGGTCGGCGATCTTGTCCTTGGCGTGCATGACCGTGGAGTGGTCGCGTCCACCGAATGCCTTGCCGATCTGGGGGAACGACATCTCGGTCAGTTCCCGGGTGAGGTACATCGCGATCTGGCGCGCGTTGACCAGTTGGCGGCTGCGGGACTTCGAGCACAGGTCCTCGACGGTGAAGCCGAAGAAGTCGGCGACGACGTCGATGATGAGGTCGGAGGTGATCTCGCGTTCACGCTCGTCGGGCAGCACGTCCTTGAGCACACCCTCCGCGGTCGCCAGGTCCGGGCGAGCCCCCGACAGCGACGCCCAGGCGGCGACGCGGTGCAGGGCGCCCTCGAGCTCGCGGATGTTGGAGCGGACCCGGGCACCGATCAGTTCGAGGATCTCGTTGGGCAGGTCGAGGTGTTCGGCCTCGGCCTTGCGCCGCAGGATCGCGATGCGCGTCTCGAGTTCGGGTGGCTGCACGTCGACCAGCAGGCCCCACTCGAAACGTGACCGCAACCGGTCCTCCAGCTTGGCGATGGACCGAGGTGGTCGGTCCGACGAGATCACGATCTGCTTCTCGGCGTTGTGCAGCGCGTTGAAGGTGTGGAAGAACTCCTCCTGCGTGCGCTCGGCTCGTTCCAGGAACTGGATGTCATCGATCATGAGGACGTCGATGTCCCGATATCGGCGCTGGAACGCCAAGGATTCCTTGTTCTGGATGGACGTGATGAACTCGTTGGTGAACTGCTCGGTGGTCACGTACCGGACCTGCAGACGTGGGTACAGGCGTTGGACGTAGTGGCCGATCGCGTGCAGCAGGTGGGTCTTGCCCAGCCCCGACGGGCCATAGATGAACAGCGGGTTGTAGGACTTGGCGGGCGCCTCGGCCACCGCCACGGCGGCGGCGTGGGCGAACCGGTTGGAGTCGCCGATGACGAAGTGGCCGAACTCGTACTTGGGGTTCAGCTGGCTGTCGGTGTCGTCGTGTCGCGGCACGTAGACGGTGGGGCCGGACGGCCGGCCGTTGACCGGTGCATGGCGCCCGGGGGGCAGGCCGGCTGCTGCGGCCCCACCCGTGGTCCCGCGTGGGCCCTGACCGGTGCGGCTGCCGGGGTCCTGGGGGTCGGGCGACCAGGTCGAGTGGTGGTGGTCGTCGGGGACGGTCGGGTCGTGGTCGACGCGCGGGTCGACATCGCCGGGTCGGTCGGGCTGGCCGGGTGACGTGGTCGGGGCGGTGGTCGGGGCGGTGGTCGGGGCCGTGGTGACGGCCAGGTCGTGGGCCTGGGCGTCCAGCTCCGACACCACGGCCGCCTCCTCCGCCGGCGACAGGGTCGCGGCGCCGGGCGCGACCGTGATGAGCACGTCGATCGGACGGTCGAGGGCGCGCGACAACTGTGCGGTCAGCGCCTCCCCCATCCGCAGGTCCATCCACTCCCGGGCGAAGGAGTGCGGGGCGGCCAGGATGATGGTGTCGTCACTGAAGCCCACGGGTGCGGTCGCCTCCAGCCACCCCCGAGAGGCGGCGTTGGTCCCGGAGAGTTCGGCGAGGCAGTCCGCCCACAGGGCAGGGAGATCCAGGGGTCCGGCGGGGTCCAAGGGGCACTCCCAGGAGGTCAGTGGCGGGGGCTGGCGTCGCGGCATCAGCACGGGCAGCAGGACGGTTCCGTGCCGCGACGACGACTGACGCTACGCCCCTGAACGAGGCGATGTCCACAGGTTTTCCACAAAGTGTGGACAACATGGCGGACGCGGCGATGCGTCGGCGGTCACCGAGCACATGGCGTCCCGGTGCCTGCGGGGAAGGCCGGGACACGGCGAGGCCCCGACCATGGCGGTCGGGCCACCGACGTACCCAGCGGCAGGCGCGATGCCGAACGATAGGGACGATCCCAACCTCGTGCAAGCCGCCGAGACGACCGCTCGTCCAGAATGGTCACAACGGCCCATGGGACCGATCTGCCCGCTCTGGAACCACTATTTCGTACTTCCACGGATGGAGTTCGTGCCGGTTTCGATCGGCGACGACACGTGTTGTCGGTCCATCCCGAGGTCCAGTACGCTTGGTGGACCCAGCGCGGCGACCGGGCCGCACGGTCACGGCTGGCCCCGCATCGCGGCGGTCCGTCTGGAACACGCCATCACGGCGCATCGTGCCCCTCCTCGCTCGCGCCGCACCGCGTCGTGTCCCACCCTCCCTGACACGTGGACCGTCGTCGCGTGCTGTTCCTGCCTGCGAACCCCCAGGAGGCTTCGCCATGAAGCGCACCTACCAGCCCAACGCCCGCCGGCGCGCCAAGAAGCACGGCTTCCGTGCCCGCATGAAGACTCGCCAGGGTCGCGCCGTCATCAAGCGTCGTCGTCGCCGTGGCCGCGCGAAGCTGAGCGCCTGACGTCGTGCCGACCACGGTGTCGGTGCGCCCGGACCGCCTGAGGTCCTCCCGTGACGTGCGCCTCGTGCTTCGTCACGGGACTCGTCGTGCCACGGCTCGGCTCGGCTGCCACGTGCTCGTCGACGACGACCGCGCCGGCGTGCGCCTGACCACCGTTGCGTCGCGTCGGGTCGGGAACGCACCGGTCCGCAATCGTGCCAAGCGCCTGCTGCGCGAGGCCGGGGCCAGGATCGACTGGGCGCCGGGCAGTGACGTGGTGCTGGTCGCCCGCCCCGGCATCCGGGGCGCTGACCTGTGGGACGTGCTCGACGACCTGGCCGACATCGCAGGGGGACGACGATGACGACATCCACGACCGCGACCGACCGTGACGACGTCGCGCGTCCGGGTCCTGTCGCGCGCCTGCTCCTGGCGCTGCTGTCCCTGTACCGCTCGACGGCGGTGTTCCGCACCCCTCGCTGCCGGTTCAGCCCCAGCTGCTCCGACTACGCCGTGGAGGCCGTCACCATGCACGGTGCCCTGCGCGGCACCTGGCTGGCGGCACGGCGCCTGCTGCGGTGCCACCCGTTCCATGCCGGTGGCCACGACCCGGTCCCGGCACCTCGGGCGGCCCCCCGAACGTCCGTCCCCGTGGCGTCCTCCCCCGAGGTGCCCGCGTCGACGCTGACCGCGTCGACCACTGCCCGAATGCCAGACGACGCGTCCTCCGACGCCGTCGTCGCCTGACCACCACCGAGGACGTTCGCCGTGGGCGAGATCTGGACCAGCTTCACCAACATCTTCGCGAGCGCCATCGAGGTGCTGCACAACCTGATCGCGCAGGTCCCGTTCCTCGAGTCCGGTGCCTGGGGCTGGGCCATCATCGCGCTGACGCTGATCGTGCGCATCCTGCTGTTGCCCCTGGCCGCCAAGCAGTTCACGTCGATGCGCAAGATGCAGGAGATCCAGCCGCGGGCCAAGAAGATCCAGGAGAAGTACAAGGTCGACCGGTCGCTGATGAAGAGCGATCCCGAGAAGTACCGCGAGATGTCGGCCAAGAAGAACGAGAAGCTCCAGGAGCTGTACCGCGAGGAGGGCGTCAACCCGGCCGCCGGATGCCTCCCCCTGCTGGCACAGGGTCCGATCTTCTTCGCCCTGTTCCGGGTCCTGCGCACACCGCCGCCGTCGATCGCCGCGCTCAGCGACGCCGACTTCTACTTCTTCACCCCTGGCCCCGAGGGGCTGGGTGAGACCGCCAGCGCGGCCGGGATCGCCGGGATCGCCCTGCTCGTGATGGTGGCGGGCTCGATGTTCGTCAGCCAGAAGCAGATGATGTCGCGCAACACCATGGGCCAGGGCGACATGCAGGCCACCCAGCAGAAGGTGATGCTGTACGCGATGCCCGTCATGATGGGGGTCTTCGGCTTCAACCTCCCCATCGGCGTCCTGCTGTACTGGGTCACGACCAACGTGTGGACCATGGGCCAGCAGTGGTTCATCACCCGTCGGGTCGCCGAGGAGACCGGCTCCGTGGTGCCCGCCACGGCATCCCCGGGCCGCGCACGCGCCGTCGACGCGACCGGGTCCACCGATTCGTCGGCCGGCACCGCCGGCAACACCCGGCGCGCCACGCGTGCCACCGACCCGACCGACGATGCGCCGTCGCGAGGTTCCAAGAACGGGCGCCCGTCGTCCAACGGGTCCGGCCCAGCCCCGGCCGATGGTGACACCGGCTCGCGTCGGTCCCGCCTGCCCGGCCGCTCCCGGCGTCGGGACACCTGACGCTGGCTTCCCGACCTCCCTCCCGACCATCCGCTTCAGGAGAACGTCCATGTCCATCCAGACCGCCCGGGCCTCCGGCGCCGACCTGACCACCGTGCTGAGTTCGGCGTTGTCCGACCTGCTCGACGACGACGTCACGATCACCACCGACCTCCCCGAGGGCGTGGACCTGACCGACGTGCGCGTGGAGCTTGCGGCAGCCGTGTCCCGCGCCGCCGCCAACGGTGACGCCGACGCGGACGACGACGACGTCGTCGAGTCGGTCGTCCTCGCCGACGCGGAGGACGACGATGACGACGACGATGCGCAGCCAGCCCCGGCTGGGGCGGACGGCCCCGAGGGCGCGCTCCTGTCGGAGGACGAACTGGACGAACTGGACGAGGAGGCCGACGCGGGCGCGGACTTCGTCGAGGGCCTGCTCGATGCACTCGACCTGCCCGGTGAGCTGCAGATCCGAGTCCTCGAGGACACTCGTCGCGCCGAGGTCGAGGTGGTCAACATGGACTCGGGTGCCCTCATCGGCCGCCGGGGCAGCACCCTGGAGGCGATCCAGGAGCTGATGCGCTGCGCCCTGCAGTCTCGCTTCGAGCGTCGGGTGCACGTGCACGTCGATGTCGAGGGCTACCGCGCTCGCCGGCTCGAGAAGCTGCTCGACAAGGCCGACGAGGCCATCGACCACGTGCTCGACACCGGTGAGGCCGAGCGACTCGAGCCGATGGACGTGTTCGAGCGCAAGGCCATCCACGAGTTCGTGAATGGCGTCGACGGCGTCCTGTCCCGCAGCCAGGGTCGCGAGCCGTCACGCCGAGTGGTCATCGAGGCGGCTGACTGAATCGCCTTCTGAACAGGTGCAACGAGCCCAGACCCCGTCTGTGGGGCCTGGGCTCGTTCCATCCACGCTGCTGATCTGACCTCGCTTTGGCGTCCTTTCGAGCGCTCTGGCGTGTTGGCCCTGCTGAGCGCAGGGTTCAGATCAGCCGACCCGCGTGCTCGTCGAGGCGTCGCCCGGTTCCGAGCCGGACCGGCGAGTAGTCGGACACGTCCAGCGAGGGTGACGAGCCGGTCAGGCCGTCCGCCAGGGCGCGCCCGATGGCCGGACCGTGTTGGTAGCCATGCCCCGAGAATCCCGTGGCCATCCACAGGCCGGGACGATCCGGCCACTCCCCCACGATGGCATTGCCGTCGAGGGTGTTCTGGGCGTACAGCCCGCACCACGATCCCTGGACGCGGAGCGCGGCGAACGACGGCAGGGTGGACCCGATGATCGGCCAGATCCGGTCCTCGAAGTGTGACACCGGTCGGGGCACCAGGTCCGTGGTCTGGGGGTCGTCCGGGAGCGAACGCGCCACGAGGAACGTTCCCGATGGCTCGACCAGGCCGTAGGTTCCGTTCGGGAGGAACACGCCGGGGGTGTCTGCCGGTGGTGGCTCCTGGGTCCGGACCACGTACACCGTTCGGGCCACGGGAACCACGGGCAGGTCGATGTCGAGTGGACGCAGCAGCGCCGCGGACCACGCTCCTGCCGCCACGACGACCTGGCGGGCCGGAATCGACCCGTCCGCGGTCTGCACCGTCCAGCCCCCCGCGTCATGCGGCAGGATCGCGGTCGCCGCCGTGGCCCGTTCCTCCACACCACGATCTCGACAGCGGTCTCGCAGGGCACGAATCACCAGGTTGGGGTCGACGGCACCATCGTCCGGCCCCCAGGTGCCGCCGACCACCGCGCCGGTCGTGCGCAGGAAGGGCCAGCGCTGGGCGATCTCGTCCGTGTCGAGCCAGTCGACGCGCTCACCCTGGCGTCGTTGGGCCGCGAGCCCGGATTCGGCTGCCGCGCGACCAGGCTCGTTCACGAGGAACAGGTTCCCGCGACGCGGTGGGAGCTCGACGCCGTCCAGCAGGGTGTCGTAGAACGTCCGACTGAAGATCGAACAGGCGATGTTGAGATCGAGGTTGAACTGGATCCGAACGTTGCCATCGGAGCGAAGGGTCGAGGACGTCGATCGAGCGATGTCGGGCTCGAGCACGACCACGCGGCCCCCGTTGCGCCGGCGCGCCAGGGAGTCGGCCGTGGACATGCCCACGACGCCCCCGCCGATGACGACGATCGGGTCGTCCACGATGCCTCCTCCTGTGGCGACGGATGTTCCACGTGGAACACGCGTGGAGCGTGCCGGTCATGTTCCACGTGGAACATGCCCACCGTCGAACACCGTGGCTGCAGCGACGTGGCGTCGGGATGGGAGCTGGGGTTCCACGTGGAACATCGCGGCGGGGCGGGGGGTGCCTGGGCAACGCTGCTACCGTCGGGCGGACATGGTCTCCTCCCCCGCCCCCTCCGATGATGCCCGACTGCGGGCATTCGCGACGGCTGTTCGCGAGTCCCCGCACAACTTGGTGTCGTCTCGGGCAAAGGAGGAGTTGTGGGAGCGACACATCGCCGAATCGGTCGCGTTGGCCGCGATGCTGCCGGGGCCTGGCCGGGTGTTGGACGTGGGGAGTGGCGGCGGCCTGCCGGGCCTGGTGATCGCCGAGCGGCGTCCCGACCTCGACGTGGTGCTGCTGGACTCGAGCAAGAAGAAGGCGGAATTCCTGGTGGAGACCGCACGCGCCCTGCAGATTCCGGCACGCGTGGTGCGCGGGCGTGCGGAGGACGTGCGCGACGGCCCGCTCCGAGGCGGGTTCGAGGTCGTCACCGCACGGGCCGTTGCGCCACTTTCACGCCTGCTGGGATGGACCTTGCCGTTCCTGGTGCCAGGGGGACTGTTGTACGCGGTCAAGGGTGAGCAGTGGGCAGCGGAGGTGGCAGAGGCCGCCGGTGACCTGCGGACGTGGGATGGCCAGGTCGTGGCCACCCCCGACGATGTCGACGAATCGCATCCCGCGGCCCCACGCGTGGTCGTGGTGCGCCGGGGGACCGGTGGCGTCTCATGACGTGGCGGCGACGGGACGTCGACCAGACCGCGGCTCCCGCCGAGGACCGCCTCGCGACGATCCTGTGTGTCACCAACCAGAAGGGTGGCGTGGGCAAGACCACCTCGGCCATCTCCCTGGGGGCGGCGTTGGCAGCACAGGGACACGTGACGCTGTTGGTGGACCTGGATCCCCAGGGAAACGCCACCACGGGGCTCGGCCTGCGTGTCGCCGAAGGTGGTCCGTCCATCTACCGGGTCCTTGCCGAGCGGCTTCCCGTCCGAGAGGCGATCGAATCGACCAAGGTCGATGGACTTCATGTCGTTCCAAGTAGTCTCGATCTGGCGGGCGCCGAGATCGAGCTGGTGTCGACCCTGAATCGAGAGCGACAACTGGCCCGCGCGTTGCGTCCGGTGCTGGCGGACTACGACGTCGTGCTGGTGGACTGTCCCCCGTCGCTGGGCATCCTCACCCTCAACGCTCTTGTGGCCGCAGACCAGGTGCTGGTGCCGATCCAGTGTGAGTACTACGCGCTGGAAGGGCTGTCCCAACTGTTGCAGACCGTGGAACTGGTCCGTGACGACCTGAACCCGGAGCTGTTCGTGGGTGGCGTCCTGATGACGATGTACGACGCCCGCACGAACCTGGCCCAACAGGTCGCCGACGAGGTCCGCGACTTCTTCGGCGACGTGGCCTACACCACGATCATCCCCCGCACGGTGCGCCTGTCCGAAGCCCCCGGCTTCGGGGAACCCATCACGGTCTACGACCCCACCAGTCGCGGTGCCCGTGCCTACGAGCGGGCCGCTCGCGAGGTCGCCCACCGCCTCGGGCTGTCCGACGACGTGGCGTCGTCGCCGTTGGACGACCTGTTGGGGCCTCGGGGGAGTGACGCCGGGGACGAGACGCCGGCCCCCGAAGACGACCCCGAAGACGACCCCGAAGACGACCCCGGAGTCGACCACGGGGACGACCACGAGGAGACGGCATGAGCACGTCGCGACGGGGTGGCCTCGGCCGCGGGTTGGGGGCGTTGATCCCCACCGGGCCCGACGGGGAGTCCCCGAGCCTGCGCGAGCTGCCACTGAGTGCGATCCAGGCCAACCCGAAACAGCCACGCGGCGTGTTCCGGGAGGACGAGTTGGAGGGGCTGGCTGCCTCCATCCAGGACGTGGGTCTGCTCCAGCCGGTCGTCGTCCGTCCGCTCGACGACGACCGCTACGAACTGGTCGCGGGGGAGCGGCGACTGCGCGCGGCCAAGCGGGCCGGGCTCGCGCGCATCCCCGCCGTGGTTCGCCACACCGACGACCGGGACCTCCTCAAGGAGGCCCTGATCGAGAACATCCACCGGGTGCAGCTCAACCCCCTCGAAGAGGCCGCGGCCTACGACCAGTTGCTCGAGGACTTCGGGGTCACCCAGGAGGAACTGGCCAGTCGACTCGGCAAGGCCCGGTCCACGATCACCAATGCGATGCGGTTGTTGTCGCTTCCGGCGGCGGTCCAACGACGCGTGGCCGCTGGTGTGCTGACGGCCGGCCACGCCAAGGCGTTGCTCGGCCTGGCAGAGCGCGCCGACCAGGAGGCGGTCGCCGACCGGATCGTGTCGGAGGGACTGTCGGTGCGGGCCACCGAGGAACTGGTCCGGATGCGCTACCTGAATCCCGGGGGCGATTCGTCGCGCTCGCGACGTCCACCTCGCCCACTGCCGCCGGGGATGGAGGACCTCCAGACCGACCTGTCCTCGGCGCTGGGCCAGGACGTGACGATCCGCATGGGCAGCTCGAAGGGCTCGCTCACGATCGACTTCCGGCGGCCGGAGGACCTCGAGCGGTTGGTCGACGTCATCGCGCGTGGGGTGGCGGGCCATCCCGACGCCGACCGGGGCGAGACGCCCGCCTGAGCGGCTCTCCCGGCCGGCGTGCCTGACCCACGTGCCTGACCCGCGCGACGGGGCACTGGCCGGCCAACGTGGACGATCAGCGGGTGACGGTCAGGCGCTGCACGCCGCCGTCGGGTCGACCGAGCAGGGCGACGGTGGCCTGGTCGACGAACAGGCCGTGTTCGGCCACGCCCGGGATCCGGGCGAGCAGGTCGGATTCGGCCGTGGGGTCGGCGATGCCCCCCGCCAGGCGAGCGTCGAGGATGGCGTTGCCGTTGTCGGTGTTGGTGGCCCGGCGGACCACCTCGTACCCGCGTTGCTCCAGTGTCCGTCGCACGGGCGCGACGGCGAAGGGGACGACCTCGATGGGCAGGGGGAACGTCTCACCCAACCGGTCCACGACCTTGTCCGGCGTCGCCACGACCACGAGGTGGTCGCTCATGGTGGCCACGACCTTCTCGCGCAACAGGGCACCCCCGCCGCCCTTGGTCAGCACGAGATCGGGAGTCAGTTCGTCGGCCCCGTCCACCGTGAGGTCGAGCCGGGCGACATCGGAGGGGCTCAGCACGGCCAGGCCGAGCTCTCCACAGCGAACACGGGTCGCCTCCGAGGTCGGCACCCCACGGACGTCGAGGTCCGCCAGCGCCAGCGCGTCGAGGAAGTGGGCGACGGTGGAGCCGGTCCCGAGCCCGATGACCATGCCGTCCCGGACCTCCGCGACGGCGGCGCGTCCAGCGGCACGCTTGGCGGGGTCGGCGTCGGTCACGTGCGCCTCCGTTGTCGATCGACGGTCCGGTGTCGCAAGACTCGAAAGTTTACGAGTCTTGCGGGCCACCCCATTCGGCGAGCAACAGGGGCAGCTCCCCGAGGCCATCGAGCACGAGGTCGGCCTCGGTGCCGTCGGGCAGGTCCTGCAGCACGCCCCAGGGACCACGACGCAGCCAACAGGTGTGCAGACCCGCGGCCGCGGCCGGCAGCACGTCGTTGTCCACCCGGTCACCGACGTAGAGCACCTGGCCCGGGTCGGACGCCCCCGCCAAGGCCAACACCGCGTCGAAGAAGGCCGGATCGGGCTTGTCGTGGCCGAGGTCATCGGACATGGCCAGCGCGTGGCACGGCAGCTCCAGGGCGCGCAGCTGCTGGGTCCGTGCGGCCGGCTGGTTGCCGGCGATGACGACCCGGATGCCCGCGTCGTCGAGCTCGGCCAGGCAGGGCCGCACGTCCATGTACAGGTCCTCCTCGCGGAACCCGCCGTAGCGACGTTCGAACTCGGTGACGAAGTCCTCCCACGCGATGTTGGGGGCGACATGGGCGAACGCCTCGACGTGGTCCAGGCCCTGGGCGACCGCGGCCCCGAGGGCCGCAGCGAGCGTCAGGGGCGTGGTCCCGAGGAGCTCGGCCCAGGTCGCCCACACCCGGGTCTCGTCGATCAGCACCTCACCGACGTCGAACACCACGATGCGAGGCGCCGGCCCGAACTCGCCCTCGAGGTGCTGGTCGTCCTCCGACGGGAACTCGAGGTCGGCCAGGACCTCGCCGTCGTCCACCGTGGCCACCCCGGTCGTGACCGGGTCGTCCGCGACGTCGTCGGCCATCCCGTGGACCGGGTCGGCGACGTGGGGGACAGGCACGAGGGGGTCGTTGACGGGGGGCACGGGGGGGTCGGGGCGGGTCATGCCGGCTCCTCTGCCAGGGCGAGTTCGACCAGGCGTTGGCACAGGTCACCGAAGGCCAGCCCGGCCGCCTGTGCGGCCAGGGGCACCAGTGACGTCGCGGTCAGACCCGGTCCGGTGTCGACCTCGAGGATGGTCGGGGTCTCGTCATCGACCAGGATCATGTCGACCCGGACGATGTGGCGAGCCCCGAGGGCGGCACTGGCCACCTCCGCGGCCGCTCCGGCCGCCGTGTTGGCCGCATCGGACAGTCGCGACGGTGCGTGGAACTCGGTGGCCCCGGCCGTGTAGCGGGCCGAGAAGTCGTAGGGCCCCTCACGCGGCGAGATCTCCACCGGGGGCAGCGTGTGGCCGTCGAACACGGTGACGGCGAGTTCCGGGCCGGCGACGAACTGCTCGAGCAGCACGCGGTCGTCGTAGGACAGCGCGCCCATGATGGCCGACGGCAGGGCCTCCGCGTCGGTCGCGATGCCCAGTCCCAGCGACGACCCCCCGGCGGCCGGCTTGACCACCAGCGGGAACCCGAGCCGGTCCCCGACGCGTCCCACGGCGGCGGCGGCGCCCAGTTCCCGGAACGCCGCCTGGGACAGCACCACGTGGTCCGGCACGGCCAGCCCGGCACGTCGGAACAGTCCCTGTGCCACGGGCTTGTCCCACGCCAGGGCCGACGTCAGGCCGTTCGGGCCGGTGTGGGGGACGCCCACCAGGTCCAGCAGCGACTGGATCGTGCCGTCCTCACCGGTCGAGCCGTGCAGGGCGAGGAAGGCCACGTCGACGTCGAGGTCGTCCAGTTCGGCCACCAGCCGTGAGCCGACGTCGAGCCGGGTGACGCGGTGGCCGAGGTCCTGCAGGGCGGCGGTGACCCGTGATCCCGATGCCAGGGACACCTCGCGTTCCAGCGAGGAGCCCCCGTTGAGGACCGCGACGTGCAGGGACTCGGGTGCGGTCATGGGGTTGCCGTCCGGTCGGGTGCGACGGCGGCCGGCATGGCGCTGGTCGGCGTGACGTCGTCGTGCGCGCCGGCGTCGGACGGTGTCGGGTCGCCGTACACGGCCCGGGCGAGCTCGCGCTCGTCGGTGATCAGGGCGGACAGTCGTTCGACGCCCTCCACGATCCGGTCGGGGGACGCATAGGAGAAGTTGAGTCGCATGTGGTGGTGTCCGGAGCCGTCGGCGTAGAACCCGGCCCCCGGCACGTAGGCCACCCGGTGCTGCACGGCCTTGGCGAGCAGGTCGGACGTGTCGATCCCCTCGCCCACCGACACCCACAGGAACAGGCCGCCCGATGGCGCCGTCCAGGTGACCCCGGGGGGCATGTGGGCCTCCAGCGCCTCCAGCATCGTGCGGGCACGCTCGTGGTAGATCGTTCGGAAGCGGTCGATCTGGTCTTCCCAGGGTTGGGTCGCCAGCCACCGCTCGACCACCATCTGGGTGAAGTGGGCCGGGCACAGGTCGGCCGCCTCGCGCAGCAGCACCAGCTTCTCGCGGATCGGGGTGGGCGCGGCCACCCACCCGGTGCGGACGCCGGGAGCGAAGGTCTTGGACATGGTCGAGACGTAGACCACCCGGTCCGGCGCCAGTTCGCGCAGGCTCGTGCGGCGGGTCCCGTCGAAGTCGATCAACCCGTACGGGTTGTCCTCGAGGATCACCAGGTCGTGCTGGTGGGCCAGTTCGACCAGGCGGTGGCGACGCGGCAGCGACAGGGACACCCCCGCCGGGTTCTGGTGGTTGGGGATCGTGTAGACCAGCTTGGCCCGGCGTCCGGCCGCGGCCAACTCGTCGAGGCGGTCGGCCAGGACCTCCACCTGCATCCCGTCGGCGTCCATCGGGACGTGGCGGACGTCGGCCCGATGGCTGGTCAGGGCGCCCAGGCCACCGACGTAGGTGGGTCCCTCGGCGAGCACGATGTCACCGGGGTCCACGAAGCACTTGGCGGTCAACTCCAGGCCCTGCTGGCCACCGGCGGTGATCACGAGGTCGTCGGGCTGGGCCGGCACGCCCTCGTGGGCCATCACCTCGACCAGCTGCTCGCGGAGTTCCACCCGCCCCTGTCCGATGCCGTACTGCAGCGCCGTCGGGCCGTCCGTGGCCAACACGTCGGTCACGACCGCGGTGACGGCGTCGAAGTCCAGGGCGGCCGTGAACGGCATGCCGCCGGCGAAGGACACGACCTCGGGGCGGGACGCGACGGCGAACAGGGCACGGATGGCCGATGCGGAGAGCCCGCCGACACGGTCGGCGTAGTGCTGGCGGTAGGGGTCGGTGTCGAGTCGCATGCTGACCGGATCCGGACGCGGAGTGCCCGCAACGGTACTCGCGTCCGCAGCGGGGTCCGCGCCCCCGGCGAGCCCCCTGCCGGGGCCCCCGCGGAGTACCGTCGACGGGACACCAGAACCGAGCATCGAGGTGGGTCGTGGGGGATCGTGGTGACCACACCCCGGTCGGGACGACCAGCGGACCCCCGACCGAGGGCACGCCGGGCGGGACGACGCGGGGCGGGGGCGAGGGCGGGTCGTCCTCACCGGCCAGCACCGAACCGATCGTGTCCCCGACCGGCCGCGAGGTGGCGCCCGGTGGCTGGCGTCGCGCACTGACGGGACTGGGCGTGGGGCTGGTGGCCGGCCTCGCCCACCGGGCGGCGCGGTGGGTCGACGAGGAGCTCCGGCCCGACCCCGACACCGATCCCGGCCGTCCCGGGGGCGTGGGGTGAGTCGTCGCGTGGTGCCGCTGACCGGCGAGACCTGGGAGCAGCTCCCGAGCGCCTGCCGATCGTGCCTGTTCTGGGAGTTCGGCGAGCCCCGCCCGGACCCACTGGTGGGCGACCCCGACGGTGACGACGGCGGTCGGCTGGTGCGCAAGCAGGCCTGGACCACCGCCCTGCTGCACGAGGGGCGCCCTCCCGGTCGTGCGGTTCTCGCCGACGGCAGGCCCGTTGGCTTCGTGGAGTTCGTGCCGGCCGACCGCGTGCCACCCCGCCGTGGGCCGGTGCCGGCCATGCACCCGGATGCCCTGGTCGTGACCACGATGTGGATCGATCCCAGTCATCGGACCCGCGGGTTGGGACGGCTGCTGGTGCAGGAGGCCGTCAAGGCCGCCATCGCCGGGCACCATCCCGCCGTGGAGGCCCTGGGTGACCGGCGATGGCGCCCCGACGAGTGCGTGCTGCCCATCACGTGGCTCCTGCACGAGGGCTTCGAGGTGGCCCGGGAACACCCGCGCTACCCGCTGCTGCGTCTGGAGGTGGCCCGCACGGTCCGCTGGGCCGAGAGCTTCGGGCATGCCGTCGAGGAGGTGCGCGACCTGTTGCCGCGCCGCGTGGCCCGGCCATCTCCCCGACCGGCCACCGAGGCCGTTGCCCGGGCCAGCGGGGACCCGGAGCCCTGAGCCCCACGGGTCGTGTGACGTCGGTCCACCCGCAGACCGGTCGTGGGGGCGTCCGTGGTTCAGCCCTCGGTCCCGTCCGCCGGGAGCCCGAGCATCCAGCTGCGCAGGGCGTCCACCACGGCGTCCACCAGGCGGGCCTGGTGGGTGGCGTCGACCAGCAGTCGGCCCTCCTGCGGATGGGTCAGGAAGCCCAGTTCGACCGCGACGGCGACCGCATGGCACTCGCGCAGCAGGGTCGCCGTGGACGGGTGCGAGCGACAGTTGAGGGTGGGGGCGGCCGCGGCGATGGCGGCCACCAACCGGTCGGCGAGCGAGCGACCCGCGACCGACACCGTGTCGGTGGTGCCGAAGTAGTAGGCGGCCACCCCCCGGGCGCGGTCCGAGTCCAGGCCGTTGGTGTGCAGCGACAGCACGACGTCGGCGTCCTCGCGATTGGCCAGTGCGGCGCGCGCCGACGGGCTCGGGGAGTTGGTGGGACCTCGTGCCAGCACGGGACGGGCGCCCAGCGCTGCCAGGCGGCCGTGCAGCCGACTGGCGATGGTCCAGGTGACCTCGTGCTCGGCGATCCCGTCGGGACTGTCGTAGCCGGGGACGTCCGGGGAGTTGCCGGGGTCCAGGACGATGGAGGCGCCGGCCAGGCTGGTCAGGGCCCGGCGACGGCCGAGCCGGTGGCGGTCCAGCACCTCGCTGGCGGCCACGGACTGGTGGTCACGACCGACCCGCGCCAGCGCGGAGATCGTGGTCGCCCCGGCCTGGCCATCGGCCTTGAGTCCCTGCATGAGCTGGAACTCGACGATCGCGGCCCGGGTCTCGGGGCCGAGGATCCCGTCGGCGCCCCCGACCTCCAACCCGATCCGGTCCAGCCGCTCCTGCAGTTCGGCCACGTCGTCCCCACGCAGCATCGGGCGGGTCTGGTAGAGCACGCGGTCGCCCAGCTTCCACGCGGCCTCCACCAGGGCACGCCACGTGTCGGGTCCGACCGTGCCGTCGGCGAACAGGCCGCGGGCCTGCTGGAAGGCGCGGACGGCCTCGGCCGTGGACTCGTCGAAACGGCCGGGGGAGTCGTCCACGGCGTGGCCGAGGTCCGCGAGACGTCGCTGGACGTCGCGGACCTCCGGACCGGAGTCCCCGGGGCGATAGGTCGTGAGCATGGCGCGATCGAGCCTATGGCGGTCGGGTGGGGGACCGGGCGGCCGACGGTGGCCGCGAGGTCGCCCACACGTCGCGACCCGCCGGGAGCCGGCGGGTCGCGCAGGGGGTCCCTGGGTCCGTCGTGCGGTGGCGGGTCAGCCCAGGTGGGGACGGATCTCCGACAGCAGGGCCGCCTTGGGCTTGGCGCCGACGATGCGTGCGACCGGCTCGCCGCCCTTGAAGACCAGCAGGGTCGGGATCGACATCACGCCGTTGTTGCGGGCGACCTCCGGCTGCTCGTCGATGTTCATCTTCAGGACCTTCAGGCCGTCGACCTCGTCGGCGATCTCGTCGACGATCGGGCCGACCTTCTTGCACGGACCGCACCATTCGGCCCAGAAGTCGATGAGGACCGGCTGGTCGGCGTCGACGACCTCGGTCTGGAACTGGTCGTCGGTGATGGCGGTGGCGCCCATGGGATCTGCCTCGTGTGGTGGGGTTCGGATGGTCGATGGGGAACGTGCCGGGTGTGGGTCGGAACGGCCGAGGGTGGGGTCAGGCCTCGTGGGCGGCCAGGAAGCGCTCGGCGTCCATGGCGGCCTTGCAGCCCATGCCGGCCGCGGTGATGGCCTGGCGGTAGACGTGGTCGGACAGGTCCCCGGCGGCGAACACGCCGGGCACCCGGGTCCTGGTGGTCGGTTGCTCCACGACCAGGTAGCCCTCGTCGTCGGTCTCGAGGACGTCGGCGACCAGGTCGGTGTTGGGGATGTGGCCGATCGCGAGGAAGACGCCGTCGGCACGCAACTCGGTGGTGTCGCCCGTGACGGTGTCGGTGAGGACCACGCCGGACACCCCGGACTGGTCACCCAGCACCTCGCTGACCGTGGCGTTCCAGACGAACTCGACCTTGTCGTTCTTGAAGGCCCGCTCCTGCATGATCACCGAGGCGCGCAGCTCCTCACGGCGATGGACCACGGTGACCCTGGACGCGAACTTGGTCAGGAACGTCGCCTCCTCCATGGCCGAGTCGCCACCGCCGACGACCACGACCTCCTTGTCGCGGAAGAAGAAGCCGTCACAGGTGGCGCAGGCGGACACGCCCAGGCCCCACAGGCGATCCTCGCCGGGCACGTCCAGCCGACGGGGCTTGGCGCCGGTCGCCATGATCAGCGTGTTGGCGTACACCTCGTCGTTGGAGGTCATGGAGATCCGGAACGGCCGGGACGACAGGTCGACGTCGGTCACGTCGTCGGTCAGGTAGGTGGTCCCGAAGCGTTCGGCCTGGGCGCGCATCCCCGAGATCAGTTCCTGGCCCATGATCCCCTCGGGGAACCCGGGATAGTTCTCGACGTCGGTGGTCAGGGTCAACTGACCCCCGGTGGGACCACCCGCGGTGACCCCCTCGATGACGAGGGGTTCGAGGCTGGCGCGGGCGGCATAGGTCGCCGCGGTCAGGCCGGCAGGGCCCGAGCCGATGATGACGACGTCACGAGTGGTGGTCATGGTGGCGGATCCGGTGGTGGTGGGGTCGACATGGTGCCCAACGAGGGCCATCGGGGCGACATTCCCCGTCGATCGGGTGGGCAGGGCGAACCGGGCGAACCGTTCGGGCCCGGTCCGACGGGCGACGCGAACGTGGTCAGCCGTCCTCGGCAGCGCCCCCTGCCCCGTCCGCTGCCCGGCCCCCTGCCCGGTCCGCTGCCCTGTCCGCTGCCCTGTCCTCTGCCCTGTCCTCTGGGGGCTCCTGGGGCTCGTGCTCGCCCGGTGGCCCGTGGTGGTCCTCGGCGGCGTCCATGGCGGAGCGGGCCGGATCGTGGGCACCCAGCAGTTCGCGGTGCAGGCCACGGTCGTCGGCGTGCAGCATCAGCCGGGATGCCCGGTCGTAGGTGAGGTAGTTGTAGGCCCACGAGACGGCCACCGAGGTGCGGTTGCGGAACCCGACCAGGAACGCGAGGTGCAGGCCCAGCCACGAGATCCAGGCCGGGAACCCGCCGATGCGGATGCCGCCGGGCAGCTCGGCCACGGCGTGGTTGCGCCCGATCGTGGCCATGGTGCCCTTGTCGAGGTACTCGAACGGGTCGGGGAGCGGCTCCCCCCGGGCGTCGGCGAGCAGCACGTCGGCGACGTGGCGGGCCTGTTGCATGGCCACGGGGGCCAGCTGGGGGAGGGGGTCGTCGGGGTCGTGGTCGGGGTCGTGGAAGGCGGCGAGGTCCCCGACCACCGCCACCGTCGGGTCGTCGGGGAGGCGCAGGTGGTCGTCGACGACCACGCGTCCCTTCTCGAGTTCGGCCCCGAGCGCCGCACCCAGGGGCGACGGCCGCACCCCCGCCACCCACACCAGGGTGCGGCTGGGGATGGTGGTGTCGTCGTCGAGGACGACGGCATCGGCCTCTGCGCGTTGGATCGCCCGGCCCAGTCGCACCTCCACCCCCTTGTCCTCCAACTCGACCCGTGCCCGTTCCGACGACTCGGGGTGGAAGGCGACCAGGAGGCGGTCCAGCATCTCCAGCAGGACGATGCGGACATGGCCGAGGTCGAGGTCGGGGTGGTCGCGGCGCATGACGTGGTCGACCAGTTCGGCCAGCGCCCCGGACACCTCGACCCCGGTGGGTCCCCCACCGGCCACCACGAACGTCAGGGTCCCGTCGTCGAGGCGGCGGGGGTCGTTGTCCGCGAGTTCGAACTGCCGCAGCACATGGTCGCGCAGGGCCAGGGCGTCGGCGATCGACTTGAGTCCGAACCCCAGTTCGGCGACGCCGGGGAGGTCGAAGTCCGCCGTCACCGCCCCGGTGGCCACGACCAGCCGGTCCCAGGACAGGGTCCCGCCGTCGGCGAACGTCAGGGTCCGATCGCCGCGGTCGACGGCCACCACCTCACCGAGGCGGACCGTGACGCACGTGCGATCACGCCAGCGACCCGGCCCGAAGATCGGGCGCAGGGGATGGCCGATGTCCTGCGGCGGGAGCCCCGCGGTGGCCACCTGGTAGAGCAGCGGTTGGAAGGTGTGGTGGTTCTGGCGATCGACCAGCGTGACCCGCAGGATCCCGTCCCGGACCGCATCGACCAGTTCGCGGGCCAGGGTCAGGCCACCGAACCCCGCCCCGACCACGACCACGTGTGGCGGGTCGGGTCGATCCTGGTCGGTGTCCTGTGCGGTGCCCGTGCCGGACGTCGCCGCGTCGGGGGAGCGGCGGTCGCGCCAGGTCTGCAGGCGGCTGGTGACGGTGTCCAGGATGGGCACGGCGGCGGCTCCGTTCGGGTGGCGGCGAGGATTCCTCGCCCCACAGGTACTTCGCCGGGCGCCGACCCGTCAATCCACCCGTGGCCCCCGTGGGTCGGCAGGTCACCGACCGGCGGTCACCTCGATCGACAGGGTCACGGGTCCGTCGTTGCACAGGTCGACGTCCATGTGGGCCCGGAAGCGACCCGTGGACACCGGGAGGCCGTGGGCCCGCAGGCCCGCCACCACGGCGTCGACCAGCGGCTCGGCGAGCTCCGGGGGGGCCGCGTCGCCCCAGGACGGGCGGCGCCCCTTGCGGGTGTCGCCGTACAGGGTGAACTGACTGACCACCAGCACGGCGCCCCCGGTGTCCCGCAGGGACACTTCCATGCCTCCCCGCGTCGTCTCGGGTCCATTCCCGGAGCCCCGTCCGCCGTTCCGGTCGTCGTCGGGGTCGTCGCGGGGGGTGGGGAACACCCGCAGGTTGGCGACCTTGTCGGCCACGCGCGCGGCCTCGGTGACCGTGTCGTCGTGGGTGACGCCGACGAACACCAGTAGGCCCCGACCGATGCGACCGACCACGTCGTCGTCGACGGTGACGCTGGCCCGGTGGACTCGTTGGACGAGGGCGCGCATGTGGGGACCTCGGGGAGGGGACGGAGGTGTCGCCGCGGGGGGCGGGACCCTCGCCAGCGTGGCCCGGCCCACCCAGCGGGGTCGCGGTTCGCGGGCCGCAACGAGCGCTGGGCGCACACCGGAGGCGGGTAGGCTCGGAGCATGTCCCAGCTCCCGACGGAACGCGCGACCTCGGCCGGCGGGGTCGTCTGTGACGACCGTCCGGACGGTCGCCGCTGGGTGCTCCTGATCGCCCGGCGCAATGCGGCCGGTCGTGCCCAGTGGACCCTGCCCAAGGGCGGGCTGGAGGGGACCGAGACCAACCGCGAGGCAGCCCTGCGAGAGGTGCGCGAGGAGACCGGCCACGGTGCCGTCCTGGTGGACCGCCTCGGCACGATCGACTACTGGTTCGTGTGGCGACCCGACCGAATTCGCTACCACAAGTTCGTGCACTACTACTTCATGTGGTGGGACGGACTGCCACCCGGGGATCGCGACGACGAGGCCGAGCACGTCGAGTGGGTGCCGGCCGAGATCGCGCTGGTGCGCCTGGCCCACCGCAACGAGCGTGCGCTGGTCGAGCGGGCCCGGGGGTTCCGCGCCGAACAGTCCCAGCCCGTCCCCACGTCCGACCGGGCCTGAACGCAACGATCGGCAACGTCGGTCCCGGGCCCGGGTGGGGGACCGGGGTGGCCGACCCCGCCCGGATCGATCGAGCGTCGATGTGCAATCCGCTCGCGGGCATGGGACACTGGCCGAACGGCCAACCCGCCACGCGCCACCGACGACGCCCCACGGGTCGCCGTGGCGCCACCCCGGCGACCCACCGAGCCGGGTACGACCCTTCACCTCCCTGCGAGTTTCCCGTGACCACCTCCCGCCTGCGTCTCGACCGCCGCCCGATGCGCGGCCGGCGAACGCCGTCGTGACCGAACGGCACGCGCCGGTCGACACGGCGGTGTCCCGCCCCACCTCGGGCCCGGGCACCGCGGGGTCCGAGGACCCGGAGCCCGCGCCCTCGGTCGAGGTGGACGACGAGCCGACCGACCCGCCGGCCGGCGAGGGTCGCGCCGAGGTCGTCGATGCCTTCGCCGAGGGTGACACCGGCGAATCGTCGGCCTGGCCCCCGATCCGGCGGCTGGGTGACGAGGGCCGCTACCACCTCGAGGAGCCCGTGGCGGCCGGTGGGGCGGCCACCGTGTGGCGTGCCTACGACGTCCACCTCGGGCGTTCGGTCGCGATCAAGATCCTGCACCCGCACCTGGTCGCGGATGCCGACACGGTGCGCCGGTTCGAGCGCGAGTCCCGCAACGCCGCGCGACTCCACCACCCCAACGCCACCAGGATCTACGACTCCGGCCGGATCAACGACGTCGTCTACCTCGTCATGGAGTACGTGGACGGGCCCACGCTCAAGACGCTGATGGCCAGCCACGGGGCCTTTCCGAATCCCCGCCACGTCGCGGCCGTCGGCCAGCAGATCGCCGAGGCGCTCAGCGAGGCCCACGCCCAGGGGCTCATCCACCGGGACATCAAGCCGGCCAACATCCTGTTCAGCTCCGACGGCGTGGTCAAGGTCGCCGACTTCGGGATCGCCAAGGCGCTGTCGCAGTCGACCTCGGACCTGACCGCCGCCGGGACCACAGTGGGGTCGGCCACCTACATCGCCCCGGAGCAGTACGCCGGCGGTGAGGTGGACGCGCGCGCCGACATCTACGCCCTGGGCATCGTGCTCTACGAGTGCCTCACGGGCAGCCCCGCCTTCAGCGGGGACACCGCCACCGCCACGGCCGCGGCCCGGCTGACCCGCGAGGTCACCCCCCCACGCCAGATCCGCGCCGACGTGGACCGCCGCCTGGACGACGTGGTCGTCCGCTCGACCCGTCGCGACGTCAACGATCGCTACGACGACGTCGCGTCGGTGTCGCACGCGCTGGCGGCCAGCCTGCGCGGCATCCCGGCCGACGAGCTGACCGGGGACCTGCTCGCCATGGCGCCACCCGAGGCCCCGTCCGTCGCGTCGGTGCCCGAGGTCGACCCCGACGCCCCCACCGACCCCAACATGCCCGTGGGCGGACGCATCGGGCGGGTCCCCACGGTGTGGGCGTTCATGGCGGGGGTCGCGCTCGCGGCCGTGCTGGTCATCGGGATCTTCGTCATGGGGACGTCGTCGGACACCCCGGTCGAGACCCTGCCACGTGACGACGGTCTCGAGATCGTCAGCGGTGCGGACTTCGACCCCAGCCCGGACGGCTCGGAGAACCCGGACCAGATCCCGTTCCTGTACGACAACGACACCACCACCGTGTGGAACACCGACAGCTACCAGTCACCCGCCGACCGCCCGTTCGGCGACAGCCAGACCGGGGTCGGGGTCACGCTGGAGCTGGCCGAGGTGTCCGAGGTCGACGAGCTGGTCATCCAGTCCGAGGACCCGGGCCTGTCGGTCGAGGTGTTCGTGGCCGAGACCCTGCCCGACGAGGTCGACGGCCTGATCGGCTGGGGCACCCCGGCCGGACGCTTCGAGGACATCGGGCGCGCCGAGACCCTGACCCTGGACCCACCCGCCACGGGCCGATGGGTGCTGGTGTGGTTCACCCAGCTGGCCCAGGTCGAGCCCTCGCTCCAGCGCGCCCAGGTCTCGGAGATCCGGATCGGTGGCGAGGAGCTGGCGGCGACGGAATCACCCTCGTGACCGATGACGACCGGACCGAGGCCGACCTGCTCGCGAGGTGGGCGGACGAGTCGGTCCCGCGGGCCGATCGGGAGACCGCCTTCCGCGACCTGGTCCGGCGCTTCCAGCACCGGGTGTTCGCGATCTGCGTCCGCGAACTGGGTTCCCGGGCGGACGCCGAGGAGGCCACGCAGGACACCTTCGCCAAGCTGGCCCGCTCGGCCGACTCCTTCCGGGGTGACAGCAAGGTGTCGACCTGGACCTACCGGATCGCCGTCAACGCCTGCCGTGACCTGCAGCGCTACCACGGGCGGCGCCCCTCGTCACCGGTGCAGGACATCGAGGTGGCGGCGGCCCGACGGGTCGACGGCAGTGACCGGGTCGCCGACGTGGCCGAGGCCGTGGAACTGTCCACCACCCTGCGCCACGCCCTGGGTGAGCTCGACGAGTTGTCGCGCACCCTGGTGCTGCTGTGCTCGGTGCAGGGCCTGACCTATCCCGAGGCCTCGGAGGTGCTGGACATCCCGGTCGGCACCATCAAGTCCCGGGTGTTCCGCGCGCGTGCCCGCCTGGCCGAATCGATGGCGGCGTCGGAGGCCGGGACATGATCGTGTGCGCCTGCAACGACGGCCGACTGCCCGACGTCCCACCACTGCCCGGCGACGTCGGGTCGACCCGGCCGTGGCCCGGCGATGTCGTGGCGCCCCTGCACCGAGGACTGACGTGATCACCGGCGACGAACTGGCGGCCTACGCGGCTGGCGAGGCGGATCCGGGCCTGGTGGCCCGGGTCGAGCGTGCGCTGCCCGACGACGCCGACCTCGCCGCGCGGCTGGAGCGGATCCGGGCAGTCGACCGTGAGCTGGCGGCGCTGCCCATGCCGGTGTGGGACGACGCGGCCGCGGCCAGGCTGATGGCCGCGGTCGACGCCGACCTGGCTGCCCTGGCCGCAGGGGCCACCACGGGGGCCGCCACGGGGGCCACCACGGATGCTGCGGGGGGGCTCGCGGCGACCTCGCTCGTGGACGGCGACCGGTCCGCCGACCCCCCGGCCGCCCGCGCTGGCGGCGCCACGGCCCCCGGCGGTCGTGCGCCGTCGTCGGGGGCCATGGACCACCTTCGACGACGACTCGGCGAGTGGTTCGGTGGCCTGGGCGTCGGCCAGCTCGCCGGGGCGGCGGCCGTCCTGCTGCTCGTCGTCGGTGTCGGGGCGGTCGCCGTTTCGGGGAACCTGTTCTCGCCCGTCGAGGAGTCGGCCCAGGTCAGTGCGGACGCCGGTGGTGGTCCCGTGCAGGACGAGGCCGGGTCGGGTGGCAGCGGGGTCGCGTCCGGTGGCAGCGAGGAACGCGAGGTCGTGGCCGAGTCGTCGGCTGCTGCGGACGTGGCGGACGGCGACCCGGCGACCATCCCGGTCGTGGACGACGATCGGGTCGTCGCGGCGACGGCCGACATCGAACCGACCGAGCTTCGCGACCGGTTGGCACCGCTGGCCGAGCTCGCGTCACCCCCCGCGCCCACGGCCGACCAGGACGCTGCGGCGGCCGAGATGGCGACGACCGAGTCGGGGAGCGAGTCTGGGGCCGATCGGGGAGCGAGTCTGGGACGGGCGGTGACGTCGCTGGCCGGTCGGTCGTGGACGGACGGGTGGAGCCCGGCGACGTGGCCGTGGTCGAGGCCTGCCGGGGCGACCTCCACGACGTGGTCGTGGCCGAGGTCGTGATGCTCGCGCCCGCCCGCGAGGCCATCCTGTACGTCCTGGTCGACCGGGTGGTGGTGGTCGCGGTCACCGACTGCACGCAGGTCGCGGTGTTGCGCGGCTGACCCCGCGTCGTCGGGCCGCCTACCGTGGCGCGGCATGAGGATCGCCGTCGCCGCCCCCAACGAGTTGGCCACGGCCGCCGGCGTGGCCGTGGCCGGTGTCGGCGGCAACGCGGTCGACGCGGCACTGGCCGCCGCGATCGTCGCGATGGTGGCCGAGCCAGGGGTCAGTTCGCTCGCGGGCGGCGCCTACCTGTTGGTCGCGCCCCCCGACGCGTCCACCGTGGTGGTCGACGCCAACGTCACCATGCCGGGGCGTGGCACCGATGTCCGCCCGGGTCAGGGCACCTTCGCGATGCACACCGACTACGGCGGTGGCGTGGAGATGACCGCCGGCCACGGCTCGGTCGCGACACCCCTGACCCCCGCGGGCCTGGCGCTGGTGCACGAACGCTGGGGACGGGCGGCCTGGGCCGACGTCTGGGCCCCGGCCATCGACGTCGCCCGGGACGGCTTCCCCATGGGCGGTGCGTCCAGCTACTACCTGGAGTACGTCCACGAGACGCTGTACGGCTGGCATGCGCCCAGCCATGCCGCGATCCACGACGACGACGGCGTGCTGATCCCCGAGGGTGGCCCGGTCCGGGTCGAGGCCCTGGCCGACAGCCTGGAGGCGATCGCCGCCGAGGGTGTGCGGGTCTTCACCCACGGCGACCTCGGTGCCCGCATCGTGGACGACGTGCAGGCCAATGGCGGCCTGCTCACCCGGGCCGACCTGGAACACGGCGTCCCGGTGGTACGGCCCGCGCTGACCTCCGTGGCCACCACCGACCAGGGACGCTGGCAGGTCGCGACCAACCCCGGTCCGGCCATCGGCGGGGTCACGCTGACGGCCATGCTCGAACTGCTGACCCGGTCGGGGCCGTTGCCCGGCCACTGGGACGACGACCTGCTCGCCCGGATGGTTCGGGCCCAGGACGTCGTGTTGTCACGACGCATCCGTGACCTCGACCCGTCGCGGGATCGCGAGGCCGCGGCGGCGACGTTGCTGGCCGAGATCGACGCCGGCGACTTCGACGCCGCCATGGCGTCGCCGTCGACCATCCACGTCTCGGCCGTCGACACCGACGGCCTCGGGTGTTCGATCACGGCGTCGGCCGGGTACGGGTCGGGCGTCATGCCGCCGGGCACCGGGATCTGGCTCAACAACTGCCTCGGCGAACACGAGCTCAACCCGCACGGCCTGCACGCCTGGGAGCCCGGCGACCACCTGCCGTCCAACATGGCCCCGACGATCGCGGTCGGTCCCGATGGCCAGCGGGTCGTCATCGGCACGCCGGGGGCCGACCGGATCACGACCGCACTGATCCAGACGCTGGTCCACGTGTTCGGGGGCGCGTCGCTGGCCGAGGCCATCGCCACCCCACGCCTGCACGTGCGCCACGACCCCGATGGGTCGTTCAGCCGGATCGCCCACGAGGACGACCTCGACGTCTCGGGGCTGGGGCTGGCGACCGAGCGGCACCACGCCGAGTCCATGTACTTCGGTGGCGTCGCCGCGGCCGTCCTGCATGCTGACGGGCGCCTCGAGGCGGGCGCGGATCCCCGACGCACCGGATCGACCGCCATCACGTGAGCCGGTCTCGCCATCGGGTGGGGACCCACCGCGGTGGCCGTCCCGACCGGCGACGACCGGGCCCTCGCCGGTCAGGCGCCGGCCGGGGTCACCGACGGCAGTCGTCGCAGGGCCAGCAGGGTCGGCAGGCCGACGCCGAGCAGGGCCATGGCCACCACCGGCAGGATCACGCCGGGTCCGCGGCGGTCGACCAGCCAGCCGGTGGCGGCCGGCAGCCCGATCGCACCGACGTTGGTCGCCAGCAACTGCCACCCCGCCATGCGTGCGGCCAGGCGGCGACCGACCCGGCGGGACGTGGTCGCGAACAGCGACGGGATCGTGGGTCCGAGGCACACGCCCAGCGCTCCGGTGACCACCACGGCGAGCCCGGCCGGCGCCACGGCCAGCGCACCCAGCACGAGCCCGGCGCCGGCGATGAACGGTGCCAACCCACGCCGATCCACCAGCCCCGACACCCGTGGTCGCGCCAGCGCGAGCCGACTCAGCGTCATGCCGCCCCAGTAGGCCGAGACGGCCGTGGCAGCGCTGCCGGGCGACAGGCCGCGCTGGTCGGCGAGCCAGGTGTAGGCCCACTGGCCCATGGTGACCTCGGCGGCGACGAAGGCCGCGAACGCGACCAGCGACAGCACGACCGCCGGTCGGGCGACGGTGGTGGGTGCGGAGTGGTCCTCGGCGGCCGACACGTCCGGCCAGCCCCCACGCACGTGCACGGCCAGCCCGATCGCGACCACCGCCACGGCCAGGCAGGACGCGACCGGGGCACGCCAACCGGGAAGCACCGCGACCGCCAGTGGCCCGATCGTGGCCCCGATGCCGTAGGCGCCCTGGACCAGCCCGGCACTGCCGACCTCCTCGCGCGTGCTGATGAAGGTCGCCCCGAGGCTGTCCAGCGACCCGGAGGCGACCCCGATCCCGACCGCCCCGGCCAGGAACAACGGCCAACTGGGGGCCAGCGCCAGGCCGGCACACGACACGGCCAGCACCCCCAGCACCAGGGGGAAGGCCCGTCCGAGGCCGAGCCGACGTGCCAGCGGGCGTCCGGTCGTGGCGGTGGTCATCCGTGCCAGCCCGTAGGTCAGCGACACGACCCCCAGGGCCCCGAGGGACCGCCCGAACTCGGCCCGCACGTCGGGCCACAGCACCCCCAGCATCGACGCCGGCAGCGCGAAGGCCGCGAACGAGACCGCGGCCGACAGCACGACGTCGCGACGGGCGCCGTGGGCGGGCGCGGGGGAGGCGGCCACGGGCGTCCGTTCCGGTCGGGCTCGGGGTGCGGCACGGGTCGGCCGCGGTTGGCCAGTGTGCCGATCCGTGCCCTCGGTCGGGCGAGGGCGTGCGCGTTAGCCTCGCAGGGTGCGACGAACGTGGTCGCCGATCCCACCCTCCCCGATCGTTGGCGAGTCCTGCGTGTCCCCACCTGCCGCCCCGAGCCCCGGGGGTGCGTCGTCCGACGCGGCCCCGGCCAACGAGCTCAGCGACGACCAGGCGGCCCAGCTGGGCCAGTTGGTCGACGTGTTCCCGGAGGCGCGCGAGCTCGGGGAGCGCTTCGCCGCCGCCGGCCACGAGCTGTACCTGGTGGGGGGCACGGTCCGCGACGCCCTGTTGGCGGGGGGCAACGCCGACATCGTCGACGAGGTCGACCTCGACTTCGCCACCTCGGCCCACCCGGAGCAGACCGAGGCCATCCTCGGGCCGTGGGGGGACGGACTGTGGCTGGCCGGCCAGGCCTTCGGCACGGTGTCCGCCGTGCGGAGGCGACCCGACGCACCGGACCGCGTGGTCGAGGTCACGACCTACCGCAGCGACGACTACGAGCCCGACTCGCGTCACCCGGCCGTGACCTTCGGTGCGTCCATCGACGACGACCTCGCCCGGCGCGACTTCACGGTCAACGCGATGGCCGTCCGGGTCCCCGACTTCCTGTTCGTGGACCACTTCGGGGGCATCGCCGACCTGCACGCCCGACGTCTGCGCACGCCCCAGGATCCCCGTGTGTCCTTCGGTGACGACCCGCTGCGGATGGTGCGCCTGGCCCGGTTCGCCGCCCGCTTCGACGCCGAGGTTGATCCGGACACGCTCGCGGCCGCCACCGAGATGGCGGACCGGCTCGCCACGATCTCCGCCGAGCGGATCCGCGACGAGCTGGTGAAGCTGATGGGCGGCGACCACCCGACCGTGGGCCTGCAGCTGCTGGTGGACACCGGGCTGGACGTGCACGTCCTGCCCGAACTGCGCATCCTGTCGACGCTGCGTGACCCCCTGCACCGCCACAAGGACGTGTGGGCGCACACGCTGGCGGTGATCGACAACGCGATGGCGCTCGAACCCGACGGCCCCGACGTCGTCCTGCGCCTGGCGGCGCTGCTGCACGACATCGGCAAGCCCGACACCCGCGACATCCACCGCGACGGCACGGTGACCTTCCACCACCACGACGTCGTGGGTGCCCGGATGGTCCGTCACCGCCTGCGTGAACTGGCCTTCCCCAAGGACCAGGTCAAGGCGATCTCGGAACTGGTGCGGCTGCACCTGCGCTTCCACACCTACAAGATGGGCTGGACCGACGCGGCCGTGCGACGCTACGTGCGCGATGCAGGTGACCTGCTCGTCCGGCTCAACATCCTGACCCGGGCCGACGTGACCACCGGCAACCCGCGGCGTGCCCGGGCGATCCAGAACCGCATGGACGACCTCGAGGTCCGCATCGACGAGCTCGCGGCCCAGGAGGAACTGGACGCCATGCGGCCGCCGTTGGACGGCAACCAGGTGATGGCCCACACCGGCATGGACCCCGGCCCGCTGGTGGGCCGAGCCTGGGAGTGGCTGCTGGAGCTGCGTCTGGAGGCGGGACCGGTCCCCGACGACCGGGCCTACGCGGCCCTGGACCGGTGGTGGGCCGCCGTGTCCGACGACCGCGATCCCCCCGACGCCGCGGCGGTCGCCGCCGAGCTCGGGCTGGTCGCGGACGCCTGACCCGCTCAGCCGGGGAGTTGGCCGTAGGCGTAGGTGACGGCGATGGACAGGACCTGGCGCTGGTCACGGACCATCGCCGCGTCGTAGTCGTCCCAGTCGTCGTGGTCGCCGCTGAGGTCGCGGTACAGCGTGCGCAGCGGTTCCAGGGTGGACTCGTCACCGGCGGTCGCGACCGGGGACAGGGAGGCATCGCCCTCCAGCACGACCCACTTCCAGAAGTCGTCGCTGGTGACGTGCAGGCTCGCCCGCGGGTCACGTTGGAGGTTCCTGGTCTTGGCCCGGGTGGCCGTGACCGAGATGCGAACGGTCCCGTCGTCCAGCGCGTACATGATGTTGGACGCCTGGGGTCGGCCGTCGGACTTCAGCGCGATGACCACCCCCCGTTGGTGGTCGGCGGCGAAGCCGAGTGCGCGGTCGAGGTCCATGGTCGGGCCCTGTCGTCGGTGGCGGCACGATGGGCAACGTCGTCCGGCGCATCCCTTCTTCCCCAGCCGTGCGCCAGACCTGCCCCAGACCTGCCCCAGACCTGCCCCAGACCTTCCCCGGACCTTCCCCGGGGGGCCGGTCCGGCCGGGGGCCAGGTCGGCCGTGTCGTCGTCGGTCCCGTGCGACCCGGCCACGAACTCCAGTGTGGACGCCCGCGACACCGGGTCGACCGGGAACCACATCGACACGTTCATCCGTCCGTCGACGTCGTAGTAGGGCTGGTCCTGGTGCCACGGGGTGCGCTGGGAGGTGCCGGGTTCCTTGGTCAGCATGTGGTCGTGGTACAGCCGGACCGTGGTGGCGCCCAGCAGCTCGCCGGCGATCGCGGCGGCGGGGGACTCGCGTGCGAAGCGCTCGATGGCCGGTATCCGTTGCCAGTTGCAGAAGTCCTCGACGAAGGCCCCGTCGGTGTCGGCACTGGCCCGCTTGGCCAGGGGCGACAGGTCGGCGAGGTTGGCCTCGATCCCGGCGGTGGCCAGCGCGACCTGCCGTTCGTCGAAGGCCTGCCGGACCACCACGGCCCCGTCACGCCGGAAGGCCGCGCGGGTGTCGTCGTCGACCAGTTCGGGCATGGTGGCTCCTCGTCGGCGACGTGTCAGTCCCCGAGGTTGGTGGCGTCGATCGCGTCCGTCCGGCGGCCCACGGCCAGGTTGATGAACCACAACACGACGCCGGCCACGACCAGGGTCCCGGCGCGCAGCCAGGTGCCGGCCTCGTTCTGGGTCATCAGCCCGAGGCACACCACGACACCCAGCACCGGGACGAACGTGGGCGCCGTGAAGTGGTCGTGGCCCACGTCGTCGGAGCGCAGCACCAGGCACGCGATGTTGACCACCACGAAGACCATGAGGAGCAGCAACACGGTGGTGTCGGCCAGGGCGGACAGGTCACCGGTCATGACCAGGATCGCGCACAGGACCGTGGTGAACACGATCGCGACCCATGGCGTGTGGCGTCCGGGCAGCACCCGGGCGAAGACGCCGGGGACGATGCCCTCCTCGGCCATGCCGTAGACCAGCCGTGACGCCATGATCATGTTGATCAGGGCGCCGTTGGCGAGGGCGAACAACGCGATCAGCGAGAACAGCGACGTGGAGATGTTCAGCGGGCCGTTCCTGACCACGGCCAGCAGGTCGCCGGACTCCGCGAGCTGGTCCGGCGGGACCACGGTGGAGGCCGACATCGTGACCAGCATGTAGACCACGGCGGCCGCGACCAGGCCACCGAACAGGGCGATCGGGTACGCCTTGGACGGGTTCTCGACCTCCTCGGCGACGTTGACCGAGTCCTCGAACCCGATCAGGGCGTAGAAGGCCAGGGCCGCACCACCCACCGCCAGCAGGACCGGCGACCCGTCCCCACTGAACTCGAAGTTGCGTGCGAAGTCGCCGCTGCCGTCCCCGATCGCGACGATGCCGACCACCACGATGATCAGCAGCCCGGTGACCTCGATCATGGTGAAGACGGCGTTCATCTTGACCGACTCGCCGATGCCCCAGGCGTTGATCAGCGCGACCACCGCCAGGAAGATGAACGACACCAGCAGGGCCGGCGCGGGGACCAGCTCGGTGAAGTAGTCGCCGCTGAAGCCGGTGGCCAGGGTGGCTGCCGAGGTGATGCCCGACGCCATCACCACGAACGCGACCAGGAAGGTCACGAACGGGTGCTTGAACGCGAGGTTGGTGTACAGCGCCGCCCCCGCCGCCCGGGGGTACTTGGTGACCAGCTCGACGTAGGCGAAGGCGGTCAGGGCGGCCAGCACGAATGCCATGAGGAAGGCCGACCACACCGCCCCCCCGACCTCGCCGGCGACCTCGCCGACCAGGGCATAGATGCCCCCGCCGAGCATGTCGCCGAGGATGAAGAAGAACAGCAGCCACGGGCCGATGGCGCGGGTCAGGCCGCCACTGCCGTCACCCGCCTGCTCGTCGGTGGTCGATTCGGCGGTGTCGCTCACGGGGGCTCCTGCCCGACCGGAACGGGGGGCCGGGGTTGGACCGGACCCTAGGCCGGCGCCCTCGCCGGGCCGACCCGGCCGAACGGACCGACCGGGTCGCTAGGGTGCGCGACCACCTCGAGTGTCGGCCAGCCCGCACTCGGCCCCCGGACGAATCGAGCCGCGCGTGGCGATCCTGGCCTGGACCGTCGCCGCGATCGTGGGTGGCCTGCTGGTGTGGCGGGGCTCGGACCTGCTCGAGACCAGCTCCGAGCAGTTGTCGCGCTACTACGGACTGCCCCCGATCGTGCACGGGGCGATGGTCGTCGCGATCGGGTCCAGCTTCCCGGAACTGTCGTCGACGGTGCTGGCCACGTTGCTGCACGGGGAGTTCGAGCTGGGCCTGTCGGTCGTGGTGGGCTCGGCGATCTTCAACATCCTGGTGATCCCCGGGCTGTCGGCACTGCTGGCCAGCGACGGCGTGCACGCCGACAAGGAGCTGGTCTACAAGGACGCGCAGTTCTACCTCATCTCCGTCGCGGTGTTCGTCCTGACGTTCAGCTTCGCGTTGATCTACAACCCGGACAGCGGCGGACCGGGTGGTGAGGCGGCGCTCAACGGGACGATGACCCGTCCGCTGGCACTGATCCCGCTGGCGTTGTACGGGCTGTACGTGTTCATCCAGCAGCAGGAGGTCGGCGACGCCACCGTCGAGCCCCCGCCCGACGACCTGCGACCGGGCCGGCAGTGGGCGGTGCTCGGGCTCAGCCTGGTGCTGGTGGTCGTGGGGGTCGAGGGCCTGGTGCGTGCGGCGTTGTACTTCGGCGAGGTCACCGGCATCCCGCCCTTCGTGTGGGGCATCACGGTGATCGCCGCGGTGACCAGCGTTCCGGACGCGCTGATCTCGATCCGGCTCGCCGAGCGCGGCGAGGGCGTGGTCAGCATGTCCAACGTCCTGGGCAGCAACATCTTCGACCTGCTGGTGGCGGTGCCCGTGGGCGTGCTGATCGCCGGCAGCGTGTCGTTCGCGTTCGGGGTGGCCGTGCCGCTGGTCGGCTTCCTGACCCTGGCGACCATCGTGTTGTTCACGTTGCTGCGCACGGAGCTGCACCTGTCGCGCAACGAGGGCTGGGTCCTGACGGTCAGCTACGGCGTCTTCGTGGCCTGGATGGTGCTGGAACAGGTGGGCGTGGTGTCGCTGCTGCCCACGGGGGCGACCTGATCGGACCACGCGCTCCCGGGCCGGCCGCCCGGCTCACCCCGTGCGGGCCACCGCGCTGGTGCCCCAGCGCGCGGCCATGCGTTCCTTGAGCCCGCGCGGAAAACGCTCCTTGGCGGCCAGGTGGTCACCGATCAGGTCTCGTTGCGCCTGCCCGTCACCCGTCAACGCCCGGGCGCAGCGCTCGGGTTCGAGGTTGGCCAGCGCGAGGATCGCCCCGGCCGCCCCGGCCGGGCCGGCCAGCGACAGCAGCGCCGACGAACCCGTCCACAGTGGTCGCGAGGTCGCGGCCAGGGTGGCCAGCAGGCGCTCGGCATCCCCGCTGGAGTCCTTGCAGCCGGCCAGGGGCAGCGAGGCCACCTGGTCCACGGTCAGCCCGGGCGCCGACACGGCCGGGAAGTGGTAGCCCAGCACCGGGACGTCGTCGGCGGCCGCGACCACGAGGTCGAAGTAGGGACGGGGATCGGCGACCCGGGGCGGTGGCAGCACCAGCACCGCGTCGGCGCCGTGGTCGCGCGCCCGCCGGGTCAGCTCGACGGCCTGGTGGGCCGAGGGGGCACCGGTCCCGGCCAGCACCGGGACACGCCCGTCGACGGCGTCGTGCACGGCGGACAACAACCGGTCGCGCTCGTCGGGGGACAGGGTGGCGGCCTCGCCGGTGGACCCGGCCACCAGCACGGCGTCGACCCCGAGGTCGACCAGTCGTGCGGCGTGGGTCGCGGTGGCGGTCGCGTCGAGTTCGACGTCGTCGTCGAACAGCGTCGCGAGGGCGACGCCGATGCCGGTGAACACCATGGGCCAGGCTCCGGAGCGGTCGGGGGTGGGGTCGGGGGTGGGTCGGGTTGCGCCGGTCGGCGCGGGTCACAGCTTGGAGTACCAGTCGTAGCTGCGCTCGGCCCAGAAGTCCGGTGGCCGTTCGCGGGTGAAGCGGACCACCCCGATCCGCTTGAGCGACTTGATCCCGTAGTGGTTCGGCGTCACCAGCCGCAGCGGCGCACCGTGGCGTTGGGTCAGGGGTTCGCCCCCCAGTGCCCAGGCCAGCAGGGTCTGCGGATGGGTTGCGCTCCACTGGTCCAGCCCGACGTAGTAGCCGCCGTCGGGAGTCTCCAGCGAGGTGTACGCGGCGTCACCGATGCGGCTGGCGTAGCGCTGTGCGAAGTCGGCGAAGCGCACCCCGGTCCAGTGGGCGACCTGGCTCCAGCCCTCGATGCACTTGTGCTCGGTCACCATGTCGACGTGGTCCAGCGCCTGTACGTCGTCCAGCACGACCTCGTCGAGCAGGCGCCCGTCGGGTCCCTCGACCCGCATCGACCACGCGTCGACGTCGATGTCCTCCTGCAGCCCGCGTCGGCCGTTGGTGCGCAGGTCCTGGGCCGCGGCCAGCGGGAACTCCGGCGCCGAGCGCTGCGGCGAGCCCAGGACACGCCACACCCGGTCGTTGAACTCGTGGCCGGCCCGCAGCACCCGGGGGATGCCCGACACGGACTCCTGGTTCTGGACCCAGCGGAACCCGGTCACGCCGGCCGCGATCCCCACCGCGCCACCGAGGAAGGCGCGACGGCTGGTGCGGCGATACTCCTCCCGGGAGATGGTGCGGCCCTCACGGCCCTGGGCCTCCAGGCGCTCGGCCCGCGCCGCCAGGACCTCGTCCCGGGTCGCGTCGTCGGACACCGTGGGGTCGGGGGCTGGGTCACCCCTCGCGTCGTCGGGGTGCGTGCCGGGCGTGGCGGGGTCCTCGGGGGTGGTCATCGCTGGTCGCCCTCGGTCGGCTCGGTCGGCTCGCGCCGCTCCCGACGCCGCTCCGGGTCGAAGTCCGCGGCGCGACTCTCCAGCACCCAGCCGGTGACCATGGACAGGAAGTTGCCCAGTCCGGCCCGTGCCACCTGGACCACGTGCAGCACGAAGAACGCCAGGAAGCCGATCGTGGTCGCGAAGTGGATCAACCGGGCCGCCTGGTAGCCCCCGAAGAGCGTGGTCAGCAGGTTCGCCTGGGTGGGCTTGAGGATCGCGATGCCGGTCAGCACGATCAGGCCGCCCATCAGCACCACCAGCGTGTAGGTGACCCGCTGCGCGGCGTTGTAGCGCCCCTGGGGCGGGAGGTCGTCACGCAGGTGGAGGTCGTGGGCCACGACCTGGGGAGCCTCGACGAGTGCGGCCCGGCGGTCGGGGACCAGGTGGCGCCACTGCCCGCTGACGGCCAGGTACGTGCCGTAGGCCAGGCCGTTGACCGCGAACAGCCACCCGAAGTTGAAGTGGAAGGCCATGCCCTTGGCGAGCCGGAACGGGATGTCGAGGCCCTCGTAGACCCAGGCGGGGAAGAAGGCGAAGAACTCCCACGAGCCGATGCCGGCCACGTAGACGTCGTTGGCCCAGTAGATCCGCAGCCCGCTCCAGATCATGATCGCCAGGAGCGGGAAGTTGATCCAGTGCATCCACCGGATCGCCCGAGGGTGCACCTCGCGGGCGATCAGTTCGGGGTCGTCGCCGGTCGTGGTCGACGGGTCCGGCGCGGCCAGCGTGCTCATGGGCCATCCTCGGTCGGTGCCGGGCCGGGCTGCTCGCCGGCGGGCTCCCGACCGGGTGTACCGACCCGACGCCACCTCCCGCGACGATCCGGACCCCGCGTTCACCAACTCGTCAGCCCTGGCCCGGTGGGTGCCGGTTGGGCCGAGGGGCCCGATCTGGGTCGATGGGGGGCCGGTCCTAGGCTGGTGGGGGCTCGTCGGGGCCCGGGGGCCACCCACGGCTCCGACAGTCGACGTGAGGGGTGGGGCCATGGTGTCCGTCCCGCCCGCGTCCACCGACGGACCGCACCCGGCGTCGACCTGGCGTGACCACCGGGACCGGCCCGTGGCCGTGCCGGATCCGCCCGGCGGGGACGACCGGCCCTTCTACGTCGACATCGGAGCCTGGCAGGGGCGGCTGTACGACCGCAACGCCTTCACGGCCGGCACCGTCGGTGAGGTGGACGCGCTGGTGGCCAGGACGGGCCTGCGGCCGGGCCAACGCGTGCTGGACGTCGGCTGCGGCACCGGTCGCCACGCCCGGGAACTGGCCCGACGCGGCATCGACGGCGTCGGCATCGACGTGTCCGAGGACCTGCTCACGGTGGCACGCGCGGGCGTGACCGCGCGCAGCGACGAGCAGGCCACCCCCGATCCGGACGGCCCCGGTCACGCCGCGACCGAGTCCGGGCGTGGCTCGTGGGCGTTCGTGCGGGGCGACGCCCGCCACCTCGCCCCGGTGCTGACCCGGTTCGACCTCGACGGGTCCTTCGACGTCGCGTGGTCGCTGTGCCACGGCGGCTTCGGGACCGACCCCGACGCCGAGGCCGACGTCGTGGCCGGGCTGGCCGCCGCGGTGCGTCCCGGCGGGACGGTGGTGCTCACGGCCTTCCATGCCCTGTTCGCGGTGCGCCACCTGGTCGACGGGGACGCCTTCGACCCGGAACGGTTGCTGCACCACCAGCGCAGCGAGGTCCGCGGGCCCGACGACCGACGACGCACCTTCGACCTGTGGACGGCCAGCCACACCGTCCCGGACCTGCGCCGGCTGGCCACCGACGCGGGGCTGGCGGTGGTGTCCATCGACGGGGCCGAGCCGGGGGCCTACGACCGCACCGGGGTCGACCTCGACGACGCCGAACTGCTGGTCGTGCTCCGACGCCCACCCGACGACGAGCCCGGCGGGTCATGAGGACTCAGTCCTCGCCGTCGCGACGGGCGCGGTAGGCGGCTGCGGCCAACCGGTTGCCACATCCCGCGTCGCAGTAGCGGCGTGACCGGTTCCGCGACAGGTCGACCAGCAGGTTGTCGCAGTCGTCGGCGGCGCAGGTCCGCAGGCGGCGGGACTCCTCCAGCCGGATGACCTCGACCATGGCCATCCCGACCTCGACCGCGATCCTGGTCGCGAGCCCGGCGTCGTCGTCGTGGGCGTGGACGTGCCAGTCCCAGCCCCCGTGGCGGACCAGCTGCGGGACCGCGCCCCCGTCGGCCAGCAGGCCGTTCACCACGGGCACGGCGGCATCCACGTCAGTGGTCCAGACCCGGCGGACCGTGTCGCGGAGGTCGCGGATGCGCGCCAGCTCGCGATCGTCGACCCGCGCGTCGGCGTAGTCCCAGTCCGAGGCGAACGCGACCAGGTCGTCGGTGGTGGCCAGGGTCTCGCCGCCGCGTCCGTGGGTGTTGACCAGCGCGGCGACGGATTGCAGGGCCAACTCGGTGTCATGGGCGAAGACCATCTTGACTCCTGATGAGGGATGGCGTAGCGTCATCACCGTACTGAGTGTTGACCAATGATTGCGACATCCCGACCCGGCCTGGCCCGCGACCGGGTGTGGACGGCGCACCCGCGGTGCGCACCGGACGGACGGACCCTCCATGACCGCTCGCTCGACCGACCTCGTTCCCACGATGCTGCGGCAGGCGCCGACCCTCGTGCCCCGACCGGCGCAGTCGGGCTGGCGCGGTGGCGGTGCCGGGCTGTGGCTGGCCGTGCTGTCCGTGGCGGCGTGCTCGACCTCCGGGACGTTGGGCAAGGCCCTGTACGCGATCGGGTGGTCACCCGGCGCGGCCATCCTGGTCCGCCTCGGTGGGGGGACCCTGCTGCTCGCGGTCCCCGCCGCCCTCGCCCTGCGTGGTCGGTGGCACGTTCTGCGCGACCACCTCGGGCTGGTCGTGGCCTTCGGCGTGGTCGCGGTCGCCTGTTCGCAGTTGTTCTACTTCCAGGCGGTGGCGCGCTCGTCGGTCGGCGTGGCGCTGCTGCTGGAGTACCTCGCCCCGGTCGTCGTGGTCGCCTGGCTGTGGGCCACCACCCGTCGCCGGCCGTCGGCCCTGACCATGCTGGGTTCGCTGGTCGCCGTCGCCGGGCTGGTCCTGGTGGTGGACGCCGGGAGTTCGGCCACCGTCGACGTCGTCGGGGTGGCCTGGGGCCTGGGTGCGGCGGCCTGCCTGGCGGCCTACTTCGTCCTGGCGGCGCGCCCGGCCGACGACCTGCCGCCGGTGGTGCTGGTGGCCGGGGGGATGGCCGTGGGGACCGCGGTGCTCGGGGCGGCCGCCCTACTCGGGCTGCTGTCGGTGGCCGCGCCGGTGGGGGACGTGCCGATGGGCTCGGCCACGGTGACCTGGCTGGTGCCGGCGGTCGGGCTGGCACTGGTGCCGGGCGCCATCGGCTACACCACCGGCGTGGTGGCCTCGCGGCGCCTCGGTGCCCGGGTCACGGCCTTCGTGTCGTTGGTGGAGGTGGCCTTCGCCCTCGCACTGGCGTGGGCGTGGCTGGGCGAGGTGCCGACGTCGGTGCAGTGGCTGGGCGGCCTGGTGCTCGTGGGCGGGATCGTGGCCATCCGGGTGGACGAGTTCCGGGTCCGTCGCCCGACATCCCGCCCCACGGTGGCGTCCCGGGTCTAGGGTCGCGGTCCAGGGTCGAGGTCGCGGGGCCCGGCTCGGGCCTCGTGACGTCGTCGGCCGACGTCTGGGGGTGGCTGGGTGACCGCGCAGGGTCCGTCCGTGGTGCCGCGAGCACGGCAGGTGTTGTCCCTGCTGGTGGTCGTCGCCGTGATCGCGGGATGCGGCGGCACGGACCAACCCGTGGGGACGGCGACCTCGGCGCCCGCCGACCCGGCGCCTTCGGCTGGCACCGTGTCCCCGGGCGACCCGGCGTCGGAGGTGGCCTCGGCGTCGGAGGTGGCGTCGGAGCGGGGCGCGGCGTCGGAGGTCCCGCCGGCCCCGGAGCAGCCGCTGGCGTTCACCGACGCCCTGGTCCCCGACGACGGCTCGTGGGCCCAGCCCTACGGGGTCGACGTCGCCCCGGACGGCACCACGTGGGTCCTCGACACCGGCCACCACCGCCTGCTGGCCTTCGACGCGCAGGGCGCCCAGGTCGTCGAGGTCGGGGGGCAGGGCGACGGACCCGGGGAGTTCGACACGCTGGGATTCGGGGCACTGGCGGTGGGCCCGGACGGGGCCGTGCACGTCGTGGACAACGGCAACGGCCGCATCCAGGTGTTCGGACCCGATGGTGGGTTCCGACGCGAGTGGGGCGTCCCGGGCGACGGCCAGGGGGAGTTCCGACGCGCGATCGGGATCGCGGTCGACGACGCGGGCATGGTCCACGTGACCGACGACGAGCGTCCGACCGTGCAGGTCTTCGACCGCGACGGCGCGTTCGTGCGGGAGTACGGCGAGGCCGGTGACGGGCCGGGTGGGCTGGTGCACGCCACGGGGATCGACGTGGCGCCGTCCGGCGACGCCTGGGTCGCCGACTACGAGGCCCAGCGCATCCAGGTCTTCGACCCCACCGGCCGGGTCGTGGCGGACCACCGCATCCCGGGTCCGCTGGGCACCACCGGGACACCCGAGGGCATCGTCGTGCTCGACGACGGCCGGACCTGGGTCACCAGCTACCGCGACGGCGAGGTGCTGCAGGTGCCGGGCGAGGCGCAGGCGTCGGGCGACGACCCCGCTCCGTGGCCGCTGGTCGCCGGCGGGGCGGGCACCGGCGACGGATCGTTGGCGTCCCCGGTCGACCTGGCCGTCGGCCCGGACGGCACGCTGGTCGTCACCGACCAGCAGGCCAACACCGTCCAGCGCTTCCGTCCGGCGGGGTGACCCCTCAGCCGGGCTCGTCGTGGTCGTCCTCGTCGGGCCGGGGTGGCGACGACGTGGGCGTCGCGAGCCGGTCCCGGGCCCGGTCGTAGACCTCGACGACGTCGACCGGGTGGGTCACGGCGTCCAGGGCGAGCAGGTCGTCGCGGGTGAACCAGGCCCAGTCCCGGTGGTCGAGGTGTTCACTGGCGGTCCACCCGGCGGTCGACACGGTGTCGTCGGGCACGCGGGCGGCCCAGGTCGCCTCCACCCGGTGCAGCCTGGCCCCGAACAGGGTCGAGTCCCGCTCGGCGACGTGGCCGAGGTCGTGCACGGCCACGTCGCGGTGGCCGACCTCCTCGGACAGTTCGCGCACGGCCGCACGGGCATGGTCCTCGCCCGGCTGCAGGCCGCCGCCGGGGGTCTCCCACCAGTCGGGCACCACGCCGTCGACGTCGGCGACCCGGAACAGCAGCGTGCGGTCGTCGGGGTCGAGCACGACCACGCGGACGGCGTCGCGGCGTCGCACGGCCCCCAAGCGGTGCAGGTCACCCTCGAGCGTGCGCCACGGGCGCAGTCGCGCCACGGCCACGCGCTCGATCGCGTCGGCCGGCACGGGGCCCCGTCGTCGGCTGTCGGTCGACGCCGCCCGGTTGTCGCCGAGCACCACGACCTGGTCGGGTCCGGCCACCAGGTCGTGGTCCTCGTCGATCGGTGCCGCCACCCCCAGGTCCCACCACGAGCCGTCGACGTGGACGTGGCCGTCCAGCAGCACGACCCGCTCGCCGGGAAGCCCGACCAGGCGCTTGACCGACGCCGTCGGCGCCAGCGCCCCGGCCGCCAGCACCACCACGTCGCCACGCCGGGGCCGGCGCAGCGACGGGGGCACGGTCACGAGGTGGTCGTCGGGGGCCAGGGTCGGCAGCATCGACGGGCCGTCGACCACGCGCAGCGACCGGTTGGTGCCCACGGCCACGGCCCAGGCCGCCGCCCCGGCGCCCACCCCGGCCAGCACCGCGCCCAACCGGCGATGCGCCTGGTCGGCGTCGGGGCCCGGGGGCGTGGTGTCAGGTCCAGATCGTGGCATTCCGTGAATCCCTTCCCGAATGGTCGTGGGACGAGGCCAGTCGGCCGACGTGGCGGGGGGCCTCGTCACTACAGTCGACAGCAGTAGCACACTTCACACCCGGTCCGCCTTCGAGGAGGCACCATGCGACGCCAAACCGTCTTCGACATCGTCAACCCGTTCCGCCCCATCGAGCGGGTGTCGGCCCACTGCGACCTGATGTGCGGGGTCTACTACCCCGAGCAGGCCCGCATCGAGGCCGAGTCCGTCATGAACGCGGCGGTGAAGTACCACGACTCCGACGACGAGGTGTTCCGCGCCCGGGCCATCACCATCAAGGAAGAGCGCGCCGAGCTGGTCAAGCACCACCTGTCGGTGCTGTGGACCGACTACTTCAAGCCGCCGCACCTCGAGGAGTACCCCGAGCTGCACGAGCTGTTCTGGAAGACCATCAAGCAGGCCGGTGACGCCAAGAAGTCGGTCGACCCGGACGACGGGCAGAAGCTGATCGACATGATCGACGAGATCGCCGTCATCTTCTGGAAGACCAAGGGCGGCAAGCCCGACTGGATGACCACCGACCCGGCCGCCTGAGCCAGCACCACCCACGGCCCTGATCCGGGCACACGCCCGGATCACGACCACGACACCCCGCCCGTCGGCGGGGTGTCGTCGTGTCACGGCGGAACCGCCCCGACGGGCGGGCGCAGTCGGTGTCGGTTGGCACGCCTGCGTCGCGGCGTGGGCCTACGATGGGCGACCGACGCGGCAGGAGCGGACGCCACCGGGAGGTGCACGGCACATGCGCACGGGACGGGTTGACTACCGCATGGCGCGTCGTGCGACGCTGCGGGACGTGCGGTCCGGGCTGCGTGCCCCGTCCGACGTCTGTGACCCCCATCCCGAGTTGCTGCGGGCGGCCAAGTGGATCGGCGAGCCCGCCGGCGACTGCCCGCTGTGTGACGACGGCGACCTGGTGCACGTGATCTACGTCTTCCCGCGTTACGGCAAGACGGCCCGACGTGGCCAGGCGGTCACGCGCGAGTCGTTGCCGGCGATGGTGCGCAAGCTCGGCGACCTCACCGTCTACACGGTGGAGGCCTGCCGTGCCTGCGGCTGGAACCACCTGGTCGAGAAGTACGACCTGTTGCCGCCCAAGCGCGCCGCGCGGCGCGGCTGACACCCGGCGGACGGCTCAGGACGGACTGGCCTGGAACCCGGCGTGCCCGTCGCGGGGTCCCGACGACGCGGCTGCACCGGCTCGTCCGTCCTGCGCGCGCGTGGCCCGACGCCACCAGGCCGCCACGGCCAGCACCACGACCAGGTCGCGCGCCAGCACCGCGACCAGGAACGGCCACTCGGGCCACGCCCCGGGCAGTCCGTCGCCGACGAAGTTCGCGAGGTAGTGGAACCGGGTCAGGTGGACGGCGACGTCGGTCACGGCCAGTGCCGCGACCCAGGTCCAGCCCGGCCAGGCCAGCACCAGCAGCGGGAGCAGCCACAACGTGAACTGTGGCGACCACACCTTCCCGGCCAGCAGGAACACCGCCACCAGTGGCAGCGACGCCTCGTGCCAGCGTTCGGCCGGGAGTCGTCGGACGGTCAGCCACAGCACCGCGGCGACCCCGACCGTCGTGGCCACCGCCACCCACAGGTTGAGCGTCGGCACCGGTGGGTCGAACCCCAGGCGCGTGCCGACCAGGCGCCACAGCGAGTCCCAGTCGGCCGGCCGTTCCCGGTTGACGTCGAGGAACACCCGCCACCCGTCGAACGACGCGACCATCACCGGCAGGTTCAGGGCCAGCCACGCCACGACCGCGGCCACCGCGGTTCGCGCCGCGGCCGGCACCCCTCGGAGTCGCCAGGCGGCGGGGACCACGACCAGCAGCAGCAGCGCCGGCCACAGCTTGGTCGCCATCCCGACGCCCAGCAGGGCCCCGGCCGTGGCGTCACGGGCGTGGCGATGCGCGATCAGCCCACCGGTGGCCAGCGCGACCGGGAGCAGGTCCCAGTTGACGGCCGCCGCCACCACCACGATCGGTCCCGCCAACAGCGCCACCGGTCGGGACCACCCGACCTCGCGCACCAGCAGCCAGGTCGCGGCGCCACCGGCCAGCGCCAGCAGCACGCCGGTCACCACCAGGAACTCGCGGGACGTGTTGGTGACCGAGGCGACCCCCCAGGCGACCAGCCCGATGCCCGGTGGGTACTCCAGCGGTGCCTCGACCCACGGGATCCCGGCCTGCAGCCCCCGCGCCCCGTACAGGGCCGCGATGTCGCTGTAGCCGATGCGGGTGTAGGCCCCGGGGAGCCCGAGGTGGGTCGCCTTCCACCACACCGACAGCGCGACCGCGACCATCGCCGCCAGGGCCGCCAGCCAGGCATCGCGCCGGTCGTCGGTGCGACGCGGCGTGGTCGAGGTGGCGGTCACGGGGTGTCCAGCGCGGGCGGGGGCGGTGGGTGACCAGCCGTCATCGGGGCAGCAGCAGGCCGACCACGACCAGCGTGAGCCCCAGCAGCCCGAGCACGGCGGAACGACCCGAGTACCACCCGAACAGCCCGAGCACGCCACCCACCATGGCCAGCGACGGCCCCCACAGACGGGGCCCCTCGACCGTCGCGTCCTCGGCGGGGTCCACGCGGGTGCGACCCTGGCGGTCGATCCAGGCGCCCTGGGGGGCGTCGTACCAGCCCCGGACCCGGGTGGCGGGCAGGTCGACGCGCTCGTCGGGCGACAGGCTGGCCAGCACCTCTCCCCACGAGGTCGCGAACTCGGCCCGCAGGTCGTCGGCCCGTTCGCGGTCCACGATCACCTCGGTGCGGCCGGCCACGTCGACCAACCGGTGCGGGATGTGCCGGTGGACCAGGATCCCGGTCAGGCGGTCGGCGACGGTGGGGTCGAAGGTGCCGAGCAACCGGTCGACCCGGGCGGGGAGGGTGGCGTCGTCGGGCAGCAGGCCGACTCCGCAGGAGACACACCGGGCCACACCGTCGACGTAGGTGTCGTGGCAGCGGGGACAGATCGGCATGCACGCGACGTCGGGCGTCAGCCCGCGCCGCCCTCCTCCCGGTCGGAGCCGTCGGAAGGGGGCGAGACCTCGTCGTCGAGTCCCTGCAGGAGGTGGAGGGGGACGTCGGGCACACCCGCGATCATGGTGTTGGTCCGGTCCACGGCCGCGCCACCGTCGTCGGGACACGTGGTCATCCACGGCGCCAGGTCGCGACCGCAGGTGGCGCAGACCATGTCCTCGAGCGGCAACGTGACCGAGTCCCCGCCCAGGTCGTCGTCGCCGTCGTCCTGCTTCTTGCCCAGGATGGACATGTCAGTACTCCTGGCGGCGCAGGCGTTCGATGATGCCGTCGGTCCCGCCGCCACTGTCGTCGGCCCAGCGCACCCCCGTGTCCGGGCAGGTGAAGGTGCGGGTGCCACCACCGTTGCCCCGCGAGTGCAGGTGGGTCCGGACGTAGTCGGCCGCGATCGCCCCCGACAGGTGGTTCAGGACGGCGCAGCGACATTCGATCATGGTCGGTTCCCAGCTGGTTCCCGGACGGTTGCCCGGGAGACGGGTGGTGGGCGAGACGGCGGGTCGGGACTGGCTCGGGACGGCTCGGTCGGGGCTCGGTCGGGGCTCGGTCGGGGCGGGCTGGCACGGTCCCCGTGGCCGGGCCACGGACGTGGGTGCCGAGGCGTGCGTGACGACGTCACGATATCCCGCCGCCGGTGCCACGTGCCTCACGGGCGGGCCCTGCGCGCGGCGAGACCACACGGGATCCACCGATCGCGACTTGTGGTGGTGTGGTGCAGGGTCATATGGTGTGGGGGACGTGCAGGGGGGACCAGCACTTCGCGTTTCCTCCCGTGACGTCGCGGGTGATGACAGGGCCATCCGCACCGACCGGACCACCCGGTTCGGCTGCTCGGGGACCCGGTCCTCGACGATGGGCAGTCGTCCGTCCCGGTCGGTTCGTGTCCGGATGCCCCGGACGCGACCACGGCCCGGAGGTCGATCCCATGGCCCGGACACCCCTGTCACCCCGACCCGATCCTGGCGTCGATGACCGGAGCGCGGCCCCGCACGGGGACCCCGCGCGCTCGGACGACTGGTACGACGACCTGCTCGCGGCTGCCGCGGCCCCCGGGACCGTCGGGGACGCATCCTCGCCCCGTGGTCCGCAGGAGCGCCCCGTCCGCCCGCGTCGTTCCGCGTCCCGTCGCGACGGCCCCGGGCGCGAGGGGCGCGTCGAGGTCACGCGATCGCGCCGGCAGCTGCCACGGGTCGTGTCGATGGTGCCGCTGGCCCTGGTCCTGGTGCTCGCCGTGGCCGTGGGCGCCGGCGCCTGGCGGGTGGCCAGCACCACGTCGGACCGCGACGGCGCCGACGCTCGCCCCACCCCCGTGGCCGGCGCCCCCGTGGCTCCTGTTGATCCCGTGGCTCCTGCTGATCCCGTGGCTCCCGCTGAACCGGTGCCGTCCGACCTGGCGAGCCCCGCGGTGGCACCGGACACGTCGGCCGACGAGCCCGACGACACCCCCGACGACACGCCCGACGCGATCCCGGCGGCCCGCCCGGACGACGCCGCAGACCGTGACGACGAGCCCTCGGGCGAGGACGGACCCTCGGCCGCCGCCACGCCCCGCGCGGCCAGCGCCGTGGGCGCGCCCGCACCGGCTGGGGTCGCGCCAGCCGACACCTGGGTGGCCGTCGTGGAGGTGCTGCCGGACGCCGATGCCGACACGGCCCGTGCTCGCGCCGCCGCCGTCACCTCCCTGGGCTTCCCGGCCACCGTCGTCGCGGCCGCCGAGGTCGTGGGCCTGGAGCCGGTCGGGTGGGCCCTGGTCGGAGATCCGCAGGCACGCCGCAAGGATGCGCGGGCGTCGTGCGCCGGTCGCGAGTTGCTCGCGACCTGCCAGGGCCACGTCCTGGCCGACTGAGCGTCGGCCGCCGGGCATCGCGGGTGGCTGGCACCATGCCGGGCAAGCCGGCTCGGGCCTCCCGCCGACGCGACGACAGGGACCGCCATCGCCTCGCCGCCACTGCCCGCCACCGACGCCGACGTCCCGGACTTCCTCGCCGCGCTGGACCTGGACGGGTTGGTCGACATCCACGTCCACGCCATGCCGGAGCGACTGCAACGCGCCGTGTGGCGCTACTTCGACCAACTCGACGAGCCGCCGTGGCCGATCCATCGGCGGGGGTCGTCGGACGACCTGCTCGACCACCTGGCCGCCACCGGGGTCACCGCCCACACCGCCCTGGCCTACGCCCACCAGCCCGGGATGCTCCCGTGGCTCAACGACCACACCCTGGGTCTGGCCGAGCGCCGACGGCAGGTGGTCCCGACCTTCACGATCTTCCCCGACGACGACGTGGACGACGAGGTCGCCGCGGCCCTGGCCCGTGGCGCCCGGGTCTGCAAGGTCCACACCCAGGTCGGCCGCTACCACCTGTCGGACCCGCGACTGGCCACGACCTGGCGGCGCCTGGCCGACCACGGCGTGCTGGTGCTGGCCCACGTCACCGCGGTCCACGGCGTCGACGGCGGCGAGGAGTTCTGCGGCATCGGGCGGCTGGGGTCCCTGCTCGACGACCACCCCGACCTGCGGGTGGTGGTGGCCCACCTCGGCATGCCCGAGTTCGACGACGCGCTGTCGCTGGCCGAACAGGCGCCCGACACGGTCCTGCTGGAACCGTCGATGGCCCTCCATGACGGCGACCACCTGCGCCAGTCCTTCACGCCCCGGCAGCTGGCCCGGCTGGGCGACCACTGGGACCAGGTGGTGTTCGGATCGGACTTCCCGTCCATCCCCCACGACCTGGCCGCCCAGGTCCGCGGCCTCGCCCGGCTCGACCTGGACCCGCCACGCTGGCGGGCGGTGCTCCACGACACCGCGACGGCCTGGCTCGACACCGTCGACACCTGATCGCGCGGGTCCACGTCGTCGGATCGACCGCGACCCGGACGCCGACCCCGGAGGGCCCGGGGGCTACCGTGGGCGGTCATGACCGACTCCCCGCACGTCCTCGACACGTTGCGCGCGCGCGGGTTCGTCCACGACGTCTCGGACGAACCGGCCCTGCGCCACCTGCTCGCCACCGAGCAGGTGACCTTCTACGTCGGTTTCGACCCCACCGCCCGGGCCCTGCACGTCGGGTCGCTGGTCGGGATGATGGCGATGGCCCACCTCCAGCGCGCCGGGCACCGCCCGGTCGCGCTGGCCGGCGGCGCCACCGGTCGCATCGGCGATCCCACGGGTCGTGACGCCGAGCGCGAGGTCATGGACGAGCAGCGCCTGGCGACCAACCTCGCCGGGATCCGCCGTGACCTGTCGTTGGTGCTGGACCTGGACGGCGACGCCGGGATGCTGGTCGACAACCACGACTGGACCGGCCCCGTGTCGTTCCTGGACTTCCTGCGCGACGTCGGCAGCCATGTCCCGGTGTCCCAGATGCTGGCCCGCGAATCGGTCACCCGCCGGCTCGAACAGGGCGGGCTGACCTTCGCCGAGCTCAGCTACCAGTTGCTGCAGGCCAACGACTTCGCCCACCTGTACGCCGCCGAGGGCTGCCGGCTGCAGGGTGGCGGCAGCGACCAGTGGGGCAACATCACCGCGGGGATCGACCTGACCCGCCGGATGCACGGCGCGCAGGTGTTCGGGCTGACGTGGCCGCTGCTGCTGACCTCCGACGGCCGCAAGTTCGGCAAGTCGGCCGGAAACGCGATCTGGCTCGACCCCGAGCTGACGTCGCCCTACGGCTACTACCAGTACTTCGTCAACGCCAGCGACGACGACGTGGTGGCGTGGCTGCGGCTGTTCACGTTCCTGTCCCTGGACGACATCGACGCCGCGGCCGCCACCCACGCCGAGGACCCCTCGGCGCGCCACGCCCAGCGCCTGCTGGCCCGCGAGGCCACCCGGATCGTGCACGGTGACGACGGGGTGGCGGCCGCCGAGGCCGCCACCGAGGTGTTGTTCGGCGACCACCCGTTCGTGGGGATGGACGACACCGTGCTGGCCGACGCCTTCGCCGAGGCCCCGTCGCTCGAGGTGGACCGAGCCCGACTCGACGACGGGATCGGGCTGCTCACCCTGCTGACCGAGGCCGGCGCCACGACCTCCAACTCCCAGGCCCGCCAGCAGGTCCGCCAGGGCGCGATCCGGCTCAACAACGAGGTCGTGGACGACGAACGTCGGACCGTGACCGGTGACGACCTGGCCTCCCCGACCACGATGGTCCTGCGGGCCGGCAAGCGTCGCTACTTCCTGGTGAGGTCCCGTCATGGAGCGTGAGACCTACGGCATCGGGGGCTCGGCCCTGTCGGCACTGGTCGACGGTCCCGACGACGGCCCCGTCGTGGTGCTGCTGCACGGGTTGCTGACCGGCGCCGAGTTGTGGCGCGACGCGGCCGCGTCCTTCGTCGCGGCCGGCCATCGGGTCGTGGCCGTGGACCTGCCCGGCCACGGCGAGACCCTGACCCCGGCGCGTGCCGACCACTCACCCGGCGGGATGGCCGAACTGGTCGGGACCTGGCTGCGCACCACCGCGGGCGACGCGCCATGGCTGGTCGGCCACGACCTCGGGGCCGGCGTGGCCCAGGTGGTCGCGACCCGCTACCCGATGGCGGTGTCGCACCTGACGCTGAGCGCGGCCATGGTCGAGGACCAGTGGCCCGTGCCGTTCGTGGACCGGCTCCGCAAGCGCGCGTCGTCGTCGCTGCGCACGACCGTGTCCAGTGCCCGCATCGATCGCTGGGTGGCCCGTGGCGCCGGACGCGACGACCTCGACCTGGCCACGGTGCGTCGCGTGTTCACCGTGGGCGAGGACGCCGAGGCCGCCCGGTCCCGCGACCGCCAGCTCGCCGCACTCGACACCGGCGACACCGTCGTGGCCGCCGCGCAGTTGTCGCGGCTGCCGATGCCCATCGACCTCGCCTGGGGTGCAAACGACCCCTACACGCCGGCCGACACCACCGCCGGGCGGCTGCTGGAACTGGCACCCCGGGCCGAGCTCGGCCTGGTCGAGGACGCCGGCCACTGGGCCCCGATGGAACGCCCCGAGGCGTTCGTCGAACGCTGCCTGGAACTGCGTGCGCGTGAGCGCCGCGTCGCCGACGAGCCCGACACCGACGAACCCGAGACCGCCTGACCCGCGCACCGTCGGCCGGTCGTGCCCGGACCGCGTGGCCGGGGACCGGTTGTCGCCCGGCCCAGCGGACCGGTACGGTGTCACGACCGCCCGGGTCGTCGAGGTCCGCCTCGCTGCTCCCGGGCCGCGTTCGTCCCCGCGCCCCGCATCCCGAACGTCCCGGTGCGCCCGCGGCGGTGACAACTCCAGACCTGCACCCCTGCCTCCACCGACGACGTCGGCGCCCACCGCCGTCGTGACCGCCCGAGGCCGACTCCAGCCCACAGGAGGTGCCCTATGCGGCACTACGAAACCATGGTCATCCTTTCCGACCTCCTCGAAGAGGAGGACGCCGTCTCGTTGTTCGACGAGATCAAGGCGATCCTCGCCGACCAGGAGGGGTCCGTTCGCGACGAGTCCTTCTGGGGCAAGCGTCGACTGACCCACGAGATCAACAAGCGCGACCACGCCTGGTTCGCCGTCCTGGACTACGAGGCGACCGCCGATGCCGTCGCCGAGCTCGAGCGTCGTCTCAAGATCAACGACGACGTGTGGCGGCTCAAGACCGTCCGTCCGGAGATTCGCGTCCACAGCGCCTGAATCGGCCCACCACGACGTCACAGTCGTGGTGTTGGCTGGTCGACGAGTCGCCAGACCTCTTCACCCACCGCGTCCACCCCGGGAGCATCACGATGGCCTACGAGTCCAACATCGCCACGATGGTCGGCAACCTCACCGACGATCCGGAGCTGCGCTTCACCCCGTCGGGGGCCGCCGTGGCCAACTTCACCGTCGCGTCCAACCGGCGCTACACCGACCGCGCCGGCCAGCAGCAGGAGGAGACGACGTTCATGCGCGTCAACTGCTGGCGCGACATGGCCGAGAACGTCGCCGAATCGTTGCACAAGGGTGACCGCGCCATCGTCATCGGGCGGATCAAGGTCCGCTCCTACGAGGACCAGCAGGGCGTGACCAAGTGGATCACCGAGATCGAGGCCGACGAGGTCGCCCCGAGCCTGCGGTGGGCCCGCGCCAGCATCAACAAGTCGTCGGGCTCGTCGTCCGGCGGTGGTGGCGGTGGCGGCTCCTACAGCCCGCCGCCCCCCAGCGACGACGACGTCCCGTTCTAGGCCCACCCCCACCGGCGTCCCACGGAACTCGTCCGACGCCCCCTGACCAACCACCTGACTCCGCCACCGACGTGGCTGCCGTGCCCCCGGGCGCGGATCATCCGAGGAGGACCCCACCATGGCCAAGAAGAAGTCTCCCAAGCGGGCGGGCGGCGGCAAGCCGGTCCGCAGCAAGCCGTGCGCGATGTGCCAACAGGGCATCGAGTACATCGACTACAAGGACCTCGCACTGCTGAAGTCCTTCGTCACCGACCGAGGCCGCATCAAGGCCCGTCGCCAGACCGGCGCCTGCGCCCAGCACCAGTCCAAGCTCGCCGAGGCGATCAAGAACGCCCGCGAGATGGCACTGATCCCCTACGAGGCCGGCTGAGCCGCCCCGTCCCACCACCGATCTGCAAGTGAAGGAGCCGACGATGAAGGTCGTCCTGAAGGAAGAGGTCGACAACCTCGGCCTCGCCGGTGACGTCGTGGACGTCGCCGACGGCTACGGCCGCAACTACCTGCTGCCCCGCGGCAAGGCCATCCTGGCCACCAAGGGGTCGATCAAGCAGGCCGGGTCCATGACCCGTGCGCGCAAGGTCGAAGAGGCCAAGACCATCGACGACGCGTACGAGGCCAAGAACCTGATCGAGGACATGACCCTCAAGATCGAGGCCCGGGTCGACGAGCGCGGCCGTCTCTACGGGTCGGTCGGCACCGCCGACATCGCCCGGGTGCTCAAGGAGCGCGGTCACCGGATCGAGCCCAAGCGCATCGAGCTGCGGTCCAACATCAAGGACATCGGGACCTACGAGGTCGAGGTCCAGGTGCACCCGCAGGTGATGGCCACCGCCACCCTCGACGTGCTCGACGAGGAGGGCGAGGTCATCGCCGGCCAGATCGCAGCCCCCGAGGTCGCGCCGCTGCCGGGCGAGGTGGTCGAGGGCGAGGTGTCCGAGGAGGCCGAGGACGTCGACGCCCCCACCTCGTCGCTGGACTCGCTGGTCGACCAGGCCATCGAGGCTGCCGAGGAGTACGGCGACGACGAGTCCGACGATGCCACTGGCGACGACGTCGCCCGCATCGACGACGACGAGTCCGAGGCCGTCATCCCCGACGCCACCCCCTGACCACCCGGACCACCCCCGAACCACCCGACGCCGCCGCCCCCTCCCGGGACGGCGGCGTCGTCACGTCCCACCCCCTCTTCCGTGTGCGTTCCGGCCGAGATATCGTCCGTGTCGCCCCGCTCGACCGTCCGCTGCCGTGTGCGTCCCGGCCGGTATCTCGCCCGCTTCGCCCCCCGCTCGACCGTCCGCTGCCGTGAGCGTCCCGGCCGGTATGTCGGCCCTTCCGCCCCCGCTCGAGCTGTCGGCGTCAACCCGTCTGCTGGCGTGTGCGTTCTGGCCGGTATGTCGGCCGTCTTGCCCCCGCCAGGGGCGGGGCCACCATCGCGAGGCGGTGCTGCGGGCTCAGTGGCCGGTCGAGGTGGCGTCCAGAAGCCGGCGTTCCTGGTCGCGGTCGAGGCCGTGGACGGGCCGGTCGTCGCGTTGGGCCGGGCGCCCCTCCGACTGCATCCAGTCCCAGGTGTCGGCAACCGTGTCCACCAGCGGTCGGGGATCCAGTCCGGCCGCCAACGCCCTGGCGGGGTCCGAGCCGTGCAGGGAGTCGTGCAGCTCCCCGGGCGGCAACCACAGGGGCAGGTCGGTCCAGGGCTCGACCTCGGCGGTGGCGACCTGGTCGGGAGTGACCCACCGGAACGTGGCATCCGATTCGGTCACGGCGCGGGCCGCCTCCAGCACGTCGCGCATCGTGGCGTGGTCTGGCGGGCCCACGACGTCGAAGGGTCCGGATCGGCCCGTCGCCAGCCCGTCCAGGGCGAACGTGGCGAGGTCGCGCACGTCGACGTACTGCACCCCCGCCTCGGGCGGTCCAGGCGCCGGCACGTCGCCCCCGGCCGCGATCCGGTCCAACCACCACGGCAGGCGCCCGATGTCCTCCCACGGACCCAGGATGAGCCCCGGTCGCAGCAGCAACCCATCGGGGTGGCTGGTCGTGACGGCGGTCTCGCCCCCGGCCTTGCGAACGGCGTAGTCCTCGTCCGGTCCACCGCGGGGGTCACCGTCGACCACCGGGGCGGACTCGTCGGCCCCGCGCGCCGTCGGGAACTCGTAGACCGACCGGCTCGACACGTAGGCGAACCGGTCCACCCGCCCGACCAGCGCCCGCGCGGCTGTGTCGACCGCCGTCGCCTCGTCCGACCAGGTGTCGATCGCGTGGTCCCAGGCTCGGTCGGCCAGCGCATCGAGCCCGCCCGGTTCGCGCCGGTCACCGAGCAATTGCTCGACCCCGTCGGACGACGGTCGCCTTCCTCGGTTGAGCGTCGTCACCTCCCAACCTCGGTCGAGCGCGTCGGCGACGATCGCCCGCCCCACGAACCGTGTCCCCCCCAGCACCAGCAACGTGGCCATGACCACTCCTCGTCCCGCACGGTCGCCCTGACCCACCCTCGTCAGCCGCACCTTCCAGGCAATCGACCCTCGTTCGCGACCACCCCAACGTGTGTGTTCCCGCCGGTATCTCGGCCCGTTCGCACCCGGTCGGGTGGTCGTGGTCGGCTCGAACTGTTGGCGGGTGCGATTCGGCCGGTGTCTCGGCCCGTTCGCACCCGGTGGGGTGGTCGTGGTCTGCGTCGCAAATGGTCGGGGCCGGTCGGGGCGGGTGCGGGGCGCAGGTCGGGTGGGATTCGGCCGGTATCTCGGCCCGTTCGCACCCGGTCGGGTGGTTGCGGTGGCTCGAGCCGGTGGCGGGTGGGATTCGGCCGCTATCTCGGTCCGTTCGCACCCGGTGGGGTGGTCGTGGTCGGCTCGCCCTGGTGGCGGGTGGTATTCGGCCGGGATGTCGGTCCGTTCGCACCCGGTCGTGTGGTCGTGGTGGCTCGAACTGGTGGGGGTGGGTGGGGGGTGGGGGTGGTCAGTCGCCCAGGCCCATGCCGAGTTCGCGGGCGGTGATGATCCAGGGGTGGTCGAGGGGGACGCTGCGACGGTTGCCGGCGACCTCCTCGAGCGGGACGCGGACGGCGGTGCGCTCGCGGTCGGCGATCATGATGCCGGTGTCGTCCTCGGCGGCGGCGCGGGCGGCCTCGACCCCGAGCCGAGTGGCCAGCAGCCGGTCCTTGGGCGACGGGGTACCGCCACGCTGGACGTGGCCGAGGATGGTCAGGCGGGCCTCGATCCCGGTCAGTTCCTCCAGCGTCTCGGCCAGTCGGGCGGTGTGGTACTCGCGGGAGTCCTCGAACTCGGCACGCGCGTCCCTGGCGGCCTGCTTGGCGTCGCTGCCGGAGGCGTCGGACTTGGCCTGGCGCAGCTCGGCCAGTTTCTCGGCGTTGGTGGCCGAGATGGCACCCTCGGCGATCGCCACGATGCTGAACCGACTGCCGGCCGCCTTGCGCGCCAGCAACGTGTCGGCCACGGTCTGGACGTCGTAGGGGATCTCGGGGATGAGCACGACGTCCGCACCGCCGGCGATGCCCGAGGCCAACGTCAACCACCCGGTGTTGTGGCCCATGATCTCCACGACCATGATCCGGTGGTGGCTGTGCGCCGTCGAGTGGAGCCGGTCGATGGCCTCGGTGGCGATGTTGAGCGCGGTGTCGAAGCCGAACGTGCGCTCGGTCCCGAACACGTCGTTGTCGATGGTCTTGGGCAGGGTGATCACGGGCAGCCCGGCCTTGTGCAACTTCAGCGCGTTCTTCTGGGTGCCACCACCCCCCAGGCACACCAGCACCTCCACGCCCATGTCCTGGGCGTTGTCGACCATCGCCTGGCGCATGTCGATGGTCTGGTCGCCCACCGACATGCGGTGCACCTTGGCGCGGCTGGTGCCCAGGATCGTGCCGCCCTGGGTGAGGATGCCCGACAGCGCCTGGGCGTCGAGGCGGACGTGGCGCTTCTCCATCAGGCCGCGGAACCCGTCGTGGAACCCGATCACCTGCATGCCGTGGGCGCGCATGGCGGACTTGCCGATCGCGCGGATGGCGGCGTTGAGGCCGGGCGCGTCGCCGCCCGCCGTGAGGATCCCGATGCTGGTGGCCATGAGGTCGCTCGATGCACGGAGGAGGGGTTCGTTGCGCCTCCACCCTAAGCCGTCGGATCGTCGCCCGCCCGGGCCCGCGGCCTCGGTCGTGGCCGCCCGCACCTGTCGGTTGCCGGACCGCGCACACGTGTGCGCCGTCGTCGGTGGTGACCCCCGGGGACCAGTCAGGCTGCCAGGCTGCCGGCGGGTGGGTGCTGGGGTGGACCGGCCAGTTGGGCCAGGTCCGCCGTGCCGTCGTGGACCACGAAGCCACGGCCGGGGCGCCGGGCGGTGTGTCCCAGGCCGGGGAGCCGGATGCCGAGCAGGTCACCGTCGGTGGCGGGCTCCGGTTGCAGCAGCACGCCCGTACCGCTGGCGCGGAGGTCGCGGTGCCACGTCCCGAAGCCACCGCGGAGGTCGCCGGGACGACCGGCGACCACCAGGTGCAGGTCCGGACGCGCCGTGGCCAGGGCGGCGAGCAGGTCGTCGTCGCCGCACCAGCGGACGTCGTCGACCAGCACGAACCACGGGTCCTCGCCGGTGATCCCGGCCTGCAGGACCCGTCGCAGTCCGTCCGCCGATCCGGAGGCGTCGAGGCAGGACCACCCGTGCAGGCGGGATCGGTCGGGGTCGCACAGTGCCACCTGCACGGCCGTGGGGTGGGCGGCCCGGACCTGGGCGGACAGGACCCGCAGCGCCGTGGTGCGGCCGGATCCGCCCCGACCGGCCACGGTCACGTGGTCGCCGGGATGCACCACGATCGCACTCGGTCCGCCGATGCGCGACATGCCGACCGGGAGCACGAGGCGCCCACCCTCCTGGACGGCCGGAGGAAGCCCGTCGAGGTCCACGACGTCGGGGAGACCTCGGATGGCCCGGGGTCGCAGGCGCGCGGACGGTCCCGCGGTGGCCACCCCGGCCTCGATGGCCGAGACCCCCTCGGGAAGGCGGGCCACCTGGGCGACCAGTCCGGTCCGCGTGTCCACGACCCGTCCGGGTACGGCATCCGCCAGGTCGGTGGCCTGCAGGCCGAGCTGGGCACGGTCGCGTTCGTCCACGGCCCCGTGGACCAGCGTGCGACCGAACGCCTGGCGCAGGCGACCTGGCACACCGGACAGGCGGTCCGTGGCCGCGACCATGGCGATCCCGACCCTCGGTCCGTCGTGCGCGACGATCGCGAGGTCGTCCCGCATCGGGACGTCGACGCGGTCGTCGTGGGCCGCGAGGAAGCCGGCGAGATCGTCGACGACCACCATGATCCGCGGCCGGAGCGCCAGCGATGCGCGGTCCTGCGCCACACGGGCGTGCACCTCCCCGGCGAGCCAGGCGAGCAACAGGCACTGCTCGTCGGCCTGGTCGGCCCGCAGGACGCAGCCGGTGTGGGGCAGGGAGTCCAGGTCGCGGAGGCCGTCGCCGGCGCCGGCGATCGCGTAGACGTGGAGGTGGTCCGGGGTCTGGATGCGCGCCGCGCTCACGACCGTGGTTCGCAGCGTCGTCGTGGTGCCGGATCCGATCCTGCCCAGTGCGACCAGGTTCTCCCGTCCGGGATCCCAGACCAGCGGATCGCGACGCTGCCGGTCGGGCCGGTCCGTCGTCCCCAGCCGGATCGCGGGGGTGACGAGGCGGTCGCCGTCGGACGTCGACGCCCGGGCCTCGGGCAACGGGACCAACTCCGGCAGGGACAGGTCGTCGGGCAACATCGGCAGCCACGGGCGGCGCGGGTGGGGGCGGCCGGACGTGTCGTGGCGGACACACGCCCTGCGAACCAGTTCGTCGAGCTCGGTGGCGTCACCCGTGGACGTGGGCGGGTCCGGCACCACGGTGGTCCCCGCCTCCCGCACCACGACGGGCGCGACGTGGGTGGGGACGGGCCCGGTGGCCCAGGCCGTCTGGACCTCGACGAGGTCGTCGTGGCCGCGTCGCACCCAGGCTCGTCCGGGTCGGTCCCGTGGGATGCTGGCGGCATGGGGTTGGTCGACGACGTCATGGGAGTCGGACTCGTCGAGGACGCGCAGGGCGATCCGCAGGTCGGTGTTCGCCCGGACGTCGGCGTCCACGGCCCCTCGTGGCCGCTGGGTCGCAAGGACCAGGTGGACGCCGAGGCTGCGACCTCGTTGGGCGATCCCGACCAGCGCCTCGACGAATCCGGGCACCTCGGCGACGAGCGTGGCGAACTCGTCGACGACCACCACCAGGCGTGGGAGTCCGCCGCCCGGCGCCCCACGGGCGACCAGGTCGGGAAGGTCGTCGGCACCGGCGCGCGCCAGGACCTGCTCGCGATGCCGCACCTCGGCGTCCAGCGACGTGAGGGCGCGAACACCCAATCCGCCGTCCAGATCGGTGACGAGCCCCACCACGTGCGGCAGGTCTTCGCAGGCACGGAAGGCCGCGCCACCCTTGTAGTCCACGAGCACGAAGACGACCTCGTCGGTGGTGTGCCGGTCGGCGAGGCCGACCACCAGGGTGCGGAGGAGCTCGGACTTGCCCGATCCGGTGGTGCCCCCCACGAGGGCATGGGGTCCGTCGCGGACCAGGTCGATCCAGACCTTGCCGTGCGCACCGATGCCGAGCGGGGCGGCCAGCCGCCGACCCGAGCGGGTCGGTCCCCCGAGTCGTCGTTGGGTGTCGTCGGCCTGGCGGTCGCCCAGGAGGTCGCCCAGGCGGACCCGCGAGGGAAGGTCGTCGCGGACGACGCCCTCGGGGTCCGACAGGTGGGCGAGCGCGCGAGCGGCGTGGCGGGCAGTGCCGAGGGACAGCTGGGCCGGCAGGACCTCCTGGCGTCGTCCCGTCTCGGACTCCCACAACCGGCTGGTCGTGCCGGCCGCGTCGAGCTCCACGACCACCTGACAGGCGGCGGGCAGCCGCTCGACGTCCGTCGCCAGCACGAGCGCGACGGCACGGCCTCCGGGTCGGAGCAGTCTGCGGAGGCCACCGTGGCCGCTGCGGACCAGGGCCGGGTCGTCGACGACCAGTGCGGCGGTCGGTCCCTCGCCGTCGGTCGCTCGCGTCCGGCTCGCCAGCAGGCGGGACGCCGCCGCGACCGCCGCGACGCCCACGCTCGTCGTGTCGACCTCGTGGCCGTGTGGCAACCACCTGGTCCACGCCCAGTCCGAGGCCTGGTCGCGACCCGTGACCAGGGCCAGCGCGAGGTCGGCGGGGCCGTGCAGCACGGCCAGCTGGAGGACGCAGGAACGCGCGACGGCCAGGACGGCCTCACGGTCCCCGACGATGCCCACGATCGGATGCCGGGCCAGCGACAGGGTGACCGGTGCATCCGGGATCCCGCTGGCCACGGCCACGAGCCGTCGGACCGTGTCGCGGGTCGTGTCGGCCGCTCCCATGGGTCGGCTCGACGACCCGACGTCGTCCTCGCGGACCAGCCGGGGACTGCGTGGACCCGACCCGATCCGGATCGCGAAGGCGTCGGCATGGTCTGGACGACGCTCCCACACCCGCACACTGGGTTCCAGGGCCCGCCGGACGATCTCGCCGAGGTTCGTGACGACGTCCTCCTCGCGGGCCATCCACTGGGCACGGGCGGTTCGAAGGTCGTCGTCGAACCGGCGGAGCTCGTCGTCCCACGCGGCCGACATCGCGCCCTGTTCACGCCGCGAGCTGCGCCGATCGGACCACCAGGCCCCGAGGGCCATGACCGGCGACATCACGGCGAACACCGCGAACCGGACGTTTCCCGTCACCACGACCATGGCGCCGCCCATGACCAGCGGGACGAGCACCGCCATCCAGCGCAGGGCCCGTCGCCGTGTGGCGTCCGGTGGTGGCATCGGCGGGTCCACTGCCGGCGGCGCGGGAGGTGGCGTCGGTCGTGGTGGGCGGTGCACCAGGCGTGTGCCCTCGGACGTGTGCTCGAACGGTCCGGTCGGCGTGTCGCAGCCGACCGGGCGGGTGAGGCGGAGCACGCAGGCGCCGGCGCGGACCACGACGGGCATCGGGACGGGGTCCCGCGCCCCGGGGACGAGGGCGACCCCGTCGATCCACGAGCCGTTGCGTGAGCCCAGGTCCTCCACGACCACGCGGTCCCCGACGGCCGTGACGGACAGGTGGCGTCCGGACACGGTGGTGCTGGCCAGGACCAGGTCGGCGTCGCCAGCCCTGCCCACCACGAGTGGCCTGCCGGTCTGGACGGGGTGGACGGCACCGCTTCCGGGGCCCGCCACCACGGTCGCGAGAGCGGCGCCCACGGCGCGACACGGCTGGTCGTCGACCGCGTGTCGCGGGATGGGGGCGACGGGTCGCGGGCTGATCACCGCACCGTCGGCGAGGGGGAGGTCGGCCAGGCGTCGGTCGGCTGTCGCGCGCACGCCGTCGACCCACCAGCAGGCCCCGGCCCGTCCCTCGTCGGCCACGGGCCACACCCCGGCGGCGACCAGCAGGTCGCCCAGGGTCGCGTCCGGGTCGTGGACGGCGACCTCGAGGTCACGGCACGGGTCGACGTCCAGGAGCACCCGCATCAGATGTCCAGCGCCCGCAGGGCCGCCATGAACGGGATCGCGAGGAAGATCACGCCGGGGAGCAGGGTCGCCACGGCCACCGGGATCCAGACCTGCTGGGCTCGTCGCTCCATCGTCTCGACGAGTTCTCGTTGCACGTCCCGGCGGATGCTGCGGGCCTCCTCGGCCAGCAGCCGCCCCAGGTCGGTGGCCTCCCGGTTCAGCGACAACACCGACACGAGCTTGTCGACGGCGGGGACATCGGCCAGCTCGGCCCACTCCCGGAGCGCCGCCTCGGTGTCCAGCCCCTGGCGCACCCGGTCGAGGACCCGTTCGAGGTCGGTGGCGACGGCACCGTGGCCGCGGGTCGCGACCCGGTCGAGGGCCCCGTTGAGGGAGTAGCCCGCGCCCAGCAGCATGGCGGTCTGTTCCGACACGACCGGGAGTTCGAGGAACAACGCGCGCTTCCACTGGTCGGACCGCCGGGCGACCTGTTGCTCCAGGACCAGGAACGCCAGCATCCCGCCACCGATGACGAACAGCAGCCCGACCGCGACGGGCACCGCGGCCGCGACCGACACCAGCGCCCCGAGGCCCATCGATCCGATCGTCCATCCCACCTGTCGGATGCGGAAGGCCGTCACGTCGAGGTCGGAGTGCACTCGGTCGAGTCGTCGCCCGAGGTCCTCGGCGACCCCGAAGAGCCGGGAGATCCGATCCCCCAGTGCGCGTGCCACCGGACCCATGGCCTGGGCGAAGGATTCGGCCGACAGCAGGCCGGCCCTGGGGCGCACCCCCATCCCGCCGGGGACGTAGGGCGCCAGTCGCTCGGCCAGTCCCGGCCGCGCGAACCATCGCACGCGATGCAGCAGCAGCGTGAGTCCGATCCACATCGCCAGGCCCGAGGGCAGCAGCCAACGCAGCATCAGGCGTCGCCTCCCTCGGAGAACACGCGGTCCTCGCTCGGCAGTCGCATCAGGCGCCCGGCCCACGCCCAGCAGCCCCCGATCATCGCCACGGCGACCACGACGGCGATCTGCGCACCGGGCGACCGGTAGGCGCTCGACCCGGGCCCGATGGACTGGCCGACCAGCGCCATGCCCAGCGGCACGATGAGGACGAAGTTGCGGGCGAAGCGGGCACCTGCCTGCTTCGACCGGGCGTCCTTGCGTCCCTGCAGGTCGAGGATCCGGTCCTCGATCAGGGCGGACAGGCGCATGTCGACGTCGGTGCCGCCGACCTCGTGGGCGATCAGCAGCGTCTCGCAGACCGCATCGGCCGTCGGGTCGGCGAGGTTGGCCTTGAGGACCCCCAGGGTCCGGTCGAAGTCGGTGGAGATCAGCCATTCCCGGTGGGCGGTGGCGAAGGCCGGTCGCATCTCCTCGGGGGCTCGTCGTCCCACCGTGAACAGCGCCTGGGGGATGGAGCGACCCAGGCTGACCGCCTGGATGCGGAGCTCCTCGATCATTCGTGGCCACACGTCGCGGGCCTGTTCGAGCCGCCGGGTGCGCCGGTGCTGGGCGGACAGCACGGGGACGGCCGCAGCACTGGCCCCGCTGGCCAGCCACAGCAGGTTGCCGGGGAACAACGCCCAGCCCAGGGCGGCGCCCACGACGAACAGCACGGTCGTCACGCCGGCGAACTCTCGCAACCCGACGCGATCGATGCCAGCCTGCACGAGCAGGTCGTCGAGCCGTCGACGTCGTGCGGCGGCGCCGCCGACCACCCCCCGCCCGCGGTCGCCGTCTGGTCGTGCGCCCACGACCAGCAGCGAGACACCCGCCCCGGCCAGCAGTGCCAGGAACAGGCCGACCAGGTTGCTGTCCAGCAGCCCGGCCATCACGGGTGCTCCTCGTCGTCGCGGACGGCACCGCCGCCCCCCGTGTCGAGCAGGTCGCGGATGTCGATGCCCTCGGCGGCGAAGAGGTCGGCGACCCGTTGGGGAAGGTGACCCGACCACGCGAGGCGTCCGTCGACGCCCCGCTGGAACACCTGCGTCGTGGTGAATGCGGTGGCGTCGGCGCCGGCGGACTGGTGCTCGACCGCGACGACCTCGGTGACCACGGGGACCCCTCGCTGGCGGGTGGCGTGGACGACGACGTCCACGGCCTCGGTGACCAGGGCGTTGAGGGCCGTCATGGGCAGTTCCGAACGCGTGTCGGCGAGCTGGGCGATGAACCGCAGACGGGTGAGGGCCTGGCGGGCCGAGCCGGCATGGATCGTGGTGTAGCCCTTGACCCCGGACGACAGGGTGAGCAGCAGGGGCAGCGCCTCCCGGTCCCGGACCTCACCCACGATGGCGATGTCCGGCGCCATCCGGAGGAACCCCGCGACGAGTCGCCGCAGGTCCACGGCCGGACGATCCGGACGGGGCGCCCGGGTCTGCATCGAGGCGACGTTGGGCTGTGGGACGTCGACCTCGAAGACCTCCTCGGCCGTGACCACCCGCAAGGCCGGGTCGAGTTCGGCGGTGCAGCACGACAGCATCGTGGTCTTGCCTGCACCCGGCGGTCCGGCGAACACCACGGAGACACGACTTCGCATGCAGGCGGCGAGGAACCGGGCCACGTCGGAGGTCATCATCCCCTGGTCGACCAACTGTCCCAGCGAGGCGAAGCCGACCCCGGTGAACTTCCGGATGTTGACCAGGAGGTGGTTGCCGCGTCCCACGTCGCGATGGACGATGTGGAGCCGGGCACCGTTGTCCAGCTGGGCGTCCTGGAGTCCCTCGGACGGGTCGAGCTTGCGATGCGAGGTGGACGCGTCGTCGAGGATCTTCGTCAGCGTCCGCAGGACGTGCTCGTCGTCGTGGAACGACTCATCGTGGTAACCGGATGCGCCCTGGTGGCGTTTGACGAACACCTCGTCGGGGGCGTTGATCATGATCTCCCAGACGTCGTCGTCATCCAGGAGTGGTTCCAGCGGCCCGTACCCGGTGAGGTTGCGCCAGGCGCGATCGGCGACCAGGTCGGGGCTGGCGAGGTCGAACGGACGATGGCCGTTCTTGAAGTCCAGGGTCCACTGGGCGACCTCGTCGGCGATGAACCGGCGAAGTTCGTGGGTCGGCGTGGCGTCGACGGTGGTGGCTGCGTGGCGGGCGCGTTCGAGCACCCGATCCTCGATCAGGGCGAGCGGGTTGAGGTCGCGACTCATCCGTGCTCCTCCAGACCGAGTGAACCCGGCACCACCCGTTCGGGGACCGCGGTGTCGGCGAACGGATCGATCGGGCCCTGCTGGTGGACGCGCGCCAGCAGCCCGCGAACGGCACCGGCCATGACCTGGGGGAGCGGCGACGGGATCGGGACGCCGTCGCGAAGTGCCTCGTCGACACGCCGCAGGGGCAGGAACGTGGGGCTGGCGAGGGCCCCGGAGGCAGTGCCGAGTGACGACGCGGTGAGCACGTGCAGTCCCTGGGCGAGGTCGGCGCGCGCTCGCGGACTGCGCGGCGCACACGTCACCACCGGGAGGATGCGACCGGTCGGCACGCCGAGGTGCACCAGGTCCAGGAGCACGCGGACCGTGGCGTGCAGGCCCTTGATGCCGGGGCGGCCGACCAGCACCACCACGTGGGACCGCAACAGCGTCGATCGGGCCATCAGGTGGCGTTCCTCCACGTCCACCGAACCGGTGTCGTCCTCACCCTCCACCTCCGGCTCCACGTCGGCGACGACGAGGTCGAAGGTGGCCTGCAGGGCGTCGAGGGTGCTGGCGAAGGCCCGCGGTCGGATCGTGGGCCACTGCCGGGGGCGCCGGAGGCCCAGCAGGAGCCGGTATCCCCGCTCGTCGATCCGGAAGGTCTGGGACACGACGTCGCGATCGCGGGGCCGCGCCACGCGGTGGGCGTCGACCACGTCCTGCACGGACGGCACCACCACCCGTGAGTCGTGCAGCATGGCCTGGTCGGCGACCCGGCACAGGTCGGCCAGCAGGACGGCCTCCTCGCCGGTCGCCAGTCCCTGTGCGAGCGCGATCGCCGTCACGGACGAGCCGGCTCCGGCCGCACCCGTCACCGCGACCAGGCTGCCCGTCGGGTCGTCGGCCGGGTCGTCGACATCGCCGATCGAGCGGGCGCCGTCCCCGATCATGGTCGCGTGCTGGCCGAGCAGGTCCAGCAGGAGCGGGCGGTCGAAGTCCGGGGAGAGGACCCCGTCGGCGCCCAGGCCGGCCCAGTCACGTGCCGCGGTGTCCACCACCAGCGCGACCGCGCCGTGGGAGTGGACGGTCGCGATGAGGTCGACGTCGACTCCGGGGACGTCACCGTCGAGCAGGACCGCCGACCATGCACGCCCAGACTCCAGCCGTGCCCGGACCTGCGCGATCGACATGCACTTGACGAACTCGCCCGGCACGGCGCCAGCCGTCGCCCAGTGACCCAGGCGACCGAACCAGTCCGCGCGGGCGCGCCCGAGGCCGAGGAGGACGTAGCGTTCGGCCATCAGCCCTCGCCGCCTTCCTCGGCGTCGGGATCCTCGGTTGGCGAGCTGGCCGCCGGCGTCGGCTGGTCGGGTGTCGTCGTGGCGTCCTCGGCGAACGCCCCGGAGCGGACCGGCGCGTCGACCGGGCCTCGCCGGCTGCTCCGCGCGACGTGGACGGTGCCCTCGTCGACGGCGTGGGCAATGGCGAGCACCGCGTCGGGGTCTGCCAGGGCCAGGGTCACCACGACCGTGCCCCCGTCGGCGAGACTGGCCACCACGGGGACGTCGGTGGCGACGAACCCGGTCCGGCCGGCCTCGGTGGCGACGACGTCGACCCGGTCTCCCGCCACCAGGTCGCCCGCCAGTGCCCGCGACATCGGGAGTTCGAAGCTGAATCCCGACGAGTCCGGGGCGCGGGCGGGAGCCCGCAGGCTGCTGCGGAGCACCGGGTCTCCGGGCTCCACCGGGGCAAGCGCCACGGCTCCGACGGCCACGTCGGCCGTGCTCACCACGCGCGCCGCCTGCCCGTCGGGGAGGTCCATCGCGACCAGTTCCAGGTCGTCGCGCTGGATCTCGTCGCCGGGCGCGAGCGCCGTGGCGGCGACGACGAAACTGGTGGTCGGCGCGGCCGTGGCCGACAGCCAGGCGGCGAAGACGCCGAGCACCGCCAGGGTGATCAGCAGTGCCCCGACGACGGCCCGTCCGCCCGGAAGGGTCCGGCGACGGGTCACCTGTCGATGGTCGACGTGACGTGGACCGGGGTCGCCGCTGGCCGGGGTGGTGGTCGTCCCGAGGTCAGCCATGGGCCACCCCGGGTCGAGGTTGCGGACAGGCCTGCCGCGTTCGGACGACGGGCGGGAACGCCGCGGGGACGCGGCCGTGGGGGCGGGGTCGCATCTGGTGCTCTCGTGCTCGGGGGCGGGGGGCGGTGGCCGTGCACGACGGCCGGGACGTCATCCTCGGTCGACCATGACCGCACGGATGGCGTGCTGGGGGAGGTAGGTGGGGTGGTGGTCGTCGGTCAGGTCCAGGGAGACCACGTCGTCGCCGACGGCGGCGAGGCGACCCCGCAGCGGGGCTGGTCGGCCGGCGAGCAGGAGGGCCACGATCGGTCGTTCGGCTTCCCAGCGACCGAGCCGCTCGAGCAGCGTCGCGCCGTCGCCGGGAGGTCGGTGACCCTGGGCGACCGGGACGCGAACGTCGGGGTCGGCCCGGACGGCGACGATCCCCGGGGTCCGGACGTAGGTGTGTTGGCGGGCGTCGGTCGCCAGGACGAGGTGGTCACGGCTGACGGCCAGCAGGGTTCCCTGCACGTCATGGTCGTCGGCGAGCAGCAGGGTCACCCCTGCGAGGCGTTCGGCCAGGTCACGGAGCGTGCCCGTGAAGGTGGCGGACTCCGCCGAGATCCGGGTCTGGAGGCGTTGGTGGCTGCGACGTGACCTGGCGGTGCGGACCGCCTCGTCGTCACGCAGGTCGACGGTGGGATCGCGCTCCGGGCGCCAGGTCATCGCTGGCCCCGCGTGGTGGGTGAGGTCGGCAACTGCGGTACCCGCAGGAGCTGTCCGGGGAGCAGCAGGTCCGGGTTGTCCCCGTCCACGAGCAGGTCACGATTGGCCGCGACGAGTCGTCGCCAGTACCGGCGGACGTCCTCCTCGGGAGGGGTCGAACCCCGGTGGCGGCGGAGGTGTTCCTCGGCGATGTGCCAGAAGTGGTCCCCGGCTTCCACGGTCCACCACTCGCGATCGGAGTCCGGCCCGTCGGGCTCGCGGTGGTCCCCGGGCTCGGCGGCGGGGGCAGCGGCATCGTCGTCGAGGCGGTGAAGGAGGGGTGGGTCCTGCGCCGGTGGTGGCAGGGCCACGAGCCGCGGTCCGGCCAGGCGAACGAGCTGGGGGACGGCCGAGGCGCCCGAAAGGCCCGGGGCCCGGGGGCGGCCCGGGTCCGCAGGCACGGCTCCACCGGTCGTGTCCCACCTCACCGCCGTGGTGGCCATGTCGCCGGTCGCCTCCTGCTCGACGTCGCCCCGTTCATCCCGGACGGGCACCGTGGCCAGCACGCCAGTGCCGACGACGGCGACCAGCACGTGGCGGCCGTGCGGGCCCAGGACGGCCGCCACCAGGGCATGCGTGGTGCGGTCCCGGGTCGCCCGGGCGACCAGGAGCAGGACGGTCGCTGTCAGGAGATACCAGCACATCGCCACGGCGGCAAGCCGGAGAATCGCCATGAGCACACCGGGGGCGCCGACCGCGCCGACCCACGCGCCCCAGGTCGAGGGGGCGAGGAGTTCTGGACCCCGGACCAGGGGGTGATCGAGTGCGTGGAGGGCGACGAGGGCACCGGGGACGAGGACCACGGCACGGGCCGGCCAGTTCCCGCTGACCCCGCCGGCCGTCTGGTCGACCACCCCGTCCTCCGCTCGTGGACTCAACCGATGTGCATGCAAGACTACATGAAAAGACATTGCAATGCATCGAAGAAGTGTGCATGCAGGCGAGAAGCCTGGCGCGACCCCGGAGACGGCCAGGAAGGGTGGCGCTGGCGCCACGATGGCCAGGCCGGGGGAGGGGGACGCGAACCCATCCGGAGGGGCGTGGCGGTTATCGTGGGGGACCACCGACCAGGACACCTCCCCCATGGCCGAGTTCCGCCTCCGCGACCATCGCGCCGTGCTGTTCGACCTCGACGGCGTCCTCACCGACACGGCGTCGTTGCACGCCGCGGCGTGGAAGTCGATGTTCGACGAGTTCCTGCTGCGCTGGTCCGACGAGCACGGGCACCCGTTCGAACCCTTCGAGGTCGACCCCGACTACCTGACCTACGTGGACGGGATGCCCCGCTACGACGGGGTGGCGGCCTTCCTCGAGTCCCGGCGGATCGTGCTGCCCGAGGGCGACCCGGACGACTCCCCGGACAGCGACACGATCCACGGGCTCGGGACCCGCAAGAACGACCTGGTGCTGCGCCTGATGCACGATCGCGGGGTCGACGCCTTCGACGACAACATCGCCTTCGTGGACGCCGTGGTCGAGGCCGGGCTCAAGACCGCGGTGGTGTCGTCGTCGCGCAACGCCGTGGCGTCGCTGAAGTCGGCCGGGATCGCCGACCGCTTCGCGGTGATCGTGGACGGGGTCGTGGCCGCCGGCCAGGGCCTGCCCGGAAAGCCGGCCCCCGACACCTACCTGGAGGCCGCACGCCGACTGGGTGTCGACCCGGGCGACGCGGTCGTGGTCGAAGACGCCGTGTCGGGGGTGGAGGCCGGGCGCCTGGGCGGGTTCCGGACCGTCATCGGGATCGGCGAGGGCGACCAGGTCCGCCGGTTGCGCGAGGCCGGGGCCGACCTGGTCGTGGCCGACCTGTCCGGATTGGCCTGACCACCCACCGCCCACCAGCGACGAGGAACCGCCATGGCCGACACCGGACACGTGCCGTCGGGGGAGCTCATCCGTGCTGCATCGTGAGATCGTCGGGCTGCCGACCACCGTCTACCCGGTCGAGGAGTGGGCGCTGGTCGAGTGTGGGATCGACCCGGAGTACCTGGCCCGGGCCGAGACCATCTTCTCGTTGTCCAACGGCTACGTCGGGCTGCGTGGGGCCCCCGACGAGGGCCGGCCACAACACGACCTGGGCACGTTCGTCAACGGCTTCCACGAGACCTGGCCCATCAAGCACGCCGAGGAGGCGTTCGGGTTCGCCCGCACCGGCCAGACCATCGTGGCCGTTCCCGACGCCCGCCGCTTCCACCTCTACGTCGACGACGAGCCGTTGCAGCTGCCGACCGCCGACATCGAGTCCTTCGAGCGTCGGCTGGACATGCGCACCGGGGAGCTGACCCGGGAACTGGTGTGGCGCACCCCGTCGGGAAAGCGCGTGCAGGTGCGGTCCCGCCGGATCGTGTCGATGGCCCACCGCCACCTGGTCGGGTTCCGCTACGAGGTCGAGATGCTGGACGGCGATGCGCCGGTCGTGATCTCGTCGCAGTTGCGCCACGAGGCCGCCACCGACGAGTCCGGACGCATGGTCGGCGACGTGTTCGACCCGTCCACCGACGTCCACGTCGAGGGCGTCGACGACCCGCGCCGGACCGAGTCGCTGGGCGACGTGCTGGTGTGCGAGGGCCACGAGTCCACCAACGGCCGTGGGGTGCTGCGCTACCGCACCGCGTCGTCGGGGATGACCCTGGCGTGCGGCATCGACCACACCGTGTCGGCCGACGTGGCCGTGGACGCCGACACCACCACCGACCGGGCCCGTGCCAAGACCGTGTTCTCGTGCGACCTGGGGGAGGGCCAGTCGATCGTGATCGAGAAGCTGGCGGCCTACGCGACGTCGCGCTCGGCGCCCAGCCAACGATTGGCCGACCGCGTCGACCGCGTGCTCGACCGGGCGATCGACCGGGGCTACCAGGAACTGGCGGCCGAGCAGGCGGCGTGGTTCCTCAACTTCTGGGAGGCCGGCGACGTCGTCATCGAGGACAACCCGGTGGTCCAGCAGGCCGTGCGGTGGTCGCTGTTCCAGCTGGTCCAGGCCTCCGCCCGGTCCGAGGGCACCGGGATCCCGGCCAAGGGCCTGACCGGGTCGGGCTACGAGGGCCACTACTTCTGGGACACCGAGGTCTACGTCCTGCCCTACCTGACCTACACCATGCCACGGGCGGCCCGCAACCTGTTGCGGTTCCGCTACACGCTGCTGGACGCCGCCCGGGCCCGCGCACGCGAGGTCAACCAGAAGGGTGCGCTGTTCCCGTGGCGCACCATCAACGGCGAGGAGGCGTCGGCCTACTACGAGGCCGGCACGGCCCAGTACCACATCAACGCCGACGTGATCTATGCCATCCGCAAGTACGTGCGCGCCACCGGGGACATGGAGTTCCTGGTCGACGAGGGCGCCGAGGTGCTGGTCGAGACCGCCCGGTTGTGGGTCGACCTGGGGTTCTTCCGCAACGGGGTCGACGGCTCCGGCCCCGAGACCTTCCACATCCACGGGGTCACCGGGCCCGACGAGTACACCACGGTGGTCAACGACAACGCCTACACCAACCTGATGGCCCGCGAGAACCTGCGCTACGCCGTCGAAGTGGTGCAGTTCGTCCAGGACCACCACCCCGAGGTGCACGCGCGCCTGCGTCACCGGACCGGGCTGCGCCCCGGCGAGGTCGAGCAGTGGGCCAGGGCGGCCGAGGGGATGTACGTGCCCCACGACGACCGGTTGGGCATCACCCCCCAGGACGAGCACTTCCTGGAGAAGCAGGTGTGGCCGTTCGAGGCCACCCCACGGGAGAAGTACCCCCTGCTGCTGCACTTCCACCCGCTGGTCATCTACCGTCACCAGGTCATCAAGCAGGCCGACATCGTGCTGGCGATGTTCCTGCTGCCCGGTGAGTTCGACGCCGGGCTCAAGCAGCGCAACTACGACTACTACGACCCACTGACCACCGGGGACTCGTCGCTGTCGGCGTCGACCCAGTCGATCGTCGCCGCCGAACTGGGCGACGACGCCCGGGCGCTGGAGTACTTCCGGTTCGGGCTGTTCGTCGACCTCGCCGACGTCGCCGGCAACGTCGCCGACGGCGTCCACGTCGCGGCCGCCGGTGGCGTGTGGCAGACCCTGGTGTACGGCTTCGCCGGGTTCCGCGACGACGGCGACCTGTTGACGTTCAACCCCCGGTTGCCGTCCAGTTGGCGCCGCATGGCGTTCGCGATCACCACCGACCAGGGTCGTGTCCGGGTCGCCATCGGCCGGCTGGAGGTGCGCTACACCCTGGAGGTCGGCGAGGAGCTGCGGATCCGCCATCGCCACGAGGAGCTGGACCTGGTCCGGGGCGAACCGGTCACCCGCGACCTCACCGCGCACCACCCCGTCGGGGTGTCCTGACGGTCGACCGGGCGCTCGGGCCCTCCGCGGGACCTCGCTCGGGCATGATGGCACCCACCGCCCACCCGTCGAATCGTGTCGGAGTCCCACCGTGTCGCGTCCCGAACCGTCCCCCCTGCCGCCCGAGCCGCGTCGTCGCGTGGTGGTCCGCGCCGTCGCGCCCACCGTCGACGGTGGCCGGTTCCCGATCAAGCGGGTGGTGGGTGAGCGCGTCGACGTGACCGCCGACGTCTACGCCGACTCCCACGACCACATCGCGGCCGTCGTGCGGTCGCGCCCGGTCGGCCACGACGAGTGGTTCGAGTCGCGCATGACCATGACCGAGGTCGGCCTGGACGGGTGGTCGGCGTCGTTCCGGGTGTCGTCGATGGGGCGTTGGGAGTACCAGGTCCAGGCCTGGATCGACCACTTCTCGTCGTGGCAGGACGCCCTGCGCAAGAAGGCCGCGGCCGACGTCGACGTCGAGTCCCACCTGGCCGCCGGCGAGATCCTGCTCCGGGACATGATCGGGCGTCGGCGTTCGGACGCACACGCCGCGATCCGCACCACCGCCGCGACCCTGACCGACACCTCGGTGGACCGGGGGACGCGGGTCGGCCACGGGCTGGACGAGGCACTCGCCCAGCATGTCCGGGAGGTGGACCCGCGCGCCAACGCGACCGTGTCCGACCCGCTGCAGGTCGACGTCGACCGCGTCCGGGCACGCTTCTCCAGCTGGTACGAGCTGTTCCCCCGTTCGCTGGGCGCCGACGGCGCGCACGGCACCCTGCGCGATGTCGTCGACCAGTTGCCCCGCGTGGCCGACATGGGCTTCGACATCCTGTACCTGCCGCCGATCCATCCCATCGGGCGGGTCAACCGCAAGGGTCGCAACAACGCGATCACGGCCGGCCCCGACGATCCCGGGTCGCCGTGGGCGATCGGCTCCGACGAGGGCGGGCACCTGGCCGTGCACCCCGAGCTGGGCACCGTCGAGGACCTGCGCGAGCTGGTCGCGACCGCCCGGGAGGACTTCGCGCTGGACATCGCCCTGGACATCGCCTTCCAGTGCGCGCCGGACCACCCCTGGGTCGACGAGCACCCGGAGTGGTTCCGGACGCGTCCCGACGGGTCGATCCAGTACGCGGAGAACCCCCCGAAGAAGTACGAGGACATCTACCCGATCAACTTCGAGACCTCCGACCCCGAGGGCCTGTGGCACGCGCTGCTGGAGGTCATGCAGTTCTGGGTCGACCAGGGCGTGCGGGTGTTCCGGGTCGACAACCCCCACACCAAGTCCTTCCGGTTCTGGGAGTGGGCCATCACCAACCTCAAGGCCGACCACCCCGACCTCATCTTCCTGGCCGAGGCGTTCGCGCGCCCCCGGATCATGGAGGGCCTGGCCAAGCGCGGGTTCAACCAGTCCTACTCCTACTTCACCTGGCGCGAGGCCAAGTGGGAGCTGGAGGAGTACCTGCGCTACCTCACCGAGTCCGACGTGGCGGAGTTCCTGCGGCCGAACTTCTGGCCCAACACGCCCGACATCCTGCCGCCCCACCTGCAGTACGGCGGCCGCAACATGTTCGTCCAGCGCCTGCTGATGGCCGCGACGATGACCGCCAACTGGGGGGTCTACGGCCCCGCGTTCGAGCTCCAGCAGAACCTGGCCCGGCCCGACCACGACGAGTACCTCGACAACGAGAAGTACCAACTGCGCGACTGGAACCTGGACGATCCCGAGTCACTGGCCCCGCTGATCACCCAGGTCAACCGCATCCGGCGTGAGCACACGGCGTTGCAGTCCACGCGCAACCTGCATCTGCACGCGGCCGACTCCGACGCCGTGCTGGCCTACTCCAAGACCGACCCCGACAACGGCGACCGCGTGCTGGTGATCGTCAGCCTCGACACCCAGTGGCGCCAGGGCTCCTACGTCCACCTCGACATGGGGGCGCTGGGGATGGACGGCGATCAGTGGTACATGGTCGACGACCGCCTCACGGGCCAGCGCTTCCACTGGCGCGGCGGTGACCAGTACGTCGAACTGGACCCGTCGCTGCCCGCCCACGTGTTCGCCGTCCACCCGCAGTAGCGCCCCTGCTGCGGCCCGCTCCGGCCCGACCCGGGTCCTCAGGTGTCGCCGTCGGTGTCGGGACCCTGGACGGGCGGGAGCTCGGCGACCCCGTCGACGACCAGCCGAGCGACGTCGCTGAGCCGGCGGTTGTGGTCACGCGAGAACGCCCGCAGGCGCTCGAAGGACTCGTCGATGGTGCCGCCGTAGCGCTCGGCCAGGATCCCCTTGGCCTGCTCGACCATGATGCGGCTCTTGAGCGCGTTCTGGAGTTGTTGGGCCGCCAGTTGGGACTCGAGCAGCGTGCGGTGCTGGAGCAGTCCGATCGCGGCGATGTCGGCCAGCCCCTGGGTCACGACGCGGTCGTCACGGACGGGTTCGTGGACCTCGACGTTGAACAGGTTGAGGGCGCCCAGCTGCCGGTCGCGCAGGGACAGGGGCACCGCGAACACCGAGCGGAACCCGACCGAGAGGGCCTCGGGCACGAAGGTGGGCCAGCGCTCGGCGGCCTGTTCGAGGTCGTCGACCACGACCGGGACACCGCTGCGCCAGGCGTCGAGGCAGGGTCCCTCGCGGCTCTGGAGCTGGAACAGCTCGAGCAGGCGGGTCCGCTCCCGCGAGGCCGCCATCACGTGGAGGTGGTCGTCGGCGTCGGCGAGCAGGATGCCGCTCTCGGCGGCCAGTCCGAGCTGGACGGTTCCCTGGGTGAGGGTGTGCAGGAACTCGACGACGTCGAAGTCCTCGGTCAGCGTGTCGGCGAGGGACACCAGCGTGTCCACCAGCGTCCGGCGCCAGTCCTCGTTGCGGTCGTCTGGGATCACGGCGCGATCCTCCTCGCACGGGATCGGGGGTCACGCACCACCCACGGTAGGACCCGGCGACCGGTCCCGAGGTGGTCAAAGGACAGGACGTCGGTGCGCGCGTCGGAGGCGGTCACGACCGGCCGTCCAGTCGCAGCCTCCGGGCCACCACGTCCCCGGCGACCAGCTCCAGCGGCTGCCCGGTGGCGAAGGCGCGGGCACGCAGGCCGGCCAGGGCCTCCCCCACGGTCACCCGGAGTTGTTCGGCGACCATGCCACAGGCCTGGTGGACCACCCACTCGCCCGCGGCCGGCTCGTCGACGGTCCCGGGGACGTCCTCGTGGGCCCGGTCGGCCTGCATCCCCAGGAGCAGGTCGGTCGACATCGTCGCCAGCACCAGCGCGTCGGCGTGCTCGTCGTCGGACAGCTCGCCGGGTCGTGCCCGGTAGACGGTCATCGCGCCGAGGTCGACCCCAGCGCTGGCCAGTGGGAAGCCGAACACGGCGCGGATGCCGCATTCCACGATCGCGGGGCCGAGCACGGGCCACGGCGAGGTGCGGGCCAGGTCGGGGACGGCGACCGTCTGACCCGTGTGCCCGACGTCGAAGCCGGGGCCCTCGCCGAGGTCGGCCTGGAGGCGTTCGCTGGGACGGGCCTCGCGGGTGGCCCCGACCGGGGTCAGGATCTGCTCGGTGACCAGTGACAGTCCGACTCCGACGCCGTGGAGCACCTCGGTCGCAGCACCGCACACGCGGGTCGTGAGGTCACCGGGCGGCTGGTCGCCGACGACGCCGAGCAGGCGCTGGACGCGGGGACCCGTCATCGGCGCGGCCCGGCACGGCGCGAGCGGCTCGGCCGGGCGTCGCCGACCGGATTCGCGCGCCACGTGGTGGTCACGGCCGTCCGAGCCATGGCGGCCTCCTGGGACGCGAGCTCGTGGCCCGTCCCGTCGGTCCGTCGTCGGCTCGACCACGGACGGGCACGCCCGTCGGGGGCCGTCGGGCGGCATGGGTGGATGGGTGTGGGTCGAGGGGTCCCCGCCCGACTCCCCCCGGCGTCGGCAGGAACCCCTCGACACCCCCGCGCGCCTGCCTGGCCACACACGGCACATCAGGCCGGGTGACGTGACTCGGAGCACGACGGCGTCACTTCCCCCAGGTGTCTGGGGTTGGGCCGGAGCGCAGGAAGGACCGCTCGGATCGGCGCGGTGTCCACCACGTTCAGCCGACAGGCCGACGCGGGGATGGACCCCAGCGATGAGGAAAGGACGTGTCCGCCGAGGTCCGGAGCGGGCATCATCGACCGTAGCCCGCCACATCGGGCTGGGTGGCCGTGCCCGGGCGCGTCGCGCACGGCGACGACGCCCCAGCGCGCATCGCTAGGCTTCGACCGCTCGACGCGCCGGCTCGTCGAGCACGCCACGCCCGGAGACCCACGGCAAGGACCGATGCGCATGGCAGCCCCGGACCGACCAGCGGGCGGGCCCCGTCGCTACGGCACCTTCGAGGGGGTCTTCGTCCCGACGTTGCTGACCATCCTCGGCGTCATCCTGTACCTGCGCACCGGGTGGGTGGTCGGCAACGCCGGGCTGCTGGGTGCGGTCGCGGTGATCCTGCTGGGCTACGCCATCACGGGCACCACGGCGATGTCCATCGCCTCGATCGCGACCAACACCCCGCTGACCGGTGGTGGGGCCTACGCGATCATCTCGCGCTCGCTGGGCCTGGAGGCGGGGGGCGCCGTCGGGGTGCCGCTGTACCTGTCCCAGACGCTGGCCGTCGCGTTGTACGTGTTCGGCTTCCGCGGGGGGTGGGAGTTCGTGTTCCCGGACCACCCGCCGCTGGTGGTGGACCTGGTGACCTTCGGGCTGCTCATCGCGATCGCGATGGTCAGCGCCGCGTTCGCCTTCCGGGTCCAGTACGTCATCCTCGGGTTGATCGTGGCCTCGCTGGTGTCGGTGGCGGTGGCGGCCGCCACCGGGTCGATGGACATCACGCCGACGCTGGTCGGGACCTACCCGGGGGCCGTGGAGACGGGGTTCCAGGGGACGGACTTCTGGGGGGTGTTCGCGGTGTTCTTCCCGGCCACGACCGGGATCATGGCCGGGGTGAACCTGTCCGGCGAACTGAAGGACTCCCGCCGGAGCATCCCGCTTGGCACGCTGAGCGCGGTCGGGCTGACCCTGGTCGTCTATCTCGCCGCGGCCTGGTGGCTGTCACGGTCGGCCACGCCCGAGGTGCTGGTTCGCGACTACCTCGTCATGGTGACGCGCTCGGCCTGGGGACCGGCCGTGCTGGGTGGGCTGCTCGGGGCGACGTTCTCGTCGGCGCTGGCGTCGATGGTCGGCGCCCCCCGGATCCTGCAGGCACTCGGGCAGGCACAACTGCTGCCGAAGTCGTCGTGGTTCGCCGCCCGGACCCGTGCCGGCGAGCCGCGCAACGCGTTGCTGGTGACGGCCGGGATCGCCCTGGCCGCGATCATGCTGCGTGACCTCAACGCCATCGCCCCGGTGATCACGCTGTTCTTCCTGATCGCCTACGGCACCATCAACGTGGTCGTGCTGATCGAAGAGGTGCTGGACCTCGAGACCTTCCGGCCGACCCTGCGGTTCCCGCGGTCCGTGCCAGTGGTCGGGGCGACCGGCTGTATCGTCGCGATGGTGGTCATCAACCCGGTCTTCGCCGCCGTCGCCGTGATCGCGATCGTGGTCGTCTTCGTCCTGCTGGTGCGACGCAACCTCGACAGTCCGTTCAGCGACATCCGTGGTGACGTGTTCGCCGGCATCGCCCGGTGGGCGTCGCGGCGCGCCATCGCCGCCCGCCGATCCGCCGAGCGCGGGTGGCGTCCGCGCGTGCTGGCCCCGGTCGCCGACATCGACGCGTTGCACGCCGCCAGTTCGTTCCTGCGTGACGTCACCTTCCCCAAGGGGTCGGTCAAGTTCGTCGGGATCCGCCACGGCGAGGACGAGGACCCCGAACTGACCGCGGCCCTGACCCGGTCCAGCGACTACCTGCGCCAGGACAACGTCGCCACGGCCTGGTCGGTGATCGACGAGGTCAGCTGGGAACGCGGGTTCCTGGCCTCCGTGCGGGCGTCGGGGGATGCCGCGTCCGGCGCCAACATCGTCTTCCTGGACTTCCCCCGGGACCCCGAGGAGGAGCGCCACGCCACCGCGGTGCTGGCGGAGGCGGCCGCGGCGAACCTCGGGGTCCTGATGCTGGCCAGCGAGCACCCCGGACGGTTGGGCGGCCGCGGCGTGATCAACCTGTGGATCCGTGAGCAGGGTCCGGAGTGGGCCGTCAGCACGGAGTTGCAGCACTCGCACCTGGCGATCCTGTTGGCCTACAAGCTCCGGCGCAACTGGGGCGGCGACATCAACCTGGTGACCGCCGTGCGCGACCTGGACCAGCTCCACGAGGCCGACGGCTACCTCCACAGCCTGGGGGAGCTGGCCCGGTTGCCGGGGCCCCCGGGCGTGCACGTGGTCAACCGCGGCTTCCTCGACGCGCTCGCGGTCGCGCCCGTCGCCGACGCAAGCATCTTCGCGCTCGGGCCAAGGGTCGACTTCGACGCCCTGCGCGGGATCATCGCCGGGTCGCGGACCCCGTGCGTGTTCGTGCGCGACTCCGGGCTGGAGTCCGCCTTCATCTGACCCACGGGTCGTCGCGCCGCAACGGTTGACGAGGGCTGAACAGATGTTTAGGATGCTGAACATGAGTTCAGCATCTGCCCCGGGCCTCGACCAGGCGGGCCACGACGACGACCGGACGGCGCGTGCGCGGATCCGGGACGCCGCGCTGCACCTGTTCGGGGCACGGGGGTTCCGCTCGTCGACGGTGCGCGACATCGCCGACCGGGCGGGCGTGTCCGCGGCCCTGGTGGTCCACCACTTCGGGTCCAAGGAGGGACTGCGAGCAGCGGTCGACCGTGACCTCCTGGACCAGATCCACGCGGGCAACGTCGCGGCGATGACCGGGTCGATGACCTGGTCGCGTGACGACTACGAGGACCTGCTCGCCCAGCACGCCCCCACCCTGGCCTACCTCGCCCGGTCACTGTCCGAGGACAGCGAACTGGGGCGTCGTTTCTACGACCGGCTCCACGCCGACACGATCGACGCCATGCAGGCCGGCGTGGCGGCGGGCGTGCTCGTCCCGACCGACGACGAATCGGCCCGGGCAGCGGCGGTCCTCAACGCCGACCTGGGGAACATGCTGCTGCTGCCCCACCTGCGCCGGGTCCTGGGCGCCCCGGACGACCCGACGGCGATGCTGCGTCTGGCCGAGCCGCTGCTGGACCTCTACACCGACGGGATCTTCACCGACGACCGCTTCCGGGCGGCGTTCCGGTCGGAGTCGCGCCACGACGCGCGGACCCACGACCCCGATCCACCGGCCTCGCGGGTGGGGGACGCCACCACGCCCTGACGTCGCGTCGGGGATGCGCCACCGAGACGACCGACATCGATGCAGACGAGGCAGGGCCATGACCGCCACCCCATCCGACGCCCCGGCGATCCACACCGAGGGCCTGACCAAGCACTACGGCGACGTCGAGGCCCTGGTCGACCTCGACCTCGAGGTCCACCGCGGCGAGATCTTCGGCTTCCTGGGACCCAACGGGGCCGGCAAGACCACCACGATCCGGACCATGCTGGACCTCATCCACCCGACCGCCGGACGCGCGCGGATCCTCGGGCTGGACAGCCACGCCGACGCCGTCGAGATCCGGCGCCACCTCGGCTACCTGCCCTCGGACCTGTCGCTGTATCCCAACCTGACCGGCCGGGACACCCTGACCTACTTCGCCAACCTGCGTGGGGGTGTCGACCAGGACGTCGTCGACGCCCTGGTCGAACGCTTCGGGGCCGACCTGTCCAGGAAGGTCGGCGAACTGTCCAGTGGCAACCGGCAGAAGGTCGGCCTGGTCCAGGCCTTCATGAACCGGCCCGAGGTCATCGTCATGGACGAGCCATCGACGGGCCTGGACCCGCTGGTCCAGCAGTCCTTCCAGGAGCTCATGCGCGAGGTCGCCGCCACCGGCACGACCATCTTCCTGTCCAGCCACACCCTGTCGGAGGTGCAGCGGGTCGCCGACCGGGTCGGGATCATCCGCAACGGCCACCTGGTCGACGTCGAGGGGGTGCACGACCTGCGCTCCAAGGCGATCCGCCGGGTGGAGCTGGTGTTCGACGCGCCGGTGCCGGCCGAGGAGTTCGCGGCGGTCGCCGGCGTCCGCGACGTCGTGGTCCAGGATCGGACCGTGCAGGTGTCCTTCGACGGGCACATGGAGGAACTGCTGGCGGTGGCCACCGGGCGCCACCACCTGGTCGACATCAACAGCGAGGAGGCCGACCTCGAGGAGATCTTCCTGACCTACTACCGCGACGACCCGGCCCCAGACCCGGCCCCCGACCAAGCCCCAGACCCGGCCCCAGACCCGGCCCCGACCCGGCCCCCGACCCGCCCCCCGGCTCGGCTGGGGACGCAACCGGAGCGGGCGGTCCTCGCGAGGGGGTGGACGCCTGATGGTGTCGTCGGTCTTCGCCAAGTCGGTGCGGGATCGGTGGCTGGTGGAGGTCCTGGGCGCGGTCGCCATCGTGGTGCTGCTGGTCGCCACCGTCGCGATCTACGCCGACATCGACACCTCGTTCTACTACGACCTGCCCGCCGCGGCCCTCGAGGTGTTCGGCATCAACCCCGACGTGGGAGGGCTGGGTGGCATCGCCTACGGGTCGATCTACAACCTCATGGGGGCCATGACGGTGGCGGGCATCGCCATCTCGATCGGCGCGAGCTCGATCGCCGGGGAGGAACGGGACGGGACCCTCGGGCTGCTGCTGGGCAACCCTCGCAGCCGGACCCGGGTGCTTGCCGCCAAGGTCGCCGGCATGGCCCTCCTGACGGTCCTGGGCAGCGTCGTGTTGTGGATCGGCGGCGAACTGGCACCGGTCGTGCTGGACATCGACGTCACGGGCGTGCAGGTCACGGCGCTGGTCGTGCACCTGGCGGCCAACGCCGTGTTCTGGGGCATGCTGGCCGTGGCGATCGGGGCCTGGACGGGCAACCGCACGGCGGCGTCCGGGGTCGCCGCCGGGGTGATGGTCGCCAGCTATCTGGCCGCGACCCTGCTGCCGTTGTTCCCGGCGGCCGAGGGCGCCGCCGCGTTCGTGCCCTGGACCTGGTTCAGCGGGTCCAGCCCCGAGGCGACGGGGATCGACGTCGGCCACCTCGCGCTGCTGCTGGCCGGCTCGGTGGCGCTGGGGGTGGTGTCGTGGGTCGGGGTGAACCGCCGCGACCTGCGTGAGCAGCGTGGCCGCACCAGCCTGGTCGACCGCCTGCGCAGCCACCCACTGACCCAGCGCGTCGCCGAGCGGATGGCCGGTTCCGCACGGGTGTCGTCGATCGCGGCCCGGGCGACCTCCGACCGCCAGGGGCTGGTGGTGCTGGTGGCGGGGGTGTTGGCGGTGCTGGCGGCGTACTACGGCCCGATGTACACCCTGCTGCCCGACGCCTTCACGGCCGCGCTGGCCGACTTCCCCGACGCCTTGATGAGCATGATCGGCCAGGCCGACATGTCCACGCCGACCGGCTGGCTGCAGGGCGAACTGTTCTCGTTGACCATCCCGATCGGGTTCGTCACGGTGCTGTCCTCGGTCGGGGCGGCGTCGTTGGCCGGCGAGGAGGAGCGCGCCACGATGGGCCTGCTGCTGGCCAACCCCGTGTCGCGTCGACGCGTGCTGCTGGCCAAGGCCGGGGCGATGGTGGCCGCCGCGACGGTGCTGGGACTGGCCACGTTCGCCGGCGCCGCGCTGGGGGTGGTGGTGGCGGGGCTGGCGGTGTCGTTGGCCAACCTTGCGGCCACGACCGCGCTGGCGACCCTGTTCGGGTTGGTCGTGGGGGCGGTCGCCTTCGTGATCGGGGCCGCGACCGGGCGGACCCGCCCCGCCGTGGTGGGGGCGGCCGGCGTGGCGTTGCTGGCCTACTTCGCATGGTCGTTCCTCCCGCTGTCGTCGGGACTGGCCCACTGGGCGACGCTGTCACCCTTCGACTGGTACCTCGGCAGTGACCCGCTGGTCACCGGGATGGCGTGGGGGGACGCGGGCCTGCTCGCCGGGCTCGCGGTGGTGTTGATCGCCGTCTCGATCCCCCTGTTCGACCGCCGCGACCTGCGCGGCTGACCCGGCCCGGGCGGCTCCTCCTCCCTCCTGCGCACCGACGACGGGATCTCCCTCACCCACCGGACCCAGCGGCGCGGCAGCGAGGCGAATCCTGCCGGCCATGGCGATCCTGGACCGCACCGCGGACGGCCGCCAGCAGGACGTCGAGGACAGCCCCGACCCGTGGCCACGGGAACCGACCCACGGCTGAGACCACGGCCCCGTCGGGTCGCGCACGGTGCGGGGGCGTCAGTCCGTGCCCGGCAGGCCCGGCGCCTGACCGGGGTGATCGCGTTCCTGGAGCACCCAGGTGTTGCCGTCCGGATCGGCCAGGTCGGCGTAGGTGGCGAAGTCGGCCCGGTCCGGGTGCGGTCCGTCGGCCCACCCGGTTCCGTCGTGGTGGCGCACCGGGCTGACGTCCGCGCCGCGCCCCACCAGCTGGTCGCGGGCGGTCACGACGTCGGTGACGACGAGGTGCAGTCCGCGGTAGCTGCCGGGTTCGGGCAGGCCGTCGGCCAGCCCGATCCCGAAGCTGACCGAACAGGTGGAACCGGGCGGGGTGACCTGCACGATCCGGAACTCCGGCCCCGGGGCGTGGTCGACGTCGACGTGCCAGCCCATCACGTCCCGGTAGAACCGCTTGCTGCGATCGGGGTCGGCCACGGGCAGCACGACGAGCTCGAGGCGGTGGTCGATGGGGTCCTCCCCGCGGTCCGGGGGACTCATCGCGTCGTCCCTCGGCCCGGTCCGCCGGCCAGCACGTCGTCGAGGCTGCGGTAGCCCTGCTCGATGCCGCGCTCCATCCCGCTGGCCAGCATCGCGTCGCGTGCCTCGAAGGACTCCACGAGGCTCGCCACCTCCAGCCGGGTGGTCCCGCCCGCCAACGCCGTCAGCTCGAGGGTGTCCAGCGACACCCCGTCCGGGTGGCCCTCCCACGTGAAGGTCTGGACGATGCGTCGGTCGGGGACCACGGCGTGGAAGCACCCGTGGAAGGCGTGCTCCTCGCCCGGTCGGCGGTGGACGTAGCGGTACTCGCCACCCTGCCGGCAGTCCCACACGTCGACCGTCATCTCGAGGTCGTCCGGGCCGAGCCAGCGCACGATCAACGCGGGGTCGACGTGGGCGCGGAACACGTCGGCGGGTGGGGCGGCGAAGTCGCGGCGGATGCGAATGATCGGCACGCCGGCATCGGCGCGCACGGTGGTCTCGGATGCCATGGGAGGTCCTTGTCGAGTCGGCGTCGCCGGGTCGGGCTCGGGCGGTCGTGGGTCGTGCTCGGACGGGGGTGGGTCGGGTCGTGCGGCCAGGTCGTCGAGCACGGCGTCGAGGCGGCGGTGGCGATCCTCGGCCTCACGCCGACGTCGTCCCAACCAGCCGGCCGGCAGCGACAGGGCGAGGGGTTCCAGCGACACCGGGCGGCGTCGTCCCTCGCGGCGACGCGACACCAGACCGGCGTCACCGAGCACGCCGACGTGCTTGGAGACGGCCTGCAACGACATCTCGTAGTCGGCCGCCAACTCGGTCACCGTGGCGTCCCCACGCGACGCCAGGCGCGCCACGATGTCCCTCCTGGTGTCGTCCGCCAGTGCGGCGAAGGCCGTCGACAGGGTCGTCGTCCCCATGCTCAACTCCTTGGTTGACCATGAGCATGCCGCCGACGTGGACCAAAGTCAACCCCGTGGTTGATCGTGGGGTCCGGCGCCGTGCCGGACCGACCCTGGGGCGTTCGTCGACATCGGTGGCGGGCCGTACGGACCCCGGCGGGCGTCGTCCCGAGGAGCGCGTGAGCCACTAGCGTCGGTCACCAGGCACCCCCACCCACATCTGTTCCGAGGCGCATCACGTGGTCCCACCCGCATCGACCGATGACCCGTTCTGGTTCAAGGACGCGATCATCTACGAACTGCACGTCCGCGCCTTCGCCGACTCCGACGCGGACGGCATCGGCGACTTCCGGGGGCTGACGTCGAAGCTGGACTACCTCGCCGACCTGGGCGTGACGGCGCTGTGGCTGCTGCCGTTCTACCCCTCGCCGTTGCGCGACGACGGCTACGACATCGCCGACTACGACACCGTGAACTCGATGTATGGCACCACCCGCGACTTCCAGCGCTTCGTCGACGAGGCCCACTCCCGGGACCTCAAGGTCATCACCGAACTGGTGATCAACCACACCTCCGACCAGCACCCGTGGTTCAAGCGGGCCGTCAAGGCCGCGCCCGGATCCCCGGAACGTGACTTCTACGTGTGGACCGACGACCCGACGGACTACACCGACGCACGGGTGATCTTCCAGGACTTCGAGGGTTCGAACTGGTCGTACCACCCGGACGCCGACGCCTACTACTGGCACCGCTTCTACCACCACCAGCCCGACCTGAACTTCGACAATCCCGCGGTGCGCGAGGCGGTCAAGGAGGCGCTGGACCATTGGATGGCGATGGGCGTCGACGGACTTCGCCTGGACGCCATCCCGTACCTGTACGAGCGCGAGGGCACCAACTGCGAGAACCTGCCCGAGACCCACGCGTTCCTCAAGGAGCTGCGTGCCCACCTCGACGACCACTGGGAGGGCAAGGTCTTCCTGGCCGAGGCCAACCAGTGGCCCGAGGACGCTGCCGCCTACTTCGGCGACGGTGACGAGTGCCACATGAACTTCCACTTCCCGCTGATGCCCCGGCTGTACATGGCGGTCGCCATGGAGGACCGCTTCCCCATCATCGACATCCTCCAGCAGACACCCGACATCCCCGACAACACCCAGTGGGCCCTGTTCCTGCGCAACCACGACGAGCTCACCCTGGAGATGGTGACCGACGAGGAACGCGACTACATGCGTCGGACCTACGCGTCGGACCCACGCATGCGCATCAACCTGGGCATCCGGCGGCGCCTGGCCCCGCTGCTGGACAACGACCGACGCCTGATCGAGTTGCTCAACGCCCTGCTGTTCACCATGCCGGGCACTCCCGTGCTGTACTACGGCGACGAGATCGGCATGGGCGACAACGTCTGGCTGGGCGACCGTGACGGCGTGCGCACCCCGATGCAGTGGAACGGCGATCGCAATGCCGGGTTCTCCGCCGCCAACCCGCAGAGCCTGTTCCTGCCCTGCATCATCGACCCCGAGTACCACTACGAGACGGTCAACGTGGAGGCCGCGCAGGCCAACCCGCGGTCGCTGTGGCACTGGATGAAGCGTTCGATCGGGCTGCGCCGCCAGCACGACGTGTTCGGGCGCGGCGACATCACCTTCCTGACCGTGGACAACCCCAAGGTGCTGGCGTTCATCCGCTCCCATGACGACACCGACGTCCTGGTGGTGGCCAACCTGTCGCGCTACGCCCAGGCGTGCGAACTCGACCTGTCCGACCACGCCGGCGCGATCCCGGTCGAGATGTTCGGCGCCACGCCGTTCCCCCCGATCGGTGACCTGCCCTACTTCCTCACGCCGGGGCCCTACGGCTACTACTGGTTCGAACTGGTCAAGAACGCCGCCGACACCGACCGGTCCTACCCGGGGGGCTCCACCATGCCGATCCCCGACACCCAGCAGGTCCCGGTCCTGACCACCACGAGGCACGGCTCGGAACTGGTCCGCGGCGACAACTTCGGGGTCATCACCCGCCGCCTGGAGGAGGTGCTGACGCGGCAACGGTGGTTCGCGGGCAAGTCCCGCACCGTCCGTCGGGTCACCATCATGGACCATGCCGGCATCGAGGCGACCGGTGGCAGCGCCGCGCTGGTGCTGGCCGAGGTCGAGTACACCACCGGTGACCCGGAGGTCTACGCGCTCACGGTGTCCTTCGCGGAGGGCCAGGACGCGGCCCACGTGCGCAACACCCACCCCGAGGCGATCCTGCTGGAGGTCCGCGCCCGGGGCGACGAGGACGCCGTCGACGGCATCCTCTACGACGGGTTGTGGGACCCCACCGTCGCGCACCGGTTGTTGGACGCGATCCGACGGGACCGCCAGGTCGACACCCGCAACGGTGAGCTGTCCGCGTGGCAGTCCGACCGCAACCGGATCCCGGCCAGCGCCGCCGACCTCGAGGTCCGACCGATGGGGGCCGAGCAGTCCAACACCTCGGTGCTGTACGGCGACCGCTACGTGCTCAAGCTGGTTCGACGACCCGAGGAGGGCCTGAACCCGGACCTCGAGGTCACCCGGTTCCTGTCCGAGCGCACCGACTTCGCCAACGTCCCGGCCGTGGTCGGGTCCCTGGAGCACCGTCGGGGTCGCCGCAGCGACCCACGTGCGGTCGGCATCCTCCAGGAGTTCGTCCCCAACGAGGGCGATGCGTGGAGCCAGGCGCTGTCGGCCGTGGACCGCTGGCTGGACGAGGAGCTGCCCCGGGAGGTGACCAGCTCGCGTCGCAACATGGCCCCGATGGCGCTCGCCCGCCGGACCTTCCCCGAGGTCGTGGAGGACTCGATCGGGCCGTACCTGCCGCTGGCCGCACAGTTGGGCCGGACCACCGCCGAGATGCACGCCGCGCTGGCCAGCGACCCCGACGACGAGGCGTTCGCGCCCGAGGACTTCACGGCCCTGTACCAACGAAGCGTCTACCAGTCGATGCGGACCCGCACGCGTCGCGCCATGCAGTTGGTCGACCGCGTGCTGGCCGGCGACGCCGGCGTCCAGCACACCGCACTGACCGACCTCGCGTCGCGTGGTGACGACCTGCTCGCCCGGTTCGACCACCTCAAGACCGACCGCCTGTCCGGGTGCCGGACCCGCACCCACGGCGACTACCACCTGGGCCAGGTGCTGTGGACCGGCCGCGACTACGTCGTGCTGGACTTCGAGGGCGAGCCCGCCCGGCCCCTGAGCGAGCGTCGGCTGAAGTACTCGCCGCTGCGCGACGTCGCCGGGATGCTGCGCAGCTACCACTACGCCGCCCACGTGCGGGTCCGGGACCGCACCGGCCCCGAGGGCGCGGCCTCGGTCGCCGAGGGAGAACGGCTGCGGGCGGCCGCGGACTGGTGGGGATCATGGACCGGTGCCGCGTTCCTGCGGGGCTACCTGGAGGAGGCTCCCACCCACGTGCTGCCCGACACCCGGGACGAGACCGCGCGGCTGCTCGACGCCTACGTGCTCGAGAAGTCGTTGTACGAGTTGGAGTACGAACTGAACAACCGCGTCGACTGGGTCGAGATCCCGCTGACGGCCATCCTGTCCCAGCTCGACGGATCGTGGTGACCACGGTCACCACCACGGCCGGCCCGGTCGCGACTCGCGGCTGACGCGGTCGCGGCACGCGGGCCGACCGGCACGCGACCGAGGCACGACCCGTACCACCTGACGCACCGAACGAACCGACCGGAAGGGCCACCACCATGGCCGACCACGACACGATCCACACCGAGTCGCTCATCGGCGACCAGGACCTGTACCTGTTCAACGAGGGCAGCCACCTCAAGCTCCACGACCGGCTGGGATCCCACCTGGGCACGGTCGACGGGGTCGACGGCGCGCACTTCGCCGTGTGGGCGCCCAACGCGACCCAGGTGTCGGTGGTGGGCGACTTCAACGGCTGGGACGGGTCCACCCACCCGCTGCGGATGCGTGGCAGCTCGGGCATCTGGGAGGGCTTCGTGCCCCAGGTCAAGTCCGGCGACACCTACAAGTTCCGCATCTGGCGTGCCGACGGCACCACCAAGGACAAGTTCGACCCCTACGCCGCGCACACCGAGACCCCGCCCCTGACCGGGTCGAAGGTCTGGGACCTGGCCTACGAGTGGGGCGACCAGGACTGGCTGGAGGTGCGCGGGGACCGCCAGGCCCAGGACCGCCCGATCGCGATCTACGAGGTCCACCTGGGGTCGTGGCAGCGGGGCGAGGACGACCGCGTCCTGACCTACCGCGAGGTCGCCCCCCGGCTGGTCGAGCACGTCGTCGCGATGGGCTTCACCCACGTCGAGCTCCTGCCGATCATGGAGTTCCCGTTCGAGGGGTCGTGGGGCTACCAGTGCACGGGCTACTTCGCGCCGTCGTCGCGGTACGGGACCCCCCAGGACTTCATGTTCCTGGTCGACTCGCTCCACCAGAACGACATCGGCGTCATCCTGGACTGGGTGCCCTCCCACTTCCCGACCGACGACTACGCCCTGCAGGAGTACGACGGCACGCACCTGTACGAGCACGCCGACGACCGCAAGGGCTTCCACCCCGACTGGACGTCGTCGATCTTCAACTACGGCCGTCACGAGGTGAAGTCGTTCCTGCTCAGCTCGGCGATCTCGTGGCTGGACCGCTACCACGTCGACGGCCTGCGGGTCGACGGGGTCGCGTCGATGCTCTACCTCGACTACTCCCGCGAGGAGGGCGAGTGGATCCCCAACGAGTTCGGCGGCAACGAGAACATCGAGGCCGTCGAGTTCCTCCGGGCACTCAACACCGAGGTCTACGGCATGTTCCCCGACGCCCAGACCTTCGCCGAGGAGTCGACGTCGTGGCCCGGGGTGTCCCGGCCGACCTACCTGGGTGGCCTGGGCTTCGGCTTCAAGTGGGACATGGGCTGGATGCACGACACGCTGGACTACTTCCAGCGCGAACCGATCCACCGTCGCTTCCACCACGACCGGCTGACCTTCCGGGGGATCTATGCCTGGAGCGAGAACTTCTGCCTGCCGCTGAGCCACGACGAGGTCGTGCACGGCAAGGGGTCGCTGCTGTCCAAGATGCCCGGTGACGACTGGCAGCAGTTCGCCAACCTGCGCTGCCTGTTGGCCTGGCAGTTCGCCACCCCGGGCAAGAAGCTGCTGTTCCAGGGTCAGGAGTTCGGCCAGCGTGCGGAGTGGAACCACAACCAGAGCCTGGACTGGCACGAACTGGACGCGTCGATGCACGACGGGGTGCTGAAGCTGACCCGAGACGCCGCACATGCCTATCGCGAACACCCGGCACTGCACAGCGGGGACGTCACCCCGGAGGGGTTCGCGTGGGTCGACGCCTCCGACACCGACCAGTCGGTGGTGTCGCTGCTGCGGCGTGGTGGCCCCGAACACCCCCCGGTGCTGGTCGTGGCCAACTTCACCCCCGTGCCGCGCCACGAGTACCGCGTCGGCGTGCCCATGTCGGGCAGCTGGTCCGAACTGTTGAACTCCGACGCCGCCGACTACGGCGGTTCCGGGGTCGGCAACCTCGGGGCGGTCACCGCCGACGAGGTGTCCACCCACGGGTTCTCGCAGTCGCTGTCGCTGAACCTGCCGCCGCTGTCGGTGTCCTACTTCCTGGCCCCCGACGTCGAGTAGCCCGCCCCGGGTGACGGCCCCGCGCGGCGGTCAGCGGTCGGGCAGGCCCTCGATGATCGCGGCCATGTCGTGGTCGCCGTGGTCAGCCTCCATCGCGGCGGCCGCGGTCCCGGCGATCGCGGCCAGGCCGGGCAGGTCGTGGCCGGCGGCCGTGCGGATCAACCCGAGGTCCTTGGCCATCCCCGACAGTGGGAACTGCGGGTCGTAGTCCCCCGTGGCCATCGAGGAGCCCTTGACCTGCACGTAGGGGGCGTCGACGGCCGAGCCCTCGACGGTGGCCAGCACCGTCGCCGGGTCCACCCCGAGCCGGCGCGCCACCGTGAGCGACTCCGCCAGTCCCGACAGCAGCCCGATGACCCAGGCGTTCACGGCCAGCTTGAGTCGTGAGGCATCGCCCAGGTCGTCGCCCGCCTCCACGACCCGGGTGCCCCAGGCGTCCAACAGGGGCCGCGCGCGGTCGACGTCGGCGGGGTCGCCGGCCACGAGCGAGGTGAGCGTGCCGTCCGCGGCGGGCCCACGCGTCCCCAGCACGGGTGCGTCGACCATCGACCAGCCCGCCTCGCGGGCCAACCAGGCCAGCCCCGCGAGCTCGTCGCCAACCGTCGAACTCTGCACCCACAGCGGGGTGTCGTCCCCGGCCAGCGCACCGTCCTGGCCCGTCATGACCGCGCGCACGGCCTCGGCGTCGATGACCATGGTCACCACGACGTCGGCCCCCTCGGCGGCCTCGCGTGGGGTGTCGGCCACCGTGACCCGGTCCGGCGCGTCGGGTGCCCCGGCGACGGCCTCGGCGCGTTCACGGGTGCGGTTCCACACCACCACGTCGTGGCCGGCCCGTGCCAGGTTCGTGGCCATCCCGGAGCCCATGATCCCGGTTCCCAGCATCGCGACACGCATGACCAGTCCTGTCCTCGACTCGTGCGGAGCGCCCGGTCGTGGTGGCCGGACCTCGCCGACGGTACGACGCCCACCGGAGCCGGGGGAGGCCGACCCCGGCCGGGCACGGCCCCAGTAGGGTGCCCGGTCGTGGACGAGGGGTGGCTGGTGCAGGTCGTGGTGGTGGGGGCCGGCATCATCGGCCTGCTGGCTGCCCATGCGCTGGCGCACCGGGGCCACGTGGTCGTGGTGCATGCGGCGCAACCGCCGGCGGAGACCACGTCGGCCACCGCGGGGGCCAGTTTCAAGCCACGTTCGGTCGCGCCCGGCCCGCTCACCGACGACCTGTTGGCGATGAGCCAGCGGGTCCTGCGCGACTGGGACCGTCGTGGCTTCTCCGCCGCGCTTGGCATCATCCGTCACCGCCACGTCCTGGCCACCGACGGCGACGAGATCGCCTTCGCCTACGCGGACCGGATGGACCAGGTCGTGCGGCGGTCCGCCGCCGACGGTGCGGTCATCCCGGGGGGCTACCGGACCGAACTGTCCTTCGTGACCTGGTACGCCGACGTCGTCCGCGTGCTCCCGGCCGTGGTCGGCCACGTGCGTGATGACCACGGCGTCGACCTGGTCGATCGTGTCGTGGACTCCCTCGACGAGCTGGCCGCGGACGCCGAGCTGGTCGTCAACGCCACCGGCGTCGGGGCGGTGCACCTGGTCGGTGACCACGCGGTCGAACCGATCCGGGGCCAGGGGGTGGTCGTGGCCACCGGCGCGGTCCCCGACGGGTCGATCTCGGCCGACGGCTTCTACGCCTACCCGCGACAGGGCGGGCTGTTCCTGGGTGGGACGTCGGACCATGGGAACTGGTCGCGGGTCGTGGACCCCGACACCTCCCGGCGCCTGGTCACCGGCAACGCCCGGGTGTTCCCGGAGCTGGTCGGCCACACGCCGCGACCCGACGACGCGGTGGTGGGCCTTCGCCCCTATCGCCACGGCGGCATCCGGGTGGAACTGGACCGGCGGGTGGCGACGATCCCGGTCGTGCATGCCTACGGCCACGGGGGTGCCGGCTGGACGCTGGCCCCGGGCACCGCCGAGCGCGTGGCCGACCTGGTCGACGGCGTGGCGCGCCATGGATGACACCCGTGGGCGAGCGCGACCTCACGTCTCGGGGTCGTCCGACGTTGGCCGGGTGTGAACACGTTGCCGTTCGATCCCGTCGCCACCCGCCATGGCCCCACCGTGATGCGGGTGGTGCGCGCCGTGCTCGGCCCGACGGCCGACGCCGACGACGCCTGGGCGGAGACCTACCTGGCGGCGCTGCGGGCCTGGCCCGACCTGCGGCCCGACAGCAACGTGGAGGGCTGGCTGGTGACGATCGCCCATCGCAAGGCCATCGACGTGGTCCGCCGGCGGCGACGCCACGCCGTGCCGACCGGGGACGCGCCGGAACACGCGACTGCTCGTGACCGTCCTGCCCACGACGGCATCCCCGAACCGGCCGACACCCACCTGTGGGAGGCACTCGACCGGCTCCCGGACAAGCAACGCCAGTGCGTCGCCTACCACCACGTCGCCGGGCTCCCGCATGCCGAGGTCGCCGGGATCGTGGGCGGGAGCGTGGAGGCCGCCCGCAAGGCGTCGTCGGACGGGATCCGGCGGCTCCGGGCCGACCTCCACCGCGACGACGGGAGCCCACGATGAACGGCCTCGACGACCTCGACGACCTGTTGGCCGGGTTGGCGCCCGACCGCGAGACCATGGACGGACTGGCCCGGCGACTGGTCCGTCGGGCCGAGGACGCCGACCTCGTCGACGTGGCCTGGCGCGCCGTCGACAGCCCGGTGGGGCCGCTGCTGCTGGCCGCGACCACGGCCGGGCTGGTCAAGGTCGCCTTCGCGGGTGGGGGCCACGACCAGGTCCTGGCCGACCTGGCGACGACCGTCGGTCCGCGAGTGCTGCGTGCCCCGGCACGGCTGGACGTGGTGGCGCGCCAGCTCGACGAGTACTTCGCCGGTCGGCGTCGACGTGTCACGGTGGACCTGGACCTGCGACTCGCCAGCGGCTTCCGGCGCGACGTCGTCATCCACCTGCCCGACATCGGGTGGGGCCACACCGAGAGCTACGGCGAGGTGGCGGCCGCCGTCGGCCGACCACGGGCGGCCAGGGCGGTCGGGACCGCGTGTGCCACCAACCCACTGCCGCTGGTGCTGCCGTGCCACCGCGTCGTACGGGCCGACGGCAGCCCCGGGCAGTACGCCGGCGGCGCGGACGCCAAGCGCTGGCTGCTGGCGCACGAGTCGTCGGGATGACCGACCCGCGACGTCACGACGACCGCCCGGCACCTGCAGGTGCCGGGCGGTCGTGGTGGTGCGGGGTTCGGTCAGGTGGCGAACAGGGTCACGAGCTCGCGGTTGAAGGCCGGCAGGTCGTCGGGGTTGCGGCTGGTGACCAGGTTGCCGTCGACGACGACCTCCTCGTCCACCCAGTCCGCACCGGCGTTGCGCAGGTCGGTCTGCAGGCTCGGCCACGACGTCATGCGGCGACCGCCCACGACGTCGGCCTCGACCAGGGTCCACGGCGCGTGGCAGATCGCGGCGACGGGCTTGCCGTCGGCGAAGAAGGAGGCGATGAAGGCCACGGCGTCGGTGTCCATCCGGAGGGCGTCCGGGTTGGCCACCCCACCGGGCAGCACCAGGGCGTCGTAGTCGCCCGAGGTGGCCCCGTCGAAGGTAGCGTCCACGTCGAAGGTGTCGGCCTTGTCGAGGTGGTTGAACGCCTGGACGCTGCCGTCGTCGACGGACAGCAGGCGAGGTGTCCCGCCCGCCTCCTCGACGGCCTTCCACGGTTCGGTCAACTCGACCTGCTCGATGCCCTCGCTCGCGACGGCGAAGGCGATGGTCTTGCCCTGCAACTCGTTGGCCATGTGCATGGTCCTTGGGTGGTGGACCTTCCACCGTACGAAGCCGAGGGTGCCACCACGTCGGCCGGACGACGCCTGCGGCCGGCCGAACGACGGGGGTGGTCGGCCGAACGACGGGGGCGATCGGGGGAATGTCGGGGTGGCGGCCCGTCGTCCACCGGACGGCCGGTCGCCGTCGGGTGGCAGACTGGGGTGGCCCGGGGACCCGGGCGGACGCGGTGGAGCCGGCGGACGGCCCGGAGGAGACCCGGATGGGCGGCGACGGCGGATCGGGGCCAGCCCCGCGGGGGGCGGGCGTGGTGGTCGGCGACGACGGCGTGGCGCGGTGCCCGTGGGCGGTCGCGGAACCCGAACGCGGCTACCACGACACCGAGTGGGGGATGGAGGTCCGTGGCGAGCGTCGGCTGTTCGAACGGGTCAGCCTCGAGGCGTTCCAGGCCGGGCTCAGCTGGCGCGTCATCCTGGACAAGCGACCGGCCTTCCGATGCGCCTTCGCCGACTTCGCCCCCGACGTCGTCGCCGGCTTCACCGACGCCGACGTCCAACGGTTGGTCCAGGACGCCTCGATCGTGCGCAGCCGCGCCAAGATCGAGGCCACCATCGGCAACGCGCGTGCGACCGTGGACCTGCGTGACGAGGGTGGGCTCGACGCCTTCCTGTGGTCCCGTCGCCCCGACCCGGTCCCGGCCGCGGCGACCACCGGCGACCTGCAGACGCGTTCACCGGCCTCGGCCCGGCTCGCGGGCGAGCTCAAGGCCCGCGGGTTCGCCTTCGTGGGACCCACCACCGTGCATGCCCTGATGGAGGCCGTCGGGATGGTCGACAACCACCTGCTCGGGTGCCACCGGCGGGGGATCGCGCGGCCCTGACGGCCGGCTGCGGTGGACCTCGACCCGGGTCACGTTCGTGGTCATCGCGGGGAGGTCCTACCATGCCGGGGTCGTGCCGGGTGTCGACGACGGGTCCGTCGTCGTCCCGGCCGGCGTCTGGTTGACACGGACGCGCGTGGGAGGGTGCATGTCGCAGTACGAAGTCTGGCCGGGATCCTCGGAGCCCCTCGGTCCGTCCTACGACGGCCTGGGCACCAACTTCTCGGTCTACAGCGAGGCGGCCGAGGCCGTCGACCTGTGCCTGTTCGACGACGACGGCACCGAGACCCGCCTGCCGCTGACCGCGTTCACCAACCAGCGCTGGCACGGCTACGTCCCCGACGTCGGGCCCGGCACGCGCTACGGCTACCGCGTCCACGGCCCCTGGGACCTCGGTGCCGGCCATCGGTGCAACCCGAACAAGCTGCTGCTGGATCCCTACGCCCCCGGCATCGCCGGCGACCTCACGTGGAACCCCGCCGTGCACGCCGAGGACCCCGACGACATGGCACGTCGTCCCGACCAGCGCGACTCCGCACCCTACGTGCCCCGGTCGGTGGTGCTGTCCTCGTCGTTCAACTGGGGCAACGACCGCCCACCCGGCCACGAGTGGGCGGACATGGTCATCTACGAGGTGCACGTCAAGGGCTTCACCCAGTCCATGCCCGGCATTCCCGACAGCCTCCGGGGGACCTATGCCGGGATGGCCCACCCCCGGGCGATCGAGCACCTGACCCGGCTCGGGGTCACCTCCGTGGAGCTGTTGCCGGTCCAGGCGTTCCTGTCCGAAGGCGACCTGACCACTCGGGGCCTGAGCAACTACTGGGGCTACAACCCGATCAGCTGGTTCGCGATCCATCCCGGCTGGGCGCGGACCAACGACCCCGAAGAGGTGGTCAACGAGTTCAAGGGCCTGGTCAAGGCCCTGCACGCCGCGGGCATCGAGGTGCTGCTCGACGTGGTCTACAACCACACCGCCGAGGGCAACGCCGACGGGCCGATGCTGTCGCTGCGTGGCATCGACAACTTCCAGGCCTACCGGCTGGCCGCCGACGACCGGTCGCACTACGTCAACTACTCCGGCACGGGCAACACCCTGGACCTGCGGTCCAAGTCGATGGCCAAGCTGGTGATGGACTCCCTGCGCTACCTGGTCACCGAATGTCGCGTGGACGGCTTCCGGTTCGACCTGGCCACGGCACTGGCTCGCACCGACCACGGCTTCTCCGACCAGGCCGCCTTCCTGGCGGCCGTCCACCAGGACCCACTCCTGAGCCAGACCAAGTTGATCGCCGAGCCGTGGGACGTCGGACCGGGCGGGTGGCAGCAGGGTCGCTTCCCGGCGCCGTGGGCCGAGTGGAACGCGACCTTCCGCGACACCATGCGTGACGTCGGCCGGGGCCAGGAGGGACGGCTGGCCTCACTGTCGTCGGCGATCGCCGGCAGCCAGGGACTGTTCGAGCACAACGGTCGGGGCCCCGGGTCCAGCATCAACTTCGTCACGGCCCACGACGGCTTCACCCTGGCCGACCTGGTCAGCCACGAGCGCAAGCACAACGAGGACAACGGCTACGACAACACCGACGGCCACGACGACAACCGGACATGGAACACCGGTGTCGAGGGGCCGACCGACGACCCCGACATCACGTCGTTGCGACAGCGTCGGGTGCGCAACATGCTGACCCTCCTGATGTTGAGCCAGGGCGTGCCGATGCTGCTGGGCGGTGACGAGCTCGGACGGACCCAGCAGGGCAACAACAACGCCTTCTGCCAGGACAATGCGCTGACCTGGTTCGACTGGGAGTCGGCCGACGAGGAGCTGATCGCCTTCACCGCCGGACTGATCGCCCTGCGGCGTGGCCACCCGGTGTTCCGGCGCCGACACTTCCTGGTCGGGGGGTTCGGCGACAACGGCGACTACGACGTGGCGTGGCTGACCCGCACCGGCCTGGTCATGCGCGAGCAGGACTGGCATGCCCCGGGGGCACGGACGCTCCAGGTGGTGCTCAACGGCCAGGCGATCGCCCGACGCGGTGACCGCGGCGAGCCCGTGCAGGACTCCACCTTCCTGTGGCTGATCAACGCCAACAGCGCCGCGCGCACCTTCACCCTGCCCGACGGCCACCGCCCCGGCGGGTCCCCCGAGGACGTCGACGACGGGGCCGACGACGGGGCCGACGACGGGGGCGACGGCCAGGAGGACGGCCGGGAGGACGAGACCGTTCCCGCGAGCTCCGACGACCGTTCGTGGCAGGTCCTGCTGGACACGGCCACGGGGTCACCACCCCATGCCGGCGGGATCGTGCACACTGGTGGCGACGCGATCCGTCTGCTGGGACACCACCAGCTGCTGTTCCAGCACGTCCAGGCCGACGAGACCCCACCGGCGACCGTGACTCGGGCCCGCGCGGCCACCCGGCCCACCGCCGCGACCCGGACCGGTGACACGACCGGCTCGCGCTGACGCGGGACCCGTCCCCGCCACGTTCGACCTCCCACCTCCCGTTTCTCCCACCTCCCGTTTCTCCCACCTCCCGTCACTGCGAAGGTTCCACGATGACCACGACCACCCTGCCGCTCGACCTCGTCCAGGACTCGCTCGACCGCAAGGTCGCCGACCTGGCCCAACGGTTGCCCGAGCCGCTGCGGCCACTGGCGGCCGCGGCCTACAACTACCGCTGGTCATGGACGCCCGGGGCGATCGACACGTTCACGGCCGTGGACCCCGGTCGCTGGGGTGACGTCCACGCCAACCCGGTGCGTCTGCTGGTCGAGGCCTCGCCCGCCCGGCTCGAGGAGGCCGCTGCCGACGCCGACCTGGTGGCGCGTGTCGAGGCGCTGGGCGCCGAGCTCGACGAGGACCTGGCGCGTGCGCCGATGGAGGGCTTCGACCCGGCCCACCCGGTGACGTTCCTGTGCGCCGAGTTCGGGATCCACGAGTCGATGCCGCTGTACTCGGGCGGGCTGGGCGTGCTGGCCGGCGACATCCTGAAGGAGGCGTCGGACCTGGCGCTGCCGATGGTTGCGGTGGGGTTGTTCTACCGCAACGGCTACTTCCAGCAGCGCCTGGATGCCTCCGGCTGGCAGGTGGAGTCGTGGCAGGCGACCGACACGTCCATGAGCCCGCTGGTCCCGCTGGTCCGCGACGGTGAGCAGGTCACGGTCACCGTGCCGATCCGCGGCACCGACGTCGTCGCCCAGGCATGGGTGGTGCAGGTGGGGCGCGTGCCGCTGCTGCTGCTGGACACCGACCTGCCGCAGAACACCCCGGCGGCCCGCTGGACCACGGCGCGGCTCTACGACGGCAACCACGACGTCCGGCTCGCCCAGTACGCCACGCTCGGCATCGGCGCCGTCCGCCTGCTCGACCGACTCGGCGTGGAGCCCTCGCTGCTGCACATGAACGAGGGCCACGCGGCCCTGGCCGCTGCCGAGCTGATCGCCCAGCGTGTCACGGCCGGGGAGTCCTACGACGACGCCCGGGACGCCGTGCGGGAACGTTGCGTGTTCACCACCCACACCCCGGTCGCCGCCGGCAACGAGACCTACTCGCCCGAGGAGATCGTGGCCGCGCTGCCCGGGATGGGCGACCGCATGGGGATCGGGTCCAACGGGTTGCTGAATCTGGGTCGCATCACCCCCGGTGACCCACGCGAGCCCGCCGGCATGACCCCCATGGCGCTGCGCCTGGCCCGCAACACCAACGGCGTCGCCAAGCGCCACGGCGAGGTCGCGCGTGGCATGTGGCAACCGCTGTTCGGCGGTGACGAGGCCGACGTGCCGATCGGCCACGTGACCAACGGGGTGCACCTGCCGACCTGGATGGGCCACGAGTTCCGCGAGCTGCTGGACCGCCACCTCGACCAGGGCTGGTGGCGTCGTGCCGACGTCGCCGACACGTGGGCACCGGTGGCCGACATCCCGGCCCAGGAGCTGTGGGCCGCCCGGGAAACGGCCCGCGAGAGCCTGGTCGGCTGGGCCCGCGAGGTCGCCGCCCAGGACCGCCTGCGCCGCGGCGACTCCCTGGAGTGGGCCCAGCTGGGCATCACCGGGATGGCCGAGGACGCGCTGACGCTGGGCTTCGCCCGTCGCGTCGCGGGGTACAAGCGCCTGTACCTGTTGACCAGCGACGTCGACCGGCTCGTGAAGCTGATGTCGGGCGACCGTCCCGTGCAGCTGCTGATCGCCGGCAAGGCCCACCCCAAGGACGACGGGGCCAAGGCCATGGTCCGGGAACTGTTCGCCAGCCGCGGGCGTCCCGAGCTGGCCGAGCGCGTGTTCTTCCTCGAGGACTACGACATGGAGATCGGTCGCCGGCTGACCGCCGGTGCCGACGTGTGGCTCAACGTCCCGCGTCCGCCGATGGAGGCGTCCGGCACGTCGGGGATGAAGGTCGTGCTCAACGGTGGCCTCAACCTGTCCGTGCTGGACGGCTGGTGGGCCGAGGGCTACGACGGCACCAACGGCTGGGGCATCGACGGCAGTGTCAGCGACGACCACGGCCGCCAGGACCACGAGCACGCCATGGCGCTCTACGACCTGCTGGAACAGCAGGTGGTGCCGACCTTCCACGACCGTGGGGACGATGGCGTCCCGGCCCGCTGGGTGGAGATGATGCGCGCATCGCTGATGACGCTGGGCCCCCAGTTCTGCGCCAGCCGGATGATGCACGACTACGCCCGCCAGGTCTACTGACCGGCCGCACCTCCCCGAAACCCCCGATGGGCCACCGCGATCCGCGGTGGCCCATCGTCGTCCGCCACGCCCGCCACGAGTCCACCCCGACCCCACCCCACCGTCGACCGACCACCCCAGTCCGCACCGTCGAGTCCGAGACCCACCCGTCGAGTCCGCGACCCGATGTGGATCGTCCCGGGTGATGTGGACGGGGCCGGAATCCCGGGGGAGTTCACATCAGCCGGGTGGGGTCACATCGGGATGTGGGGGCTGGGTCAGGCGGTGGCGGCCCCCGGGGAGGTGCCCGAAGGGGTGGTGGACGCGGTGTCGGGGGAGGTGGTGGGGGCCCGGTCGGGGGAGGAGGTGGGGGGCTGGTCGGGGGTGGTGGTTGCGGTGGTGTCGGGCGGCGGGGTGGTCTGGCGGGGGAGGCGGCGGACGCGGGCACGGCGCTGGGCGCGGGTCGGGATCATGCTGCGCATCTCCTCGAGCTTGCCGAAGCACAGCAGGCGGTCGCCGGCCTCCAGCACCCGGGACTGGCGCGGGTTGGGGACCACGTGGGAGTCGCGGTGCAGCGTCAGCACCGTGATGTCGCGGTCGCGGAGGCCGGACTCGGCCAGCGTGGAGCCGACCAGGTCGGCGTCCTCGCGCACGAACAGTTCCGCGACCCCGTAGCCGGTCGACACCGTCAGCCGCTGGCGCACGTCGAGTTCCGGGAAGGCGACCTGGTTGTCGATGTGGTCGATGATGGCCCCCGCGACGTCCAGCCGGGTGGCCGCCTCGATGCCCTCCAGGCCCGGCGAGGAGTTGACCTCCATCACCAACGGCCCGTCGTCGCCTTCGAGCATGTCGACACCGGCGACCCGCAACCCCATGATCTGGGCCGAGCGCACCGCCGTGGACCGGAACTCCTCGTCCAGCTCGACGGCCTCGACGGACCCGCCGCGATGCACGTTGGAGCGGAACTCGTCACCCTGGGCCGACCGCCGCATGGCGGCCACCACGCGGTCGCCGACCACGAGCGCACGGACGTCGCGGCCCCGGCTCTCGGCGATGAACTGCTGGATCAGGACGTTCTGGCGGGTGGACTGGAGGGTCTCGATGATGGCCTCGGCGACCTTGGTGTCGGGCGCCAGGATCACCCCGATGCCCTGGGTCCCCTCCAGCAGCTTGATGACCACGGGTGCGCCACCGACGCGCTCGATGGCGGGCAGGACGTCGTTGCGGTCACGGACGAACGCCGTGGCCGGCATCGCGATGTCGTGACGCGACAGCACCTGCATCGCGCGCAGCTTGTCCCGTGAGGTGGTGATCCCGCTGGAGGTGTTGGGGGTGAACACGTCCATCTGCTCGAACTGGCGGACGACCGCGGACCCGTAGTAGGTGACCGAGGCCCCGATGCGGGGCAGGACGGCGTCGTGGTCGGACAGCTGGCGACCACGGAACTGCAGGTCCGGCTGGTCACCGGACAGGTCGATCGCGAAGCGCATCGTGTCCAGCACCTTGCAGCGGTGGCCACGCCCGATGGCGGCCTCCTTGAGTCGGCGGGTGCTGTAGGCGTTCGGCGAGCGGGACAGGATGGCGAGTTTCATGTTGGTTCCGGGGCATCGATGCGGGCGACGTGCACGAGCGCGTCGCCCTGGTGGACGAGGGGATGTTGGGTGTGGCCGATGACGATGCCGCCGAACGGGGCGCCCGGCCGGGCGAGCGGCCGACCGAGGGCATCACGGATGACCGCGATGCGATCCCCCTTGGCCACGACGTCGCCGAGGCCGACCCCCAGGGAGGTGATCCCGCTGCGGCGGGCGCGGACCCACGAGCTGCGACGGCAGGCGATCGGCCGGGCGGGGTCGCCGCCGACGTCGACGGGCACCGGTGGCGGCTCCAGGTCGGGCAGCATGCCGAGGTGGTGCAGGACCCGCAGGGTGCCGTCGGTGCCGGCCCGCAGGGCCGGCTCGTCGAGGCGCAACGCCTCGCCACCCTCGAACAACAGCATGGTCACACCGGCCGCGATGCCGGCGGCCCGCAGGGAACCGTCGCGCACCCGGGCGTGGAGCATCACCGGTGCGCCGAAGGCCTCGGCCAGGTCGCGGGTGGCCGGGTCGTCGAGGTCGCCACGCACCTGCGGCAGGTTCGTGCGGTGGTCCGAGCCCGTGTGCAGGTCGACGCCGACGTCGCAGTGGGCGACCAGTTCCCGCATGAACACGTGGGCGATGCGTGACGCCAGCGATCCACCAGCGGATCCCGGGAACGAGCGGTTGAGGTCGCGGCGGTCCGGCAGGTAGCGGTCGCCGGTCAGGAAGCCGTGGACGTTGACGATCGGGACCAGCAGGAGGGTCCCGTGGAGGTCGGCCGGGGCCACCCGGTCGGTGACCCGACGCACCACCTCGACCCCGCCGATCTCGTCGCCATGGATGGTCGACGACACCAGCACCGTCGGGCCGTCGTGACGGCCGTGGACCACGCGCAGCGGCAGCGACACCGGTGTGCCGGTGACCAGACGTGGGATCGGGACCTCGCCGACCTCGCTGCGGCCCGCACGCACCTCCATCCCGGCGATCGTGATGGACGCCCGGCGTCGCCGCCAGCGACGGCCGGACGTGGGGGCGGTGGGCTCGGGAAGGTCCTGGTCCGTCATCGTGGCCGCCGCAACGCCCGAGGTGGCTTGCCACCCAGGTAGGAGCGCTCCGGGTCGACCAGGAACCGCCCGCGCAGGGCCTCGCGTCCGACCAGCATGCGGAACCCCATCTCGTCGCGGCGGGCCAGCGTCACCTCGGCGGCCACGAGGCGTCCGGCCAGTGACAGCTCGGTGCGGACCACGGGACGGGGCTCGGCGGCACCGCTGGAGGAACGCACCTCGCGGTGGTCCACCAGCGGGGCCTCGACCTGCACCTCGTCGCGGTCGGAGTCCTGCCAGGGGTGGATCGCGAACCGCACCCACGGTGCCCCGCCACGGTCGAAGGTGGCCAGGTCCCAGGCATGCAGCGACGACGTTCGGGCCCCGGTGTCGACCTTGGCCTTGACCCATGCCACGTCCCAGGCCGGCAGCGACACCCACTCGCGCCAGCCGACCAGCGTCGGGTCCCCGTCCGGGACGTCAGGCATCGATCGTGGCCGCATCGTCACCGGGCCCGTCCAGCGCCACCCGCGCGACGGCGGCGACCGGGGCAGACGCCAGCACGACCGAGGTCGTCGGCAGCCCCGTCCCCGGGCGTGTCTGCCGGGACGGGTCGCTGGCCACTGGATCCGTCACGTGTCCTCCGATGTGGCTCGATCCGCCGGCCAGCCTACGTCCCCCGACCACCACCGACGTCGGGTGGGCCGGCCGGCCGAGCGCGGTCGATGGTGGGCAGGCCCGCACGACTCGGGTGGCGGCGCGATGGGTCAGTCCGACCGCCGCGGCAGGGTCGCGACCAGTGCCAGCCCGCGACCCACCCACCTCGCGAGGTCGTCGTCGCTGGCCACGGCCGACGCGGCGACCACCACGAAGGCCGCGGTCGCGCGGCCACCCAGGCGCAGGGGTTCGACGTCGTCGTGGGCGACCGCGTCCGCCATGGCGTCGGCACCGACGCGCACGGTCAGGCCCCGTCCGGACGCGCCACAGCACAGGTGGCCGGCGACCATGAAGCCCCGTCCGCCGCCGACCAGCCGGGACTCGGTGACGTCGTCTCGGGTCGCCAGCAGCGACCGGACCCGCTCGGCGAGGTCGGACGTCGTCGGCTCGGGGATCGCCGCGCTCACGCGAGCTGGGTCATCCAGCCGTGCGGATCGTCGGCGTGGCCGTACTGGATGTCGACCAGCTGGCGACGGATGGCCATGGTCACCTCGCCGGCGGTGACACCGTCGCCCATCGTGATCGTGCGGTCGCCGTCCCGGAGCGTGCCCAGCGGGGTGACCACGGCCGCGGTCCCGCAGGCGAACACCTCGGTGATGTCCCCGGACGCGACGCCGTCGACCCATTCGTCGATCGAGACCGGGCGCTCGGTGACCTCGTGGCCGGCCTCGCGTGCCAACGTGATGACCGACTGGCGCGTGATGCCCTCCAGGATCGTCCCCGTCAGCGCCGGCGTGACCAGCGACCCGTCGGCGTGCACGAAGAACAGGTTCATCCCCCCCAGCTCCTCGACCCAGCGCCCCTCGGTGGCGTCAAGGAAGCACACCTGGGCGCAGCCGTGGGCCGTGGCCTCCTGCTGGGCAGCGAGGCTGGCGGCGTAGTTGCCACCGCACTTGGCGGCGCCGGTCCCGCCCGGTGCGGCGCGGGTGTAGTCCCGGGACAACCAGATGCTGACCGGGGCCGGACCGGAGGCGAAGTAGGCGCCGACCGGCGAGGTGATGACGTGGTAGGCGACCCGCTGGGCGGGTCGCACGCCCAGGAAGGTCTCGCTGGCGATCATGAAGGGTCGGATGTAGAGGCTGGACTCCTCCAGCGACGGCACCCAGTCGCGGTCGGTCCCGATCAACGCGCGCAGCGATGCCAGGAAGGCGCCGTCGGGCAGTTCCGGCAGGGCCATGCGTCGTGCGGACCGGTTCAGGCGGTCGGCGTTGGCCTCGGGCCGGAAGGACCAGATCGACCCGTCCGCATGCCGGTAGGCCTTCAGGCCCTCGAAGATCTCCTGGGCGTAGTGGAACACCGCCGCGGCCGGGTCGAGGCTGATGGGCCCGTAGGCCCGGACCTGGTCGTCGTGCCACCCCTGGTCGAGGGTCCACGTGGCCACGGCCATGTGGTCCGAGAAGTGCTTCCCGAAACCCGGATCCGCAAGGACGGCCTCGCGTGCGGCGGCCGGCGTCGGGGCCGGGGAGGGCGTGACGGGGAAGGTCAGGGAGGTGAGCGCGGTGTCAGTCATGGTCCGATGCACGCTACTCGCTCCCCCGGCGCGCCGTCCACGCCAGGGAGGTCACCCCACCGCGGTCCGAACGCGTGAGGAGGCGTCGCCCGAAGACGGCGGGACATCGCGCGTGGCCGGTGCCAGCCGCGTGCCCCGGCGCTGCCAGAAGCCCGCCGTCGGCCAGCGCTGCTCCAGCGCGTAGAGCTGGTCGCGCTGTCGGAGGTGGGCGAGGAAGCCTTGGACCTGGTCGACACCGTGGTCGACCAGCCCGCCGGGGTCGCCACCCAACCAGCGACCGATCGCCCCGGCGGCGTGGATGCCGCCCGCGAGCGCCGTGTGGATCCCGCGGGCGGCCACGGGGTCGTGGGCGATCGCGGCGTCGCCGACGGCCAGCCACCCGGGCCCTGCCGGGGGGTCGAGCAGGGACACCGGCGCCACCGACGCCCGGACGCGCCCCGCGTGCAGCCGACCGGCGGCCACGGCCGGACCCACGTGGTTCGTTGCGGCCAGCGCCTGCCTCCAGCCGTCGGGGTCGGCCAGGCCACGCTCGCGGATCCCCGGCCCGTCGCTCGCGACCAGCACGGCGACCCTCCCGTCGGGCACTCGGGCGAGGTACCACCAGCCGTAGGGGACCGCCTCCAGCATGGTCAGGCTGCTGGCCCAGTCGGTCCCGTCGAGCCATCCCGCGACGCAGACCAGGGACGCCTCGACCCGTCGCCGCGCGCCGAGCCGGCGGGCCAGCACGCTGCGTCGTCCGGTCGCGTCCACCACGAACCGGCAGGCGACGGTCGACACCGGCGATCGGTCCGCGGTCACGCGAAGCCGAATCGGACGGTCGGCAGCTCCCTGCCGCAGCCCGCGGAAGCGGGTGTGTGGGTGGACCTGGACACCCTGGTCGACGGCCGCCGCCAGCAGCCAGCGGTCGAAGCGCTGCCGGTCGAGGTGCCAGCCGTGCCCGTGGGGACTCACGATCGCGTCGTGGTGGCCCAGCACCGGCGATCCCCAGGCCGAGCAACTGCCCCGTGACGGCAGGTGTCCCTCCTCCAGGAAGGCCTCGAGGAGCCCGAGGTCGCGGAACAGGAGACGGGTGTCGGGCGGGATGCTCTCCCCGATGCGGTCCCCGACGCCGGCGCTTGCGGGGTCGCCGGCGTCGACGAGGACGACGCGCTCGACCCCGGTGCGTCGCAGCGCGATCGCCGTGGCCGCCCCCGCCGGTCCGCCGCCGACCACGGCCACGTCGGCGACGGTGTCGGTCACGTGTCGGTCCGACGCGCGGTCCCGTCGCCCCCGATCAGCGGCCACGGATGCGGGTCGGCCTGGTCGGGAGCGTCCGGGTCGTCGTCGGGCAGCAGGCTCGCCACCTCGAGGTAGACGTCGTCGGGGTAGGTGCCGTCCTCGATGATGGTCGCCTGCACCACGGTCCCGATCCGGTGCCAGTCCGTGAGCATCTGGCGGTAGTCCCAGAAGCGCCCGGCGTTGGCCATGTCCGCACCGTCGCTCGGGCTGTTGGAGCCGGGCATCGTGCCGGGGCCGCGGACCGAGTAGCGCTGGCGCGGCAGCGCCGCGGTGTCCGGGTCGACGTCCGCGGCGACGTACACCGTCACCGGTCGCTGGCCGGGCCAGGACCAGTACAGGGTGTTGGAGTCGAGGTCGTTCGGCGACGTCTGGTGGATGGCGCAGGAGTTGTAGTCGGCGTGCCACGGCAGGGCGAGGAACTTCGACAGGTCGCCGGGTTCGAGCCCGAGGTCCATCACCTCGGGATGGCGTGGCAGCCAGCCCAGCGACAGGAAGGGCCCGTGGGGCCGCTCGGCCACCTCGGCGTAGTGAAGCGGTGCGTGCCGGATCCGGAACGGGCCGGCCCCGGTCGTCCAGTCGGCGTACATCTCCGGCTCCCGGATCACGAACCCGATGTCGATGCCGGGGCTGAAGCGGCCACCGAGGCAGTTCTGCAGGGCGGCCCGGTCGAGGTACTCGCCGGGGCCGAGCGGGACCGGGGCCGTCGCGTCGTAGCGGCCGTCCGCCCACTGCTCGAGCAGGAAGTACTGGAGCACCGTGGGGGTCAGGAACGGCTTGCCACCGGCCAGGCTGGAGTCGCCCAGGGACAACGGCATCAGCGGCGCCCCGACCTGTGACGGCGTCGACCGCCAGCTGTGTTCGTCGCCGGTGTCGGGCTGGCGGATGAAGGCGAGCCCGGCCATGATCGTCGTGGCCGGGTCGTTGTCGGCGGTGATGGCACCGACCGCCTGGTGGGCCTGGACCGCGATGCGCGGCAGGAAGGTGTTCCACTGCTGCTGTGCGGCCGCCTGGAAGAACGGGTGGACGTGGTCGTCGAAGGCCGGGCGGAAGTCCCGGTCCAACGTCCCGTCCACGCAGATCCGGGGATCGAGGTCGAGCTGGCGCACGAAGGTGTCGTAGGCCTCGTCCCACAGCGACACGACGTTGAGCGTCTGCGGTGCGTAGCTGGGGTCGGTGGTGATGACCCAGGCGCCGTGGACGCCGGCGGTGGAGCCGTCGTCGAACACGATCGTGGCCGTGACCGGTCCGTCCGACGTGTCGTCGAACCAGTTGTCGTTGTTGACGGGCCCGAGCAGGTCCGGCGGCCCACCGTCCGGGGCGTTGTGCCAGCCGACGGCTCGGCCCCTGCCGCCAGTCACGACCAGGCGTCCCCGGTCGTCGGTCCGGAGTTCGCCGAGGGTGTCGATGGGGCCGGCCGGCTCGTCGAGGTCGGTGAAGGACCCGCCGGGGAACGAGCAGGGGTAGTTCGGGATGGTCTCGACGTGGTCGCCGACCACGTGGCTCGCGACGTGGTCGGCCGTGAACGGCACGGAGTCGTCGTCGGTGGCACGGACCGCCCGTGGACCGGGGTCGATGACCAGGCGTCGCAGGCGTTGGGCATTGGACGGGTCCAGGCCCTCCTCGAGGTTGCGCAGGACCGGGGTCTGGCCATGCTCGTAGGCGTGGACCCCGTGGTCGTCGTCGGAGATGAACGACGCGGCCTTCTTGTTGGCGACGTGCACGGTCCACAGGATGTCGGCCACCACCCGACCGTCGATGGTGGCGCCGACGGTGACCTCCTCGGCCCCGGGTGCCGGGTACTGCCCGACGGCCTCGGGGGGGTAGTGGAAGATCCGGAAGCGCGCGCCCTGGCGCTTGAGTGCCCCGTCGGCGTCGCGCAGGTCGCCGTCGCCGATCAGGTCGGACTCGGTCCCGGTCCTGATCGGCAGGCCGCCGGTGGTCGGGTCGTCGGGATCGTCCGGTCGCGGGAGCGCGGCGATGGTCTCGGGGGCGAGGTAGTGCTCGGGACTGTTGCCCACGCGTGACAGCCCGATGCTCGGATGGATCCGCAGGAGTGGCTGGTCCATGGGTCAGCCCTCCCGGGTCGTGGTGGCCAGCCCGAAGGCCGGGACGACGCCCTGCCGCCAGCACTCGGTGATGGCGGCCCCGACCGAGAACATGGAGGTGGCGAACCCGTCCGGCCTGCCGCCCCGAAACAGGTCGGTCATCTGCGTGAGCAGGTCGGCGTACTGGACCAGCAGGTGTCGCTGGGCGTCGGCCCCTCGACTGGGCGGCTCCAGCAGGGGGTCGTACACCTCGGGCAGGGGTTGGCCCCGCAGGTAGGTGAACTTGTCGTAGTGGTCGAAGGCCGGCTGGAGGTCGTCGGCCTGGTTCTGGAAGCGCTCGGGGACACCGTCGTCGGCCGAGGACTGGCCCTCTCCCTGCGTCACGATGATCTGCATCAGTTCGTCCACCTGGTCGAGCCCGTCGTCACCGGCAGCCGTCACGGTGAGGTGGGCGTCGGGGTAGAAGTCCCCGAACAGGTCGACCTGGTTGCGCCCGGGCTCGAGGTCGCCCCCGAAGTGTCGGACCCGCTCGGCGATGGCGTGGTAGAGCGCCCCGATGGAGCCGTAGCGGTCGTCGTCGGCCGCGTCGCCGTCGATGTCGTCGATCCCGATCGCGCCCGGCTCGGTCCATTCCGGGTACTCGATGATGCACATGGTGTTGAGCCGCCACGTGTCCAGCGGCCCGATCTCGGCGCTCCATGGCGAGAAGATCGTGGTCGGGTCCGGGTCGTCGAGCGCGAAGTCCAGGTGGGGGATGATGCCGTCGTAGATCGGCGGTGCGAGCTTGACGTGGCCCCCGAACGCGTTGAGGAGGTTCGCTGCGCACTGCAGGTGCAGCATCTCCTGGTTCACCACGGTCTTGATCAGCCGGGCGGCCTCGGCGGCCTGGTCGCGGATCGAGAACCAGGCCGCCATGTAGTAGGGAATCGTGTAGTGCTCGACGTCCACGGCGAACTGCAGGTGGTCGCGGAGGTCGTGCACCGTCCAGGCACCGGCGACGGGCGCGGGCGGGACCACGCGCCTGGCCTGCAGGACGGTCTGGACGTGGTCGGGGAGGTCGACGTGGGACAGCGTGTGGAGGGGGCTCACTGGGGCACCTGCCCCGTCGTCGTCCTGGTGACGACGTTGCTCGTGACGTGCGGGAACTCGTGGTGGCCGTCCGCGAGCAGCAGCGACAGTCGGATCTCCTGGGTGTAGGCGAGATGGTCGTAGCTGTGGCCGCCGTCGCTCGACATCAGCCAGTACTCGGCGCCGTAGTCGATCACCTTCGCGGCCCGGTCCTCGAACGGGATGTTGACCACCGCGCCCTGGCCACCGGGCACGAACCGTGTCGTCACCTGCCAGTGGATGGTCTGGTCAGGACCGATGAGCGGGACGGCCTGCTGCAGGGGCAGCCGGGGATTGGCCGTCCAGTCGGGCTCGGGATTCTGGTAGTCGTCGGGTTGGTCCAGCAGCGTGGTGTAGGGCGTGGTGTCCACGCCCACGGGCAGGGTCGGGGTCGGCGCGTCGGGGATCGTCAGCGTGCCGGCGATGGTGTCGAACGTCCCCAGGGCCAGGATCGAGTTGCCGTGCGGGACCGACATCTGCTTGGCGATGGTGATGTCGGTGGGCTGGTCGTCGTGGCCAGAGACCACCAGGGGCTCGTAGGGCCCGACCAGCGGGTCCCCGCTGAGCAGGTGCAGCCAGGACCCGTTCTCGGTGTGGACGGTGTGGTCCCCGGGTCCGGCCGCGCCCGGCCCCTGGGCGAACATCACGTGCTGTCGGTAGTAGACCGCCGTGGGCAGTTGCAGCGTGGAGAACCCGCGGTTCGGGGCGGTCGTGGGGATGGCCACCCCGCCGTCACCGTCGAAGACAGTGGACTCGCAGAAGGTCGAGTTCTTCAGGATGTACCCGGTGTCCTGGTCGCCCTGCGGTGTCTTCTGGGGCAACGGCATGACGTTGTAGGACAGCGGGTCCTGCACGGATCCCGGTCCGTTCGGATCGTCGGTCAGCGAGGCGTTGCCCCAGGTCCCGATCAGGTGGAGTTGGAACTCGGCAAGGGTGTGTGCGGTGGCGGCGACTGGCATGGGAACTCCGGCGTGGGCGAATCATGGACGGACCGGGACGGATGGTCCGGCCAGGTGGTGCTGCGAGTCGAGTCCCGGACACGCCTCGGACACGGCAGGGCCAGATGGCCCGCCAGTGAGGCGAGGCGAGGTGGAGCTGATTCCCCTGGAGACCGTGTCACCCGGCGACCTCGTGGTGGCCTGGCGACGGTCGAGACGAACGAACCCGCTGAACGGACAGCGACCCTGGGAGATGTCCGATCATGGGGGGAGGTGTCACCACCCGTCTTAGTTGCCTCGGGGTGCCGACGTCAACACGTTCGTTGCAACGCGACCAGGATCCCGGCTCGATCGAGCGCCTCCGCGTGGGCCGAGGTCGCGCCGGGCCGTGCGCTCGGAGACGTCCGGGGCCATGACGAGGTCGTCGGCCGTGACCCAGCGCTGCCCGGGCAGCAGGTCGCGGGCCGCCAGCAGTCGAGTGGTCGCGCTGGCCAACGGACACCCTCCATGCGGACGGCAACTGGCCGGACTCCCGGTCACGATGGGGCCCCGGCAGCGTCGCCGCGTCCAGCCTGCACCTGGCGGGCATCGTCAAGCACATGACGCGGGTCGAGCAGGACTGGTTCGCGTGGGTCTTCCAGGGGCTGATGCCCGAGGAACCGTGGTTGAGCAGGATCTACGGACCGGAGGCCGAGGAGGACTGGGAGTTCCACTCGGCCGTCGACGACGACCCCGACGAGTTGCTGGCCGCCTACGACACGGCCTGCGAACGCAGCCGGGGGATCGTCGCGGCGACACCGTCGCTGGACCAGACCGCCGAGCGCATGCTGGATGGCTGGCCGGCGCCCCCGACGCTGCGCTGGATCCTGGCCCACATGATCGAGGAGACCGCGCGCCACAACGGCCACGCCGACCTCCTGCGGGAGGCCATCGACGGCAGTGTCGGCGAGGACGCGCCCCGGGACTGAGTCCCCGGACCAGGCCCACGTCGGTCGGACGAGCTCGAGGGCCGAGGTCAGCGCAGCAGGCTGGCGACCAGGGCCTGGCCGAGTCCACTGACCGCTTCGAGGTCGAGGTGGTGGAGGCGGAAGTGGCCCTGCTGGCGCACCTGCACCAGTCCGGCCTCGCGCAGGACCCCGAGGTGGCGCGAGACCGTCGGGGGCGTCAGCCCGGACAGGCCGGCCAGCTCCTGGGTGGAGCGGTCCTCGTTGGCCAGCAGCGCGACCAGCTCGCGGCGACTGGGGTCGGCCAGCGCCTCCAGCCGTCGCTCGGTCACCTCCAGGGGTGGCAGCGCTCGGGTCGGCGCGCGTCGGTGGACCGGGTACTGGACCGCGTAGGGCCACACGGGGTTGGGCTGCACCAGGACGTGCGGGTGGCACAGCAGGCTCGGCAGGACCAGCAGCCGGCGGTCGCCGTCCACGACCATGCCGGCGTCCCACGTCTTGTCGACGCTGACGGTCCGGTCGTCGACCCGGTGCAGTCCGTGTCCGAGCCCGGCGAGCAGCTCGACCGCGCCACGCGTGGCCAGGATCGTGCGGGCGGCCTCGACCGCCTGGTGCAGGCTGGGGCGCAGGCCGGCCCACTCGTCGTCGAAGAACGCCACGCGCACCGCCGACAGGACCTCGACCAGGTGGTCGCGTACGTCGGCGGGCGTGGACAGCAGCGTGACGGCGGTGGCCTCGGCGCGGCCTCCGCGGGCGCGGGCGTGGGCGAGGAGCTGGTCGCTGCCCTCACCGGGGGTCCGTCCGGCGGCCAGGGGCTCGCCCCGCCGGGTGCCCAGCGGCTGCAGCGCCTCGGTGGCGAAGGCGTCGGGGGCCAGGCCGGCGAGCACCGCGAGCTCGTCGTCGAGCGTGCGCACGGCGGGGAGACCGGGCTGGTCCAGCAGGAAGAAGTTGGCGCGGTAGCCGTCCCACAGGAACGCGAGGTCGTCGAGGTCGGCGGCCAGCGCGGGTGCGATCGTCGCCTGCACGCGCTCGCGCCAGTCCGCCAGGAACAGGTGGTGTCCCGGACTGGTCAGCACGTGCAGGGCTGCGCTCAGCTCGGCCAGCGGCGACAGCGTCGGCTGGAGGCGCCGGGGGTCCGGGTCGGGCAGGTGGATCGTGACGGGCATCGCTCTCCCGAGGGGGGGTCAGGTGGGGCTGGGCGGGGTGTCGGGGTGCTGGCGCGAAGGTTGTCGCGACAACGCAATCATCGCGCATCGGCGGCGGCGTGGCGACACGATGCTGCGCAGTGTTGCCATCCGTCCACAACAATCTCAAGGAGCCGTGATGTCCACTCCGATCACGCCCGAACTGGTCGACGCCTACCGCGACGACCTCCTGCGCCTCGCCGGCGACCGCCGCGACGAGCCCGCGACCACCCGTCGCTGGTTCCGGCGCGGCCGCCGGACCCACTGACGCCGACCTGATCCCATGCGACGGGTCTTCCACCCGCTGCACGACGAACGCCGCGACCGGAAACGGTCGCGGCGTTCGCGCGTGTCGTGCGGACGTGGCTCAGTCCTTGCCGGTCACCGCGTCCTTGACCTTGCGCCCGGCGTCCTTGACGGAGCCCTTGGCCTGGTCGTTCTTGCCCTGCTGCTCGAGGTTGTCGTCGTCGGTCGCCTTGCCGGCGGCTTCCTTGACCTTGCCTCGTGCCTTGTCGGTGTTCGGGGAGTCAGCCATGTCGTCCTCGTTGATCGCGTACGGCGGACATCGTCGTGCTTCGCACCGTATGGTCCGGCGCGACACCCGTCACCGGTCCGAACGGCCGACGCCGAACGGCCCCGGCCGCACTGGCCCGGACACGCCCGAGGAGGTCCGCCGTGCACCTGCACCCCGCCGCCGAGCCCGGTGAGCCGTTCGTCCCGCCGACCCCCGACCAGGTCGTGGTGGAGCGGGCCCAGCGCGACCGCGAGGCCCCCGACGCCGCCGGCACGCCGGTCGACGTCGCGGCCGTGTCGGACCGGGAGGTCGCTGGTGTGGCGACGCGGCACTACGTCCCGCATGGCGTGCCCGCGGAGCCCGGCGAGATCCTTGGGGCGATCGTGTACCTCCACGGGGGAGGGTGGGTCTTCGGCAGCCTCGACACGGCCGACGCGACGTGTCGTCGGCTGGCCGACCGGTCCGGGATGGTCGTGGTGTCGGTGGACTACCGGCTGGCGCCCGAGGCGGCCTGGCCGGACGCGATCGACGACGGGGACGCGGTGTTGGCCGCGCTGGCGTCCGGCGAGGGCGGGTTCGACGTCGACCCGGCCCGACTGGTGGTGGCGGGGGACTCCGCGGGCGGCTTCCTCGCCCTGGTGCTGGCGCGCCGCGCCCGGGACGCGGGTCGACCGTTGGCCGGGCAGGCGCTGGTCTACCCCGTTGTGCGTCGGGCGGCGCTGGACCACCTCGACGACGCCGTCGGCACCGCCGAGGGCCTGTCCGCCGAGGCCATGCGTTGGTACTGGGACCAGTTCCTGGGCGACGCCGACACGGCGGTGGCACCGGCCGAGGTCGACCCGACGACGGCCGACCTGGCCGGACTGCCCCCCACGCTGGTGCTGACCGCCGAGCACGACGTCCTGCGGGCCGAGGGCGAGGCGCTGGCCGACGACCTGCAGGCCGTCGGTGTGGACGTGGTCGCCTCCCGCTGGCTGGGCATGCCCCACGGGTTCTTCCGCCTGTTCACCACCTTCCCCGCCGCAGCCGCAGCCGTCGACCACGTCGCGACCTGGTGCGCCGCCCTCGAGCCCGCCTGACCCGGCGACGAGCGACGCCCTCACGTGCTCCCGCGGGACGGCGATGTCGGCGGCTGTGCGGTGGGGTCCCGTTTCCCCTGAAGCGCGGGCAACGGAGGCGCGTCCGGGCCCGTTCGCGACGACTGACCTCGTGACGGCCTGCTCAGGGCAGTGACAGCGTCCATCGGGTGAGGGTCTCGTCCACCTCCATCGTTGCGTCACCGCGAGGCGGGTCGCGACTGGTCGGGGAGGGTGCGGGCAAGGACCAGAGCCACGAGTCGAGCGGACCCCCGTTGCCATCAGGGACGGGGCCCCGGCGTGCGCTGCGCGGCGGGTTGCGAACAGAACGCGGCGACGAGGTCGAGCAGTTCGGGCATCACGGGCTGCTTCGCCTGCTTGCGGTAGGTGCGCACGCTCGGCGGTCCCGGTTCGTGACGCAGCAGGTGGTTCATGTCGTCGACCACCTCGACCCTGGCCCAGCCGTCGAGCAGTTCGCCGATGCGGACCGCGTGGTGGGGTGCGACCTGGATGTCCTTGGTGCCAGCGATCACGAGCACCGGTGCGGCGATGGTGGCCAGTGACTGGGACGGGTCGTGGTCGAGGAACTCGCGGAACCACTTCGCGTTCACCTTGACCAACTGCATCCGGACGGTGTCCCGGGTCGTTGCGCGCAGCCGTGCGAGGCGCTTGTCCTGCGTCGCTGCGACGTCCTGGCGCAGCACCTTCAACAGCCACCGGACCGGGGCCGGCAGCGCCCCGGCCACGGCAACGGCCTGCTCGCGCAGGACGACCTCGCCATCCGTCGACGAGCCAGCCAGCAGCACGACCCCGGCGAGCCGGTCGTCGCTGGCAGCGACCTCCACCGCGATGTTGGCCCCCTCGCTGTGACCGACCAGCACGATCCCACTCGGGTCGACACCGGGCTGTGCCCGCAGTGCGTCGAGGGCGGCACGCGCATCGTCGACGTTGTCGTGGAACCCGGCGGCATGGAAGTCCCCGTCGCTCTCGCCGACGCCGCGCTTGTCGTAGCGCAGCGACGTGATCCCGTCGTGGGCGAGCCGCTCGGCAACCTGTCGCATGACGCCGATGTCGAGCTGGCGCGAGTTGGAGTCCCGGTCGAGCGGCCCGGACCCGCTGATGAGCAACGCCGCGCTCCCGCCCGGCCCAGCAGCGGACGGATCTGCTCGACGCAGGCTGCCGACCAGCGACAGCGGACCGGAGTCGAACCTGAGGGTGGACGAGGTCATGGCAGTGTCTTCCGAGGATTTGGCGATACTATCATATCTGAGAACGTTCGCAGGAACGAGAACTTGGCGGTGTCGGCACGACTCGGCTGCCGGCCTTCCACAGGAGAACCTCATGAACGCACTGCACGGCGATGCTCTCCTGCACCCGGTCCGCTTGCGGATCGTCCAGACGCTCGTGCAGCGGCCGATGACGACGGCCCAGGTCCAGCAGGTCCTCGCCGACGTCGCACAGGCGACGCTGTATCGCCACATGTCCGCGCTCGAGGACGCTGGCCTCATCGAGGTCGTGGACCGGCGCCAGGTCCGGGGCAGCGTCGAACGCACCTTCGCCGTCGTCGAGGGGGCCGCCTCGCTGGACGCCGACGACGTCCAGGGCGTCGATCCACCGACCCACATGCGGTGGTTCACGACCTTCGTCGCCACGCTGCTGGCCGACATGGCCGCCTACCTCGACGACGACGGCATCGACCTGGAGCAGGACCGTGTCGGCTACCGCCAGACCCCGTTGTGGCTCACCGACGCCGAGGTCGACGACCTCGTCGGCGACCTCCGCGCCGTCGTGGCGCGTCGCACCGACCTGCCACCCGCCCCCGGCCGTCGGCGACGCCTCCTGAGCACGATCCTCATCGCCGACCACCGTGCCGAGACCGGCACCCGACATCGCGCCACGTCGTAGCTCGCAGCGGGTTTCGCGGCGAATTCCGACACGGACTGGCCCACCGTGGGCCGTCACCGGGGCCGCGGCGAGGCCGGTGGCCGCCACACGGCGACGGTGGTCGGTGCGAGCGTGCGGCTGACCACCGCACCCACCCGTTCGCTGATGTCGGCGCCTGGGCGAGGACGGCGCCACGACGGAGGCCATCGTCCTGGCCACCGAGGCGATCGCCCTCCAGGCCGAGGCGGCGGAGCGCTTCGCCGGTGTCGGGGAGTCCGCGACGACCAGCCCCGAGATCTGGCGCCTCGTCGACTGGTGAGACGGCCGGGCGCGAGCCCGTGCACGACTCCCCACGGCGTCGGCGGGCCGGGCGCCATCCAGGGCCCGTCGTGGCGTGGCCCGGACGGCAGGTTCGCCGCGTCAGGCGGGGGTCGTGGCCTGGTCGGAGCGCCACAGGTCGAGCAGGCCGCGGAAGTGGCCGAGGAAGCGCTCGTGCTCGTGCTCGGGGTAGGTCGCACGGACCGTGCGCACCAGCAGGTCGTCGAAGTCGTCCGACGACACCCAGTCGTGGACGCGCTCGTCGAGGTCGGGCATCGACGTGTCGCAGAACTCGGCGTAGCGGTCGGCCTCGAAGTGGTCGTCGGCCAGGACCCGGTAGGCGGCCAGCCGGTCGTCGGGGGTGCGGTCGGGGTCGTCGGCGATGGCGAACCAGGGCCCGGGGTCGGCGTGGGCGCGCATCCGACGCCCGGTGGCCACGCAGTACGCCGACCACCGCACCAGCGCGGTCATCGCCCACGGGAAGTAGTAGTGCAGCGACGTGACGGCCACGTCCGGGCAGGCGTTGGCATAGTCGATCGGCAGCACCTCGTCGCCACGGACCAGCATCTCGCAGGAGTTGAACTCCCATCGGAAGAAGGCGTTGACGGTGCGGGCGATGGACACGGCGTCCTCGCCGACACCCGGGGCCAGGAAGTCGTGGGCGACCTCGTAGCGATCGTGCATCGGTTCGTCGGGGCGGAACTTCATCACCATCGTCTCGGGGCCGATCGTGAGCGCCCGGACGAACACGTCGTAGGGATCGATCGCCTCCTGCAGGTGCATGAGCATCTCGCCGGACTCGTCGTAGGCGGCGTCCAGCTCCGTGGCATCGGTGACACGCGAGACCCCGCGCCAGCCCCCGCCGTCGAAGGGCTTCATGAACAGCGGGTAGCCGAGGTCGTCGGCGATCGCGTGCAGGTCGAACGGCTCGTTGTAGCGGTCGGCGGTGTAGGGCCAGCGGGGGTTGTCGACCGGGTTCTTGTAGGGGACCAGCACGGTCTCGGGGACGTGCAGTCCGAGCCGGATCATGGCGCAGTAGGCCGCGTGCTTCTCCATCGACTGGAACGTGAAGGGCGAGTTGAGGAGGTAGACGTCGTCCATCAACGCGACCTTCTTGAGCCACTCGCGTGGGTGGTAGTACCAGTACGCCAGCCGGTCGATGACGAGGTCGTGGCGGGCGGGATCGCGCAGCGAGAACGGCTCGATCCGCACGCGTTCCGTCGTCAGTCGGTGGTCCTGACCGTCGTGGGTGAACACGCCCAGGCCATCGGCGATGGTCTCGAACGCTCGGGGCCAGTCCTCCTCGGTCCCCAGCAGCAGGCCGACGAGGTGCTCGGTGGGCTCGGACAACGTGGTGCTCCTCGTGTTCGTCGGTGGGCGGTTCGGGGTCGGTCGGGTCGACCGTCGTCGGCAGGGGGGTCGGCCGGGGTCAGCAGAAGCGGGGGAGGTGGTGGGCCAGCTGGCGCCGCCACCACGGCCAGTCGTGTGCGCTGTCGTGGCCCCACACGTCGAGTTCGTGGCGCAGGCCCCGATCGGCGAGCAGTTCGGCGAACCGGCGCGTCGACGGCAGCGACCCGGTCGGGTCGACCTCCCACGCACCCTGGCCCACGACCAGCAACAGGCTGGCCCGCTCGCGCAGCCAGTCGAGGTGGTCGCCGTGCAGGTTGGCCACGTAGGCCATCGGGTTGGTGAAGTAGGTGGCCTCCCCGGGTTCCCCCCACGACCGCCAGCCCTCGACGTCGTAGTTCCCGGACAGCCCGATCGCCAACGGGACCAGGTCCGGACGCTGGAGGGTGAGGTGGACGGCGTGGTAGGCCCCCAGGCTCGCGCCCACGGCCAGCGGTTCGGTGCCGGCACTGTCCTGGGCCACCAGCGGCAGCAGTCGGTCCACCAGCCAGTGGTGGTAGGCGCCGTGGCGGCGGGCGCGTTCCTCGATGTCCATGGACCGGTCCGACCATGAGTAGCCGTCGATGGAGTCCACGCAGTACAGCTTCGCGCGGCCCCCGTCGACGAGGTCGCCCACGGCGTCCAGCATGCCGTTGTCGGCGAAGTCGGTGGCCCGTCCGGCCTCGCTGGGGAAGACGACCACGGGTCGGCCCCAGTCGCCGTAGACCTCGACGGCCAGGCTGGCCCCGTCGCCGAAGTGGGGACCCTCGATCGCGAGGTCGTGGTGGTGGTGCTTCATGGTCGATCTCCCCACTGGCGGGCGAGCAGGTCGCCCAGGCCGGGCTCCAGGCCGTCCCGCCAGGCCGTGTAGTTGTGCAGGTCCGGCAGCGAGGTGAGGGTGACGCGGTGCCCGGCGGCGGCGAGGTCGTCGACCATCGCCACGTTGTTGGGGTGGTTCTCCTCGTGCGTCCCACAGGTCAGCACCACGTCGAGCCGGTCCGGCCCGCCGGTGGCGGTGGCTGCCCCGGATCGCCGGTGGCCATGGTCGTCCGCCCGTCCGGCCACTGGTACCGGGACCGGTGCTGGGGCCGGGCCCGGGTCCTGGGCTGGGGCAACTGCCGCCACCCAGGTGGCGATGCGGTCGAACCACGGGTAGTCCGACTCCTGTGGGTCCAGCTGCGGGCGGAAGAACGACCCGGACTGGCTGAACACGCCGGTGGCGTCCACGACCCCCCGCCGGGCCACCTGCAGGGCCGCCAGGCCCCCCAGGCTCGCGCCCATGGTGACCACGGTCCCGCGCCGGGCGTGGTCGGCGTCCACGGTCGCGACCACGGCCGCGACGGCGGCGGGCCAGTCCGGGTTCGCGGCGTACCACTCGTCCCGGGCGACCGGTCGCAGGAGGGCCATGCGGAAGCGGGGGAGGCGACCGGCGGCGATCGCGGCGCCGGCCCACTGGCCGAGGCTGGCGAGGTCGTCGTACTCGGGACCGTCGTGCACCACCAGCAGTGGCGCGGGCGTCGTCGCGGGCAGGTCGACGGGACACCAGGTGGTCACCGGGACCGCGCCGACCGGTGTCGCCACCTCGTGGTGGGCGCGGTGGGCCACCACGGCCGGCTCGGTGAGCCAGGCCGGCACCACGTACTCCGGGAGGAGGGCGACGCTGCGGCGGCCGAAGGCGGTGGCGACCGCATGCGGATTGGCCGGGTCCAGGATCACGTCGGTGTCGCCGTGGTCGTCGGTCACCAGCAGGCGGTACTCGATGCGGTGCACGGGTGGTCGCGGCACGACCAGGCTCCAGCCGGTGGTCGTCCGTCGGAACCGGTGGTCGTCCACCAGGTCGTCGTCGACCGTCAACTGCACCATGCGCAGGTGGTGGTCGGGGTCGGCGACCACGAACACCAGTCGATCGTCCACCACCGTCGGCATGCCCATGCCGGCGACCCTAGTCCGCCCGCCCCGCCGCCTCGCCCGCCACGGCCGACGTGGTCGCGGGTTTCGCGCCTTTCGTCGGGCGAACGAACGAAGCACGACCGTCGGGCGTTGACAGCCGCCAGAAGTTTGTTAGGTTCGTTGGGTCGTCCGTCGGCAGGCCGCCGCTGGTGGTCCCCGATGGACGGACGTCCAACCCCCCGGTGCATCGTGCGCCGGACGTCCTCGATGGGATCGCCATGCATGCACGACCTCTCCATGTCCCTGTCCGACCACTCCTGGTGTCCGTGCTCGCCGCGCTGATGCTGGTGGCCGCCGTCGGGCTGTCCCCCGCCACGGCCCAGGACGCCGAGTACGAGGTGCTGGTCGTGGGCAAGACCCTCGGCTTCCGACACTCCAGCATCGACGAGGCCACCAACGCCATCATCACGCTCGGCGAGGACAACGGCTTCAGCGTCGACGTCTGGGACCCGCCCAACGACTCCGGTGGGTGGTGGGGTCCCGGCTCCCCGGGCCAGCCCGACCTGACGCTGACCAGCACGCCGTTCACCAGCGCCCAGGACCTGGCCAGGTATGCCACGATCGTCTTCGTGTCGCCGGTCGACAACACCAACAGCCTGAACCCTGACACCCCGCGCCTGCTCGACGACGCCGAGTTGGCGGCGTTCCAGGGCTACATCCGCAATGGCGGTGGGTTCGTCGGGCTGCACGCCGCGACCGACACCATGCACACCGTCCCGTGGTACAGCGCCATGAGCGGTGGCGGCGCGCGCTTCCGCAACCACCCCCGGCAGCAGACCGCCACGATGGTCGTGGAGGACCAGACCCACCCGTCGACCCAGATGCTCCCGAGCGACTGGGTGCGCTACGACGAGTGGTACAACTTCACGACCAACCCGCGTGAGGACGTCCACGTCCTGATCACGCTCGACGAGTCCACCTACAGCCCCGGCGGCGGCACGATGGGTGCCGACCACCCCCTCAACTGGTGCCAGAACTTCGAGGGTGGCCGGTCGTGGTACGAGGGCGCCGGACACACCGAGGCCTCCTACGTCGACCCGGCGTTCCTCGCCCACGTCCTGGGCGGGATCGAGTGGACCGCCGGTGTTGCCGGTGACGCCTCGGACTGCATCAGCTTCCGCGAGGTGGACGAACTGCTCGCCTCGGCGGACACCGGGCAGCGTGGCCCGAACCGGGTCCTGGTCCCCCGGATCCAGACCCGCCTGGACGCGGCCCACGCCGCGGCGCTCGCCGGTGACCACGAGTTGTCCGCTCTGCTGCTGACGTCGGCGTCGGGCATGGCCCACGCCGTCGACCGTGGCCTGTCGGACAAGCTCGGCGACCTGCACGACTGGCAGGTGGAGCAGGCAGGCGGGGACTCCTGACTCGCCGGCGGGGACCGCACTCGGCCCCGCCTCCGTCACGCACCGCCGGCCCGATCGGGTCGGCGGTGCGGGCGTTTCACCGCTCCCAGGACCCGACCACCACCGTGGCGTCGTGGGCATCGGAGTGCCGGATCGTGGCGACCAGGCCCGCCTCGGCCAGGATGCGGGCCGACTCGGGGGCCTGGCGGACGCTGGTCTCGACCAGCAGGAGACCCGACGCCGCCAGCCATGCCGGTGCCGCCCGGGCGATCCGGCGCTGGACGTCGAGTCCGTCCGGGCCACCATCGAGGGCGCTCTCGGGCTCGTGGTCGCGAGCCTCGGGTGGCAGCAGGCCGAGGTCGCCGGTCGGCACGTAGGGCGCGTTGGCGACCACCAGGTCGACCCGGCCCCGCAGCGCCTGCGGCAACGCCGCGAAGAGGTCGCCGTGGTGCACCTTGCCGCCGATCGCCGCGACGTTGCGCGCCGCGCAGGCCACCGCGGCCTCGTCGAGGTCGGTCGCGTGCAGGGCGACGCCCTCCGCCTCCATCGCCACCGCGGCCCCGACGGCGCCGGTCCCACAGCACAGGTCGACCACGAGGGCGCCGGGACGCACGCGGGCCACCGCCTCCGACACCAGGAGCTCGGTGCGTCGCCGCGGGACGAAGACCCCGGGGTCGACGCTGACCCGGCGGCCACGGAAGGCGGCCCAGCCGAGCACGTGCTCCAGCGGTTCGCCGGCCACGCGACGGGCGACCCGTGACTCCAGGTCCTCGGGTGTCCCCGCCGCCGCGACCAGCAGGTGCGCCTCGTCCTCGGCGAACACGCATCCGGCCGCCCGCAGTCGGGACACCAGCGCCGACTCGTCGCAGCCGCCATGCCCGACGGACGCGAGACCACCCACGCCGACCCTCCCGCCGGGACCGGCCACCCGGGACGTCCCGGGGCCGCGACCCCGTGAGGATACGCCTCGCCCGGGCCCGGCTACGTCAGTCGCACAGCTAGGCGACCAGCGGGGACCAGGCGTCGTCAGGCACGGTGACCTCCACGTCGGCGCCCGGGCCGGGCATGGCGTGGACCGGTCCGGTGGCGCGGACCACGACGTCGTGGTCGTCCAGCGCGACGTCGATCGCGACGTGGTCGCCGGCGAAGCGATGGCCCACGACCCGTCCCGAACGGGCGTCGCCGCTCGGGTCGCCGCCGGCCGGGCCGACCACGAGTCGCCCCGCCTCGATGCCCACCAGGGCAGGGTCACCGAGTCGGTCGCGGACGTGGGCCGGAGGTGGGAGGTGTCCCCGCACGGCCGGGTCGCCGTCCGAGCGTCTCGGGCTGGTCGTGAACACGTTGTGCCAGCCCAGGAACGCGGCCACGAAGACCGACCGGGGATCGCGCCACAGGTCGCTGGGTGCGTCGACCCGCACGATCCGGCCGGCGTCCATGATCGCGACCCGGTCGGCCAGGGCCATCGCCTCGTCCTGGTCGTGGGTGACGTGCAGCACCGCGGCGTCGACGGCGGCGAACACCGCGGGCAGTTCCTCCAGCAGGTGGTCGCGCAACCTGGCGTCCAGTGACGACAGTGGTTCGTCCAGCAGCAGGAGACGGGGCTGGGGGGCGATGGCGCGCGCCAGCCCCACGCGCTGGGCCTGGCCGCCGGACAACTCGTGGACGCGTCGTGTCGCGAACCCGTCCAGTCCGACCAGGGCGAGCACCCGGGCCACCCGTTCGTCGCGTCGGGACCGCTCCCAGCCGTGCATCCGCAGCCCGAAGGCGACGTTGGCGCCCACGTCCAGGTGCGGGAACAGGGCGCCGTCCTGGAACATCAGGCCGAGGTCGCGTTGGTCGGGCCGGCGCCCCGCGACGTCCGTCCCGTCGATGCGCACCTGCCCGGCATGGGGCACCAGGCCGGCGACCGCCGCCAGCAACGACGACTTGCCGCACCCCGACGGCCCCAGCAGCGCCACGACCTCGCCCGCCCCCACGGACAGGTCGACGGCATCCACTGCCCGCACCGACCCGTACCGGACCGACAGTTCCTCCACCGCGAGGCGGCTCGCGTCCGGGGCCATCAGAACGACCCGAGGTCGGCGATGCGCAGGCGATCCACGACCCCGATCACCACGACCGTGGCCAGCATGAGCACGCAGCTCAACGCCATCGCCCGCCCCAGGTTGGTGGCCCCCGGTTGGCCGAGGTAGCGGAAGATCGCCACGGGCATGGTGGGGGAGGTTGCCCGGGCGATGAACACCGTGGCACCGAACTCGCCCATCGAGACCGCGAAGGCGAACCCGGCCGCCACCGTCGTCGAACGGAACAGGATCGGCAGGTCGACGTGACGCCACACCCGGGTCGGATCGGCCCCCAGCACGGCGGCGGCCCGGCGCAGGCGATCGTCGATCGCGTCGAGGGCCGGGACCAGGATGCGGACCACGAAGGGGACGGCGACCAGGGCCTGCGCCAACGGCACCAGCCACGGTTCGGCCCGCCAGTCGAACGGCGGCGTGTCGAGCGTGACCAGGAAGCCGAACCCGACCGTCACCGCACTGACGCCCAGCGGCAGCATCAGCACCAGGTCGAACACGCGTCCCCAGCCCGACTGCCGGGAGGTGATCGCCACGGCCGCCGCACCACCCACCACCGTGGCGACCAGGCTGGCCTGGAGCGCGAACCACAGGGAGGTCCGCACCGTGTGCCACGGCGGCACGGCCAGCACCCCGCCGTCACCGGCCAGGGCGCGGTACCACTGCAGGGAGTGACCGTCGGCGGTCGCCAGCGAGCGCTCCACCAGCACGGCCACGGGCAGGCCGATCACCAGCCCGGTGACGACCAGCACCCCGGCCACGCCCGCCCACGCCATCCAGGTCGCGGGCCGCCGGCGTCCCGAGCCGGCCGCGGCGGTGATGCCGCCGGGGCCGCGACGATCCGGGTCGCGACCGCCGCCCAGCCGGGCGTTGACCAGCAGCGCCGCGACCACGGCGGCCACCTGCAGCAGGGCGAGTGCCGACGCCCGCGGCAGGTCCAGCAACTGGGCGGTCGCACGGTAGATCGCCACCTCGAGGGTGGCCATGCCGGGTGACCCCAGGATCAGCACGATCCCGAACGAGGTGAAGGTGAACAGGAACGTGATCGCGCTGGCGGCCGTGATCGCGGGTCGCAGCAGCGGCAGGGTGATCTCGCGGAACGCCCGCCACGACCCGGCCCCCAACGTCCGTGCCGCCGCGACCAGGCCCGGGTCCAGGTTGGACCAGCGGCCCCCGACGGTGCGGACCACCACGGCGACGTTGAAGAACACGTGGGCCAGCAGGACGGCCGTGAGGCCGGACGTCAGGCGGGGGGGCTCGGGTCGTCCGAGCAGGTCACCGACGGCGGCCATGACGGGCGAGCCCGGTCCGAGCAGGCCGGTGAACGCCGTGGCCACCACGACGGTGGGCAGTACGAACGGGACCGTGACGGCGGCCCGGAACCAGGCCCGTCCCGGGACGTCGACCCGCGCGACCAGCCACGCCCCGGGGAGACCGACCACCAGGGTCAGCACGGTCGACAGCACCGCCTGCCAGGTGGAGAACCACAGCACGCGCCGGGTCGCCGGTGCCACCAGGACGTCCAGCGCGTCGCCGGTGGCGCCCGAGCCGGACAGGCCCGTGGCCACGATGGTCGCGACCGGCCACAGGAAGAACACGCCGATGAAGACCGCCGGAAGGGTGAACGCCAGCACGCGCCAACCCAGGGGGAGCCGCGTGCGACCCCGGGCGGCGGCGTCCGGGACCTCGTCCGGTCCGCGGCCCCGGGGGCTGCTGGCGCCCGGCCCGGCTCCCACGGCCATCAGCCCCCCAGCACGATCTCGGTCCACCGCGCGACCAGGTCCTCGCGCTGCTCGTCGATGGTGGCGGGGTCGAGGGTGATCGGGTCGTCGGGGATCGCCGCGTACTCCACGAACTCCGGGGGCAGGTCGACGTCCTCGCGGGCCGGGAACACGAACATCTGGAGTGGGATGTCGGCCTGGAAGGACTCACCGACCATGAAGTCCACCAGCGCCTTTGCGCCGTCCTCGTTGTCGGTGCCGGCCAGGACGCCGGCGAACTCGACCTGTTGGAAGCACGAGGAGGTCACCACACCGGTGGGCGCCCGGTCGGGCGCCTCCTCGGCGAAGATCACCTCGGCCGGGGGGCTGGACGCGTAGGAGACCACCAGCGGGCGGTCACCCGTCGACCCGGCCGAGCCGGAGAACACGCCGTAGTAGGCGTCCTCCCAGCCGGCGCTGACGGTCACGTCGTTGGCGACCAGGTCCTCCCAGTACGCCTCCCAGCCGTCGTCGCCGAACGTGGCGACCGTGGCCAGCAGGAACGCCAGTCCGGGCGAGGAGGTGGCGGGGTTCTCGACCACCAACTCGCCGGCGTAGGCCGGGTCGACCAGGTCCTCGAGGGTCGTGGGGGGGTCCCGGTCGGCGTCGTCGTAGGCCGCCACGTCGTAGTTGAGGCACACGTCCCCCCGGTCGATCGGGGTCACCCGCCACTGGTCGTCCAGCACCAGCGCGGGGTCCAGCGCCCCGGAGTCGGCCGGCTCGTGGGCCACGAAGACGCCCGCCTCGAGTGCGCGCGACAGCAGCGTGTTGTCGACGCCGAACAGGACGTCGCCCTGGGGGTTGCCCGCGGTCAGGACGGCGGCGTTGACCGTGGCGCCGGCGTCGCCGGACTGCAGCACCTGGACCTCGTAGCCGGTCTGTCGTGTGAAGTCGGCCAGCACCGCCGGCGACACCGCGAACGAGTCGTGGGTCACCAACTGGACCAGGGGATCGGCCGGCGTGGTGGCCGCGGCAGTCGGTTCCTCGGTGCGGTCGGATGCCGCCGACGGGGGTGCGTCCGAGGCGGTGGACGGGGTCGTGTCGGCCCCCGCGCCGGGGTCGGCGGTGGGGGTCGCCGTCGGGCTCGGGGTCGCCACCACGTCGGTGCCTGCCGAGGTGGTCGTGGCGTCGTCGCCCGGCTCGTCGCCGCCACAGGCGGCCACGACCAGCACGGCGGTCAGCAGCGTGGTCGTCGCCAGCCGTCGCGTGGCCCGGCGTCGGCGGGGCCCACCGGTCGGACGATCCGTGGTGGTCGTGTCCGGGCTGGTCTCGTCTTGGCCGTGGTCTGGGGTGTGGGGGCTCATCGGCGTCCCTCGGTCGCGGTCGTCGGTCGGTGGCCGGGCTGGACGGCCAGCAGCGTGCCGGCATCCACCGTCACCCGGGCGGACGGGGCGACGAGTTCGTTGGACACCCCGCGACTGGAACCCGGGACCAGGGCCTCGCCGGACAGTGGGTAGAGCAGGCCGGTCGTGGAGATGCCCTCCACGCGGCCGAACAGGGGCAGCAGGCTGACCAGGTCACCGGGCTCACCGTGCAGGGCGCGACCCGTCGACACCACCGTGAGCACGCTGTCGACGGTGACGATGGTCACCTCGGCGCGACGTCCCGCGTGTGCGGCGACGAACATGTTGGCCAGTTGGTGGTCGAAGCGGTCCCCGCCGCCGTCCAGCACCACCAGCCGACGAGCGCCGTCGGCCAACGCCAGGTCGACGGCGAGCGCGAGGTCGGTCGCGTCCTTGTCGGGACGATGACGGCGGACGTCCACGCCCAGGGCCTCGGCCCGTGCGAGGTCGACCTGGTCGATCGAGTCGAGGTCGCCGACCAGGACGTCGACGTCGAGGTCCAGGCGTCGGGCCAGGGCCCACCCCTGGTCGGCGGCGACCACGCGTGGGTCGTCGGTGGGGACGTTGGCCGCGAAGCGGGCGAGGGCGAGCACCGTGGTGACGTCGGAGCCCACGACGATCACCGTGGTCGACGACATGTGGTCCCCTTCCTCCGCTGGCATTGCCCAGCTCAGGTTCCACGGGTCGGTGGCGCCACGACCGGCTGTCCGCGCGGTCGTCCTGCCACCCTCTCAGCCCACTCGCGCGAGCTCCCCGGGGGTGTACGTGCCGACGTCGGCACGCCGGGACAGCGTAACCGCCTGCTCGTCGCCGTGGTCGCCGTCCGGCCCCGTCACAGCCAGCCGTGGCGAGACGCCTGCACGCCCAGCTGGAACCGCGTCTGGGCGCCGAGCAACTCCTGGAGCTGGCTGATGCGGCGTCGCACGGTCCGCTCGGAGACGTCCAGGTCGCGGGCGATCGCCTTGTCGGTCAGCCCGGCGGCCAGGTTGGTCAGCAGGCGCTGCGTCTCGGTCGACTCCTTGTCGACCTGCGACGGCGTGGTCGACGACGACACCGGCACCGCCAGCCGCCAGAAGGCCTCGAACACCCCGACGAAGGTGTCGAGCAGGTCCGAGGTGTGGACCACGATCCCGTCGGCCCCGCGCTCGGTCGGGACGCGGACGACGATCAGGGCGAAGCGGTCGTCGCTGATGAGCAGGTTCATCGGGACGCCGGGGAACACCCGAGAGTGCTCCCCGTGCGCGATGCACTGCTGCACGACGTCCAGGGCGGCCGGGTTGCGCAGCACCTCCGCGCCGTAGATGGCGCGGACGAAGATTCCCCGGTCCAACGTGTCCGCCAGCCCCTCGGCCATGCGTGGGCGGTCGTTGGAGCCGATCGACAACGCCCGGATGTGGCTCTCCGACTCGGCCAGGACCCGGGCCTGGATGTCGCGTGCGGCGGCCAGCGACGGCACGATCTCGAGGTAGTCCGCCCGCCCCTGGTGCAACGTCCACAACCCGGCGAGGTCGTCGGCGGCCGCCCTGGCCTGTGCCGCCTTGTGGGCATGGTCGCGGGCCACCGCCTCCAGCGCCGTGCGTGGCGTGACCGCCAGCACGCGACCGTCGTCGAGCTCGCTGACCAGCCCGAGGCCACGCAGGGTGGCCAGGGCCGCCGTGACCTCACCCGTTTCCATCCGCAGGTCCTGGGCCAGTTCGGGTGTGTGGGAGGGACCGCGTCCCACCAACGCGGCGTAGACGTCCCCGCTGCCGGGGGCACCGCCGATGGCTTCCAGGGGATGGCTCATCGCGCGCTCTCGGAGGTGCTGGGTGGTTTCAATCCATTTCGTGTTGTCCTGCATGACCGGTACATGCCATGCCGGATGCGGTCACGACTGTGTCTGGAGTTCCCCATGGGCCATCCATACGGTCCGCACCAGGTCAGGGTGACTTTTCCCCCGACAGTGCTTCGGCATCTGTGTTCCACTCCGGCCCGGGCGGGTTGACACTGGACGACCGCTCCTCTCCTTCCTCGTACAGACTCCACGGACAGGTTGCCCACATGAAGAAGACCCTGGTTGCACTCGCCACCGCCGCTGCACTGCTGATCACCAGCGCCGCGGCCACCGCCGCCTCGGCGGAGCCGCAGGCCGCTGCCCAGGTCGCGCGCCACGGCCGCATCCTCGACATCGGCTGACCCGGGCTCCGGGCCGACCGGCGCACGGATTCGCCCGCGGGGCGGCCGATCGATGGCCGTTCCCGGGGCATCTTCGTGCCCGTCGCCCCCCATCGGCCGCCAGACCGGCTGCCTGCCCCCCCGGGCACGGCGGCCCTGCCACGGGATGGACCTCCCCCCGTCCTGCCCCGTGGCCGTTGCGCCCCCCCGCCCTCCCCCCGGGCGGGGGGTCGTTGCATGTCTCGGACCGGCGCACGCCAGTGCCTGGCGACCAGCGATCGGATGGCGTCGGGTGCCGGACCGTGGCGTCATCGCAGTTCGTCCGCCTCGGCGACGTCGAAGGAGGGAGCGGGGGCCGCGTTGGCGTCACGCTCGACGACGTCGCGGATGGCCTTGGCCACGGCGGGCACGACGTCGGTGCTGAACACGCTGGGGATGATGTGGAACGGGTGGAGCTCGTCGCGTGGGACGACGTCGGCGATGGCCAGGGCCGCCGCGACCTTCATGTCCTCGGTGATGGTGCGCGCCCGGGCGTCGAGGGCGCCACGGAACACCCCGGGGAAGGCCAGCACGTTGTTGATCTGGTTGGGGTAGTCGCTGCGGCCGGTCGCCACGACCGCGGCGTGCTCGCGCGCCTCGATCGGGTCGACCTCCGGCTCCGGGTTGGCCAGGGCGAACACGATCGCGTCGTCGGCCATGCGGGTCAGTTCGGCGGCGGGGAACAGGTTCGGCCCGGACACCCCGATGAACACGTCGGCGCCGTCCAGGGCGTCCAGGACCGACCCCCGGGTCGCCCCGGTGTTGGTGGTGTCGGCCACCCACTGCTTGGCCCGATCGGGCTGGGCGGATCCCGCCTCGATGATCCCGGCCCGATCGACCACGCGCAGGTCGCGCACGCCCTGGGCGGCAAGCAGCTTGGCGATCGCGATCCCGGCGGCGCCGGCGCCCACGATGACGACGGTCACGCCGTCGATCGGCTTGTCCACCAGGCGCAGGGCGTTGGTCAGCGCGGCCAGCACGACGATCGCGGTGCCGTGCTGGTCGTCGTGGAACACCGGGATGTCCAGTTCCTCCCGCAACCGCTCCTCGATCTCGAAGCAGCGCGGCGCGGCGATGTCCTCGAGGTTGATCCCGCCGTACACCGGGGCCATCGCCTTCACGATGGCCACGATCTGGTCGGTGTCGGTGGTGTCCAGGGCCACCGGCCAGGCATCGACGTCGGCGAACTGCTTGAACAGCACCGCCTTGCCCTCCATCACCGGCAGCGACGCGGTCGGGCCGATGTCCCCCAGGCCCAGCACGGCGGTGCCGTCGGTCACGATCGCGACGGTGTTGCCCTTGATCGTCAGCGATCGCGCGTCCTCGGGGTTCTCGGCCAGGGCCAGGCACACCCGTGCGACACCGGGGGTGTAGGCCATGGACAGGTCGTCGCGGGTCTTGAGTGGCACCCGGGACCGGATGGCCAGCTTGCCGCGCAGGTGGATCAGGAAGGTGCGGTCCGACACGCGGTGGACCTCGACCCCGCGCAGTTCGTCGATGGCGTCGGCCAGCGCCGCGGAGTGCTCGGAGTTGCGGGCATGGGCCGTGATGTCGACGGTCAGGCGGCCGTCACGCCCCTGTCCGGGGACGAAGTCCACGGCCGTGACCGTCCCACCCGACTCGCCGATCGTGGTGGTGATCCGCCCGATCGCGCGCTGGTCGTCCGCGTCGATGTACAGGCGCATCGTGATGGCGTACGACGCACTCGTCGTCGGCATGGGGGATCCTCGTCACGGTCGTCGGTGTGCTCGACCCGGCGATCGACCCTACTGCCTCGTGGTCCGTGCAGCGGGTCCATGCGGGGCGGTCACCCGTCGGCACCCGGAACGGCGGCGCCGTCGTCGTCATGCAGGAACGTGGTGGTGAACGCGTCGTCCACCTCGACGGGTCCGGCGAGGGCGTCGTGGTCGACGAGCAGGTCGCGGAGCTGGACCCACTGCTGTTCGGTCTGCCACCCCAGCCCGTGCTCGTCGGTCACCGCCGACGTCGCGTCGGCGAGCTCGGTGTCCAGCAGGAAGCGCTGGTGGTCGCGGTCGGCCTCGTCGCCGGTCCACGCCAGCACGATGTCCACGGCCTCGTCCGGGTGGTCGGCCGCCCACGCCACGCCCTCCATCGCGGCGTCGACGAACGCGTCCAGCAGGTCGGGTCGGGTCGCGATCTCGTCCTCGGTCGCCACGTAGGCCAGCCCGAGCATCGGGATGTCGTAGTCGGCGGCCTCCCACTGGTGCAGTTGCACCCCCATCGATGCCAGGGTGTCGGGCTCGTTGGACTTGTAGACCGGGTAGACGTCGACCTGCCCCTGCACGAGCACGCGGGGGTCGAACCCGACGTTGACCAGGTCGACGTCGGACTCGTCCAGCCCGACCGCGTCGAGGATGGCGAACAGGTCGGGCGGCGGCGTGCCCTTGTAGCCCACGGTGTGGCCGGCCCAGTCCGCGGGCGCGTCGATGCCGGAGTCCGCCAGGGCCACGAAGGCCTGCTGGCCCCGTTGCCCCAGCAGGGCCAGGCTGACCAGTGGGAGCCCGGGGTCGGCACGGCGTTCGAGCAGGACGGCGGCGTCCTGGGTGGTCACCTGGACACGCCCGGAGGCCAGCAGTTGCAGGTGCTCACCCCCGCCGGCCGAGTGCTGGATCTCGACGTCCAGCCCGCGGTCGGCGAAGTAGCCCCGTGCGTCGGCGACGTAGGCACCCACGAACGGCAGGTTGGCCTGTGGCTGGAACCCGGCCATGAAGGTCATCGGCACCAGCTCGTCGGCGGGCGGGGTGGTGGCGTCGGCGGCGTCCGACGTCGGTGTCGGCGACGTCCCGGGTGCCGCGGCGGGCGAGGTCGTGGGAGCGGTCGGGGCAGTGGTCGGGGCAGTGGTGGGGGCGGGCGTCGTGGACGACGGCCCACAGGCGGCCAGCACGGCCGTGGCCAGGACGGCAGCGGCGGTCCGGCGCAGGGTGGTCGTGGTCATGGACGGGTTCCGGTCGAAGGTTGGGAGGGGCGGGTCGCTGGGAGCGGCACGACGTCGGGGGTGGCGTGTCAGCGCACCAGCACGTGGCGTTCGAGTCGTCCGACCAGGGCGTACACCAGCGCCGACAGCAACGTCAGGACCAGCACCGCGGCGAACAGGTCGGGCATCCGCAGGTTGGTGTAGGCCAGCCACATCGTCCGGCCGAGGCCGGCTGAGGCGCCCATCCACTCGGCGACCACGGCGCCGATCATCGCCAGCGGTGCCGACACCTTCAGGGCCGCGAACAAGTACGGCCACGACGACGGCCAGCGGGCGTGGCGGAACACCGTGCGGCGGTCGGCGTCGACCGAGCGGAACCAGTCCTGGACGGCCGGATCGACCGACCGGAAGCCCTCGAGGGCGTTGACGAGCATCGGGAAGAAGGTCAGCAACGCGGTCACGGCCACCTTGGGCGCCGCACCGAACCCCCACCAGATCGTGAGGATCGGCGCGACCGCGATGACGGGTGTGGACTTGGCCAGCAGCGCCACCGACAGGACGGCCTGTTCGAGGTGGGCGAAGAAGGTGATGAGGACGGCCAGGGCGAGGCCGGTGGCCGTGCCGACCACCAGCCCGGACGCGGCCTCCGCCAGGGTGACCGCAGCGGCCGGCGCCAGGGTCCCTGCCCCGCGGACGGTTGCGCCGAGCACCGCCGTCGGCGTGGGGACCAACCACGCGGGGGTGTCGGTCAGGCGCACGGCGGCCTCCCACCCGACGGCCAGGACCACCAGCAGCAGTGCCCCGGCCCACGGGGTGACCGGGCGTCGGGCGACCCCGGTGGGTGGTGGTGTCGCAGCGACGCCGGGAGGGTTCCCGGCGACGGTCGCCGTCGGCCGGTGGTCGGGCGCCAGCGCCTGGCGGCTCACGCCCGTGCTCCGGCCGCAGCCGGTGCCACCGGCGACCCGAGGTGCTCCCGGGCCGTGCGCACGACGGCCTGGACACCCGCCGAGGTGCGATCCCGGGGATGGGGCAGCCGCACCGGGAGGTCGACCAGCACCCGGCCCGGTCGCGGTCCCAGGACCACCACCCGGTCCGCCAGGGTGGCGGCCTCGGCGAGGTCGTGGGTGACCCACACCACGGTCGGCCGCAGGTCCTGCCAGATCGCGAGGAGGTCGCGGGCGAGTGCTTCGCGCGTGAGTTCGTCGAGGGCGGCGAAGGGTTCGTCCATCAGCCACAGGGGTGCGTCCTGGGCCAGGGTGCGGGCCAGGGCGGCTCGTTGCTGCATGCCGCCCGACAGCTGCCCGGGTCGGGCGTCGGACACCTCTGCGAGCCCGACCAGGTCGAGCAGGTCGGCGACCGAGGGCCGGTCGTCCGGGACGGGGCGGATCCGACGGGCCAGGGCGACGTTGTCGTGCACGCTGGACCACGGCAGCAGTGCGGGTCGCTGGGCCATCCAGCCGACGTGGCCGGCGCGGCGGACCGCGTCGGGCGTGTCCCCGCCCACGTCGATGCGTCCTCCCGTGGCGGTGTCGAGGCCGGCCAGCAGTCGCAGCAGTGTCGACTTGCCACAGCCCGACGGGCCGACCACGGCGACGAAGGATCCGGCGGCGACCCGCAGGTCGAGCGGTGCCAGCGCCACCACGCCGGTGTCGGGGGGCCCGAAGCGATGGGTCACGTCCTCCAGCAGCAGCGTCGGCGCCGTGGCGTGGTCGGTCGTGGTCATGCCGCCGTCCCGACCAGGCCCGCGCGCCCGTGGACGCGGTCGGGTACGACCCGGATCGCGGTCCAGCCCGGTTCCGGGTGTGTGGTGCCCAGCTCGTCGGCTGCCTCCGAACCGACGTAGTGGGTCAGCAGTCGGCGCCGCAGGCCGACCAGGCCGTCCGGGACCAGGTCGGCGAGTCGCTCCTCGGTGACCGGTGCGGCCCAGCCGGTGACGAAGACCCGACGAAGGTCGGGTCGTGGTTCCTCGATCGTCAGCGACACCCGGGCACCGGCTCCGACGTAGTCGGCCCAGGCGGCGCCCGGCGAGGCGGTCAGCCACAGGTCCTGGCCGTCCCAGTCGAACCACAGCGGGACGACGTGGGGCGTGCCGTCGTCGCGCAGGCAGGCCAGCTGCGCGCGGTGGCGGCCGGTCAGCAGCGCGGTCACCTCGTCGTCGTCGAGCACCCGCCGTGGTCCCACGGGGACACCGCCCGCGGCCCCACCGTGTTCGGGCCGCCAGTCCGGCGCGCCGAGCCGCAGCGACACGTCGGTGGCGAGGTCGCGAACCGCCAGGGCGACCGACGTCACGTGGTCGGGCGTGGCGCGTTGCCGGGGGATGCCGGCGACGATCGCCGCGACGGGATGGCGGCCGTCGCGACAGATCGCCGCCGCGAGTTCGACCTGGTCGGCGTCCTCGGTTCGCACGACACCGGGCGCGGTGGGCTCGAGGTGACCGGATGCGACGACGGACCCGAGCGCGACGGCGTCCGCGGCGGCGCCGGTGCGGGCCTGGCCGACCTGGTGGACGGCACGCACGACGTGGCTGCCGTCGTGGGTGGCCACCACGATCCGGTCGGGCCCGTCCGGACGAACCAGGGCCACCGCCTCGTCGGGGTCGATCGTGCGCAGGGCATCCGCGAGGGCCCGTTGCAACCCACGGTCATCGAGATCCGGGGTCGGCACGACGCGACGCAGGGCCGGCCCGACGTGGTAGGCCCCGTCCGGGTCCTGGTGCAGCCACTCGCGGCTCCGCAGGGTGTTGAGGAGGGCGAACAGGCCGGAGCGCGATCCCGCCACCCGTGACTCCAGGGCGCCGGAGGTCAACCCCGCGTCGGCACCGGCGACCGCCTCGATCAGGTCGAGGGCACGGCCCACCGAGGGCACGTTGGAGCTGTAGTCACCCACCGGACGCCGTCCCGGATCCGTCGTCGGTCCACTCACGTGGACACCGAGTGCAGCCTAGCGGTCTGCGATGGACGACGTCGTGGACGGTTGGCACTGTGGGGATCCTCGCCCAGTGACTCGCAGAGATCGCTGATGATCGCTGTAGCAGGGTCGCGTTCCGACGACTATCGTCGTGCCCCGTGTGTCGAGCGCCGAGTCCGGATGGTCCCGGGCGGCGTCGGCGGTCCGACGTGGCGTGTGGGGTGGCTCGTGGCAATCATCGACAGCAGGTCGAACCTCGGTCGTCGCCTGGTGCTGGTGACGGCCCTGTCGGTCGCCATCGCGGGACCGGCGGCGTCCGGGGCGATGTCGGCCGCTGCCCAGTCGGCCGACACCGACGACGTCGTCGACGAGGCCATCGTCACGCCGGACTGGGAGGTCACCGAGGCCGCGGACGACCAGGCGACGTCGGAGGTCGGGGAGACCGCGGCCAAGACGGCGTCGGGTGCGCCGGTGGAACCTGCCGCACCGGAGTCGTCGCCGTCGGTGAGCGAGTCCCCGGCTCCCTCGCCGGCGCGAGACCTTGGCTGGATCGTCCTCGCCGACGGCGAGCCGACGACCGGCACCGAGTGGGTCCTGGAGGCCGAGGACGGCACCGAGTGGGTGCTGGTGGACAACGGCACCGACGATCTCGAGCCCGACCAGGTCGCCGATGCCGATCCCGACGACGGCTCGCTCGTGGTCGAGGACCTGCCCGTCGGTGAGTGGGAGCTGTCGGTCGCGGTCGTCGCCGAGGGCCTGGTGGCCCTCGACGAGCCAATCGAGGTCACCGTCGAGGAGGGTGACGACGTCCAGGAACTCGACGACGTCGTCCTGGACCAGGTCCCCGTCGACGAGGCGTCTCCCGGCGCCACCGAGAAGCCGGCCGACGAGCCCGCCGAGGACACCACCGAGGAGCCGGCCGAGGACGCCACCGAGGAGCCGTCCGAGGAGGCCACCGAGGAGGCCACGACCGGACCCGTGGAGGAGGTCACCGACGAACCCACACCGGCACCGACGGGCCCCGAGGCAGCCGCCGCGGACGAGCCCGTCGACCAGGCCCCGCCCGCCGTGGAGGCGCTGGTCGTGCCCGAGCCCGGACCCGGCGAGGCGGTCATCACCGTGTCGGTCGGTGGCGATCGGACGGGCACCAACGCCGTCGGGCCCGTCGGGGGTGTGGTGCTGCGGCTCTACAACAGCCCGACCACGGCCAATCCGGTGACCCAGCCCTGGGGAACCTGCACCTCCGACGCCGACGGGGACTGCAGCTTCGTGGTGCCCAACACCCAGCCTCCCGGGCAGGGCGGTGTCAACCGCGACGACCGGTTCTACATCCGCCAGCAGTCCGCCCCCGCGGGGTGGCGGGTCAACGATGCCCTCGACACCGGCCCGATCTCGGGAACCACGATCTCCACCCCCTACGTCTTCCGGACCGGACCGCAGCTGCGGGCCGGCAACGTCTACGAGTCCACCGACGACTTCATGATCGGAACGGGCAGCACCAACCGCGTCGCGTCGAGTGGCATCTGGCAGAACAGCCGGAACAACCCCAGCCTGGACGCCGCCTGCGGGCTGGACGTCGCGATCGTGCACGACCTGTCCGGTTCCGTGGGGCCGAGCCTCGGTGCCCTCAAGAACGCCTCGACCAGCTTCGTCGACGCCCTCACGGGGACACCGTCGCGAATCGCGGCACTGACATTCTCCGACGTGTCCCCCCGCGCCGGCGCGAGCAACGCGAACCTGCAGCTGACCAGCGTGTCGACGGCCGCGTCGGCCCAGACGGTCACCAACCGGATCAATGGCTACACGACGGGTGGCGGGACCAACTGGGACCGCGGGCTGTACCAGGCCGCGACGACCGGGCCCTACGACGTCGTCCTCATGATCACCGACGGGAACCCGACGCTCTACAGCGACCCGGCACAGGGGCCCGGCGACTACACGCGTTTCCGCGAGGTCGAGAACGGCATCTTCTCGGCCAACGCGCTCAAGGCCACCGGCGCCCGCGTCATCGCGGTCGGTGTCGGTGACGGCGTGTCCGGCGGCGGCGAGAACCTGGCCGCCATCTCGGGCCCGGTCAGGTACGACGGTTCGAACGGTGCAACGGCGGACTACCTCCAGACCGACGACTTCCAGGCCGCCGGGGACGCCCTGCGGCGTCTCGCCCTGGGGGCGTGCGAAGGTTCGATCTCGGTGGTCAAGTCCGTGGTCCCCCCCGGGGGGACGCTGGCCGAGGCCTCGCCCACCGGTGGCTGGCAGTTCACGGCGGCGACCACGGCGCCGGGCGTCACGGTGAGCGCGCCCGCCACGCGCGTCACGGCCGCGGCGACCGGTGCCGTCAACTTCCCGTTGCAGTTCGTCGGCACCACGTCCGGGCCCGTCACCATCACCGAGACCACCCAGCCGGGCTACACCCTGCGCCAGGTCCAGGGCCAGAACGCCGTGTGCACCCGGACCGACGACGGCACCGCCGTGGCGGTCACCAATTCCGGGACCGCGGGCTTCACCGTGACGGGGAACGCGACGGCCCCGATCTCGTGCCAGGTCTACAACGAGGCACCACGTCCGCAGGCGTCGGTGGTCGTGGACAAGCAGTGGGTCGTCAACGGCACCACCTACGAGGAGGGCTCGCAGCCGGACGGGATCGACGCCCAGCTGAGCCTGACCGGTCCCGAGGGTGCCGTGGCCACCTCCCAGCAGTGGGGGATCACCCGGACCGGTTACGCGGCCGGCGACACCGCCGTCATCGACGAGCAGGTGGAGCTCGACCAGTTCCTGTGCACCCTCGACGACCAGGAACTCACGGCCGAGAACGGGGCCACGCTCGCCGGCAACGTCGCGACCCTCAACCAGGGCCTCAACCGGTTCCAGTACACCAACACCGTGACGTGTGACACCTGGCTGACGCTGGAGAAGGAGGTCGCCAACGGGTCGGCCAGCGACACCGACTGGACCCTCACCGCGTTTGCCCCGGACGGGGCCCTGCCCGGGCCGACGGGTGTCGAGGGCAGCCCCGGGGCGACACAGGTGTCGATCACCCCGGGCGTCACCTACCAGCTCGCGGAGTCCGGCGGCCCACCCGAGTACCTGCAGGAGGACCAACGCTCCGACCTGCAGAACAACCCGCTCTCCACGGGTTCGATGCAGTGCGTCGAGCTCGACGAGTCCGGGGAGGTCGTGCCGGGCTTCGCCGACGGCCTCAACGGTGGCGTCATCGCCAACCTGGGGATGCACGTCCGCTGCACGGCGACCAACTACACCGCCACCCTCGAGCTGGTCAAGCTCGTGGAGGATCCCACCGGCACGGTGACCGCCGCCGACTTCGACCTCACGGCCACGCCGGTCGGGTCCGACATCCCCGACGGCCTCGGCCCGACGACCGTCACGGGCTCGGAGCAGGGTGTGGAGGTCGAGGTCCGGCCCGACCAGGCCTACCAGGTGTCGGAGTCCGGCGTACCGGGGTTCGACCTCGACAGCCTGACGTGTCGCACCGGGGGCGGGCCGCCACTCGAGACCGACACGATCACCCTGGGCGGGTTCGAGGGCGGACTCTGCACCTTCACCAACACCCGCCAGTCGACGACGCTGACCCTGGACAAGACCTGGAACGACCCCGTCGCCGGCGACAGCGTCGACCTGACGGTGTCGGGCGCGGCCGGCACCGGTGAGGGCACCGTGGCCGGGGACGGAACCGTGGACGACCCGGCCACGCTGACGGTGTACGCCGGTGAGGTCGTGGACCTCACCGAGACCTTCGCCCCGGGTGACCCGGACCAGTACTCCACCGCGCTGACCTGCGACTCGGGGGACCTGTCCTACACCTCCGGCGGCAGGGCCGGCTCGGTGGAGATCACCGAGGTGCCCGATGCCGGCATCTCCTGCCAGTTCGCCAACACGCGTCGCACGGCGCAGTTGACCCTGACCAAGGACTGGGTCAACGGCCTCGACGGCGACCAGGTCGACCTCACGGCCACCGGCGACTCCGGACTGGCCCCGGAGGCGACCGGCGACTCGACGGTTCCGACACCCACCAACGATGCGGTGCTGACCATCCACGCCGGCGAGACGATCACCCTCGCCGAGCAGCTCGATGCCGCCAACGTCGCCACCTACGACGCCGACCTCACCTGCACCGATCCCGACGGGCTCACCTACACCACCGGCGATGCGAGCGGGACCTACGACGTCCCCGCGATCCCGGGTGACGTCACCTGTTCGTTCACCAACACCCGTCGCCAGTCGGGCCTCACCCTGGTCAAGGACTGGGTCAACTCGATCGACGGCGACACCGCGACGATCACCGCGGCCGGCACGAACAGCGACAGCACCGACGCGGTCGCGCCCGACGAGGCCGGGGTCAACATCGACGTGCTGGCCGGCGAACAGATCGTGCTCAGCGAGGTCCTCGACGGGGGCAACCAGGTCGCCTACGACGCCGACCTGACCTGCACCGATGCCGACGGGCTGACCTACACGCCGGGTGCACAGACCGGCACCTACCAGGTGCCCAGTGACCCGGTCGACGTGGTCTGCACGTTCACCAACACCCGCCGGTCGGCGGAGCTGACGGTCACCAAGGAGTGGGTCGACGCGGCCGACGGGGACGTCGCCGGGTTCGAAGCCGGGGGTGGCATCTCGCCGCCGGTCCAGGGCACCTCCACGGCGCCGGACACGACCACCGATGCGGTGCTCACGGTCTTCGCCGGGGAGACCATCACGCTGGAGGAGGCGCTGGGTGCCCTCAACCTCGGCTCCTACGACGCCGACCTGGCCTGCACGGACGCGGACGGGCTGACCTACACGGCCGGCGAGCTGGAGGGCACCTACGACGTGCCGGCGGACCCGTCGGCGGTGACCTGCACGTTCACCAACACGCGTCGATCGGCCACCCTCACGCTGACCAAGGCCTGGGTGGACCCGGTCACCGGTGACATCGTGGACCTGCTGGCCAGGGGCGACAGCGGCCTCGAGGCGGACGCCACGGGCACCTCGGTCGCGCCGGACACCACCACCGACGCGACGCTGACCATCCACTCCGGTGAGCAGGTGCTGCTGGACGAGACCTACGGCTCCACCAACCAGGGGTCCTACACCGACGAGCTGACCTGCAGCGAGCCGGGCCTGAGCTCGACGGGGAGGCAGTTCGGGTACTACGACGTCTCGAGCGACCCGGTGGACGTGACCTGCACGTTCACGAACACGGCCGAGCGTGGCACGATCGTGATCGTCAAGAACGTCGAGGGCGCGGACGACACCTTCGACTTCACGGGCGACTGGCCCGACCCGGCAGACGACACGACCCCCGTGGCGGACTTCCAACTGTCCACGACGGACGGGACCGCGTCGGTGACCTACAGCGGCGTGCTCGTGCCCGCCGACGGCTCGTCGTACACGGTGACCGAACTGGACCCGACGCCGGAGTACGACGGCACCTCGCTGACCTGTGAGGAGCTCGACGGTGACGACGGATCCAGCGCCGACGGACTGACCGGGACCATCGACCTCGACGCCGGCGAGACCGTCACCTGCACCTACACCAACACGCAGCGCTCGACCATCACCGTGGTCAAGGACGCCGTCCCCGACGACGACCAGGTGTTCTCCTACACGACCTCGGGTGACCCGTTGGCGGATGCCTTCGACCTGGTCGACGACGGCACGGACACCGCCAACACGTTCACCTCCGGGCTGGTGCCGGCGGACGGGACCTACAGCGTGGCGGAGACGCCGGTGGACGGCTGGACACTCGCGACGGCCAGTTGCGACAACGGCAACGACGTCGGCCAGATCGAGCCGGAGCCGGGCACGAACGTGACCTGCACCTTCGTCAACCTGGCCGAGCCGGGTGCGGTCACCGTCACCAAGTCGGTCACCGGGGTGGCGGCCGGCCTCGACTGGACGTTCGACATCGCGATCGACCCGGTGGACGCCAACGTGATCTCGCCCCAGGCCGTGTCCGGGACGGGCGAGGGCAGCGACACGGTGACGTTCGAGCCGCTGACGCTCAACCAGACCTACACCATCGCCGAGCCGGACCTCCCGGCCGGGTGGGAACAGACCTCGTTCACCTGCACCGTCGCCGACGAGGACCCGCAGGCGCCGGGCCACCAGGTGACCATCACCGAGCCCGGGCAGACGATCGACTGCGCCATCACCAACATGGCCACGCCGTCCGGCGCCACCGTGGTCAAGCAGGTCACGGGCATCGACGACACGTTGGACTGGGCGTTCGACTTCACCATCTCCCCGACCACTGACGGCGAGTTCCCGACCCAGACGGCCACCGGGACCGGACCGGGCGTCGGTGAGGTCGAGTGGCTCGAGCTGGTGCCGGGCGAGACCTACACCATCAGCGAGACACCGGTCGCCGGGTACCTCGCGGGTGAACTGGCCTGCCAGGGCGTGTCGGACCTCGACCAGGATCCGCAGTCGGTGACGTTCGTGGCTCCCGTCAACACCGGCGTCGGCTACGAGGTCACCTGCCAGATCCTGAACACGGCGATCCCGTCCGACGTCGAGGTGACCAAGACGTCGAGGGTGTGGCCGACGACTTCGACTGGGAGTTCGAGTTCTCCATCGCCCCGGTGCCGGACAGCGAGACCTCGCCGAAGGTGGCCTCCGGGACCGGTGACGGCACGGCCTTCGTGGAGTTCAGCGGGCTGGTGCCCGGCCGGGAGTACACCATCGCCGAGACCACGCAGGACGGCTTCACCGTCACCCAGGAGTTCAACTGCTCCATCGTCACCGACCTCGACGACGATCCCGCGACGGTGACGTTCATCGCCCCGCTGGGGAGCGGCGGTGGCAGCGTCGACCTCGGCTGTGCGATCACCAACACGGCGCAGACGTCGCAGGTCGAGGTCACCAAGACGGTCGTGGGTGTGGCCCCGGCCGACCCGGACTGGGACTTCACCTTCACGATCTCCCCCGTGCCGGACGGCGAGGTCGCATCCAAGGAGGCCGCCGGGGCGGGCAACACCAGCAGCACCATCGGCTGGGACGGACTGGTGCCCGGGCAGACCTACACCATCGTCGAGACCTCGCTGGACGGCTACGACGCCGGACCACTGGTCTGCGCCGGGGTCACCGACCTCGACGACGTGCTCGAGTCGGTGACCTTCGTCGCGCCGTTGAACCTCGACGACGGGGTCGACGTCGCCTGTGACATCATCAACACGGGACGTCCCGGGACCGTCACGGTCACCAAGACGGCCGTGGGCGGCGACGGGACCTTCACCTTCGACCTGACGCCGGCCGGCGTCGACCCGATCGAGTACCAGGTCACCACCACCGACGGCACCGGCTCGGTCACCGTCGACGACCTGGTGCCCGGGGTCACCTACACGCTGTCGGAGGTCGACCCCGGGTCGTCGTGGATCGCGGGTGACCTGACCTGCGAGGTCACCCACGTCGACCAGACGACCGAGGAGATCGACTTCTCGGCCGGCTACGAGGTCGAGATCGAGGACGTGATCGCGTGCGCGATCACCAACACCGCCAGGGGCACGATCGTCGTGGTCAAGAACGTCGCCGGGTCGGACGGCATGTTCGACTTCACCGGGGACTGGACCGACGGCACCCCCCTGCCGATGGATGGCGCGTTCACGGTGGCCACGACCGATGGCACGGGCAGCGCGACCTTCGTCGACGTCACCCCGGGCAGCTACTCGGTGTCCGAGGTCGACCCGGCGCCCGCGTACCTGGCCGAGGGCCTGTCCTGTGTCGACGACGACGCCGACGGCACGACCAGCAGCATCGACGGGCTGGTCGGGTCGATCGAACTCGACCCGGGCGAGATCGTGACCTGCACGTTCGCCAACACCGAGTCCGCCACGGTGGTCGTGGACAAGGTGACCGACCCGGCCGGGGACCCGACCGCGTTCGACTTCCAGTTCGGCCCGCTCGACGGCGACGCCACCGACTTCGCGCTGTCCGACACCGACGCCCCCGAGGTGTTCGGTGGGCTCGCACCGGGCGACTACCTGCTCGACGAGCTGGTGCCCGACGGGTGGCTGCTGACCGACGTGACCTGCTCGACCGAGCAGTTCACCGACGGCACCCAGACGACCATCACGGTCGCGGCCGGCGACGTGGTCACCTGCACCTACACCAACAGTGGACGTGGTGACCTCGTGATCGACAAGACCCTCACCGGTGTCGTCGACAACGGCGACAGCACGCAGACGGTGACCTACGACCTGGAGGTGACCAGCGACTCGGCCGTGGCCGAGGACTACGAGGTCACCGACGTCCTGACGTTCGGCGCCGGGGTGTCGATCGTGTCGGCCACCGCGGCCAGCGACGACGGCACGGTCGACGCGGGCTGGGACGGTGTCGCCGACACGGCCCTCACCGACGGTCCGCAGACCCTGGCCGCACGCGGCACGGCGTCCTACCGGGTCGAGGTCGTCGCGGCGCTGACCGGCGAGGTCACCGACGCCGCGGCCGACTGCGTGCTCGGCGAGGGCGAGGCCGGCACCGGCTTCCTCAACAGCGCCGTCGTGACCTGGGAGTCGGGGCAGGACCAGGACCAGGCCTGTGGCCCGATCCTGCGACCCGGGCTGGTCATCGACAAGACCGTCAGCAGCGCTCCGGCGCGCAACCCCGACGGCAGCATGACGATCGCCTACGAGATCGCCGTGACCAACACCGGGATGGCGAGCACGGACTACGAGTTGACGGACGTGCTGGCCTTCGGGCAGGGCACGACCGTGCTCGACGTGGCCGTCACCAACGACGTCCCCGGCGACGTGTCGGTCAACCCGGGCTTCGACGGCGGCGACGACCCGTTCATCGCGACGGCGACCTTGCCCGGCGTCGGACCCGGGGTCGCCGCCACCCATCTCTACACCGTGGTGGTCATCGCCGACGTGTCGGCCGTGACGTCACCGGCGGCGCGGGACTGCGTGCTCGACCCCGGCGAGTCCGGGACCGGCTTCCTCAACCGGGCCACGGTCAACCCGACCGCCGAGGCCTGTGCGGAGATCCCCCCGACGCCGTTGACCCCCGTGCCCATCCCGACGCCCACGCCCACACCTGGCCTGCCCCGGACCGGCTTCGAGCTGTCGTGGCTGGCCCTGCTGGCTGGCCTGCTGCTGCTCGCCGGGGTCGGGATTCGTGACCTGGGCAGCAACGCCCGGCGTCGCCGCGACGACCCGGCCTGACCCGACACGTCCAGATCCACACGTCCAAGCCCGACCCGTCTCTGGTCGGTCCCCGGTCCGGACTCGTGCGCATCCCGCGCATGGCGGGGGCCGGGCACCCGGCTGGCACGCATGACCGGGGTGCGGGTTCCCCCGCCTCGTTATGCTCGACGCATGGCTGAAGGTGTCGTGCACCACGTCGACGCCGACCACGGTGCCGGCATCGTCCGGGCCGATCGGGACGGCGAACTCCTGCCCTTCGAGGTGGAGGCGGCGACGCGCGAGCATCGGCCCACGATGGACATCGGGACCCGCGTCCGGTTCGACGTCGCCGTCGGCCAGACGGGCAAGCAGGCGGTGCACGTCATCCCGGTGTGACGGCCGGGTGTGGCGTCCCGGGTGCCTGGACGACGTGACCGCGCGCCGGGGGGCTGCAGTGACCGACACCACGACCGTCGCCTGGCGCCACCGTCCTCGTCGTGGTCGACGGTGAGGGGCGTCGCCGACGCGCCCTCCCCCCGGGGGGTACGGCGGCCCGGCGGGTGTGCCGCACACGACCGCGATCGCGCCCGCGGTCAACCGCGCCGGGGTCGGACCAGTGTGGGGTCGGCAAGGAACCTTCCGTGAGTGCCGGCATCGGCCTGGTGCACCTCCAGACGTTCATCGCCATCTACCGCGCGTCGTCGTTGACCCAGGCTGCCCGTGAGCTCGGGGTCTCCCAGCCCGCGGTCACCCAGCGTCTCCAGGCGCTGGAGGCCGTCAGCGGACGGACGCTGTTCGAACGCCACGGTCGCGGCGTCGTCCCCTCCGCCGCGGCGACCGCGCTCGCCGAGGAGGTCGCCGCGTCCGTCGATCGCCTGGAGGCCGTCCTGGACCGGATGGATCGACTCGAGGCGTGAGCCGAGGGCCGTCACCGGCCGCTCGACAGGACTGCCCGGTCCGCCGGTGGTCACCCCCTGGCGGATGCCTGCCCATCGTCGATGATGCCCGACAGGTGTCGTGGTGTTTTCGGGAGGGGGGTTGCACAAGTCGCTCCGTGATCACTACGGTTGGGAATGAGTCATAAAAATATTTATGACTACGTCTCGGTGACGAGGCGGACAGGACAGGGCGGGGTCCCGGGGGGATGCCACCGCCCACCGACCAGGACCGCCATGGCTTCCCCCCGTGCCACCGCCCCGCCCTCCCCAGGTCCCACCCGCGCCCGACCGTGCACACCGGCGCGCAGGCTCGCGCCCCGCCCCTCGCGGACCTCCGGGTCCGCCGACCCGCTCGACCTCGTCCGGGGCGTGCCGACGTGGTGATCAGCGTGCTCGGCGGCCTCGTCGTCCTCGTCGCGGTGCTCGACCTGTTCCTCACGGTGCTCGACGGCGACGGGTTCAGCATCCTCAGCAGTCGTGTCTACCGCGTCCTGTGGTGGGCCTGGCGCCACGGCGCCAAGGGCCTGCCGCCCGTGACCCGACGCGCATGGCTGTCCTTCGGGGCACCCCTGATGATCCCCGCGATCGTGGGGGTGTGGTTCGCCCTGATCATCACCGGGTTCGCCTTGATCTACTTCGGTGGCATGTCCCCCCAGAACTTCTTCTTCGGCGGGGGCTCCCAGCCCAGCCTCGCCGCGGCCTTCCGGTTGTCGTGGGTGACCCTGTCCACGATCGGCTTCGTCGAGATCAGTCCCTCGAGCACGACGTATTCGTTCACGGTGGCGGCCGAGGCCATCCTCGGTGGCGTGGTGCTCACGATGGCGATCACCTACTTCCTGCGTGTCCACCAGGTGCTGCTGCAGTTCCACTGCCTGGCCACCACGATGCACCACCACGCCGGTGACATCTCCCGGCCCCAGACCTACCTGAGCACCCACTTCCACCACGGGGAACCCCAGGCCGTCGAGCCCTGGCTGCACGACATCGTCTCGGACCTGGTCGAGCTGCACGAGGGGCTGCGACGCCACCCGATCGTGTACTACTACCACCCGCGCCGTACCTGGCGGTCGTTGCCCCACCTGGTCGAGACCCTGGGACGGATCACGGCCGGGCTCCGGTGGGGCCTGCCCGGCAACCACCCCGTGCAGGCACACCCGTCGCTGCTGGCCCTGGAGTCGGCCCTCCCGGCCATGATCGACGACCTCGAGCACCGCTTCGTGCCCGTGGTGCACCGGAGCCGAGCCGTGCCGGTGGACCTCCAGGCCTTCCTCGACACCGCCCGCGGGCGGCTCGGGAGCACCGACCCCTGGGTGGAGGACTTCCTGCACCTGGACGCGGAGATGCGTCGCATCGCCCGGATCGAGGGCGACCCGGCGCTCGAGGAGCTGTACCAGCGCTACCGGGCCTGGCTGCCCTTCGCATCCCGGGTCGGCGACTTCGTGGACGCGACCACGTGGGACCTCGGCTACGGGCTGCGCCTGCGCCCCGACGACGACGACGTCCTGGACCTCGTCGCGCGTCTGCAGGACGGGCCCGAGCAGCGACCCCAGGAGTTGCGTACCGGGGGTGGTCGCTGATGCGTGACCAGTCCGTCGGCATCTTCGGCGTCAGCGTCTCCAACCGGCTGGGGCGCATGCGCGAGCGGCTGGCCCATGCGCTGTGGGTGCTGCCGACGTTCGCCGCGCTGATCGCCTTCGCGCTGCCCATCGCGCTGGCCGCCGTCGACATCCGGATCCCGCCGGGCGCCCTCCACGGACTGTTGCTGACCGGGTTCCCCGAGGGTGCCCAGCGGCTGGTCGAGACGGTGTCGGGCACCTCCATCACGATCGTCAGCCTGGTGTTCTCGCTGACGGTCGTGGCGCTGCAGGTCGCCGCCCAGCAGTACTCGCCACGACTGCCGCAACAGTTCCTGCGGGATCGCGGGACCCAGGTCGTCATCGCCCTGTTCGTGGGCGTGTTCACCTACAGCGTGTCGCTGCTGCGCATCATCCGGACCCGTCAGGGCCAGGTCGGGGTGCCCAACCTGGCCGTCACCGTGGCCTTCGTGCTCGCCCTGGCGATGATGGCCGGGATCATCTACTTCATCCACCACCTCGTCCACAGCATCCGGGTCGAGGTCATCATGCAGCAGCTGCTCGACGAGACGCTGGTCTCGATCCGCCGAAACTACGGGGAGTGGGACGGCTCGGACCCCGAGGTCGAGCATCCGACCATCCCCGATCGCGCCCGGCCCGTCAACGCCAACGACTCGCGGGTGATCCAGGACTTCGAGGCCTCGGAGCTGGTCACGGTGGCGGCCAAGCACGACATCGTGGTGCGCTTCGTCCGCCAGCTGGGCGACAAGGTCATCGAGGGGACCCCACTGGCGTGGGTGTGGTCGGTCGACGAGGACGCCGCCTGCCCCGACATCGACGAGATCCGGCAGCCGGTGCTGGAAGTGACCCAGCTGGGGCTGGAACGCAGCCTGAAGTCCGACGCCGCGTTCGGCATCACCCAGCTGGTCGACATCGCCCTGCGCGCGTCGTCCCCGGCCATCAACGATCCGACCACCGCGCTGCAGTCGATCGAGCACCTGTCGGTGATCATCGTGGAGCTCGCGTCGCACCGGGTCGGCTCCCAGACCTTCCGCGACGACAAGGGCTACCTGCGGGTGATGTGTCCCGGACGTGACTTCCCGGCCTACCTCGACCTGTCCATCTCCCAGCTGCGGCGTGCCGCCGGTGACGAGTGCGACATCGTGTCCGCCCTGATGCGACTGCTCGTCGACGTGGCCCGGGCGGTGGTGGCCGACGAACAGCACGAGGCGATCGTCGACCAGCGCGAGCTGCTGCTGACCACCGCCAACGAGCGGTTCGGTGAGAAGAGCGACATCGCGATGCTCGAACAGCTTGGCGAGGAGGTCACCCGCGCACTGGACCGGGTGCCGCCCGGGGTGACGGCATGACCCGGCCGACGACGAGGAGCACCCCGTGAGTACGCAGTCGCCGGTCACCGAACAGCACAGCCTGGCCATCCGCCTGCTCATCCGCCTGTTCCTGCTCAGGGTCAAGCGACGCTTCCTGTACTGGGTGATCGTGATCGTGGTCGGGTTGATCGGCGCGATCTGGACCGCCCGGTTCTGGACCGAGGTGTTGTGGTACGACGCCCTGGGCTACCTCGACGTGCTGTTGACCGTGGTGCGCGTCCAGGTGTTCCTGGTGGTCGGGCTGGCCGGTGCGGTGACCACCCTGGTGCTGGTCAGCATGCGCGAGGCCGTGCGGCTGTCGCCGCTGGACCGGATCATCTCGGCCGACGAGAAGACCATCGACCACTGGCGTCGCTGGTTGATGCCCTTCACCAACCCCATCATCTCGGTGATCGCCGTGATCGTCGGCGTCGTGTTCGGCTACGCGGTCCACGACAAGTGGGACACCATCCTGCTGTGGGCGAACCAGGTCCAGTGGGGTCGCACCGACCCGTACTTCGGGCGGGACCTGTCCTACTTCATGTTCGACCTGCCGCTGTTGCTGTTGGTGAACAAGGTCCTGTTCTGGGCGCTGCTGGTGACGCTGGTGCTGACCGTGATCACGTCCTACATCTTCGGCGGGATCCGGCCCCAGGCGCCCGGTTCGAAACTGCCCATGCAGGTCAACATCCACTTCTCGATCCTGCTGGGGCTGCTGATCCTGGTGATCGGGTGGGGACTGATGCTCGAGCTGCACATGCTCAGCTACTCCGAGCAGGGCGTGCTGACCGGGCTGGGCTTCACCGAGGCCAACGCCAGCCTGGTGGCCTACCAGTTCGTGGCCGCGTCGTGCGTGGTCCTGTTCGTCCTGTTCCAGATCAACATCCGCAAACCCGGGTGGATCCTGCCGACGGTGGCGTTCATCTGGCTGATGCTGGTCGGCCTGTCGATGGCGCGGTTCTACCCGCACCTGTACCAGCTGCTGATCGTGGAGCCACAGGAGCTGGAACGCGAGGCCCCCTACATCGACAACCACCTGGAGGCGACCCAGTACGGCTTCGGGCTGGACGGGGTCGTGCGAACCCGAGCCGAGGGCGGGGCCCAACGAACGGACCTGGGCGACGCCGCCCCGGCCGTGTCGGCGCTGCGCCTGTGGGACGAGGACACACTCTGGATCGACTACGAGGAGTTGCAGGCGTTCCGCAGCTACTACACCTTCCCCGACGTCGACACGGATCGCTACCGGATCGACGGCCAGCTGCGCCAGGTGATGCTGGGCGTGCGGGAGCTCGAGACCGACTCGATCCCCGAAGACGCCCGGACGTGGCAGAACCAGCACCTGGTGTACACCCACGGCTACGGGGTGGCCGCCGGGCATCCCGCCGGCCACACCGAACGAGGGCTGCCGACGTTCGTGGCCCAGAACCTCCCGGTCGAGGGCGCCCCGGCGCTGTTGGCCGACAACCCCCGGGTGTACTTCGGCGACAACGAACTGCCCTACAGCATCGCGCCCACCGAGACGCCGGAAGTGGACCTGCCGGCCGAGGGGTCGGGCTACGTCCCCCACCACTACGAGGGTGAGGCCGGGGTCCCGGTCGGGACCATCCCGCGCCGGATCCTGTTCGCCCTGCGGTTCTGGGAACCGCGTGTGCTGCTGTCGCAGCTCTACAACGACAAGACCACGGTGATGTGGCATCGCCAGGTCCAGGAACGGGTCAAGCTGGCGGCGCCCTTCCTGTCGGTCGACCACAACCCGTACCCCGTCGTGGTCGACGGACGCATCAAGTGGATCGTGGACGCCTACACGACCAGCGACATGATGCCCTACTCCAAGCGGGTCGACCTCGGCGACCTGACCATGATCGACGAGCCCCCGGAACGCGAGGGGACCGGCGGCCTCGTGCCACGCGAGTTCATCCGCCAGAGCGCGGGCATCGACGGGGTGGCCAACTACATCCGCAACAGCGTCAAGGTCGTGGTCGACGCCTACGACGGCACCGTGACCATGTACGTCGTGGACCCCGAGGACAAGATCATTCAGGCCTGGCAGAAGGTCTTCCCGGAGAGCTTCCTGCCCGTCGAGCAGGCCAGTGAGGACCTCCGCGCCCACTTCCGCTACGCCCAGGACCTGTTCCGCGTCCAGTCCGTGGTGTGGACCGACTACCACATGCGCGACGCCGCCTCCTTCTACGCCCGGGAGGCCTCGTGGCGCATCCCGCCCGACGCCTCGTTCATCAAGATCCGGCGCGAGCGATCCAGCGACGAGGACCGGTTGAAGGACCTTCGCCCGTCGTACCTGTTCACCCGCTACCCGGGTGAGGATCGCGACGAGTTCGCGATCGTGCAGCCTTTCCTGCCCTCGGACCGCAACGTCATGACCGGCTACCTGGTCGGTCGCAGCGACCCGTGGGCCTACGGCCAGCTCACCAGCATCGAGTTCCCACCCGATCGGACCGTGCCGGGCCCCGCCCAGGCCCAGGCGCGCATCGACCAGGACCCCCGGATCTCGGCGTGGATGACGCTGCGCATGCAGTCGGGGTCACGGGTGTCGCGTGGGGACCTGGTGGTGCAGCCCTTCGACGACGACGTGCTGTACCTGCAGCCCCTGTTCGTCCAGGCCGACAAGTCCGAGGTCTCGGAGCTGCTCGACGCCCAGTTGTCCAGCATTCCCCAACTGACCAAGGTCGTCGCGGTGTGGGGCGACCGCGTCGTGATGCGCCCGACCCTGCCGGAGGTGCTGGTCGCCCTGTTCGGGTCGGCCGCCGACGTCGACATCCCGGGCAGTCCGCCCGTGGACGTGCCGACCGTGCCCGACACCGCAGGACCCGAGCCGTCCGACGACGACGCCCTGGACATCCAGCCCCCGGCCTCGGACGAGCCACCGCCGGCCGATCGCCCCGCCCCGGCGGAGTTGCGCGGCGTCCAGCCCGGGATCCCCCCGGACGGCTGACCACCACGGCCGCTGGCCGGGCCGACCCGACCAGCCGCGGCCCCCACCGGCCCCTGCTCCCGCCCCGACCGCCCCCGACCCCCCGAACCGGAGGAACCACGATGCTGACGCTCATCCTGATCGTGGCACTGATCATCCTGCTCATCAGCGTGATCGTGGCCGCGATCCGACGCCACGACGCCAACAACTACTTCGACCAGGACCGGGACCCGTTCTATGCCGAACCGTCGCGGTTGTCCGCCGCCGGACTGCTCTACGAGCAGAAGGACAAGGACGGTCGCCCGCGCCGGACCTACACCGTCACGCCCGCCGGCGAGGCCGCACTGCGGGCATGGCTGAGCGAACCCAGCAAGGACCCGGGGATGCTCAAGCTGTACTTCGCCGGGATGGTGGCGCCGGCCGACGTGGTGGACCTGGCGCGGTCGCGCCGTGGGGTCCACGTGGCACGGCTGGGCGAGTACGAACGCCTCGAGCAGTTGCTGGTCAACCGGCCGGAGTGGCGCTACGCGCTGTCGGCGGTGCGCGTCGGCTGCAGCTTCGAGCGGTCGTGCCTGCAGTTCTGGGACCAGCAGCTCGACGACCAGTCGATGGACGGGCTGCGCCCGACCCGTGATGACCGGGGTGCGATCTCTCGTCGACGCGACGGCAACGGCCGTGGGGATCCCTACCACGACAACGGCCAGGGGGATCGCCACGACGCCGACGACGGGGACCGCCACGACGGGGACCGCCACGACGGGGGCCGCCCCGACGGGGGCCGCCCCGAGGAGCGGGGCGCCGAGGACCGGGGCGACGGGGACGACGACCGGCGCGCCGACGCCGACACCGCCACGACGACGGGATGACACCATGAAGGTCAAGCACCAGATCCTGGTCGCCATCGTCCTGCTGGTCCTGCTGTTCACCTGGGCGTTCTTCCAACTGCTGCTGCCCTGGCTGCAGCGCACCGCCTCGGACCCCGAACTGGAGTCGCGGGTCCTCGTGGGGGCGCCACCGCTGGACGACCTCGTAGTGGCCATGACGGCCCTGGACTCGGCGGACGGCCGCGACCATGCCGGCTGAACGACACGGGCCCACCGCCGCCCGACCCCCCACCGCCCACCTCGCGCTGCTGGTGCTGGTCGTCCTGGCGTCGGCGACCGGGGCGTGCTCGGCCTGGTTCACCTCCTCGCGGGCCTCGTCGGTCATCGACAACGGTGGCACGTCGGCGCCGGACCTGCGGTCCGTGGAGAACTTCCGGTCCCTCGAGTCGGAGGACGGGCCCCCGGCGACGCTGGTGGACTTCGTCTTCGACGACGTCGCCCACCTGGTCGGCGGTGACCGCAGCAACTTCCACCTGGTGCCCCCGGACGGCGGCGAGCCGGCGAGCGGGCGCTCCGTCCCCGTCGGCGAGGACCCCGACGGCGACGACATCGTCACCGTCCGGTTCGACGGCGCCTGGAGTGGCGGGGACTGGGCCCGCGGGTTCGTCGACGGCGGGGTGGTCAGCACCCGTGACGCCGGCGCCAACGCGAGCCACCCCCTCAACACCAACCAGGCGGTGGGGATCACCGACGAGGGACGAACGGCCAACCCCGACCTGGTCCAGGTGACCCTGGACGGCGACCTCGTGCGCTTCGAGTTCGACCAGGAACTGGCGAGCGGGGACGTGGACCCGGGCAGCCTGTGGCTGTACTGGCCCACGTCGGGCGACTCCACGTACCTGCGCGCCACCGCGGCCGAGGTGGTCGAACTCGCCGACCCGTGGACGTTGCTGGCCTTCTTCGGGACCAGCCTGCCAAGTGGCTCGCTGGCCGACGCGGCCGGTGCCTACGTCCGTCCCGGCGGCGTGCGTGCGGTCGGTGGCGGACGTGGTGCCAACGCCGGCCACAACGCCTTCGACGAGGTCGGTGTGCTGGTGGACTCGGGGGCGGAGGTGTGCCCGGTGTCGCGCCACGCCGGCGACCCGGGTGGTCGTGGGGGCCCGACCGACGCCCCGGACCTGGTCGCGGTCGGCGACTTCCGCACGGGGCCCACGACGGCGCAGTTCGAGCGCACCACCTGTGTCGACTTCGTGTTCGACCAACCGGCCTTCCTGGTGGGTGGGGACCGGACCAACTTCCACCTCGTCCCGCTCGACGGCGGGAGTGCCATCGACGCGTCGACCGCGGTGGACGTGCCCGACGAGGTGCCCGGCGACCGGGTCGTCACGGTGGTCTTCCCCGGGACCCTGGTCGCCGGCGACGTCGCCCGCGGCACCGTGGACACCGGGGTCGTCGGGTCCGATGCCGCCGGGGCCACGGCGGCGGCCCCGCTCAACGTCAACCAGTCGGCGGTCCTGGGCAACGACGGGCTGACGGCCAATCCCGACGTGGTCGCCATCGTCAAGGACGGCGACCAGGTGGTGTTCCGTTTCGACCAGGACCTCGCCAGCGACGACGTCATCCAGGACACCTCGGGGCTGCGCCTGTACTTCCCCGGGGTCGCGGGTGGCACCCGCATCGCCGAGGTCGGTTCGTCGGTGGTGACACGGGTCAACGCCCGGACGCTGCGGGCCACCTACACCACGATGCCGGGTCGGTTCGGACTCGACGACGCCGTCGGCGGCTTCGTGACCCAGGGGACCGTGCAGGCCGCAGCCGGTCGAGGTGGCGAACGCGACGGGGTCAGCTCCCTGGCCGAGCGGTCGCCACTGGGTGACACCGGCGCGGTGGTGTGTGCACCGGCCCCCCGTGCGGGCCGCACGGGCGACGGTTCGGGCCCCACCACGGCTCCCGACCTGCTGGAGGTGGGCAACCTCCGGCCCGGACCCACCAGTTCCCAGGGCACCCGGACGACCTGTGTCGACTTCGTGTTCGACCAACCGGCCGACCTGGTCGGTGGCGATCGCACGAACTTCCACCTCGTGGCGATGGACGCGGGCGACGCCCTGGACGCCACCACCAACGTGGTCGTCCCCCACGACCAGTCCGGCGACGTGGTGGTCACCATCGCCTTCCCGGGTGTCCTGCGGCCCGACGACCTCGCGCGTGGCTTCGTCGACAGTGGTGTCGTGGGCAGCGACCCGTCGGGGGCCACGGCGGCGGCCCCGCTCAACGTCAACCAGTCCGCGGTGGTCGGCAACGAGGGGCGCACCCGCAACCCGGACCTGCTGGCGGTTCGTCGGGAGGGCCAGGAACTGCTCTTCGTGTTCGACGAGCCACTGACCACCGACGACGTGGTCCAGAGCACCAGTGGACTGCGCGTCTACTTCGCCGAGGCCCGGGAGTCGTCGCGGATCCCCGATGCCGGGGCCCAGCTGGTGGTGCGCGAGTCCGACACGACCCTGCGGGCCTCCTTCGGGGACCTTCCCGGCGGTCGCGACGTCGGCCATGCGGTGGGCGCCTTCGTGGTGCAGGGCGCGGTCCAGGCCGCACCGGGATCCCGCGGTGGCAACGACGGGTCGGCGGCCTTCGCCGAACTCGTGCTCGACCCGGAGGACCGATCATGACCACACCGACGCCACGACGACACGACGAGGCCGCAGGACCGGGTCGTCGGCGAGCACCGGACCGCCCGACCCGCGTGCAGCGGTGGCCGGTTGCTCGGGTCCGACTGCCGCTGGCGGTGCTGGTCGGGGTGGCCACGGTCGCGGTGTTCGTGCTCCCGGGTGCACCGGGGGTGGTCGACCCCGCGGACGCCGATCCGCCCGGGACCGAGGCGCCCGACCTGCTGGAGGTGGGCAACTTCCGGGCCGGGCCGTCCGACGACGACGGCGGTGACCAGACCCTGGTCGACTTCACCTTCGACGACACCGCCCACCTCAACGGTGGCGACCACAGCAACTTCCACCTCGTGCCGGTGACGGCCGACGACGCCGTCGACGGTCGTGGACTGCCCCCCGAGCAGGACCGCGAGGGCGACGAGGTGGTGACCGTGCTCTACGACGGTGACCTCGCCGCCGCCGACTTCGCCCGGGGCTACGTGGACACCGGCGTCGTCAACGCCGACGCCAACGGTGTGTCGTCGGACGCACCCGGGAACATCAACCAGTCCGAGCCGATCCGCGGCGGATCGGGCCGGGCGGGCACCACCGCCAACCCCGACCTCGTGTCGGTCCGGTTCGACGGTGACCAGGTGCTCTACGAGTTCGACCAGGCGCTCACGGCCGACGACGTGGTCCAGAACAACTCCGGGCTGCGGCTGTACTTCCCCGAGGCGAACCAGTCCAGCACCATCCCGAGCGTCGGTGCCGCGGTGGCCGCGCGCGAGGACGACACGACGATGCGGGCGACCTTCCCCGGTGACCTGCCCGAGGACTACGACCTCGGTGACGCCGTGGGGGCGTTCGTCCAGCAGAACACGGTGCAGGCCGACGGCGGCGGGGCCAACGGTGGCGCCAACGCCTTCCAGGACCTGGCGCCCGTGGAGGGCGAGGTCAGCTTCTGCGAGCCGGCACCCGAGACCGGGGAGTCGGGCTCCCGACGCGGCCCGACCGACGCCCCCGACCTGGTGGCCGTCGGCAACTTCCGGTCGGGGCCGACCACGGCCCAGGGCACCCGGACCACCTGCGTGGACTTCGTGTTCGACCAGCCCACCGCGATCGTCAACGGCGGCCAGGCCAGCTTCCAGCTCGTGCCGCTGGACGGCACCGACGCGGTGTCGGGCACCACCAACGTGACGGCCCCCGACGACCGGGACGGCGACCGCGTCATCACCATCCCGTTCCCCGGCGTCATCGCCGAGGGCGACGTCGCCCGTGGGTACGTGGATGCCGAGGTGCTCAGTTCCGATCCCGGCGGCGCCACCAACGACGACCCGTCCAACATCAGCCAGTCCGCCGACGTCGGCGACGCCACCACGACGGACAACCCCGACGTGACCGCCATCACCGTCGACGGCGACCAGGTCCTGTTCGAGTTCGACCAGGACCTGACCAGCGACGACGTGTCCCAGAACTCGTCGGGACTGCGGCTGTACTTCTCCGAGCCGGTCGGGTCCAACGCCAGGATCCCGTTCGCGGGGTCATCGATCGTGCAACGCGAGGGCCCACGCACGTTGCGGGCGACCTACAACACCCTGCCGGGCGAGCTCACCCTCGACGACGCCGTGGGCGGGTACGTCGTACAGGGCACGGTGCAGGCGGCCGAGGGCGAACGCGGTGGCAACGACGGCGTCAACGCCTTCCACGAGCTGGCGCCGCTGGACGACACCGGTGCGGTGGTGTGCGCCGAGGCCCCCGAGACCGGTGAGCAGGGTGACGGCTCGGGACCGACCATCGCCCCCGACGTGGTGTCGGTGGGCAACTTCCGCCGCGGTCCCGTGACCAGCCAGGGCACGCCGACCACGTGTGTCGACGTCGTGTTCGACCAGGTCGCCTGGCTCGTCGGCGGCGACGTGTCGAACTTCGGGTTGGTGCCGGTCACCGGTGACGACGCGATCTCGGGCACCCCCAACGTCACGGCCCGCGACGCCGCGGGGGACCGCGTGGTCACGGTGCCCTTCCCGGGCGAGCTGGTCGCCGAGGACTTCGCGCGTGGCTACGTCGACTCCGAGGTCGTCAGTTCGCGCGAGTCCGGCGCGAACGCCGACAACCCCACGAACGTCAACCAGTCCGCGGACCTGTCGCCGACCACCGACACGCAGAACCCCGACGTCGTCTCGATCACCATCGACGGTGACCAGGTGCTGTTCGCGTTCGACCAGGACCTGACCACCGACGACGTGGTCCAGAACACCTCCGGACTCCGGCTGTACTTCCCCGAGCCGGTCGGGTCCAACTCCACGATCCCGTTCGTCGGCTCCTCGCTGGTCCAGGTCGAGGGACCGCGCACCCTGCGGGCCACCTACAACGAGTTCCCCGGCGAGTTCACGATCGACGAGGCCGTCGGCGGCTACGTCGTGCAGGGCTCGGTCCAGGCTGCCCCGGACGAGGCCGGCGCCAACGACGGCGCCAACGGCTTCCACGAACTCACGCCGTTGGACGACACCGGCGCGACGGTCTGCGAGGCCGCGACCCAGGCCGGCGAGGAGGGCGACGAGTCGGGCCCGACCACGGCCCCGGACCTGCAGGCGATCGGCAACTTCCGCCGCGGACCGGCCAGCAGCCAGGGGGGCCAGACCACGTGCGTGGACTTCGTGTTCGACCAGCCGGCCTGGCTCAACGGCGGCGACCAGTCGAACTTCGCGCTCGTGCCCGCCGACGGCGGCGACGCCGTGTCGGGCACCACCAACGTCACGGCCGCGTCCGACGTCGACGGCGACCGGGTGGTCACGGTGGCCTTCCCCGGCCGGCTGGACCCGGCCGACGTCGCACGCGGGTTCGTCGACACCGGGGTGGTCAACTCCGACGAGGCGAAGATCACCGCACGTGCGCCGGCCAACGTCAACCAGTCCGCGGACATCACGCCCGGGGAGGCCACCGACAACCCCGACCTCGTCGGTGCCGAGTTGCGCGACGACAGCTTCCTGTTCCGCTTCGACCAGGACCTCACCGCCGACGACGTGATCCAGAACTCGTCGGGGCTGCGGCTGTACTTCCCCGACGTGGCCGGTGGCGCGACCATCGCCCTGGTGGGTTCCTCGCAGGTGGAGCGGGTCGACGCGCGGACGTTGCGGGCCTTCTACAAGGACCTGCCGGGGGACTACACCGTGTCGGACGCCGTCGGGGCGTTCGTCGTGCAGGGCACCGTCCAGGCCGCCCCCGGGGAGCAAGGGGGCAACGACGGCGCCAACGGCTTCCACGAGATCTCCGGTGCCGACGCGTCGACCGCCACGGTCACGCTGGGCGCGACCTTCGACGGTGGCTCGTCCGGTGATGCCGTGGAGTTCACCATCCGTGCCACCGGGTCCGGCGAGGTCCAGGGGGCACTGTCGCCGGGCGTGGACACGCCGAGGGCGATGCTGGCGGCGGCCGGGTCCGTCGCCCCGACCGGGGCCGTCCGCGACGACGGGACCGTGATGACCGCACAGGAACGGGAGCGTGACGTGCTGGCCCGTGGTCGCGCCACCGCCGACGGTGAGGTCGACCCCGCGGTCGCCCATGTCGAACTCGGGACCACGGTCGAGCTGGCCGTGGCGTTCACGTCCGGCTCGGCCGACGACTACGACGTGGCGCTGGACTGCGGCGGTGGCGGGGTCGAGGTCGACGGACTGAGGGCCACCTACACGGTCGGTGACGACCCCACGGCCGTGGACTGCTCGTTCACGGCGACGGCGACCGATGGCTCGGCGACCGCACGGGACGACGATGGGTCGGACGGCGGTGGTGACGACGCCGGTGGTGGTGGCGACGACGACGGCGCCGACGACGACAGTGGCGACGCCGGTGGTGACGACGACAGTGGTGGCGATGCCGGTGGTGACGACGACGGTGGTGACGACGACGGTGGTGACGACGACGGTGGTGACGATGCCGGTACGGATGGTGGCGGCGAGGACGACGCGTCGGGTGCCGACGACTCGGCGGATTCGGGTGACGATCCCGCGTCGCAGTCGGGCGGGTCGGATGCGGGCACGCTCGACGGGACGGGGGCCGACGACGCCGGGCCCGCCGCCGTCAGGTTCGGTGACGGTGTCGACGACGGGTCCGGGTCGGCGTCCGGGTCGGGGTCTGGGGGGAGCAGCGACGACGATGCCCAGGGTGAGGTGCTGGCCCACACCGGTGCCGCCTCGCCGTGGCTCGTCGCGCTGGCCGTCGCCCTGTTGACGGCCGGTGTGGTCCTGGTCCGGGCTGGTCGCCGACTCGGCGGGGCGGAACCGCCTCGCCGGGCCAGCCGCCCCACCCGCCCGTCGCCCGTGGGCCCGACCCGGGACCCAGGACCCCGGGTCGTCCATGACCTGCCGGGCCTCCTGCGCGCATCGCCAGCCACGGCCGATCCGCGCGGCCCGGCCCGACGCCTCCACTCGCGACGCCACCTCCATGGTCGACGGGCCCCGCCAAGTGGCGAGGCCCGTCGGTGGTACGGGATGGGTCAGCGGTTGTCGCCGGGGGTCTCGTCGACGTCGTTTCGCAGGCCCTCCGCGACGCGCTTGCCGAGGTCGTCGGCGACGGCGGTCCAGTACGCGATGACGCGTTCCTGCATCTCGTCGGTGACCTCGTCGGCGCCGGCGTGGCCGACGATGTTGGAGACCATGTTGGTCCGGTCCTGCTCGTCGAGGACCTGCTCCCAGAAGGCCGTCACCTGGGCGGTGTCGGTGTCCTCCGGACCATGGGACCGGGCGGGCTCACGGGTGAAGTGGCCCTGGACGGTCGGGGTGAACGACTCGCCGAACCGCTCCTCGTCGGCGTGCGGGCCGCCCACCGAGTTCGGGGCGTAGACCGGGTCGCCCGGGTTCTCGTAGCGCATCTGCCCGTCCTTGTTGTAGGAGTTGACCTCCGACCTGGGACGGTTGATCGGAAGTTGCAGGTAGTTCGCGCCGATGCGGTACCGGTGCGTGTCCGGGTAGCTGAACAGGCGCCCGAGCAGCATCTTGTCCGGGGACGCCTCGATGCCCGGGACCATGTTGGACGGCTCGAACGCGGCCTGCTCGACCTCGGCGAAGTAGTCGCTGGGGTTGCGGTTCAGCGTCATGCGCCCGATCTTGACCGGCGGGTAGTCCGAGTGCGGCCACACCTTGGTGAGGTCGAACGGGTTGACGCGGTAGTCGTCGGCCTCGTCGACCGGCATGATCTGCATCTCCAGGGTCCACGACGGGAAGTCGCCGTCCTCGATGGCGTCCCACAGGTCGGCGCGGTGGAAGTCCGCGTCGACCATCGTGTGCTCGTCGGCCTCCTCGGCGGTGAAGTTGTCGATGCCCTGGTCGGTCTTGAAGTGGTACTTGACGTAGAACGCCTCGCCCTCGGCGTTGATCCAGGTGAAGGTGTGGGAGCCGTAGCCGTTCATGTGGCGCAGGGTCCGCGGGGTGCCGCGATCGCTCATCAGGAACGCGACCTGGTGGGTCGACTCCGGGCGCAGGGTCCAGAAGTCCCACTGCATGTTGTTGTCCCGGCGACCGGTGTCGCTGCGACGCTTCTGGCTGTGGATGAAGTCCTGGAACTTGTTGGGGTCCTTGACGAAGAAGATCGGCGTGTTGTTGCCGACCAGGTCGTAGTTGCCCTCATCGGTGTAGAACTTCAGCGAGAAGCCACGTGGGTCCCGGACGGTGTCGGCCGACCCGAGCTCACCGGCCACGGTCGAGAACCGGGCGAACATCTCCGTCTTCTTCCCGGGCTGCAGGAAGTCGGCCCTGGTCCACCTGGGCGTCTCGGCGTCGTCGAAGACCTCGAAGGTCCCGTGGGCGCCCGAGCCCTTGGCGTGGACGACCCGCTCCGGGACGCGTTCGCGGTTGAACTGGGCCATCTTCTGGATCAGGTAGTGGTCCTGCAGGAGGATGGGGCCGTCGGAACCGACGGTCAGCGAGTGGTTGTCACTCGGTGCAGGAATGCCCGCATCGGTGGTGGTGATCGGGTTGGTCATGGGGTGCGGCTCCTGGTTCGCGGATGGCCACCGTGCAGGTCGTGCCGGGTGGCCGGGTGGGCCGGGCCGTTGCCGACCGTCCCCACCAACTGTTCTCAACATAGAACGATTCCAAGATGGGAGCAACACGATGTTTGCTATCCTTCGGACCGATCCGCGGGAATGAACGCGCCAGCCGCCGTCGCCAGGCATCGTGATGCCGGCGCGCGACCGGCCGGCACCCGCACCGGCCGCCAGGGGAGGCCCCACCATGGACGACCAGTCGTCGACGTCCGTCGACGCCACCGTCCCGACCGCGGCCGACGCACCCGGGGAGTCCGTGGAGGCCCGCCTGCGCGCCGCCGGTCGTCGCATGACCTCCCAGCGCCGGGTGATCGCCCAGGTCTTCGACCAGCGCCGCCAGTCGGGCGGGGACGTCCACCTGACCGCCGACCAGGTCCTGCTGGCCGCCCGGGAGAGCCTGCCCGAGATGAGCCTGGCGACGGTCTACAACGCCCTCAACGACATGGTGGTGGTGCGCGCGCTGTCCGAGGTCTCGCCCGACGACGGCCCGCGTCGGTACGACGCCAACACCGCCCACGACCACCACCACCTGGTGTGCACGGTGTGCGGGCGCGTGGTCGACGTCCGCCTGGACCACCTCCCCACCGTGCCCGTCTCCGAGGCGGACGGCTTCGACGTCCACGACGTCGACGTGACCTTCCGCGGCCGCTGCCCGGACTGCCTCCCCTGACCATCCCCACCCACACGACGGCGTCGAGCGTGGGTCCGGGGTGCATGGGGCATGGCCCACCCACCATCGGCGGTCGGGGGCCGGGTGGGCGGTCGGGCGACAGGTCGTGGCTGGCTGGGGTGACAGGTGACGGGGTGGGTGCTTCGATGGCGAGCAGCCGACCCGGGAGCCCGTCGTGTTCGTGCCGCTGTCCGTCCAGGACCACCTCGAGCGCGCCGCGACGGTGTACGGCGACCGTGTCGGGGTGGTGGACGAGCCCGACCAACCGGACTCGCTGGGCGAGTTGACCTACGCCCGGGTGCAGGAACTGGCCCAGGCCCAGGCCGCCGCCCTCGACGACCTGGGCGTCGGCGTCGGCCAACGGGTGGCGGTGGTGTCGCACAACGCGGCCCGGCTGCTGGTGTCCTTCTTCGGTGTGTGCGGGTCGGGACGGGTGCTGGTGCCCGTGAACTACCGCCTCAACCGGGCCGAGGTGGACTACATCGTCGACCACTCGGGATCCGACGTGGTCCTGCTGGACCCGGCATTGGAGGACTCGCTGGGCGACGTCGACGCCCAGCACGTCCTCGTGTTCGGGCGCGACGACGATCGCATCTTCGCCGAGGGTGTCGTCGCCCGGCAGTGGGAGCCCGACGAGGCGGCCACCGCCACCATCAACTACACCTCCGGCACGACCGCGCGTCCGAAGGGCGTCCAGATCACGCATCGCAACATCTGGCTCAACGCGGCCACGTTCGGCTGGCACGCCGGGGTGGACGATCGCGACGTCTACCTCCACACACTGCCGATGTTCCACGCCAACGGATGGGGCATGCCCTTCGCGGTGACCGGCATGGGCGCCCAGCACGTGGTGCTGCGTGCGATCGACGGCACCGAGATCCTGCGTCGGGTCCACCGGCACGGGGTCACCCTGTTGTGCGCCGCACCGGCGGTCCTGGCGGCCGTGCTGGACGCGGCAGCGACGTGGGACGGCGAGGTCCCCGGACGTGGCCGGGTCCGCGTCATCACCGCGGGGGCGCCCCCACCGACCCGCACGATCGCACGGGTCGAGGAGGAGCTCGGGTGGGAGTTGGTGCAGATCTACGGGCTGACCGAGACCTCGCCGTTGCTGACCCTCAACCGCACGCGTGCCGAGTGGGACCACCTCGACCCCGCGGAACGGGCCGAGAAGCTGGTCCGGGCCGGGGCGCCGGCGTTGGGGGTGCGCATCCGGATCGACGACGACCGCGAGGTCCTCGCGCGTGGCAACGTGGTCATGGAGGGCTACTGGGACCAGCCCGAGGAGACCGCCGCCGCGATCGTCGACGGCTGGTTCCACACCGGCGACGCCGGGGAGCTCGACGACGAGCACCACCTCACCATCGACGACCGCAAGAAGGACGTGATCATCTCGGGCGGGGAGAACGTGTCCTCGATCGAGGTGGAGGACGTGCTGTTCGCCCATCCCGCCGTGGCCGAGACGGCCGTCATCGGTGTCCCCGACGACCGGTGGGGCGAGACGGTCAAGGCCCTGGTGGTCCTGGCCGACGGCGGCGAGGTGACCGAGCAGGAGCTCGTCGACCACTGCCGGGCCCACCTCGCCCACTACAAGTGCCCGACGACGGTGGAGTTCCGCGACGAGCTCGAGCGCACCGCCACCGGCAAGCTCCAGAAGTTCAAGTTGCGGGAGCCCTACTGGCAGGGCTACGACAAGCGCGTCCACTGAGTCGGTTCGCCACGTCGGACGTGGGTGGGGGTGCGACCGTGCCCAGGTGGACGGTCGCGGACCGGCGGCGGCGCCTGGCGCGCCGCCACCACCTCCGTCCCCCGGCGTCGGGGCCCGACGCGCTCGCCACCGTGGCCGCCGACCTCGTCGGGTTGCACGCCACCGACCCCGTGAGCGTGTTCCTGCAGGCCCGTGCCCGGATCGCGGACGTGGACCTGGCCGACGTCGAGGCGCTGGTCTACGACGACCGGGTCGTGGTGCGCGCCATGGCGATGCGGCGCACGCTGTTCGTGGTCGATCCGACCGACCTGCCCATGCTGCAGAGCGCGGTCCGGGACCGGATCGCGGCCGCCCAGCGGCGTCGGGTGGCGCGGTGGATCGAGGCCGACGGCGTGGCCGAGGACGGGGTGGCATGGATGGAGGCGGCCGAGGAGGTCGCGTTGCAGGCCCTGCTCGAGCACGGTCCGCTGCCCACGCGCGAACTCGGGCTCGTGGCCCCGCTGCTCGCGACCCGGGTGACCGCCGGGTCGGGGACGTGGTCCGCGGAGATCTCGTTGGCCTCGCGGGTGGCATGGAACCTGGCCATGTCGGGACGGATCGTGCGTGGTCGCCCCGGCGGGTCGGTGGCGTCGTCGGCCTGGACCTGGGTCCCGACCGCCCAGTGGCTGGGCGTCGACCTGCCGCACCCACCCCCGGTCGACGTCGCGGCGGCGTCGCTGGCGGCCCGCTACCTCGCCACCTTCGGGCCGGCGACCGCCGACGACCTGCAGTGGTGGACCGGGTGGACCCGGACGCTGACCCGCACCGCCCTGGCCGCCGTCGCGCCGGTCGAGGTCGAGGCGGAGGACGGCCGCGGCGGCGTGGTGGCCGCGCTGGTGCTGCCCGGCGACGACGAACCCGACGAGGTGGTCCACGACGACCCGGTGGTCTCGTTGCTGCCGGCGCTCGACGCCACGGCCATGGGCTGGAAGGCACGCGCCTGGTACCTCGGCGACCACACCAGCTTCCCGGGCCCGCTGTTCGACCGCAACGGGAACGTGGGCCCGACCGTGTGGGGCGACGGGCGCGTGCTGGGCGCCTGGACCCAGCGCGCCGACGGCGAGGTCGCCTGGCGCCTGTTCGACGACGTCGACGACGTCGCGAGGGCACGCATCGCCGCCGAGGCCGAGGGCGTGGCGTCGTTCCTGGGTGACCTGCGATTCACGCCCCGGTTCCCGACCCCGTGGCAGGTCGAGCTCGGCGGGTGAGCGCGGCCCGGGTCGTGGCATTCCTGACCAGTCGATGACGGGAGGCCCCGCCGGGCGCCGTCGGCATGACGTCGCCGGGGTGACGTGGGACGATGGTGCATCCGCCGGAACCGGAGTCCGCATGCGTGCCGCGTCCACGACCGCGTCGACCTGTCACTTCCCCAACGATCGGGGACAGCAGTTGCACGGCCGCCTCGAGCGGCCGCTGGGGACCGTGGTCGCCACGGCCGTGTTCGCCCATTGCTTCACCTGCTCCAAGGACCTGCGGGCGGCGCGCCAGGTGTCGCAGTCCCTGGCTCGGCGTGGGATCGCCGTGCTCAGCTTCGACTTCGCGGGTCTGGGGTCCAGCGACGGCGAGTTCGCGGCCACGACCTTCTCGACCGACGTCGACGACCTGGTGGCCGCGGCGGCCCACCTGGCCGAGTCGTTGGCCGCCCCGTCGCTGCTGGTGGGCCATTCGTTGGGCGGCGCGGCCGTGCTGGTGGCCGCCACCCGGCTGGACAGCGTCCGGGCCGTGGCCACCATCGGGGCCCCGGCCGACGTCGGCCACATCACCTCGCTGTTCACCGACGACCTCGAACGCATCGAACGTGACGGCGACGCCGAGGTCGAGCTGGACGGGCGCCGGTTCACCATCAGCGCGTCGTTCGTCGCGGACCTGCGGGCGATCGACCTGACCGACGTCGTGGGTCGGTTGCGCATCGCGAAGCTGTTCCTGCACGCCCCGCTGGACGCCACGGTCGGCCTCGACAACGCCTCGACGCTGTACACCGCGGCCCGCCACCCACGCAGCTTCGTCGGACTCGACGGGGCGGACCACCTGCTGACCGATCCGGCCGACGCCCGGTACGCGGCCGACATGATCGCGACCTGGGCCCGACGCCACCTGCGCGACGTGCCGTCGGTGGTCGACGACACGCCGTTGGAACGAGCCTCGGGCGACTACGACGACGACGGGGCGCGGTCCTCGACCCGCACCCACCTGCAGGCCGACGTCGCCTCGCGCGGGTTCCTGCTCCGCGCCGACGAGCCCGCCGAGTCGGGTGGTGCCGAGACCGGTCCCACGCCCTACGACTACCTGGCAGCCGGCCTGGCCGCGTGCACGACGATGACCATCGAGATGTACGTGGCGCGGAAGGGCTGGGCACTGGACGCGGCCCACACCGACGTGACCTTCGACCGTGTCCACGCCGACGACTGCCGGGACTGCGAGCACGGGGACGGCCACATCGAGCGCTTCACCCGCACCATCCGCGTCGACGGCGACCTCACCGACGACCAGGTCGACCGGATCCTGGCGATCGCCGACCGCTGTCCGGTCCATCGCACGCTCGAGGGCACGATCGAGGTCCACACGAGCCTGCAGGCCTGACCCACGGCCCCCGACCGAGCCGGTGGCTGGGGGTCAGCCGGTGGCGTCGACCTTCTCGATGGTGTCGCCGGGTGCGGCATCGCCGTCGACCAGGACGCGGACGTAGATGCCACGCAGGCGCAGGTCCGCGCCGACGGGCTCCGTGACGAGCCGCTGGGCGTCGACGCCGAACCGGCGGACGAACTTGATGCAGCCGGTGTGTGGCTTCGGCGTGACCTCGACCACCGCCGTGCCGACGCGCAGCCGGTCGCCCGGGCCGAGGTTGTCGGTCCCGAGGTGGAGGTCGACCACGAGTTGGTCCCCGGCATGGGGCCAGCGGTCCCGGTCGCCGCCACTGATGAGGTCGAGGAAGCGCTGGTTGACCAGGGTGAGCTGGGCGTCGGGGTGGGCCCGTCCGTCGGCGGTGGACGAGCTCCCGCGGGACCGCCAGTTGTCCCCGACCAGTCCGTCGTCGGTCGTGAGCCGCCCGCGTTGGAGCACGTCGCGTCCGGCGTCGTGGGGCCGCGCCACGACCATCGCGATCGTCCCGGCGTCACGTGGCGAGGCCGCGACGTCGCCGAGGCCGGCGACGAGGCGGTCGGTGGGGACGTGGTGGTCGGTGGCCACGCTGGAGGGCATGCACGACTCCGGGGTCTGGGGGGTCGTGCGCCAGTGTGCCACGATCGCTCGGCTCGCCGACACTCGCCCGCCGACGCTCGCTCGCCGACAGGGTCCGGGGACGGGGTCCGGGGACGGGTCGGCGAGTATCGTCGGTCGCGTCCAGCCCCGTCGTCGTCGGGATCCCCGCATGAAGATCGCCACCTTCCTGTCCTACTCCGGGAACCCGGTGGAGGCCGCCCGGCAGGTCGCGGCCCAGGAGTCGGCCGGCCTGGACATGGTGTGGGTGGCCGAGGCGTACGGCTTCGACTCGCCCACGCTGATGGGCTACCTGGCCGCCACGACCGAGTCGGTGGAGATCGGCTCGGCGATCCTGAACGTGTTCTCGCGCACCCCCGGGCTGATCGCCCAGACCGCGGCCGGGCTGGACAACGTCAGTGGCGGACGGGCCGTGCTGGGCCTGGGCGCATCGGGACCCCAGGTCATCGAGGGCTTCCACGGTGTGGCCTACGCCAAGCCGCTCACCCGCACGCGCGAGGTCGTCGACATCGTCCGACTGGCCCTGCGTCGCGGGACCCTGGACTACGACGGTGACACCATCACCCTGCCCCTCCCCGCCGAGGCCAGCCGGGCGCAGGGGGGGACGGGCCTGGGCAAGCCGCTCAAGCTGATCACCACGCCGGAGCGGTCGGCCGTCCCGATCTACATGGCCTCCCTGGGACCGAAGTCGGTCGCCACCGCGGCCGAGATCGCCGACGGCTGGATCCCGCACCTGTTCCTGCCCGAGCGGGCCGACCGCGTGTGGGGTGGGCCACTGGCCGACGGGCGATCCCGTCGTGGCGACGACCTCGACGACCTCGAGGTCGTCGCCGGCGGGATCCTGGCCATCACCGACGACCCCGACGAGCAGGCCGAGGCCCTGCAGTCCGGCCGGTCCATGGTGGCGCTGTACGTCGGGGGCATGGGTGCCCGCGACACGAACTTCTACAACGACCTGTGGGCCGACTACGGGTTCGGCGACGAGGCCGCCACGGTGCAGGACCTGTACCTGTCGGGCAAGAAGAAGGAGGCGGCTGCGCAGTTCGACGGGGACACGATCGCGCACATGAACCTGGTCGGCGACGAGTCGTTCGTGCGCGACCGCATCGAGGCGTTCCGTGACGCCGGGGTCACGGTGCTCAACGTGGTGCCGGCGGGTCGGGACCCACTGGGCGACATCGAACGACTGAGGGCCTGGGTGGCCTGATCCCCCCGGGTGGTCCGAGCCCCGGGAGGACTCAGCTGGTCGACGGGTCGTGGGTGCCGCCCAGCCCCGGGTGCGGGGTGTTGGGGATCACGCCCAGCCGGCCGGCCTGGAAGTCCTCGAACGCGGTGACCAACTCGTCACGCGTGTTCATCACGAACGGACCATGCCACGCGATGGGCTCGCGGATGGGCTCGCCACCCAGGACCAGCACATCCATCTTCGGGGTGCGCGAGTCCTGCGTGTCGTCGGCGGTCAGCACGACGGTGTCACCCTCGCGGGAGAACGCGACGAGCTGGCCGGTGTGGACGGCGGCGCGGGAGTCCCCGGCCGTGCCGCGACCGCCCAGGACGTAGGCCAGGGCGTTGAAGGTGGGGTTCCACGGCAGGCGGACCTCGGCGCCCGGCTCGATCGTGACGTGGGCCATGGTGATGGGCGTGTGCGTGATGCCCGGTCCGCGCTGGCCGTCGAGGTCGCCGGCGATCAGGCGGACCAGCGCCCCGCCGTCGTGGGAGGTCAGCAGGCGGACGTCACCGCCACGGATGTCCTGGTAGCGCGGGTCCATCATCTTGTGGGCGCGTGGCAGGTTGACCCACAGCTGGAAGCCGTGGAACAGCCCACCCGACACCACCAGTTCCTCCGGCGGCGCCTCGATGTGCAGGAGTCCGGACCCGGCCGTCATCCACTGGGTGTCACCGTTGGTGATGGTCCCGCCCCCACCGGTGGAGTCCTGGTGGTCGAAGGTCCCGTCGATGATGTAGGTCACGGTCTCGAACCCCCGGTGGGGGTGCCACGAGGTGCCCTTGGGCTCACCCGGCGCATACTCCACCTCGCCCATCTGGTCGAGGTGGATGAACGGGTCGAGCACGTCCAGCGACACACCCTGGAAGGCGCGACGCACGGGGAAGCCCTCGCCCTCGAACCCGCGGGGGGCCGTGGTGATGGTGCGCACGGCCCGCGTGGTGGCATCGGAGGTGGGGTGGATGCGGGGCAGGGTCAGCAGGTCGTCGACGGTGATGGCAGGCATGGTGGTCCTCCTGGACGATGGACGGGGGCGCCGTGGGGATGGGGCGCTCGGGCGGCGCCGGGTGGACGTCGCCCCGTCACCATGGACAAAGAAGTTGATCTATCAAGTATTCCCGACGACCACGTTCGTCGCTGCGGGAACCCCACCTCGCCCGGCCTGGTCGCAGCGTGATCGGACGCACCGTAGGTTCGGGTGTGCGCGGACCCGGCTCCGTGGAGTCGAGGCGGGAACGTGTCCCGCGGGGGAGGGTGGCACGTGGACGGCCGGACGCCGGCGACCGACCCCTTCACGCCCGGCTACGGCGTCGTGCCGCAGGTGTTCGCCGGTCGCCAGGCCGAGTTCGCCGACTTCGAGGGCGTGGTCCTGCGCCGGGTCGCACAGGGGACCTACGAGCCCGCGCGCCTGTTGACCGGGGATCGCGGGATGGGCAAGACCGCCCTGCTCAAGCAGTTCGAGGCGGAGGCCCGCGAGGCCGGCCACTGGGTGGCGCGGGTGTCGGCCGTGCGGGGTGACGCGGCCGTGCCGGACCTGGTGGAGGCCGTGGTCGACGTGCTGGACGAGGTGGGGGTCGCGGTCCGACTGCCGCGGGAGGCCAAGCACGCCCTCCGGCGCATGACCGGCATGACCGTCGGCCCGACCGGGGTGGCGGTGTCGGACAAGGCCCCGGCACGGGCCTCGGTGGCGCGGTGGCACACCGACCTCGCGCGGGTGCTGGTCGGGGCGGCCGGGCTCGCCCGTGACGCCGGCGTGGCGCTGCTGGTGTTGCTCGACGAGGCCCAGAACATCGACCGGTCGGCCATGGGCGCCCTGTTCCACGCCTTCCAGGAGGCCCAGGCGACGACCGTCACCGAACACCACGAGTCGGGGGCGCGGTTGCGCCACCACCTGCCCCTGGCGATCTACGTCGCCGGACTGCCCGGCCTGACCACGCTGCTGCGTGCGGCCGGCACGACCTTCGGTGAGCGCGCCCGCCACGTGCAGTTGCTGGCGCTGTCGGACAACGACGTGGCCGAGGCCCTCACGGCCTTCGCCGCCACCCGGGGGGTGGCCGTGGACGCCGACGCCGGCGACGTCTTCGTGGACGTCGTCGGGGGCTATCCCTACTTCCTCCACGTGGTCGGTTCCCGGGTGTGGCTGGCCGGGGACGGACCCGTCATCACCCGCGAGCAGGCCCGGGCGGGCTGGGAGGTGGCGCGCACGACCATCGAGGAGTTCCACGAGGATCGGCTCAAGGACCTGACGGACACCCAGCGGCGCTACCTCGAGGCGGCTGCCGCCCTGGACACGGCCGAGCGCACCTCGGGCGCGATCGCCGCCGCGCTGGGCGCCACCACCGAGTCGGTGGGGTCGACCCAGCAGGCGCTGATCGACACCCACGGGTTGCTGCGACGCAGTGGGCGCGGCAAGGTCGCCTTCACCCTGCCGGGGATGGACCGCCACCTGGTCGGCTGAGCATCCGTGCCCGCCGCGGCGGGCACGGAGGTGGCCGGATCAGGCGAGCAGGCTCGCCTTCTGCGTCTGGAACTCCTCGTCGGTGATGGTGCCCTTGTCGCGCAGCTCACCCAGCTTGTGGAGCTCGTCGGCGACCGATGTCGTCCCGGCGGTCTCGCGGATGTAGGTGCGAGTGGCCTCCTGGGCCTCCTGGACCTCCTGGGCACGGCGCTTGGCCATGCCGTCGCCACGGGCGAGGATGTAGACCAGCACGCCCAACCAGGGGATCAACAGGATGAAGATCGCCCAGATGGCCTTGGTCACGCCGCGGGTCTCGTGGTCGCGGAACAGGTCGCTGATCACCGAGATCAGGACCCAGATCCAGGCGATGAACAGGAACAGCATCAGCATGGCCCAGAAGATGTCGAACAGTGGCATGGTCGTCTCGTTTCACGGGATTGGCACAGTCACCCCGGGACCCTAGTGGGCCGGCGCCCCGTCGTGGAGCACCTCCGGTGGGAGCTGTCGCGGCCGGCACTGCTGCGGACGTCGTCGTGCCGAGGCGGCGATATTCCCGCCTTCGTGTCCCTTCGCCCCCCGTCAGGGCCTGGTCGCCGCCATAGGGTTGTCGTGGATGGCCGAGGGGATGACGACATCCCGGACGGGCGAGCGACCGGATGCACCAGACCGGCCGATCCCCGACGGCCGACCCAACAGCCCGACCCAACAGCCCGACCCAACAGCCCGACCCAACAGCAAGGACGACAGATGGCTGCCAAGGCACACGCACAATGGCACGGCGACCTGGGCTCCGGCTCGGGGTCGATGGAGACGGCGACCGGCCTGTCCGGTGACTTCTCCGCCGCCTCACGGTTCGAGGACGGCGACGGCACCAGCCCGGAGGAACTGATCGGTGCCGCCCACGCGGGGTGCTTCTCGATGGCCCTGTCCAACATGCTGTCCGAGGCCGGCATCGAGTCCCGCTCGGTCACGACCGACGCCACGGTGTCGATGAGCATGGACGGTGGCCCGTCGATCTCCAGGATCGCGCTGTCGACCACCATCGACGCCGACGCGGACGAGGCGACCCTGCGTGAGCACGCCGAGAAGGCCAAGGAGGGTTGCCCGGTGTCCAAGGCCCTGACCGGTGTCGGGGAGATCACCCTGGACGTCGCGATCGCCTGACCGCTCGACCACGTCACCACGACGGGCCCCGCCACTGGCGGGGCCCGTCGTGGTGTCCCGTGACGACGCACTGGCGACGACCACTCGGTGGTGTCCGTCGCGGGCCGGGGGGATGGTCGGCGGGGATAGCGTCGAGGACATGGTCACCGTGCTGCTCGTCATCGCCGTGGTGTCCGGTGCGCTGGTCCTGGGCGCGGCGTGGGGCCTGTTCTGGCCCCTGCCGGACGCCGTCAAGGGCTTCCTCGTCGCACTGGCCGGTGGCGCGCTGATCGTGTCGGTGGTGTCGGAGCTGATCGAGCCGTCGCTGGAGGGCGGCTCGACGATCACCGTGCTGGCCTTCGTCGCGGTCGGCGCCGTCGTCTTCACCGGCCTGGACCACCTGGTCGACGAGGTGTGGGGCAACGACTCGGGGGGCGGCCTGCTGGTGGCCATCACGCTGGACGGCATCCCCGAGAACCTCGCGTTGGGGGTGGCCCTGATCGCAGCCAGCCCGACCCAGGTGGCCGCACTGGCCGGATCCATCCTGCTGTCGAACCTGCCCGAGGCCGCCGGCGGTGCCCAGCAGATGGCCGATGCCGGACGCGACCGCACGACGGCGATGGGGCTGTGGGGGGCGACCGCGGTGCTGCTGTCGGGTGCCGCCATGACGGGCTACCTGGTGCTGGAAGGGGCGTCGTCGTCGGTGCTGGGGGCGGTGCGCGGGTTCGCCGCCGGCGCCGTCGTGGCGTCCCTGGCGACGGAGGTCTTCCCCGAGGCGTATCGCGAGGACCGGCAGGCAACCGGCCTCGCGGCGACCCTCGGTGTCGTCCTGGCCGTCGCCCTGGGCCGGCTGGGCGGCTGACGGTCGCGAGTCCGGACGTCGCCGCCCGCCCGACCGCGAGCGGTACGTGGCGTGGTGCCGACGTGGAAATTGGGGGTTGCGCGCTCGACGCTCGTGACTAGTGTTCAACCACAGCGCCTTTGGGTCGAAGGCGGGAGGGGTCGCAAAATGCCAACGCTTGTCGTGCCCGGTGTGTCGGTGGAGGCACGTTTCGACGTGCTCCCCCCACTCCCCGCCGCCGCCGGAATCCTCGGCGTGGCCGGGATCGTGGACCGCCCGCCACCCGACGGGACCACGGTCGGGGTCACCCGGGTCAGCGAACTCGTCGAGCTGCTCGGTCCCGGCACCCAGGCATCGATGCCCGAGGCCGTGCATGCCCTGCGCAACGGGTGTCGCGAGGTGGTGGTGTCCCCCGTCCGGCAGGGCGGCCCGTCCAGTGCCACGCTGCTCAACAGCGACGGCGACCTCGCCATCCGGCTGCGTGCCCGCGCCAACGGCGAATGGGCCGACGCCCTGGGTGCCGACGTCCGGGCGGTGACCAACGCCGCCGGGGACATCGTGCGCGTGACACTGCGCATCCTCCGGGACGGACAGGAGGTGGAACGCTTCAACGACCTGGTGGTCGACTCCGGTGACCCCCAGGACCTCGTCGGGACCGTCAACCTGCTGTCGGCGCACGTGGTGGCCCTGGACCCCGGGTTCGAAGACGACGACCCGGCGCCGGGTGACTACGTCCTGGACGAGGAGGGCACGGCGGCGGTCCCGCAGGACGGTGCCCCGGGGACCATGCTCATGGACCTGCGGACGCTGCCCGGCGTGGCCGCGGACGGCGTCACCGTGCGCATCCAGGGATCCGATGACGACATCAGCATCGAGGTGCTGCGCAACGGGGCACGACAGGAACTCTTCGCGGACCTCACCATGGACCCCGACTCCGACCGGCACCTGCAGGCCGTGCTGGCCGCCGAGAGCCGGTTGCTCCACGTGACCTCTCGCAGCAGCCTCCCCGCCGGCGCCCGACTGCCCGCCGCCACCGCGACGCCCACGGCGTTCGTGGGTGGGTCGTCGCCCAGCGTCGACGACTACCGGGCAGCCATCGACCTGTTGGCCGACGACCCACGCATCGACCTGGTGCTCGCGGCGATCGAGCCCGGGCGCTCCCAAGCCGACGTCGTGCAGGTCCACCAGTCCCTGGTCGGCCACGCCGTGTCCATGTCCGACAACGGCGCCCCCCGCATCGCCTTCGGCTCCGTGGGACCAGATGCCCAGGACGACCTCGACGACATCCGGGACCACGCCGCCGCCGTGCGCAACCGCCGCATGGTCCTGGTGTCCCCGGCGGGCGCGTCCGGTGCGGTGGCCGGCCTCGTCGCGCGCATGACACCCATGGACGCACCGACGTTCAAGACCGTGCCGCTGCACGGGATCGCACCGGCCACCTATCGCGAGAGCGAGCTCAACCGCCTGCTGGGACCGACGACGAACCTGTGCGTCGTCCAGCAGCGGGCCGGGCGTGGGGTCATCGTGCTCAAGGGCATCGACACCACCGGCGACCAGATCTCGGTCACACGCGTCGCCGACCAGTGCATCCGTGAGACCAAGGCCATCGCCGAGAACTTCATCGGTCGACTCAACTCCGACGAGGCCAGGTCCGCGCTGCGCCAGCAACTGGTCGCCACGTTCACCCGGCTCGAACGTGCCGGGGCGCTGGTCCCCAGCACCGACGGGACCGACCCGGCCTTCGTCGTCGACGTCTACTCCACGCAGCAGGACTTCGCGCAGGGGATCGTGCGGATCGACGTGGCCGTCCGACCCGTGCGCTCGATCGACTACGTCTACGCGACCCTCCGGGTGAAGAACTGACGACGAAGGGACGCTTCCCATGACCACCCTCTTCGCAGCCAACGAGAGCTCGGTCCTCATCGACGGCGACCCCCTGCTCGGGGTCCAGGCCATCGACTACCGCGCCGAACGGGTCCGCTCCAACCTGTACGCGCTGGGCAGCGCCGAACGCATCGGCGTCACGTCGGGTGCGCACGACGTCCAGGGCCGCCTGCGGGTGGCCTCGGCGAGCGCCACGCTGGACGGCCTGGAGGAGGACCAGCAGTTCCAGGTGATCGCCAACCTCCGCCATGGCGAGACCGAGGTCACCGTCACCTTCGACGACTGCTACCTGACCGACAAGACCTTCGACCTGGGTGTCGGTGGTCATGGGGAGGCGGTCTACGGCTTCAGCGCCACGCGGGTCCGCGAGGAGCACTGACGGCAGCTCGGCGTGGCGTGCGCCTGCCATCTCCACGCCGGGACGACGGGGCGGGAGGGCATCCGGTGACGATCACGATCGACCTGTCCACCCGAGAGGTCCACGTCGGCGACGTCGTGCTCACCGGGGTCACCGACGCGTCCGCGACCACCGTCGGGGCGTTGCGTCTGGCCGACGGTGCGGTCCTGCGGCCGTTGGACTGGGGTGGGCGGGCCCAGGCCTGCCTGGCAATGGGCGATCGTCGCGCACTGGCCGCGGCGGTGGCGGTGGCCGCGGGGGCCGACGAGGATGCCGACGCGGCGACCCAGGCCCTGGCACTGCACCTGGCCGGGGCGAGCACCGAGGGCGGGCCGACGTTCGCCGACGTCGCGGCCGTGATGGCGCGGGTCTTCGGCTGGTCACCCGGCAGCCTGCTGGCCGCCCCCGCCCACGTGGTCGACCGGCTCGCTGCCAGCGCCCTGGACACGACGGACGGCGACATCGAAGCGGGGTGGACCAGCCTCGTGTTGGTGGACGACCCCGACCAGCCGGCCACCACACCGGGAGCCGGGACGGAGTCGGTCGAGGACCTCCGTGATCGCCTCGCCGACGACCTCCTCCACCGTGCACGGGCGGCACTGGGCCCGGCGGTCGTCGACGCGGCCGGCTGGCCGGCGCACCCGGGACCCGGTGCGCCGGCGACGACGGGCCCGCGCGCCGACCTGTCCGGGACGGCCATCGCCGGGTCGTCCGCGCCGACAGGACCGGCCGTCACCGGTGGCCACGTCGCCACCGCGTCGACCGCCGCGTCACCGGCCCGACCAGCCGTCGTGGTGGCCCGGTCCGACGGGGGGCAGTTGCCGACGGACCCGCAGCGGTCCGACGACGGGTCGACGGCGGCACGGACCGCCCCCGAACGTGACGGGGGGTGGGCGCCGCGGGTCGCTGATACCCGTCCGGTCGCGCCCGGCCGCGACCAGTCGGTCACGCCGGATGCCGCTCCTGGCATCCCCGACATGCCCGCCGTCGCCGGGCGCCACGGCCATCCCGGCCCGGTGGCCGTGACCCGCACGGGCGCGAGCCCGGCCGATCCCCCCGACCCGGTCCGCAACGGTCGTCGACCGGCGCCGCCGGCGTCGCGCCCGGCCGCCCCGGCGCCCGCCGAGCACCCGTCGCCACCGGTCCTGTCGCCACCGGCCGTGGCGTCCCGGGATCCCGCGGCCGCCGCACCGTCACGCGCGGCGCCGACGGTGCCACTGGCGGCCGCGAGCACCGTGCCGCGGGCCGGACGTCACCCCGCCGCCGCGGTGGACCGCACGGCGCCGCCGTTGGTCGCCGACACCCCCGCCACCGACGCCCTGGCCGACCGGCTCGCCGACGCACTCGACGACGAGTCCGACGTGCGAGGGCTGCTCCCGTGGTAGCGGTGCCCTCGTTGCCCATCGTCGGTGACATCACGCTGACGGCCGTCCAGCAACTGGACCACGTCCTGGACGCGGGCTTCTCCGCGACCTCGGTGCCGGGCCTGGACGGCGACCCGGTCCAGCGCGCCGGACGCGGCTCGCACGCCATCCGCATCGTCGGCGTGCTTCGCGGCGACACGGCCACCGACGACCTCGCCGCGCTGCAGGCCGCCGCGGCGTCGGGTGACGAGGTCCCCTTCGCGGCCGACATCACCACCGCACTCGAACTCCAGCAGGTGGTGGTCACGGACTTCACCGCACAGGCCGTCGCGGGCTTCGAACGGTTGGTGACCTACGAGTTGTGGCTGGTCGAGAGCCCGCCCCTGCCGCCGCCGGCGGAGGTCAGCGGCTTCGGCGGCCTCGACGACTTCGGGCTCGGTGACCTCGGCTTCGACACCGACATCATGGGTGACCTGACCGACCTGGCCGACGACCTGGCCGGCGCGGTCGACGCGGTCATGGACGCGGCCGACCAGTTGCAGGCGCTGGCGGCCCTGTCGTCGATCGACGTGGGCGGACCGCTGGCCCCACTGGGCGACACCGTCGGCGCGGTCGGGAGCCTGGCGGGGGGATTCGGCGACATCGCGTCCAGCCTGGCCGGACTGCTCGGGGGTGACGCATGACCCTCGCCTTCGGCGCCACCGTCACGCTCGGCTCGCTGCGCTACGACCGCCACGCCACCGGCCTGCGCCTCCAGTTGGGCCTGGCCCCGCGCGCCGGTACGGCTCGCATCACGCTCCCCCCGCAGGTGCGGGTCGATGCCGAGCCCGGTGACGACGTCGTGGTCCTGTTGGACGGCGAGGAGCCCGACGTCGCGACCTTCGGTGGCGTCGTGCTGCGGGTCGACCGGGGCCTGGACCGGACCACCGTCGTCGCCGGCGACGCGCTGGCCCGCCTCGCCGCGATCCGGCCCGGGACCACCTTCCAGCAACAGCGGGTCGCCGACGTGGTCGGGGCCATGGCGGACGCTGCCGGCATCCCCACCAGCCGGCTCGACGCGGACACCGACCTGCTCACCTACGTCGCCGACCAGGGGCGGACGGCCCTCGAGCACACCGCCATCCTGGCGGGCTGGGCCGGGGCCGTGGCCACCAGCGACGCCGACGGCTCCCTGCGGCTGCTGGGGCTGCCGACCGGCCCGGCCGACCTCGCGCTGCGCCATGGCCGCGAGCTCGCCGCGTTGGAGGTCCGGCAGCGCCAGCCCGCGCCCGACCTCGTGCTCACCGGGCTCGGCCCGGCCGGCAACGTGAGCGCCCCCGATGCCCACCTCGAGACGGTCGCCGCCCTTCCGGACGGGGCGCCCGACGCCGGCGACCGGACGATCCGTGCCGCCGCGCCGGCGCTGCGCACGCCAGACGGGGTGACGGCGGCGACCACGGCCGCGGCCACGCGCAACGCCTCGTCCACCATGCGTGCGACCTGCTGGCTCCAGCCCGGCATTCGCCCGGGCGCCTCCGTGGAGATCGCCGATGCCACCCAGCCCGGCGGGGCCGGTCCCTGGTTCGTGACCTCGGTCGTGCACGACCTCGGCCCGCGCGGCGCGGGGTCGACCCGGCTGGCGGGACAGGCGCTGGCGGACGGTGGCGGCCTGCTCGCCGGCCTCCTGGGCGCGATCGGGGGGTTGCCGTGAGTGCCGCGCTGTTCGACTCCGTCGCCCGCATCGCCCGCCACGAGGCGACCGCCCGCCCGGCCATCTCGGTCGGGGTCGTGGTCGACACCTTCGATGGCACGGGCGTGCCGCCGGACCACGCCGTCAGCGTCGAGTTGCGCGCGACCGGCCTGGTCCTCCCGCGGGTCCCGATCGCGGTCGGCGTGTTGGGTTCCGCCGCGATCCCGGCGGCCGGAGACCTCGTGGTCGTGGCCTTCGCCGACGGTGACCACCACGAACCCGTGGTGGTGGGGCGGCTGTACCACGACGACCTGCCCCCGCCCGAGCACGGCGACGACGAGGTCGTGCTGCACCTGCCGCCGGGGGACTCCTCGCCCGGCGTGCAGGCCACGATCCGGGCGAGCCAGCCGCAGGTCGAGGTGCAGGTGGGCGGCGACGTGGCGGTGGAGGTCACCGGCGACACCGTCCGGGTGACCGCAGGGGACGCCACGGCGGTGCTGGAGGCCGGTGGCGGTGGTCGCGCCGAGCTGTCGGTCGGCGAGGCCGTGCTCGCGATCAGCGGTCGTGGCGACATCGAGATCTCCACCAGCGGGACCTTCACGGTCAAGGCCACCGAGATCGACCTGCAGGGTTCGGCCTCGGCGACGATCGCGGCGCCACAGGTCAAGGTGAACTGACATGGCACACCAGCATGCACACGAAGGGGGCCAGTGATGGGACAGCCGGCGGCGACCGCCACCAGCCCCGTGGTCGGGGTCGACACCCACATCGTGTTGGTGCCCTCCCCGGGTGGTCCGATCCCGACGCCGCTGCCACATCCCTTCGCCGGCACCATCACCGGCGCCACCATCCCCACGGTCTCGCTGGGTGGACAGCCCGCGGCCGTGGTCGGGTCGGTGGCGACCAACCAACCCCCCCACGTGCCGACGCCGCCGGGGTCGTCGTTCCTGGTCCCCCCGACGAACCAGGCCACGGTGCACGTCGGCAGCTTCGCGGTCCAGTTCGGGGGCCAGTTCGCCGCACGCAACGGTGACGTCGCGCTGACCTGCAACGACCCGGCTCCACAACCCGTCGGCAACGTGATCGCGCCCAACCCGGCGGTGATGGTCGGATGAGCGCCCCGGGGATCGGCCACGACCTGCGCGTCCTGCTCGGACCGCCGGGCCTCGGCGCGCACGATGCCGCCGTGCTGGACCTCCAACCGGTCGCCCGGCCCTCCCAGCAGTCGCGGGCGCGCCGGACGGCCCGTCGGCCCGCGGAGCCGGTCGCGCCGGCGTCCCAGGGCTGGTCGCCGGAGCCACCGGGAGCCCGCGAGGTCGTCGACCTCGGGCGGGTCGACGGTCGCGAGAACCTGGCCCAGGCGCTCGTGCTGCGCCTGCTCACGCCGATGGGGTCACTGGCGGCGCTGGGCCATGCCGACTACGGGTCGCGGCTGGGCGAACTGGTGGGTCGACGCAAGACCGAGTCCCTGCGGGGGCTGTGCCGCCTCCACGTCCTGGAGGCGGTCCGGCTCGACCCCCGGGTCGAGGATCCTCCCGTGTCCATCACCTTCGATCCCCTGCGCGAGACCCCGTCGTCGTTCGTCGTGGAGATCGCGGTGCGGTCGGTCGACGGCGGCGACCCGGTCGCGCTGGGTGTGGAGGTGCCACTGTGACCTTCACGCCACGCGACTACCCCGACATCGTCCGCGACGTCCTGACCACCCTGACCGGGGGCACCGTCCGCGAGGCGATCGTCGCCCCCACCGACGGGCCGGTGGTGCTGGACCGCCTCGCCGACCGACCCGTGCGGCGGGTGTCCCACCTGGAGGGGACGACGCTGGTCGGCGACCAGCCCGTCGCCGTTCGCTTCACCGACGCCGACTTCGAGCTGGTGGACACCGACGGGTCGGGCAGCCTCGACGCGATCGCCTTCCGCGACACCGGTCGCCAGCCCGCTCCCGGCTCGACGCTGGTCGTCAACTACTACCCGGTCGAGGCGCGTCCGGCACCCCTGACGGACCTCAACGTCGGGTCGGTCGTGCGCACGATGCTCGAATCGGTGGCACGAGAACTGGCACTGGAGGAGCAGTACCTCGAACGGATCTACGAGTCGGCCTTCCTCGACACCGCCGAGGGCCCGTCACTGGACCGGGTCGTGGCCCTGGTGGGGGTCGCCCGCCTGCCTGCCGGCCACCCCGTGGTCCGACTGCGCTTCGCCCGCAACGCCACCGCCGGTGGCCGGATCACCGTCCCGGCCGGCACCGTCGCCACCGATGGCGACGCCAACCGCTACCTCACCACGACCACGCTGGTGCTCGAACCGGGCGAGACCTCGCGCGAGGTCACGGCGGTGGGGGCCGGGACCGAGACGGTGGCGGTCGACGCCGGCGTCCTGGACCGGCTGGAGGTGCTGGTCGCCGGGGTCTCGACGGTGACCAACCCCGAGCCGGCGGCCCGGGCCGCCACCGAGGAGTCCACCGACGACCTGCGGCGTCGAGCCCGCGGGGCGCTCCACGGCGCCGTGCGGGGAACCGTCGACGCGCTCCGCTACGGCCTGTTGGGCGTGCGGGGCGTCAAGGACGTGACCCTCACCGAGCTGCCCAACGGGATCCCGGGCGAGATCCGCATCGACGTCGCCTACGAGCGCCCCGACGACGCCGAGGCCATCACCGACGTCGCCGAACGGATCGAGTCGCTCCGGCCGGCCGGCATCCGGGTGGTCCAGGGCGCCGCGGCCCGACGCGCCGTGCACGTGACCATCGAGCTGGTGCTGGCCGGTGTCGGCGTGTCGGGTGCCGAACTCGACGACGTGGTCGACGGGGTCGAGGAGCGCGTGGCCGCACGACTGTCCGACGTGGCGCCGGGCGGCACGATCCGCACCAACGGCCTGGTCGCGGCGGCGCTGGAGGACGCCCGGGTGGCCGATGTCGGACTGGCCTTCCACGACGACGACGGCGCCGAGCTGGACCCGCTCGTGCTGGGGGCCGGCGAGGTGCTCGACGTCGTGCGGCCCTTCGACGTCCCGACGCCCGTGTCGGAGGAGACCGCCGACGTGGTCGTGGCCACGACCGCCGACGTGGACGCGATCCTGCCGGTCGTCCCGGAGGTCGGCATCACCCTGGCCGAGGTCCGGTCGGTCGTGGAGCCGGCCCTGGTCAGCCACCTCGAGGGTCGCTCGCCGACGGCACCGCTGACCGTGGACGGCATCGCGGCGGCGATCCGCGACGACACGCGCTTCGCGCTGGAGCGGGCCGACGTGACGGTGACCGTCGAGCACCAGGGACGCTTCCTGCAGCTGACCGACGACGGCGGGAGCTACGTGCCGGGCGTGGCCGAGTCGCTGCGGCTGCGAACCCTCGACGTTCCCGGTCCGCTGGCATGAGCGCGGCCACGGGTCCGGCCCCCACGACACCGGCCGCCACGGCACGCGCCGCCGCCATGGCGGAGCGACTCCCGGTGCTCTACCGCGGCGGCGACCTGGTCACCGGACTCCTCGACGTGCTCGCCGTCCAGCTCGAGGTCGTGGAGGAGGAGGCCCGCAGGGTCCAGCGTCGGCACTGGTTCGACACGGCCCCCGACCTCGACGACGCGGCCGCGCTCGGTGCCCTGCTCGACATCGGTCCGGAACCATGGCAGTCCCTGGGCGAGTACCGGGCGTGGTTCCACGCCCTGCGGACGGCCAGGGTCCGCCACGGCGCGGTCACCGGTCCCGCCCTGCGAGGGTTCGTGCGCGACTACGTCGAGGCCTTCGAGGCCACCGACGACCTCGACGTGGTGCCGGCCTTCGACGCCTGGAGCACCGAGCCCGTGCGCCGGGGCCATGCCTTCGTGGAGAACCCACGCGAGGGCCACACGGCGTCGTTCGGTGAACTGGGTGGTCCCAGCCCGCTGCACCGCGCGACGATCACCAACGCCGGCCTCGCACCCAGCCCGCTGAGCCTGCTGCTGACCGGACTGGCCGCCGGGCCCGAGTACGTGCCCGTGGTGGCCGACCTGCGGGCCGGACGAGCCGTGGCCTTCCTCGGGGCGGTGGGACCCGGGCAGCGGCTGTGGGTCGACGCCACCGACGGCGACCTGGTGGCCGACCTGGAGGGCGAGGACGTCACCGACCGGCTGCGGACGATCACCCGGCTCGAACCGGGCCGACCGTGGGCGACGTCCGACGTCGAGGTGCCCGCGACGCCCCTGGCCCTGGCCCCGGGCGACACCGACCTGTGGTTCCTGCCCGTGGCCCACTTCGACGAGCCGGGACTCGACCGGGTCCTGCTCGCCCTGGCCGACCTCGACCTCCGGCAGGGACGCTGGGACGAGACCACCTTCGACCACTCCCTGTTCTTCCAGGACCCCGCCGTCGTCGTGTCGCTGCTGTGGCACGAGACCCGCCCGGCCAGCGTCCAGGTCGACCTCGACGCCGGGGTACTCGTGAGCCCCGCAGGACGTCTCGACGACGCGCTGGACGACCGTGACCAGCTGGCACAGTCGCTGGACCAGGGGGTGTCGTCGCTGGCGGCGGCAGGTGTGGCCACCGACGTGCGCCTGCGACCGCTGGTCGCCAGCCAACGCCAACGCGACCGCCTCCGACTGGTCCTGCCGCGCACCGTGGACGAGGTCGGCACCGTCGGCGTCGACCGCATGCCCGACGCCGGCGGACTCTTCGGCGTCACCGACTTCAACGACAGCACCTTCCGCTAGACCGAGGAGAACACCATGCGGGGCACACTCCGACTGGAGGTCCGTCGCGCCGACGGGACCCTGGTGGCCCGCCGACGCGCCCACAACACCGTGCTCCAGAGCGGCGGGCGACTCGTGGCCGAGTTGTTCAGCGGCGGCGCCGGCCCGATCACCCACATGGGCGTGGGCACCAGCGACGCCGACCCCACCTCCGTGGCGGTGACCACGCTGGCCAACGACGACGGGGACGGCGGCGCGGGCCTGGACGGACCGACCACCACCCCCATCCCGGCCGAGGCGTTCCTGGTCTCCGTCGACGACCTGCACACCCGCATCGTGGTCCGGGTGCGGGCCACGATGCCCGACGAGGCCGCCGTGGGGACCGTGCGGGAGGCGGGGCTCCTGTCGCGGCAGGGTGACGAGGACGTGCTCTACAACCGGGTCGTCTTCGCGCCGATCGACAAGGCCGAGGACCACGACCTGACCCTGTTCTGGGAGGTCGAGTTCCCCTACGGCGACCTCCAGTGGCTCGTGCAGTGACGACCGTGACCACGCCGGACACCCCGGCCCCATCCTGATCCCGAGGAGACCACCATGCCCGTCACCAAGGGCGCCATGAACGTCAAGCTGCAGGGCTACGTGCAGGCCAACCGGGATGCGATCGTCACGATGGTCAACGAGTCCACCGGGCAGACCATCGAGCGCAAGCCGTTCCTGGACGGCTCGCTGGTCGTGCGCGACATCGACCCGGGGTCGTGGCAGGTCCAGGTGACCCACCCGAACCTGCTCACCCCGCTGTTCCAGGACCGGATCCGGGTCATCCCGCAACCACGACCCGTGTTCGTGCCGGTCCCCGTCCCGTCCGCGCGGTTCGAGGACAACCCGATCCGCGACGTCCCCGACGCCGACCTCGCACCGGTGCAGCAGACCGCGACGGCGGTCCGCACGTCGCTGGGACCGATCGGGGGCAAGGCCGGCGGCGAGGTGATCCGGGCCGACGACTGGAACCAGCTGGTGGCGGCCGTCGGCGACCTCGCCGGCGCCGTCCTCGAACTGACCCGGTTGGTCAGCCCGCACGGCCACGACCACCCCGAGATCGCCGAGAAGATCGACGAGGTCCAGGGCAACATCCGGCGCTTCGTGGACTCCTTCGGACGCAGCCTGCTCGAGTTGCGTCGGGACATCGAGAACCAGGCCATCCGCCGGGCCACGACCGACATGCTCGACCTCGCCGGGGTCTCCGGGTCCAACCGCGACCGCGTCCTGCGACGCGTCGACGAACTCGAGGGGGCCCTGCGCGACACCTCGCCCGAGTTCACACGCAAGATGTCGGCCACCGGTGCGGCCATCGCCAGCGAGGTCAACCGGATCGCCACCGAGCAGGGCACCGACGCCGACGGCTTCCTGCAGGCCGCCGAGACCCGCAAGGTGCTGGTGATGGCGGAGCAGCTCAGCCGCAGTGGGGTGCAGTTCGCCGCCGAGGAGGAGCTGGAGACCTACCGCCGCACGGGGCTCGCGACCGGCGGGTCGAAGTTCGACTTCGCCGCCCGCCCCTGACCACCCCCGACCCCACCAAGGAGGCCGGCCATGGCCACCATCGCGGAGATCGAGCGCATCGCCGCCCTCGTCGAGCAGCTCCTGCCCCTGCGCTCGCGGCGCCGGGGCGAGTTGATCGACGCCGACGACTGGAACACCGTGGTCGGGGCCCTGCTCGAGGTCGCCCGGGCGGTGGTGTCCAACACCCAGGACGGCGTCCCGACCCACAGCCATCCGGACCAGGTCGGCCCGGCCTGGTTGGACCCGACCCTGCGTGCGCGCATCGAGAAGGGACCGCTGGCCGACCCGGCGTCGGTCGCCCGGGTCGCCAAGGTGGAACGCGACCTCGACGGACTCCGCGGCAGCCTCGACGGGGTCCGCACGGACGTCACGGGGGTTCGCAGCGCGGCCGACCGGCTCGAGGCCGCGGACCTGGCGCGCACGTCCAGCCTCACCCGGGTCGTGCGCCAGGTCGACGGCCTCGGTGACGCCCGCGACGACGTCAGCGAGGTGCGCGACACGCTCGGCACGATCCAGGCCGACCTCGACCGCGTCTCCGGGTTCGCCCGTGACCTGGTCGTGGACGGCCAGGCCGTGTCCGTGGGGGAGCTGGTCGGCCGGATCAGCCAACTCGAGGGCCTGCGCGAGCGGCTGACGTCCCCGGACGGCACGGAGTTGAACGCGACCAGCTTCGCGCTGCGCCTCGCCGCGCTGGAGAACACCCTGGTCACCGAGGAGGAGCTCACCGACGCCCTTGCCGGGCACGGGTCCCCGACGCTTCCCGGTGACCTCCGCGACCAGCTCCTCGCCGACGCCAGGACCGCCGCGCGCGAGCAGGCCGAGGCCACCACCCAGGGCCTGGAGGACCGCCTGACCGGCGACATCGCGACCCGCCTCGACGAGGTGGAGCAGTCGGCGACCCGCGCCGCGGCGGATCGTGCCGAGGAGCTCACCGAGCAGCGCGCCGCGGAACTGCGCGACGAGCTGTCGTCGACGGTCACGGCCGGCGACGACGCGGTGCGCGCCACCCTCGACGAGGCCCTCAGTGGCCTGGCCGGCAGCCTGCGCGAAGAACTCGACGCCCAGCTGGCCGAGGTGTCCGGCGTCCTGGAGACCCGGACGGACCGACGGCTGGCGGAGGCCACCGACGAGCTGAAGGGGTCCGTGGACGCCGCCCTGGGAGAGCTGCGCGGCGGCCTCGAACCCCTGGCCGACCGCGTGGACGGCGCCCAGCGCGATGCCGAGAAGGCCATCGCCGCGGCGGGTGACGTCGACCGCCGGTTGGATGCGGTGGCCAGGGAGCTGGGCGGGGCCATCGAACAGGGCATCCGAACCGAGGTCGACGCCGTGCGCGCCGAGCTGCTGGCGGCGGACAAGGAGGTCACCGGTCGGCTGCGGGCCGAGCTCGCCGTCGAACGGCAGCGAGTCGACTCGGAGTTCGCGGCCATTCGTGGCCAGCTCCCCCGCCTGGTCGAGGGCGCCCTCACCACGGTCCGCAAGGAACTCGACAGCTCGATCGACCTGCGCATCGACCGGCTCCGCGAGGAGCTCCAGAGGGACACCGGCGGGGTCGTCGTCCGACCGCCGCCGCGCCGTTCCGACCCGTCCTAGGCGCCCCATGCTGACCCACTTCGAGACGAGACTCGCCGACCTCCTCGGCGCGGCCCTGCCCGCGCCGTTCGGTGGGCGCGTCGACGTGGCGCCGGGGGCCGGGCCGGGTGGGCAACCGTCGATCACGGTGGCCGTGGCGGAGGTGCGCCGCCTCGCCGCGGACTTCAACAGCGTCCGACCGGAAGCGGCTCCCGGCGCCGACGACCCCCGCCGGGTGGTCCGCCTCGACTGCGACGTGGCGATCACGGTGGCGGCGGCGTCCAGTGCGGGACGTGACCAGGTCGTGGCGGGCGTCGACGCCGTGCTCTACGAACTGGACGGGCCCCGGTTCCGGACGGCCTCGACCCTGGAGTCGCCGGCGGACGATCCGGGTTTCGTCCTCGAACTGCTCGAGGTCCGGGGCGCGGCGCTGGTGGCCGACGACGAGGTCTCCCGGGTCGACCTCGGCGTCGTCGGGTGGTTCTGGCCGCCGGACGCGCCCGGGATCACCGGCGAGCCGATCGCCGAGGCGCGCGTGCGCACCGTCGCCCAGCCCGTCGACCTCGCCCCGTGGCCGGTGCTGCTGCAGGCCGGGGGCCCGCCCCTCGCGCTGGAACTCACCACGTCGACGGTCGGGACCACGGTGCTGGACGGCGACGACGTCGACGTCGAGGCCTTCGGTGCGCTCGTCCTGCGCCTGGTCGACGGGGGCGGGCGACCGGGGGCCGGCGCCCTGGCCGGGGGCGCCCCGGGGCCGGCCGACAGCCGCGTGGTGACGGTGGCCGACGGGACCGCGACCGTCGAGTACACGCCGCCGGGCACCCCCGCGACCGACCACCTCGTGGTGGCGCTGGCCCACGACGACACCGGCGACGGCCCGGCCGTCGGGGTCGAACTGGCCCGCTTCTCGCTGACGGTGGCCGGCTGATGTCGCCCGGTGTGGACATCGCGCTGCTCGCCCGCCAGGACCGGTGGGACGCGGTGCTGTTGCCGGTGTTCCACCAGGTGTCGGCCCTGGCGGTGACGTCCACGGCCAGCACCCGTGAGTGTGGGCCCGACGGCGTCTCCTTCCCACTGCAGTGGGCCGCGCTGACCGGCGTCGACGACATCGAGGTGGCCCCCGCCGTCCTGTCGATCGGACCACCCGGGTCCGGCACCGCGGCGGTGTCGCTGGGCGAACTCACCTTCCACCTCCAGGACGGTGCCGTCGTGGTGGACGTGCCCGCCGGCCGGCGGATCCGCAGCCTCCACTTCGCCAGCCTCGACCCGGCCGCCACGACGTCGGTCCCGCCGGTGCGCAACGGCCTGTGCCACGACGACGTCCTCCTGACCGACCAGGCCGACCTCTCCGCCGGTGACCTGCACCATCGGCTCGCCGTCACGCCGATCGTCGGGGGGGCCTTCTTCGCACCCGCCGTGACCGTGCCCGCGGTGCCCAGGGCCGGTGAACGCGCCGCCATGTTCACCGGCGGGTCCTTCACGGGCTCGGTGCTGACGCTGCCGGACCTGGCCGGCGACCAGCTCCGGATCGCGCTGGTGGACGGCGACGCCCCCGACTTCCCGGACGCGGCTGCGCTGGACGTGCACCGGGTCACCGGCTGGGCGGCCCCGACCGCCCGTGACCTGGAGGTCACCGGGCCCGACGACACGGTGCTGTGGGCGTTCCCCGGCGAGCTCCCGGCCGGGACCCCGACCACCGACGTCGACCTGGCCATCGGGGTGCGGGCGGCCCTGCAGGCGCGGCTGGACGCCGACGAGCCGCTGGCCGGCGCGGTCACGGTGCGGGCCGCTGCCGACAGCCGGGTCGCGCTGTCCACGCCGACGATCCGTGGTGCGCTGCTGCGCTCGATCCCCGGGACCACGACCGCCGTGCTCGCGGGCGGACCCACGACCGTCCCGTTGCGGGGTGACGCGCTGCCGACCGAGGCCCCCACCAGTGCCGTGGCCGACGTCCACGTGCGTTACGACGGCATCCGGCTCGCCGAACTGTCGGACCTGTTGCCCACGACACGTGCCGTGGCGGGGGTCGTGGTCGGCCCCGATCCGGTCCGGCGGGCCCTGCCGCCCGAGTCGCTGCGCGGTGAGCAGGTCGCCCGGGTCGGGGTGGTCGGGCGCGCCCCCGGGCCGGCCGAACTCTCGATCCACCTGGTCGACGCCGCGCCCGGGTCCGACGACGCGCCGCTGGCGCCGCCGGCCGTGGTCACCGTCGAGCCGGGAGGCGACCCGGGCCGCGTCGACGTCGTCTGGGGCGAGTTGACCGTGCCCACGACGATCGATCGGCCGGTCGCCGTGACCGTCACGGCCACCTCCGGGACCTTCCTGTGGGTGGCCGACCCCGACCCGCTGGTGCGCATCGCGATCGTCGACCCCGACCCCGGCGGCCGGCCGATCCTGCTCGCCGACGAGCCGCTGGTGACGCTGCCGGAGGCCACGCTGGCCGTGGACCGTGCCGCGCTGCCCGGGACGCCATTCCACGGCCTGCCCGGCGGCGACGCGGGCACGCTGGTGTTCTCCAGCCCCCTGTTCTGCACCATCGAGCTGACCGACATCACGCTGCGCTACGCGCGTGGGGACGGGGACGGCTGATGCCCACCATCGTCGAGCAGCTCGGTGCCCTGGACTTCACGGCGATCGACGACGCCCTGGGCCGGGTCCGGATCTCCGTGGACGTGGACACCGGCCTCGACCCGGCCGCCCTGGACGTCGGCACCCTGCTGGGTGACCTGGGCACGGCCATCGCGGTGGTCGAGGACCTCGAGGCCGACCCGGACGCGATCGTTCGCCTGGCCACGACCGCCCTGGCCGAGCTGGGGGACCTGGTCGCGCTGCCCGACGTCGGGGAGCTGGACGACGTGGTCACGGCCATCGCGACACTGGTGGCGCTGGTCGAGGAGGCCGTGGCGATCCTGGCCGACGACGGCGGCGACCTGGTGGATCGGCTGCTGACGCAGGTCGGCCAGACGCTGGACCTGTCGACCCTGGTCGACGACGTGGTCGGTCGGGTCGCCGACGGATTCGGCTTCCAGGTCCCCGCGCCCCTGGAGGCCGCCTTCGACCGGCTCGCCGCACTGGGGGCCGGCGTGACCGATCCGCGGGCGCTGGCGGAACTGCTGCTGGACACCTTCGCCACGCTGGACCTCGACGCGCTCGATGCACTCGCCGGGGGCCTCGACACGGCGGTCGGCATCGTGGTCGCCGCCGGGGACCACGGTCCGGTCGCGCTGCTGCTGGCCGAGATCGACGTCGAACTCGACCTCGCCGTCGCCGCCGGCGGCCGCGCCGCCGTCGACGTCGCGGCGCTGGACGAACTCGTCGCCGCGGTCGCACGGCTGTCGGTGCTGTTGGACCGGCTCGTGGACACGACCCTGCCGCACTACGTCGACGGCGTCACCACCGACCTGCGCACCGCCCGCAACCAGCTGGTGGAACTCGACGTCGGTGGCCGGCTCGAGGGCCTGCTCGCGTCGCTGCCGCGCCCCGGCGTCGACCCACTCGCGCTGCTGGTCGGACCCCTGCGGGACATCGCCACCCGGCTCGACGACGTCACCGCATCGTCGGTGGCCGCGGCGATCGAGGTGGCCCGCGAGGAACTGCTGTCGCTGACCGAGGCCGGCCCCCTCGGCGAGCTGCTCACCGGGATCGAGGACCTCCAGGCACGACTGGTCGCCCAGGTCCGCGGACTGCCCCTCGAGCAGGTCCGCGACACCGTCGTCGTGGCGCTGCGCGATCTCCAGGGCGAGATCCTGCGCTTCGAGGGGTTCGCCTTCCTGGACGACCTGGTCGCCCCGATCCGGGAACTCGTCCCCCTGCTCGACGGCCTCGACACGTCCACGCTGACCGATGCCGTGCAGGGCCTGGTCGACCTCGTCGAGGGCGTGTTCGACGACTTCCCGATCGAGGACCTGCGGGACGCGATCGACGTCGTCGTCGACCCGCTGGGCGCGATCCTGGCCGAGGCCGAGCCGCTGATCGAGGGCATCACCACCCAACTCGAGGCGCTGGTCGCCGAGCTCGACGGCATCGACTTCGACGCCGCCGGTGCCCAGGTGCTGGAGGCACTGGCCGAGATCCGCGAGCAGGTGCAGGGGGCCCTGGACACCGACTCGGTCCCGGACGCGCTCAAGGCGGTGATCGCCGGCGCCGCGTCGGTGCTCCGGGAGATGGACCTGGCCGTGGAGCTCTCCACGCCGTTCGACGACGCCGTGGCGACCATCGACGTCGATGCCGTCCTGGAACCCGTCACGGCGTTGTGGGACGAACTCGGCGCGGCGCTCGAACGCGCCACCCCCGAGGCCCTGGTCGCCGAGCTCGACCCGCCCTTCGACGAGTTGCTGGACGGCCTGGACGACATCTCCCTGGCGCCGCTCACCGACGCCCTGTCCGACCTGTTCGACCAGTTGCTCGGGACGCTGCGGTCGGTCGACCCGCGCGTGCTCGTCGCTCCCCTCGAGGGGGTCTTCCAGGACCTCCTCGACACCGTGCGGGCAACCGTGGACCCCGCCCCGTTGTTCGCGCCCCTGCAGCAGGCGTGGGCGGCCGTGCACGACGCCGTGGCCGCCATCGACCTCGAGGCCGCGATGGGCGAGCTGTTGGGTGGGATCGCCGGCACGCCCGGCATGCTCACCGGCGCGGTCGAACAGGAACTGGCCAGCCGCAGTGACGGCAGCGGGCCCCCGATCCCGGTTGCCGCGGCGGAGGCGTTCCGCTTCGGCGACATCCTGCGTCCGTTCGCGGCCCTGGTGGCCGAGATCCGCGGTCGCCTGCACGGCCTGGCCGATGGCCTGGTGGGCGAGGCGCTGGGCCAGGTGGCCGACGTGACCCGCTCACTGCGTGGCCTGCTGGCACCGGCCACCAGCGCGGCGGTCGGCATCGCGGACGGCATCGACGCCCGTCGGGGGTGGTTCGACGCGGCCGTCGCCGACGGCCCGCTGGCCGGGACGGCCGCGCGGTTGGCCGGTCTCCAGGCGATGCTCGACGACCTGGACCTGGACGCCGCCGGCCGTGCCCGGCTGGACGCGTCGCTGGGCCCCGTGCGGCTGGAGGCACGGGTGGAGCTGGACGTGGCGGTGACGGCGCCCGCCCGGACCGAGATGGCCCGGACGGCCGAGGCGGGGGCGCCGTCGGGGCTCGGGCGCAGCATGCGCCTGCTGGCCCGTGCGCTGGACGACCTCCTCCCCGCCCCGCTGCTCGACGACACGCTCGACCCGCGGGCCGGGGTCACCGTGTTCGTGGACGCCCTGGTGGACGCGGTGGACCCGGCGCCGTTGGTCGCCGAGCTGGACGACATCGGTGACCGCATCCAGGCGAAGCTGGCGACGTTCGTCGACGAGCTGTCGGTCGGGCTGCTGTCGTTGTGGAACGAACTCTTCGCCGGTCTGTCGCCGCTGATGCCGGGCAGCGTCGCGGCGCGCCTCCAGGCCGTGCTGGACGCCGTCGTGGCCGAGCTGGCGGTGCTGGATCCCACGCCGATCGAGGACGAGGCCCGCGCGACGATCGACGCCGCCATCGGGCTGCTGGACCTGCACTCGCCGGCAGCCGTCGCCGCCGAGCTGGGGTTGGTCGTCGATGCGGCCCTGGCCCTGGTGGAGGACCTGGACCCGGGCGAGCTGCTGGGCGACCTCGACCCGTTCGCCGGGCTCCGCACCGACCTGGAGGTCCTGCGGCCCTCGACCGTGCTCGCCCCACTGGTCGACCGGACCGCGTCGATCACGGCCGCGCTCGAGGCCGTGGCGGCGCTCGACCTCGACATCGCCGGGGAACTGGTGGTCGAGGTCAAGGCCGCGTTCTCCGCGGTGCTCGACGGCGTGGAGCGTGAATGGGAGGCCCTGCTGGACGAGCTCAGCGCGATCGGTGGCGGTGCCTCCGTGAGCGTCAGCATCGGGACCTGACGTGGCGACGCCGGGGCCAGCCGAGGTGCGACGACCGGATCACGACGATCCGATCGCGACGGACCCGATCGCGACGGCCCGGGCGCCACGACATGGGGAGTGGACGCGATGAGTGACACGATCGACGACGCGGGACCGGCGACCGGTCGGGACGACCCGTCGTCCACGACCGTCGTCCACGACCCCGCCCGTGGCACCCGGCGGGTCACCCGGGAACGCGGCCGCGACGACGTCCACCGGGTCGAACGCGCCGACGGCACCACCCTGCTGGTCCGGCGCGACCCCCGCCACGGGGCGGTCCGCGTCGACGACGACGACGGCGCGCTCCTGACGTTGCGGACCGACGGCGACGCCGTGGTCGGGATCGACCGCCTCGGCACGACGACGGCGCGCCGGGACGGGACCTCCACCCGGATCGAGCGCCGCGACGGCGCCCGGGCGGCCGTGCTCCGGATCGATCGCGACGACCAGGGCCGTCCCCGCCGGGTGACGGTGCCGGGGTCGGCCAGCGACCTGCACGTCCGCCCGACCGGTGCCGGTTCGTGGCGCATCGAGGCCGACGACGGCGCGACCGTCGCCACCATCTCCCGGTCCGGCGCGGCCACGACCGTGGGCCTGGCGGGAGGCTGGGGCTGGACCGAGCACCGCGCGCCGGGTGCGGTGACGGTCACGGCACCGGACGGGACGACGCTGGCCACGACGCGGCTGGATCGCGGGGGCCGGATCCTGGGACGTCGCAGCGCCGACGGGACCGAGCACGTCTACGACCACGACGGCCGGGGACGCCTGGTCGGCTGGTCCAGTACCGGGCCGGCCGGGAGCCACGACGTCACCTGGGAGCACGCCGGCGGACCCGGCCCCACCACGGGTGGCGTGCCGGATGGGATTCCGGGGGGGATCCGGGGGGTGGTGGTCGACGGTCGCCGACGACGCTGGCGCAGCGACGGGGGTGGCCGTGTGACGGCGATCATCGGCGGACCACGCTCGGTGCGCTTCGACCACGACGCCACCGGCAACCGCACGGCCCGTCGGACCCGGATGGGCACCACGACCTACACCACCGACGCGCTCGGCCAGGTCACCGGCATCGACCACCCCGACGGGACGCACACCGCCATGGCGTGGGACGCCCTCGGCCGACGCGTCCAGGTCGACCACGACGGCCGGCGACTCCACGAGCACCGCGACGTCGACGGGCGCCTGTGGGCGGTCACCGACGAGACCGGTGCCGTCCGCCACCTGTTCCTGTGGTGGGACGGACGGGTCCTGGCCCGCCTCGACGGTCCCGTCGGGGCCCCGGTGGCCGAGGCCTACGTCACCGACCCCCACGGCACCCTGCTGGCCGTCGCGACGCCGGGCACGACCGGCGCCGATGGTCGCGGCGAGGACGGGCCGTGGCAGGTGCTCGACACCGTCGGGAGCCCGTGGGGCCAGGTCACCGGGCCCTACCGCCCGACGCTGTTCGGCCACGTCAGCGACGCCGGGACCGGGTTGGTCTGCTTCGGCAGTCGGCTCTACGACCCGGAGACGGCCAGCTTCCTGACTCCCGATCCGTGGCACCTGGGCGACGACGACCCACGCCTGCTCGGCGGCGCCGACCCGGCGACGCTGGCCCGGCTGCAGGAGGCCCCGACCAGCGGCATCCACCCCTACGCGCTGTCACAGTTCGACCCGCTCGACCGCCCGGACGTGGACGGCCACTTCGCGTGGGGCAACTTCTTCCTCACCCTGTTCCTCGCCCCCACCTGGGGGTTCCCGCTGACCTCGCTGTCGGTGTTCTTCTTCCTGCCGGTGGACCTGTACTTCGAGCTCATCGGGCTGATCGTGTTCATCTTCACCGATCACCCGTGGCCCCAGCACTCGTTGGTCAACATGAAGGGCGCCTCGGCCAGCGGTCGGCTCGGGACCGCAGCGCTGGAACTCAACGGCCTGCTCCCGCGCGCGACGGCCGGCGGCGTCGGGGGTGACCGTGCCGTCACCATCGGCCACGTCGTGTGGGCCAACCGGCGCTACTTCGAACTGCTGGACCGCCCACGCGTGCTGATGGTCCAGGACGTGGCCGGCGCCCCGGACGCGACCGGCGCGCCGTCGCTCGGACCCACGGCGTTCTCCCGCACGCCCGCCGGCTCGATCGTGGTGGTGGAGGGCACCGACCGCGACCACCGGCTGTGGATCCACGCCAGTTGGTGGACCCGCGGTGGCGGCACCCACGTCGGCGTCCGGGGCTCCGACCAGGTGCTGGAGGACCGGGTGGCGCCACCCGCGGCGCACAGCACCGGACCGCTCCTGCTCGCCCAGCCCCTGCCCGAGCACATGGCCACGCCACGCTCGCCCACCGACGGTGGGACCCTGCGCGTCACCGAGTACCCCACCTCGCTTCTGAGCACGGGCGAGCTCGTCCAGGACCAGTGGTTCGCCGTGGCGGTGGATGCCGACACCGGCATCGGGGCCGGCGACGCCGTGCGGATCCGCACCGGCGACGACGCCGTGGCCCCGGCCTTCGCGGCCGTCCAGGAGGTCCTGGTCGGGGCCAGCCCGATCCTGCTGCTGGACGTCGAACTGCCACTGCGCTTCCACGACGACCGACACGCGACGTCGTTGCGGGTGGCCCGGCTGGGCACCACGATCGGCGCCGCCGGAGGGTCCAGCGCCGGGTGGACGGCCGCGCCCGCCACGGCCGACACCCCGGCCCGGCGATCGCTGCAACACGCCGCGCCGGTGGGCCACCGACTCCGCACCGGCGACGTCCTGGCCATCACCCCGTCCCCCGCGGCCCCCGCACCCGAGCGGCCGGTCGTCCACGGGGTGGTCGAATCGTTGCGGCTGGACCTGGAGCTGACCTCGGCGGTCCCGGCGGGGCTGGTCGGCGGCACGCTGGTCGCGCTGGTCCCGGACGGCACCATCGCCCGGGCCACGGTGCCGGACCGCGACGCGGATCCTGGCCGCATCACCGTCACCGGCGACCTCGACCTCGACGTCGACGACCTGGTGGTCGTGCAACCGGTCGGCGGCGTGGCCCACCATGCCCGCATCAGCGCGATCACCGCGGCCACGGACACCGACCCCGCCGTGCTCGAGGTCACCCCGGAGATCCCCGCCACCGTGGCGCCGACGGCGGCGACACCGGTGCGTGTCGCCCGCCTCGTGGCGGGGGACCGGGACCGGGACGCCGCCACGATCGCGGCGGCCACGGGGACGACCGTCACGGTGACCGCCCGCTCGACCGACCTGTTCCCGGACGGGTCGCCGGTGCTGGCCGAGCAGGGGGCGACCCGGGAGGTCCGCACGGTGGTGGCGGCCGCCGCGACCGTCCTGGTCCTGGCCGACGAGATGGTTCCCGCCAGCGGGCCCGTGCTCGGTCCCGACTTCGCGATCGCGGTCCGCACCGTCGACGACGACGAGCACCCCGCGACCATCGCCGCCGATCGCTTCGTCCGCCACGTCAGCGGCCACCTCCCGGCCGTGTACGGATCGTGGCCGGACCAGGTCATGGGCCTGGTGCCGCAGCGCTACTCCAGCGCACGCGCCCCGTCCGGGTGGCGCTTCTTCGTGCGCTCGTCGACGCCGATCCCCGGGTTGCACCCCGACTTCCGCGAGCAGTGGCAGCCGCTCACCCTCGGCGGCACCCACTACTGGCTGCTGTCGTCGCCGCTGCAGGTCACGCGCGACGGCGACGACGTGCTGTGGGAGCCCGATCCGGACGACACCTACCCCCGGCGCCACCGGCAGAACCTGCTGGCCGGGACCCCCCCGGTCCCGAACTGGACGGTCACCGTGCGCGGCTTCGCCCGGGCCACCCCGGCCGTGACCCGACCGTTGCCCGGTGGCACCGCCGTCTGGTGCCGGCCACTGGAGACCCTGGTCCCCGAGGAGCCGCGGGTGCGCTGGAGCCTGGCGGACAGCCTCGACGAGCACGAGTTGATGCACACGGTCCAGAACACCTTCTGGGGACCGCTGTTGGGCTCGCTGCCGTTGCAGGGCATGTTCCGCACCGCGGCCGACACCGTCGCCGCGACCGGTTCACCACGTCCCGACTGGATGATGTGGAACCCCTTCGACGAGACCGGGGACGCGGTCGGCTTCGACGACACCAACGTCTTCGAACTGCTGAGCATGGCCGGCCTGATGCAACTGGCGTGGACCTTCATCATCCTCGGTCCGGCCCTGCTCGACGACGACGCGCGGCATCGACTGCTGGGGTTGGACTTCGCCGACTGGGGCCAGGTGTTCAACCCCGTCAACCAGCAGATCATCAACCACGTGCCCGAGGTCGACCCCGACGCCGACGCCGGTGACCGCTGGGGCCTCAACGTCGCGAACCTGCTGGCGCGGGCGGTCGACATGCGTTCGTGGACCCCGCTGATCGGCATGGTGCCGCTGCTGCTGCCCGACGGGCCGACCAACTTCATCGAACAGCAGGCCAGTCGGGCCAGCGGCGACCTCTACTCGACCATCGTCACGGTGGACGACCATTCCAACCGCACCCTGCGGATGCGAATGGGAACGCTCCTGTCGGAGAATCGCGACGGCAACCGGACCGTCCCCCTGGGTGACTCCGCACGGGTGATGGTGTTCCTGGAACAGCTCGGCCGGTGGCTCCGGCTGGACCGCTGTGACGCGCCCACCGACCCCGCCCACGTCGCCGAGTACTTCTCTGTGGGCTTCGACGCCTCACGGGACCACACCAGCACCTGGATCGTCGGCCTCGCCGGCATCACCGTGGACGCCGTGCCGGGAACCGGCCCCGGGCTGGTGCCCCACGACCTCTACGAGTACGCCCCGCCCGCGCCCCCCACGCCGCCCGACCCGCCGACCCCGCCCGCCGTCGTGACCACCCGTGTGGTCGAAGGACCGGCCACCGACCCGGCGACCGGGAGCCCGCTGACGCCACGACCTGCCACGACCTTCCTGGAGGTCCAGGCCGGTGACGTGCTGCGACCGCGGGCGCGTGCGCTGGTGCCGGCGGCACCAGCGGTCACCCGAGCGGCCGGGTTCTACCTCGTCCCGGGCAGCGAGGGCACGTTCACCGTCCGGGCCTACGACACCACCGCGGGCACCGGGGACAAGGATGCGTTCACCTGGTCGGCGACCGTGACCGTCGCCGGCACGGTCCGCCTCGACGACGACGTGGTGGCGTGGGCGCTGCCACTGGCCCAGGGCGATCCGGGGCCACCGCCGGCCCCCACGACCGGGGACGTCTCGCGGGTCATGACCCAACGGGCCCACCTGGTGGTCGACGGCCAGGACACGACCGGCTGGGCGATCGAGGTCGGACCGGGGCTGGCCGCCGAGGCCGTGCCGGCGGGGCAGGGCTGGACCGTGACCTTCGGCGATCCCGGGACGGGGTTCCCGGCACGTTCCCGGCTGCGGATCTGGCGTCCCGTGCGGGGCGACGACGCCGACCTGTTCGACTTCGAGCACGACGACGAGCCGACCCATGCGGGCATCCGCTCCTACCTCGACGAGGTGGTGTGGCTGCCGGTCCGGGACTGCTCCGTGGAGACCACCGAACTGGGGACGCTGGCCGACAGCACGATGGCGGCCCATGCGGAGCACGTCCGCAACCTCCCGATCCCCGTCGCCGGGGCCGGCAGCATCGTGGTGACCCCGACGGACGGCCGCACGCTGGTGCACGAACCGGTCGGTGACGGTGCGGCCAATCGCGAGTGGCGTTTCACGCTCGACGGTCGCCGGGCCGTGGAGGAACCCATCGCCTTCCCGGTGCGGGTCCGCTTCGGCCAGGGCGCGACGACGGTCGACCGCACCTTCACGATCACGGTCGAACCCAGCATCGTGCTGGACACGACCCCCGCCGGCGGTCCCCGGGAGGTGGGTGACACGGCCGGCGCGCTGGCGCTGGCGATCAGCGGGGGGACGCCGCCCTACGAGGTGGACGGCGCCCTGCCGACCGGCCTGCAGGCGTCGATCGGCGGCGCCACCGTGACGCTGACGACCACCGCCGGGGCCGGTGCCGGCTCGCACGTCCTGGTCGTGCGTGACGCCGCCGACCGGCTCGGCATCCGCACCGTCACGATCCTGGGCGGACCCCCGACCCCGGCCGGTGTGCACCGGCGCCGGAGTGCCTGGGACCTGGCGTCGGGCGGGACCTGGGACCCCGTGCTGGAGGCCTACGCCCGCGCCGTCGCCAGGATGCAGGCGCGCCCCGCCTCCGACCCGACCAGCTGGAGTTTCCAGGCCGCACTGCACGGGTCCTACGTGGGGCCGCCGTCGGGGAGCGGGCCATGGGCGGAGTGCCAGCACGAGGGCTGGTTCTTCCTGCCGTGGCATCGCATGTACCTGTACTGGTTCGAGCGCATCGTGCGGGCGGCCGTCGTCGCCGACGGCGGGCCGGCGGACTTCGCGATTCCGTACTGGAACTACGAGGAGGCCGCACCACGCAACAGCCTGCCGCTGGCGTTCCGCGAGCCGACCCTGCCCGACGGCACCGCCAACCCCCTGTCCATCCCGGCTCGGCGGCAGTCCACCGTGGCCGCGGGCGGCCAGCTCCCCTCCTCCCTGACGTCCAGCGCCGCGGCCATGGCCACCGTCGCCTTCAGCCTCCCGGCCGGCATCGACAGCTTCGGTGGTGCCCCGGTCGGCCCGTCGCACTTCCGCGCGGGAGGCACCGGGCAGCTGGAACAGCAGCCCCACAACGTGATCCACGGCGCCGTCGGCGGGGCTCCCGGAACGGCCTGTGCGGGCCGCTTCATGTCCGACGGGAACTGTGCCGCCCTCGACCCGATCTTCTGGCTCCACCACGCCAACATCGACCGGTTGTGGGAGGTGTGGCTCGCCCAGGGGGGTGGGCGACGCAACCCCACCGCGACCGCGTGGCTGGACCGGCCCTTCGAGCTCTACGACGAGAACGGTGCCGTGGTCAGCCTGACCCCCGCCGACGTGCTCGCCACCGGCAGCCAGCTCGACTACGTCTACGCCTGATCGACGAGGGGACCACGTCCATGTCCAGCGAGCACCCATCGCCACGACCACCGGAGCTGGTGGCGGCCTCGGAGCGACCCGTCGAGCTGACGGGCGGCCCCGCCACCGTCGAGGTCGCGATGGACCCGGCGGGTGAGCGCGACGTGCAGCGTGCGGTGCGCATCGACGCGCCGCACGACCCGGCTCCCGACGACGGCCTCCACGACACCGTCCCCGACGACACCAGCCCGCCACCGAGCATCCTGCTGCGCGTGGAGGACCTCCGGGCCGAGCACCACCCGGGGGTCGTCTACGGGGTCTACCTGGCCCGCCGCGACGGATCCACCGACGAATTGCACGTGGGCAACGTGTCGCCCTTCGGCATCGAACACGCCTCCGATCCCGACCGCGACCACGCCACCTCGCCCGGGCAGCGCCACGTGTTCAACGTCACCGCCCCCGTGCGTGCGCTGCTGGGCGGGGCCGACGGCGACCTGTCGACGCTGGAGGTGCGGTTCCGGGCGATCATGCCCCTGCTGCCCGACGGCACGGACGCGCCGCCACCCGAACCGGGGTCGGTGACGCCGCTGACGATCGGTCGCGTCAGCTTCTTCGTGACATGACGGCGACCGAGACCGACTGGACCCGCACACGACGTGCCACGACGACCTGGCTGGCGTGGCATCCCGGCTGGCCGCTGGGTGTGCTGGGCGCCGCGGCATGGGTGGTGCTGGTCGCGACCACCCCACGCGTCGGCGCCTCGGCCCCGGTCCCGGCAGCGCCGGGCGGCTCGGCGTCGTGGGTGCTGGCCTGCCCGATCCCGCTGGCCGGTGGGCCCACGGCAACCGGTGGGTCCGGCCTCGCCGCCGCCCTGGTCGGGTGGGGGGTGATGGTCGTGGCGATGATGGTCCCGGCGATGCTGCCCGCGGCCGACCACGTCGGGCTCAACAGCATCCGTCGGCGTCGGGGTCGGGCGATCGGACTGTTCGCCACGACGGCCGTCGGCACGTGGGTCGTGGCGGGCGTGGTGGTCCTGGTGCCCCTGCTGACCGTGCCGATGACGACGTCCGTGCCCCTGGTCGGCGTGGCGCTGGTGGTGGCCGCCGCCTGGCAGTTCACCCCGTGGAAGCGCCGCGCGACCGTGCTGTGCGGTCGCCCGATCCCGCTGCCGCCGTTCGGACGTCGTGCCGACGCCGCCTGCGTGCGCTTCGGGCTGCAGCAGGGACTGCGCTGCCTGCAGTCCGGTTGGGCGCTGCTGCTGGTGATGGCCGTGGTGGGCCACGGCAACCTGCCGGTGATGGTGGGCCTGACCGTCCTGGCGCTGCTGGAGGGGCGCGTGGACGTCGGCGAGCGACTGCGTCGTCCCGTGGGCCTGGTCCTGGCCGTCCTGGCCATCCCCGCCCTGGCCGTCGCCTGACCGGCGCGGGGCCGACCCGGTCGCTCGTGGTGGGAGCGGTCGCCACGGAGCGGGAGAGCGGGTGAGGGGAATCGAACCCCCGTCACCAGCTTGGGAAGCTGGGGCTCTACCATTGAGCTACACCCGCGGGCCCGCCGAGCCTACCCAACGAGCGGCCCCCGCCCCCGACACGATCGGCGGTGTTCCGAGGGCGGTCCGGGTCCACGCGGGGACGTCCCGCCGACGTGTCCGCGGCGGCTCGACGACGTGCTCGTGACCCCTGTCCCTGCCAGCGAGGCCCGACGGTGATCCTGTCCGACCGCTCCATCCGAGCCGCACTGGACGAGGGACGCATCGGCGTCGATCCGCTGGGGCCCGACGCGATCCAGCCGTCGTCGGTCGACGTGCGGGTGGCCAGCGCCTTCCGTGTGTTCGCCAACCACCGCTACCCGTTCATCGACCCGACCGTCGACCAGCCGGGACTGACCGAACTGGTCGAGGTGGCCGAGGGCGAGCCGTTCGTGCTGCACCCCGGCGAGTTCGTGCTGGGGTCGACGATCGAGCAGGTCACGTTGCCCCACGACCTGGTGGCGCGGCTGGAGGGAAAGTCGTCGTTGGGTCGTCTGGGCCTGCTGATCCACTCCACGGCGGGCTTCATCGATGCGGGCTTCTCGGGGCACGTGACGTTGGAACTGTCCAACGTCGCGACCCTGCCGATCGCGATCCACCCCGGGATGAAGATCGGCCAGTTCGCCTTCTTCGCCCTGGACGGCCCGTCCGAGCACCCCTACGGCTCGGCCGGGACCACCTCGAAGTACCAGGGCCAGCAGGGCCCGACCGCGTCGCGGTCCCACCTCAACTTCGCCGACCCGGGCTGACGGGCCGCGCCCGGGGCGGGCGTGGGATCAGATGCGCTCGCGCATCCAGTTGGTGGTGCCGCCGGCCAGCACGTAGGCGCGCTGGCGTTCCGACAGGGTGTGTCGGGCAGTGACGGTCCCCTTGTCGGCGCCGTCGGCACCGGTCACGGCGATCTCCACCTCGTTGCCGGACTCCACCAGCTCGCGCAGGCCGGACAGGGCCAGGACATCGCCCTGCTCGAGTCCGTCGAGGTCGTCGCCGTCGGCGAACTCCAGGGCCAGGACGCCGAAGTTGGCCAGGTTCTGCCAGTGGATGCGGGCGTAGTCCTTGACCACCACCACTCGCAGGCCGAGGTAGCGGGGGGCGATCGCGGCGTGTTCGCGCGACGAGCCCTGGCCGTAGTTGGTGCCCCCCACGATCGCGTGGCCGCTGTCGTGGCCGTCGTCGGGGGCGTCGCGCTGCTCCTTGGCCCGAGACGGGTAGGTGTCGTCCACCACGTCGAAGGTGAACTCGGCGATCTTGGGGATGTTGGAGCGGTACGGCAGCACCTCGGTGCCGGCCCGCAGGATCTCGTCCGTGGACACGTCGTCGCCGACCGCGAGCAGGATCGGCACGGTCAGCTCGTCCGGCAGCGGTTCCAGGTCCGGCAGCGAGTCGATGTTGGGACCCTTGACGATCTCGGTCCGGGCCGACTCCTCCGGCGACGGGGGGGCCTGGAGCAGGTCGTCGTCCACGGTCGGGTCGGTGGTCTCGCCGACCGACGGGTAGGAGATGCCGTGGGACTCCGACAGCGTGCGGGGGTCGGTGATGACCCCCGTGATGGCCGAGGCCACGGCGGTCTCGGGTGAGCACAGGTGGACGCGGTCCTCCTTGGTGCCCGAGCGGTTGGGGAAGTTTCGCGGCGTGGTGCGCAGCGAGATGGTGTCGGTCGCCGGGGCCTGGCCCATGCCGATGCAGCCGTTGCAGCCGGCCTGGTGGATCCGGGCCCCGCGCGAGACCAGTTCGTAGAGGTGGCCGTCGCGGATCAGGTCGGCCAGGATCGAACGCGACGACGGGTTGATGTCCAGCGACACGTCGGGGTGGGCGTTGGCGTCGGCAGCCTTGAGCACCTGGGCGACGATCGCGATGTCGCGGTAGCCGGGGTTGGCCGACGACCCGACGTAGGACTGGCTGATGGACTGGCCCGCGACCTCCTCCACCGGCACGACGTTGCCCGGCGAGGTCGGCTTGGCGATCAGCGGCACCAGCGTCGACAGGTCGACGGTGTCGGTGACGTCGAACTCGGGGTCGTCCTCGACGATCTCGGTGAAGGCGTCCTCACGGCCGTAGCTGGCGAGGTACTGGCGCACGGTCTCGTCGGCCGGGAACACCGTCGTGGTGGCTCCCAACTCGGCGCCCATGTTGGCGATGACGTGGCGATCCATGGCCGACAGGCCGTCCAGGCCGGACCCGTGGTACTCGATGATGCGCCCGACACCGCCGTCGACGCCGTGGCGACGGAGCATCTCGAGGATGACGTCCTTGGCCGACACCCAGTCCGGCAGTTCACCGGTCAGTTCGATGCCCCAGATCTCGGGCGCCTTGATGCGCAGTGGCTCGCCGGCCATCGCCATGGCGACGTCGAGTCCGCCGGACCCGATCGCGACCATCCCGATGGCGCCGGCGGCGGGGGAGTGGCTGTCGGACCCCGCCAGGGTGGCGCCGGGTCGCCCGAAGCGCTGCTGGTGGACCGGGTGGGACACCCCGTTGCCGGGCCGCGAGAAGTGCAGGCCGAAGCGGGCTGCCGCCGACTGCAGGAACTTGTGGTCGTCGGGGTTCTTGTGGTCCTCCTGGATGAGGTTGTGGTCCACGTACTGGGTGGACACCTCGGTCTTGATCCGGTCCAGCCCCATGGCCTCCAGTTCCAGCATGACCAGGGTGCCGGTGGCGTCCTGGGTCAGCGTCTGGTCGATCCGGAGGGCGATCGGGGTGCCGGGGGTCAACTCACCCTCGACGAGGTGGTCCTGGAGGATGCGGGTGGCGACGCTGCGAGCCATGCGATGGTGCCTTCGTGAGCCGGGAACGGACCTCCGACACCCTACTGCCCGTCCCCGGCCGGATCGTGGGCAACCGGCCAGCCCCCGCACGATGCGGTCGACCGGGCCCGCACCCGCCCCCGACCCCGCCCCCGACCCCGCTGCCCACCCCGCTCCCGGGCCACTCGATAGCCTCCCGCCCCATGGCCTACTCCATGGGAAACGACGACCTCGACCAGCGCATCGCGGCGCTCGTGGCCGATGCCTCGGACCGCACCGACGGTGCCGACCTGGTGACCGAGCTGGTCACCACGGCGTTGAAGCTGCACCGCGACGACCCCCATCGCGGTGACCTCAAGCTCATCAACTCCGCCCTCAAGGAGATGCGCTACTCCGACCTCGTGTTCTCCCGGGGCGACGAGCCCAAGGTCACGATCTTCGGCTCGGCACGGCTCCGCGAGGACGACCCGAGCTACCAGCTCGCGATGGGGTTCGCGGCCGCGATGGCCGAGCAGGGCTGGGGCACCGTGACCGGGGCGGGGCCGGGGATCATGGAGGCCGGCAACCGCGGTGCCGGCGTCGAGCACGGCTACGGCGTGTCGATCCGGCTGCCCTTCGAGACCACCGACAACGCCTTCATCGCGCCCGATCGACTCGTCAACTTCAAGTACTTCTTCACCCGGAAGCTGGCCTTCGTCAAGGAGTCCCAGGCGTTCGCGATCTTCCCGGGTGGGTTCGGGACGTTGGACGAGTTCTTCGAACTGCTCACCCTGATCCAGACGGGGAAGTCGGACCTGCACCCGATCGTGCTGGTCGAGGCGCCGGGGACCGACTACTGGCCCCGCGTGTTCGACCAGGTGTCGTCGGTCCTGGCGGCCAAGGGCCTGATCTCGCCCGAGGACGTCGAGCTGGTCACCTTCTGCACCGACGTGGACGCGGCCGTGGGGGCCATCAACCGTTTCTACGCCAACTACCACTCGCAGCGGTTCGTGGACGGCGAGATCGTGCTGCGGATGCGCACGGCCCCCGACGACGACCAGCTGCAGGCCATCAACGACGAGTTCGCCGACATCGTGGTCACGGGTCGCATCGAGCGCGTGGACGCCACGCCCCCGGAGGTCCGTGACGACGACAACGTCGAGCTCGACCGGCTCCGGTTCCACTTCGACCGCCGCAGCTTCGGCCGGCTGCGGCGACTGATCGACCGACTCGCCGACCTCGTGGGCGACTCCGAGCACGTCCTGCCGCCGGGCCACCTCACCGAGGAGCAGGCCGAACGCCCCTGGTGAACGCCATGCCGCCCGGTGCGAGGGCAGCGGCACGGGCTGCGGGTTCGGGCGCATTCGGCGTGGCGGGGTGGGCGGCCTCCGGTCGAATGGCATCAACGTCGCTGGTGGGGGTCGACAGTGCGTGGCGAGGGGCACCTCGGTCACTGTCGCCCACCCGACCGAGGACCTATGGTGGGGTCGTGGTCGTGAAAGCGGCCATCATGGCCACTGGCCATGGACGCACGGTCGTCACGCACGCGGGCACCCTGCCCCCGCTCGGCGACGACCCCGGGGGACGTTGACAGCATCCGAGGGGCGGATCGGTCGACGAGGATGGAGTCATGGTCCCAGGCCCGAGTCACCCACTGCGAACCGACGACGACCCCCGACACCGCGGCGACGCCGCAGGCCGGTCGGCCACGGCGGCCAAGGCGGCCACGGCGGCCAAGGCGGACCCGCGCTCCTCGGCCGACGGCAGGTCCGAGGATCGCTCGCGTGGCTGGCCATGGTTGCTGGCCGTCCTGGCGGTGTCGCTGGGCCTGTGGGCACTGCTGATCTGGGCGGTGACGGCCCTGGTGAGGCTCATCTGACGCCCGGCGGGACCGCCAGGATGCGCGGTGGGGTGGACCCGATCGGAGTCGAACCGACGACATCCGCCTTGCAAAGGCGGCGCTCTGCCAACTGAGCTACGGGCCCGGGGAGCGGGGACGTTGGTCGCGATGGGCGCAAGCGCGTGCCGACCGCGGCCACGTGGGGGCTTGACGATACCGTCTCGGCAACGGGACGGCGTGGTGGCGTGAGGGCGGCGGCCGACCGACGGGAGGGTGACCGTGCGACTGCTGATCGGCCTCGTGGTGGCCGCGGTCGGGCTGTTCGTGGGGTTCCGGTTCGGCTGGAACTTCGTGCTCGCCCCGGCCCTGGGCTACCTGTTCGTCCGCTGGGCGATCGGGTCGCTGCGGGCCATGACCGGTGACGCCAAGGCCCAGCAACACCTCGACCAACCCCAGGCCGTGGTGGTCGCGCCCGCAGAGCGGGTCCTGTACTGGTGCGACGTGTGTGGGACCGAGGTCCTGCTGGTGACCAGGGGGACCGACAAGCCACCCCGCCACTGCGCCACCAGCATGCAGGTGCGCGAGGAGATCCCGCGCGCCTGACCTTCCACGGTCGCGGTCGTTGCCTCGGACACACGACTGACCATCCCATCAGCCAGGACGGCCAGTCGCGTGTGGGGCGGACACGGCCGGGGTCGGACCGGCCAGCGTCCGCGAGGCGTGCTAGGGAGCCATGCGCACCACCGAGCCCACGCCCATGGCGTCCACCGTGGCGTAGACCATGCCGTCGGGCCCGACCTCGATCGCGCCGGGCATGGACAGGGACGCCCACGGCGTCACGGCGCCGTCCACGATCCGGCTGACCTGGTTGGCGAACAGCTCGGCGACGTAGATGGTGCCGTCATCGGCCACGGCCAGGTCGACCGCACTGGTCAGTCCGGTCGCGACCATCGTCGTGGCGCCCGTGGCGGGATCGACCCGCCACACCGAGCCACTGCCCGGGAGCTCCGGGCCGCCCGGCAGGCTGGTCACGTACCAGTCGCCGTCGGGTCCGACCTCGACGTCGGTGGGGACCGACTCGCCCCAGAACGTCGCCCCGACGAAGCACGGGTCGAGCCCGAACGCGGCGGCCAGGCCCTCGTCGATGACGTTCTCGACCCGCGGCAGCACGGCCACGGTGGTGGCGCGACCGCGACGGTCGACCCTGACGATGTCGTTGCCGGCGGCGTCGGCGACCGCCCAGCCGCCGGCGACGATGGCCACGGCGTACGGGTGGGAGTCGACGATGCCGGTGTAGGGCGGCGGGACCTCGTCGGGCAGCAGTGCCAGGCAGTCGTCGTCGACGTCCTGGAAGCCGTATGCCACGTCGCCGTCGGGGTTGGTGGTCGACTCGTGGTCGAACAGGGACGCCACCCTCGACGACGTCCCGCGGGGCGTCACGGTGCCGAGGAAGGAGTCCAGCAGGGAGCCTGGCTCCCCGCCCGGCTCGCCCGGCTCCTCGTAGGAGGACTCGACGTAGACGACGTTGCCCTTGCCGGTGGCGTCGACGCCGGCGATCTCGGTGCCGTTGGCGACCAGCGTGGTGCGGGTGGTCTTCTTGCCGGACCGGGTCACGCGCGTGAGCATGCCGGAGAAGGCCTCGGCCACGTAGATGCTGCCGTCGTGGCCGACGGCCAGGCCGAGGGGGCCGACGACGTCGGTGACCACGGTGGTCGGCGTCGGGTCGGCGTGGGCGGGAACCGCGATGCCGGCGAGCCCGAGCAGGGCGGCCAGCACGGGCACGGTGGTGGAGCGACGGATTCGGACAGGGTGGGACCAGGTGTGCATGCGGGCGTTCCAGTCGTGACGAGACTCCCCGGTCGACCTGTGGGCGGCCGACTCCCCCGGGGCCGCCTGCATGGGCGGCAGACGAGAACCTACGCCCGGCTGTTGGCGAGGCGTTGGCAGGTCGTGGGTCGTTGGTGACGACCTGCGGTCCCCGAACGGTCGCCCGGCGTGGCATCCTCGGGCGAGGCGACCAGGAGGACGGCCGTGGCACGGACCCACCAGCGCACCTGCAGTCTGTGCGAGGCCATGTGCGGCATCGTCGTGGCCGTCGACGACGACGAACGCGTCACCTCCATCCGCGGCGACGACACCGATCCCTTCAGCCGCGGTCACGTGTGTCCGAAGGCGGTCGCGCTCCAGGACCTCCACACCGATCCCGACCGCCTTCGTCGCCCGGTGCGCCGGACGGCCGACGGGTGGGAGGAACTGGACTGGGAGGATGCGCTGGACCTTGCGGCCGACTCCCTGCGGCGGGTCCGGGACGAGCACGGAGCCGAGGCCCTCGGGATCTACCTCGGCAACCCCAACGCCCACAACCTCGGACCGCAACTCGTCGGCTCGCTGCTGATCAAGGCGCTCGGGACGAGGAACCGCTTCACGGCCACGTCGGTGGACCAGCTCCCGCACCAGTACGTCCAACACCACGTGCTCGGGCACCAGTTGTTGTTCCCGATCCCCGACCTGGACCGCACCGACCACTTCCTGGTGTTCGGGGCCAACCCCCTGCAGTCCAACGGGAGCCTGCTGTCGGCGGGGGGGATCGAGCCACGACTGCGTGCCCTGCGCGAGCGCGGGGGCCGCCTGGTCGTGGTCGACCCACGTCGGACCCGCACCGCGGACATGGCCGACGAACACCACGAGATCCGGCCGGGCCACGACGTCCTGCTGTTGCTGGCGATGGTGCACGTCCTGGTCGACGAGGACCTGGTCGACCCGGGGCGGCTGACGGCCTTCACCGACGGGCTCGACGCGGTCGCCGCGGCCGTCGCGGCCTGGTCCCCCGAGCGGGTCGCGGATCGGATCGGCTGGTCGGCCGACGAGGTGCGCCGGGTCACCCGTGAGTTCGCGGCCGCCGACGCCGCCATCGCCTACGGGCGCATCGGCACCTCCACCCAGGCGTTCGGCGCCGTGTCGACCTGGCTGTTGCTGGTGCTCAACGTCCTGACCGGGAACCTCGACCGACCGGGCGGGGTGATGTTCACCACACCGGCGGTGGACCTGGTGCAACCGTGGCGGTCCGGGGGTCCACCGCGATGGCGATCACGCGTCCGTGGGCTGCCGGAGTTCGGGGGTGAACTGCCCGTCGCCGTCCTCGGCGAGGAGATGCTGACCCCGGGCGACGGACAGATCCGCGGGATGGTGACCGTGGCCGGGAACCCGGTGCTGTCCACGCCAAACGGTCGCCAGCTGGACGAGGGGTTCGCCGGCCTGGAGGCGTTCGTCGCCATCGACCTGTACGTGAACGAGACGACCCGCCATGCCGACGTGATCCTGCCGCCGAGCACGGGCCTGGAGTGCGAGCACTACGACCTGACCTTCAACCTGCTCGCGCTGCGCAACGTCGCCACGTGGTCGGACCCGTGCTTCCCGATCGCCGACGACCAGCGCCACGAGCACGAGATCATCCGTGGCCTGGCGCGCCGCCTGGTACCCGCGGGGTCGCTGGACGACGACCCCCGGATGGTGGCCCCGCTGGCCGACCTGGTGGATGCGGGCTTGCGCGCCGGGCCGTACGACCTCACGCTCGCGGGCCTGCGCGAGCACCCGGCGGGGGTGGACCTGGGACCGTTGGAGCCGCGCCTGCCGGACCGGTTGTTCACCGACGACGGGCGCATCCACCTCGCCCCACCGGACCTGGTGGCCGACCTCGATCGCGTGGCCGCCCGGTTCTCGTCCGGGTCGGACGCCGGCACGGGGGCCGCCTCGGGTGCCGCCTCGGGGGCCGCCTCGGGTGCCGCCTCGGGTGCCGTCTCGGGTGCCGCCTCGGGGGCCGCCTCGGGGGCCGTCCCAGGGGGCGTCTCGGGGCCGGCATCGACCCCGGAGCCGGAGGGACACCCCGTCGGGGGCGTCGACGGCGGCCGGGCTGCGGGGGCGCTGGCGCTGATCGGGCGGCGCCACCTGCGCGACAACAACTCGTGGTTGCACAACGCACGGCGGCTGGTGCGTGGGCGACCACGCTGCACGGTGCTGGTGCACCCGGACGACGCGGACGCCCGTGGGCTGTGGGACGGCGGTACCGCCCGGGTGCGGTCACGCGTCGGCGAGGTCGTGCTGCCGGTCGAGTGCAGTGACGCGGTCATGCGGGGCGTCGTGAGCATCCCCCACGGGTACGGCCACGACCGTGAGGGGGTCGGGTGGCGGACCGCCGCCGACCACGCCGGCGTCAGCATCAACGACCTGACCGACGACCGGGCGGTCGACGACCTCACCGGCAACGCCGCGTTCAACGGCACCCCGGTCTGGATCACGCCCGCGACGCCCCCAGCCTGACGCGTCCCCGTCCCGTCGCGCCGCCCGCCCCCGGATCGACTCGGTCGGCCGGACAGCGGGTGTCCACGGTCGGTAGAGTGGGTGAGAGCGCTCCCACCTGGCCTGCCCCCGCGGGTTGGTCGTCGGTTCGGGAGTGTCCGGGGTCGGACCTCGTTCGACCATGGACCGTCGTCGGGGGGCGTCGGGCCAGCCGGGGGTTCCGTCGTCGGGGGGCGGCGGAACCCTCCCGGTTCGGGGATGGGTGTCACCGGTCGGCATCCGACGTCGTGCCGGCCGGTCGGATGGTTGCCCGGGTCCCGGCCGTCGCGGTCGGCTCGCCGCGGCCATACTGGCACGTCGCACGGCGGATGCCCCGTCGCGCCGGGAGGAGGCGACGAATGGGGACCGAGCGGACCCCGACGCTGGAAGAGGTCGCCTCGTTGGCCGGGGTGTCGCGCGCCACGGTGTCGCGGGTGGTCCGCGGCGCCGACAACGTCCGGGAGGAGACCAGGACGGCCGTGCTGCTGGCCGTGGACGAGGTCGGCTACGTGCCCAACCAGGCCGCTCGCAGCCTGGTGACGCGGCGGACCGACACCATCGCCCTGGTGGTGACCGAGCCCGAGGCGCGGGTGTTCGCCGAGCCCTTCTTCGCCGACATGGCCCGCGGGGCCGCGGCCGGCATGGCGGCCCATGGTCGCCAGATGGTCCTGATCATGGTGTCGACGCCGGAGGACGAGCAACGCGTCGTGCGCTACCTGGCCGGGGGCCATGCCGACGGGGTCGTGCTGTTGTCCCTGCACCGGGAGGACCCCCTGCCGGACCTGCTGCGTCGCCGTCGTGTTCCGGTGGCCATGGCCGGGCGGCCACCGGCGGGACTGGACCTGCCCTTCGTCGACGCCGACAACGTCGGCGGCGCCCGCCAGGCGACCGCCCACCTCCTCGAGCGCGGTCGGCGGCGGGTCGCCACCATCGCCGGACCACAGGACATGGCCGTCGGCCGCCAGCGGGTCCAGGGCTGGCGGCGGGCGCACGACGACATCGGGAAGGTGGCCGACGAGGACCTGGTGGTCGTGCGCGACTTCACCGACCTCGGCGGGGCCGACGGCATGGCCGAGCTGCTGGAGCGCGACCCCGCCGTCGACGGGGTGTTCGCCGCATCGGACCTGATGGCCCGGGGGGCGATCCGGACGCTGGTCGCCGCCGGTCGCGACGTCCCCGACGACGTCTCCGTGGTGGGGTTCGACGATGCGTCATGGGCCGCCTCCAACGTGCCACCGCTGACCACGGTGCACCAACCGGTGCGCGCGATGGCCCGGTCCCTCGTCGACCTGGTGGTCGCCCAGATCGACGACGTCCCCGGGGTCGACCAGTCAGTCGTCGTTCCCACCCGGCTGGTGGTGCGGGAGTCGTCCTGAGCACCCGCGATCAGGTGGCCAGGATGGCCTCGGCGGTGCGACGGCCAGACACCAGTGCGCCCTGCAGCGAGGCGGTGTCGCGGTGGTCGCCGCAGACCCATGTGGCGTCGTCGACCCGGACCGGCCGTCGCAACGTCTCCAGGTCCGGCGGGTCCATCCGCGGCTGGGCGTACGGGATCCGGTCGACCCGGAGGAGGTCCCAGGACCCGACGACCCGGCCCCACCAGCCCCGCAGCTGGGTCCGGACGAGGTGGTCGAGGCCAGACTCGTCGAGGTCGGGGATTCCGGTGACCGACACCGACACCAGGTGGCGGCCCGCCGGTGCGTAGGACGGGGCGACGTCGCTCATCACCGCGACCGTGGTGACCGGGCCGCCGTCGCCGTCGAGCACCAGGTGCGGTCCGCCGACCGGGGACACCTCGGCGGCGTAGTACAGCGTGACGCCGCCACGGGCCGAGGTGCGCACGTCGGCCCGGTCGCCGAGCAGCGACGCGGCCGCAGGCGCGTCGGTGGCCACCACCACGTGCTCGCCGAGGAACTCCTGGTCGGCGGTGAGGGCGCGACCGGAGCCAACCTCGACCACCGGGCTGGTGAGCGTGATCGCGTCGTCGGGCAGGGCCGCGGCGACCTGTTCGGGCAGGCGCTGCATGCCACCCGACGGCACCGTGACGCGGCCTCGGAAGAACGACCGGAAGACCAGCTCCACCAGGCGGCTGGAGGTGGCGAGGTCGTCGTCGAAGAACGTCCCGGCGATGAACGGTCGGAAGAAGCCCTCCACGAGGTCGTCGGAGAACCCCCGCTCGTCGAGCAGCTCGGCCACCGACGTCTGGGGGTCCTCGGCCAGCAGGTGGCCGGGGCGCTGCAGGACGCGGCGGCGCCAGCCCAGCAGCCGCAACCCGTCCAGCGGGCTGGCCAGGCGCAACGCCCGGGGCGCGGACACCGGTTCGCGCGTGGGGTCGGCCATGCGCACGAAGCCGCCGTCCCGGCGCACGGTCACCCCCGGCGAGAACGACTGCAGGGCGAGCGCGTCCAGGTCGATGTCGGCCTGCAGTTCGGGGTAGTGGGTCAGCAGGACCTGGAAGCCCCGGTCCAGCAGGAAGCCGTCCACGACGTCGGTGCGGACCCGCCCGCCGACCGCATGGCCGGCCTCGACCACGGCCACCGACCGTCCGGCCCGCACCAGGTGCCGGGCGCAGTTGAGCCCGGCGAGGCCCGCACCCACGACCACCACGTCGGCAGTGACGGCCATGTCGTGCTCCTCTCGGGGGGAACGTGCGGACCCCGGCCGAGGCTAGTGGCGGGGCGGCTCGCGGCCCGACATCGTGGCGGCGGGGAGGCCACGATGCACGACGGCCCCCTCCGTGGGTGAGCGGAGTGTGGGGGGATCGGTCCGGGAGTGGGTGGCGCCACGCCGACGCTCGGCCTGCGAGGATGGTTGGCTCCGGGGGGTGGGAGGTGTGCCATGGCCACGCCGACCCACCCGCCGACAGCCGACCCGCGACGAGGAACCAGCGTGCGCATCAGCCTCATGATCGAGGGCCAGGAGGACGTCACCTGGCCCCAGTGGCTCGACCTCGCCCGGGCGGTGGAGTCGGCCGGACTGGAGGGACTGTTCCGGTCCGACCACTACCAGTCGGTGAGCGGCTTCACCGAACGCGGCTCGCTGGACGCCTGGTCCACGCTGGCCGCGTTGGCGGCGTCGACGGACACCATCCGGCTGGGCACCCTGGTCAGCCCGACCTCCTTCCGACACCCCTCGGTGCTGGCCAAGTCGGTCGTCACGGCCGACCACGTCAGCGGTGGACGAGTGGAACTGGGCATCGGGGCCGGCTGGCACGAGCCCGAGCACGACGTCCATGGCTTCGCCTTCCACGACCTCGGCACCCGCTTCGACATCTTCGAGGAGCAGCTCGAGATCGTGGGCCGGCAGTTCGCCGGCGAGACCTTCGACTTCCACGGTGACCACTACGACCTCGACACCTGCGCGGCCCTGCCGGCGCCCGTCCAGCAGCCCCTGCCCATCATCGTCGGCGGCGGGGCGGGCCCACGCTCGGTGGCGGCCGCCGTGCGCTGGGCCACGGAGTACAACACCGTGTACGCCACCCGCGACGACGTGGCCGAGCGCGCCGAGGCGGTGGCGCGTGCCGGCGAGGAGGCCGGTCGCGACCCGCTGGTGTTCTCCCTGATGACCGGCTGCCTGGTCGGCTCCGACGAGGCCGAGGTCCGTGACCGCGCCGCCGTGGCGATGGCGCGGCTGGGCGAGGACGGGGACCTGGACGCGTGGCTGGACGACCAGCGTGACCGCTGGGTCGTCGGGACCGTCGAGCAGGCCGCCGAGCAGCTCGCGACGCTGGCCGACCTGGGGGTCCAGCGCGTCATGCTGCAGCACCTCGCCCACGACGACCTCGACATGGTCGCCCTGCTGGCCCGGCTGGTGTGATCCGGGCGCGGTCGTCCCCGGCGGTGTCGGGTCAGCCGGACGGGAGGAAGCCGGCCACCGCCGCCTCGTAGGCCGCCGGGTCGACGTTCCAGCCGCGCACGTGGTCGCCCTCGTAGGTCACGAGCTCGACCTGCTCGGGGTCCGCGGCGGCCAGCTCGAGGGTCGTGTCGATCGGGACGGTGCGGTCCTGCTCGCCGTGGACGGCCAGGATGGGCAGGTCGAGGTCGGCCATGGCCGACACGTGCTCGAGGTTGTCGAACTCGGGGCCGCCGCGGGCCTCGGTGACGACCTCGGTCGCGGCCAGCAGCGGGTCGATGAGTGGTCCCGGGATGGACCGCTCGGCGGCCTGCAACTGGAGCGTGGCCTGCAGGGACAGCAGTGGGGAGTCCAGCACGGCGGCGTCGACCTGGACCTCGTCGACGCATCGCCGCAGGCACGACGCCACGACGCTGGCCCCCTGGCTGAAGGCGAACAGGGTGGTCGTCTCGACCTCCTGGGTGTCGGCCAGCCACACCAGCCACGCCTCCAGGTCGGCCCACTCGCTGTCCCCGAAGTGGCCGTGGCCGTCGGGTGACGGTGGGGCACCGACGTCGTTGCGATGGGTGATCACCAGGGCCGAGTGGCCGAGTTCACCCACGACCAGGTCGAGGGTGCGCAGTGCGTCGGCGCGAGTGCCACCGCGACCATGGACGTAGACCACCCAGTCGTCGGCCGCCGACCCGTGGCCGGGGTAGAGCCAGCCGGGCAGGTCACCCAGTGGTCCCGGGGCCACGACGTCCTCGACCTCCAGGCCGAGGATGGACGGGTCCTCGGGCCAGGCCGCCACCGACGTGCGCCCACGGTCGCCCGGCGCGGGCGCGATGCCGGCGACCAGTTCGGCGCGGCGCTCGACGGCGTCGCCGTCGGTGCTGACCGGCGGGCCGGACAGTTGCAGGTAGCCGTCGGCGGTCTCGAACCCGACCACGAGGTCCCCGCCGAGGTCGCGCACCTCCCAGTCGGGTGCGTCGTCGGGCCGCACCGTGACGGAGTCGTCGGTCACGCCCACGACCACCAGGTCGCGGTCGGGATCGTCCGTCGGCGTCTCCGGCGGGAGCAGTTGGTTGCTGTAGTACCACCCGCCCCCGGCGAGGACGAGGGCGGCCAGGACGACCAGCGACACCACGATGCGCAGAAGTCGTCGCACGCCAGCCTCCCGGTTCGTCGGGTCCCACGACCGCGACGGCCCAGTCTGCCCGTTCGGCCGTCCTGCCGTGGCGCCGGGCGTGTCCCGATCTGCTCGTGGCGTCTGCCGTGGTGTCAGGCGCGCGCGGAACCGTCCGGGTCGACGAGGTCGACGATGGCGACCGTCACGTTGTCCGGGCCCCCACGGGCCAGCGCGAGGTCGACCAGCGTCGCCGCGGCGGTGGCGGGGTCGTCGTCGGCCAGGGCGGCGGCGCACGCGTCGGGTTCGACGACGTCGGCGAGACCGTCACTGGACAGCACCAGGCGGCCGGGCCCGGTCACGGCCTCGACGTGGGGTGCCAGCGGCTCGGCGACCGCGCCGCCCCCGAGCACCTGGCTGATGCCGCCGAACCGGCCCCGGTCGCGGGGGAGGATCTCGGCGAGCCGACCGTGGGCCCACCACCACGCCGACGAGTCCCCGACCCCGTAGACCAGTGCACGGTGCTGGTCGCGCACCGTTGCCCCGACGAGCGTGGTGCCCATGGCCGTGGTCTCGACGTGGTCCTCCATGTGGGTCAGGAGGAGTCGCGCGAGGTCGTCGACCAGGGCCTGCACGGCCGCCGCGTCCGTCGGGGGGTCGACCTCGCCGAGCGCCTCGGCGACCAGGCGGGAGGCCACGTCGCCGGCGGGATGGCCACCCATCCCGTCGAGGACGGCGACCACCACCGGCGTGTCGACGCGGTCGTCGTGGGTGGCCTGGGCGCCGGTCAGGCGGACGCCGCCGACGACGGCATGGTCCTCGTTGCGCCGACGGAGGTGGCCGACATCGGTGGCGGCGGCGACGTGGACGGGCATCCGGCGGGACCTCGGGTCGTGGACACGCCCCACGGTAGGTGTCCGCCCGACACGGACGTGCCCGGTCGGTCGGACGTCACAGCGGCTCCGGCCCGAACCGTCCCCACGCCACGAACGCCGCGGCGGCGCCCAGGACCAGGTTCACCATGATCATGTTGGCCTCGCCACCGCGGCGCGCGTGCACCACGGCGGCGCCGATCATGACGACGACCAGGCCGGTCGCGGCCACCGGTGTCAGGATCGGGGCGATCCCGACCAGCCCGGGCAGCAGCATTCCGAGGGCGGCGAGCGCCTCCGCGACGCCGATGGCGGTGACCTGGCCCTCGCTGAAGTCCTCCACGAAGGGCATCTGGTCGTGCAGTTCGGCGTTGGAGCGGGTGGCCTTGAGGGTCCCGGACGCGCCGAAGGCGAGCGCGAGGATGATCTGGACGACCCACAGGGCGATGTTCACGGGGGGTGCCTCCCGGGTGGCATTGCTTGACTGGTCAACTCACCATAGCCACGCGCGCCACGCGATGGGCGGATCTTCTCTCTCGGACCCCCATCGGGGGTCACACCCCGGTCACCGGCTGCGCAGCGGTCGTTGGGGACCCGGCGGCGGCTAGGGTTCGGGCATGGACGACATCGCGTGGTTGACCCCGGAGGAGTTGCGGGCCTGGCGCCTGTTCATCTCCGTGGCGAACCTGCTGCCACGGCAGTTGGAGGCGCCGCTGCGCGCCCACGGCCTGACCTTCTTCGAGTACTCGGTGATGGCCGGCCTGTCCGACGCCCCGGACCGGTCCCTGCCGATGAGTCGGCTGGCGGAGTGGTCCAACGGCAGCCTGTCCCGTCTGTCCCATGTCGTGTCCCGGCTGGAGCGGCGTGGCCTGGTGTGTCGGCGACCCTGCCCCGACGACGGCCGCGTGACCCTGGCCACCCTCACCGACGCAGGGCAGGCGCTGATGGTGGCGGCGGCCCCGGACCACGTGGCCAACGTGCGGGAACTGGTCGTGGATCGACTCGACCCGGAGCAGTTGACGGCCCTGACGGCCGCCTGCGGCACGATCCTGGACGGGATCGGCCTGGTCGTGCCGCCGCCCTGGGAGGTCGCGAGCGAGTGATGGTGCCGGTGGGGCTCGTCGCGAGACGGGGTCGACTGCCACGACACGTCCGGAGACCTTCCTGTCTGACGTCGCCCCCGTGCCGGCTCGTCCCGGGTCCGGCAGGATCGGTCCCCCGCGGCAAGCCCGTGGGCCCGGGGGCCGGCCCACGACGGCCTAGTCGACGTCCGGTGGCTCCACGCCCACGACCGTGACGACCACGCGCCGGTTCTGCTGGCGGCCGTCGGCCGTGTCGTTGTCGGCCACGGGTTCGGACTCGCCGCGGCCCTCGACGGCCATGCGACCCCGGCGGATGCCGGCGTCCCGGAGGTAGGCCGCGACAGCCGTCGCCCGCCGCTCGGACAGGTCCTGGTTGTAGTCGTCGGACGACCGGCTGTCGGTGTGCCCGACGATCTCGACGGGGGCGTCGTCGTAGAAGGCCAGCACCTCGACGACCTCGTCGAGGTCGGTCCGGGCCTGCGGGCGCAGGGTGTCCTCGTCGGTGTCGAACAGCACCTCGCCGGGGATCGTCAGCGCGGTGCCCTCGGTCGTGGTCTCGCCGTCGAAGTCGCTGATGATGTCGGCGACCCGGACCTCGACGGAGGACGTGACGTTGGACGTCGACGTGCCGACGCTGGACTCCAGCCCGGAGTCCTCGCTGGCACCGTCGAGGCCACCGGTCGTGGACTCGCTGGCGGTGGCCGTCGCGTCCTCGGACGGCATCGCGCTGGGCGAGGACGGAGCAGGCGACGGGGTGGGCGTGGCGGATGTTGCCGGGGAGGTGGCCGTCGGCGTGGCCGGGACCGGGTCGGCGTCGCCGCTGCAGGCCGTCACGGCGAGGCAAAGCGCCAGCAGCTGCATCGGCGCACGCATCGCATCCGTCCTTGGTCGACGTCGGGAGGGTAGGACGTGGCCAGCGGCCACGCGGTTGCCGGTCGTCGCCGGCGAGGCCTCGGGACATGCACCGGCGCCGGACCCGGTGACCTCGACCGGGTCAGGCCCCGGGGTCGAGGTCGATGTTGCCGAACAGGAGCTGGAGGGGTTCCACGTCGCCGCCGCCGGCGTCGTCGTCGAGGCGCTCGAGCGGGTCGCGCGTGTAGTTGAACAGGATCTCGATCCGGGTGGGGGGCTCGCGGAAGGCGGCGGGGAAGGCGATCGAGGCCGTGAGCTCCTCGGAGGGTCCGAACTCGAGCGTCGGGTTGTCCTCGGGGGCACGCAGGGTGTAGTAGCGACGGTTGTCGACGTCGTGGACGACCACGGCGTCGGGTTGGACCGCCAGGGCGGCCGGCCCGGTCGTGTCGTTGAACGACGACACCGACACGAGCAGGCCGTCGGGTCGGACCTCGACCTCGGTCACCTCGACCTGGATCCGACTGGACAGGTCGGTCTGGGACTCCCCGACCGGCACGGTGAACGGTTCGAAGGCCGCGGCCGCGGTGGTCGAGGCCGCCGAGGACGGGCCGGCGGTCGGTGACGGGCTCGGCGCGGCCGTGGGGATGGGCGTCGTGGTCGGCGACGGTGAGGGCGCAGGGCTGGGTGATGGGGTCGACGTGTCCGACGCCGCCGACGTCGCCGTGGCGGCCGGGGTCGTGGTGTCGGGGCTGGGCGTGGTGTCGGGTGAGCCATCGCACGCGGCCAGCACCACGGCGGCCGCCAGCGCGGTGGCGAGGACCGGGCGATTCATGGCTTCTGCCTGTCGGGGACGAGGGAAGACTACGGGTTTCGCTGGTGGGTCCGAGTCCACACCCGCGACCCAGGCCCCTGCGGAGGAACCCCACCCATGAGTGTGCCGTCGTCGCCCCGCCGTCGCCGCGGTCAGGCCGCGACCGACGGCGCGAGTGCCTCGACCGTGGCCGGGGGAGGTGTCGTGGCCGGGGGAGGTGTCCCGGGGCCCGTCGAGGCCAGCGGGGTGGCCGTCGGGGCCAGCGGAGACGGCGACGACGCACTCGCGCCGGGAAGGTGACGGCCGCGGACGGGCACGAGCAGCCAGTCCCCGATGGTGGCCGCGGCGCGACGGCGCGACGGCATGAACCCGTGGAAGAAGGCCCAGCGCGCCAGCCAGCCCAGCCACCCGGTGAGCGTGACACCGCCCAGTTCGACGGCACCACGGCCGACACCCAGGCTGGCGGCCTGGCCCAGGCCGAGGAACCGGAATCGCCGTGGGCGACGTCCACGGATCGTCCGCGCGATGTTGTCGCCGACCCGGTTCCCGTGCTTGATGGCCCACAGGGCGTTGGGGGGACACGTCGTGCGCCGCAGCACGTGCGGCACGGCCGCGGTGTCGCCGCCGGACCAGATCCCCGCGTCGGACGTCCGCAGCCAGGCGTCGGTGACCAGGCGGCCGGTCCGGTCGCGGGCGAGGTCCTCGGTCCCGGCCAGGGCGACCATCGACTGGCCCACGGTGGACACGACGGTGCCGGCCGGGAGGGTGAGGGGATCGTCGCGGTCCTCCAGGTCGAAGATCGCGTCCGTGGCCGTGACCCGGGCCAGGCGGGTGCCCAGGCGCACCTCGACGCCGCTGGCGTGCAACTCGCGCGTGGCGTAGTCGGCCAGGCGGTCGAAGCGGGGCCGGACCTCGGGCAGCAGGGTGGTGCCGGCGTGGGCCAGCACGACCCGTGGCGGAACCTCGAGCAGGACCGGGTGGTGACGTCGCTGGGCGTGGAAGCGCTCGGCGATCGCGGCAGCCAGCTCCACCCCGGCGAACCCGCCACCGGCGACCACGACCGTCAGCAGCCGGCGCCGCTGTGCCGGGTCGTGGGTCGACGCGGCGCGACGGACGACGTCGTCGAGGTGGTGGGTCGCGGCCTGTAGGGCCCACTCGCCCTTGACCGACAGCCCATGTTCGTCCAGTCCGGGGATCGCGTCCCGCCTGTCGACCGTCCCCACGCCGACCAGCAGGTGGTCCCAGGGAAGGTGGTGGCGACCGGTCGCGGTGTCGACCGCCACGGTCCGGGCCTCGCGGTCGACCGCCACGGCGCGTCCGTGCACCAGCCGGGCACGCGGGACCAGGTCGGCCAGTGGGGTCCGGGTGCGGTCGTGGGCGACCAGGCCGGCCAGGACCTCGCCGGTCCAGCCGTGGAAGGCATGCGAGGTGCTGGCCGACACCACCGTGATGCGGACCTCACCCCGGCGCAGCGGCCCTCGCAGACGTCGGGCCAGTGCGCGATGGCCCCACACGGCCACGTAGCCCCCACCCAGGACCACGACCTCGGTCGGGGCCGCACGGGTGGCGAGGTCGTCGGTGCCCGGCTGGTGGCCGCTGGTCGTGCGCGCCGGCCGTCGGCGGGGGTGGTCGGGTCGCGCCCCCATCAGGCCACCCCCGCCAGCACCGGTGCCGACACCGGCATCGCGGCGTCCGGCACGCCCACGGGCGCCGACCCGGTCGGGGCGGGCACGGTCCGTCGTGGGACGAGGCGGTGGTCGTCGACCGGTCGGCCGAAGGACAGGAAGTCACCGAGCCGGAAGCCCAGGTGGGAGAAGTCGTCGGCCAGCGACTGCATGGTCCGGGCCTGGGTGGGCGTTGCCCGGCCGACGCAGAAGTTGCCGTCGTGGCCGGCGAAGGCCAGCAGCATCGTCTCGCACAGGCAGGCGTAGGCGTAGCCCCGCGGCATGTCGCCGATGTCGGCCCGGATGTCGACCCCGTCGACGCGGGCCATCCCCCCGTCGACGACCAGCACGTCCGGGCGTTCGTGGACCAGGGCGGGGTCGGTGTTTCGCGGCTGCGTGTCGTCGAGGACGATGGCGCCGTGCTTGAGGTGCTCGGCCCGGACCAGGGCGGTGGCGGCACTGGTGAGCACGACGACCAGGTCCGCGTCGGCCACGGCGGCCATGTCGGTGGTCACTCGCACGTCGGTCCGGGGGGCGTGGCCGCGGACCCGCTCGGCCAGCGCGTCCAACCGGGGCCGGTTGCGGGCGACCAGGGTCATGGTGGCGGCCAGGTCGTCCATGGCGGCCAACTCGGTGACGCACCCGCCGACACTGCCCGTGGCGCCGACGAAGGCCACGTGCGGGGCCGGGGTGTCCACGACCTCCAGCAGCCGCACGACCGCCTCGTGGGTCATGGCCGCGGTGAACGCGTTGCCGTTGGTCACGCCCAGTCCCGGACGGGGTCGCAGCCGCCGACCCCCGCCGGTGACCGGGGCGGTCAGGGCACCCAGGCCGACCACCTCGACGCCCAGCTCCTGGGCGGTGTCGAGGGCGGCCTCGACCTTGCCGATGGTCCAGCTCCGGCGCGACGACAGCATCTGGCGCGCACCGACCGGCACCGTGAGGATGTGGCCCACGACCGCGTCGTCGAGGTCACGCCGGTGGACGGTGCCCCACGGGATCGTCGGGATCGGCAACCGCTGCATCGCCCAGGCCCACGCCGGGTCGGGCACGTGGGCGAGCGGTGACCAGATCCGGCCCATGTCGCGCGCCACCTCGGCGCGGGGGTGGACGAGGAAGGCGAAGGTCTTCATGGAAGGCTCTCGGTTCGGGAGGACGGTGGTGCCGCACGCGGCGTCGTCCAACCGGAGCCGATGGCCCACGGTTTCGATACACCCCCGACCAGATCCTCGTCCCTGCCCCGGCGACCCCGTGCACGACGCCGTCCGGTCCGAGCCCGCTCGTGGTCAGCCGTCGTGGTCCGACGACACGAGTGGCAACGGCGTGCGGCCCCTGACGAGGACCTCGGCGATGTCCATGACCTGGAGCTTGCCGTCGGCCAGCGCACCGGCCTGGACCTGGTCGGCGATGCCGTCGGTGAGCATCGTGACGCAGAACGGGCACCCGGTGGCCACGATGTCCGCCTCGGTGTCGACGACCTCCCGGACCCGGTTGACGTTGATGCGTTCCCCGATGTCCTCCTCCATGTACATGCGCGCGCCACCGGCCCCGCAGCAGAAGCCGGTCGATCGTGAGCGCTCCATCTCCACGGCGTCGATGCCGGGCACGGCCGCGATGACGGCCCGTGGCTCGTCGTAGACCTCGTTGTGGCGACCCAGGAAGCACGGGTCGTGGTAGGTGACCCGCTCGTCGAGGGTCTCGGTGCCCTCCAGCCGCCCCTGCTCGATCAGCGTGGCCAGCAGTTGCGAGTGGTGCACGACCTGGAACACGCCGTCGAAGTCCGGGTACTCGTTCTTGATGCTGTTGAAGCAGTGGGCACACCGCGTGATGATGGTCTTGCGCTCGGCGCCGATCGACCGGAGGGTGTCGACGTTGGCCTCGGCCAGCATCTGGAACAGGTACTCCATGCCCAGCCGGCGTGCGGGATCGCCGGTGCAGGTCTCGTTGTTGCCCAGGATGGCGAACCGCACCCCGGCGTCGTGGAGCAGCTGGGCGGTCGCGACCGTGATCTTCTTGGAGCGGTCGTCGACCGAGCCCGAGCAGCCGACCCACAGCAGGTAGTCGACGTCGTCACCCAGCCGGGTCCCCGGGACGGCACGGGGGATGTCGAAGTCCAGCTTGTCGGTCCAGTCCTCACGCTTGGACTGCCCGACCCCCCACGGGTCGCCGGAGTTCTCCACGTTGCGCAGCATCACGCCCGCCTCCTGCGGGAACGACGACTCCATCATGGCCTTGTTGCGACGCATCTCCATGATCGAGTCGACGTGCTGGATGTCCACCGGGCACTCCTCGACGCAGGCCCCGCACGAGGTGCACGACCACAGGACGTCGTAGTCGATGACGCCCTCGCCACCCGGGGTGTCGGACACCAACGGCAGGGACAGCAGGTCACCGGCCTGCTCGTCGGTCTCCTTGCCCAGCAACCAGTCGCCCTTGGCGTACATGTGGTCGCGCAGGTCCATCACCAGCATCTTGGGCGACAACGGCTTGCCGGTGTTCCACGCCGGGCACTGGCTCTGGCAGCGACCGCACTCGGTGCAGGTCATGAAGTCCAGGAACTTGTCGAAGGTGAACTGCTCGATCGCGCCCACGCCCAGCACGGTGTCGGCGTCCATCGCCTCCATGTCGATCCGGTCGGTGCGCAGTGCCCCCAGCGCCTTGTCCTTGTCCGGGTCCCGCGACAGCTCCTGGAACGGGATGGTCAGGATGTGCAGGTGCTTGGAGTTGAGGGTGAAGTTGAGGAACCACATCACGATGGCGAGGTGCACCACGAGGTTGACCGCGCTGAACCACGCCAGCGACGTCGGGTCCAGGCCGTCGAAGGCCCGCCCGAACTGGCGCGACACGAAGGCGGCCTGGGTCGGGGCGTGGCCGTCGGCGAAGCGGATCCCGTGGGCGGTCCACAGCGTCCAGACCACCAGCGACTCGGCCGCCAGCACCCACCAGCCCTGTTTGAGGTTGGAACCGGCGAAGCGCGAGCGACGACCGACCCGGCGTGGGTCCTGGGACCACCGCAGCACGGCGAAGACCACGATGCCGACGGCCGACAGCAGCGCGAAGGAGTCCTGCAGGAAGCCCAGCACGTCGTAGGCGGTGATACCGGCCAGTCCGACCCGGTTGAGCAGCGGGATCTGGAACTCGGGTCCGACGAACAGCTCGCCCACGGCCTCGATGATGGTCGTCTGGAGCACGAAGAAGGCCCACATCACCCAGAAGTGGGCCACGCCCGGCAGCGACCACCGCAGCAGCTTGCGGTTGCCGAAGATGTTGGTCATGCCCTGCCGGAGGTTGGCCCGTGCGGCCCGGGACAGGCTGCGCTCGGGCGCCGGGCGAGCCGACTGGGTCAGGCGGTACAGCTCCTGGCCCCGGCGGACGGCCAGCCCGATGCCGATGCCCAGCACGGCCAGCCCGGCCACGATGCGGAAGACGACCAACAACCCTGAGTCCATCCGGGACGGGCCTTTCGTTCGATCCTGGCGGCGGGTGTCGCGTTGCCCCGCGGGGTGCGCGACACGACGCCCTGCGGGAGGGGCCTGGCGCGACCCGAGTCTAGTGCTCGCGTCGCCGCCGACCCGGTCCGGCCCCCGACGACCGCGAGGGACGATCGCGAGGGCTGCGCCATCGGGGTGGTGGCGTCAGGTCGGGGTCGCGGCCAGCTCGTGCAGGGTGTGGTCGACGTCCAGACGTCGGCATGCCTCGGCGAGGTGCTCGGCCAGCTCGGGGTGGTCGGCCGGCACCACCAGTTCCAGCGACAGGGCGTAGGTCGAGGGGCCTTCCTCGGGGAGGGCCCGACCCTCCAGGTCCACGATCGTGGCGCCGGTGTCGGCCACGGCCCGGGTCACGGCCGCGAGCAGGCCGGGCTGGTCGTGGCCGTACACGCTGAGCAGGTGGGTGGCGGTGGGCAACGGCCGGGTGACGGCGGGACGCACGGCCACGAGGACCCCCAGGCCCTGACCGGCCCGGTGCAACGCGGCCTCCAGTTCGACCGGGTCGTCGTCGATGTCGACCTGCATCAGCACCGCGAAGTGGCCCTCGAGCGTGGTCATGCCGACGTCCTCGACGTTGCCGCCACGTGCGAGCAGGGCCTCGGCCAGGACGGCGACGATGCCGGGCCGGTCAGCACCCAGTGCGGTCACGGCGAGTTCGGTCATCGGTGGTGCTCCTGGCAGGGGCCGGCGGCTCGTCGACGGTGTCGTGCGCCGGAGCCGGGTGCGGGCTCGCCCGGCGTCGATCAGTGGACGGCGGTCAGGTCCCCCGGTGCGGACGCCTCGACGGCGGGGTCGTGGGGCCCGGGACCGACGTCGTACTGGAGGTGCTTCTGCCGCTCGAGGGTCTCCTCCAGCAGGATCCGATTGGTCCGCAGGAGGTCGGCGATCACCAGCAGGGCGAGGCAGACGAACGACGCGACCAGCATCGACGAGCCGAAGATCAGGGACTGGACATGGCCGTCGGCCTCGTCCAGGAAGAACAGCAGTCCGTAGCGCACGAAGGGGATCAGCCCGATCAGGCCGAACAGGGTGCCGAGTCCGATCAGGAGCACGTAGGGACGAAACATCAGGTAGCTGCGCACGATCGCCACGCCCGACTTGAACATGTGGTGCCAGATGTTGCGGAACAGCCGGGACGGACGGGTCTTGGGATTGGTGTCGATCTGCACACTGCCGATGCGGAGCCGACGGTTGCCGGCCTGGATGATGGTCTCCATGCAGTAGCTGAACTCCGTCACCACGTTGAGCCGCATCAGCGCGGCCCGGGAGTAGGCGCGGAATCCGCTGGCGGCGTCCGGCAGGTCCGTGCGGGCGGCCCGGTTGACGACGCGGCTGCCCACCCGCTGCATCAGCTTCTTGAACCCCGAGAAGTGGGCAATGGTCGCGGTCTGGCGATCACCGATGACGATGTCGGCCTCGCCGGCCAGGATCGGCCGGACCAGGTCGGGGATCCGCTGCTGGGGGTACTGGTTGTCCCCGTCGGTGTTGACCACGATGTCGGCACCGCGAGCCAGGGCATGGTCGACGCCATCGCGGAAGGATCGGGCGAGGCCCATGTTGCGCACGTGGTGGACGACGTGGTCGACGCCATGCTCCACGGCCACCTCGACGGTGCGGTCGGTCGACCCGTCGTCGATGACCACGATCTCGATCTCGTCGATGCCGTCGATCTGGCGGGGAATGGTTCCCAGCACCTGGGGCAGGGTGGCCTCCTCGTTGAGGCAGGGCACCTGCACGACCAACTTCATCTTGGGCCTCGTCGCAGCGATCGAGTGGGGTCCGGGCTGGGGTCTGGGCGCGCCGCCGCACCCCACGACGTGACTGTGAGGATACAAGCCACCGGCACGCCGGCGGGGGACGGTGCCGCGGCGCCATCGGTCCGCCACGGCGGCTCGCCGTTACGCTTCCGACCCCTGCCCCCGACGGAGTCCGACCCGATGACTGCACGTTTCGATGCCGACTGGCTACGGGCACGGCTCCCGTTGCTGGCCGAGGTCGCGGCCGTGCTGTTCACCGTGCTGCTGCGTGTCTGGGTCACGCGGGGACGCTTCGTCTACAGCGTGACGTCCGACGAGGCGAGCCAGCTGGCCATGGCGCGCACGCTGTCGGGGTCACGTCCGTTCCACGTCATCGGTCCCTCCTACGACGCGGGGTACGGGTTCTTCCTGGCGCCGATCTATGCGCTCGTCGAGGACCCCGAGCTGGCGTTCCGGCTCGTGCTGGTCGCCAACGTCGCCCTGGCGGGTGTGACGCTGCTGGTGCTGCGGACCCTGCTGGTGCGACTGCTCGACCTCGGTGGCCCGGCCGCGACCTGGTCCGCCGCGATCGCACTGGCCCTGCCGGGCGCCGCCATGCAGACCCCGTTCTCGGGGTCGGAGGTGCTCGTCGTCCTGGTCATCGCGGTCGTCCTGCTGGCTGCGGTCGAACTCCAGGTGCGCAGCGGGTGGTGGCCGGTCGGGCTGGCCCTGGTCGGTGCCGTGTCGATGTTCGTCCATGCGCGACTGACGGGTGTCGTGGTCGTGGTGCTGGTGCTGCTGGTGGCCAGCGCCATCTGGGGCGAGACGCCCCGACGCACCGTGGGGATCGCCGTGGTGCTGCTGGTGGTGTCGGCCGTGGCACTGTCGCAGCTCAACGACTGGGTCTACGACCTGGTGTGGCTGGACACGGCCCAGCAGGTGTCGCGGCTGGGCAGTGTGCTCGACAAGGTGTTCACGCCCGGGGTGCTCGCGAGTGCGGCCGGGATGGCCTGGCACCAGATGGTGGTCACCTTCGGATTGGTCGTGGTGGGCGTCGGGCACCTGCTGGCGACGGCCGTGCGCGTGGGCGACCGTCCCCTCGTCGGGCCACGCGAGCGTCAGCGCTGGGCGATCCTGATGGTCCTCGCCGCCGCCGCGGTGCCCGCCGCGATCTTCATGGCCGGGACGGAACAGGCCGGCAAGATGGTCTACGGCCGGTACTGGGACGCCTTGGCGGTCCCGGTGGTCACGATCGGTGTCGGCTTCCTCCTGCAGGTGGGACAGCGCCGGGCGGGTCGCGCGCTGGCCGGCGCACTGCTGGTCACCGGGGGTGCCAGCCTGGCGTTCCTGTGGGTGCGCCAGGACGCCATCACCGCGGCCTTCGGGCGTGGCGGGTTCGGAAACCCCCGGCGGGTCATCGGGCTGCTCAGCTTCCTGACGCCCGAGGAGGGCATCGACATCTGGTCGGTCACGGTGCTGTCCCTGGCGGGGTTGGCGATCGCCCTGGCCGTGGTGGTGGTGGCGCGGCGCCACTACCGCGTCGTGGTCGTGCTCGCCCTGGTCGCGATCGCCACGACGGCCACGGCTCGGGCGTCGATCAGCCTGAACGAACGCGACGTCCCGATCGATCGCTGGAAGCCCGCGACGAACCTGGTGGAGGACGGGCTCGTGCCCGACGACGAGGTGGTGGCCTTCCAGCTCCACCGGTCGTCGTGGCCCGACCTCGCTCCCAAGTTCCCCTTCACGGCCTACCAGTTCTACGAGCCGGACCTCGAGTTCGTCGGGATCGACGGCGACGGCGTGCTCGCCTACGACTACGTCGTGGCCGACGACGGCGACCCGATGCTGGCCGATGCCGGCTACGAGATCGTCTACGAGCATCCCGGTGGTCGTGGGCTGGCGGTGTGGCGCCGCACCTGACGCCGCCGCGCCGGTGGCGGGACCGCCGAGGTGCGCAGGGTTAGCCTCGACACATGCCTGCCACGACCCCCGACTCCGCCTCCCTCGCCTCCCGGCCGTCCCACCGGGCCGTGGCAGCCGTGGCCGTGGTCGCCGTGCTCGTCGCGGGCTGCGCGGGCGGTGGCGACGACACCGTGACCGCGCCCACGCCGTCCACGACCGACCGGTTGATGGCCGACGAGGGCGAGATCGGCGCGACCGTCGAGTCGTCCGCGGGTCCCGCAGGCGCGGCCGCCGGGGCAACCGACTCCGGCACGGAACCTGGCACGGGACCTGGCACGGAACCTGGCGCGGGGGACGCGCCGGGGCCCGCGGCGACGCCGGCGGCCCTGCACCCGTCCGTGGACGACTGGCCCGCGGGCGAGGTGGTGGTGGACACCGGCGACGGGGCGCCGATCGCGGTCGCGGTCCGCATCGCCGACACCCCACAGCAGCGTGCGCACGGGCTGATGGAGGTCGCGGAGGTGCCCGACGGGACCGGGATGTGGTTCGTCTACGACGAGGACCACGACGGCGCGTTCTGGATGAAGGGGACGCTGACCGACCTCGACATCGCCTGGGTCGACGACAACGGCCGGATCGTCGCCACGCGGACCATGCCGGTGTGCGAGGGAGACCCGTGTCCGACCTACGACCCGGAGGCCACCTACCGCACCGCCCTGGAGGTCCGGGCGGGGTGGTTGGACGACCACGGCGTGGCGGTGGGCGACCGGATCCTGCGTGGCCACGGTCCGGACTCGTGAACCCGGCGGCGACGGCACTGGCACGTCCGGCGTCGGCGTGACGGACCCGGTGGCGGCCGGCTCAGTGGTGGTCGTCGGGGTCGGGTGCCGGACGTGGGGTCGGACGGAACGCCCGCGAACGGGGACGTCCCCGCGAACTGAGACGTTCGTCCCCCCAGAAGTCCAGCATCAGGGCGAGCGGCACCAGGACGACGAACGCCAGCACGATCCACTGCCACAGCGCCACGTGACGACCTTCCGTGTCGGTCGGGGGCGGGTCGGTGCCGACACGCCGTCGCGGTCGAGGATAGGTCGGGGCGGCGTCGTGCGGGTCGGGAGTCCGCACGGGCCCGGGCGGTGGTGACCACCGACGCGGCCGCGCTCGCCCTGGTCGCCGCGACCTGGTTGCACCTGGGCTTCCAGCTCGTCGTCACGCTGCTGGTCTACCCCGGGTTCGACGACGTGCGCCGCGACGACTGGCCGGCGGTCCACGTCTCGCACACCCGCAGGATCGGCCCGATCGTGGCCCTGGTGTACGGCGCGCTGCTGGTGGCCGGCGGGGTCGTGCTCGCCGTCGGTCCGTCCCCGGGACAGGTCGTGGCGGTGGCCGCGATCGGGGTGGCGATGGCGACCACCGCGGTCGTGGCGGGACCGGCCCACGGTCGGTTGTCGCCCGACCGACCACCGGGCCTGCTGGCGCGGCTCGTGGCGGCCGACCGGGTCCGGTTGGTCGCAGCGGCGGTCGCGGCCGTCGCCGCACTCGTGGGGAGCGGGCTCGGAGGCTAGCCGCCCGACCCTGTTCGACTATCTGAGTCCATCACGCTCAGGAAGTCCGACAGGGAATGGTTCACTCAGGTTGCCGATGTCCGGGGACGGCGTACCGTGGGACACGACGCGGCCGCCAGCCGGACCGCACCCGTCTCCCCGAGAGTTCGCGAGAGGACCACGACCATGGCACGAGCAGTCGGAATCGACCTCGGCACCACCAACTCGGTGGTTGCCGTCCTGGAAGGTGGCGAGGGCGAGGTCATCGCCAACGCCGAAGGTTCGCGCACGACCCCGTCGGTCGTCGCGTTCAAGAGCGGCGAGGTGCTCGTCGGCGAGGTCGCCAAGCGCCAGGCCGTGACCAACGCCGACAACACCATCCGTTCGGTCAAGCGCCACATGGGCCAGGACTGGTCGGCGGAGGCGGACGGCAAGACCTACACGCCCCAGGAGATCTCCGCGCGCATCCTGATGAAGCTCAAGCGCGACGCGGAGTCCTTCCTGGGCGAGGACGTCAACGAGGCCGTGATCACCGATCCCGGCCTACTTCGACGACGCCCAGCGCCAGGCCACCAAGGAGGCCGGCGAGATCGCGGGCCTGGACGTGCTCCGGCTGGTCGCCGAGCCGACCGCGGCGGCGCTGGCCTACGGCCTGGACCAGGAGACCGACCAGACCATCCTGGTGTTCGACCTCGGTGGCGGGACCTTCGACGTGTCCGTGCTGGAGATCTCCGAGGGCGTGTTCGAGGTCAAGGCCACCCACGGCGACAGCCAACTGGGTGGCGACGACTGGGACCAGGTGCTGATCGACTGGATGCTCAAGGCCGTCAAGGACAACGACGGCGTCGACCTGTCGGGCGACAAGATGGCCCTCCAGCGGCTCAAGGAGGCGGCGGAGAAGGCCAAGATCGAACTCTCGTCCTCCCAGCAGACCTCCATCAACCTGCCGTTCCTGACGGCCACCGAGGCCGGGCCGCTGCACTTCGAGGAGACCCTCACCCGGGCGCGTTCAACGAGCTGACCAGCGACCTGCTGGACCAGCTCAAGGGCCCGTTCGTGCAGACCATCAAGGACGCCGGCGTCGACGTCGGTGACCTCGCCCACGTGATCCTGGTCGGCGGATCCACCCGGATCCCCGCCGTCAAGGACCTGGTCAAGGACCTCACCCACGGCAAGGAGCCCCACCAGGGCGTCAACCCGGACGAGGTCGTGGCCATCGGCGCGGCGCTGCAGGCCGGCGTGCTCAAGGGCGACGTCAAGGACGTGCTGCTGCTGGACGTGACCCCGCTGAGCCTGGGCATCGAGACCAAGGGCGGGGTGACCCACAAGCTGATCGAGCGCAACACCACCATCCCGACCAAGCGCTCCGAGGTGTTCACCACCGCCGACGACAACCAGCCCGAGGTCGAGATCAAGGTCCTGCAGGGCGAGCGCGAGTTCAGCAGCGACAACAAGCTGCTCGGCAAGTTCAACCTGACCGGCATCCCGCCGGCGCCCCGGGGCATGCCGCAGGTCGAGGTGACCTTCGACATCGACGCCAACGGCATCGTCCACGTCAACGCCAAGGACCTGGGCACGGGCAAGGAACAGTCGATGACCATCACCGGTGGCTCGGCACTGCCCAAGGACGACATCGAGCAGATGATCAAGGACGCCGAGGCACACGCCGCCGAGGACGCGTCACGGCGCGAGTCGGTCGAACTGCGCAACCAGGCCGACACGCTGGTCCACCAGACCACCAAGACGCTGTCCGAGCATGGCGACAAGGTCGACGAGGGCCTGCGCGCCGAGATCGAGCAGGCCAACTCCGACCTCAAGCAGGCCCTGGAGGGCGACGACGACGACGCCGTGAAGGCGAAGATGGAGGCACTGGCCAGCACCTCCCAGCAGTTGGCCCAGGCCATCTACAGCGCCGACAGTGCCCAGACGGCGACGCCCCCGACCGGTGACGGCGACCCCGCCGACGGCCCGTCCGACGACGACGTCGTCGACGCCGAGATCATCGACGAGGGCGACGACCAGGAGTCTGCCTGACCATGGTCGGTGGGGGCGGGGCCGCGTCCCAGCGCGGGTCCGGCCCGTCCCCCACCGCACTGGCACCACGACACCCGCACCACGACACCCGCACCACCCACCCGCCTCCCATCCCCAACCATCCACGAGGAGGACCACCATGGCAACCATCGCCCGCTTCGACCCCTTCCGCACCGCCGGCCTCCACGACGAGGTCGGAGCGCATGTTCCGCGAGGCCGCCGGCCGCGGCGCCAGCGACCACGACGCGCCATCGACCGCCGGCGCCTTCTCACCGGCGCTGGACGTCCGTGAGCACCCGGACTTCTACACCCTGTTCGTCGAGCTGCCCGGCGTGGCGCCCGACGAGGTCGAGCTCACCCTCGAGGAGAACGTCCTCACCATCGCCGGCGAGCGTCCCTTCTACGACGAGGTCGACGACCAGGACGCGATCCGGCCCGACGAGTTCCGCCGGGTGGAGCGCCGCTTCGGTCGCTACCACCGCGCCGTCCGGATGCCCGACCGGGTCGACGGCACGGCCGTGTCGGCCACCTACCGCGACGGCGTGCTGACCATCCGCGTGCCCAAGGCCGAGGAGGCCAAGCCCCGTCGCATCGCCATCGACGGCTGACCCACACCAACACCGTGCGCGATCGGACGGCCGGCCCGGGCCACGTGCCCCGGCCGGCCGTCGCCGGATCGCCCGCAGGGGAGGCGCGACGCGACCCCCCTGGGCCCCAGCCCCTCACCGCATCTCCCCGCGCCGGCCGACGCCCGCCGGCGACATCCCGTCCCGGCCCCCACACACCCCGGAGTCCCCGACATGACCGACCATCCCACCGGCCCCTCCGAGCGAGGTGCCGACGGCGCCGCCGAGGGCGCTGACGGCCCGGCCACCGACACGACTCCCGTGCGCGATGCCGGGGGACCCGACGTGCAGCCCACGCCGCGGTCCGCCTCGGCGCCGAGCTGGCTGGACGACGGTGCCCGCGAGGTCGACGTCGACGAGGTCCACGACGGCCCGGGGGGCCCGACCGCCGCCGGTGCCGACACCCAGGAGGTCGCCCCCGTCGACGGCGCGGCCGCCGTGGCCGTGGACGACGACGACGTCGCGTCCGACGACGCCGACGACCAGCCCGACTGGGAGGCGCGGGCGGCCGACGACCCACGCTCGCGGGGGGAACTCCTGGCCGCCGTGCACGAAGCCTCCGCGTCGCGGGACGACTACCTCGACGGACTCCAACGCAAGCAGGCCGAGTTCGAGAACTTCCGTCGCCGGATGCAGCAGCAGGCCAGCCAGCAACGGGTGGCCGGTCACGCCGACGTCGCGAGCCGGGTCCTGGAGGTCCTCGACGACTTCGACCGCACCCTGACGTCGATCGCCACCACCACCGCCGACGACGGCGTCGTCAAGGGGGTGGCCCTGGTGCGCGACAAGCTGGTGGCCGCACTCCGCGAGGTCGGTCTCGAACGGGTCGACGACACCGGCCAGCCGTTCGACCCCACGCGCCACGAGGCGGTCCAGCAGGTGCCCGGGGAGGGCATCGTCGGCGACGACGGCGAACCCGTGGTGGCCGAGGTGCTGCGTCCGGGCTACGTCCTGGGGCCGCGCGTGCTGCGGGCAGCGATGGTGGCCGTCGCCCAGTGAGGAACCGACGACCGGGCCCGCCTCCTCCGACCCCGACCCGTCCGACCCTGACCCGTCCGGCCCCGACCATCCACGACCCCCACCGAGACCACCACGGGGAGGTGACCGCATGACCCCCAAGCGCGAATGGCTCGACACCGACTACTACGCCGTGCTCGGCGTGTCCTCGGACGCCGACCACGACACCATCAAGAAGGCCTACCGCAAGCTGGCGCGGGCCCACCACCCGGACTCCAACCCCGATGACCCGACGGCCGAGCAGACCTTCAAGGAGGTCGGGGAGGCCTACGCCATCGTCGGCGACGAGGAGACCCGCACGGAGTACGACGAGATCCGTCGTCTGGGGGCCTCGGGCCTGGGCGGCTTCGGTGGTGGCGGTGGTGGCGGCCGAGGCTTCTCCGGGGGCGCCGGCGACCTCAACGACCTGCTGCAGGGACTGTTCACGCAGGGCGGTGGGGGTGGGGGCTTCCCCGGGGGCGGTTTCGGCACCGCGACGAGGTCGCGGCGACGCCAGAAGGGCCGCGACTTCACCGCCACCGTCCAGGTGTCGTTCGACGATGCGCTCGCCGGCGCCCGAACGCGGCTGCGGATCAACGGTGACGGGCCGTGCGAGACCTGCAACGGCTCCGGCGCCGCACCGGGCACCACGCCGACGACCTGCACCACGTGCGGCGGCTCGGGGCAGGTCGCGGTGGACCAGGGGCCGTTCTCGTTCGCCCAACCGTGCGCGACCTGTGGGGGCAACGGCACCATCATCACCGATCCGTGCGCGACCTGTGGCGGGGACGGCCACGTGGTGCGGCCACGCGAGCTCACGGTTCGCATCCCGGCCGGCGTTCGCGACGGGGCGGTCATCCGGGTCGCCGGTCGCGGGGGCCCCGGCAGCAACGGCGGCGCTTCCGGTGACGTGCTGGTGACCGTGGAGGTCGAGCCCGATCCGGTGTTCGGACGGCGCGGCGACGACGTGACCCTGCAGGTGCCCCTGACCTACGCCGAGGCCGCGCTGGGCACGCGCCTGTCGGTCCCCACGCCCGATGGCGAGACCCGACGCATCCGCATCCCCGCGGGCACGGCATCGGGACGGACCTTCCGGATCCGCGGCCAGGGCAGCCCCCGCGGCGGGACCGCCGGCGCCGATCGTGGCGACCTGCTGGTCACCGTCGACGTGGAGGTGCCGGCCTCCCTGACGCGGGAACAGACCGACCTGCTCGAGCAGTTGCAGGAACTGGACGACACCACCGAGCGCGATCGTCGCCTCCACCGCGACGGCGCATGACCACGACATCGTCCGCCGCCGGAGCACCGCGCCCGCGACCGCCAGCGCGACCCATCACCGTCGCCCGAGCACGAAGGAGCCAGCATGGCCACCACCCAGGAGTTCCTCGATCCGTCCGACGCGGACGCCGAGACCCGTGGTGACGAGTCGTCCGCGGCGCCGGCGCGACGCCAGGCCGGTTTCGGCCAGCGTGGCCCGGACTACGACGAGCCCGTCTTCGTGATCTCGGTGGCCGCCGAGTTGGCGGACATGCACCCCCAGACCCTGCGCTCCTACGAGCGCGAGGGCCTGATCGAGCCCGCCCGGACCGCCGGCAACACCCGGCGCTACTCCCAGCGCGACATCGACCGCCTGCGCTTCATCCGCCACCTCACCCAGGACGAGGGCCTCAACCTGGCCGGCGTCCGCGTGGTGTTGGACCTGGGCGAGAAGCTCGAGACGGCTCGCCGCAAGAACCGCGAGCTGGAGGAGATGGTGCGCACGCTGGCCGCGCGGGTGCAGGGCCAGGAACCCCCTGCCCCGCGTCACGACGTGGTCCCCGTGTCCTCACGCGAGGTCGAGGTGCACCCCACGCTGCGGCGCCGCCCGACCCGTCGACCCGCCGGCGCCCGGTGACCACCAGCCCTCGGATCGGCCGCGCCGTGGCGCCGACGGCCACCAGCAGCCGACCGGGACCGACGTGAACGACGTCGACCCCGGCTCGTACACTTCTGCGTGGGGTTGAACCGAGACGTGGACCGCGGCCGCCCGGTCGTCGTGCCTCGTCGGACCTCGACCCGGTCACACCTCCCGCCCACCGCGCCGCGACCTCATCGCCGCGCTCGACACGTCCATGGGGCCCCTTCGTGACCCGCTTCCTCGTCGCCGGACTCCTGGGCCTGCTGGCCCTGGGAGCGGCGAGCGTCGACCTCGTGTCACGCTCGGCAGGGCTGTTGATCCAGGACGTGTCGTTGGCCGCCCTGGACTCGGCCGACCAGGTCCCGGACGGGGCCGCGTCCCCGGATCCCGCCGCCTCGGCCGGTCCACAGGACCTCGCGAGCCCGACGCTGCCACCTGCCCCCGAGATCACCACCATCCAGAACATCCTGCTGGTCGGCTCGGACTCCCGCGCCGGGCTGACCGACGAGCAGATGGACGAGATGGACGCCAACGACCACGGCGGCGCCCTGACCGACACGGTCCTGTGGGTGCAGTACCTCCCCGGTGACCAGTCGGTGCGGATGGTGGCCTTCCCCCGTGACCTCGCCATCACGATGCGGGACGGGTCGCGCGAGAAGATCAACGCCGTGCGTCCGATCGAGGGTGCCAACGCGCTGATCGAACAGGTCGAGGAGATCGTCGGCGAGGACCTCGACCACTACGTCGAGATCGACCTCGCGGGGCTGGTGACCCTGACCGACGCCGTCGGTGGGGTGGAGGTCTGCCTCGAGGAGGCCCTGGTCGACGAGACCGTCGGGACGATCCCGGCGGGGCGGCAGGTCCTCGACGGCATCGATGCGGGACGGTTCGTGCGATCGCGCAAGTCCAGCGACTCGTGGGGGACCGGGACCGCCGGACGAGCCGCCCGCCAGCAGTACTTCCTGCGACGCGCCATGGACGAGGTCCTGACGACCGGCACGCTCACCAACCCGGCCAAGCTGCGGGCGTTGGTGGGGGTCGCGGCATCGTCGCTGACCGTCGACGACGACCTGTCGCTGACATCGATGTACACGCTGGCCAACACACTGCGTTCGCTGGAGCCCCAGTCCATGGAGTCGGCGATCGTTCCGGTCGTGGCCTACACCGACGGCCTGTACTACGAACGGCTGTCGGTGGACGCCGAGGAGCTGTTCGACGCCCTCCGGACCGGCGCCCCGTTCCCCGACGACACCCGCTCGGAGCGTGACAGTGACCGGGACGATCCCGACGTCACCGCGACGCCGACGCCCGATGCCACCACCTCCCCGGCTCCCGTCGCGGACCCCTCGCCCACCATGGGCTCGCCCAACTCCGCGGTCGCGACCGGGGACGACGAGTCCGGCACGGAGTCCTCGACCCTCGACGTCGAGGACTTCGACCGGGAACCGCCGTCGTCCGCCCCGTCGCCGACGCTGGACCCCGCCGGTGTCCAACCCACCCCGACGACCTCCCCCGCCCCGGGCACCGACTCCACCTGCTGACCACCGACTCGCACCCCGTTTCCCACCCCCCCGTCCGTGACCCGATGTGAACCGGCCCGGGCGATGTGGGTCGGCCCGGGATCTCGGGTCCAGTCACATAACCCGGGTCCAGTCACATCACCTGGGTCCGGGGGTCGGGCCGGGGGCGGGCTGGGGGTCAGGCGCGTCGGAGGCGGACCTGGCCGGCGTGGATGTCGGCTGCGTCGACCACGACGTCGATGCGTTGGCCGGCCACCAGGTCCTCGCCGTGCACCCGTGCGCGCACGGCAGGCTCGGGCACCAGCACCAACCCGCGATCGGGGTCCTGGTCGTCGACGTCCACGACGGTCGCCGGAAGCACGTCGCCGATCCGATCCGACAGCAGGGCGGCCTCGACGACGTCGACGACGGCGCGTTCGTAGGCGTTGGCCCGGCGGGTGGTGGTGGCCATCACCTCGGGCAGTTCGTACAGCGACGACCGGACCCAGTCGGGCACGTCCTCCCCGGCATCCAGTGCCACGCAGATCGCCAGCCCCCACCGGTCGACCAGTCGGCGCAACGGGGCGGTCACGTGGGCGTAGTCGGCGGCGATCCCGGCGTGGGTGGCATCGGCCGGCCGGGAGCCGTCGAAGGCGCGGTACCCGGCTCCTCGGAAGACCACGGTCGACTCGTCGAGGAAGGCCGCGTCCGGTGCCCGGTCGGGGTCCAGTGTCCGCACGACCAGGTGGAACGGCTGGTCGTCGGGCCAGTCCACGCCCAGGGCGGCCGCGGCCGTGCGCAGTCGGGCGATCGCGTCGTGGGGCGGGGGTGGCAGGGTGCGCTGGATGCCGACGCGACCCGCCCGCATGATCCCGGCGGCGGCGATGCCGGTCAGCAGCGACAGTTGCGCGTTGTCCTCCTCGACGGGTCGCGGACGGCGGAAGGCCAGTCGGTAGCGGCCGTCGACCCGTTCGATCTCCTGGTCGGGCAGTGGCAGGGCGACCCCGCCCCGTTCCTGCTCCACCTCCCGCCTCGCCGCACCGATGAGTGGCAGCAGCCCGAGCATGTCGCCGGCCGTGCCCGCATCGAGGTCGTCCTGCACCTGCTGGTAGGTCAGCTTCGCGCGGCTGCGCACCATCGCCCGCCCCACGTGGGTGTCGACCATGGCCCCGTGGGCGTCGAGGTCGAGCTGCCACACCACGGCCGGTCGGTCCACGTCCGGCAGGAGGCTGGCGGCGCCCTCACCGAGCACCGGCGGGTGCAGCGGGTCGCGACGATCCGGCCCGTAGTGCGTCACGCCGCGTCGGTGGACCTCGTCGTCGAGGGCCGACCCGGGCACCACGAACGACCCGACGTCGGCGATGGCGTAGTGGATCCGGAAGCCCCCGCCATCGCGTCGAGCCAGGTGCAGGGCCTGGTCGAGGTCGCGGGAGTCGGGGGGGTCGATGGTGACGAACGCCACGTCGGTGTGGTCCCCGGGTGTGGTGGCCGGGGCCCGGGCGGCGGCCGCGGCATCCTCCAGCGCCGCCGGCGGGAACGGTCCCGGGACGTCGAGGCGGTCGCGGACCTCGGCGAACACCTCGACCAGGTCCGCGGCGCTGGGCGTGAGGTGCAGGGGTCGGCGCGGCATGTCCGCCGAGGCTAGGGCACCGATGGGCGGTGGTCCGGCGACCCGCGCGCCCACCCGGACCCGTGACGGCACGCGGGGCACGGCACGGGGGGCGGCCGGGCCGGACCTGCGTGCGACGGTGGCAGGTCACCGGGGTGGAGCCCACGCAACAAGCCTTCCGGCACTGCCATCAGGAACCACGAAGGGGTGGGGTGGCAGACGTACGCTCGTGGATGGACCTCACAGCCGCTGGGCCCGTCTCGGAAGGAGACCGCATGGACCTCGACCGCCTCACCCGCATGAGCCAGCAGGCGCTGCAGCGTGCCGGCGTGATCGCGCGGGACCACCACCACGTCGAGATCGCCCCCGCCCACCTCCTGGCGGCCCTGCTGGAACAGGCCGACGGCATCGTGTTGCCGATCACCCAGCGGCTCGGCGTCACGCCGACGACGCTGCGCGCGGCCACCACCGCCATGCTCGACGCCATGTCGTCCGCCTACGGCTCCTCCGGCGAGGTCCGGATGGGCCAGCGGCTCGTGCGGGTGCTCGACGCCGCCGCCGGCGAGGCCGCCACGCTGACCGACGAGTACGTGTCCACCGAGCACCTGCTGTTGGCCCTGGCCACCGAGGGCGGTCGGGTCACGGACCTGCTCGACGAGCACGGGATCACCCACGACGCGATCCTCGCGGCGCTCAAGCAGGTGCGGGGTGCGCAGCGGGTCACCTCGCAGGACCCGGAGTCGACCTTCCAGGCGTTGGAGAAGTACGGCCGCGACCTGACCCAGATGGCCCGCGACGGCAAGCTGGACCCCGTCATCGGGCGCGACGAGGAGATCCGTCGCATCATCCAGGTGCTGGTGCGCCGCACCAAGAACAACCCGGTGCTGATCGGTGAGCCCGGCGTGGGCAAGACCGCCATCATCGAGGGACTCGCCCGGCGCATCGTCGAGGGCGACGTCCCGACCCTGCTGGCCGACAAGATGCTGGTGCAACTCGACCTCACCTCGATGGTCGCCGGGGCCAAGTTCCGCGGGGAGTTCGAGGAGCGCCTCAAGGCCGTGATGAAGGAGATCGAGGCCAGCGACGGCCAGATCATCACCTTCATCGACGAGCTCCACACGATCGTGGGTGCCGGCAAGGCCGAGGGCTCCATGGATGCCGGCAACATCCTCAAGCCGATGCTGGCCCGGGGTGAGCTGCGCATGGTCGGTGCCACCACGCTCGAGGAGTACCGCCACATCGAGAAGGACGCCGCGCTGGAGCGTCGCTTCCAGCCGGTGCGGGTCGACGAGCCGTCGGTGGCCGACACCGTCGGGATCCTGCGTGGCCTCAAGGAGCGCTACGAGGTCCACCACGGGGTCCAGGTCAGCGACGACGCGCTGGTCGCCGCGGCCGCGCTGTCGGACCGCTACCTGACCGAGCGCTTCCTCCCCGACAAGGCCATCGACCTGCTCGACGAGGCCTCTGCCCGGTTGCGCATCGCCATCGACTCGATGCCACCCGAGATCGACGAGGTCGACCGGCGCATCCGCCAGCTCGAGATCGAGCGGGTCAGCCTGGCCAAGGACGAGTCGGAGTCCGCCCGGGCGCGGCTGGACGACCTCGACCGCGACCTCGCCGAGCTGCGCGAGGAGATGGACGGGCTCACCGCCCGGTGGCAGGGCGAGAAGGACGTCATCGACCGTCTCAGCGGGGCCAAGGGCGAACTGGAGGAGGTCCGCGAGCAGACCGCCATGGCCGAGCGCGACGGCGACCTCGAGCGGGCCGCCGAGCTGCGCTACGGCCGCACGGGTGAGCTGGAAGGGCAGGTCGCGGCTGCCCAGGCCGAACTCGACGAGCTGCGTGCCGAGGGCGGCACCATGCTGGAGGAGCGGGTCACCGACAACGAGATCGCCGACGTCGTGGCCAACTGGACCGGCATCCCGGTCCGCAAGCTGCTGGCCGCCGACGCCGACAAGCTCGTCCGCCTGGAGGACCACCTCCACGAACGCGTCATCGGCCAGGACCGTGCGGTCGCGGCGGTGGCGGACGCCGTGCGGCGGTCCCGCGCGGGCATCGCGGACCCGGCCCGCCCGACCGGCTCGTTCCTGTTCCTGGGCCCGACCGGTGTGGGCAAGACCGAACTCGCCCGAGCGCTGGCCGAGTTCCTGTTCGACGACGAACGCGCGATGCTGCGCATCGACATGGGCGAGTACCAGGAGAAGCACACGGTCGCGCGTCTGATCGGGGCCCCGCCCGGCTACGTCGGCTACGACCAGGGCGGCCAGCTCACCGAGGCCGTGCGGCGACGTCCCTACTCGGTCGTGCTGCTCGACGAGGTCGAGAAGGCCCACCAGGACGTCTTCAACGTGTTGCTGCAGGTGCTCGACGACGGCCGCCTGACCGACGGCCAGGGTCGCACGGTCGACTTCCGCAACACCGTGGTGATCATGACGTCCAACCTGGGCAGCCACCACATCCTGGACGTCACCCTCGAGCCCGAGCAGCTGTCGGACCGGGTCATGGCGGACGTGCGCGCCCACTTCAAGCCGGAGTTCCTCAACCGGATCGACGACATCGTGATCTTCGACCGGCTGACGCGCGACGACCTCACCTCGATCGTGGACATCCAGCTGGGGCGGCTGGTGCGTCGACTGGCCGGTCGTGACCTGGACCTGGTGGTGTCGGACGAGGCCCGCGCCGTGCTGGCCGACCTCGGCTACGACCCCGTCTACGGCGCCCGGCCACTCAAGCGGGTGGTCCGCAGCGAGGTCGAGGACCGGCTCGCCCGACTGATCCTGTCGGGGGAGGCCCCCGACGGCTCGACCGTGGCGGTGGACGTCGTCGACGGCGGGCTGGTCGTGTCGGTGACCTGACCCGTGGTCGCGGGGCTGGCTCCCGGCACCGGGGCGGGGACCGGCAGCCGGGCGGCCTACGCTGGGTCGCCGACGTCGTGTCCGGGGAGGTCGGTCGTGTTGGAGCGTGTCCGTTGGGGGCGACTGTTGCCGATCGTGGCCGTCGGGCTGCTGGTCGGTCACCTGGCCGGTGGGTGGTCGCTGGCCCTGTCGACGGCCCTGGGGTTCCTGATCGGTGGCCTGCTCTTCGAGTTGTGGTGGTACCCGCGCATGCAGTCGCGGCTCCAGCGCAAGTTCGGGGACGACCCGGACCCCCGCGACCCCTGAGGGCGCGGGCCGGGACGCCGAGCCCGCGCCCGTCCGCGCCGGAGCGGTTGCGTCAGTCGCGCCAGGGATGGACCTCGGCGGACTGGCCGCGCACCGTCGTGGATCCCATCGTGGTCACGACGTGGTCCACCGAGGACTTCGGGACCCCGACCTTGCTGTGGTGCTGGGCGATCTTGATCGGGCCGATCTGGGAGCCCGACAGGCCGGCCTCGTTGGCGATCGCACCGACCAGGTCGGCGGGGCGAACCCCCTCGACCCGTCCCAGGGTGACGAACAGCCACCCCGTGTCGGCGTCGTTGCGGTGCCCGCGCCCCCCGGAACCACCCGCCCCGGAACCACCCGCCCCGGAACCATCCGCCCCGGACCCGCCCCCCTTGGACTTCTTGTCCCGCTTGCTGCGACGCTTCTTGTCCTCGGCGTGCGCCAACGCGTCGGGGATGTCGCGCTCGTCGGCGGCCGACCCCCTCGCGGCGTGGACCAGCCCGAGCGCGGCCAGCACGACGTCGTGGGGCTCGTGGTCGCGCGCCAGCAGCCCGGCGAGGACGTCCTCGGCGCCCACCATCGGGCCGTCGGCGGCGAGGTCGTCCAGCGCGTCGGCGACCTCCTCGATGGTCAGGTCCACCTGGCGGGCCTGGAGGTCGGCCACCGAGGGCACCGGCACCACCGGCAGGTCCCGCTTGAGCAGCCGCTCGATGAACCGGATGTTGCGCTTCTGCTTGGGCTCGGCCAGCGTGATCGCGACGCCGCGGCGACCGGCACGGCCCACCCGCCCGATCCGGTGCACGTAGTTCTCGGCCTGGCTCGGCACGTCGTAGTTGAGGACGTGGGTGAGGGTGTCGACGTCGAGTCCCCGGGCGGCCACGTCGGTGGCCAGCAGCAGCGAGGCGGTGCCGTCGCGGAGTCGGCGCATGACCCGATCGCGCTGGCGCTGGTCCATCCCCCCGTGGAGGGCCTCGGCGCGGTGGCCGCGGGCGTTCATCGTCGCGGTCAGCTCGTCCACCTCCACCCGGGTCCGGCAGAACACGAGGGCGGAGTCGGGGGCCTCCATGTCCAGGATCCGGCCCAGTGCCGCCGCCTTGTCGCGACGGCGTACGTACACCACCGATTGCTCGACCAGCGGCGCACCCGACGCCGTGGTCGGCCGACCCGTGGTGATCCGGACCGGGTCGTCGAGGTAGCGCTGTGCGAGGTGGTCGATGCGGGCCGGCACGGTGGCCGAGAACAGCACCGTCTGGCGATTGGACGGCGTGGCGGCCAGGATCACGTCGAGGTCCTCGGCGAAGCCCATGTCCAGCATCTCGTCGGCCTCGTCCAGCACGAGCGTGGCCAGGTCGTCGAGCACCAGCGCGCGTCGGTTCAGCAGGTCGACGGCACGACCCGGGGTGGCCACCACCACGTGGGCGCCCTTGCGCAGTGCCGTGACCTGGCGATGGGTCGGCTGGCCGCCAACCACGTCCACGACCTTCGTGCCCAGGTGCTTGCCGTAGCCGCGGATGGCGGCACCGACCTGCACCGCCAGTTCCCGTGTCGGGGCCACCACGAGGGCACGCGGCGACGCCGCCGGGGCACGCCCCAGGGCGTGCAGGATCGGGAGGGCGAACGCGGCCGTCTTGCCCGTCCCGGTCGCGGCCTGGCCCAGGACGTCACGGCCCTCCATCAGGTGGGGGATGGACTCGCGCTGGATCGCGGTGGGCGTGTCGTAGCCGGTCTCGCGCAACCGCCGGAGCAACTGGTTGCGCAGGCCGAGCCGCTTGAACGTGATCTCGTCACCGGGCTCCTGCCCGGGGTCGCGATCGTCCTGGTCGGGGAGGTCGTCCGGTCCGTCCGAGGAGTCGCCCGCGTGATCGCCGGCGGGTGCGTCGTGGTGAGCGGGGGTGTCGGGCATGGCGCCTGCTGTCGTTCGGGGAGCGCCGATGCCGGCGACGCCTGCAGCCTATGGTGCCGGCCCGAGCGGCCCGGCGGCCGGCGGTGCTACAGGACGCCGCGCAGCCACCACTGGCTGCCGATCCATGCCGCCAGCAACAGGACCAGCGCCACGGCCACCCAGCGCCAGGTGATGTCCACCTCGATGGTCTCCGGGTCCCCGATGAGCTCCTGGAGCTGGCCGGCGATCTGGTCGTAGGCGTCGGACAGGCCGGCGGTCGAGCCGGCCGCGGTGAAGGTGCCGTCGGTGGCCGCGGCGATGTCGGACAACTCGCCCTCGGCCACCGGGACCGGGATGGTCTGGCCGGTGTAGGGGTCCGCGATCGTGCCGTCGGGGGTGCCGAAGGCGATGGTGAACACGGGGATGCCGGCCTCGGCGGCCTCGGCCGACGCGATGTCGGGGTCGATGCCGACCGTGGTCTCGCCGTCCGACAGCAGCACGACCGCACCCGGGAACACGTCCTCGGTGCCCGACAGTTCGGCGATGGCGGCACGCAGGCCCTCCCCGACGGCGGTCGCCTCGCCCAGCTCGAGCTCGCCGATGCCGGCGGCGACCTCGGCGTGGTCGGTGGTGAGGTCGACGTCGCGGCTCACCCGACCGTTGAACGACACCAGGGCGATCTCGATGCCGTCGTCGACGCCGTCGACGAAGTCGGTGGCCTCGTCCTGGGCCGCCTCCAGGCGGCTGGGGTCGACGTCGGTCGCCTCCATGGAGTAGCTGGTGTCCATCAGGACCACGATCCGCCCCCGGATGGACTCCGAGACCTCGTCGACGACGGCTGGCTGGGCCAGGGACGCGGTGGCCACGCCGAGGCCGGCCAGGAACAACCCGGTCACGACCCAACGCGGCCAGGTCGAGTGGCGTGGGGCGACCTCGTCGAGGAAGTCCAAGCCCGTGAAGCGCACCAGCGCACGTCGTCGCCGTCGCGCGGCCCAGGCGGCGACGGCCACCAGCGGCACCAGCAGCAGGAGCAGCCACAGCCGCTCCGGTGCCAGCAGCAGGTCGGGGATCATCGCACGGTCCGGTGTCGCGGGTGGCGCATCCGGTGGTGGACGTGGCGCGCGATGGTGGTCAGCCAGTCGGTGCCCGTGTCCAGCACCAGGTGGTCGGCGCCGGTTGCCCGGACGAGGTCCTCGATCGCCTGCTGGTGGGCGGCGGCGCGTTCGGCGTAGGCGCGACGGACCGCCGGGGTGATGCGCACCTCACGGGATCGGCCGGTGGCCGGGTCGACCAGGTCGATCAGGCCCACGTCGGGCAGGTCGCGGTCGCGCTCGTCGCGCACCTGGACCACCAGCACGTCGTGTCGCTGGGTCACCACCGCCAGGTCGCCCGGCAGTCCACCGGTCGGCGAACCGCCGTCCCCGCGTCCACCCCGAAGGTCGGACACCAAGACGATGAGACCACGGTGCCGCGCCGACCGGGCGACCCGGTGGAGCGCGACGTCGAGGTCGGCGTGGCCGCTGCCGTCGTGTGCCGTCGCGGCCAGCATCGCACGCAGGACGGCACGGACCTGGTTGCGCCCACCGCGTGGCGGCAGCACCTGCTGGTCGTCGCCGCGCACCAGCACGGCCCCGAGTCGGTTGGCGTCGCGGGCGTTGAGGAACCCGACGGCGGCCACGGCGGCCACGACCAGGTCCGCCTTGCGGTCGCGCTGGGTGCCGACCTGCATGTTGGCGTCGAGGTCGGCGACGACCCAGGTGGTGAGGTCGCGCTCGGCGATCAGTTCGCGCACGTGGACGGTGGTGGTCCGCGCGGTGACGTTCCAGTCGATCCGTCGGACCTCGTCGCCGGGGACGTACAGCCGGGACTCCCCGACCTCCAGTCCGTGTCCCGGGGTCAGTCCCTCGTGGCGACCGTGCAGCATCGAGTCGAGTCGCCGGTCCACCTGCAGTTCCAGCGAGCGGACGCGTTCGGCGACATCGTCGGGTGAGGTGTCACCCGGCCACGAGGTGGCACCGGCCGTCGTCACGACCGTGCCGGGCCGGCCGGGGTCGACCACGGATGGGCGCCGTCGGCACCCGACCCGTTGCGTTCGCCGTTGCCCGTGTCCCCGCTCGTGGCTCCGCTGGTGCTGGGGGCCGAGCGAGGACCGGACCCGTTGCCCGCGTCCCCGCGGGTGTCGGGGGCCGCGAGGGGCTCGAGACCGGACGCCGCCGCGGACGGACCCGACCGGGGCGCCTGGTCGTGGTTGCGCGACGTCAGCGGCTGGGCGGGGACCGTGGCGAGCACACGGGCGATGACGTCGTCGGCGTCGACGTCGCGTGCCAGCGCCTCGTAGGTCAGCATGATCCGGTGCCGCAGCACCTCCGGGGCGATGTCGTAGACGTCCTGGGCGGTGGCGAAGGAGCGGCCACGCATCAACGCGAGCGACCGGGCCCCCCGGACCAGTCCGAGGCTGGCGCGTGGGCTGGCCCCCAGTTCGACCAGGTCGTCGAGGTCGCCCAGGCCGAACGCGGCGGGCCGTCGCGTGGCCTGCACGACGTCCACGGCGTAGGCCTTGACGGTGGCGTCGACGAAGACCCGGTCGGCCACGGCCTGGAGGTCGCGCAGGACCCCGGGGTCGAGCACCTGGTCCGGGACTGGCGTGGTGACGCCGACCCGGTCGACGATCTGGAGTTCCTCGGTCCGGTCCGGGTGGGTCATGACGACCTTCATCATGAACCGGTCGCGTTGGGCCTCCGGCAGGGCGTAGACACCCTCGGACTCGATCGGGTTCTGGGTGGCGATCACGAAGAAGGGTTCCGGGACGGCGAAGGACCGGCCACCGATGGACACCTGGTGCTCGGCCATCACCTCCAGCAGCGCGGACTGGACCTTGGCGGGTGCCCGGTTGATCTCGTCGGCCAGCAGGATGTTGGTGAACACCGGGCCGAGCTCGATGTCGAACTCCTCCTGGCTCGGGCGGTAGATCCGGGTCCCCATGACGTCGGAGGGCAGCAGGTCGGGCGTGAACTGGATCCGGGCGAACTCCCCCCCGACGATGGTTGCCAGGGACTCGGCCGCGAGCGTCTTGGCCAGGCCGGGGACGGACTCCAGCAGCACGTGGCCACGGCTGAGCAGGCCCACCAGCAGCCGCTCCTGCATCCGTGACTGGCCGACCAGCACGCGGCGCAGCTGGACGAGCACGTCGTCGATGCGGTCGGTGGGCGTGGACACGGGGACCTCCGCGGAACGGGTGGTGGGTGGTGGTCGGAACGGCGGGTGTCGACCCCGCGTCGCCGTTCGACGGTCCTCGCGGCGGGGCATCGAGGAGAGGTGGTGGGCCCGGAGACCGCCCCCGCAGGCTCCGGACCCATGGGGCATCGTGGCGGGCGTTCCTGAGAAACACCCGAGAACGGTGCCCCGATTGTGACGTGTCCCGCCCGGGCCTGCCGAGCCGGGGTGCCGGTCCACCTACACTGGGTGGGTCGTCGAGGCGCGGGAGCCGCTGTGGGAGAGTCGTCGGACCCGGCCGGATCCGGGACGGTCGACCACGACGGCGTCGCCGTCCCGAGCGGCGGGGCCACGGTGTGGCTGGTCGTGGCGATCGTCGGCGCGGCGACGGCGCCGTGGCTGGTGGTGCCGGGGGTCGTGGGCATGGTCGCCGGGTCCGTGGCCCACCTGAAGGGCCATCGCCTCGGCATGCCGGTGGCCGTCGCCAGCGGCGTCACCACGATCGTGGGCATGGCCCTGGCCTTCTGGGTGTGATCGTCCGGGCTCGTGCCCGCTCGGGTCACGTCGCCGTCACCGGCGATGGGGAGGTCGTGTCGGGGACGATGCGCCTACCCTGTCGAGCCTGGACAAGGGGACTGCCATGGCCGTCATCAAGACCATCGACCTGGTCGGCGTCTCGGACGTGTCGTGGGAGGACGCGGCGGCCCAGGCCCTGCGCGAGGCGACCTCCACGCTGCGAAACGTCGAGGGCCTGTCGGTGCTCGAACAGACCGGTGTCGTCGAGGACGGGACCATCACCGAGTACCACACCGCGGTGCGGATCCGGTTCCGCCTGTCCCGCACCACCTGATCGCCCGCCGAGGGGATCCCTCGCGGGTGTCCGTCGCCAGGCGCCGCGTTCGTCGGGGTCCGAACAGGGGTCAGAACAGGTGGTCGGGCATGGGGTCGTCGACGGCCTCGATGACCAGCTCGTGGCCGGTTCCGGCCCGGCTGCCGCCGACCTGTTCGACGAGGACGCACACCCCGGTCGCGGTGTCCAGGCGCACCCGGTGGGCATCGGGCCAGACCAGTGCCGGGTCGGGCTCCTCGCCGACGTCGCTGAACGAGGTCGGGGCCAGCAGCAGCGAGCAGCACGGACAGCGCGGGTGGTAGGTGTCCGTCGGGTGGACGATGGCCTCCCACGCCAGGCGGCCGTGGTGGTCCACGGGCGACAGCTCCGCGACGCGGGTGCCGAGCGCCGTCCCCTCCGCGTCCGACAGCTCGAGGGGGTCCAGTGCCGCGACGAAGGTGTAGTTGTCCCACATCGGGTCGTCGGCCTCGTGTCGTCCCCACGGACGGGAGGTGACCAGCCCGTCGTCGTCGAAGCCGGGGTCCTGGTCGGTGTCCCACGCGTCGCCGTCGTCCACCTGCGGCCTCGGGTCGCGGCGCAGTCGTGCCCGCCCGCGCTCGAGCCAGGTGGTCCGGCGGACCAGGAGGGCGGGCGGGCTGCGGTCCTCGGGGCCGACGACGTCGAGCAGTTCGCCGTCGAGGGTCTCGACACGCAGGTCGTGGGGCCGGCGCAGGTGGGCCCGGACCGCGACGACCGTGTCGCGCGGCTCGTGCCCGTCGGGGCCGGTGAAGGAGGCCCAGGTGAAGCGCAACGTGTCCCAGCGCCACGGTGACGACCGTGCGAGGCGATGGAAGCGTTCGACCGTGGGATCGGGCGTGGCCGGGACGGTGGACATCGCAGGCTCCGATCAGGGGCGCGCCGGCGCCCGGAACTACAACAGCCGTCGGTTTGCGGCCCATGCGGTCAGTTCGTGTCGGTTCGACAGCTGCAGCTTGCGCAGGACGTTGGACACGTGGGTCTCGACGGTCTTGATCGAGATGTGGAGGCGGTTGGCGGTCTCGCGATACGTGTAGCCCCGGGCGATGTGGCGCATGACCTCCTTCTCGCGGGCGGTGAGCTGGTCCAGTTCCTCGTCGACGATGTCGAGGTCGTCGGGCAGGGAACCGGCGAAGGCGTCCAGCACGAACCCCGCCAGACGCGGCGAGAACACGGCGTCGCCCTCGTGGACGCGTCGGATGGCATCGACGAGGTCGTCCGGGCTGATCGTCTTTGTGACGTAGCCACGTGCGCCCGCCCGGATGACCCCGATCACGTCGTCGGCCGCGTCCGACACGCTCAGGGCGAGGAACTTCGTCTCCAGCAGTCCGGACTCGGTCGCGCCCTCGATGACCTCGCGGCCACCGCCACCGGGCATGTGGACGTCCAGCAGCACGACGTCGGGCTTGGTGCGTCGCAGTCCCGCGATGGCCGTGTCGATCTCGCCGGCCTCGCCGACGACGTGGACGCGCGTCCCGATCTCGGCACGGACGCCGGTCCGGAACAGCCGGTGGTCGTCGACCAGGAAGACGGTGATGTGGGCGGTCATGTCGAGTCCTTCGACGTCGGGGTGGCGGGCGGCACCGGTGGGCCGGGCCAGGTCGACGCGTCGACCTGGTCGTTCGTCCACGCCCGGCCGGACGTGTCGGTGGGCGTGCCGTTGGTGCGGGCCGTGTCGTCGATCGGGCGCCGGTGGACCCAGGCCTCGACCTCGGTGCCGTGCCCCGGGTCCGTGGTCACCCGGGCCCCCCCGTCGTGACGCTGCAGGCGGGCGTGGATCGAGCCACGCAGCCCCTGTCGGTCCTGGGCGATCGCCGCCGGGTCGAACCCGGTACCACGATCGCGCACGAACGCCGTGACCCGGTCCTCGTCGACCTCGACGAACAGGGAGGCCTCGGCCACGCCGGCGTGCCTGGCGACGTTGACCAGGGCCTCGCGCGTCGCCTGCAGCAGGGCGGGCAGGTTGGCGTCGTCGTCGACGTCGGGGACGGTCCCGACCACCACGTGGTCGACCACCAGGTCGTAGTCGGCCTCGACCTCGGCGAGGAGTTCGTCCACGGCGCCCTCGAGGTCGCGAGTGGGTCCCCCGAGGTCACGTGACCCGTACAGCCAGGATCGCAACTCGCGTTCCTGGGTCCGGGCCAGCGTGGTCGCCCGCCGGGGCTCGTCGGTCCGCTGGATCATCGCCAGGGTCTGCAGCACCGAGTCGTGGAGGTGGGCGGCGACCTCCTCACGGGCGTCCTGGCGGGCCCGCTGGGAGCGCTCGTCCTCGAGCCTGCGCCAGACACGTGCCAGCAGCGGGGTCAGCAGGAGCAGGCCACCGACGACGATGCCGACCAGGGGGACGACCACCCGGCGGGGGTCGGGCACGATCACCCAGAACGTCACCAGGCCGGCGAAGGTCAGCACGGCGGCGAGGATCGTGCGGACCGGGGTGGACTCGGTCAGGCGCGCACGACCGTGGTCGTCCACGCCGGAGCGGGTCCAGACCACTGCGGAGATCGTCCCGGCCACCATGGCCGGCCACACCAGCGCGTCGGAGAACCAGATGCCCAGCCCCCGCAGGAGCAGCGTCAGCCCCAGGGTGACCAGTCCCACGGCCGCGGCCTGGCGCAGGTCGAGGGTGGGGGCCACCGTGGGAGGTCGGTCGGCCGGGGGTTCCACCGAGATCAGCCAGGCGACCAGGTAGAGCACCAGCCCGGCGCCGCCGGCCAGCGTCAGCACCACGAACGCGATGCGGATGACCAGCGGATCGACCCCGATGCGGTTGCCGATCCCGGCGGCGACCCCGAACAGGACGCGATCGTCGGGGTCGCGCGAGATGGTCCGCGCGGTCACGCCGGTCAGGGTCGGTGACGTCGCGCCACCGGCCGCCGACGCGTTGGTCGGGGCCGTCTCGTGGTCGGACGGGGTGGTGGTCATGTGCCCATGGTGCCCCACCACCCGCACGGGGGCGTGGGGGTTGTCCCGGTCGTGTGCCCCGCAACCCCGGTCGATCTCGGGGGGCGTGGGGGGGCTCCCCTGACCACGGGGATCGTCGGGATCGGGCAGAGTGGTCCTGGCCGCCCCCCGCACGACGGCACAGGATCCGCGACATGACCCCACCGATCGCCCCACCTGCTGGCCCCCCACCGGCCGGCAACCGCCCCGACGCCCCGCCGCCGCCGCCGCCGCGGGTGGAACCGTCGTCGCCGTCGTCGGCGGACCCGACCGCCCCGGCGCTGGTCCGGCGAACCGGGGACCGGGTGCTCGCCGGTGTCGCCGCCGCGCTCGGTCGACGGTGGGGGATCGACCCGGTGCTGGTGCGGATCCTGTTCGTCCTGGCGACGTTCGCCGCCGGGGTCGGCGTCGCGATCTACGCCATCCTGTGGGTGTCGTTGCCGCTGGTCCGGGCCGACGCACCGCCGTCACCGGGGGGGCGTGCCCCCGTCCGTGGCGCGGGCTTCTGGGTCGGTGTCGTCGTGGTCCTCATCGGAGGGGGCATCGCCCTGGCCGAGCTGCCCGCACCGCGCATCCTCCTCCCCGTCGCCCTGATCACCCTGGGGATCGCCCTGTGGCAGCGGCCCGGGACGTCGACCCAGGCCCCCGGCGCGAACCCGGGCGAGCCACCCGACCCCGCGACGTCGGCCACCGGCACGGACGCCGTCGTGTCGGGCCCCGCACGCCGGTCCGCGTCGACCGCGTCCGCCGATCCTTGGTCGCCGCCCCCGTTGCCGTCCCGGCGCGCCCCCGGCGTGGCCGTCGCGGGCCGGGGGGACGCCGTCGCGGCGTCGTCGACGACCCCGGAGCGGGAGGTCCGCTGGTGGGTCCCGCCTCGGCCCCGGCGCCGGCCCTCGTGGCTGGGGCCGGTGACGATCGCGGTCGCGATGGTCGCCACCGGTGTCGTGGCCCTGCTCGGTGAGGTCGGGATCCTCGCGCCGACCGCCCAGGACCTGCTGGCCGTGGCCCTGCTCGTGCTCGGCGGTGGGATGGTCGTGGGTGCCGTCCGTGGCCACGCCAAGTGGCTCGCCTGGCCGGCGATGGCCCTGGCCGGGCTCGTGGCCGTTGGTGGGATCGACGTGCCGCTGCGGTGGCTCGGTGACGCCACGGTGGGCGAGCAGCACCTGAGTCCCGGCGCGATCGACGGCACCCTCCACGTCGACCAGCCCATCGGGCTGGTGACGGTCGACCTGACCGACACCGACCTCGTCGACGGCGACACCGTGGCCGTGGCGGTCGGCGTGGGGGACGTGCGCGTGCTGGTCCCCGACGACGTCGACGTCGACCTGACCGGTGAGATCCGGGTCGGCGACGTCGAGACGGTGGCGCCGCTGAGCCAGCCCTCGTCGTCACCGACCGGTGTCCAGTACGCCGTGGCCCGGCTCCAGGCCGAGGGCAGTGAGGAGCCCTTCGCCCACCTCCTGCCGGCCGCCACCCCGACCTCGACGACCCTGCACCTGCGGGTGTCCGGGGGCCTGGTCGACGACGTCGAGGTCCTGCGTGGCGTCGGTCGGGACCGCCTGCTCCACAAGGGCGGCTCGACCGTCGACCTGGGCGCCGACCGTGGCTTCGACGACCTGTTCGTCCCGGCAGGATGGGAACGCGACGACGACTGGTACCTGGAGACCGGTCCTGCCCGCGACGTGGGCACGACCGACGTCGACCGCAACGGCGACCGCGATGGCCCCACGGGTGCCGGTCGACCCGGACCCGACCCGACCGCTCCCGGAGGAGCTTCCTGATGCGACACGACTTCGACTTCCTGTCCCTCGTGCTCGGCCTGGGTTTCATCGCCGTCGCGGTGGCCGCCTTCAACGGGTGGCTGGTCGACTTCCTGGTCAGCCCCGAGCTGTGGTCGGCCGGGGCCGCCGTCTCCGCCCTGCTGATCGGCCTGGGGGCCGCGCTCGGGATCATCGTCGTCGTGGTGCTGCGACGCCGCGGTCGCGACCGCGACGCCGTCCACCCCGAGGGGGTCGACCCGGCGGACGGCGACGCGCGGGTGGACGCCTGACGCCGGATGTCACCACGGGTGGCCCACGCAGCCGCCACTGGTACCGTCGCGTCACGGTGTCGACGGGCCGCGTCGACTCCGGACTCGTTCGCCGCGTCCGCCGCTCCGGCCACGCCAGGTGACCACTTCCCCTCCCGTCGCCACGGACCTCCACGGTTCCCCCGCACCACCGTGCCGTGCCGAACCGGGACCGCCCCTGCCTGCTGCCGCTGCACCTGAAGGACCACCAGCCATGCCAGCGACCATCATCGTCGGTGCCCAGTGGGGCGACGAGGGCAAGGGCAAGGCCACCGACCTGCTCGCCGACTCGACCGACCTCGTCGTCCGCTACCAGGGTGGCAACAACGCCGGCCACACCGTGATCGTCGGCGACGACGTGTTCAAGTTGCACCTGATCCCGTCCGGGATCCTGTACCCCCACGTCACCCCGGTGATCGCCGACGGCGTCGTGGTGGACCCGAAGGTGCTGCTCGAGGAGTTGGACGGGTTGGAGGCCAAGGGCCTGGACCCCTTCAACCGCATCAAGGTGTCGGGCAACGCGCACCTGATCATGCCCTACCACCGTGAGCTCGACATGCTCATCGAGCGCCGGCTCGGCTCGGCCAAGCTCGGCACCACCAAGCGCGGCATCGGGCCGGCCTACGCCGACAAGGCCTCCCGGGTGGGGCTGCGCTTCCAGGACCTCTTCGACGCCAAGATCTTCCGGCAGAAGCTCGACGCGGCGTTGGACCACAAGAACGAACTGTTGTCGAAGGTCTACAACCGCCTGCCGATGGACGCCGGCGAGATCGCCGCGGAGTACGCCGGCTACGCCGAGCGACTGCAGCCGATGCTGGCCGAGACCTCCGGGATGATCCACGAGTCGCTCGAGGCGGGCCACCACATCATCATGGAGGGCGCCCAGGGAACGTTGCTGGACCTCGACCACGGGACCTACCCGTTCGTCACCTCCTCCAACCCCGTCGCCGGCGGGGCGCTGACGGGGGCCGGCCTGGGCCCACGCCACATCGACCGGGTCATCGGGATCACCAAGGCCTACGTCACCCGGGTCGGCACCGGGCCGTTCCCCACGGAACTGTTCGACGACGTCGGTGAGCGCATGACCGACGTCGGGGGGGAGTACGGCACCACGACGGGTCGGCGGCGGCGCGTGGGCTGGTTCGACGCCGTGCTGGCGCGCTATGCCAACCGCGTGAACGGGTTCACCGACATCTTCCTCACCAAGCTGGACGTGCTCAGCGAGTTCGAGACCCTGAAGGTCGCCACGGGCTACCGCTACGAGGGCGAGGTCTACGAGCACTTCCCGCCGCACCAGTCGATCTTCCACCACGCCGAGCCGGTCTACGCCGACGTCCCCGGGTGGGGCGACGACATCACCGAGGTCACCGACTACGACGACCTGCCCGCCGAGGCACGCGACTACGTGGACCTGCTCGAGGACCTGTGCAACGCCCCCATCACCTGGGTGTCGGTCGGCCCGAAGCGGTCCCAGACCCTGGTCCGCCGGGACGTCCCGTTGGTCCCCGCCCACCCGTAGACCGCCCCACTCCTACGCAGAGGCGACGTCCGGGTGGGTTGGAGTTCTTCGCTGCGCTCAGAAACGTCCCGCCCACCCGTAGACCGCCCCACTCCTACGCAGAGGCGACGTCCGGGTGGGTTGGAGTTCTTCGCTGCGCTCAGAAACGTCCCGCACCCCGTGGGCGACCCCGACCCGTGGGCACTCGATGCCGCCGACGTGGGGTGGGCAGGTCGGACTAGGGTCGGGCGCGTGCTGCCGGCGAGCGGAACGGGCTGGGCGTGGCGGGGATCGTGGAGGTCGACGCGATCGCGACGGACATGCGTGCGATCGTGGACGCGTCTCGCGAGCGCGACAGCGCCATCGGGTACTTCGCGGCGATGTACCTGGGCGTGACCGGGGTGGTCCGCCGGGGCCTGCAGGACGGCACGTTCGACACCCCGGATCGCCTGGCGGAGCTGACCTGCGTGTTCGCGCGTCGCTACGTCGACGCGTGGTGCGCCCATGACACCGGAGGGGAGCCGACGGTGGCGTGGGCGGTCGCCTTCGCGGCTGCGCAGCAGTGGCGCCCGACCGTGCTCCAGCACCTGCTGCTCGGGATGAACGCCCACATCAACCTGGACCTGGGGATCGCCTCCGCGCAGGTCGCGCCGGGCGACGCCATCACCGCGCTCCGGAGCGACTTCGACCAGATCAACCAAGTCCTGGCCGGGCTGGTGCGGACCGTGCAGGACGAGCTGAACCGGATCTCGCCGTTCTACCGCTTCGTCGACGACGTCGGGGGCCCCGTCGACCGCGCGGTGGTCAACTTCAGCATCGCCCGTGCACGGGCATCGGCGTGGGCGTTGGCCTGCGAGCTCGCGGTCGCCGACCCCGCCGCCGTCGCGGCCAGGATCGCCGGCCGCGACCAGGGGGTCGCCCGGCTTGGCCACGACGTGCTGGCGCCGGGCGTCGTCGCCTCGACCGGGTTGCTCGCCGTCCGGCTGACCGAGACCCGGTCACCGGCGACCATCATCGACGTGTTGTCCGGTGCGGCCCGCCACCACGTCGTGCTCGCGACCTCACCGACCGGGGAGGGCCGGGCCGCACCGTGACGCGGCCGGGGCGGGCCATCGCCGACTGCCCGGGGGTCGCGACGGGTCCGACCCGGGCGTCGCCGTCAGCCGTTGTCGTCGGTCCAGGCGTCGGCGCGGGCGGCCATCTCCTCGGCGGACACGTCCTCGACGTGCTGGCCGAGTCCCCACGTGTGGCCGAACGGATCGCGGAGCCGCCCCGCCCGGTCCCCGTAGAACTGCAGCTCCAACGGGTAGACGACCTCCGCCCCCGCCGCGACCGCGCGGTCCCACAACGCGTCGACGTCGTCGGTGTAGATGAACAGCGCCGAGGTGGAGGCCCCGTCCAGCGCGCTCGGGGACACCGTCGGCCCGTCCGGCCAGTCGTCACCGAGCATGATGCGCGTGCCGAGCAGTTCGATCTCGGCGTGTGCCACGGTGCCGTCGGGCATCTCCATCCGGTGGCCCTGCTCGGTCGCGCCGAAGGCCTCGACGTAGAAGTCGATGGCCTCCGCGCACGGGCTGACGGTCAACGACGCCACCACGCCGATCTGCGGATCGTCCACTGGCATCGTCGTCCTCCGGGGTTCGCGGCGATCGTCCCTCCCCACGCTAGGTCCATCCGCCCCCCGACGCACCCCCCAACGCCACCGTGGGCGTTCCTGCCGGGAAACCGGTCGGTTCGCCCACGGTGGGGAGGTCGTGGGGAGGTGGTGGGGGGACCTCGGCTGCGGACCTAGGCTGCCACCGTCCGGGTTCGCGACGACGGGGTGATGGATGGGCAGGCGTGTGCTGGTGCTGGGCGGCGGTGGTCGGGAGCACTCCCTGGGGTTGGCGCTCGCCGACGCCGCCTCGGTGGACACCGTCGAGTCGGCCCCGGGCAACCCGGGCCTGGCCGACCTCGGTCCCACCCACGACGTCGACCCGACCGACGGTGCGGCCGTGGCCGAGCTGGCATCGCAGCGGGCCGTGGACCTGGTGGTCGTGGGACCGGAGGCACCGCTGGTGGCCGGGGTCGCCGATGACCTGCGCGACCGGGACCTGCCGGTGTTCGGTCCCTCGGCGGCCGCGGCACGTCTGGAGGGGTCCAAGTCGTTCGCCCGCGGCATCATGGCCGAGGCCGGGGCCCCGTCGGCGGGCCACGTCGCCACGTCCGACCGAAACGTGGCCTACCAGGCGCTCGACCGCTTCGGTGGCCCGTACGTGGTCAAGGCCGACGGGCTGGCGGCCGGCAAGGGCGTGCGGATCTGTGCGGACCTGGTCGAGGCCCGGTCGGCCGTGGACGACGCCCTGGTGCACCGGGTCTTCGGTGACGCCGGCGCCAACGTCGTCATCGAGGAGTTCCTCGACGGGCCGGAGCGATCCGTGTTCGGCGTGTGTGACGGCACCGACGTCACCCTGCTCGCCCCGGCGCGCGACTACAAGCGCGCCCGGGACGGCGACGAGGGACCCAACACGGGAGGCATGGGGGCCGTCAGCCCGGTGCCCGGTTTCGGGCTCGACGATCCGGCCGTCCGCGACCTGCTCGACCTGGTGTTCCGGCCCGTGCTGCGGGTCATGGCCGACCGGGGAACCCCGTTCCGCGGGCTGCTCTACGCCGGCCTCGCCGACACCGACGACGGGCCACGGCTGATCGAGTTCAACGCGCGCTTCGGCGACCCCGAGACCCAGGTCATCCTGCCACGACTGACCTCCGACCTCGGGGACCTGCTGTGGGCGTCGGCCGTGGGGTCGGTGGCCGACCAGGTCGTGACCTGGGACGACCGCGCCGCGGTGACCGTGGTGCTGGCCTCGGGGGGCTACCCCGGCTCCTACCTCACGGGACGACCCGTGACGGGTGTCGAGGCGCTGGCCGACCGCGACGATGTCCACGTGGTCCACGCCGGGACGGCCCGAAGCGACGACGGGACCCTGGTCACCGCCGGTGGGCGTGTGCTGGACGTCGTCGCACGGGGACCCGACGTCGCCACGGCCCGGACGGCCGCCTACGCCGCCGCCGCCACCATCGACTTCGCCGGCGTCCAGCGTCGTCACGACATCGCCGCCGGGATCTGACCGTGGCGCCGCATCCCGACCACGCCGGCGCAGGGTCCTGGGCGCACGCCCGGGTGTGGTGCGACCGCACCCGGTCGCTGCGCAACGTGGTCCGCCAGGAGGTGGTCCGGGCACAGGTGCGTTCCGTGGTGGGGGGCCGGGTCGGCCACGCCCTGGACGTCGGGGCCGGGCAGGGCACCCAGGCGATCGCGCTGGCACGCGAGGGGTGGACGGTCACGGCCCTGGACCCGGACCCGTCCATGCGCGCGGCCTGCCGAGCCGCCCTGGGCGACGAGTCGCCCGTGGTCGCCGATCGAGTGGACGTCGTGGCCGGGGACGTGGCCTCGCTCGACGTCGCCGCCGGGGACGCCGACCTGGTCCTGTGCCACGGCGTGCTGATGTACCTGGCCGACCCGGCTGCTGCCGTCGCTGCGGTGGTCGGTCGGGTCCGCCCGGACGGGTGGGCCTCGATCCTGACGCGCAACGCCGCCGCAGTGCCGTTTCGACCAGCCCGTCGGGGCGACTGGACCGCGGCCCGGGCGGCGCTGGACGAGGTGGTCGCCGCCGCCGGCGACGGTCGCCGGGTGGCCTACACCAACGAGCTCGGGGCGGCGTGCCATGCCGACCGGGTCGAGGACCTGGTCGCCGGGATGGGCGAGCACGGCCTGGTCGACGTCGCGTGGTTCGGCGTCCGGGTCGCGGTCGACGACCACGATCCGGACGACCCGGGTCCCACCGAGCCGGCCGACCGGGAGGCGTTGCTGGCGGTGGAGGTCCGGCTGGGCGCCCGCGACCCCTTCCGTGGCGTCGCGCCCCTGGTCCACGTGGTCGGTCGACGACCCGGGCCGGCGCCGGGATGAGGCGAGTGGTCGTGCACGGGTCGTCGGGCAGTGGCAAGACCACCCTCGCCGCCGAGCTGGCCGACCGGTTGGGGGTGCCCCACGTCGAGCTCGACGCCCTGTTCCACCTCCCCGACTGGCAGCAGGCGCCCACGGAGCAGTTCCGGGCCGCCGTGGCGGCCGCGACGGCGGGGGACGGCTGGGTGGTCGACGGGAACTACGGCGATGCCGTCCCGGTCGTCCGGGCGCGGGCCGACACCCTGGTGGTCCTCGACCTGCCGAAGGCGCTGGTGATGCGCCGGCTGCTGTGGCGCACGATCCGTCGAGGCGCGCTCCGTCGGGAGCTGTGGAACGGCAACCGCGAGGAGCTCCGGAACCTGGCGCGACGCGAGCCCGAGGACAACGTGGTGCTGTGGGCCTGGACCACCTTCGAGCGTCGCCACCAGGAGGCGGTGGACGCCCCGTCGGACCCGGCGTGGTCCCACGCCGACGTCGTCGTGTTGACCACGCCGGCCGAGGTGGCGGCGTTCGTCGAGGAGGTGGATGCCTCCACCGGACGGTGAGGAGGTCCGGCTCAGGTCAGGAAGAAGCGGACGTCCAGGACGATCGACACGCACAACAGCCCGACGACGACCGCGACGAAGGCGGTGTAGGCCCAGCGGTACGTCCAGTTGGCCTGCCACACCCGACGAAGGCTGCGGATCGACATCGCCACCGCGAGGACGGCCAGCACCAACCCGACCGGGCGTGCCACCACCCCGGCCCATGCGATCGCGGGCAGCAGCACCGGGATCGCCACGTACGTGATCAGGCAGCGCACCGCCGACAGGACCAGTGAGCCCTGCAGGTCCATCAGCGCCCGCGGCTCGGCGTCACGCAGCCCCAGCACACGCCGGGCGAGGCGATCGAGTCCGCTGTCGTGGGCCCGCGGCACCACCGCGGCGCCCCCGTCTTGGATGCCGTCCCGGATGTCGGCCCGGGTGCCGTCCCGGTCGTCATTGGGGGTGCCATCCACGACGTGGTCGGACCCCCTCGGCGACGAGGGGGGACGGGAGGTCGGGGTGGAGGTGTCGGACACGGACGGCTCGCGGTCTCGGACGCCTGCCCATCGTACGTCGCGCGGTCACCCCGGCCCCGCGCCGTGGGGTCAGGCCTCGCGGCGGGACGCGGCCACGGCGCCGGCGATGACCAGCCCGACCCCGACCAGTGCGGCGGGGTGGACCTCGTCACCCAGGACGGCCATGCCCAGCCCCACGGCGACCACCGGGATCAGGTAGGTGACGAACGAGGCCCGGGAGCCGCCGACCCGTCCGGTCAACTCCGACATCAGCACGAAGGCCAGCCCGGTGCCGACGACGCCCAGCACCAGCACCGCCACCACCGGGACCAGTTCGAAGGTGCTGTCACCGAGTCCCCACAGCCCGAAGGGGGTGGTCGCCACCGTCGCGTAGGCCAGCGTCCGCCGCGCGACCGGGACGGCTCCCAGCCGTCGTTGCAACGGGCCGAGCAGGTGGACCGACCACCCGTAGAGCATGGTCGCGACCAGGATCAGCACGACCCCGAGGGCGGCCGAGTCCCCGCCCGACGACGAACTGCTGACGCTGACCAGCACCATCCCGACGAACCCCACCACCAGCCCGATCCGTTGGGTCCCACGAGCCGGCCGACCGAACCAGACGGTGCCGATGACGGCGGCCCAGATGGGGGTCGCCCCGTTGAGGATGCCGGCCACGGCCGAGTTGACGTGCTGCTCGGCCAACGGGAACAGCGTGAACGGCACCACCACCCACACCAGTGCCAGCCGGGCCATCGCCAGGGCGTCGGAGCGCGACACCGGCGCGCGCCGGCCGGGGACCAACGCGAGGGCCAACGCCCCGGATCCGACGCGCAGCCAGGTGATGACCCCGGGTTGCAGGGACTCCAGCCCGACCGCCATCAACAGGAACGACGACCCCCACACCAGCGACAGGACGCCGAGCAGCACCCAGTCGAGCAGTTCGAACGGGTCGCGGTCCGACCGCGTCACGCCGTCCGAGGAAGCTCCCGGCCCGCCGCCCCGGGCGGCGCGGTCGGGGGTCGTCGGATCGGCGAGGGGGCCCTGGCGGGGTGTCGCGGCCTGGCTCATGGTGGGTCGTTCCCTCCGGGCGTGGTGTCGGGCATCGCGCCTCGCCCGGCCAACGCACCGCGACTCCCGGACGTGAGTCTGCCGTGTCCGGGCGCCACACGTGATCGCGTGGCGCACTCCGCGAACGCCGCGATCGCCCGGGTCATGCCGTGGGGACGGTCTGGTCCACCCGCCGACCGCCACCCGTCCCGCGGCGCGAGACCGGCGCCGGGACGGCACCCCGGAACGGCACCCCGGAACGGCACCCCGGGTCGAGACGCCGGGTCGGGTGTGCGATCGGCTGCGTGGCCTGCGCGCAGGGGCGCGACGGCGAGCCGCCGGTGGCAACTAGCCTCGACGGGCGAACGCCTCAACCCCCCACCGATCGCGCCCCCACCGCGGTCCCCCACCAGCACCCGACCAAGGACACCCCGCATGGCACTCGTCGGCATCGTCATGGGCTCCAAGACCGACCTGCCCGTCATGGAGCGGGCCGGTCGGATGCTCGAGGAGTTCGGCATCTCCTACACGCTGGACGTGATGTCGGCCCACCGGAACCCGACGAAGGTGTCGGAGTGGGCCGCCGGCGCCGCCGACGCCGGCTACCGCGTCCTGATCGCGGGGGCCGGTCGTGCCGCGCACCTCCCCGGTGTCGTCGCGGCCCACACCGCGCTGCCGGTCGTCGGGGTGCCGTGCCTGTCCGACCACCTCGGCGGTGCGGACGCGTTGTACTCGATCGTGCAGATGCCGCCGGGCGTGCCCGTGGCCACGGTGGGCATCGACAACGCCAAGAACGCGGCCATCCTCGCCGCGCAGATCCTCGCGCTGGCCGACGGCGACGTGGCGTCGGCCCTGGCCGAGTTCCGTTCGGCCCAGGCCGACAAGGGGATGGAGCACCGCGAATGGGATCCTCGTGAGGGCGCCGATCGCAGCGGGTTCGGCTTCCAGGCCTGATCCGAGAACCGCCCACTCGACGTGGCCCACGTGCGGGTCACACCAGGTCGCGCCGACGCAGGACCACCCACAGCAGGACGGTCGCGACCACGGCGGCGCCCAGCACCTTCACGGCCGCCCCCCCGGCCCCGACGGTGACCGGCGCGACGATGTCGCGGGCGATCCGGGGCAGTTCCACGAACGACCCCCACGCCGACAGGCTGATGCGCCAGATCGAGGTGTTGCCGGCCACGGGCACCAGCGACCCGATGGCGCCCTCCCAGACGTAGACGTAGGCCAGCATCACCATCAGGCCGCGTGGGGCGAGGAAGCCCACGGCGGCCCCGACCGATCCGTAGCCCACCGCGGCCACGACCGTGAACGGCCAGGTCGAGGCGCCGGCGAACCCGGCGCCGCTGAGCAGCCCGGCGATGGTGAGCCCGACGGTGGACACGGCGGCCAGCGCCAGGCAGGCGGTGACTGCCGCGATGGTGGTGGCGGCCGCGACCTGCCACCGCGGGACCGGAGTCAGCACCAGCCACGGCAGGGTCTCGTCGTCGCGCTCGTCGCGCAGCGTGGAGGCGGCCAGGAGCACCATGGCCGTGGCCACCAACACCCCCGAGCCGGCCACGACCTGCAACAGCATGTCGGCGGCCGCCGTGCGACTGGTCGGCGGGTCGGCCAGCGCCGCCAGCACCTGCACGGCGGGTTGGGCGAGGACCAGCGCGGCAGCGCCCAGCAGTCGCCACCCGCGCAGGCGCGCCCGGACCAGGTGCACCACCAGCGTGACCAGCCCCCCCAGCCCGGGTCGGCGGCCGGCTCGGGCGCCGGATCCGGCGCTCCCGGTGGTGGTGTGGTCGTGGGTGGCCGGCGTGGCGGTCATCGGACACTCCCACCGGCGATGTCCCGGAAGATCGATTCGAGGGTCTCGTCCACCGGCTCGACGTGGCGCAGGTCCGCGCCCGACTCCACGGCCAGCGCCGGGAGCGCCCGGGCCAGCACCGCGGCATCACGCGTCCGCACGGCCAGCCGGGTGCCGTCGACGTCCACCCCGCTGGCGACGTCGGCGCCCAGCAGCGCAGCGGCCAGGGCGTGCGGTCGTTCGGCTCGCACGACCAGTTCCCGCGGACGGTCGGTGATCGCCGATCGCAGCGCGGTCGCGGTCCCGACCGCGGCCAGGCGGCCGTCGACCATGGCCACGACCCGGTCGGCCATGCGATCGACCTCGGCCAGGACGTGGGAGGACACCACGACCGTGTGGCCGGCGGCCCCGAGACGACGGAACAGGGTGATGAGGTTGGCGCGCTGGACCGGGTCGGCGCCGTTGAGCGGCTCGTCCAGGACCAGCACCTCGGGGTCGCCCACCAGTGCCGCCGCCACCTTCGTGCGTTGCCGCATGCCCTTGGAGAACGTCCGCAGCACGCGGTCGGCGGCATCGTCGAGTTCGACCGTGGCCAGGGCCCGGGCGGTCGCGTCGGCGGGGTCGGGCAGGCCGAGCAGGTCGGCCCGCAGTCGCACGAACCGACGTGCGGTGAGGTGGTCGTGGACGTGTGGCGCCTCGGGGACCAGGGCCATCCGGGCGTGCACGGCCGGTTCATGACGTGGGTCGTGGCCCAGGACGCGGACCGTGCCCCGTGACGGCGCGCACAGTCCCGTGACCAGACGCAGCAGGGTGGTCTTGCCGGCGCCGTTGGGACCGAGCAGGCCGGTGACACCGGGACGCACGGCCAGGCTGAGGTCGGACACGGCCACCTTGTTGCCGAACCACTTGCTGACCCCGTCGATGACCACGGTCGCGTCCGTGGGGTCCACCTCGACGGGTGCCGGGGCGGTGGCCGGTCCGGGCGGTGCCGTCGGGGCGATCGGGGGGGCCGGTGGCGGGCCGTCGGCGGTCTGGGCCGAGTCGGTGGTGTGGTGTCCGGGGGGCGGCGGCGTCGTCATCAGGCCAGCCTCTGGTAACGGGCGACCGCCACGGCGCCGGCCAGCCCGGCCAGCACCACCACGGTGACCAACGACACCCACGGCGAGAATCCCGCCTCGGCGAGCATGGTCGACGGTGGTCGGTCGAAGACCCAGTCGGCGACGACCTCGGGGTGTTCGGGCAGGTCCAGCAGTCCGAGGAACCGGAAGCCGGGCAGGTCCAGCCGTGCCAACTCACCGAAGATCGCCGCCGCGACGGTCCAGGTTCCCAGGAAGGCGGCCGCGGCGACGCCGGTGCGGTTGACCCAGCACGTCACCAGGACCAGCACCGAACCCTGGGCGAGCAGCGTGACCACCGCCACGACGGGGGCCTGCCACAGCACCGGCCACGACTCCGACAGCCAGGTCGCCGGCGTGTCGGCGACGACCCCGCGCCCGATCCACAGGACCAGTTGCGGGACCAACTGGATGGCCAGCACCACCAGCGCGAAGGCGGTGGCCTTGCCCCGCAGGTAGTCGCCCACGCCCAACGGTCGGGACAGGGTCAGGGCGAGCGTGCCGTGGCGTCGGTCGGGGACCAGGAACGACGGTCCGACCACCGCGACGAACAGCAGGGCGATGGCGCTGTACCAGCTGAACAGGTCGCGGTGGCCGGGCAGTTCGGGCAGCACCTCCGGCGGCAGTCCGATGGTCCCGGCGGCCACGTAGAGACCGGTGATGACCAGCCCCAGGGCGATCCCGATGGTCAGCAGTCCCCATGGGAAGATCTTGGTCCGGGCGCGTCGGCCCAGCCCGAAGGCGCGTCGCAACGCGTCGACCGAGATGGCCCATCGGATCGTGCGACTGCCACGACGCTCGCCGTCCCAGTGGCGGTAGCCGCGGTCCACGATGACGGCCTCGTCGACCGTCGACGTGGTGGCGGGGGTTCCTGCGCTCACGACGCCACCTCCGTGCCGGGACGGGCACTGGCGACGGGCGGGCCGGTGCCGGCCGGAGGGGTGGGCTCCTCGGGCGGTCGTGGCCCGTCACCGGTGGCGCGATGGTGTGCCGCGTCCAGGAACTCGTCCTCGAGGGTGGCCACGCGCCGGACCATGCGGACCAGTCCCGCGTCGGCGCGGGCCGTCGCGGCCACCACCCGGGCCTCGAGGTCCGGACCGCCGGGGCCGACGAGCAGTCGGGTGCCCTCCACGGCCACGGTGACGTCGTCGCGCCGCAGGTCCGCGGCCACGGCGTCGGCACCGTGCAGCACCTCGACCACCACCGTTCCCGTGGCGCGGTCCGGGTGGGCCGGGCCGTTGCGCAACAGTCGTCCCTCGTCGAGCAGCACCACCCACGAGGCGGTGGCGGTGATGTCGCCCAGCACGTGGGACGAGATCAGGACGTCGATGCCGAACTCGCCCAGACGTCGTACCAGCGCCAGCATCTCGGTGCGGCCACGCGGGTCCAGGCCCGACGCGGGCTCGTCCAGCAACACGACGTCGGGGTCGTGCACGATCGCCTGCGCCAACTTCACCCGCTGGGTCATGCCGGTGGAGAACTCGCCGATCATGCGGAAGCGTTCCTCCTCGAGCCCGACCAGGAACAGCGTCTCGGAGGCCCGCAGCCGGGCCGGACGCGGGGGAAGTCCGGCCAGGCGGGCCGAGTGGGCCACGAAGTCGGCAGCCGTGACGTCGGGGGGCAGACAGTCCCCCTCGGGCATCCACCCGACCCGGCGTCGCACGCCAAGCGGATCGGACGCCACGTCCAGGCCGAGCACCTGGGCCGTGCCGGCGGTGGGTGCCTGCAGGCCGAGCAGGATGCGCATCAGCGTGGTCTTGCCCGCCCCGTTGGCCCCGACCAGCCCGGTGATGCCCGACGGCACCTGCATGCTCAGCCCGTCGAGGGCCGCCACGGTGCCGAAGCGCATCGTGAGGTCCTGCACGGCGATCGTCGGAGTGTCCATGCTGGCCAGTCAACCACCTCGCCCCGCACCCCCCGTCATGGATGTCCCCGAACCCACCCCCACCCCCCTCCACCCCCGGGAGGGCCCGCCCCCCAACCCCGCCACCACCGCCCGCCACCACCGCCGCTCACCCCACCGCTCGACCCCCGACCCCCGCCACCCCAACCGCCCGACCCCAACCGCTCGACCCCAACCGCTCGACCCCAACCGCTCGACCCCAACCGCTCGACCCCAACCGCTCGACCCCAACCGCTCGACCCCAACCGCTCGACCCCTACCCCCGACCCCAAGCCCCGCCACCACTCCTCGTACCGGGTGCGTTCCTGCCGGTATCCCGGCCCGCTGCCACCCGGTGGCCGGTGGTGGTCCGGCCTCCACCGCTGCCGGGATCGATCCTGCCGATATCCCGGCCTGTTCGCACACGGTGGGAGGGGTTGCCGGGTGTCCACGAGCGGGAGGGTTCCTGCCGATATTCCGGCCGGATCGCTCACGGTCGGGGTCGGTGGGGCCGGGTGCCCGCTGCCGGGAGGGTTCGGGCCGATATCCCGGCCTGTTCGCACACGGTGGGAGGGGTTGCCGCGTGTCCACGAGCGGGGGGGTTCGGGCCGGTATCCCGGCGGGATCGCTCACGGTCGGGGTCGGTGGTCCGGCGGGGTGGGCGTGGGGCCGGGGAGCGGGATCAGGTGGGGGAGGAGGGCGTGGGGGAGGAGGGTTCGGGGGAGGAGGGTTCGGGGGAGGTGGTGCGGGCGAGCCAGAGGCCGGCGACGACGTACCAGAGGTCGGCGACCGTGTTGTACCCGCGTTGGATCCAGCCGCCGACGTCGGTGAACATGGCCGATGCCCCGACGAGGAAGCCGACCGCGGCCAGGGTCCCCAGCACGAGTGACACCCGGGCGAGCACCGGGTCGTGGCCGCGGACCCGCCTGGCGGTCAGCAGCGGCGTCGCGATCAGGGCGAGGTACCCGATCGCCGCCGCCACCAGGTGCAGGCTGTCGAGCACGGTCGTGCCGAACCCGGGGCAGCCCGCGGTGCAGGGCACGGCCGGCACCAGCATCGTCGCCATCCCCGACACCATCGTCGCGATGGGGGCGGCCCGACCGCTCCCCGGCGCCAGCCGGTCCAGTGCCGGGCCGAAGGCGACCAGCATCGCGCCCGTGACCACCAGGGCGCCCGAGACGAGCAGGCGCGGTCCGGTCGGACTGCCCAGCGCGAACAGTTCGCTGATCGCCTGGGTCCGGGCGTCGTAGCCGGGGGTCCACCAGCCGGCGACCAGCCACGCCCCGACGTACAGCGCCACGCCCAGCGCGGTCAGTCGCGCCAGCAGTCGGGCGGTGCCATCGGACACGGCGGACCTCGTCGGGACGTGGTGGCGAGCGGGCGGGATGGCCCCCCGGGACGGCGGGTCCGGCGACGGAGCGTAGGCCCCCCGGCGATGCGACCGACCCGGCGACCCGATCCAACCCGACCGACCTGACCGACGCGCCGACCCGACCGGGGCGAGCCGACCATCGGTGGCCCGGCGGGAGCGATGGTCGACCGGCGACCGCCGCCGCATGCCGGTATCGACGACCGGCGCGGGGGCCGCCACGTCCTAGCATGGAGCCCGTTCCCCGCCCGCCGTCCCCAAGGCCTCGACGCGCCATGACCTCCTCGATCCCCGCCTCCCCTGACCTCGACGGCCTCCGGCCGGTGCGCTCCGGCAAGGTGCGCGACATCTACGACGCCGGTGACGACCGGCTGCTGCTGGTGACGTCGGACCGGGTGTCGACGTTCGACGTCATCCACCCCACCGAGGTCCCGGACAAGGGTCGGGTCCTGACCGGCCTGTCGGCCTTCTGGTTCGACCACCTCGGCGACGTCGTGCCCAACCACCTCGTGTCGACCGACGTGGCCGACTTCGGCCCGGCCGCGCAGGCCCACGCCGACCACCTGGCGGGACGCACGATGCTGGTCGACACCGTCGAGATCATCCCGTTCGAGTGCGTCGTCCGGGGCTACCTGGTCGGGTCCGGCTGGAAGGAGTACCAGGCCGACGGCACGGTCTGTGGCATCGAACTGCCCGACGGGCTGGTCGAGGCCGACCGCCTCCCCGAACCCATCTTCACCCCCGCCACCAAGGCCGAGCAGGGCGACCACGACGAGAACGTGTCGTTCGCCGTCATGGCCGGCGCGTTGGGCGAGGACCTGGCCGGACACCTCCGTGACCTGTCCCTGGAGCTGTACCGGCGGGGCGCGGAACTGGCCGCCGACCGCGGCATCATCCTGGCCGACACCAAGTTCGAGTTCGGCCTCCGCGGCACCGGCGAGGACCGGGAGGTCGTGCTGGCCGACGAGGTCCTGACGCCGGACTCGTCGCGCTACTGGCCCGCCGACCAGTGGAAGCCCGGGGCGACCCCGCCCAGTTTCGACAAGCAGCCCGTGCGCGACTACGCCGCGTCCACCGGCTGGGACAAGACGCCGCCGGCGCCGGCCCTGCCCGACGAGATCGTGGCCAGCACGCGCGAGCGCTACCTCGAGGCCTACCAGCGCATCAGCGGGTCACCGTTCACCGAGTGGCACGACGGCTGACCAGCGGGCGGTCCCGGGCCCGGCACCGGGGTGGCTGACCCGGTCGATGCTCACCGCTGGTCGGCGGTGACCTCCCGGACCGGTCCCTCCCCCGGCTCGGCGAGTTCGGTGGCGACCGACTCGGCGATGCGGCGGGCCGCCTCGGGCGCGACCAGTCCGAGCTCGACCGCGTGGTCGGCGAAGGCGCGGGAGTCGGCGGCCAGGACCATCGGGACACCGGCGTCGTGGAAGGTCGGCTCGACCTGCTCGATGCGGTGGTCCCCCTGGTCCAGGCGCACCTCCCGGATCCACACCGCGCGGATGCGACCGGGATGACGGGACACCACCTCGGCGTAGATCCGGGGGTCTTTCTGGCCCGAGTCGCCGATGAGCACCATGTCCAGGTCCGGGTGCAGCTCGAGCACCTCGCTGATCCGGTCCAGTTTGTGGTCGCCGTGGTCCGACGAGATGAAGCGGTCCTGGTCGATCCCGAGGTCGCGCAGGAGCAGCGGCCCGGCCGGGATGTCGCGGTGGTCGAGGAACGCGGTCAGGAACCCGTGGAGGTTCCACGGGCTCGACGACACGTAGAAGAAGGGTCGCGCCGGCCCCCCGGTACCGGCCTCCAGGGCCCGGTACAGCTCCGGGACCCCGGGGAAGGGCGTCCGGGTCAGGGCGGAGCCGGTGGCCGTGACCCGGACCATCTCCCACAGCCGCTGCGCGCCGGTCTGCAACACCGTGTCGTCGACGTCGCTGATGAAGCCGACGTCGCCGTCGGGGTCCGGGACCCGGATCCGGGCGACGGCGGCGCGACCGGGCGGGATGCCGCGGAAGGGGGTGGCGAGGTCCACGGTGGCCTCGCGCCACGGGTCGCCGTCCACGGGCAGGTCCGGGCGCAGGTGCACGTCGAAGTAGCCCTCCTCGTCGGTGCTGGTCTCCACGCGGGTGTCGCCGAGTTCGATCGCGAGTTCGACCCCGGGCAGCTCGTCGGTCGCGAAGCGTCGGGCCATCCGGCGCATGGACGCCCAGGCGCCCTCGCCGGCGCGAGCGTCGGCCGGTTCGGGATCGTCGAGCACCCGCCCGCGGACGACCACCTCGTCGGCGGTGCCATGGCCGAGGTAGGCAACGATGCGCAGGTGGTCCGGCGGGGAACCGTCGTCGCGCCAGGCCTGGACACGCTCCAGCCCGCGCTCGGCGGCCAGGGCGACCCGGTGGGCGGCGTCGCGGAGTCGGTCGGTGGTGGCGGTCCTGGCCATGCGCGGTGCCGTTCGGGTTGCTGGTGGGATCTCCATGGTGGCCGACCGTCCTCGTCGACCGCGTGGCCGGCCGACGAGGGGCCCACGGCCCACGACCACGACGGGCGAGCGGGCGCGGGGGGGCGTGACGGGGACGCGACGGGGACGCGAGGGGGCCCGACGGCATACCGTTCCACCCCCGCGTCGCCCGACGCCGATCCGCGTTCCCCGCACGAAGGCCGGTCCATGTCAGCCGATCCCGAGACCCGGACGTCGGGACGGACGTGCTACCGGCACCCGGACCGCCCGGCACCGTTGTCGTGCACGCGTTGCGGGCGCCCGATCTGCCTCGACGACGCGGTCGACGCCCCGGTCGGCTTCCTGTGCCCCGATGACGCCGAGCAGCCGGCCAGCGTCCGGCGTGCCGCCCGCAGCGTCCAGCGCGCCACGGGCGGCTACGTCACCCGGGTCCTGGTCGGCATCATCGCGGTGGTGTTCCTGCTCCAGCAACTGCCCGGGGTGAGCCTGTTCCAGTGGGGGGCCCTGTTCGGACCGGCCGTCGGTGCGGGCGAGTACTGGCGGCTGGTGACGTCCGGATTCCTCCACCTCAACCTGCTCCACGTGGGCTTCAACGGCTACCTGTTGTGGCAGTTGGGGAACCTGCTGGAGCCCGCGATGAAGCCCGACCGCTACCTGGCCACGTTCTTCGCCGGCCTGCTGGGCGGGTCGCTGGGCGCGCTGATCCTGTCCTACACCGCACCCACCATCGGTGCCTCTGGCGCGGTCTTCGGCCTGATGGGCGCGGCCATGATCGGGCTGCGCGCACGGGGCGTCAACCCGTGGTCGACCTCGATCGGGACCCTGCTGCTGCTCAACATCGTGTTCACCTTCGTCGGGGGCAACATCTCGATCGGCGGTCACGTCGGGGGACTGATCGGTGGCACGATGGCCGGCTGGTTGGTGTTCGAGGGTCCGGAGTCGCTGCGCACGATCGGGCCGTGGGTGCTGGCCGGTGTCCTGGGCATCGCCGGGATCCTGGTCGGCGTGAACGGGTGGGCGACGGGCCTGGGCGTGTGACCACCGGGACCGCCGTGCACGGCGCCGATCCGGGCGTCGGCATCGCCGTGTGGGCCGCGCCTCGCGGAGGCCCCGGTGGTCGTCCACGGGAGGCGATCGCGGTTCGACGCTGGGGCGCGCGGCTCGTAGGATCGGCATCGATGGACCTCGCCAGCCCACTTGCCACCAGCCTCGCCAGCAGTTGGGGACCCACCATGTCCAGTCCCAGCACCGCGTCCTCCGCGCCGACCGCCGACCCGGTCGTGGCGCCCACGCCCGGAACCGACACCGACGTGGTCACGCGCCCACAGGTCGACGACGGCGACCACGACCGCTTCGCCCACTACGTGGACAAGTCCGAGGCCGCGCGGTCCTACGTCGAGGGCACGCCGGTGCGCGCCCTGTGCGGCAAGGTGTGGGTTCCCAGTCGTGACCCGGATCGCTACCCGGTCTGCCCGACCTGCCAGGAGATCGTCGACGCCGTGTTCGGCAACGACGACGGCGACGACGAGGACTGACCCGGGACCGGGCGGGGGCGAACGGACGGGGTCGGCTCGACGACGGCCGGGGCATCAGGTTACGATGGCGTAAGTTGATGCCCGCGTCAAGTGCCGGAAGGGCCCATCCCATGGCCAGCCACGAGACCACCGAACGCGACCTGTTGCACGAACTCGAGCCCGAGGCCGAACGGCTCCTGGACCGCCACACCAACGTGGCGGAGGAGTGGTTCCCGCACGACTACATCCCGTGGTCGCTGGGTCGGGACTTCGACAAGGAACCCTGGACCCCGGACCAGCCGCAGCTGGGCCAGGTCGCGCGAACGGCGCTGGAGGTCAACCTCCTGACCGAGGACAACCTGCCCAGCTACCACCGCGAGATCCACGGGATGTTCGGCAAGCGCGACTCGGCCTGGATGGACTGGGTCCACCGCTGGACGGCCGAGGAGGGCCGGCACGCGATCGTGCTGCGTGACTACCTCGTCGTGACGCGCAACCACGACCCGGTCAAGCTCGAGCGCGGACGCATGGCGGTGATGTCCAACGGCTACGACCACCATGCCCGCGACACCCTCCACGGCATGGTCTACGTCGCCTTCCAGGAGTTGGCCACGCGAATCAGCCACCGCAACACCGGTCGCTACTCCGCGGACCCCGTGGCCGACCGGATCATGGCGCGGATCGCCGCCGACGAGAACCTGCACATGGTCTTCTACCGCGACATGGTGACGGCCGCGATGCACGTGGACGTGTCCGCCACGGTGTGCGCGATCGCCGACGAGGTCACGGGATTCGAGATGCCGGGTGCCGGCATGCCCAACTTCCGTCGCAGCTCGGCCATCATCGCCGACGCCGGGATCTACGACCTGCGCGGCCACCACGACGACGTCGTGTGGCCACTGCTGCGCAAGTGGAAGGTGTTCGAGGTCGAGGGTCTCGACGACCACGCCGAGCAGCGTCGTGGGGAGCTCGCCGAGTTCCTCGAGGGCCTCGACGGCCAGGCCCAGCGCTTCGACGACAAGCGCGAGGTCCGGCGGGCGCGACGGGCGAAGCGCGAGCAGCGACTCGTCGACGCCTGAGTCCGACCGCCCCCGCCACCGACGTCCGGTCGGGGAGCGGCCGGCCCACGGCCTGACGCCGCGGTGTGCGCCGGATGCGCACGGGATCGACCAATCCACCGGGACTGGTGTCCCGAATCACCCCGTACGGGTCCCGGAACGGGCCCGGTCCCGCCCGTCCGGCCACCACGTGGGGACGTCCGGGAACAAACCGTGGGCACCATCCGTTGTCGGGACCGAGCTCGGGAAAGTCTTCACATGTCATCCACCCACTACGTCCATCCCCTCCACGGGATCTGCCGCGTCGTCGGCACCCAGGAGCGGACCATCGACGGGACGCAGCGCACCTACGTCGAGTTGCGCGTCGACGCCTCGCCGTCCGGTCGTGCCGCCCTCAGCATGTTGCTGCCGGAGGACGAACTCCTCCAGCACGTGCGCAAGACGTCGGAGCCCGCCGAGGCGCGTGCCGCGCTGACGGCCCTGTCCGACGACGAGCCCTCGATGGTGGCCAACGCCTCCTCGTGGCGTTCGCGTGTCGCCAAGACCGACAAGGCCGCCGAGTCCGGGGACCTGGTGGAGATGGCGCGCGTGTACCGCGACATGGAGTATCGCGACCGCGAGCGTGGCATCTCGAGCACCGAGCGGCGGTCCGCCGACCGGGTCCACGACCTGATCGTGGGCGAACTGGTGGGCGCCATGGACTGGTCGGTCGAGCGCGCCGTGCAGGCCGTGGCCGGCGAACTCGACGGCGTGGTCCTCGAGGCCGCCTGAGACCTCCCGCAGCTCGATCACGCCCCCGACATCGTCGGGGGCGTCGTCGTGTCCGGACCCGCCCTCCGGATGTCGGTGTCGTCGCGCGCGATCGCGACACCACGGCCGTGTGGCGGTCCGGTGTGCGCGCCCCGTGACCACCGAGCCCTACGATCCGGCGCGTCGCCCCGGGACCCCGGGCCCGACCGGCGTCGACGCCCGACCGTGTCGCACCTGGACTGACCATGGCAGCTGGCTCCGCGCCGCACGACGGCTCCCGTGGGTCCTCCGAGCGCTCGTCGGGTCCCGGCCACGGCGCGGCGGGCGGGCTGTTGCTCGCCGCCCTGGGAATCGTGTTCGGCGACATCGCGACGTCCCCGCTGTACGCGATCCGGGAGACGCTCGCGGGCCCGGACGGCGTCGGCGTGGACCGGGTCGACGTCCTGGGCGTGCTGTCGCTGGTGGTGTGGTCGCTGATCATCGTGGTGGCCATCAAGTACGTGGTGCTGGTGTTGCGGGCCGACAACCACGGTGAGGGCGGGATCCTGGCCCTGACCACCCTGATGCGGCCGTCCGACGGCTCCCAGGTGGGCCGCGTGCTGGTCGCGCTCGGCCTGTTCGGGACCGCGCTGTTGTACGGCGACGGGGCGATCACCCCGGCCATCTCGGTGCTGTCGGCGGTCGAGGGCGTCGTGGTGGTGAGCCCGGGCCTGGAACCCTGGGTGGTGCCGATGGCCATCGTGATCCTGATCGCACTGTTCAGCGTCCAGCGCAGCGGCACCGGGGCCATCGGCAAGGCCTTCGGACCGGTGATGCTGGTCTGGTTCGCCGTGCTGGCGGTGCTGGGCGCGGGCCAGATCCTGCAGCGTCCCGAGGTCCTGACCGCGATCGACCCCCGCCACGGCGTGCGCTACTTCGCCGCCAACGGCTTCCCCGGCTTCGCCAGCCTGGGATCGGTCTTCCTGGTCGTGACCGGTGGCGAGGCGCTGTACGCCGACATGGGCCACGTCGGGGTGCGCGCGATCCGGCGGGGGTGGTTCGGCATCGTGATGCCGGCGCTCGTGCTGGCCTACATGGGTCAGGGGGCGCTGCTGCTGCGCGACCCCGGGGCGATCGACAACCCGCTGTTCCGGATGGGCCCGTCGTGGTCCACGATGCCGATGGTCGTGCTCGCGACCGCGGCGACCGTGATCGCCAGCCAGGCGTTGATCTCCGGGGCGTTCTCGTTGACGATGCAGGCCGTCCAGGTGGACCACCTCCCGCGGGTCGCCATCCGCCAGACCTCCCACGAGCACGCCGGACAGATCTACGTGCCGGTGGTGAACTGGCTGCTGATGGCGGCCTGCGTGGCGCTGGTGATCGGATTCGGGACGTCGTCGAAACTGGCCGCCGCCTACGGCGTCGCGGTGACCGCGACCATGGCGATCACGACCGTGCTGTTCGCGGTGGTGGCGGTCCAACGCCTCGGCTGGTCGCGTCGCCGGGCCGGTGCCACGGCCGCTGCCTTCCTCGTGGTGGACCTGGCGTTCTTCGGGGCGAACCTGCTCAAGATCCCCGACGGCGGGTGGTTCCCGCTGGTCGTGGCCGCCGTGGTGTTCGCCGTGATGCGCACCTGGCACGACGGCCGGCGACTGGTCGCCCGGCGGATGCGGCGCGACCGTGTCCCGGCCCGCCAGGTCCTGCGCCAGGCCGTGCGGTCGGGCATCCCACGCGTGCCCGGGACCGCGTTCTACCTCCATCCCGCCCCGGGCCAGACCCCGCCGGCGCTGCTGACCAACCTGCGCTCGCACCACGTGCTGCACGAGCAGGTGGTGCTGGTGAGCATCTCGGTCGAACCGGTACCGCAGGTGACCCGGGCGCGACAGGCCACGGTGGCCGACCTCGGCGACGGCCTGCTGCAGATGGACGTCCGTTTCGGGTTCGACCAGCGCGCCGACCTCGTGGCGGTCATCCGGGACCAGGAGGATCCGGTGTTCGACCTCGACGATGCCGTGTTCGTGCTCGGACGCGAACACCTCACGTCCACGGCCCGCCCGTTCACCTTCTCCCACCTGCGTGAGCGACTGTTCATCCGGCTGCACCGCAACGCCACCGACGCCGCGTCCTGGTACGGCCTGCCCGCGCACCGGGTCATCGAGGTGGGCTCGCGCGTGGAGCTGTGACCGATCCGGAGGTCATCGGGCCGGCCGGGGGCCGGGCGGGTCGGGGTCGCGGCGCATGGGCACGTGCGGGATCCCGTCCTCCAGGAATTCGGGGCCGGTGACGCGGAACCCCGACGCCGCGTACCAGTCGGCGAGGTGGGCCTGCGCGTCCAGCACCACGGGGCGGTGGGCTCCCGCGACCGCGTGGTCGACCAGCCACCGGGCGAGTCCCCGCCGGCGGTGGTCTGGGGCCGTGACGACCCGTCCGACACGCTGCACGCGCACCGGGTCGCTGGCCTGCCCGGGCGCGTGGTCTCCCACCCGACGTGGGGACTCGCGCGACGACGCGGGACCGGCGACGACGTCGTCGAGCACTCGCAGGTAGGCCGCGACCGCGTCGGTGTCGGTGACCAGCAGGTGGTGGCGGGCGCCGGGCTCGAGGTCGCGCCCGTCCAGCTCGGGGTAGGGACAGGCCTGCTCGACGACGAACACGTCGACGCGCAGGCGGACCACGTCGTGGGCACGCCTCGGGGCCAGGTCGTCCCAGGCGAGGTCGTGGAACGACAGGCCGGCGGGCGGGTCGGGGTCGGGTCCGTGTGGGGGCAGCATGCGTCGCCACCCTAGGAGGCCACTGGCGCACTCGTCGGCCTCCGGTGCGCTCGACGCGGCACGGCGCACGACGGGGGGCCGGTCCGTGTGGCCCGGGGACGACTCGCGGCGATCGGGTGGGGGTACCGTGACCGCCTCGTTCGCCCTTCTCCTTCCCCAGGTGTGTCTGTCGTGCAGGTTTCCGGTCGCTACTCGCCCCACCCACGTGGCTTCGGCTTCGTCGACTTCGACGAGGAGGTCTCGGTCCCCGTCGAGGGCGGCTCCCCCGTCTCCGCCGACTCCGGGTTCGTGCCGCCGGACCTCGCGGGTGGCTGGCTGGCCGACGACCGCGTCACGGCCACCGTGGAGGTCGACGACCGCCAGCGCATCAACGTCACGCGGCTCGCGCTGCTGGCCCGGCCGCGTCGCTTCCTGGTCGGGACCGTGGCCACCTTCGCCGGCACGACGACGGTGATCCCGGACCCACGCCTGGGGTCCGGTCGCCTCGAGGTCGCGCCCTCCATGGTCGACCGCCTCACCCGCGTGGACGGCCGCCAGGTCGTGGTGATGCTGGGCGCCGAGGACGACGGTCGCGCACGCGCGGCCAACCTGGTCGCCGGGCCCACACCGACCGCCGCCCCGGCCGCCATCCGCGCCCGGGCCATCACCATCGCCCACGGCGGGGTGGCCCCCGACGTGCTCGACCCGGGCCCCGCCGACGTGGGGCTGTCGCCGGCCGCCACCCTGGGCACGGCGTTGCGTGCACAGGGCCAGTTGGCCTCGGGACGTCCCGGCATGGCGGCAGGGCTGGACGTCGAGGGCACGATCCCCGGGCGTGAGCTGGCGGGCCTGGACTGGCGTGACAGCGTCGCCGTGACCATCGACGACGATCGCTCCCGCGACCTCGACGACGCGCTGTCGGCTGCCTGGGACGGCACGCCCGAGGGCGCCGTGGACCTCTACGTCCACATCGCCGACCCCGCCGGGGCCATCGGCATGGGCTCGCCCGCCGACGACTACGCCCTGACCATGGGGACCACGACCTACCTCGCGGTGGGTGGCAACGCCCCGATGCTCGACCCGGCCCTGTCCGAGGACCTGGTCAGCCTGCTGCCCGGCCAGGAGCGCGGCGCCATCACCGTGTCCTGCCAGGTCGCGCCGGACGGGTCGCTGTCGGACGTGGCCCTGTCGCTGAGCGTCATCCGCAGCACCGCGCGGCTGTCCTACGCCGCGGTGTCGGCCTTCCTCGACGGGATCGACCCCACGCACCTGCTGGCCGGTGCACATGGTCCGTCGGGTGCCGACGAGGACACCGTCGACGCGGTCTCGGCAACCGTGGCGGCGCTGGCCGAGGCCGCACGTCGGTTGGGCGTGGAACGGGATGCCCGGGACACCCTGGAGTCGTTGTTCGAGCCGGCGGAGCTGGAGGCCGCGGTGCTCGACGGCAAGATCCGCGCCGTCCCGGCCGACCCCCACCCGGCCGCGCAGCAGGTCGTTGAGCGCCTGATGGTGGCGGCCAACGAGTCGGTCGCGGCCTGGGCCGTCGAGCATGACATCCCGTTGCTGTTCCGCAGCCACCTCGGGTTCGACCCGGACCGGTTGGAGCGGGTGCGCGTGGCCGCCGAGGCGGCGGGCGTCGAGCTGCCCGAGCCGCCGCGACCGTCCGACGTGCTGGACGCCGTCGCCCGGCTGCGGGAGGCCGACCGGGTCGGGGACGCCGACCTGCTCGCCACGGCCGCCGCCGGGGCGGTCGCACGCGCCCACACCGCGTCCGAGCCGTCGGGCCACGAGGGTCTCAAGTCGGCCGCCTACACCCAGTTCACGTCACCGATCAGGCGGGCCACCGACCTGGTCGTGCACCGCCAGGTGCGGGCCGCGTTGGCGGGCGAGGCCCTGCCCTACGACCGCACCCGGCTGGCCGCGCTGGCCGGATGGCTGGACGCCCGCGCCGGTGCCGCAGGTCACGCCCAGGCGTTGGAGCGCAATGCCCTGTGGTCGGTCCTGCTCGAGCGCGGCGCCGTCCGGTGGCCGGCGACCGCGGTGGTGACCGGGCTGACCGGCAACGGTGCGCGGGTCCGCCTGCCCGCGGCGGGCGTGTCCGGGATGGTGCCCGCCAACCGCTTCGATTCCGAGCAGCGCAGCCTGAAGGTCGCCGCCGACGGCACCGAGACGACCGACGGGGCCCTGCGCCTGGGCCAGCGCCTGTCGGTTCGCCTGGACCGACTGGACGCGCTGGGGCGGCCCGACTTCCGTCCGGCGTGAACCTGGCGCGTCGCGTGGCGTCGTGGACGTGACGCCGCCGCCGGCCCCGGCGCGGTCGGGCGGCGTCGAGCGTGGCTGGGCCTACGGGGTCGCGGCCTACGGGACCTGGGGCCTGCTCCCGCTGTACTGGACGTTGCTGGACTCCCAGGGCGCCGACGAGGTCCTGGCCCATCGCATCGTGTGGTCGACGGTGTTCTGCGTGGTCGTGCTGGCCGCGACCGGTCGGTTGCGCGGGGCCCTGCGACCCGCACCGCGTGAGGCCCGTCTGCTGGCGCTGGCGTCGGTCCTGATCACGGCCAACTGGTACGTCTACATCTGGGCCACCACCAACGGCCAGGTCGTGGAGGCCAGCCTGGGGTACTTCGTGAACCCGCTGGTGACGGTGGTCCTGGGCGTGGTCGTGCGCAAGGAGTCGTTGCGCCGCGCCCAGTGGGTCGCGGTGGGCATCGCCACGGTCGGCGTCGTCGCGATGACCGCACTGACCGGCCGGGTCCCGTGGATCGCGCTGGTGCTGGCCGGGTCCTTCGCCTGCTACGGCCTCGTGAAGTCCTCGGTGCGCGTGCCGGCGTTGGAGGGCCTTGCGCTGGAGACGGCCTTCGTCCTGCTCCCCGCGATCGCGTGGTTGGTCGTGGTCGGTGGGCGAGGCGCGCTGGCCACGGGTCCTCCCTCCCTGGCGCTGCTGGTCGTGTCGACGGGGCCGGTCACGGCGATCCCGCTGTTGCTGTTCGCCGGTGCGGCCACGCGCCTGCCGTTGTCGGTGCTGGGCTTCCTGCAGTACCTCGCCCCGGTGCTGCAGTTCCTGGCCGGGGTGGTCGTGCTGGGGGAGGACTTCGGCCCGGGACGCGTGGTCGGCTTCGTACTGATCTGGATCGCCCTGGTCGTGTTCGTCGTGGACCAGGTCCGCCATCGACCCCGACGCCCCGTGGTCCGCCCGGCCTGACGGAGCGGGTCGGGTCAGTGGCGGTGGCGTCGGCCGTGCACGTGCGGGTCGCCGATGACGACCGTGCCGTCGGCGGTGGTGAAGGTCATGGCGCCGTAGGCCGCGGAGAGGTGGTCATGGGTCAGGACGTGGTCGGGCGTGCCCGTGGCGACGACGCGACCGGCCAGCAGCACCACGTGGTCGGCCTCCGCCGCCTCGGCGATGTCGTGGGTCGTCAGCACCACGGTCCGGCCGGCCGCGACCTCCTCGCCGATGATGTGGGTGATCCGGTCGAGGCTGGGGGCGTCCAGGCCGGTGACCGGTTCGTCGAGCAGCAGCAGGTCGGCCTGCTGGGCCAGCCCCTGGGCCACGGCCACCCGTTGGCGTTGGCCACCGGACAGTTCCACGACCTGGCGGCCGGCCAGGTCGGTGACGTCCATCCGCGCCAGGGCCTCGTCGACCGCGTCGCGGTCGGTCGGGCCCATGCGGCCCAGCAGCCCGACATGGGCGTAGCGACCCATCGTCACCACCTCCCGCACCGTCAGCGGCAGGGCCGCGTTGACGTGGGTGGACTGGAGCACGTGCGCGACGTCTCGTCGGCGTCGCCCGGGTGGCGCGCCCAGCACCTCGAGGTCACCCGAACCGACCACCATCAGGTTGCCCAGGATCCGGAGCAGGGTGGTCTTTCCCGAGCCGTTCGGGCCGATGACGGCGGTCAGTTCGCCACGCGGGATGGTGAAGTCGGCATGGTCGAGGGCCACGACGTCGCCGTGTCGGACGGTGACCCCTCGCCCCCTGGCCGCGACGCCACGTCGCTCGCCCGCCGTGTCGTCCGCCGTGTCGTACGCCTTGTCGTCCGCCGGCGCGACGGGCGTCGGGCGACGGGCAGCGTGGGACGACGGCACGGCGTTGGTGCCGGGGGCGGGCGGGTCGGGGAGTGGCATGGCGGCACGGTACCGATGACCGGCGGAAGTCGGGAACCGTTTTGGGAATGATTCCCATTTTGGTACGTTGGGCGCACGTGGGCATCCGGACCCGGTCGCCCGAGCCACCTCGCCACGAGCCGCCATGATCGCCAGCCCGCACCGACCCCCCCGCGTCCTCCCGGCGTGGGTGCGGTCCCGCGTGCCCATGGCCATCGGCGTGGCCGTGGTGGTCGCGACGTCGGCCTGCACGGCATCGGTGGCAGAACCGGCCGAGTCCGACGGGGTCCGGGTGGTCGCGACCACCGGCGTGCTCGGTGACCTGGTCGACGACGTCGTGGATCGGGACGGGACCACCAGCGTGCTGATGGGCGATGGACAGGACCCCCACACCTTCCAGCTGTCGGCACGTGACGTCGCCGAACTCGGCTCGGTCGACCTGGTGGTGGCCAACGGCCTCGGCCTCGAGGCCGGCATCAGCGAGGCGTTGGACCAGGCCGAGGAGTCCGGCGTGCCGGTCCTGCGTGTCGGGGAGTACCTGGACCCGCTCGAGGCGGGACACGACGGCCACGGTGACGACGACCATGCCGACGACGAGCACGGTGACGACGACCACGCCGATGGCGGGCACGGTGACGACGACCCGTCGGGCGAGGACGACCATGCCGGTGAGCCCGGCCACGGCGACGTCGCGGCCCCCGAGCGACACGCCGTCGACGACGGCCACGACCACGGCACCCTCGACCCGCACGTGTGGCTGGACGCCGACCGCATGTCGCGTGTGCCGGGCGTGGTGGCCGATGCGCTGGACGACATCACCCCCGGTCCGTGGCAGGCTCGTGCGGACCGGCTCGCGACCGACCTGCAGGCCCTGGACGGGGAGGTCGCGGCCACCATGGACACGATCCCGGCAGCATGTCGTCGCGTGGCCGCCAACCACGACATGCTGCACTACTTCGGGGACCGCTACGGCCTGGAGGTGCCCGTGACCGTCATCCCCGGGACGTCCAGCGATGCCGATCCGAGTGCCCGCGACCTGGCTGCGGGGCTCGACGTCGTGGCCGACGCCGACATCGCCGCGCTGGTCGTCGAGGACACCGCCAGCACCCGACTCGCCGACGCCGTGGCCACCGATGCCACCGGCCTCGTGGTGCTGTCCCTGCCGTTGTCGGCGCTGGGTGGCCCATCGGGCGTGCGCAGCTACGACGAGCTGATGACCACGGTGGCCGACCGCCTGGCCGTGGCCCTGGGATCGTGCTGATGCCCCCGTCGAGCTCGGCGACCAGACCGGATCGCACCCGACCGGATCGCACCCGACCGGATCGCACCCGGCGGGATCGGACCACGGCATGGACCTGATGGACCTGCTGGTCGATCCGTTCCTGGACCACGGGTTCATGGTGCGGGCCCTGGTCGCCGGCGTCCTCACGGTGGTCACCACGACGCTGGTGGGAACCTGGGTGGTGCTGCGGGGCCTGTCGTTCCTCGGTGACGCGCTCGCCCACGGCGTCCTGCCGGGGATCGCACTGGCGGTCGTGCTGGGTGGGAGCGTGACCCTGGGGGCCGCCGTGTCCGGTGCAGCCATGCTGGCGGGCATCGACCTCGTCCGACGACGGACCCGGTTGTCGGGCGACACCGGGATCGGGTTGCTGTTCGTGGGCATGCTGGCGTTGGGCGTGGCGATCATCTCGGCGGGCGGGGCCTACGCCACCGACCTGTCCGGCATCCTGTTCGGCGACGCCATTGCCGTGGATCGCAGCGACCTGGTCGTCACCGGCGTGGCCGCCGTCCTGGTCGTGGCCGCCACCGTCGTCGGCTACCGGGCGTTCCTCGCACTGGCCTACAGCGAGGACACCGCGGCGGCCCTGGGGCTGCGACCGGCGCTGGTCCACCTGGCGATGCTGGCGCTGGTGGGGGTGGCGGTGGTCGCGTCGTTCCGGACCGTGGGCACCCTGCTGGTGTTCGCGTTGCTGGTCGCGCCGCCCGCGACCGCGTCGCTGGTCGCCCGCCGTGTCCCCGTGATGATGGCCGTGGGGGTCGGCGTCGGCGTCGTCGCGGTGGTGGTCGGGTTGCTGGCGTCGTACCACCTGGGCGTGGCCGCCTCGCCGGCCGTGGCGTTCGTCGGCGTGGCGGCGTTCTTCGTCGTGCTGGCCGTCCGGGAGCTCGCGGGTGCCGCCCGACGGCTTCGCGCGACGACCTGACGACCGGCGCAGGTCAGCGCGCGGCGCCCCCGTCGGCACGGGGGTGGGCGTCGGGATGATGCTCGGGTGCGCAGTCCTCGCAGGTCCCCACCATCTCCAGGTTGTGTGCCGCCACCCGGAAGCCGCTGGTGCGGCTGGCCTGGTCCGCAGCCCGGGTGAGCGCCTGCTCGACGTCGTCGGTCAGGGTCAGGTCGGCGATGCGACCGCACTCCCGGCACACCAGGTGGTGGTGGTGGCCCGACAGTTCCTCCGACAGCTCGTAGCGGGCGGTGTCGTCGACCGCGACCACGCGGTGGACCACGCCGCACTGTTCCAGGATGGCGAGGTTGCGGTACAGCGAGGACGTGGAGGACGGGCTGCCGTCGTCGAGCAGCTCCGGGATGGTGGCCGGGCCGTCGAGGTCGAGCAGCTGCTGGACCAGCACGCGGCGACCCCGGGTGTAGCGCTGGCGGGTCTGGCGCAGCCGGTCGGCCGAGACCTCGTGCACGTGGTCGGCGCCGACGGCATCCACGGCGTCGGGTCGGTCGGTGGTCGACGAGGTCGTCATGTCCGGCACCGTAGCAATGCCGTCATCCGGGGGCAGGGGTGGAGGTGTGGGCACGCACGTCGGCGGGCCCGGCGCTCACCGGGCCCGCCGACAGCACGCCGCGAGCGTGTGGTCAGCCCTCGAGGTCGGCCTGGCCGGCCGTCGTGGGGTAGAGGTGTTCGAGGTCGCCGGGCTGGATGCGTGCGGCGTTGATGAACGCGTCCACCTCGTCGGCCTGCAGCCGGATGACGCGCCCGAACTTGTACGCGGGGATCTGGCCGTCGTCGATGAGCCGATAGACCGTGCGCGTGGTCAAGCCGAGGCGGCCAGCCGCCTCCTTGGTGCTCAGCCACTCGATGTCGTCGGGCATGGTGTGTGCTCCCTGTGGTTCACGGCGTCGGCGTGTGGCGCCTGGTCGCCTCGGACGGTCCACGCAGCAGGACCACGCGAGCAGTATGGCAGGCTCGTCCCGGCGCTGCTGAGCCCGGGACCGCGGCTCGAGGCGGCTTGTGCTGATCCTAGGTGGAGGGCGTTCTGGTGTCAAGACAATAATTCAAGTGTCTTTTCATTCCCTTCACGAGCACCCCACCTTCCCGTGGTCTCGGTGAGCGGCCACCGGGTTCCTCCCGTCACGATGGTGGGCCGCGTCGTGCGTCCACCGCTTGCGACTGCGGGCGGCGCGCACCCCTGGGGCTGGCGCGAGCACCCGGCGGGCGTCCGGGTCACCCGTGCGTGGCCGGCTGGTCGGCCCGGGCGGACTCCTGCGCGGCGCGCCCCCGCAGGACGTCGTGTCGACGCGAGGTAGGATGCCCGTCGTTCCGTCGACGACGAGGCCGTCATGCGTCGCATCCTGCACACCCTCCTGTTGCCCATCGTGCTCGGGATGGCGCTGCTGCTGCCCGTGCAGGCGGCGAGCGCCCAGGCGTTGCCGGCCGACACCGTGCGACTGGCGACCGAGGCCGGCGAGGACATCGGGGGCCTGGAACCGGGTGGCGCCAACGACCAGGGCAACGCCAACCGCCCCGAGGACTACGAACCCAACTTCCTGTGGGGCGCCGCCGTCGGCCTTGCCGTCCTGACGGTCGGCGGACTGGGCGTGCTCGGTCTGCTGTACTGGCTGATGGTGGGACGTCGCAAGGAGCCGTCGGCCTCCTGACCACCGCCGCGGACCGCGACCCCGCGACCGCCCGCTCGGGGCAGCGGTCACCGGTCGGGCGCCCCGGGATCGGCACTCGGCCAACACGGGCCCGTCCGGGCCGGCCGCCACCGACCGTCGTCCACCACCACGTCCGAGGATCCCCATGCCAACCCTGGACGTGTCCACGGCCCTGTCCACCGCACGACTGGTCCTCCCCGGCCTGGTGTCGGACCCGGAGGCCGCCGCCGACCTCCAGCGCAAGGTCGCGGCCGAGTGGGACGAGCTGGACCGGGCCGCGCGCGACTGGAGCGGGCTGGGCGAGGGGCTGGCGCCGACCCGCGGGAACGTGGTGGGCCGACTGGGATGGATCCGGGCCAACCTGGCCACGGTCGGACCGGTCGTGGCCCGACTCTCCGACCGGATGCCGCGTCGGTCCGCGCTGGCCGGTCGCGTCCTGAGCACGCAGATGGGTGCGCTGTTCGGGCTCCTGTCGACCAAGGTGCTGGGCCAGTTCATCCTGCCGTTGGCCGGCTCCGGCACCGGCCAGCTCGTCATCGTCGGCCCGAACGTGCTCGACCTCGCCCAGGAGTTCGGACCGCGTGCCGACGACCTGCGCCGCAGCGTCGTCCTCCACGAGATCGTCCATCGGCTCCAGTTCGACGCCACCCCCTGGCTCGGCGACCACCTGCGGTCGCTGCTCGACGACTACGTCGACAAGGTCGACCTCGACCCGGACCGCGTCCGCGAGGTCGCGACGTCGCTGCCGGCGGCCGTGCGAGCCGTCATCGACGAAGGGTCGATCCAGCCACTGCTCGACACGATCCTGACGCCGCCACAACAGGACATCATGGATCGCGCGCAGGGCCTGATGAGCCTGCTGGAGGGCCATGGCAACGCGGCCATGTCGCTGGCCGCCGAGTCGGTCGTGGCCGACCCGGAGGGCGTCCGTGAGGCCCTGGAGTCCCGACGGGGTGACCTCACGACGCGGATCCTGACCGCCGTGGCCGGCATGGACCTGAAGCGCCAGCAGTACGCACGTGGCGAGGAGTTCGTCCGCGGCGTGATCGACCTGGGGGGCATCGACACCCTCAACCGGGCCTTTGCCGACCCCGCCAACCTCCCCCGGACCGACGAGCTGGAGGAGCCGGCCGCATGGATCGAACGGACCACGGGCTGATCGTGGCACGCCCGGTCGGCAACGCCCCGGTGACGACCACCCCGGCCCGGCTCGGTCGTGGGCGCAACCGGTCGCGGCCGGTCGTGTCGCAGCGGGCACGCTGACGTGGCCTCCCCGTCGTCACCGCGTGGAGCCTCCGAGGTGGTCGGGGCCCTCCCACCCGGTCGGACCCGGGGAGAACTCGTCGACGCCACCCGAGCGGGGTTGCAGGCGATCCCGACCGACGCCCCCGTCGTGGTGGCGGTGTCCGGCGGGCCCGATTCCACGGCGCTGGCGTTCCTGGTGGCCGAGGCCCGTCCCGACCTCGACCTGCACCTGGTCCACGTTCGCCATGGCCTGCGTGACGACCGTGGTGACGTGGCGGCGGTGACCACCACCGCCCGGTTCCTGGGGGCGCCGCTGTCGGTCGAGGACGTGACCGTCGAGCCGTCGGGGGACGGACCCGAGGCGGCGGCTCGCCACCAGCGGTGGGCGGCCCTGGAACGCGTGGCCCGCGCCGTGCGAGCACGCTGGGTGCTGACCGGCCACACCGCCGACGACCAGGCCGAGACCCTGGTGCTGCGCCTGGCCCGCGGCACCGGCGTCGCAGGCCTGGCCGGCATGGACCCGGCCGCCCATGGTCGTGCCCGGCCGCTGTTGCGGCTGCGACGCTCCGACGTGCACGCATTCGTGGACCAGGAGGGTCACGAGGTCGCCCGCGACCCCACCAACGACGACACGACGCTGGCCCGCAACCGACTCCGGCACGACGTCATGCCCGGCATGGCCACCCTGGGACCCGACGTGGTGGGGGCGCTTGCGCGGCTGGGCGACCTGGCACGGTCCGACGAGGCCTGGCTGGCCCGGTTGACCGACGACCTGGTGGAGGCGGTGGTGCGCCGGGTCGGGCCGGTACTGGCCGTCCCGCTGGGCGTGCTCGCCGACCAGCCCGCCGCGGCCGCCCGCCGCCTGGTGCGGACCATGGTGATGGCCGTGCGTCGCGATCCCCGCGGTCCCACGGCCGCCGAGGTCGAGTCCGTCCGGGCCCTGGTGCGAGGGTCGGTGGACCTGCCGGGCGCCGAGGCGGTCGCGGCCGGCGGGTGGCTCGCGCTGGCCCCGTTGGACCTGGCACGACCGGCCCACGTGGACCTGGTCGTCGACGGCCGGACGGCGTGGCCGGCCGCGAACTGGTTGTTGGAGGCGACCAGCGAGGCGTCGGCGACGCGCACGGGCCAGCTCGGGCTGTTGTCGGCGTGGGAGCCGCCGCGGGTCCGGGTCCCCGACGACCTCGCGCCACCCGGCGGCGACGCCGAGCGGTGCCAGGTCGTCCTGGGCGGCCTCGGGGAACGCATCCCCCGGCTGGTCGTTCGCCCCAGGCGTCCGGGCGACCGGGTCACCACCGGTGCCGGGACGCGCAAGCTCCAGGACGTCTTCGTGGACGCGGGCGTCCCCCGACCCGCCCGTGACCTGTTGCCGATCGTGGCCACGCAGGACCGGGTGCTGTGGGTCCCCGGCCTGGTGGCCGACGAACCGGCACTGCGCACCGGTCGAGCGGTGCCCCAACTGCACCTGGTCGTCCGGCGGCTGCGCTGACCCCGGCAGGTCAGGCCGCGAGGGCCTCGTCCGGGTGGTGGTCCCGCAGTCGGACGACGACCACGCCGGCGCGGACGTCGACGTCGTGGATGTCGACGGTGACCGTCGGGTCCTCCAGCGCGACACCGGTGTCCAGGTCGAAGGCGTGCTCACCCATCGGGGACACCAGCACGGCGACGCGGCCACGCTGGGCGACGAGTCCACGATGCAGGTTGGTCTGGCCCGAGACGGGGTCGACGTCGCCGACGGCGTGGACCCGGTCGTCGACCAGGACGAGGGCCACGGGTTCGCCGCCGACCACGGCGGGAACGCCACGCAGGGGGACGAGGTCACCGATGCGGCAGACGGGGGTGGCAGGAGCAGTGGACACGGCCGGCCTTTCGTCCGTGGGAGTCGACGGCGGATCGGTCGTGGTCCGTGGCCGTCGAGCTCCCGGGTTGGTGGTGCGGTGTCTCGGTCGGATGGGAAGGTCGTGGAACGGACGCTACGAGCGTCGCGCTACGGGACCGTGTGCGTGGTGTGACGACCGTGTTTCGCCTCGCCGGTCGTTGCTCCGGGTCCCGGGCCCACCCGACACCGCACCCGAGACCGCGCCGGCCATCCGGTCGCGTCGCGGTGACGCGGGGTTGGGCCGGGGACCCACATGCCCCGGGACGCGGTCCTAGGCTGGCTGTGCCCGGGCGGAGACCCCGGGCCGGCGGCTGTCGTCGTGGTCGCGCCACCCTCCCCGACCCGTGAGGACCCTCGTGAACGACGATCTCGCCGCCCTGCCGCCGTCCTTCGCCGGCACCATCGACGACGTGCTGGTGTCGTCGGAACGGATCCGTGCGCGACTCGACGAGCTGGCCCGACAGATCGAGGACGACTACGCCGACGTCGACGACCTGCTGATCGTCGGGGTGCTCAAGGGCGCCTACGTGCTGATGTCGGACCTGGCCCGACGGCTCAGACTGCCCACCAGCGTCGACTTCATGGCCGTGTCGTCCTACGGCGCCGCGACCACCTCGTCGGGCGTGGTGCGCATCCTCAAGGACCTCGACACCGAGATCGAGGATCGCCACGTCCTGATCGTCGAGGACATCATCGACTCCGGGCTGACCCTGGACTACCTGTTGGGCAACCTGCGCTCGCGGCGGCCAGCCTCGATCGAGGTCATGACGCTGCTGACCAAGCCCTCCCGACGACGGGTCGAGATCCCGGTGAAGTACGTCGGCTTCGAGGTTCCGGACGTGTTCGTGATCGGCTACGGGCTGGACTACGACGAGCACTACCGAAACCTCGACTTCATCGGCACGCTCAAGCCCGAGGTCTACGAGTAGGTCCGTCCGGCGCACGTGCGGCGGATCCCCTGACCAGGAGGACCCGATGGAGTTCCGCGAGGTCGTGCGTCGGCGGCGGATGGTGCGCGACTACGACCCGGACCGGCCCGTGTCACCGGAGGTGGTCGAGCGCGCCCTTGCCCACGCCATCCGGGCCCCGTCGGCCGGCTTCAGCCAGGGGTGGGACTTCCTGGTGCTGGACGCCCCCGCCGATCGGCAGCGCTACTGGGAGGCTGCCACGGACGCCACCGCCACCGGCGAGGTCGACACCTGGCTGGCGGGCATGCGCGACGCACCCGTCCTGGTGGTGTGCCTGGCCGACAAGGACGCCTACCTCGACCGCTACGCCGAACCCGACAAGGGCGAGGCCGACCGCGACGAGGGTCGGTGGCCGGTGGACTACTGGGACGTCGACACCGGGATGGCCGCCCTGCTCGTGCTGCTCACCGCCGTGGACGAGGGCCTGGGTGCGTGCCTGTTCGGGGTGCCGGTGCCACGCCACGATGCCGTGCGTGCGGCCTTCGACATCCCGCCCGGGCGGTCCTTCGTCGGCGTCGTCAGCCTCGGACACCCGGCCGTCGACGAGACCCGGATGGGCAGTGCCCGGTCCCGGCCCCGTCGCGGTGTCGCCGACGTGGCCCACCACGCCCGCTTCGGGACCCCGTGGTCGCACGATCCTGCGGCCGGGGGATGAGCGGGGGCTGACCGGGCCGGACGGACGACCGCCCGGCCCGGATCGCCGTCAGCCCACCGGGACCGGTGCGGGCTCCTCGCGTCGGGCCGGTTCGGCCGGTGGCTCGGGGGCCCAGCGGCCGAAGCCCTCCGGGTAACCCGCCGTGCCGTGCTCGAGCACGTCAAGACCCTGCTGCTCCTCGTGCGCCTCGACCCGCAGGCCGCCGACACGGCCCAGGACCGCGAACAGCGCCCAGCAGGTGACCGACACCCATGCCGCGATCGCGAGCACGCCGACCACCTGGGCGATCAGTTGGTCGGTCCCGCCCCCGTAGAACAGCCCGCGCTGCCAGAAGCCGTCCACGTCCGCGCTGGCGAACAGGCCCACGGCGATGGTTCCGAACGCGCCGCACACGCCGTGGACCGAGATCGCGCCCACCGGATCGTCGACGTGCAGCCGCTCGTCGACGAACGCACACGACACGACCACCAGCACGCCCGCGATCGAGCCGATCGCCAGGGCGCCCAGCGGGGTCACCGCCGCGGTCCCCGCCGTGATGCCGACCAGTCCGGCCAGCAGGCCGTTGCCGGTCATGCCGACGTCGGGCCGGCCGGTCCGCAGCCACACCGTCGCCATCGCGGTCACGGCCCCGGCCGCGGCCGACAGCGTGGTCGTGAGTGCGATGCCACCGATCGCGCCGTCCGCGGCCAGTTCCGAGCCCGGGTTGAACCCGTACCAGCCGACCAACAGGATGAAGCAGCCAAGGATCGCGAACGGCAGGTTGTGACCGGGGATGGTCATCGAGGTGCCGTCCGGCCGGTACTTGCCGAGCCGTGGACCCAGCGCGCGGGCGCCCCAGAAGGCCGCCACGCCACCGACCATGTGCACGATGCTCGAGCCCGCGAAGTCGTGGAAGCCGGTCGGCAGGCCGATGCCCTGGAACAGCCACCCCCCGCCCCACTGCCAGCGGACCACCACCGGGTAGATGATCAACGAGATGACGACGCTGTAGACCAGGTAGGCCCGGAACTTCGTGCGCTCCGCCATCGCCCCCGACACGATCGTGGCCGCCGTGGCCGCGAAGGCGACCTGGAACATGAAGAAGACGGGCACGGTCAGGGTGCCGTAGGTGAACGCGCCCTCCCCGAGGAAGAACCCGCTGGCACCGAACAGGGCGCCGGCACCGTCCATCGATCCGCCGTAGGCGATCGCGAACCCGACGGCGAAGAAGGCGATCGCGCCGACGGTGAAGTCCATCAGGTTCTTCATGAAGATGTTCGCGACGTTCTTGGCCCGGGTCATGCCGGCCTCGACCAGGGCGAAGCCTGCCTGCATGAAGATCACCAGGACGGCGGCCAGCAGGATCCACACGTTGTCGAGGTTGGTCTGCACCGTGGCGGCGTCCTGTGCCAGCGCGGGGCTGGCGACGAGGGTGAACAGCGCGGCGGTGACCAGGACGTGGCGGAGGCGACGCGGTCGCCGTCGGCGGGTCCGGACGGTGGCAGGGCCGGGTTCGGCCGGGACGGACCCGGCGGCGGTCCGGGAGGATGGTGGCGACGAGGTCATGGTGGTTCGACTCCTGCTTCGGGCGCCGAGCGGCGCAACCAACACCCGGTCGACGACCGGATGCCTCCGTGTGGTTCCAGCCCCACTGCACGGAGTGACGGGAATGATGCCCCCGGAATGTGTCGGGACGACGGCAGGGCAGTGACCGGTCCGCGACGGTTGGCAGACCTCGTGCACTTTCCCCGTGTCAGCTCGATCAGGCGGGTTGGGCTCCGGGCTCGACGTGCCGGGCGCCCAGGGTCGGCACCAGGGCCAGTCCGATCCGACAGCCCGATCCGGCCGCGATGGCCTCGGCGGTGTCTGGGCCGCCCAGGTGCGAGGTGCTCGAACAGGTCGTGGATCGGGTGGTGGTGGCCCCCGGGCATGTCCGCGGACAGGGCGTCGCCCACGTGGGCTCCCTCGGGGACTCGATCGCCGCGGTCACAGGGTGCGGGAGATGACCAGGCGCTGGATCTGGTTGGTGCCCTCGAAGATCTGCATGACCTTGGCCTCGCGCATGTAGCGCTCGACCGGGTATTCGCGGGTGTAGCCGTAGCCGCCGAACACCTGCACGGCGTCGGTCGTGACGGCCATCGCGTTGTCGGTCGCGGTCAACTTGGCGATGGCGGCCGCGCGTCCGACGTCGTGCCCGGCGTCGCGCCGGCGGGCCGCCTCCAGCACCGTGGCCCGGGACTGGGCCACACGCGCCGCCATGTCGGCCAGCAGGAACGCCAGCCCCTGGTGGTCGATGATCGGTCGCCCGAACTGTTCGCGGTCGTGGGCGTAGTCCACCGCGGCGTCCAGTGCGGCCTGGGCCAGGCCGGTCGCGATCGCGGCGATCCCCAGCCGCCCCGAGTCCAGGGCGTCCAGCGCGATGGCCATGCCCTGTCCCACCTCACCGACCAGGTTCCCGCCCGGCACCCGGACCCCGTCGTAGTTGACCGTCGTGGTGGTCGACCCCGTCAGGCCCATCTTGTGCTCGGGGGCGCCGAAGGACAGGCCCGCCGCGTCGCCGGGCACGACGAAGCATGACACCCCGCGGGTCCGGTCCCCGGAGGTCCGTGCGAAGGTGGTGTAGTGGTCGGCCTCGCCCCCGTGGGTGATCCAGGCCTTGCCACCGGTCAGCACCCAGTCCTGTCCGTCGCGCTCGGCCCGCGTGGTCATCGCCGCGACGTCGGACCCGGCCTGGGGTTCGGACAGGGCGTAGGCCCCCAACCGGTCGCCGCCGAGCATGTCGGGCAGGAGGCGACGTCGTTGCTCGTCGCTCCCCACGGTCGCCACCGCGTGGCACGACAGCACGTGGACGCTGGTGGCCAGGGCCGGGGTGACCCACGCGCGCGCGAGTTCCTCGAGCACCTGGAGGTAGACCTCGTAGGGCTGACCCCCGCCACCGTGCTCGACCGGGTAGGGCAGTCCGAGCAGGCCGGCGCCCCCGAGGGTGGCGATGACGTCGCGGGGAAAGGTGGCGGTCGCCTCGGCCTCGGCCGCGCGCGGTCGGAGTTCGCGATCGGCCAGCGTCGTGGTGAGGTCGAGCAGGGCCGTGGCCTCGTCCCCGGGCAGCAGTCGATCGACGTCCATTGCGGACCTCTTCACGGTCGGGGTGGACGGACCGGGCGGGGGGCCACGGGCTCAGCGTCCTCTCAGGATCTGATCGTAGGGTCGTCCACGCCCCGACACCCCCGGGTGGCCCGGGGCCACGTCCGCCCACCGGGGTCGCCGCCATCGCCTGGTGGGTGGGCGTGTCCTGCTCGAGGGATCCGGCCGCGGCGGCCCGACCCCGTGGCGCAGCAACCCTGCGCGTGGGTGGCCCAGGTCTGTCGCACGGCACCGAACCGCCCGGCAGGTGCCACCGAACCCCCTGATACGATGTCCATTCCTCCGAACCCGATCGACGACCGCGCGAGCACCGCCGAACGCACCGTCCCGACACGCCGACCGACGCATCGTCGCGGCAGGCCGGACCGGGGCGCACGACGAACCTCCACGTTCGGGTTCCCGGTCCACCGTCGCGGCGCGTGGCCCGTCACCCAGGTGGCCGTGCCGACGACGAACACCGGTGGCGCTCGCCGCGCCCACCGGGGAAGGCGAGACCTCCGTGAAGACCTCCCAACGACTCCTCCGTGGGCCGTTCCTCTGGATCGCGGTCCTGCTCGTCGTCATGTTCTTCGCCTTCAACCTGTTCTCCTCGGCGACGGCGCCCGAGGACATCCCGGTGACCCGGTTCCTGGACCTGGCCGAGAACGGCCAGATCATCGGGGACGAGGCCCAGCAGGACGACGCCAGCGACGCGGGGCTCGAGATCGGCCTGCGCTCGTTCATCATCACCGGTGAGTACCAGCCGCAGGGCGGTGACAGCACCGACCCGGTGGCCTTCCAGACCACCTACTCCGAGGCGATCAACGGCGACCAGATCGCCGAGTTGGTGGCCGACGGTGAGCTCAGCCTGGTCCGGGTCAACCCGGAACAGGACTCGTCGATCCTGACCTTCCTGCTCCAGATGCTGCCGTTCCTGCTGATCTTCGGGCTGTTCTTCTTCCTGATGCAGCAGATGCAGGGCGGCGGCGGCCGGGTGATGCAGTTCGGCAAGTCCAAGGCCAAGATGGTCAACAAGGACGCGCCGAAGGTGACCTTCGCCGACGTGGCCGGGGCCGAGGAGGCCATCGAGGAGCTGCGCGAGATCAAGGACTTCCTCGAGAGCCCGCAGAAGTTCCAGGCCATGGGCGCCAAGATCCCCAAGGGCGCGCTGCTGTTCGGCCCGCCCGGGACCGGCAAGACGCTGCTGGCCCGTGCCGTCGCCGGCGAGGCCGGGGTCCCGTTCTTCTCCATCTCCGGGTCCGACTTCGTCGAGATGTTCGTCGGTGTCGGTGCGTCCCGTGTCCGCGACCTGTTCGAACAGGCCAAGGAGAACGCGCCCGCCATCATCTTCATGGACGAGATCGACGCCGTCGGCCGTCACCGTGGGGCCGGCATGGGCGGTGGCCACGACGAGCGCGAGCAGACCCTCAACCAGTTGCTGGTGGAGATGGACGGGTTCGACCAGCGGACCGCGGTGATCCTGATCGCGGCCACCAACCGTCCCGACATCCTCGACCCGGCGCTGCTGCGTCCGGGTCGGTTCGACCGCCAGATCACCGTCGACCGCCCCGACCTGCACGGCCGTGAGGCGATCCTCAAGATCCACTCTCGCGGCAAGCCGCTGGCCGACGACATCGACCTGCGCGTGCTGGCACGCCAGACCCCCGGCTTCACCGGCGCCGACCTGGCCAACCTCGTCAACGAGGCCGCCATCCTCGCCGCCCGCTTCGGCAAGAAGGAGATCAGCCAGGCCGAGCTCGCCGAGGCGATCGACCGCGTCATCGCCGGTCCGGAGCGCAAGACCAAGCTGATGAGCGACAAGGAGCGCACGATCACGGCCTACCACGAGGCCGGCCACGCGATCGTGGGCCACGCGCTGCCGCACAACGACCCCGTGCACAAGATCACCATCATCCCGCGCGGTCGCGCCGGGGGTTACACGATGGCGCTGCCGACCGAGGACAAGTCCTACAACACGCGGGGTGAGCTGACCGACAAGCTGGCGATGATGCTGGGTGGTCGGGTCGCCGAGGAGATCAAGATCGGTGACGTGACCACCGGTGCGTCCAACGACATCCAGAAGGCCACCCACCTCGCCCGCGAGATGGTGACCCAGTACGGCATGAGCGACCGGCTCGGACCCATCCTGCTGGGCCAGACGGATTCGCAGCCGTTCCTGGGACGCGACTTCGGGCACACCCCGGACTACTCGGCCAAGGTCGGCGAGCAGATCGACCTCGAGATCCGGGCGATGCTGGACCAGGCCCACGACGAGGCCCTCCAGGTCCTGGTCGACAACGACCACGTGCTCGAGGCCATGGGCCAGGCGCTGCTGGAGGAGGAGACGCTCGAGGGCGACCGCCTCAATGAGATCCTGGCGACCACCAACCCGCGTCCGTCGCGAGCAGCCGTCCCGCCCGACGGCCAGCCCGCCGACCGGGTGCTGGAGCTGCTGCGTCGACTGGCCCCGACCACCACCAACGGCAACGGCCACCACAACGGCCACTCCTCGCCGCCCCCGCCCGCGCCCCCCGGGGCCAGGACGGGTGAGTCGACAGGCGAGTCGGCATGACCCACGGCGCCGATGGCGACGCCCTGACCGTGCCACACGTCGACGTGGCGACCGTCGAGGTGCCCGCACCCGAGGTGGGCGGTGACGTCGTGGCGGACGGGGAGCGCCCGGCCGACGGCCACCACGAGGCCTCGCGTGCCCGGGTGCGGGCCGTCACCAACGCCGAGCCACGTGGCACCTTCGACCATGACAAGATCCAGGCCGCGGTCCGGATGCTGTTGGAGGCGATCGGCGAGGACCCCGACCGCGAGGGCCTGGCCGACACGCCGGCCCGCATCGCGCGCGAGTACGACGAGATCTTCGCCGGCCTGCTGGTCGAACCCATGGACGTGATCTCGGCCGTGTTCGCCGAGGGCCACGACGAGCTGGTCATGATGCGCGACATCCCCTTCTACAGCCAGTGCGAGCACCACCTGCTGCCGTGGTTCGGGTCCGCCCACGTCGCCTACCTCCCCAACGACGAGGGCTGCATCACCGGGTTGTCGAAGTTGGCCAGGGTGGTCGACGTCTGCGCCAAGCGGCCGGGCGTGCAGGAGCGCATGACCACGATGGTCGCCGACACGATCGAGGCCAAGCTCGACCCCAAGGGCGTGATGGTGGTCGTCGAGGCGCGCCACCTGTGCATGGAGATGCGCGGTATCCGCAAGCCCGGGGCCGAGACCGTCACCTCCACCGTCCGCGGCCTGTTCCGCGACGATCCCAAGACGCGTGCCGAGGCCTTCGCCCTCCTCACCAACAGCCACTGACCCCCGGCCCGCCACGCCGCGGCGATGTGCCACCTCCCGGGTGATGTGGATCCTCCCGTGATCCCGTGGTCGCTCACATCGGCCGTGGTCGCTCACATCGGAAGGGACCGGTGAGGACGAGCCGGCCCAGGTGATGTGGCTGCGTCCGGGTGATGTGGCTCTGCCCGGGATGGCGTGGTGATTCACATCGGTCGGGAGCATTCACATCGGGTGTGGGTGGCGCGAGTGGTGCGGGCGGTCGGGAGCATTCGGGAGGGTTCGGGCGGAGACACGACGAAGCGGGGCCCACGTGGGCCCCGCTTCGTGGATGACTCGTGGTTCAGGGAAGGTCGATGGGCCGGAGCACGTCGTCGATGACCACGATCGAGCCGTTGCTGGCGGGGACGTACCAGGGGAAGGTGACGCGGGGGTCGCGGTCGTCGGTGTCGGCGTCGGTCACCCGGAAGTTGCGCACCTTCAGGTCCGGGCCGAGCAGGGTCGAGACGGTGGCGCCCCGGTACAGCTGGGTCAGGCGGAGGCGCTCGGTGCCGACGTGGTACAGCAGCACGTTGGTCAGCGTCGCGGTGTCGACGTTGGTGGCCAGGAACGTGAAGGCCGCCTCTTCACCACCCTTGCCGTCCCACCCGAGCTCCGCGGCCAGGCGGGCGAACGCGCGGTCGTTGGGGGCGAACACCGTGACGTTGTCGGCGGCGGCGACATCGTCGACCAGGCCGGTGGCCGTGAGGGCCTCACGCAGGATGTCGAAGTCCCGGCTCCGCCTGTCGAATCCCTCGTCGCCGGAGACCGCGAGCACGACGTCGACGATTCCGGCCTTGAGCGAACCCGACGACGCGACGCCGGAGGTCGGGGCAGCGGCCGCGGGAACGGCGGCGAGCAGCATGGCGCCGGCAGCGATGGCAGCGGTCAGGGACGTGCGCATGGGGAATCCTCTGGTCGGTGGAAGGAACGCACTTCCACTTGCCGGGCCGGACCTGACCGGATGCATGCACAACCATCTTGTGCGCTGAGCGACCACATCGGTCGTGGGGGTCACCCCTGGCGCGCGGCGGAGCCGGATTCTGGCGGAGTCGCCGGCGTCACCACCAGGTGGCCTCGACCTCGGGGTCCAGCATCCCGGCGTCGGCGAGTCGGGCGGTGAAGGCCTGCCAACGGTCGGCCTCGGGATGGTCGTGGAGCCGCGCGACCTGCGCCTCGGCGTCGTCCCCGCGTCCGGCCGACACCAGCGACAGTGCGGTCCAGATCACGAACTCGGGATCGTCGCCCAGTCGAGGCAGCGTCGCGACGTGGAGGTCGACCGCCGCCGCCACGTCGTCGTCGGTGCCGTCGGACCCGGCGTCCAGCAGCAGGTGCTCGGCGCGCTCGAGGTCGTGGTGGGCCTCGGCGATGCCCAGCAGGCGCGCCAGTTCGGGGATGGGGTCGGCATGGTCGTCGACCCGGACGTCGACCAGGTGGTCGACCAGGGGATCGCCGGTGTCGTGTGGTCCCACCACCAGCATCGAGGCGGACTGGCGACCGCGCAGGTCGCCGCCCGCGGCCTGGCCGGCCACCAGCACCGCCAGCAACCGCCTGGCCAGCGACCGGTGGCTGGGGTCGCGCGCGGCCTCGACCATGGCCGGGACGACCTCGTCGTCGACCAGGATGTTGCCAGCCACGGCGAAGGTCTCGTCGAGGTGGTGGCTGGCCGCCGCGATGCAGGCCGACCCGGTGTGCCCGGCCGTGCGCCCCTGGACGTCGATCGCGATCACCTGACGGCGTTCGCGGCCCTCGTCTTGGTCCAGCGACGAGGCCAGGGCCTCGGCCGGGCTGGCGCCGTCGACCATCGCGGCCAGCGTGCGGGTGCCGTGGGCCGACAGGACCGACGCCTGGGTCGCCACGGCTCCCACGCCGGGATGGACGTGGTGGAGGATGCGGCCAACCCCGAAGGCCTTGCTCTGGACCGCCAGGCCCACCTGGCCGGTCTCGGGGTCGTGCGCCACGATCGAGAACGTCATGAGGGGCCTCCGGTCGTCAACGGGGAGCATGGCGCACGCGCGCGGATCCTGCCACACCGCCGGGGTCACCCCGGCGGCGACCCGGGTGGGGACGGGCCGAGCGGTCCACCTCGCCTATCGTGGGGGGTCGGACGGGCGAGGTGGAGCGATGGACTGGCACGTGGCCGACGACCTGGCCTTCGGGCCCGGGCGTCCTGGCGTGATGGGGATCGTCAACACCACCCCCGACTCCTTCTCCGACGCTGGGCTGGCCTTCGCCGTCGACGGCGATCCGACGCCCGCGATCACCCACGGTCGAGCCCTGGTCGCCGCGGGGGCCGACCTGATCGACGTCGGCGGCGAGTCCACCCGGCCCGGCGCGGCGGCCGTCGACGCCGCCACCGAGATGGCGCGAGTCGTGCCCGTGGTGGCGGCGCTGGCCTCCGACGGGGTCGTGGTCTCCATCGACACCACCAAGGCGGTGGTCGCCGAGGCCGCACTGGACGCCGGCGCGTCCATCGTCAACGACGTCTCCGCCGGACGCTTCGACCCGGACCTGCTGCCGTTGGTGGTGGAGCGCGACGTTCCCTACGTGCTCATGCACATGCAGGGCACGCCACGCACCATGCAGGCCGCGCCGGTCTACGACGACGTGGTGGCGGACGTGGCCGCCTTCCTGGCCGACCGCCTCGCGGACCTGGTCGACGCGGGGCTCTCCCTTGGCCGGATCGCGATCGACCCCGGGATCGGTTTCGGCAAGACCACGGCGCACAACCTCGACCTGCTGGCCGCGGTGGACCGATTCGCGGCACTCGCCCCGGTGGTGGTCGGCGCATCACGCAAGTCGTTCCTCGGCCACCTCTCCGGGGTGGACGAACCCCGTGAGCGCGACCCGGCCTCGGCAGCGGTCGCCGCCCTGGCCGTCGCTCGCGGCGCCAGCGTGGTGCGGGCCCACGAGGTCGCCGCCACCCGCCAGGCGGTCGCCGTCGGGGGCGCGTTCGCCACGCGGGACCGGCTGGATCCGACCGACCCGGTGCGGCTGGAGTCGTGACCTCGCCCCCCCGTGGCGCGCTCGCGCGGCGCGTCACCGGCACGACCCGACCGCCCCACCACGGAGCACGCCATGGACACCATCCACCTCACCGGCATCCGGACCTGGGGACATCACGGGGTCCTGGCGCACGAGGGCGAACTCGGTCAGGAATTCGTGGTGGACGTGGTCGTGGAGGCCGACCTGGCCGCGGCCGGCCGGTCCGACGACCTCGCCGACACCGTCGACTACGGCGCGCTCGCCCAGCAGGTGGCCGACGTCGTGTCGGGTTCGCCGATGCGTCTCATCGAGGCGCTGGCGGCCCGCATCGCCGAGGTGGTCCTGGCCGACGACCGCGTCCAGCGCACGACCGTGACGGTGCACAAGCCGTCGGCGCCCTTCCCGGTCCCCGTCGCCGAGGCCGCGGTGACCATCACGCGAACCCGGGACTGACCCCGGTCGCCGCCCCGCGACGAGGCCGGTCGCGCCACGCCGGTCCCGGCAGATCCCGCATGCCGACCGGCGGGGGACGGTGGTCCAGCCGCCGAGGCAGCGGTCACTCGGTCCGGTGGGTCCATCGTCCGGCCACCATGGTGGCCCAGGCCGACAATCCCGACAGCTGCCGTGGGTCGCACGACGTCGGGTCCTCGTCGAGCACGGCCAGGTCAGCCGGATCGCCGGCCCGGACCCGGTCGCGACCACGCGCCGAGGCCGCCAGTGCCGTGGCCGCGTCGAGCGCCTGCTCGGGATGCCAGGCGGGCCGCTCGTCCGCGGTCCGGGTCACGGCGGCGGCGATCGCGGCCCACGGGTCCAGCGGCGACACGGGCGCGTCCGACCCGAACTCCAGGCGTGCGCCGGCGTCGACCAGGTCGGCGAAGCGATAGGCCCGCGCGGCCCGGTCGGCCCACCGGTCGTCGGTGACGTCGCGGTCGTCGGTGCAGTGGGCGGGCTGCACCCCGGTGACCAGCTGGGGTCGGTCGAAGCGGGGAAGGTCGGCGTCGGTGACCAACTGGGCGTGCTCGATGCGGCCCGGACAGCCGACGTGGTCGAAGGCGTCCAGGGCCATGGTCACGGCGAGGTCGCCGATGGCGTGCACGGCGGGCGCGATGCCGTGCTGCCAGGCCCGTGCCATGGCCGAACGGAGGGCCTCCGGTGGTGTGGCCAGGTGTCCGTGCGACGGCGCGAGGGCCCCGTCGGCGCCCGGACCGTCCACGGCCTCCCCCGTCTCCAGCCCGGCCCCACCGACCGTCCGGACCGGCGTCGGCGCCGGGCCCAGGGTGGGGGTGGCGTCGTGGCACAGGGCCGTGCCGCTGTTGAGCGCCCCGTCCACGAACAGCTTGAGGTGGCCCGCACGAACCAACCCGTCGGTGTCGGGGACCACGGTGCCCGTGGGCCAGCCCCGGTCGACGGCGGCGTCGAGGTCGCCCGGGTAGACCGTGGTGTCGACCCGCACGGCCAGCCGTCGGTCACGGGCGCGACGTTGCCAGTCGGGGACGGCGTCGCCGAACTCGTAGTCCTTGACCCCCACCACGCCTCGGCGTGCGGCTTCGTCCATGGCGGCGGCGACGGCGCGGTCGCGGTCCGCGGTGGTGCCGTCCGGCAGCCCGGCGATCACGCGGTAGCACTCCTGCTCGCGCAACACCCCCGTGGGATGGTCGGCCCGATCGAAGCGGACCAACGCCGCGGTGTTGCACCACACCGTGTGGAGGTCGATGTTCTGCAGCACCACCGGCACTGGCCCGCTGACCCGGTCGAGCAGGTCGCGGTGGGGTTCGTCCGACCAGGTGGCCGTGCGCAGTCGTCGGCCGATGAGCAGGTCGTCGCGCTCGACCTCGTCGCGTTCGTCCAGGGCGGTCGCGACCCGGTCGCACGCCTCCACGGCGGATCGTGTGGAGACCAGGTCGAGCCGGCGTCGGGCCAGGGCCCACTGCGTCACGTGGACGTGCATGTCCCACAGGCCCGGGATGAGCGTTCGGCCGTGCAGGTCCACCCGGTCGACGATCCCGGTCAGGCCCAGGTGCCCCGCGGGCCGCATCCCCACGACACGTCCGTCCCCGATCGCCACGTCGACCAGGTCGTCGGTGCCCGGGAGCCGTCCACCGGCCAGCACCAGCACGTCGTCCACGCGGTCCACCTCCGGTCCCGGCAGCGGGAGCCGCCGAGGCTAGTTGCCCGACCGTGGGGCACACGCCGCGGACCTACGCTGGCCACACGGGACGTCGGCGGGGACCCGACGCGTCCTGTGGCGCACACCCACCCCGTCCGCACCCGCCGGCGGCAGCCCCGGGACAGGAGCCATCGACATGGACGCACCCGCTGGTGGTCCGGTCCGGGCCGTGGTCGGCATCGGCACCAACGTCGGGGACCGGCTGGCGACCATCGAGGCCACCCTGTGGACCCTCGACGACACCGCCGGGATCGACGTCGTGGACGTGTCCGGGGTCTACGAGACCCTCCCGTGGGGGGGTGTCGACCAGGACCCCTACCTCAACGCCGTGGTGGTGCTGGACACCACCCTGTCGCCCCACGGCCTGCTGGCCGATCTCCAGGCGACGGAGGCGGCCTTCGGGCGGGACCGCGACCACGAGGTCCGCTGGGGCCCGCGCACCCTGGACCTCGACGTCCTGCTGTACGGCGATGCCGTGGTCGACACGCCGGACCTGGTGGTGCCCCACCCGCGACTGCGCGAACGCGCCTTCGTGCTGGTGCCCCTGGTCGAGGTGCTCCCCGGGGGTCGCCTCCCCGACGACACGCGGTTGACCACGGTGCTGACGTCGCTGGCACCCGTCGAGGGCGTCGAGCTGCACGTGCGGCTGTCGGACCACCCGGGCCGACAACGCATCCAGCGGCCCGACGGCCCGTCGGGTGGGGCCGCCTGGCTCGCCGACCAGGGCGACGGGCGGGGTGATCGCTCGACCCTGGCGTGAGTCCGCCGGCGTGGTCCGGGTCCTCAGCCGTTGTCGACGCGCACCACCTCCGGGCCGGTGGGCAGCGGGTCGCCGCCCCTGGGCTCGACGGTGATGACCGGGGTCGGGTACTCGCTGGGGACCACGGCGGCGTGCAGGACCACGTCGGTGGTGCCGTCCTCGGCCGACCTGCCGTCCGGCGGCTGCCCCGTCACTCCGGCCGTCGCCGACGACCGGCCTCCACGCCGTCGGCGGGTGACGGGCACCTCGTTTCGCTTCCGGGCTAGGCTGGCCCGCCGCTCCTCCCACGCCACCGACGCAGCGTGGGCCGTCGTCATGTCCCATCGGAAGCGCCCCATGTCCTCCCACCCCGCGACACCCGATCGCGACGGCTCGGCCGGTGGCGCGGGCGCCGAGGTGGATGCCGCCGTCGCCGCGCGGGTCGCCGAGCACGTCGCGCTGGCCCGCACCCTGCTGGCGGCCACGATCGCCCGTCGCGAGCGCGAGGTGGTGCGGCTGGTCGAGACCGGCGACCCCGACGACGCCCTGGTCGCGCGCGCCTTCCACGACTTCCTGTTGCAGGCCGACGAGATGCGGCTCAACGGGGCGGCGCTGGTGGTGGCCGCGGCCGCTGCCGGTGACCCGGTCGTCGGTCGCATGGCGGTCCTGGACGACGACAAGGAGGTCGTGCTGGTGCCGTGGCACGCACCGGTCGGCCAGCGCCACCTCCTCGCCCGCGACCGCCTCCTGGCCACCGAACGTCCGGACGGCACGGTCGCCCTGCACCGCCTGACCGCCGACGACGTCGCCCTCGCGTCGACCATCCGCGAGCGCATGCGTGCGGCGGCCGTCCGCGACCGCATGTCCGATCCGCTGGCCACCCTCACCGTCGAACAGGGCGAGGTGCTGGCGGAGGTGTCGGCGGCCGATGGCGATGTCGTGCTGACCGGGCCGCCCGGCAGTGGCAAGTCCGCGATCGTGATGGTCGAGCTGGCCCGCCGGTTGCTGTCGGCGACCACGCCGTCGGACTTCGAGGTGCTGTTCGTGACCGGGACGACACGGCTTGCGCGACGCGCCGAGGCCCTGACCCGGCTGCTGGGGACGGCCTCGGTGACCCCGGTGCCCCAGGAGCGCGTGCTGTCGTTCCTCGGCGTGACGGACGAGCCCACCCCGTCGGCCGGTGACGCCGACGGTGACCTCGCGTTGCCGCGCGCGCTCGAGCGGGCGTTCACCGAGCGGCGTGACCGGCTCGACCGGGACGACCCGGTCCCCCACCCGCTCGGACGCGTGCCGGCCGACGAGATCGACGCGGTCGTCCGGGTCCGGGCGCGCGCGGCCACGCAGTCCTACCGCGACAGCGCCGCCGCGCTGGCCGCCGCGCTCGACGACGAGTACCAACGCCTGGTCCCGGGCGAGCGCTCGCGGACCGCGGCCACCGATGCCACCGCCGCGCTGCGACCGGCCACCACCCCGACGGCGCTGGTGCGCGAGGCGACGGCGGGCGACCGGTTGGCACGGCCGATCAAGGCGGCTGCCACCGACTACGCCCGCCGCTTGCTCGAGGGCTCACCCCGAACCCGCCGCCCGGACTGGGACCTGATCGTGGTCGACGAGTACCAGCGCCTGCCCGACGTCGCCCTCGCCCTGCTGCGCCGCCGCGCCGCCGCGGTCGTGCTGTCGGGGGACCCGCTGCAGTCCTTCGCGGGCGCGGATGCGGCCGACCACCTCGCGACCACGACCCGGCAGGTCGCCCTGCGCACCAGCCTGCGTCTGCCCGGTGCCATCGCCGACTGGATCGACGAGTTCTGGCGTCGGCACGGCCGGCCCGCCCCGGCCATCCGTTCCGCGGTGACGGGGGGCGAGGTCGTGACGATCACCGCGCTGGACGACGACCTGCCGGAGCCCGGGCCCGCCAGGGCGGTGATCGCCAGTCGCGCCCACGCCGCGCACCACGAGGGCTGGCTGGACGCGACCGAGGCCGTGGGGCTGGAGTGGCCCGAGGTCGTGCTGGTCGACCCCGCACGGATCTGGTCCGAGGACGGCGCGGCCGGAGTCTTCATCGCCGCCAGCCGCGCCATCGACCGCCTCGTCGTCGCCACACCCCCCACCTGACCTCCACCCGCCCGCTCCTCAACCTGACCCCCACCCGCCCACCCACCCGCCCCCCGCCCGCCCCCTCACGGCCTCCACCGACCGCCACAACCCCATGCCACCGGGTGCGTTCGAGCCGACATGCCGGCTTGGACGCTCACGATGGCGTGGGGGTGGTCAGCGAAGGCCGACGAGGTCGCCGGTGTTGGCGCCGACGACGATGGTGCCGTCGACGACGATCGGGGTCGACGACATGTAGTTGCCGTCCTCGCCGACGGGCGTGCGCCAACGCTGTTCGCCGTCGGCCAGCGCCAGCCCGACCAGGCTCCCGCCCTCCTCCAGGACCAGCACCGTCGGGTCGTCGTCGCCGGTCAGCACCGGGGAGGCGTACACCGCATCACCGACCGCGGTCTCCCAGTCGACCGAGCCGTCGGAAAGGTCGAACGCCCGGACCCGGCCGTCGGCCGCGGCGACGACCCCGGTCCCGCCATCGGCGGTGACGGCGACGGAGGCGTAGATCGGCGCGCCGACGTCCTGGGTCCAGCGCTCGGCGAGGTCGTCGCGATCCAACCCCGCGAGTCGCCCGTTCGTGCTGCCCAGCACGATCGTGTCGTCGGTGACGGCCGGGGTGGCCGCGATCCCGGGCACGAAGGTGTCGTCCACGACCGGTCCGAGCCCGGCCTCCACCACCACCTCGCCGTCCTCGGGATCCACCGCGAACAGCCCGTTCGCGGTGTCGCCCACCACCACGACGTCACCCGCCAGCGCTGCCGATCCGTCGATGCGGGCGCCCAGCGCCGTCGACCAGCGTGCCGCACCGTCGGTGACCGACCGGGCCACCAGGTCCCGACCCACGCCGACCACCACGACGTCGTCGACCACCAGTGGGGAGGACCGGACCCGGCCCCCCAGGTCGACCGACCACGCCACGGTCCCGTCCTCCACGGCGTACGCCGCCAGGCTCCCGTCCAGGCCCGCGACCAGCACGTGGTCCCCGACCACCGCCCCCGAGGCATCGGCGTCGGGTGCGTCGACCCGCCAGGCGACCGTGCCGTCGCGCGGATCGACCGCCACGAGTTCGTCGTCCCCGAACGGCACCACGACCCGATCCCCCGTGGCCACCGGCGAGGCGATCACCGGCCCGGACCCCGCCAGCGTCCAGGTCGTGGTCGGGTCGGCGGTGGTGTCGTCGCCGACCGGGCGCAGGGCCGTGGTGCGGCCAGGGCGGTCGGGCCCACCACGGAAGGTGCCCGCGGCGGGCGGGTCGTCGTCGACGGGGATGGAGCCCGTGCTCGCGGTCCCGCAGCCGGCCAGCAGCAGCGCGGTCGTCGTGGCCACGAGCAGGCGCGTCACGGTGCTGGGACGGGCGGACTCGCGCGGCGCGGTGGTCAGGTCAGAACCGTTCGGCGTCACGCAGGTCGTCGGCGTAGGCGCGATCCTTCATCGCGGTGAGGATGCGCAGCCGGTGCCGCTGTTCGCCCTCGGTCGCGGTGCGGACCCAGGTGGCGGCGGCGGCGTCGAAGCGCTCGTCGGCCAGCGTCACGACGTCGTCGCGCTCGAGGTAGCGACCGATGTCGACCAGGTCGAGCAGGTCCCGGAGTCCCTCCTCGTCGTCCTCGCGATCGACCAGGTAGGCACCGACCAGGAGGTCGGGGTCGGACGGGTCCTCGTCGAGGCACATCTGGCCGGTGTGCATGGCCATGTTCAGCTGGCGCATCTCGTGGGCCCGACGGACGAACGGGGCCAGGTCGGCGGCGTGCTCGGCCGATGGCTCGGCCTTCATCAGGGCCTTGTAGTCCTTGCGCAGCTCGCGGATGTCGGCGTCCGGGACGACCGGCTTGCGGTTGGCCATGGGAGCTCCGAGTGGGCGTTCCGAGTGGGCGTCTGGGCAGTGTCGGTGTCGCGCACCCCGCGGGAAGGCTATCGACCACCCCGTGGCGGGCGCCGCTGGCACCTCAGGGGAGGCGACGCCGCCCCATGAACCCGTGGTCGACGTGGTGGTACCAGGCGAGCTCGGGTTCGTTCTCGAGCCAGCACAGGAACACGTCCTCGCCGTCCAGCGTGCCGGGGAAGTCCAGCAGGAGCGGGGCATAGCCCTGGACGGTGAGGCCCCAGGCCCGGAACCCGTCGAGCAGCTCGCCCATGTTGGCCTCGAGGGCCTTGATGTCGGGGATGGGCACGTGCTCGCCCGAGTTGTGTGCCCGGGTCGCACCGACGAGGTCGGCGCGGACGGCCTGGAGCCGGGCCGCCCGCTCCTGCACGTCCGGGACGAGCGCCGCCGCCTGCTCGCGGGTGAAGGTGCGCGCCATGCGGCGTCCTTCGTCGGCTCGGGGGGGCGGCGAGTCGCACCCTAGTGGGGTGGTCGGGCACGAGCCGATCCGCTCCCCGACGCATCCCCGGGAACCACCCCCGACATGTCCCGTGGGACCTCGCCACCCCCCGTCGGGGGGAGCCCGTCGGGTGTCGTGGCCGCACGTCGGCGCCGCAGGTGCTCGCGCTCCGCCGCGTTGTGGCTGGTGGCCAGGGCGCGGTCCCATGCGGCCCGCGCGGTCGCCACGTCCCCGGTCGCACCGGCGAACTCCGCGACCGCGACGTCCAGGTACGGGTAGTCCGCAAGCGCGGGGTCCTCTCGCACGGTCGCGAGCGCGGCCAGGCCTGCCGCGGGACCGGCCGCCTGACCATGCGCCACGGCGCCGTTGAGCCGGGCCACGGGTGAGCCCGTCCGGGCCGCGAGGTCGGCGTAGAGGGCCTCGACCTGGGCCCAGTCGGTGTCGTCGAAGGTGACCGCGTCGGCGTGGCAGGCCGCGATCGCGGCCTGCACCTGGTACGGGCCGGGGGTGCGACGTCGCAACGCCGCCTCCAGCAGCTCGCGGCCGCGCGCGAGCATCGCGGTGTCCCAGCGACCGCGGTCCTGGTCCTGGAGGCGGACCAGCCGCCCGTCGGCGTCCACGCGTGCCTCGGCACGGGCATGGGTCAACAGCAGCAGCGCGAGCAGCCCACCGACCTCGGCCTCGTCCGGGAGCAGGTCGTGGAGGAGCCACGCCAACCGGAGGGCCTCGCGTGCGAGGTCGGCCCGCTGCAGGTCGTCGCCGCGGGTCGCCACGTAGCCCTCGTTGAACACCAGGTAGGCCACGGCCAGCACGGCATCGAGGCGGTCCGGGAGTTCGTGGTCGGCCGGGACCCGAAAGGGGATCCCGGCGTCCCGCACCTTCCGCTTGGCCCGGACCAGCCGCTGGGCCATGGTGGATCGGCGGACCAGGAAGCCCCGGGCGATCTCGTCGGTGGACAGCCCGGCCACGTACCGCAGGGTCAGGGCCACCTGTGCCGAGCTCCCCAGCGCGGGATGGCAGCAGGCGAACACCAACCGCAACTGGTCGTCGGCCCGGGGCTCCTCGAGCATGCCGTCACCCGCTTCCTCGACCCGCCGACGGGCAACCCGGTCCGCGCCGTCCGCGACGTCGGTGACCGCGACCGCCTGCTCGCGACGCCGTCGTCGAGACCGTGCGCGGACCTCGTCGATGGCACGGCGGCGGGCCACCGTGTTGAGCCAGGCCGCCGGCCGGTCCGGGACCCCGTCGCGCCACTGGTGGGCAGCCTGGGCGACGGCATCGGCCAGTGCGTCCTCGGCGAGGTCGAAGTCGCCGCGGCAGACCCCCAGCACGGCGGCCAGCAGGCGGCCCCGGTCCCGGGCCAGGACGGCGGCCAGCACGGCCTCGACGTCGCGGGTCGCGCCCGCCGAGGTCGGGCGTCGCGGCCCGTCGGCCCGGGTCCCCCCCGCGCTCACTGCGGCGGGATCTCCATCACCGGACGGACCTCGGTGGACCCGTTGGTGGACGACGGGCACCGCGCGGCCCAGGACAACGCCGCGTCGAGGTCGTCGACGTCGATGATGTAGAAGCCACCGAGGACCTCCTTGGTCTCGGCGAAGGGCCCGTCGGTGAGCAGGGTCTCGTCGTTGCGGATCCGCACGGTCGTGGCGGTGGTCGACGGCTGCAGGGCCTCGCCGGCCACGTGGATGCCGGCCTCCTGGACCTGTGCGTCGTAGTCGTACCAGCGCTGCATCTCGGCGCGCTGTTCCTCCTCGGTGCCGGTCTGGTCCTCCGGGCCGTAGATCAGGATCATGTAGTTCATGGTGGGTGCTCCTCTCCGCCGACGCATGGGCGGATCCAGTGTGGCAGGCCGGTCGGTGTCCCGGGCCCGGGGCGACGTCGTCGTCCACCCGCTCGTCGTCACCAGCGCCCGAGGCTCGACACGGTCGGCCGCGTTCGTGCGATCCACGCACGTGGGAGGTCGTGTGGCGACCGCCGCGGGGGTCGCGGTCCCGGAGCCGGCCCACGCCCGAGCCTCGCGCGGCCGCACCCCGATGTATCGTCCCGCCCATGGCGACCACTGGCGTCCCGGCCGAACGCGCGCGCCGCCCTGCCCCCGCGCCCCCCGATCGGCTCCCGGGTCGTGCCGGCGCCTGGGCGTCGTCCTCCGGTCGGCGGGTCGTGGCGGTGCTCGCGCTGATCGGGGTGCTCGCGGGGTGCGGCGGCGGCGACACGGCGTCCCCGACGACCGCACCGGCTCCGAGCGGTCCCGCCGCAGCCGCCGACGAGGCGACCGGTGAGACGGCGACCGGTGCCGCGGTCGCCGGGCCGCTCGGCCTGACGGCGACGCGCTCGACGCTGTTCGACACCGCGCGCACCTTCCGACTGGAGGTGACGGGCGGGGACGAGCCGGTCGCGATCACCTCGCTGCGACTCGAGTCGCCGTTGTTCCGTCCGGTCCCGGCGGTCGACCGCGAGCTGGTGGTCGGGACCGGCGCCCACGTGCTGGTCCCCCTGGCCTACGGCGAGTCCGTCTGCGACACGATCGGTGAGGCAGCGCTGGGGGAGGTGGTGGTCGGGACCGACCGGGGGGACCTGCGCGTGCCGTTGGCCGAGCATCCCGAGGACCTGGTCACCGGCCTGCAACGACGGGAGTGTGCGGTCGCCACCATCCGCACGGCGGTCGACCCCCGGTTCTCCGACGACACCCAACGGACCGGGCCACGCGCGGCCACCCTCGAGCTGGTGCTGACGGCGCCACCCGACGGGTCCGCCGAGCTGCAGGGCATCGACGGCAACATCATCTTCGGCCTGACGACCGAGACGCCGTTGCCGCTGGTGGTGGACGACGGAACGGTCGCCGTGCCGGTGCGGATCGCGGCCAACCGGTGTGACACCCATGCCCTGATCGAGGCCAAGCGCAAGTACGTCCTGCCGGTGACCCTCGCCCTGGACGGCGGGGAGCCGGTCGTGGTGGACGTCACGGCCACGGGTGCCACCGAGCAGCTGCTCCAGCAGTTGCTGGCCGCCTGCCTCGACCTGCCCGACTGACGTGGCGGTCATCGACCACGGTGACCACCCGCGAGGGGCGAGGTGCGGGGCCGCGTGGCCGGGGTCGGACGCATAGGGTTGACGCAAGGAGAGGAGCCCCCATGTCCGACAAGCGCGAGGAGCAGGCCGTGGCCGACGAGTCAATCATCACCGACGGCATCCCGGCCCAGTACCCCGACGTGGACGAGCAGGAGACCGCCGAGTGGCTGGAGTCCTTCGACGCGGTCGCCGACGCCCGTGGCCAGTCGCGGTCGCGCTACCTGCTGCTGCGCCTGCTGGAGCGGGCACGCCAGCGCAACATCGGCGTGCCGAGCCTGACGACCACCGACTACATCAACACGATCCCGCCGGAGCGTGAACCCGAGTTCCCGGGCGACGAGCACCTCGAACGTCGCATCCGGGCCTACATCCGCTGGAACGCGGCGGTCATGGTCCACCGGGCCAACATCGTGCACGGCGTGGGCGGCCACATCGGCACCTACGCCTCGGCGGCATCGTTGTACGAGGTCGGGTTCAACCACTTCTTCCGTGGCAAGGACCACCCGGGCGGTGGGGACCAGGTCTACATCCAGGGCCACGCCTCCCCGGGGATCTACGCCCGCGCCTTCCTCGAGGGCCGGCTGTCCACCGACCAGCTGGACGCGTTCCGACGCGAGGTGGAACCGGGCGGGCTGGCCAGCTACCCCCACCCACGCCTGATGCCCGACTTCTGGGAGTTCCCGACGGTGTCGATGGGATTCGCGGCCATCAACTCCATCTACCAGGCCCGGTTCAACCGCTACCTGCACAACCGTGGTATCAGGGACACCTCCCAGCAGCACGTGTGGGCCTTCCTCGGTGACGGCGAGACCGCCGAACCCGAGACCCTGGGTGCGCTCAACGTGGCCGCCCGCGAGGGGCTGGACAACCTGACCTTCGTGCTCAACTGCAACCTGCAGCAGCTCGACGGTCCGGTCCGGGGCAACGGCAAGATCATCCAGGAGATGGAGGGCGTGTTCCGCGGTGCCGGCTGGAACGTCATCAAGGTCGTGTGGGGCTCGCCGTGGGACGAGTTGTTGGCCAAGGACGTGGACGGGCTGCTGGTCAACCGCATGAACGAGGTCCCCGACGGCCAGTTCCAGACCTACACCGTCAAGTCGGGCGAGTTCATCCGTGACGACTTCTTCGGGGCCGACCCGAAGCTGCTGGCGATGGTCGAGCACCTGTCGGACGCCGACATCGAGAAGCTGCCCCGCGGCGGTCACGACTACCGCAAGGTCTACGCCGCGTTCAAGGCCGCGACGGAGTCCCACGGGGCACCCACGGTCATCCTCGCCCAGACCATCAAGGGCTGGACCCTGGGGCCCGACTTCGAGGCCCGCAACGCCGTCCACCAGATGAAGAAGCTCAACGAGGAGTCGCTGAAGGGCTTCCGGGACCGGCTCTACCTCGACATCTCCGACGAGGAGATCGAGGCGGACCTGCCGCCCTACATCACCTTCGACGACGACGACGAGGAACAGCAGTACCTGCTGGCGCGTCGCGAGGAGCTGGGCGGGTCCGTCCCCGAGCGTCGCACCACCTACACCAGCATGGAGCTGCCCGACGACGACGTCTACGGCGCGATCAAGGAGGGGTCGGGCAACCAGGAGGTCGCCACGACCATGGCGCTGGTGCGGCTGTTCAAGGACCTGTTCCGCCACAAGGGCAGCGACAAGAACGGCATCGGGAAGCGGATCGTGCCGATCATCCCGGACGAGGCCCGGACCTTCGGCATGGACTCGATGTTCCCGACGCTGAAGATCTACAGCCCGACCGAGCAGAACTTCGAGTCGGTGGACTCCGACCTGCTGCTGTCCTACAAGATGTCACCCAAGGGCCAGATCCTGCACGAGGGGATCACCGAGGCCGGGTCGATGGCGTCGTTCCATGCGGTGGGGTCCAGCTACGCCACCCATGGCGAGCCGATGATCCCGCTGTACCTGTTCTACTCGATGTTCGGCTTCCAGCGCACGGGCGACCAGATCTGGTCGGCGGCCGACCAGCGCACCCGCGGGTTCCTGATCGGGGCCACCGCCGGGGGGACCACGCTCAACGGTGAGGGCCTGCAGCACCAGGACCGCCACTCGTTGCTGTTGGCCCAGTCCAACCCGGCGATCGAGGCCTATGACCCGTCGTTCTCCTACGAGCTGGCCGTGCTGGTCCAGAACGGGATCGAGCGGATGTACTCCGACGTCACCCTGGAGGGTGGCGAGGACGTCATCTTCTACCTCACCGTCTACAACGAGCCGCGCCTGCAGCCCCCGATGCCGGAGGGGCTGGACCCCGACGACGTGGTGCGCGGCATCTATCGCTACCGCGAGGGCGAGTCGGGCCAGCACGAGGCCCACATCTTCTCGTCGGGCACGATCATGTACGAGGCACTGCGCGCGCAGGAGTTGCTGGCCGAGGACTTCGACGTCCGTGCCGACGTGTGGTCGGCCCCGGGCTGGAACCGGTTGCTGCGGGACGGCACGGAGTGCGAGGCGTGGAACCGGATGAACCCCGACGCCGACCAGCTGGTCCCCGAGATCACGACGACGCTGGAGGGGACCGACGGTCCCTACATCGCGGTGTCGGACTGGTTGAAGGCCACGCCGGTGCAGATCGCCGACTGGATCCCGGGTCGCTTCGCGGTGCTGGGGACCGATGGCTTCGGCCGCTCCGACACCCGCGAACAGCTGCGTCGGTTCCACCGGATCGACGCCGAGTCGATCACGATCACGGTGCTGGCCGAACTGGCGGCCGAGGGCACCGTCGAGTGGTCGGTGGTCAAGGACGCGATCACCAAGTACGGGCTCGACGAGATGACCCGTTGGCCGTTCATCGGCAACCGCCGGACCGGCGACGTCACCTTCTGAGCCACCTCGACGCGGCGTCGACCGGGTCGCCGGTCGACGCCCGCGGTGCCGGTTGCGTCGGGGTCCGGGGCCATCCGGGACGCCCCAGCCGCCGAAGTTGGGTGTCAGAATTCGCCCGGTGTGGCTAGTGTTGCCTTTCAGTTGGGCATGGCGGCCGTCGGCCGTCGCGTGATCGCCTACCAGGGGGCTTCCATGACGGCGACGACTCGACCACGCCTGTTTGCCGCGATCCTGGCCGTCGTGCTGGCGGCGTCCGGGATGGCCGGCCTGGTGGTCGCCCCACCGGCGCGGGCCGACATCATCGACCTGCCGGCGCCCGCCAACGGGTGCCTGGACTCCGTGGCCGATGCCGTTGGCCTCTACGAAGGCGTCGTCACCCCTGCGGGCGGGATGAGCCTGGACGTTCCCGGTCCCGTCGTGCAGGTGATCGTGGAGTGGGTGGGCGAGTTCGCCGACGAGCCGGCAGACCCCACCCTGGGCCTGTCCGTCGACGGCCCGTCGGGGGTCACCGCCGGGACGGCACCGGGGATCCAGTCGGGGACCGACGGCGCCGGTGGTGACATCGAGGTCTATGCCTACTACGACGACATCACCGACCTGTTCGGCGACGGGAGCGCGGGGACCTACGACGTCGCCGTGACCCCGCCGGCCGACACGGCTGCCGGTCGCAACCACTGGTGGGGGGCCTCGATCACCGTGGTCTACGACACCACGCCGTGCGCGGAGATCGCCCAGTTGATCTGGAAGATCGGTGCGGACTACTACTTCGGGGGCAACCCGGGGGCGGTCACGACCGACCTGATCGTCTATGCGTTCGACGAGCCGTTGGCCGAGGACCTCACGGCGACGCTGCGCTCGACCCACGGTGGCGCGGACGCGGCGGCCACGCTGTGCCGGGTGTCCGTGCTGTGGGTCGGAACCGGCACGGGCGACGCACCCGGCGTCGACGACGACCTCGTCGACGAGGACGGCGTGCCCGTCTACCCGGGGGCGGTCGAGGGGGTCGTCGACCCCTTCACGCCACCGAACCAGCCCTGTCCGGCGCCGACCATCAACGCTCCGGTCACCAGCCTGTCCGGCGGCAACGTCGGGCCGGAGTTCGCCCTCATCGAGTTCGACGTCGTCATCCCCGCCGGGTCGACCTGGACGGCCTTCCAGCTGGAGTCCCCCCAGGACAACAACGGGGAATCCGGGGTCGTCCCCGAATCGGGCAGTTGGGGGGGCGCCGGCCTGCTCGTGCTCCCTCGACAGGGTGAGGCACCCGACATCGTGCTGGAGAAGACCGTCCTGGACGGCGCCGGCGGCGCGTGTCCCGGGACCGAGGGCGACGACGAGCTGGTGACCACGGTCGCGGGCGGCACCGTCACCTACTGCTTCCGAGTGGTCAACACCGGCGACACGTCGCTGTCCCCGGTGACCATCGACGACCCGGACCTGGGCATCGACCAGGACGACATGACGCTGGTCAGCGGGCGACGACAGCGGGCCGCTGCTGATCGGTGACGAGATCGTCTACTCCTACGAGACCGAGGCGAACGAGGACCTCGTCAACACCGCGACCGCGACCGGCACGCCGGTCGACGGTGACGGCGATCCCATCGACGACCTCGACGACGTCACGTCCACCAACGATGCGGCGGTCGAGGTCGTGGTCCCGGCCGTGGCCATCGAGAAGACGGTCCTGGCCGGTGCGGGCGCGTCCTGTCCCGGGGTCGACGGGGTCGACGAGTTGGTGTCCGGTCCTGCCGGGACCCCGGTCACCTACTGCTTCCGCGTCGAGAACACCGGGACGACGGACCTGTTCCCCGTGACGATCGACGACCCGAACCTCGACATCGACCAGGACGACATGACGCTGGTGTCGGGTGACGACACCGTGCCGCTGCCCCCGGGTGGGGTCGTCGTGTACGCGGTGGATGCCACCATCGACGCCGACCTGGTCAACGTCGCCGAGGTGACGGGGACGCCGGTCGACGACGACGGGGAGCCGTGGGGCGTCGACGACGTCACCGACGACAACGACGCAGCCGTCGAGCTCGAGGTCGTGGTCGTCCGGTGCCGTCGATCCTGCTGGAGAAGACCGTGCTCGACGGGGCCGGGGCGGACTGCCCCGGCACCGAGGGCGACGACGAATTGGTGTCCGGTCCGGCCGGGACCCCGGTGACCTACTGCTTCAAGGTCGTCAACGATGGCGAGGTCGCCCTGTTCCCGGTCGAGATCGACGACCTCGACCTGGGGATCAGCGAGGCCGACCTGACGTTGGTGACCGGCGACGACACCGTCCCGCTGGAGCCCGGCGCCGAGTTGGTCTACGCCGTCGACGCCATGATCGACGGCGACCTGCTCAACACCGCCGAGGCCACCGGGACGCCGGTCGACGAGCAGCCTCCCGTCACCTCCACCAACACCGCCGAGGTGGAGGAGGTCCCGCCCGTCCCGAGCATCCTGGTCCAGAAGACCGTCCTGGCTGGCCACGACGCGGCCTGCCCGGGCCTGGAGGGCACCGACGAACTGGTGTCGGGCGTGGTGGACACGCCGGTGACCTACTGCTTCCGCGTGGTCAACGACGGCGAGGTCGCCCTGTTCCCGGTCACCATCGCCGACGCCCAGCTGGGGATCGCGACGGCGGACCTGGTCCTGGTCGCCGGCGACGACACCGTGCCGCTCGAGCCGGGTGGTGAGCTGGTCTACGCCCACGAGTCGACGATCAAGGGTGACCTGGTCAACACCGTCGTGGCGACCGGCACGCCGGTCGACGGCCAACCACCCGTGACGTCGACGAACACCGCCGAGGTGGTGGAACTCCCGCCACCACCACCGCCGCCGCCGCCGCCGTACGTCCCACCGCCGTATGCCCCGCCGCCGTACGTCCCACCGCCGGTCGGTCCCCCGCCGCCGTACGCGGCGCCCCCCTACGCGCCGTACACCCCGTGGTCGACGCCGCCGGTGCTGCCCCACACGGGACTGGACCTGCCGGGGCTGGCCCTGATGGCCCTGGGCCTCGCGTTGGCCGGGGTGGGCGCCCTGGCCGTCGGTCGTGGCCGGTCACGCCGACGTCGGGGGTGATCCAACGTCGGACGGGCGGGTCCGGGCCACGACCGTGGCCCGGACGCCCACTCGGCGCGAGGTGCTCGTGACGGGTCAGGCAGCGTCGCTGGTCGGGACGGCGGCGCCGTGGTCCAGCTGGGCCAGGGTGGGGTAGTCGACGTAGCCGTCGGGGCCCCCCTGGTAGAAGGTGTCGGCGTCCCACTCGTTGAGGTCCGCGTCCTGGCGGAAGCGGTCGACGAGGTCCGGGTTGGCCAGGAAGCGCCGGCCGTAGGCGACGGCGTCGACGCGGCCCGCGGTGATCGCGGCCAGACCCCGTTCGCGGTCGTAGTCGCCGTTGCCGATCAGTGGGATGTCGGTGAGTTCGCGCAGCAGGGTCGTGCGATCGTCGATCCGCTCGCCGTCACTGCCGGCGCCACGGAAGCGTTCCACGACGTGCAGCCAGGCGAGGTCCTGCGGCAGCGTGGTGGCGAGGTGGCGCAGCATCGGGGCGGGGTCGGGCTCGTCGGCCCCGGCGGTGCCGTTGCCCAGCGACAGTCGGATGCCGGTCCGACCGGCGCCGACCTCGTCCACCACGGCGGCGACGATCTCGTGCAGCAGCCTCGCGCGGTTGTCGACCGAGCCCCCGTACTCGTCGTCGCGATCGTTGAGCCCGGACGCGAGGAACTGTTCCACCAGGTAGCCGTTGGCGGCGTGGACCTCGACGGCGTCGAAGCCGGCATCGAGGGCCCGCCGGGCGGCGGCGCGGTACTCCTCGACCAGGCGGGGGAGTTCGTCGGCGTCCAGCGCGCGGGGCGTGGAGGCCGACTCGAAGCCGTCGGGGGTGTAGACGTCGACGTCGGCGGCCCGGGCCACCGAGGACACGGGCGGCTCACCGTCGTGGAACCAGGCGTGCGAGACGCGTCCGACGTGCCACAGCTGGACGGCGATGCGACCGCCGGCCTCGTGCACGGCGTCGGTCACCTCGCGCCACGCCTCGACGTGGTCGTCGGACCACAGGCCCGGGGTCTTGACGTAGCCGATTCCCTCGCGCGAGATCACGGTCGCCTCGGTGATGACCAGCCCGGCCCCGGCCCGCTGGCGGTAGTACTGGACGTGGAGGTCGTTGGGCGTGCGGGTCTCCTCGTCGCTCCGGCTGCGGGTCAGCGGCGCCATCAGCACCCGGTTGGGCAGGTGCAGGTCGCCGAGCGTGACGGGGGTGAAGAGGTCGGGGGTGCTGGCCATGGAAGGTCCTCGTGTGTCGTCTCACCAACCACAAGGCCTGCGGCCCGGTGCGGATGCCCGGTCCAGCACCGGCAACAGGACACGATGTGGCGGAATAGGTGCGCGCAGGGTCCACGAGGCGTTGAGGATCCGGGGTCGCGCTGGTACCACCATGCAGGAGTTCCACGGGTGGCATTCCGGGGACACCCGACCTGCACGACCACACCTGACGACGGACACGACGGGGGCCGACGTGGCACGCCTGACCTTCTACTTCGGGACGATGAACTGTGGGAAGTCCACGCTGGCCCTGCAGATGCACCACAACGCCCGGGCGGCCGGCAAGGCCGTCCGGTTGCTGTCGAAGCTGGACCGTGGCGGTGCCGTGATCTCGTCGCGCATCGGGCTGTCGCAGCCGGCGACGACGGTCGACGACGGCCTCGACCTGTACGACCACGTCGTCACGTTGCTGGCGGCCGGCGAGCCGGTCGACGAGGTGATCGTCGACGAGGCCCAGTTCCTCCATCCGCGCCAGGTCGACCAGCTCGCCGGTCTCGCCGACGAGCGCGACGTCGAGGTGCGCTGTTTCGGGTTGCTCAGCGACTTCCAGACGCGGCTGTTCCCGGGCTCCCAGCGCCTGCTGGAGCTGGCCGACCATCGCGAGGAGTTGCAGCTGGACGCGCGCTGCTGGTGCGGCGACCGCGGCACCCACAACGCCCGGACGCTGGACGGCCGGATCGTGCGCGATGGTGCCCAGGTCGTGGTCGGGGACGTCGAGGACTCCACCCCGCAGGTCCACGTGGCCTACGAGGTCCTGTGCCGCCGCCACCACCGCGACGGCACCACCCGCGCCACGGCCGACGGTGAGCGCCCATCCGCGCGCCACGACGGCGCACGCTCCCGGCGCGCGTCCGTCGCCTGACCGACGCCCCGGCCGCGCCCATGTTGGGTCAGAAGTAGTCGCGCAGGAACGGGCTCGGGGCGGCGAACAGCGTCGACAGGACGTCGAGGCGGGAGGCGTCGGCTCCGCGCAGGCGGCCGGCGTGGGCCAGGGCGTGGGGTGTCGCGTACCCGGTCCACATCGCCGACAGGGCACCGACGTCCACGTGGACGGTGCCCGCGCCACCCGCGCTGAGGGCCGCCTCCCCGCCGTGGGACTCCAGGACGAAGGCGCCGTCGTTGGCGGGACGCCGCTCGTCGTGCACGGTCAGGGCGACCTCGGCGTCCACCGCCGGCCAGCCACGCGCGGCAACCGCGGCGGGGGCGTCGACCAGCCGGGTCATCCACACGTGCGAGCTGGGGTGGGGTGGGGGAAGGGCATGCGGCAACTCGAACAGCAATGGCTCGGCCGGTCGTGACGCGAAGGTCACGCGCTCGGCGACCGAGTGGTGCAGGGCGAGCTGGCGCCACAGCGCCAGCTCGACGCCCCGGTCACGCCCGAACAGGCGTGGCACGTCGAGGTCGAAGGCCATGCCGGGTGCCTCGGTGGCGGACTTGGTGGCCAGCGACGCACCGACGACCTCGCCGTCGCGCACCGCGACGGTCGCGATCTCGGGCTCGTCGGGGTCGGGCCGGAAGGCGCGTGCGAGCCAGACCTCGGGCGCGACCAGGCCGCCCGGCTCGTGGCGCGTCACCTCGTTGTGGATCGCGCGCACGGCTGCGAGGTCGTCCATGTCGAAGGGGCGCAGGTCGACGTCGGCCGGTGGATCGGGCAGCACGAGCAGGTCACGCACGAGCATGGAGCGCCGGACCAGGTCGCCGGCCACCTCCCAGCCCCAGCGTCGGTAGGGCAGCGGCAGGCTGGGGTACAGGGTCGACACGACGAAGCCGTGGTCGGCGAGGTGGTCCAGTCCCGCGGCCAGCAGGGCCGAGCCGGTGCCCCGGCCACGCCGGTCGCTGGCGACCGCCACGCCCGCGACCCCGCCCATCGGCACGACGCGACCGCCGACCGCCTGGGCGAACGGCCACACGGCGAGGTGGCCCACGACGCGGCCGTCGTGGTCGGCCACCAGGCGGTGCTCGTCGGGGACCCCGTCCTCGGGTTCGACGTCGGCGAGGTCGACGTGCATCGCGGCGGTGAAGGCCTGCACGCGCAGGTCCAGCGCCGCCTGGGCGTCCTCGCGTCGGAACGGGCGCACGTCCATGCACGGCCTCCTCGGTCGGGTCACGACGTCCACCAGCATGCCCGCCACGCCCTGCCACCGCCGACCCACGACGTGCCAGCGGTGCTTCCCCGACTCGGGCTGTCCCGGCTGGCAGGACTGACCGGCCCCCCAGTGCGGCCCTGTCGCGGGCATGACGACGCCCCCGGCACGGGGCCGGGGGCGTGGGGGTGGTCAGGGGCGGGGTCGAACCGCCGACACCACGATTTTCAGTCGTGTGCTCTACCAACTGAGCTACCTGACCAGGACGTGCCCCCGCCCCGGAAGGGTCGGGGGCACGTCGGAACGCGGACCTGACGGGATTTGAACCCGCGACCTCCACCTTGACAGGGTGGCGAGCACTCCAAACTGCTCCACAGGTCCAGGAGGTCCCTGCCGCAACTCCGCGTGGCGGAGTGCCGGCCGGGGTGGTGCTGGGGGGTCGGTCCCGGGTGTCGGGACCAGCCTGCGCGACGTCATGATGTTGTCACGTACTGCCGCCGGTCGTGGGCCGCGCAGGACTCGAACCTGCAACCAGCGGATTAAAAGTCCGATGCTCTGCCAGTTGAGCTAGCGGCCCCTGCTGGACCAGCGCACGAACGAACGAGAAGTCTACCCACTGAAGGGGGTCGAGGCCAATCCCGGCTCGGCCCCCTTCCCGGCCGACGGTCGTCGACGTGCCGGGAGACGGTCGTGGGAGGCGCAGGGACCTCGACCACGTCGTCGCCACGGTCGGGCCCGAGCGCGCTGCCGCCCCGTGGCCGAGACGACGCCATATCCTTCCCTGTCGGACCGTCGACGCCGGTCCACCCTGCCGTCGCGGCCGCCTCGACGGCCACTCGCGCCGCCGGCCGCGCGCAGCGCCGACGACCAGGAGCGACCCATGCCCGACACGAACGTCGTCCCCCTCGACCAGGTCGACACCGCTCGCGTGGCGGCCCTGCTGGAGCGTGCCGGTGCGGCACGGGGCGGCGACGTGGTCGACGAGGCCGAGCTTGCCCGTCTGTTCGGCCGTCGGTCACGCACCGGCTGGACGGCCGCGGTGGCCCAGCGGGCCGGCGAGGTGGTCGGGTACGCCGCGATCGTGTCACGCGACGACCGGGTCGGGGGCGACGTGGTGTCGTTGGACGACGCCGAGGTCCTGCCGGCCCTGCTGGACTGGCAGCACGACCAGGTCGGGGACCGCGACCTGATCACCTGGCTGCGCTTCTCCAGTCCGCGCGAGCTCGACGCCGCCGGTCGCGCCGGGTTCGAGGTCTGTCGTCGCCTGGGCGTGCTCGGGCGGCCCCTGGACGACGTGGACGTCGCCCCGCCGCCCGACGACATCCACATCCGACCGGTGACCAACGACGACCTCGACGGCGTCCTGGCGGTGCTGTTGGATGCCTACGACGGGACCGACGACGGTGGGTGGACGCGCGACGAGCTGGAGCGCCGCCGGGCCTATCCCTGGTACCGCGACGAGGACCTGTTGGTCGCGGCCACCAGCGACCACCGGATCGCCGGCATCCACTGGACCAAGCGCCGTGACGCGGACCGTGGGGAGACCTACAACCTCGCGATCGCGCCGTGGGCACAGGGCATCGGGCTCGGGCGTGCGTTGCTGACCGCGGGCATGGACCACCTCGCCCAGGTCGGCAAGGAGGAGATCATCCTGTGGGTCGACCGTCGCAACCAGCGCGCGCTCAACCTCTACGAGTCCGTCGGGTTCACGACCAAGTGGGACGACGTCGCCCTCGGCCTGGCCGCGGACGAGGACTGAGCAGCCACGACCTTCCGCGCTGCGCACCGGCGGTCGGTCAGTCGCGGCGATCGCCGGAGGACCGTGGCACCAGCTTGTAGCCGACGCCGCGCACGGTCTGGATCAACTGTTCGTACTCCGGTCCGAACTTGGCCCGCAGGCGCCGGACGTGCACGTCCACGGTGCGTGACCCGCCGTAGTAGTCGTAGCCCCAGACCTCCTGGAGCAGCAGTTCGCGGGTGAACACGCGGTTGGGTGCGCTCGCCATCGCCTTGATCAGCTCGAACTCCTTGTAGGTGAGGTCGAGCACCTCGCCCCGGAGCCGAACCTGGTAGCTGTCCTCGTCCACGACGAGGTCGCCGACCGAGGCCGTGGGCTCGCGGATGTCGCGGGTGGTCCGGTCGACCGACAGGCGCAGTCGGGTTTCGAGCTCGGCCGGTGCGGCCTCGGCCAGCAACCAGTCGTCGAAGCCCCAGCTGAGCTTGAGTGCCGCCAGGGTCGGGGCTCCCGCGACCAGCAGCACGGGTCGTCGCAGGTCGTGGGTCGTGACCGACCGGCACACGGCCATGGCGTCGCGCAGGTCGTCGGTGGCGTCCACGAGGATGGCGTCGACGTCCTGGAGCCCCGCGACGCGAGTGGCGTCGAGCGGGGCCTCGACGACGGTGTGGGCCAGGAACTCCAGCGACGGGAGCAGGCCCTTGGCGCCGTCCGCACGGTCGGTGAGCACGAACAGATGCATTCTGGCAGCATAGGCACCGATGACCAGCCAGCCGCGCCAGCCCCGGACCGGGCACCCCACGCCGGGTGTCGGCGGTGCCGCACCGGTCCCGGCGTCGGCCCGGGGGAGCGCTCCGGGGCCCGTGCCGGTCCGGGGCCCACTGCGCCGGTTCCTGGAAGCCCGAGGCTCGATCGGCGGGCACGCGAGCCCGCATCGTCGGCGCCGGATCCGCACCCGGGACGGCGTGTGGCTGGCCGCGACCTGGTTGCCCGGACCGGCAGCCGCCGCCGCGCCGGCCGACGTGCCGGCCGTCGTGCTGCTGCACGGGTTCGCGGCCAGCGCCGGGAAGCCCGCCTACGCCCGCCTGGCCGACGAACTGCAACGCCACGCGACGGTCCTGGCCGTCGACCTGCGTGGCCACGGCCGGTCCGGCGGGTCGTCCAGCCTCGGCGATCGTGAGCGCCACGACGTGGCGGCGGCCGTGGCCACGCTACGGGGCGACGGCCATCGCCACGTCACCGTCGTCGGGGTGTCCATGGGATCCACCGCGGCGGTCCACGCCGTGGCCACCGGGACCCGCGTCGACGCACTCGTGCTGGTGTCGGGGCCCGGCTTCCTCCACCCCGAGCCGCGCACGGAGCCACTCCGACGCCTGCACCGGCACTGGAACTCTCGGATGTCCCGTGCGGCGATGCGGGTGGCGCTGCGGGTCCGCGTGGCGCCACCGGCGGGCTGGTCGGCACCGCGGCATCCCGGCGACCTCGTCCCCGACGGCGTTCCCACGCTGGTGGTCCACGGCACCGACGACACCTACTTCCCCCCGGACCACGGGCGCGCCCTGGCCCGCGGCGACCAGGCCGTGCTGTGGCTGCTCGACGACTTCGGGCACGCCGAGGACGGGCTGGACCCGGCCGTGTGCCGACGACTCGGTGCGGCGTTGGCCGAGGAGGTCGCCACGGGTGCGTTCCCACCCGCGACGTCGGGTCCGGGCGACCCGTCGGACGCCGGTCCGACGACCCACCCGGGACGACGCTGATGCGCGTGCGCCTGTTCGCCGCCCTGGCCGACGCTGCCGGCGCCCGTGACGTCGAGGTGGACGCGGTGACGGTGCCCGACCTGCTGGCGGCGCTGGCGTCCGCCCACGGCGGGGTCATGGCGGCGCGCCTGCGGGCGGCCACGGTCTACGTCGACCGCGAACCGGTCGCGGCCGACGACACGACCGTCGACCTGTCGGCCGCCGACGAGGTCGTCGTCGTGCCGCCGTTCGCCGGGGGCTAGCCTGCCGCAGTCCGGGACGCGTTCGCCCGCCCCCGCCGCTCGCCCCCCGCCCCGTTCGAGGACTCGCCATGGACGCCCTGGTCGCTGCCCACTCCGGGATCCGCTGGCTCGTCCTGCTCGGGCTCGTCGCGGTCATCGCCTGGGCCTTCTCGGGTCGTCGCGACGGCGTGCCCACGTGGGTCCGCATCGTCGGTGGCGTGTTCGCCCTGCAGGTCGTGCTCGGACTGGTGCTCTACGTGGCCAATGAGGGCTGGGAGCAGGGACCCTTCCTGGCCTTCTGGCACCCGCTGGCGATGGTCGCCGCGCTGGGGGTGTTCCAGGTGGGGACCGCCCGCGCCGGACGCGGCGACCAACCCGGCAGCGTGCTCGGCACGTTCACCCTGGTGTCCCTGGTGCTGGTGTTGGCCGGGATCCCGTGGTCCCGGGGCATGGGCTGAGCCCGACGTCGTCACCACCCGGCCGTGACGACCTCGAGGCCACCGGGCCCGGTTCGCACGGTTTCCCTCGTCACGGACGCGGTGCCGGGCCGCTTCGCATGACCCTGCCACGAGCGCACGACGTCGCGCCGTGCCGGTCCGAGGACCTCGCTGGCTCCCCGGTCCGTCGCAGGGTCCGGCATCCGGCCCGTCACCCGGTCTCGAGGCCCCGACCATGACCCCACCCCCCGGTCGCCGCGAGGTCCCCGACCCGAACGCGTCGGTGGACGTCGACCCGGTCACCGAGGTGTTGGCCTCCCCGACGCGCGCCGGGATCTACCGGCGGCTCCGCACCGACGGGGACGGCGTCTCGGCGCGCGACGTCGCCGAGATGTTCGGCCTGCACCCCAACGTCGCCCGCGGCCACCTCGACCAGCTCGCCGAAGTCGGTCTGGTCGTCGTGGGCACCCGGCGCAACCCCCGCGGCGGTCGCCCCGCCAAGGTCTACATCGCCCGGGAGCAGGCCCGTGGCGCCGCCGATGTGCGGGTGCCACCGGGAAGCCAGCTGGGGGTGCACGTCGTGGTCCAGCTGATCGCCGGGCTGGTCGAGCACACCGAGAAGCTCGAGTTGCTGGCCGAGGCCGAAGGTCGCAAGCTGGTCGACGCCGAGGCCGGGCGCGCGCGGGAGCGCGACCTGCAGGCCGCGGTCGTGGTGGCCGTCGAGGGCCTCAGGTCGGCGTTCCCCGAGGTCCGGATGGTCGCCACTGACGACGAGTCGGCGGTCATCGAGGGCCTCGACGTCGGGCTGCGGCTGATCGGGGAGGTCGACGGCCAGGTCGGCAACGCCCTGGCGCGTGGGTTCGTGCGTGGCGCCGTGGCGGCCGCCGGTGGCGCGTCCACGGTGGAGTCCGAGCGCGGTCGCATCACCGTGCGTGCGGATGCCGCCGGCAGCCACCAGCCACGGGCCGTGACCCGGCTGGACACTCGCGGCCGGACCTACCAGGCCGGCATCGCCCTGACGATGCAGGCGATGGACCAGGTGCGCACCGGTCACCACGTCGAGGTTCTCACCGACCTCAAGGGCGCCCCCGCGGCCTTCGCCCGATGGGCCGACCGGGCCGGCCACGAGGTCGTCGACGTCACCAACATCCGGGACGTCCGGGGACGGCGGGCGACCCGACTGCTGCTGCGCAAGGCCACCGGCCTGCTCGATCCTCGGCGCCCTCGCTCCGAGTGACCGTCGTGGCCACGACCCCGGCGGGTGCACGACGGGCTTTCCACGGTTTCCCCCGTGGCAGGGGATCGCGGACCGGTGATGGCGTTGACTGCACCGCGACGGCCCCCGACGTCGCGTGCCCGAGCGTTGGCTTCGAGAGGCCCGTCGTGACCCTGTCCATCGATCCCACCACGCGATCGCGCGGCACCCGTTCGGCCTCCGGCCCGTCGGGACCCGGCGCCGGGCGGATCGACGTGCGTGGTCCCCGCGTCGCCGCGGGCCTGACCACCGGACTGCTGGCGACGGCCCTGGTCGTGCAGGGTCGCGTCGGCATCGCCCTGGTGGCCATCCAGGTGGGCGTGTTCGCGGTGGCCGTCGTGCGTGGCGTGGCCCACTCCCCGTGGGCCGTGGTGTTCCGGTTCGTGCGACGCCTCGCCGACCTGGGTCCGCCACCGGCGACCGAGGATGCCGGCCCACCCCGGGCCGCGCAGGGCGCCGGGCTGGTGGTCGCGGGGGCCGGACTCGTCGCGCTGCTCGCCGGTGCCACCACCACGGGATGGGTGCTGGTCGCGACGGTGCTGGCCCTGTCCTCCCTGCTGGCCACGACCGGGCTGTGCGTCGGCTGTGAGCTGTACCTGCTCGTCCTGCGGGCCCGGACGCGCGTGGCGGGGGCGTCGTCGTGATCCTGCGCCTGGTGCTGGTGCTGGTGATCGTCGCGTCGGCGACCCTGCTGGGCCGCTGGTGGCAGTCCCGCCACGGACGGGTCCGCAGCGTCGGTGCGAGGCCCGGACGTGTGACCGGCGACCCGACTCCCGGTGGCGATCCGGTCGCTGCCAGCCCGGACCGGGCGCCCGGAGCGGTGGCCACGGCGGTGCTCGTGTCCACGCCGACCTGTCGCACCTGCCCCCAGGTCCGAGCCGCCCTGGACGAGGTCGCGACGGCCGTCGCCGGGTTCGACTGGTCCGAGGTGGATGCCAGCCAGGACCTCGCGTTCGTCCGTGCCCACGACGTCCGTCGTGCCCCGACGGTGCTGTTCCGTGACGCAGGCGACCACGTCGTCGCCCGTGCGGCGGGGCCCATGTCGGTGGCACAGGTCGCCGCCGCCGTCGGGGGTCGACCCGCGGCGATCCCGGGCTGACCCGCGACCCTGCCGACCCCCGCGGTCGCGCCGGGACCGGGCGCACGGCTCGGAGGCGTCCCGGTCCTACGATGGGCGGGTGATCCCGGTCCCGCCCTCGGCGGTCACGCCCCACGAGGAGTCCACCATGCCCGACGCAGCCACCAGCGACCTGGTCGCCGTGGAGGTGACCGGTGCCGACCGGTCGTCGTACCTCGACGACGTCACGACCCAACGCTTCGTCGGTGCACCCCTTGGCAGCGTCCTGGGCTGGTTGGTGCTGGACGCGAAGGGAGCCCCGTCGGCGATGGGCTGGGCGTTGGTCGACGACGACCGCATCGTGCTGCTGGCGCCACCCGCGGCCGCGAACCACGTGGAGGAGGTGCTGGCGAGACGGACCTTCCTCGCCGACGCGACCTTCACCCGGCTGCCGATGGCCACGGCCACGCTGGCCGGTGACGACCTCGCGGATGCCCTGGCCGAGGCCGGGGTCGACGTCGCCCCCGACACCTGGGGTCGCGTCGGTGACCTGGTCGTGGTGCGCCACGCGTTCGGCGTGGAGGTGCTGGGGACCGACGACGCCACCGACCTGCTGCCCGCGGCGAACCCCGTGGACGACCTCGACCACCTCCGGATCCGGCACGGTGAGCCGCGATGGGGCCACGAGGTCGTGGCCGGCCGGCTGCCCGAGGAGTACGGGCTGCTGGCGACCCATGTCCACCTCGGCAAGGGGTGCTACCCGGGCCAGGAGCCGATCGCGCACATGTGGATGCTCGGACGCCCACGCCGCCACCTGGTCCGCCTGGCCTCGTCCGCTGACGCGGCGTCCGACGAGCCCGGCGGCCGCGTCGAGGTGACCGGCATGGCCGGCCGCCGTGGACTGGGGTTCGTCCGGCCCGACGTCGGTGCCGGCGCGCGCGTGCACCCCGACCGGGACCGCGAGCCGGGTGACGACGGCACGGACGCGGGGACGGCGGACCTCGCGGTGGCCGGCGTGGTCGGGGCCGACCGGGACCCGGTCGGTTGGACGCCGGCCCAGACCCGGCGTCGCGACCGCACCGACGACGTCGCCCGTCCCGGTCGCCGCCCGTGAGCGACCCGGCGGCCCCCGGCGTCCACGAGGCCGACCCCGCCGTGGCGACGGCCGACGGCGATGCCACGGTGGCCGACCTCGCCGGCGGCTTCGTGGCGTCGGTGTGCCGGCCCCAGGACGTGGACCGGGTCCTCGCCATGATCGAACGCGTGGATCCCGTCGACCTCGGTGCGCTCGTGGCCGCCGTGGACGAGCACCAACCGATGACCCTGGAGGTGGTGGTCGACGTGCTGGCCGAGCTCCAGGTGCCACCCACGGCGATCGCCGGGGCGGTCGGCATCGACCCGGAGGACGTCCGGGTCCTGCTGGGGACACCGCTTGGCGCGCCGCCCCCATCGTCGCGCGACCGGGACGCGCGGATCATCGAGGTGGTGTCGGGCACGGCTGCCACGACCCGACGCGACGACGTGGCCGATCACGCCCGACCCGACGAGCAGGACCCTGGCGACGCCGAACCCGACGACCGGGAGGGTCCGCTCGCGAGCTCCGACGACGGCGACCGACCCGAGGTGGCCCCCCGAGCCGAACCCGACGAAACCCCCCGTGAGGAACCCGGCGCAGCCCGCGACGAAGAACCCGACGAAGCCCCCGACGGAGCCCCCGACGGAGCCCCCGACGAAGCCCCTGGGCAGACGCCCGAACGGGCCCCCGGGGACGGCACGCGGGCAGCGCCGGGGAGCGACGGTGGCCCACCGATCGTGCGCATCGACGAGGTGGCGGACGGCGACCGGGCCGACCGGGTCGCTGCCGACCTCCAGACGGTCGCCGAGGCCGACGTGAGCCGGGGTCGACTGCTGTGGGCCGTGCTGCTGTTCGTCCTGCTGGCCGGGGGTGCGGTCGGCGTCGCCTGGTTGCTCGGCGCGTTCTGACCGGCAGGCCCGGCGTCAGCCGAGGTCGGCCAGGGCCGTCAGCAACGCATCGGCGTGCGTCTTGGGGGTGGCGCGCTTCCACACCTTGGCGACGGTGCCGTCGGCGTCGACCAGCACGGTGGAACGCTTCACCCCGATGGTGGTCTTGCCGTACATCGACTTCTCGCCCCAGGCGCCATAGGTGGTCATGACGTCCTTGTCGACGTCGGCCAGCAGCCGGTGCGGGAGGTCGAACTTGTCGGCGAACGCGCGGTGGGAGGCGACGTCGTCGGGCGACACCCCCAGCACGGTCGCGCCGGCCTCCTGGAGTTCCCCCCAGGCGTCGCGGATCCCACAGGCCTGCGTCGTGCACCCCGGCGTGTCGTCCCTGGGATAGAAGTAGACGACGACCGGCCGCCCGCGCAGGGCCGACAGGGTGACGTCCTCCCCGTCCTGGTCCGGCAGGGTGAAGTCGGGCGCGGTGTCACCGGCAGTCACGTTCACGAGGGCTCCTGGTCGACGGGTGTCCGGAACGCCGACGGTAGTTCCTGCGGGACGCCTCGACCGGGGCAGCGACGGGGGCCGCGTGGCGGCGACCGCCTACCCTGCCGGAGCCCGCACCGCTCCACCACCGACCGGAACCGGACATGGCCGACGAGGCAGCGCCCGACGAGGCAGCGCCCGACGAGGCAGCGCCCGACGAGGCAGCGCCCGACGAGGCGACGGCCGACCCGGCACCCGATCCCGTCCCCGACCCGGTCGTCGGTGGGCCCGTGGCCGACGGGGCCGCGCATGCGGCCGAGCACCTGCTGAGGGGCGCCACCGACCTCGGTGGCTACATCCGGCACCAACGTGAGGGTGCGCGGCTGTCGCTGCGCAAGTTGGCCAACATGGCCGGTGTCTCCAACCCCTACCTGTCCCAGATCGAACGGGGCCTGCGCAACCCGTCGGCCGAGATCCTCCAGGCCATCGCCCGGGCGCTGGAGATCTCCTCGGAGACGCTCTACGTCCGGGCCGGCCTGCTCGACGACGTCGAGTCCGACGTCGGCGTGGCCGAGGCCATCGCGCTGGCCGACGAGTTGACCCCGCCGCAGAAGCAGGCACTGCTGGAGATGTACCACTCGTTCCGTCGGCTGGCGGCCATGGGTGACGAGACCCCGGGCTCGTGACCGGGGGCGCGTGACGGCGCCGGAATAGGCCCCCGGTGGGGAACGTTTGTCCCACGGAGCACGCCACGACCATGGTCGTGGCTCGGCATTGCCGACCGTGTCGCCCACGGCGCGGGTGGTCCGCCCACCACCGTTCGAGCTGCCCCGTCCTGCGAGGATCCCGTGACCGACCTGACCGTGCACGCCGACGTCGGCGACGACGACCTCGTGGCCGACTGGCGCGACCTGGTCGACCGGGACCCCCATGCCACCGTCTTCCAGACGCCGCGATACCTGCGGACCTGGCAGCGGACGCTGGGGGTCGACGAGGACGTGGTCTCCCTGGCCCTGCGCGACGGTGACCGGCTGGTCGGGGTGGTCACCGAGGCGACCTGGGACACACCCGAGGGCACCGTGGTGGGGCTGGCCGGTGGGACCGAGGTCACCGACTATCGCGGACCGGTCGCCCAACCGGACGCCGCCAAGGACCTCGCGACGGCATGGGCCGCCAGGTTGGCCGACCACGAGGCGGACACGATCTCGCTGTCGGCCATGGCCGATGACACCGGCTGGCCCGACCTGCTGGCCACCGCGCTGGAGGCGACCACCGCGACCGACGTCGCCCGCGAGCCGCACGACGTGGCTCCCGTGGTCGACCTGTCCGACGGCTACGAGGCGTGGCAGGAGTCCCTGGACGGCAAGGATCGCAAGGAACTCCGACGCAAGGCCCGCAAGCTCGCCCGTGACCTGGGCGACACCGAGGTGCGCGAGGTCGACGCGGCCGGGCTGGAAGCCGGACTGGAGCGCTTCCTCCACCTCAACGACGGCGCCGCGGACGACAAGGCGGCCTTCTTCGCCCGCGACGACATCCGAACGTGGTTCCACGCCCTCGCCGAGGAGTACCACGGCGACGGCGTGTTCCGCCTGCACGAGCTGACCCTGGCCGGTCAGGCCGTCGCCGCCAACGTGTCGTTGGTGTGGGGCGATCGCTGGGGGCTGTACAACTCCGCCGTCCATCCCCGCCTGGCCGGTTTCTCGACCGGCAACGTGCTGGTCGCCGAACTGGTCGAGGTCGCGGCCCGCGAGGGCCTGGCCACGTTCGACCTCCTGCGGGGCGACGAGGCCTACAAGTACCGCTTCGGGGCGGTCGACCGGATCGTGTCCGAGGTCAGCGCCGTCCCGGGACGGACCTCGGCATGACCCTGGCCGCCACCCCGCGCGACCGCGACGTCGTCGCGGGAGGTCGCGGGCTGCGCATCGGACTGGTGTCGGCCCACACCTCACCCCTCCAGCAACCCGGCACCGGGGACGGTGGTGGGCTCAACGTCTACGTCGCCGAGGTCGCACGCCGACTCGCCGAGCGCGGACACCGGGTCGACGTGCTCACCCGCCGGACCGACCCCGACCAGCCCGAGGTCGTGGAACTGGCCGGTCGGGACCTGCGCGTGGTCCACCTGCCGGCCGGGCCGGCGACGCCGCTGGACAAACAGGACCTGCCCTCGCACCTGTGCTCCTTCTCGATGCAGGCCCTCCGTCGACAGGCCCCCTACGACCTCCTGCACAGCCACTACTGGTTGTCCGGATGGGTCGCGCGCCGCCTCGCACGTCGCTGGGACGTGCCCTTCGCCCACACCTTCCACACGCTGGGGTTGATGAAGAACCAGGCACTGGCACCGGGGGACCTCCCGGAGCCGCCGTTGCGGCTGATCGCCGAACAGCGCATCGCCGACGACGCGGACCGTGTCCTGGCCCTGACCTGTGGTGAGGGCCGCCTGCTGCATGCGCGGCTGGGGATGTCGGGTGCACGCATCACCGTGGTCCCACCGGGAGTCGACGTCGACCGGTTCCACCCCGACGAGGCCGATGGGCACGCGGGACTGGGGGATCGCGCCCGCGCCGCGCTGGACGCCGTCGGCGACGCACCCCTGGTGTTGTTCGTCGGTCGCCTGCAACCACTGAAGGGTCCCGACGTGGCGGTCCGGACCCTGGCGGCCGTGCGTGAACACGTCCCCGACGCCCACCTGCTGGTGGTCGGCGGTGCGTCGGGCAGTGACGGCAACCGGATCGAGCCCGGCGACCTGCGGGCGCTCGCCGAGCGCCACGACATCGGCGACGCCGTCCACGTCGTGCCGGCCCGCCCCCAGGACGAACTCGCGGTGCTGTACCGCCGCGCCGACGTCGTGCACGTCCCGTCCCGGACCGAGACCTTCGGCCTGGTCGCCCTGGAGGCCCAGGCCAGCGGGACGCCCGTCGTCGCCAGCGCGGTCGACGGCCTGCATGCCGTGGTCGACGTCGGCGGCACGCTGGTCGACGGCCACGACCCGGCCGACCATGCCGCGGCGATCGTGCACTGGCTGACCGACCCCGCCGCCGCGGCGGCGGCCGCCACCGAGGGCCGGGCCCAGGCCGTCGCGCATTCGTGGGAGGCGACCGTGGACCGCCTGGAGGCCGTCTACCGCGACATGGTGGTGCCCTCGGCCGTGTCCGCCGCCGCCTGACGACCAGTCCCGGACCGCGCCGCCCGTTCCGGCACCGAGCCATCGGCGACGGCGTGTCCGGCCTGCCCGAGCCGCCCCTGTCCGTCGCCACCTCCGGAGCCCACGTGACCACCTCTGCCCACGCTCGCGAGTCCGTCGCCGCCGACCTCGTCGCCGGCATCGAACGGCTCGGCCTCGACGTCGACGACCTCGGCGACGACCGCTGGATGACGATGCTGGCCGGGGAGTGGAAGCGGACCATCCCGGTCCTGTTCCACCTCGGCGACCACTCGGTGCGGGTGACCTCGCTGCTCGCGGGGCGACCCGACGACAACCACGCCGAGGTGCACGCCCTGTTGCTGCATCGCAACGAGCGCAGTGGCTGGGTGCACTTCGCCCTCGACGACGAGGGCGACATCGTGCTGACCGGCCGTGTGCCCCTGGCCGTGGTCGGCGACGAGACGCTGGACGAACTGCTCGGCGAGGTCCTGGCGGTCTCCGACGCCACCTTCAACAGCGTCCTGCGGGCCGGCTTCGCCGACTACATCGATGCCGAGCAGGCCTGGCGTGCCGCCAACGACATGCCCCCCAACCCCGTCTCCACCCAGGGCTGACCCCACCCCCCCGACCCGCACACCCCCCGACCCGCACACCCCCGCCCCTCACACCTCTCACGCCACCCCGCCCGTCCACCCCGCCCGTCCACCCCGCCCGCCGCCCGTCCGCCCCGCCCGCCGCCCGTCCACCCCGCCCGCCGCCCCGTCCACCCCGCCCGCCCCCGTCCCGGTCGTCGGCGGCGGCACCCGCAAGCGTGTGTGATCCTGCCGGGATACCGGCCGGAACGATCACGGCAGGATCCGAACGAGGCACGGGGTGGCGGGGGACGGGTGGGGGGATGAGGCACGGGGTGGCCGGGGACGGGTGGGGGGGACGAGGTGCGGGGTGGCGGGGGTCGAATGGGGTCGGCTGGGGGGACGAGGCACGGGTGGGCGGGGGGTGGTTGGCTGGGAGGACGAGGGGCGGCGCGGTCGCCCCGGGTGACGAGGACGGGAGTCCCTCCATGTCGGACAGTCGCTTCGGTCGGGTCGTGGTGGTCGGGGTCGGCCGGATGGGGTCGGCCATCGCCTCGGCCCTGCTGGACGCCGACCACCTCGACGTCGCGGAGGTGGTCGGGGTCGAACCCGACCCGGCCACTGCGCGTGTCCGTGCCGACGACCTCGGCATCGAGGTCGTGACCGACCCGGCCGCGGCGGTCGCCGGCGCCGACGTGGTGGTCGTGGCCGTCAAACCGCACCTGGTCGCCGACGTCCTGTCCGGTCTCGCCGAGGACCTGGACACCGACACCGTGGTCGTGTCGGTGGCCGCCGGCATCGCGACCGCGGCCATGGAGGCAGCCCTGCCCGAGGGCAGCCGGGTCGTCCGCGTGATGCCCAACACGCCGATGCTGGTCGGCCAGGGGATGGCCGTCGTGACCGGGGGCACCCACGCCACCGACGATGACGTCGACCGGGTCGTGGCGATGCTGGGGGCGGCCGCCGAGGTCCTGGTGCTGCCCGAGGACCGCTTCGACGCCGTCACCGGCGTGTCGGGATCCGGGCCCGCCTACGTGTTCGCCCTGGCCGAGGCGATGGTGGCCGGTGCCGAGTCGGTCGGGCTGGACCACGACGACGCCGTCGTGCTGGTCGAGCACACGATCGCCGGCGCCGGCGCCCTGTTGGCGGGCAGTGACCACTCCGCCACCGAACTGCGCGAGATGGTGTCGTCACCGGGTGGTACGACCCTGGCGGGGCTGGCCGTCCTCGACGAGCGGGGCCTGGACGCCGCCGTCGCCGGCGCGATCGCCGCGGCTGCCGACCGCAGCCGCGAACTCGGCGCCTGACCGGCCACGGTCGGCCGTGTCGGGCACGAACGGTCAAGTAGGGTCGAGCCTCCCGGCGAGACGGAGTGGCGCGTGACCCACGAACCCGTGGCGCTGATGTGGGACGACCAGCTCGCGGCCTACAAGTTCTCCGAGGACCACCCGCTGGCCCCGGTGCGCGTGCAGTTGACGGTGGACCTGATCGACCGGCTCCGCCTGCTCGCCCCGGACCACGTCGTGACCGCCCCGCCCGGCGAGCCCGACCTGGACGCGGTCCTGCGCCGCCACCGGCCCGACTTCGTGGACGCGGTCCGGCGGGCCTCGGACCATCCCGACGCGGCTCCCGACGTGGGCCACGGGCTCGGTTCGACCGACAACCCGGTGTTCGCCGGCATGCACGAGGCCGCGATGCTGGTGTGTGCCGCGTCACGCGAGGCCGCCCGGCTGGTCATGGCGGGCGAGGTCCGGCACGCGTTCAACCCCGCCGGCGGGCTGCACCACGCCATGCCCGACCGGGCGGCCGGGTTCTGCATCTACAACGACGTGGCGATCGCGATCGACCAGCTGCTCGAGGACGGCGCGCAACGGGTCGCCTACGTCGACGTCGACGTCCACCACGGCGACGGGGTGGAGGCGATGTTCGCCGACGACCCCCGGGTCCTGACCATCTCGTTGCACGAGTCCGGGCGCTACCTGTTCCCCGGGACCGGCGCGGCCGACGACGTCGGGGGACCCGGCGCGCTGGGCACGACGGCCAACGTCCCACTGCTGCCCGGCACCACGGGGGACGTGTGGCTGGACGCCTTCGACCGCGTCGTGGAACCGTTGGTGCGGGCGTTCAACCCCGACGTGCTGGTGACCCAGCTCGGGTGCGACACCCACGCCTCGGACCCGCTGGCCCACCTCGCGCTGACCACCGACGACATGGCCGCGATCTACGCACGCCTGCACGTGCTGGCCCACGAGACGGCGCAGGGACGATGGCTGGCCACGGGTGGCGGCGGCTACCAGTGGGTCCGGGTCGTGCCGATCGCCTGGACCATGGCCTTCGCCGAGATGAGCGGGGCGAGGCTGCCGATCGAGACGCCCATGGCGTGGCGCGAGGAGGCCAGCCGGCGGACCGGCCAGCGGGCGCCCCACGCCTTCCTGGAGGATCCCGTCGACGTCAACCGCCACCTGCTGGCGCGTGCCCGCGATGAGGCCGACCGGTCCGTGGCGACCGTGCGCGAGCTCGTGATGCCCCACCACGGCCTGTGACCGGGGTTGTGGGTGGTGGTGGGGGATCGCCGGGACGTCACGGGAGTCGCGGATGTTTCGTCTTTCCCCCACGGGTTCGCTAGCGTGGGCGGTCAACCGTCACCGCATGCCAGGCGCGCCCCACGATGAATGCACAACTGCTGACTGCTGGTGAGGTCGCGGATCTGCTCCGCGTCTCCACCATGACCGTCTACCGGCTCATCCGGGGCGGGGAACTGCCCGCCGTCCGCGTCGGGCGTTCCTACCGTGTGCGGAGCGACGACCTGGACTCCTACCTCGAGGCACAGTTGGTGGACCCGGCCAGCGTCGACCTCGCCGACGTGGACGAGGCCTGATCGTCGGGTTGCATCGTCGCGCTCCGTCCCGGGCCCGGCCGGCCTGCGGGTCGCCACGCGACCACGGCCTGCCCCGGCCCGCGCGACCGGTCCACCGTCGGGACGGAAGGTCGAGGGGATGGCCACCAGGGTGGCGGGGATGAGCGGCCGGCGGGTGCTGCTGACTGGTGTCGCCAAGCCCATCATGGCCCGCATGGGTCGTGACCTGGCCGACCACCCCGACGTCGAGGTCGTCGTCGGCGTGGACACCCATCGCCCCGACCGGGTCGGTGGCATGCGCTTCCTGCGGGCCGAGCTGTCCAACCCGGTGGTGGCCGCGACCCTCGACGACGAGCGCATCGACACGTTGGTGCACGCCGGCCTGCACTCGGCGCCCCGCGCCGCCGGCGGGCGCCGGCAGATGAAGGAACGCAACGTCATCGGGTCGATGCAGCTGCTGGCGGCCGCCCAGCACGCCACGCACCTGCAGCACGTCGTGCTGAAGTCCTTCACCGCGTTGTACGGCTCGGGTGCCTCCGATCCCGGCCTGTTCACCGAGGACAGCCCGATCGACGACCGGGCCAGCGGCTTCACCCGTGACGTGGTCGACGTCGAGGGCTACGCGCGGTCGCTGCTGCGGCGCCGGCCGGACCTGGACCTGACGACGTTCCGCTTCGCCAACTTCGTCGGCGGGGTCGAGGAGTCCGCCCTGTCGGGCTACTTCTCGTTGCCGGTCGTGCCGTCCGTGCTCGGCTTCGACCCACGACTGCAGTTCTGCCATGCCGACGACGCCGTCGGGGTGGTCGTGCGTGCGGTGGTGGACCCCCACCCGGGCCTGTACAACGTCGCCGGTCCCGGGACCGTGTACCTCAGCCAGGCGATCCGTCAGGCCGGTCGCCCGCGCCTGGCGTTCCCCTCGGCGTTCGTCAACGGCATCGCCGCCCAGCTGAACCGATCGGGCCGGGTCGACGTGCCCACCGACCAGTTGACGTTCCTGCTGTTCGGGCGGGTGGTCGACACCACCCGGCTGGTGCGCGACTTCGGGTGGACGCCACGACACACCACCCCGGACGCCTTCGCCGCCTTCCTCGACCGTCGCCGCCGCCGTGGCGTGACCCGGCGGGACCTGGTCGCGCTCCAGGAACTGGTCGTCAGTCGCCTGCGCCAGCCGATGCCCGGGCGGGAGTCGTCATGACCGCAGGCAGCGGACCCGCAGGCATGGCGGGCGCCTCGACGCGAGGCGGCACGACGGCACAGGGTGGGGAGGTGGCCCGTGGCCGGTGACGACGTGCGACCGCGCTGCGGCGAGCCCACCGCCGCCGGCCACCCGTGTCGCAACTACGCGGTGCAGGACGGCCGCTGCCGGGTGCACCTGCGCCTGGCCGCCGAGGAGGAGTCCGAGCGGTCGTCCCGGTCCGACCCGGCCGAGGTCGACGAGACCGCCACGGGCCCGGCCGCGGATCCACCCGAGCCCGACGAGCCGGTCGGTGCCGGCACGGCGGGCGGCCCCGGACGTGGTGGCCGGCCGTTCGACGGGCAGGCCCCCCCGCCGGGCACCTCGGTCCTGGATGCCCTTGCCGCCGTCCTCGGCGACGACCTGAGTGCCCACCTGGAGGCCGTGGCCGACTTCGTCCGGCGACGCTTCACCGGGGACTACGCCGTCGACGAGTACGGACTGGACCCGCACCTGACCGAGCACGTCATGATGCCGCTGGTCATGCCGCTGTACCGCCACTGGTGGCGGGTCAGCTCCCACGGACGCGACAACCTCCCGGCCGGCCCGACCGCACCCGATGGCGAGAGCGGGGGCGGGGGGGCCGGGGGAGTTGGGTCCGGGGGCGCGCTCATCGTGGCCAACCATGCCGGGACACTGCCCGCCGACGGGGTCATGCTGCACGTGGACCTGTGGGAGGCCACCGGCCGGCATCCACGCGAACTCGGTGCCGACCTGGTGTTCGAGACCCCGTTCGTCGGCCACTTCGCCCGCAAGTCGGGTGCCACCCGAGCCGGCACCGCCGACGCCGACGACCTGCTGCGTCGCGGGGAGCTGGTCGTGGTGTTCCCCGAGGGCTTCAAGGGACTCGGCAAGCCGTTCACGTCGCGCTACCGGCTCGAACGATTCGGGCGTGGGGGCTTCGTCGCCACGGCCCTGCGCACCGGCGCCCCGATCGTGCCCACCGCGATCGTCGGCTCCGAGGAGATCTGGCCGATCGTGTGGGACTCCCACCAGGTGGCCCGCGCGCTCGGCCTGCCCTACTTCCCCGTGGTGGCCCAGTCCCTGGCCATGCCGTTGCTGGGCCCGCTCGCGCTGCTGCCACTGCCCAGCAAGTGGTCGATCACCTACGGCGACCCGATCCCCACCGACCACCTCGGCCCGGAGGCCGCCGACGACCCGATGGTGGTCTTCGACCTCGCCGACCAGGTCCGTTCCACCATCCAGGACATGCTGACCCGGATCCTCATGGGTCGCCAGTCGGTGTTCTTCTAGGCGGACCGGAGCTCGCGCGAGCCCGGGCGGTCACCGGCGGCGGTCACGTCACCTGGAGGAGTTGGACCACGGCGGCGACGAGGATGACCAGGAACAGCACGACCAGGGCGATTGCGGTGCCGGGGCGCATGGCGGTTCCTGCCGGGTCGTCGACGTCGGGTCGCGCGGGGTGGTCGGGATCGTAACGGTGGTCGCGAGGCGGCCACGTCGTGGTCGCGTCACACCCCGACGGTCGGCTGGTCGGCGTCGTCCTCGCCGGCCCCCGGGGCGACCGCCACGTCGTCGGGGCGACCCAGCACGCTCTCGACGTCGCCACCCTCGAGCAGTTCGAGGCACTTCAGGCGTTCCTGCTGGAGGTAGCCCACCAACGCCGGACGGTCGTCGAGGAAGCGTCGACAGTCCAGTTCGAGGGTGATGGAGGGTGCCTCCTCCTGGGCCCCGACCTGGCGCAGGAAGCGCCCCAGCGGGAGCAGGCCGTGTCCCAGGGGGGCGTGGCTGTCCCGGCCCTGCCCCCGGTAGTCCGACACGTGCACGTGCACCGCGGTCTCGGCCAGCTGCTCCCACGCCGACAGGATGTCGACCCCGGCCACGCCGAAGTGGGAGGTGTCCAGCACGACGTGTTCGAACGGGAGCAGGTGGGCCGGCTCGGTGTAGCGGTGGAAGCGCACGGGGCGACCCACCACCTTGACCGGGTAGAGGTTCTCGACCCCGACCACGACGCCGAACTCGGCGGCCTCGTCGTCGCCGGTGTCCAGCAGCCAGCGGTGGAACTCGTTCTGCCACCGGAAGGGCGGGTGGACGATCATGACGTCGGCGTCCACCGCCCCGGCCAGTTCCAGCGACCGTCGTGCCTTGGCGACCAGGTCGGTGCCGTAGACCCGACGCGTGAGCAGCAGGAACGGGCCATGCACGACCGGGACCGGGACGCCCTCGCGCTCGGCGGCCGCCGTGACCGTCTCGGCGGTCTGGGTGGCCGGGTCCTGCGTGACCATCAGTTCCACGCCGTCGTAGCCGGCCTCGGCGATCACGCCCATCGACCAGTCCACCGGACGCGAGAACAGGGGTCCGGTGGAGGCCAGGATGCGGGGAATGCTCACGTCCGCAGCCTAGGGCGTCTGCCCGGCTCGGCGGAGGTCCTCGCCGGTTCGACCGTCGGTGGCCGCTGTCGGAGGTGCGGCCGGTGGCGGACGACGAAACGGCAGGAGACGGCCATGTGCGGCAGTCGGAGTTGTAGGCTGCCGCCCGGGGCCGGCGTCGGGCGGACCGGGACGCACCACGTCCGCGCCGCGGGACCGGCCCGACCGTCGTCCCGTCGTGGCAGCCGGCAGGGGAGGTCGTGGTGGAACCCGCACAGGACTCGCGCCCGGTGTCACCCACGTCCTCCACGACGCCCGATTCGCCACCGCGTGGCATCGAGGGGCGATTCGTCGAGACCGCGGTGCGCCATCCCGACCGGGTCGCGATCGTGTGGCAGGGTCGTCGCATCACCTACGGCGAGCTCCACCGCCGGGTGGACGCGGCCGCTGCGGAGCTGCAGGCCGGCGGCATCGGCGTCGGGGACCGGGTGGCGATCCAGGTCGGCAACGTCCCCGCCTTCGTCGAGGCCTACTACGCCACCCAGCGCATCGGCGCCGTCGCGGTGCCGTTGTCGATCGCGCTTGCCGCCGACGAGGTGGCCCACGCCCTGGACGACTCGGGGGCGTCGCTGCTGGTGGTGGCCGGCACCGTCGCCGACGCCATGGTCGACGTCGCCCTGGAACTGGAGGTGGCCGTGGTCGTGGTGGGCGAGGACGCCCCGGCCGGGACCCGGCGATGGGCCGACGTTTCCGAGGGCGACGGGCGACCGGAGCCGGTGGAGGTGGGCGACGACGACCTGGCTGCCCTGGTCTACACCTCGGGCACGACCGGCCGACCGCGTGGCGCGATGCTCACCCGCCGCAACCTGCGGGCCAACCAGGACCAGTCCCTGGCCGGTCGCTTCCAGGTCGACGGCGACGACGTGGTCCTGGTCGTGCTGCCGCTGTCGCACATCTACGCCCTCAACGTGGGCCTCGGGGCCTGTGTCCGGGTCGGTGCCACCGTGGTGCTCCAGGAGCGCTTCGACCCGCTGACCGCCATCGAGGCCGTGCAGCGCCACGCCGTCACCATCCTGTTGGGTGCGCCGCCGATGTACGTCGCCTGGACGACCCTGCCGGACCTGCCCGACGACGCCTTCGCCAGCGTGCGGATCGCGGTGTCGGGTGCGGCCGCGCTCGCCGTGTCGGTGCTGGAGGCCTTCCGGGACCGCACGGGCATCGTCATCGAGGAGGGCTACGGCCTGACCGAGGCCGCACCCTCGGTCACGTCCAACGCCATGGCCCCCGAGCCGCGGGCCGGGACCGTGGGCCACCCGCTGCCGGGCATCGAGCTGCGCCTGGTGGAGTTGGGGGGCGGCGACGACCCGCCCGACGTGGACGTCGGCGATCCCGGCGAGGTCTGGGTGCGTGGGCCCAACGTCTTCGTGGGCTACCACGACGATCCAGCGGCGACCGCGGCGACCCTGACCGAGGGCGGGTGGTTGCGCACCGGCGACATCGGGATCCTGGACGACGACGGTTACCTGCGGCTGGTCGATCGCAACGACGACCTGGTGATCGTCAGTGGCTTCAACGTCTATCCCCAGGAGGTCGAACGCGTGCTCGACCTGCACGACGGGGTCGTGGAGAGCGCCGTCGTCGGCATCCCGCACCCCTACACCGGTGAGGCCGTCAAGGCGTTCGTCGTCACCGCCGGTCGTGAGGTCACCGAGGACGACCTGGTCACCTTCGCCGCGGCCCATCTCGCCCGCTACAAGTGCCCGCAGACGATCGAGTTCGTGTCGGCGCTGCCGTACACGGCGTCGGGCAAGGTCCGACGCGTCGCCCTCCGCGAGTCGTGACCGACCCCCCACCGCAGCCGCGACCCCGACCGGGTCACGGCCCGGTCGCCGACGGGCTGCCGGGACCGCACGGCCCCGCACGGTGGTGGTCGTGGATCACACCGTCGTTGGCGTCGGCCGCCCTGATCGCCGCGGCCAGTGGCATGGGCCAGTTCGCCATCACCGCCGTCATCGGCGATGTCGCCGTCGCGTTCGGTGAGCCCGGCGCCGGCAGTGACCTGACGTCCCAGATCGGCCTGCGTGCGACCACCCTCGGCATCGCCCTGGCGGTGATCCGGCTGGCGTCGCTGGCGTCGCTGCCCGGGGCCGCGCTGGCCGACCAGTTCGGTCGTCGCCGCGTCCTGCTGGTCGCGATGACCGTTGGGCTGGTGCTGACGGGCAGTTCGGCCGCCGCCGGTTCGTTCTGGGCCTGGGTGGGGTTGGTCGCGATCGCCCGACCGTGGCTGTCGACGATCAACGCCGTGGGCGGGGTGGTGGCCGCCGAGGAGGTCACGGCACGTCACCGGTCGTGGGCGGTGGGGTTGCTGGCCGCCACCTACGGCCTCGGCAGCGGGCTGATCTCGATCGGTCGCTCGCTGCTGCCACAGGGGTTCCGTCCCGTGATGCTGGCCACGATGCTGCCGCTGCTGGCGCTGCCCTGGTTGTGGCGGACGCTGGTCGAGCCCCGCGTGGCCGAGCGGGCCCACGTCGACCGGGCCGTCGACGAGGGCGTGCGCCAGCTCCCCGGGCGGGTCCCGCGGGCCCACGTGCCCGACCTGGCGCGACTGCTGGCCGTGACGGCCGGGATCGCGGTGGCCACCGGTCCCGGCTTCACCTACGTGTTCGTCTACGGCGAGTCGATCCTGGGCCTGGGCCGGACGACCATGGCGCTGGTGGTCCTGGGCGCCGGTCCGGTCGGACTCGTCGGCCTGCTGCTCGGTCGCTGGTTGGCCGACCGCGCGGGTCGTCGTGTCGGGATCGCCGTCGGACTGGTCGGGACCGCGCTCGGGTTCGCCGGGACCTACTCGGGCGCCGTCCCGCTGATGTTCGCCGGCTACCTCACGGGTGTCCTTGCCGGGGCCGCGCTGGGACCGGGCCTCGGGGCGGCCGGGGCCGAGGTGTTCCCGACGCGGATCCGGGCGACGGTGGCCGGCTGGTTGGCGGCGGCCGGGGTCCTGGGCGCCGTCGTCGGGCTGGCCGCGTTCGGTGCCCTTGCCGACCTGACGGGTGGCTTCGGGGGGGCGGCGGCGGTGCTGGCGCTGGTCCCGATCGCGGCGCTGACCGGCCTGGTCGGCCTGCCCGAGACCCGTGGGTGGGAGCTGGACGGACGCGCCCCGGTCCCGGTCGGGTCCGCCCCACGTCGCGAGGGCGGCCCGGCCGACGGCGGCACGTCGTGACGGCCCGCGGGGGCCGCCCGGTGGTCACCGTCTACACCCGCCGGGGATGTGGACTGTGTGCGACCGCCGAGGACCTCGCACGTCGCGAGGGACGTCGGGCCGAGGTCGTGCTGGTCGACGTCGACGACGACCCCGTCCTGCAGCGTCGCTACCACGTCCGCGTCCCGGTGGTCGTGGTGGACGGTCGCGAGGTGGCCGAGGTGGTGGTCGCCCCGGGGACGATTCGGCGGACGGTCCGCGAGGCCCGCCGCGCTCGGCGGCGAGGCGACCGGCCGGGTGCCGACTGACCCCCGGTCGTGCCCGCCGGTCGGGCCCGGCCCACCGACCTTGCGGTCGAGGGTGGTCGCCCCCGGGGCCTACACTGGACCCCATGCGCTGCCGTGTGGTTCCGGTCGGAAGTCGGGCCCGCGCCCGCCGCCACTCGAAGCCGTCCCGCGCCGCGGACGGTGCGTTGGAGACACCATGACCCGTGCGATCCCCGAGGCCACGGTGGCGCGCCTGCCGTCGTACCTCCAGGCACTGGTCGAGTCGTCGGAGAACCAGGTCCACACCATCTCCTCGACGGCCCTGGCGGATGCGTCGGGGGTCAACGCGGCGATCGTGCGCAAGGACCTGTCCCAGCTCGGCGCGTTCGGCACCCGCGGGGTGGGGTACCGCGTGGTCGAGCTGACCGACGAGATCTCCGAGGTGCTCGGGCTCAACAAGGACCGTGCCCTGGTCATCGTCGGGATCGGGAACCTGGGGCAGGCCCTGGCCACCTACGACGGGTTCCAGCGGCGTGGCTTCGACGTCGTGGGACTCTTCGACGAGGCCGAGGACAAGGTCGGCACGGCGCTGGGCGACCTGGTCGTCGAGCCGGTCGCGGACCTCGACGCCGCGGTCGCCCGACGCGGGGCCACCATCGCGGTCGTGGCGACCCCCGCCCAGTCCGCCCAGGACGTCGTGGACCGACTGGTGGCGGTCGGGGTGACCGCGATCCTCAACTTCGCCCCCACCCACCTCGACACCCCCGACCACGTCGCGGTGCGCCGGGTGGACGTGTCGACCGAGTTGCAGATCCTGAGTTTCTACGAACAGCTGTACGCCACTCCGGGTCCCGAGCGGCAGGTCGCCGCGGGGACCTGACCGGGTCCGCCACGATGGTGTCCCGGTCCCGGGCCGATCAGGGGATGGCGATCAGGGGGTGGATAGACTGACCATCGCGTCGGGGTCCTGTCCGACCCGCCCGCACGCCCGTTCCGCCGCGCCCATCCGCCACGCCCGTCGCCCGTCCGACTCGTGGCCGCCAAGAAGGTGCCATGTCCCTCCTCGTCGTCGGTGCCAGCCACCGCACCAGTGACCTGCCGTTGCTGGAGCGCCTGGCCGTGCCCGCCGACGAACAGCGCAAGGTGCTGCGGGAACTGGTCGAGCTCGACCACGTGCTGGAGGCGGTCGTGCTGTCGACCTGCAACCGGGTCGAGGTCTACGTCGACCTGTCGAAGTTCCACCCCGGGCTCGACGAGGTCACCGACTGGTTGGCCGGTCGAGCCGGGGATCGCGCCGAGGACGTGCTGGACTCCCACGAGGTCCACTACGACGACGACGTGGCCATGCACCTGTTCCGGGTGTCGGGCGGGGTCGAGTCGATGGTCGTCGGGGAACGCCAGATCGCGATGCAGGTCCGCGATGCCATGGAGGTCGCGCGCCACGAGGGCACGGCCCGGCGGATGCTGCAGCGACTGTTCCGCCAGGCCGTCCGGGTCGGGCGGCGGCTGCGCAACGAGACCGAGATCGGTGCCGGCAGTTCGTCCATGGTCGACGTCGCCCTGTCGTCCCTGGCGCCGGCCGCCGGGGTCGAGGCCGGCCTGGCCGCGGGGCTGGCCGACGATGCCGTGAGCCTGGTCGTGGGTGCCGGCAAGGTCGGGTCGCTGGCGGCCGACCGGCTCGGTGGCCGTGGCCGCCTCGGGGTGTGGAACCGGTCGCCCGACAAGGCCGCGCGACTGGCCCGGCGCCACGGAGGCACGGTCGTGGAGGACCTCGCCGCCGGCGTCGCCACGGCCGACCTGGTCGTGTGCACCACCGGCGCCGCGACGCCGCTGTTGACGCCCGACCTGGTCGGTCCACGCCTCGACCGCCCGGTGGTCCTGCTGGACCTCGCGATGCCACGCAACGTCGACCCCGGCTGTGCCGACCTGCCGGGGGTGCAGGTCGTCGGCCTGGCCGAGGTCCGCGCCGCCGCCGACCAGACCCTGCGCGAGGAGGTCCTGCGGGACGCACTCGACCTGGTCGACGACGAGGTGGCGCAGTTCTCGGCCTGGATGTCGGCGATCGAGGTCGAACCGACCATCCGCGCCCTGCGACGCCGTGCCGAGACGGTCCGCACCGACGAGCTCGACCGTCTCGGTGGCCGCCTGTCCGGGCTCGACGCCGACCAACGGCGGGCCGTGGACGCGCTGACCGAGGGCATCGTCAACACCCTGCTGCACCAGCCGACCATCCGGCTCAAGGAACGCGCCGACGACGGCACCGCCCAGGCCGTGGTGGATGCCCTGCGCGACCTGTTCGAGCTCGACGACGGACCCCGGCCGGACCCGGGCGGACCGGATCCGGCGGCATGACCTGGCGGATCGCCACCCGACGTTCCTCGCTGGCACGCACCCAGGCCCGACAGGTCGGGGAGGCGCTGGCGTCGGTGTCCGGACGCGACTTCGAGTTGGTGGCGCTGTCCAGCACCGGTGACGACCATCCCGACCGGGCGGTGGAGGCCTTCGACGCCAAGGGCATCTTCGTCGACGCCATCCGTGGCGCGGTCCTGGACGGCGACTGCCACCTGGCGGTCCACTCCTACAAGGACCTGCCGACCGCGCCGGCCGAGGGCCTGGTGGTGCCGGTGGTCCCGCGGCGGGTGGATCCGCGCGACGCCCTGGTGACCCGGGCCGGGTGGCGGCTGGTCGACCTCCCGCGCGATCGCACGGTCACGATCGGCACCTCCTCGGCCCGCCGTCGCGCCCAGCTCCAGCGCGCGCGTCGTGACCTGCTGGTCCAGCCGCTGCGTGGCAACGTCGAGACACGCCTGCGACGGGTCGCCGAGGGCGAACTCGACGGGGTCGTGGTGGCCTTCGCCGGCCTGTTGCGGCTGGGGGCGTCCCTCGCGGACCTGCTGGACGTGGTGACCCCCGTGCCGCTGGAGCACGGCGAGGTGCTGCACTCGCCGGCCCAGGGCGCGCTGGCGCTGGAGTGCCGGACCGACGACCTCGGGACCCAGACCGCCCTGCGACTGCTCGACCATCGCGAGAGTCGCCTGACCGTGCGGGCCGAGCGCGGCCTGCTGGCCGACCTCGAGGGCGGCTGCACCGCACCGATCGGTGCCCACGCCACGATCGTCGACGACGGACCGTCCCCCCAGGTCGAACTGCTGGGGTTGCTGTCGGACGCCAGCGGCACCAACCTCGCACGCACCTCCCAGCGGGGTGCCGTCACCGAACTGCCGGAACTGGCCGCCGCCGTGGCCTCCAGCCTGCGTGCTGCCACCGGTGTCGAGCCGCGCCCGGGAACGGCGGCCGGCTCGCAGCCCCCCGCCGCGTCGTGACCGACATCCCGGTGCCGCCCGGCAGCCCGACGCCCGGCGACCTCGGCCCCGGGCCGCTGGCGGGCCGTCGAGTCCTGGTTGCCCGGGCCGAACACCAGCAGGACGGCCTGTCGGGGCGGCTTCGCGACCTGGGGGCAGCCCCCGTCGAGGTCCCGCTGCTGGCGATCGACCCACCGCCCGACGGTGGCGCCGCGCTGGCCAGCGCCGCGGCCGACCTGGCGAGCGGGGCGCTGCGGGTGGTCGGGATCACCTCGCCCAACGGGGCCGTCGCACTGGCCGCCGCGGTCGCCGAGCACCACGGGGGAGCGGCCGCCCTGCGGACGGCCTGGGTCGCCTGCGTCGGCCCGGGGACCGCGCGCCGCTTCCGCGACGTGGCGGGCCGCGACCCCGACCTGGTGGCGCCCGTGCACACCACGGCCGGACTGGGTACGGCGTTCCCCGGACCGGCTGACCTCGGTGCCGACGAGGTCCTGTTGCCGCGGGCCGACATCGCCTCCCCGGAGCTGCCACGAGCGCTGACCACGGCCGGGTGGCGTGTGCGCGACGTCGATGCCTACTGCACCCGCCTGGTCACCGACCTCCCCGACGACGTCGCCCACGACCTCGCCTCCGGCCGGATCGACGCGGTCGCGGCGGGGTCGCCGTCCACCGTGGAGGCGCTGGTGGCCGCCCTGGACGGTCGCGAGCTGGGTGCGGCGCTGGTGTCGATCGGACCCGTGACGTCGGCGCGGGCCCGCGAGCACGACCTGGTGGTCGCCGGGGAGGCGGATCCGCACGACCTCGACGGGCTGGTCCTGGCCGTCACCGCCGTGCTCGGCGACCGGATCGGCTGACCACACCCCGCGGCCCACCCCCGTCGGCGGGTCGGCCACGTCCGGTCGACGAGGTCCTACCCTTCGCAGCGGCCCGCCCCTGCCCCGGAAGGCACCCGCCGATGGCGCTCAAGGACCGACTCGAGTCCATGCCCGTGGTGGGTACGGCGATGGCCGTCCAGACCCGGACGAAGGCCGACGCCGCCGACCAGTTCGCCGCGGCCATCGGCTTCTTCGCCTTCGTCTCCCTGATCCCGTTGATCGCCGTCGTGGTCGCCGTCGCGGGATTCGTGCTGGGCAACGACCCCGCGGCGATGGAACGGATCGTGGCCGGGATCCAGGACTCGATCCCCGGCCTGGGCTCCAGTGCGGGGCTCGGGTCGACCATCGACAGCGTCGTCGCCAACGCGGGCAGCATCGGCCTCATCGGTGGGATCGTGCTGCTGTTCACCGGCCTGCGCATCACCAACGCCGTCCAGACGGCGACACGGTTCGTGTTCGACCTGCCGTTGGCCGAGGCCAAGGCCCTGCACATGCGCGCCTGGCAACTGGCCTCGCTGGTGATCCTGGGCACCATCGCCCTGGCGTCGGTCGCCGTGACCTCGGCGGCGTCGACACTGGTCAACTCGACCCTGGGGGAGCGCTTCGGCATCGGGGCGACGATCGCGACCTACGTGCTGGGGGCGGTGCTGGACGTCGGGCTGTTCTGGGTGGCCTACCGGATCTACACCATCGGCGGTGAGCTGTCGTGGCGTGACCTGCTGCCGGGGGCGATCCTGGGGGGGATCGGGTGGAGCCTGTTGAAGTCGTTCGGCAGCTACTACGCAGGACGCCAGGCGGCCACCATCTCCGAACGCACCGGCGGTGGCGGCGGAGGCGGTGGTGGGGCCGCCGCGGCCGGGGTCGTGATCGCCAGCATCATCGGGCTGCTCCTGGTCTTCTACCTCGCGGGCCGGTTGTACGTCTACGGCGCCGAGCTGAGCGCGGTGCTGCTCGGGCTTCCGACCAGCGAGGCGGCGGTGGCCGAGGCGGCCACCGACGTCGAGGAGCCGGCGACCGACCCCGACCGGGACGGCCACGCGAGGGACGAGACCGGGCCCGAGCCACCGACTCCACCCCCGTCGTCGCTGGCCGACCGGTTCCGCGAGCGCGGGGCACTGGTGGACGACTCGGTGACCGTCCCGACCGCGGACGGGGCCGGGCGTGAGGTCGTGCCCTGGCAACCGCCGGCCGGATCCCGCCTCGACGATCGTCGGACCCGCCAGGTCGTGGCCTTCGCGTCGTCGGCCGTGGCCGTCGTCACGGCCGGCCTGCTGGGCCGGCGCCGCTCATGACCGAGGGCGCAGCCGGTCACGTGTCGCACGCCGACCCGGGGGACGTGGTGCGAGGGAGGCGCCTGCGACGGACGCCGGCGCTGCGCCGACTGGTGGCCGAGGTGCGACTGCACCCGTCGGACCTGGTCCTGCCCCTGTTCGTCAAGGCGGGCATCGACGGGCCGGTCCCGATCTCGTCCATGCCGGGGGTGGCCCAACACGACGTCGCCTCGGCGATCGAGCTGGTGGGCGAGGCGCTCGACGCCGGGGTCACGGCCTTCCTCCTGTTCGGCATCCCGGACGCCAAGGACGCCGTGGGCTCGTCGGGCTGGGATCCGGACGGGCCCGTCCCGGCGGCCGTGCGCGCCATGCGTGACGCCCATGGCGACGCCCCGCTGCTGTTGGCCGACGTGTGCTCCTGTGAGTACACCGACCATGGCCACTGCGGTCCGCTGGACGCCACCGGCACCGTGGTCAACGACGCGGCCCTGTCCGGGTACGTGCGGGAGTCCGAGGTCTACGCCGAGGCCGGCGTGGACCTGGTGGCACCGTCGGGGATGATGGACGGCCAGGTCGCGGCGATCCGCGAGGGGCTGGACCAGGCCGGCCACGGCGACCTGGGGATCGTCGGCTACGCCGCGAAGTACCACTCGTCGTACTACGGGCCGTTCCGCGAGGCCGCCGAGTCCGGCATGGCGTTCGGCGACCGGCGGACCCACCAGATGGACCCCGCCAACGCGCGTGAGGCACACCGGGAGATCATGGCGGACCTCGACGAGGGAGCCGACGCCATCATCGTCAAGCCCGCCCTGCCCTACCTCGACGTCATCGCCCGCGCCCGTCCCGAGGTCGACGTGCCGATCCTGGGCTACCAGGTGTCGGGTGAGTACGCGATGGTCGCCGCAGCCGGCGACGCCGGCTGGCTCGACGCCGATGCCGCCATGGACGAGGCCCTGCTCGGGATCCGCCGGGCCGGCGCCGACGCCATCATCACCTATGCCGCCGTGGACGTGGCCCGGAGGCTGTCGTGACCGGGAGCGTGCCGGTCGTCACCGGCGCGAGCTGAGCATGGCGCCGACGCCCTCGTGGTTGGTCGAGGTGCCGCTGGCCCATCGGGGGCTGCACGGGCCGGGCGTGCCGGAGAACACCGCCGCCGCGTTCGCCGCGGCCCGAGCGGCCGGGGTCGGCGTGGAGCTGGACGTGCGGCTGGCGGCCGACGGGGTCCCGGTGGTCGTGCACGACCGTGGGCTGGATCGCCTGGCGGGCATGCCCGGGTGGGTGGCCGACCACTCCTCCGACGACCTCGCCCGGCTGCGGATCGCCGGGACCGACGAGGGCGTGCCGAGCCTGGCCCGGGCCCTGGCGGTGCTGGGCGACACCCCGACGATGGTGGAGGTCAAGGCCGAGTCGCTGCGGTCGACCGCGCTCGAGCCGGCCGTGGCCGGCGTCCTGGCGACCCATCCCGGTCCGACCTGCGTGGCCTCGTTCAGCCCCATGAGCCTGCGCTGGTTCCGCCGGTGGGCGCCCGACGTGGTGCGGGTGCTGACGTCGGCCCCCACGACCCTGGCGCTGGGGGGTCGCGACCGGTGGCTGGCGAACCTCCAGACGGTGGGGATGGTCGACCCGGCCGCGGTCTCCTACGACGTCCATGGCCTGCACCTGCGGGCCGTCCGCCGCCATCGCGACGCCGGCGGCCGGGTCGTGACCTGGACGGTGCGCACCGACGACGACCTCACCACGGCCCGGGCCGCGGCCGACAACGTGATCTTCGAGGGCCTCGACGTCGCCGACGTGCGGGACTGACCGGCGACGGCAGCGAGGGCGTCAGTCGGTGAGGAACAACGGCGCGACGTCGGTGCCCGTGTCGTCGGCCGCGGGCGACCCGGTCGGCTGGCGTCGATCGGCCAGGCGGTGTGCGCGGGCCAGCAGGGTGGTGACGGCGGCCTCGTAGGTGGCCGGGTCGGCGTTCCAGCCCCGGACATGGCCGGCGTCGGGGATCCGCAGGTAGGTCACCACGTCGGGCCGCCGGGCGGCCAGGGTGTCGGATCCGGCCACCGGCACCACTTCGTCGGCCACGCCGTGCACGACCAGCGTGGGCACGTGCAGGGCGTCGGGGTCGAAGCGGAGTTCGTCGAGGTCGACCCGGTGGCGGGCCCGCGCCATCGCCCGGGTCGGCGACAACAGCACGGGGACCGCCACGGAGGGGATGCCCAGGTCCCGGGCGGCCCGGGCCACGACCGGGTGCCAGTCCACCACGGGGGCGTCCAGCACCACGGCCACGACGTCGTCGACGTCGCCGTGGGCGAGCACCTGGCCGATGATCGCGCCGCCCATCGAGCACCCCACCAGCACCAACCGGGTGGCGCCGTGGCGACGGGCATGGTCCATGGCGGCCACCAGGTCGGCCCACTCGGTCCCGCCCAGGTGGGAGCGGCCGTCGGGGGACGGTGGTGCGTCGTGGTCGTTGCGATAGGAGATCGCGAGCGCGCTGTGCCCGGCGGCCACGATCGGACCCAGCGCCCGGAAGCACTCGTGCCGCGACGCGGCCCGGCCGTGCACGCCGATCGCCCAGGTGGTGTCGCCGGGAACGTGGTGGGCCGGCATCGCGCCGACCTCGCCCACCACCTCGGCCTCGACGCCGTCGGGGTGCAGCGACGTCGCCACGTCGACGTGGGCGTAGGCGTCCAGCACGCCGTGGTCGGGAGCCGCCTCGCCGGCCAGGACCTCGACCGATCGTCGGATGCCCGCCGGGGTGTGTTCGCGGTCCGCGCCCATGCGCACGTAGGCACGCGACGTGGTGACGCCCCAGACCCCGGGCCGGTCGGCGCCCTCGCCGGCCACGAGCGCGTACCCGTCACCGATGGCGTGGATCGTGACCTGCTCGTCGTCGCGGGGTGGGTCCTCGGGGACCACCGACGGTGGATCCGTCATCCGCCGGGCGTAGTGGGTCGCCACGCCCACCCCGGCGGCCGCGGCCGACGCCAGCGCCGACAGCCCCGCCACCGCCAGCCCCCGGTTGCCACGATGGCCCTCCCGGCCACCGCGGCGATGGACACCGGGCCCGTCGGACCCGACGGTGTCGCCGGAACCGGGCGCGGAGGTGTCCGCGTCCTGCGCCGTGGTCCGCTCCGAGTGGTCATCCATGGGGGGATCCTACGGCTGGCCGTCCGTGACCTCGTGGACGCCCGTCCGCACCCCCGGGTGGGCGGTCGGGGCCTCGGGTTCGCCGCATACGATCGCGGCATGGACACCTCTTCACCTTCCTCCTCCGCGCCGCCCGCCACCGTGACGTCGTCCCGCGCCACGCCCGACCGGGCAGCCGGGCGAGCGCCCAGTGACGACGAGTTGTGGGCCCGCTCCCGGGCGGTCATCGCCGGGGGCGTGAACTCGCCGGTGCGGGCGTTCGACGCCGTCGGGGGCACCCCCCGCTTCCTCCAGCGTGGCCGTGCGGGCCATGTCGTGGACAGCCAGGGACGCGAGTTGGTCGACCTGGTGAACTCGTGGGGGCCGCTGATCCTGGGCCACACCCACCCCGACGTGGTCGCGGCCGCCGTCGCGGCCGTCGAGGCCGGTTCGACCTTCGGCGCCCCGACCGTCGGCGAGGTGGAGCTCGCCGAGCTGATCGTGGACGCCGTGCCGTCGATCGAGCGGGTCCGGATGGTGTCGTCGGGCACGGAAGCCGCGATGTCGGCGATCCGACTGGCCCGGGGCGCCACCGGCCGCAGCAAGATCCTGAAGTTCGTCGGCCACTACCACGGCCACAGTGACGCGCTGCTGGTCGAGGCCGGCTCCGGGGTGGCCACGCTGGGCATCCCGGGGTCCCCTGGCGTCACACCCGGGGCGGTCCAGGACACCGTCCTGGTCGACTTCAACGACCGTGACGCCGTCCGGGCCGCGGTCGACCGCCATGCCGAGGACCTCGCCGTGATCGCGTGCGAGCCGGTCCCGGCCAACATGAACCTGGTGCCCCCCGACGAGGGCTTCCTGCAGTTCCTGCGCGACGAGGCCGACCGGGTCGGGGCGCTGCTGCTGTTCGACGAGGTCATCACCGGCTTCCGGCTCGCCCGCGGCGGCGCCCAGGAGGTCACCGGGGTCCTGCCCGACGTCACCGCGCTCGGCAAGGTCGTGGGCGGGGGCTTCCCGCTGGCGGCCTTCGGGGGCAGCGCCGAGGTCATGGCCCACCTCGCGCCGCAGGGGCCGGTCTACCAGGCCGGCACGCTGTCGGGGAACCCGGTCGCCGTGGCTGCCGGTGCCGCCCAGCTCCGGTTGTTGACCGACCACGTCTACGACCAGCTGGAGGACGTGACGATTCGGCTGGCCGACGGCCTGGCCGGCGTGCTGGGCGACCGCGCCGTGGTGACCCGGTCCGGCACCCTGGCCGGGGTGGTCTTCGGCATCGGCGACACCCCCCGGCGCTTCGCCGACGTCGCGGCGGCCGACCACGACGCCTACGGCCGGTTCTTCCACGGGATGCTGGACCGCGGCGTGCAGCTCGCCCCCAGCGGGTACGAGGTGCTGTTCACCTCCACGGCCCTCACCGACGACGACGTCGACCTCGTCCTGGCTGCCGCGGCCGACACCGTCGCGACCTGGTGACCATGATGACCATCGCCAGACGGGCAGCCAGCCGGCCATCCTGCGAGGTGGGCACGGCCGGGACGCGCCGGCGCGGTGGTCGCCAGCGCGTCGTGCCGGCCGTCCTCGTGCTGGCCGTCGGGCTGGTCCTGGGCGCCTGCGCCGGATCGTCGACGTCGGGGACGACCACGGCGTCGCCGGACACGGTCCCCGCGGCGGGGGACGGCTCGGCAGACGGATCCGGGGAGGGGGCGGTCCAGGCCGGAGCGGGTGCGTGCGGCGACGCCCTGCGGGAGGGTCCGCTCATCGATCCGGAGGACTCGGCACTTGGGGCACCCCAGCCGGGCGAGGAACCCCTGCCGATCGTGGACCTGCCACGACTGGACACCTGCGAGCTCGGGTCGACGGCGGACTGGCTGGGCGGGCCGCTGGTGGTCAACTTCTGGGCCTCGTGGTGCGGACCGTGCCGCGAGGAGATGCCCGAGTTGGACGACTATGCCCGTGGACACGCCGACGAGGTCGACCTCGTCGGCGTCACGATCGACTTCCGCCAGGAGGACGCCGAGGCATTCCTCGACGAGGTCCCGGTCGACTTCCCGTCGTGGTTCGACCCGGACGCGCAGGTGCTGGGTCGCGAGGTCTCGGTCCGCTCCATGCCCACGACGCTGTTCGTCGACGCCGAGGGCACGATCGTGCACCGCCATGTCGGACCGATCACCCGCGCCGAACTCGAGGAAGCAGTCGCGACCCACCTCGGCGCCTGACGGCCCGAGCGTCGTCGGAAGGGGCCACGGGTGACGGCCGGGAGCGGACACTGCCCGGTCGGCCGGTGCTCACCACCGTTGGTAGGCTGGGCACCCCAGAGGTGGCGACGTCGGCCGAGCGGCGCGACGTCGCGACGACGGGTCCGGGAACGCGCCGGAAACCACCCGGAACCACCCCGGGAAACCACCGCCAGACCGCCCCCGGGCCACCACCGAGTCGCCCCCGAGCAGCCGAGGGGACGGCCAGGAGACGACCGGATGCCCGGTCCGGCCGAAGACGTGAGGGACACGCGTGAGCAACTGGTTCGCAGAGTTCTCCGCCGCGGTGCCGGATGCCCTGTACGCCCTGTGGCAGTTCGGGGACCCGTCCGGCATCGGGCAGGGCTGGTGGGGCCTGGTCATCCTGGTGATCTGGGGCGTGTTCCTGACCGCGATCCCCCTGCTGATCGCCAAGCGCACCCACGGCACCCACGAGTGGGTCTCGGCGACCATGGGCGTGCTGGCGGGCCTGTCGATCTTCTGGTGGGTCTACGGCATCCTCCCGTCGGCCTGGATCTACTACCTCGACTCCAACCGGGAGATCCTCGAGGGGGCGATCATCCCGGCCTCGGCCGGCATCACCTTCGCCAACGGCTACCGCCTCGACATCGCCAGCAACCTCTACGTGGTCATCCGTGACCTCGTGGTGGTGATCGAGCACCTGGCCGCCTTCGTGTTGACGTTCTGGCTGGCGTTGCGGATCCAGAAGCGCTACCCGAAGACCCTGGTCCCGGGCGAGGTCAAGCCGGACGCCGGGGGCTACAAGTGACACACGCCATCGCCATCGACCACGAGAGGGGGCGCGACCATGGGCAAGACTGACAAGGGCGAGCACCCACTGGTCTACGACGACTACACCGTCCAGGAGGTCGACCCGGGCTGGCTCCAGGAGCGCGTCAAGCCCAAGCGCCACATCGGGCTGACCCCGGAACTGTGCATCATGTGCCGCGCCTGCGAGGACGTGTGCCCGTGGGAGTGCATCTACATGATGTCCCCGTCGATCATCAAGGACGCGGACAAGCACTCGATCATGACCCTGGCGGAGCAGTCGGCGTCGGTGTTCATCATCGACGACAACGAGTGCACCCGCTGTGCGATCTGCGTCGAGCGCTGCCCGTCCGACGCCCTGTGGCTCGGACGCGTCGACCAGTAGCCACCCCGACCACGCGCCACCCGACCTGCCCCGTCCGAGACACGCACGACCCCCGAACAGCCGCCGCCCCGACCAGCACGACGCCGGGGAGCGGGACGAACCGGAGAAGCCGACCGTGCCGAAGCTGCCGAAGCCGCCGTCCTGGGGCGAGATCCAGAAGAACACCCAGGACAACGTGATCTGGAAGTCGATCTTCCGTCCCGGGTCGATCTATCGCAAGGGCTATCGCGACACCTCGCGCGACCGGGCCCTGGCGGCGATGAACAACGTGCTGTACCACCTGCACCCGGTGAAGGTGAAGCGCCACGGACTGAAGCTGACCTACACCTACTGCCTGGGGGGGTTGAGCTTCTTCCTGTTCGTGGTCCTGACGATCACCGGCATCTTCCTGATGTTCTTCTACACCCCGGCGGCGGGGGCGGGCACCGAGTTGGCCTATGCCGACATGCGCACGATCCAGGCCTCGGTCACCTTCGGCCAACTGGTGCGCAACATGCATCGGTGGGGCGCCCACCTGATGGTGTTCACGGTCTTCCTCCACATGGCCCGGGTGTTCTACCACGGGGCCTACAAGCCCCCACGCGAGTTCAACTGGGTCGTCGGGGTGATCCTGCTGACCCTGACCCTGTTGTTGAGCTTCACCGGCTACCTGCTCCCGTGGGACCAGCTGGCCGTGTGGGCGGTCACGGTGGGAACCGAGATGATGGGCTTCACCCCCGTGTTCGGCAAGCAGGTGCAGTTCGTGTTGCTGGGCGGGGCCGTCATCGGTCCCAACACCCTGCTGCGCTGGTACGTGCTCCACGTGTTGTTCGTCCCGTTCGTGACCGTCGTCTTCCTCGCGGTGCACTTCTGGCGCATCCGCAAGGACGGCGGGATCTCGGGGCCCCTGTGACGTCCGGTCGACCGGACGTCCGATGCGAACGAGAGGTGAGTGCTGATGGCTGAGGTGCAGATCGACCAGGCCACCTACGACGCCCTGACGAGCAGTGGCGTGCCCGAGCGCATCGCGCGGGCCAAGGCCAAGGCAGCCACCGTTCGCAAGGAGAAGCAGGAACAGGGCATCGAGATCGGCCCGAAGTCGGCCGACACGGCCAAGGCCGCGCTCGCCGAGTTCCGCGAGAACTTCGGTGGTGGCGGGGGTGGCACGGCGACCGCCACGGCCGTGGCCGACGCCCCGTCGGGCCGCCTGACCCCCGAGGAGCGCGCCGCGCGGGTCCGCGCCTCGCTGGGACAGACCAACGGATCGCCCTCGATCGGGGTGCCGTCGGACTCCAAGCACACCCACCGCCTGCTGGCGCTGGTGCCCCCGTCGGGCATCCAGCAGGTGTCGGACAAGCAGCAGGACAAGGTCTACACGTGGCCGCACCTGCTGCTGGTCGAGTTCGTGTCGTTGCTGGCGATGGGGGCGGTGCTGCTGGTCGCGTCCTACTTCATCGACGCGACGTTCCGCGACCTCGCCAACCCCAACCTGACACCCAACCCCTCCAAGGCCCCGTGGTACTTCCTGGGCCTGCAGGAACTGCTGCGCTACTTCCACCCGATGGTGGCCGGCGTGACGATCCCGGGCGTGGGCCTGATCGTGCTGGGCGCCGCGGCCTACGTGGACAAGAATCCCTCCGCCAAGCCCGAGAACCGCAAGTTCGCCAGCATGGCCATGACGTTCTTCCTGGTCATGTGGACGCTCTTCGTGTTCGCCGGGTCGTTCTTCCGTGGTCCCGGCTTCAACTGGGTCTGGCCATGGGTCGACGGCCTGTTCTTCGAATTGTGAGTTGATCACCCATGGCTGACGAACGACGACACCTTCCCCAGGTCGAACGCCGCACGTTCCTGCGCTACTCGCTGTTCGGCGGGGTGGCCGCGGGCCTGGGCGTGTTCGGCCTCGGCTCCCTGGGCTTCCTGTGGCCACAGTTGTCCGGTGGCTTCGGTGAGCCGATCCCGCTGGGCCCCGCCGAGGACATCCTCGCGCAGATGCGCGAGGAGCGGGCCCCGTTCAGCTACCCCTCGGGTCGGCTCTACATCGTGGAGTACGACCCCCAGGCGCCGGGTGCCGCGGAGGCCTACGGCGACATCGGTGTGGAGGTCGGCGGTGCCGGGCTGATGGCGCTGTACCAGAAGTGCGTGCACCTGGGATGCCGGGTGCCGTGGTGCCAGACCTCCCAGTGGTTCGAGTGCCCGTGCCACGGCTCGAAGTACAACCGTTGGGGCGAGTGGGTGGGTGGCCCGGCTCCACGCGGACTGGACCGCTTCCCGTCCGAACTCGACTCGAGTGGGGTCCTGATCGTGAACACGAACCCGGCCACGATCCAGACCGGTCCGGCCCGTACGGCCAACGTGTTGTCCCAGGAGGCCGAAGGCCCCAACTGCGTCGACCTGTGACGGTCCGACCACGAGGTTCCCACTGATGCAACCGCTGCTGGCTCCCCTTCTGGCCCCCCTCCTGGCGACCGAAGCCGCCGAGGGCTCCTCGGATGCGACCGCCACGATCGTCATCACGATCCTGGTCGCTGGCCTGGCCGCCTTCGCGCTGGCCTACTTCATCGTGGGCCCGGGTCGTTCCCGCAAGACCGGGGACAAGCGCACGGGCGACATCCCGCTGGCCATGCGTCCGTACCACTCCGACGAGGAACTCGAGTCGACCGCCATGGAGCGGGCGATGTCGTGGGGTGTCGCGCTGTCGTTGTTCGCCGGGGTGTTCCTGGCCGTCTACTGGATGATCGAGCCGGCCCGCATCAACGACCAGATGGACGCCTACTACAACGAGGACGTCGCGGCCGGCCGTGCCCTGTTCGTGTCCAACTGTGCCACCTGCCACGGCACGGAGGCCCAGGGGGGTTCGGCGCCCAACCCCTACGGCGAGGCCCCGTGGCCGGCCCCACGCCTGAACAACATCGAGGCGCGCTACGCGGACTCCACGATCGTCACCGACGTCGAGGACTTCATGCACCAGACCCTGATCCGGGGGCGTCCGGGCACCCCGATGGCGGCGTGGCGCTCGGACTACAACGGTCCGATGAACGACTTCCAGATCAACCAGATCGTGTCGTACCTGTTGTCGATCCAGCAGGACGAGGTCGAGGAGATCGACGCCCAGGCGTTCGCGGGCGCGTCCGGCGAGGACATCTACGCCAACAACTGCGCCCGCTGCCACGGCGACGACCTCGAGGGCCGGGTCGGACCCACCCTGCTCAACATCTACGAGCGCTACGGCGCCGACCTCGGTGACGAGTCGACCTACGGCCCGGTCCGCGAGACGATCCAGCAGACGTTGATCAACGGGCGCCGCGTTCCCGGGGTCGGCGTGATGCCGTCGTTCAAGGACACGCTTCCGGAGGACGCCATCCAGGCCGTCATCGACCACATCGAGTCCCAGCAGGTCGACGGTGGGCCGGACTTCGGCCAGGTCGGCGGCCCACCGGTGGCCGGTGACGCCGCCGGCGACGGCGAGGCCGCCACCGACGCCCCCATGGACGCCGCCACCGAGAGCTCGGAGCAGTCATGACCTCGCTGCTGACCACCCTCCTCGTCGCGACCGAGGGCGCCGAGGGGCTGCCCGCGGACCACATCGCGTCCAAGCTGGCCGTGCCGATCGGGATCGTGATCTTCTGCGGCGCCGTGTTCGCCCTGCTGTGGTCCAACTACGGCGCCAAGAAGGGCGCCCTCATCTACGGGACCGCCATGGGCGGGTTCTGCATGGTGATCGGCATCTTCTGGTGGTTCGGCGCTCCCGGGACACCGGTCGCCACCGGCCCACAGAACTTCCCCGGCCAGGCCGGTGACCACTACCAGCCGGAATGGTTCGCCTTCGAACCCGGCTCGGCCACCGCGGAGCTGTTCCCGGCCGCCAACGACCTCGGTTCGTTCGCGACCCTGCAGGACTTCCTCGGCAAGCAGGGCGCCAGCGAGGAGGCCCTCGGTGACGACCCGCGCTACACCAACCTCGACGGCGACGTCGCACAGGCCGACGGCCTGATGGCGGACCTGGCGCTGCGCGTGGACGAGACGGGCGAGTCACGACTGGGTGGCGAGGTCCGTGGGCGCTACCAGGAGACCGGCGAGGAGGGCCTTGCGGCCGAGGTCGGCGAGGACAACGTCGGCGACTGGTCACGGGGCGAGCCCTTCTTCACCGCCGAGGCCGCCGAGGAACGGCTGGTGACCGAGAGCAACGGCACGTTCCTGGCCGGCACCACCGTGACCATCACGGCCAACTACGCCAACGAGGACGGCGAGACCGTTCCCGTCGACGTCGACGAGGTCACGATGTTCGCGTTCAAGGAACCGTCGGCCCTGTGGTTCCCGTCCGCGGTGTGGGTCGCGGCGTTCTTCCTGCTGTTCGTCGGGTGCCTGTTCGGGCTGGACCGCATCGAGCAGCGCGAGAAGCGGCGTGCCCAGGAGGTCCGGGAGCCCGAGGACCTCGCGGTGTCGATCAACCAGTGATCCCGACCGGGACCTCGTCCCGATCCCACCGCCCGGCCGCCACGACGTTGGCGGCCGGTCTGGTCGTGGCGCTGGTCGCCCTCGTGCTGTCGGCCTGTGGCGCGACCGCGACGGGTGCGGCGTGCCCGCCCGACCTCGCCGGGGTGCGCACGGGCGTGTGCCCGCTGCCCGAGGAGGACCGCCCGGCCGCGCCGACCGACGACTTCCCGGTGCTCGGCGCCCCCGACGACACCATCTCGTTGGACGACTACGCCGGTGACGTCGTGGTGGTCAACTTCTGGGCCTCGTGGTGCGGTCCGTGTCGGGCCGAGCAGCCCGAGCTGAACGCGGTCGCGGCCGAGTACGCCGACCAGCCGGTGTCCTTCGTGGGCGTCAACGTCCAGGACGACTCCGAGACCAATGCCCTGCTGCACGTCGAGGAGTACGAGATCCCGTACCCGTCGATCAGTGACCCGACCACCGTCGTCGCCAGCACCTTCGAGGGCATCGCCCCCAAGACCCTGCCCTCGACCGTCCTGGTCGACCAGCAGGGCCGTGTCGCCCTCAGCATCTTCGGCGAGACCAACGCCATCGAGCTGTCCCAACTCCTCGACCTCCTCCTCACCCCCGAACAAACCCCCTGACCTCCCGCCCCCTCCACACCAGTCGGTTGGGGAGCTGGGCCGCACCAGTACCGCCTCATCCGACAATCGACTGGTCGGGGGTCCCGGTCCCGGTTCCGGTTCCGGTTCCGGTCGCGGTTCCGGTTCCGGTCGCTCTGCCGGTTCCGGGGTCACGCCGGACCTCGACGCTGACCCGGCCCCGGCCGCCGGTCGGGGGTGTGCGACCGGGGTGACACCGGGTCGAGGTGGGTCGCCGGGTGTGACACACTGACCCGCAACGTCGTCGTCCCCTCGTCCGTCCGGAGTCCTCGCCATGCTGGCCGTGCCCGTGCCGCTCGCCTCGGCGACCTGGTCGTCGATGCTGGTGCTCGGCCAGGCCGACGCGACGGTGCGTGACATCGTCGGCAACGGCAGCTTCCTGGTGGCGGCGGTGGTCGCGCTGGCGGCCGGCCTGGTGTCCTTCGCCAGCCCGTGCGTGCTGCCGTTGGTGCCCGGCTACCTGTCGTTCATGACCGGGCTGTCCGGCGAGGACCTCGCCCGCGGGGGGGTCGGACGGCATTCACGCGTCCTGGTCGGATCGCTGCTGTTCGTGGCCGGGTTCGCGGTCCCGTTCACCATGATCGGGGTCGCGTTCAGCTCGCTGGACATCCTCGACCAGGACTGGGTCACCGTGGTGATGGGCCTGTTCGTGGCGGCCATGGGCCTGCTGATGGCCTCCGGGCGGTTGACCCGCGAGGTGCGTGTCGCCGACCGGGCGCCCAGCGGTGGGCTGCTGACCGCACCGGTGCTGGGCTTCATCTTCGGGGTCGGCTGGACCCCCTGCATCGGCCCGGCGGCGGGGGCGATCCTCAACCTCGCCGGGACCGCCTCGACGGGCGCTGCGCTGCGTGGTGGGGCGCTCGCGTTCGTCTACGCCCTGGGGTTGGGGATCCCGTTCGTGGTCTTCGGCCTGCTGTTCAACCGGACGGCCGGCGCGCTGGACTTCCTCAAGCGCAACGCGCGGACCCTCCAGGTCGTCGGCGGGATCATGCTGACCCTCGTCGGCGTGGCGCTGGCCACGGGACTGTGGGACGTCTTCATCCTCCGCCTGCGGCCACTCATCAGTGGGTTCACCCCGCCCATCTGACCCACGCCGGCCCGACACGGGTCGGGCCGGAGGCCGGTCACGCCACGACGCCGCGGTCCCGCAGGTCGGCGACCTCGTCGTCGGACAGCCCGAGGTCGGCCAGCAGCCGGTCCGTGTCGGCGCCGTCGGGCCGCCGCGGCCGGGGTGTCGCCGTGGGCGTGTGGGAGAAACGTGGTGCGGGAGCGGGTTGGCGGTCGCCGTCGACGGACACGAAGGTCCCCCGGGCCGCCAGGTGGGGATGGTCCGGTGCCTCGTCGAGGGTCAGGACCGGGGCGTAGCAGGCGTCCGTGCCACCCAGGAGGTCGTCCCAGTGCGCCCGTGGGTGCGCCGCCACCACCTCGGCGATCGCGGTCGACAACGCCGGCCACCGCCTCGGGTCGTCCGTGCCGCGGAACTCCGGTCCCAGCTCAAGCAGGTCGCACAGTCGGTTCCGGAACGGTGGCTCGATCGGGCCCAGGGCGATCCACTCACCGTCGGCGCACCGGTAGGTGTCGTAGAACCACGCGCCCGAGTCGAGCAGGTTGGTCCCCCGCTGCAGCGTGTGCAGGCCGGCGTCGTGCAGGTCGTGGAACATCGTCAGCAACACCGACGCGCCGTCGACCATGGCGGCGTCCACCACCTGCCCCCGCCCGGTGGCCCGGGCCGACAGCAGTGCGGCCAGCACCCCCGCGACCAGGAACATCGCGCCGCCACCGAAGTCCGCGACCAGGTTGAGCGGCGGCACCGGCGGGCCGTCGCGACGGCCGATGGCGGCCAGCCCACCGGTGACGGCGAGGTAGCCGATGTCGTGGCCGGCGAGGTCCGCCCACGGCCCGTCCTGGCCCCAGCCGGTCATGCGCCCGACGACCAGTGCCGGGTTGGTCGCCAGCAGGTCGTCGGGGCCCACCCCGAGGCGTTCGGCCACCCCGGGACGGAACCCCTCGAGCACCGCGTCGGCGTCGGCGGCCAGCCGTCTCACCAGGGCGGCGCCGTCCGGGACGCCCAGGTCCACCACCAGTTCGTGGCGGGACCGGTTCATCCACCGGTGGCCGGGGAGGTCGGCCGCGCGGGGACGGGCGATCCGGACCACCTCGGCCCCCAGGTCGGCCAGCACCATGGCGGCGAACGGACCCGGCCCGATCCCCGCCAACTCCAGCACCCGGACCCCGGCCAGCGGTCCGGCCGGCTCCGGCGAGGCGGTCGGTTCGGACGTCGACACGTCGTCGGCGGTCATCGGGGCTCCTGGCGTGGCGGACCACGAGTCAACTCGCCACGTCCTGGCCCTGCTCGCGAGGCGCTGGGGCCGTGGACCGGGTGCCTGCGGGCAGGCAGGAGGAGGGTGTCCCAGCGATACCCTCGGGGTGATGAGCCGCATCGACACGACCGCGCCGCCAGAGGCCAATCCGCCGGTCCGCCGGGGTCCTGGGCCACCACGACGTCCCTCGGGACCGTGGGCGTTCCTGGTGGACTCGGTGCGCATGGCCTGGCGCTGGCTCACCCGGATGAAGACGGCGCTGATCATCCTGGCGATCCTCGGGGTCGAGACGCTGCTGGCCACGGTCGTGCCCCAGGAGCCCAACGTGGCCTCGACGGTGGCCGACTGGCGCTCCGGCGAGGCGGGGCCCGGACGGTTGGTGTCGCAGGGCATCGACGTGTTCGGGGGCTACGACGTCTACGGCTCACCCCTGTTCCTGGCCCTGCTGCTGTTGCTGTTCACCTCGCTGACCGCCTGCCTGGTGCCCCGGATCCGCGCGTTCTGGCGCGCCGCCCGCCGCGGTCGCCCCCCGCTGAGTCGCAACCTCCATCGCCAGGAGCACCTGGCCGCCTTCACCACGCCGTTGGCCGTCGACGAGGCCCACGACCGGGCCCGCGCCGTGCTCCGGCGGCGACGTTTCCGTCTTCGGCCCCACGCCGACGACGACCTCGGGGACGGCCAGGTCGCCGCCGAGAAGGGCATCATCACCCGGGAAGGCGGGTCGCTGCTGTTCCACCTGTCGTTCTACGTGTTGCTGGTCGGGATCGTGGCCGGCCAGCTCACCGGCTTCCTCGGCCAGGTCGGTGTCGTCGAGGGCAAGGGCTTCACCGACACCGCCCAGGCCTACTGGTCCGCCACGCCGGGCCGCTGGTGGGGGACCGACGACCACACCGGGTTCCAGCTCGACCTCACCGACTTCGAGGTCGACTGGGTCCGCGAGGTGCGCTTCGCCGGCGTGCCGTCGTTGTTCCAGGCCGACGTCGACGTCACCGAGCCCGACGGGACCGAGCGCTCGGCCACCATCTCGCCCAACGTGCCGATGGTGGTCGACGGGCAGAAGATCCACCTGTTGGACTGGGGTTATGCCCCGCGGATCGTGGTGTCCGACGGCGACCGCGTGGTCTACGACGGGACCACCACGGCGCGCATCGACCCCGAGCAGGGCTTCTACCGCACGGCGGTCAAGGCCCCGGCCGCCGAGCCGGGCATCGGGCTGGCCGTGGCGCTGTACCCGTGGGCACCCGAGGGCGACGACGGCCGACCGGTCCTGACCGGCGCCCCATGGGACGACGACCCGTTGCTGATCGTGGCGGCCTACCGAGGCGACCTCCAGTTGGACCGGGCGCAGGACGTCACCCGTCTCGACACGACCGACCTGGAGCTGGTCGACACCGCCTACCTGCGGCTGGGCGGCGAGCTGGAACTGGCCGACGGCATCACCGTGGCCTTCCCCGAACTGGACAAGTGGGCCGGCCTGCAGGTGAGTCGACGCCCCACCGTGCCACTGCTGCTGGTCGGCGCCCTGCTGCTGCTCGGGGGCCTGGTGCCGGCGCTGTACGCCTACCGCCGGCGCGTCTGGGTCCGGGCCGAGCCGGACGAGCACGGGGATACGCTCGTGACCGTGGCCGGGCGGGCCTTCCAACGCTCCGACGCCTTCCGGCGGGGCTGGGGGGATCTGGTCGAGGCACTGCGTGTCGGCCTCGACGGCGACGACGTCCACACCGATGCGAGCCGACCGCGTGCGGCCGGCGCCGACCCCGACGACGTCTTCGACCCGGCCGATGCGCCGGACCATCCGCCGTCGGACGAGTCGGTCCCCACGTCCCGACGCGACGAGCAGGTGACGACATGAACCAGGTCGAACTCGCCGAACTGTCCCGTGTGCTGTTCGAGCCGGTCGCGATCGGGCTGCTGACGGCCGCGATGGTGGCCTACCTGTACGCGATGTCGGCGACTCGCGTCCCCCGCCCCGACGGCACGGTGGCTGCCGCAGGACGTCGGTCCGAGCAGGCCGGCTTCGTGCTGGCGGTGCTGGGCGCCGTCGCGCTGGGCGCCCACATCGTGGTGCGTGCCCTGGCGGCGGAGCGGATGCCGCTGGGAAACATGTTCGAGTTCTCCACCATCATCGCGCTGACCACCGTGTTGGTCGGCCTGGTCGTGGTGGTCGGCCGCCTGCAGCGGTCGGACCTGATGGGCTTCCTGCTGCTGGGTGCGGTGCTCACGATGGGCGCCGCGCTGCTGGTCTACACCGCGCCCGGACCGCTCCAGCAGGTGCTGGGCACCGCCTGGCGCGCCATCCACGTGTCGGCCATCGTGTTCGCCGCCGGGTTGTTCACCGTCGCGTTCGTGTTCGGTGCGCTGTACCTGTTGCGCGACACCGCCGAGACCCGCCTGCGCGAACCTGCGTCGGCCTACGGCGGCAGCCTCGGCGCCGCCCACGTCACCGACCTGGCCGGGGACGGCGACGTCGAGGCGGTGGACGGCCGCCTGGCGCCCGACGACCTCACCCCCGACGGCCGCGGCCCCGACGACGACCTGGACGCCATGGAGGCCGAGGTCGTGGCCGCCCACCGGTCGCGCATGCGCGCCACCATCGACCCGTGGCGCCTCGCGCTGGGGACCTTCGCGGGCACGGCGGCGGTGTCGTGGGTGTTCTGGGTGCAGGGCGTGCGCGAGGGCCAGGCCGCGTTCGGTGCCGGCTTCACGCGCTTCCTGGGGGTCAACCTCGTCATGGTCGCGGCGGCGCTGCTGGCCCGCTGGGCGGTGCCGTTCCTGCCCAGCGCCGCCACGCTGGACGCGATGGCCTACCGCACGATCGCGTTCGCCTTCCCGATCTGGTCCTTCGCCGTCATCACGGGGGCGATCTGGGCCGAGCAGTCGTGGGGCCGCTACTGGGGCTGGGACCCCAAGGAGACCTCGGCCTTCCTGACCTGGGTGGCCTACGCCGGGTACCTGCACGCGCGGGCGACACGGGGGATGAAGGGTCGCAACGCCGGCTGGTTGGCCATCCTGGCCTTCGGTGTGCTGATGTTCACCTACTACGGCGTCAACCTGGTGATCTCCGGGCTGCACAGCTACGCCTGAGCCGAGGAGCGCCGACATGGGCACACGAGACCTGGTCACGTCGGCGTGGCGGTCGATCCGTGGCGACCACGGCCACGAACACGTCACCGCCCGCCCGATCCTGCCGGTGCGCGACCTGGTCGCCGCCACCGCCTTCCACCGGGCCCTGGGCCTGGAGGTGCAACGCCACGACGATGCCTACGCCTTCGTGGTCCACGACGGCCACGAGGTGCTGCACCTGCAGGTCGTGGACGGGCTCGACCCGGTCACCAACCCCACGGTCGCCTACGTGTTCGTCGAGGACGTCGCGTCCTGGCACGACACCGCGGACCGGGCGGGCCTGGCACCGACGCCGCTGCGCGTCGAACCCTGGGGCATGCGCGAGTTCACCGTGGTGGACCCGGACGGGTCCACGTTGCGGATCGGGACCTCGGCCTGACGGGTCCACCGAGCTGGGCCGGTCGGGTCAGGCCGGACGGTTTCGACCGCGCCGCCACCACACGGCCACTGCGGCCGGGAGGTAGGCCGCGCCGAGGCCTGCCACCAGCACGCGCGGGCCGACGAGGTCGCCCAGCACCCCGCCGCCGATCGCACCGACGACCTGGCCGACCGATGCGGCCATGGTGACCCCGGCGTAGGTGCGACCGAGCAGCACGGTGGGTGTGTGGGTGACCAGGGTGACGTCCGACACGATCTCCTCCGGGCCGTAGGCGAGACCCCAGGCCAACCAGGACACGGCCAGCACCCGCCAGTCCGGGACGACCACGCCCATGGCGCAGATCACCCCGTAGGCGGCGAGGCTGCGCCACACGATCCTGGCGAGCGGGGCCTGCCACGCCACCGTGCCGGCCACCACCAGTCCGAGCAGGGATCCGGTGGCGTAGGCGGCCATCGCGAAGCCGTAGGCGCCCTCGGGGCTGTCGGGCAGGGCACCGAGGTAGACCACGGCGGCTGTCAGCAGCGCGGCCACGAGGGTGGCGTTGACGGTCGTGGTCGCCACGACCAGTCGCAGGTCCGGATGACCACGAAGGTGCCGCAGGCCACCACGCGCATCGGCCAGCGCGACGGCGATGGCCGACCGGGGAGCCGCGGCTTCGGGGCGGACGTCCTCGACGCCGGGAGCGGGGGTCGGGGCGGCAGTGTCGCGCGGGGCGGACTGGTCGGGCTGGCGGAAGGGTGCCACCTGCCCGACCAGGAGCAGGAGGGCGACCAGGTAGGACGCCAGGTCCACGGCGATGGCGGGGGTGATGCCCAGGGTCGACACCAGCAGGCCCCCGACGGCCGGTCCGACCAGCCACGACGCGGCCGTCCCGGCCTTGCGCAGCGTGGCCACGGCGCGGGGACGGTCACCGGCATGGTCCCGAACGGCCGCCTCGGCTGCGGCGTTGTCGACCGTCCCACCGATCCGGACCAGCAGGAGGCATGCCAGCGTGGTGGCCTCGTCCCCGACCAGGAGCGCCACCACCAACAGTCCGGCCCGGACCACGAAACTGGCTCGCAGCAGCCGGATCCGGTCGAACCGGTCCGCCAGGACACCGCCGATGGGCGACCCGACGATCCCGGCGCCACGCACGGCCGCGAAGGACAGCCCGGTCAGCAGTCCGGACGCGGTGGCCGTGTAGACCGCCAGTGGCAGCACGATCGAGGTGATGCCGTCGCCGACCTCGTTGACCAGGAACGCCAGGGCCAGCCGCCGCAGCCCGCGCTGTCGCAACGGGGCGACCAACTCGGCCAGGCGCCCACCACCGGTGCTCACGACCTCGCCGGCATCCCGACACCGGGGTCGGCGAGGTCGAACCCGTAGGCGAGCAGCCGGACGCCGCTGGGCGTGGTCCGGTCGCGGTCGGTCCGACGGTCGAAGCCCAGGACCTCGTAGAGGAGGTGGGCCGCGGTCATCCACGCCCCGGTGTGGATGAGGACCTGCCGGCGCCCCTGCGCGACGGCGCGATCCAGGCAGGCCAGCACGAGTCGCCGTCCCACGCCACGGCCCTGGGCATCGGGATCGACGGCGAGGTGGCGGAAGCCGGCGGCGTCGGGATCGTCGAACTCGGCGAGGGCGGCGTCGGCGCCGGCCACGAAGGTGACGCCCCCCAGGATGCGGTCGGCCTCGTCGCGGGCCGCCAGCACCTCCACGCCGGGGCCGAAGCGGTCGGCCACCCGGCGCAGGCGGGCGACGTAGTCCGAGACCGCCGGGTCCGGGGCCAGGGCCCGGTACGCGCGCACCGTCAGGTCGCCCAGCGCGACCAGTGCATCGGTGTCGTCGGGCCCGAGGGGCGTGACACGAAGGGGCGTGGTCATGTGCCCCCGCCGGATCGCCCACGGAGGAGTTCGGCCCGGACCTCGTCCCGGGCGACCTTTCCCAACGCGGTGAGTGGCAGGGCATCGAGAACCACGATGTCGCGCGGGGTCGCCGCGGCACCGAGGTGGTGGCGGACCAGGGCACGCAGCGCCGCCGGGTCGACCGTCGCCGCAGTGGTGGTGACGGCGGCGACCACGACCTGGCCCCACTCGTCGTCGGCCAGGCCGACGACGCCGGCACGGTCGACGTCGGGGTGGTCCTCCAACACCACCTCGACGGCTGCGGGTGCGACGTTGACCCCGCCGGTGATCACGACGTCGTCGGCACGCCCCGTGACCGAGACCACGCCATGGGCGTCGACGGCGCCCACGTCCTGGGTCGCCAGCCAGCCGTCGGCGTCCACGATCGGTGCCAGGCCGGATGGGGTCAGCCGGCCGGCGGCCAGCACCGGACCACGAAGGTGGAGTCGCCCCCGGACGGCGGTGACGTCCACGGTCGGGAACGGCACGCCGTCGTAGACACACCCGCCCGCGGTCTCGGTGAGCCCGTAGGAGCGCACGACCCGTCGGACGTGGCGTCCCGACGCGGCGTCCGCCAGCAGCCGGGGGGAGATGGCGCCCCCGCCGAGCAGGACGGTGGCCTCCAGGTGCGCGCCCGCGTCGACCACACGTCGGAGTTGCGTCGGCACCAGCGACACGACGGTGGCGTCCTGCGCGGCGGTCGGGTCGAGGCGATCCTGGACCACCGGGTCCCGGCCGAGCCGACGACTTCGCCACACCACGGACTGGCCGGCGACGTGGTGCACGGGCAGGGCCAACAGCCAGCGGTCGCCCGCGGTCACCTCCAGGTGGGCATGGGCGCCGTCGGCCGAGGCGTCCAGCGCCGCTGCCGACAGCGCCAGGACCTTGGGCGGCCCGGTGGTGCCCGACGAGGTGACGATCGTGGCCGTGTCGGGCGGCACGTCCAGGTCCACGGTGACCGTGGCGTGGCGTGCCAGCCGGTCGACGACCTCGGCGGGCAGCACCCCGCCACCGAGCCGAAGCAGGCGGTCTCGGCTGGCCGTGGGGTCCACCACCCAGGCCGTCCGTCCGGCCTCCCAGGTCGACACCAGGCCGCGCACGGCCGCCGCCCGATCGACCGCACGATGCACCTCGACGGTGGTCACCTCGGCGTGGACACCAGCGGCAACGAGTCGAGCCCGCGCAGCACGAAGGTGGGGCGACGACGAGGCCGCCCCGCCAGCCGGAGGTCGCCCATCCGGTCCAGCAGGGTGGTGAGGGCGATCTCGCCCTCCAACCGGGCCAGGGCGGCACCGAGGCAGTAGTGCGGCCCGCTGGCGAAGGCCAGGTGGCGGCGCGCGTTGGGCCGGGCGAGGTCGAGCCGATCGGGGTCGGGGAAGACGTCGGGATCCCGGTTGGCGCCGCCGAGGACGAGCAGCACCGGTCCACCCTCGGGGAGCTCGTCGAGGTCCTCACGCAGGCTCCCCGCGACGTTTCGCACGCTCAGCTGCACGGGCGAATCGAACCGCAGCAGTTCCTCGACCGCGAGCGGCACGCGCGTGAGGTCCTCGCGCAACCAGTCGAGTTGGTCGCGGTGCCGGACCAACGCCAGCGTCCCATTGCCCACGAGGTTCACGGTGGTCTCGAAGCCGGCCACCAGCAGCAGGAGGCAGGTCGCGAGCAGCTCGCGCTCGGTGAGCTGGTCGCCGTCCTCCTCGACCTGGACGAGCCGCGACAGCAGGTCGTCGCCGGGGTCGCGACGGCGCTCGCGCAGCAGTGCCGACAGGTAGTCGGACAGTTCCCGCAGGGCGACGATCGCGGCCCGTTGGCGGTGGGCCGGCACCAACAGGTCGAGGTCGACCGCGAGGTCCGAGCCCCACTCCTTGAAGCGGCGGTGGTCGGCCTCGGGGATCCCCAGCACCTCACAGATCGCCCGGACGGGGAACACGTGTGCCACGTCGGCCATCAGGTCGAAGCTGTCCTGCTGGCGTGCCGTGTCGACCAGTTCCTCGGCGATGGCCGTGAGTCGGGGTCGCAGGTCGGCGATCGACGAGGGGGTGAAGACCCGGCTGACCAGGCGTCGCAGGCGGGTGTGGTCGGGGGCGTCCGTGCCGATCATCGACTCGGGGCCAAGGGGATCCACCAGGTCGCCGCGGTCCGGGCCCCCGAACATCCAGCGTTCGAACCAGCTGGCCTCGGGGAGGTTGTCGTGGCCGGCGGTGGCGGTCGTCGTCTCCGGGTGGCGCAGGATCCGGTCGCAGGTCACGTGGTCGGCCGTCATGGGCCCGATCGGGGTGACGGCGACGCGACCCTGGTCGCGGATACGCCGGTACAGCGGGTACGGGTCGTCGCGGTGGCGCGGATCGAGCCAGTCCCCCAGGAAGTCGCCTCGGACCCGAAGCCCCGCGAGCAGCGCCGAACGGACCGAGTCACGCGCGAGTCCCCTGACCTGGACCATCCCGACCCTTCGTCCGTGGGGCCACGATCGTACGCCCGGCCCCGTCGGCCGCGAGCACGGCGGCCGGCGCCCGGGGGCCAGTCCGTGGGGCCAGTCCGGGGGCCAGTCCGGGTGCCAATCAGGGGGGGCCGGTCCGGGTGCCAATCAGGGGGGCCAGTCCGGGAGGGTGGTGTGGGGCGTGCCCGGGACCGTCGCGCGCCGGCGGCAGCCCCGACCGGCCGCCACGTACCTTGCGGGCATGGTCCCCACTGACGATGCCGAACGCCGCGCCACGCCGGCTGCCGACCGCTCCGCCCGCGCCACCGGGGACGATGCTGTCCGGCCGGGTCGCGGCGACGGCATGCCCGTGACCGGCCCGACCTCGCGCGAGGCCTGGATCGAGGCGGTCCGCGTGCGCACCCTGCCGGCCGCCGTCGCGCCGGTCGTCGTGGGCACCGCGGCCAGTGCGACGGCCCTGGCGTGGTCACGTGGGGACGGACCGCCGCCGTCGTGGCTGCGGTTCGCGCTCGCGGGTGCGGTCGCCCTGCTCCTGCAGGTGGCCGTCAACTTCGCCAACGACTACTTCGACGGCGTCGCCGGGGTCGACACGGCCGACCGCGTCGGACCCCTGCGTGGCGTCGGGTCGGGACTGGTCACGCCGGCGGCGATGAAGCGCGCCATGGTGGCGACCCTGGCGGCCGCCGCGGTGGTGGGACTGGTCCTGGCGGCCCTCGCCGGGTGGGAGCTGCTGGTGGTCGGCCTCGCGTCGCTCGTCGCGACCCTGTGGTACTCCGGCGGGGACCGTCCGATCGCCTCGCGCGGGTTGGGCGAAGTGGTCGTGTTCCTGTTCTTCGGACTGGTCGCCACGGTCGGCTCGGCCTACGTCCAGGACGAGCGCCTGACGTGGGTGCCCGTCGTCGCTGCCGTCCCGATCGGGGCGCTGGCAGTGGCCCTGCTCGTCGTCAACAACTTGCGGGACATCCCCACCGACACGGTCGTGGGCAAGCGCACGCTGGCCGTGCGGATGGGCGACGCGAGGACGCGCGTGCTCTACCAGGCGCTGGTCGTGGGGTCGTTCGTGGTCGTGGTGGTGCTCGCCGTGGCACTGTCGTCGTGGTGGGTGCTGCTGGCGCTGCTGGCGGCTCCGTTGGCCGTGCCGGCCGTCCGGGTGGTGCGCGAGGCCCCGCCCGGCCCACCGCTGGTGGCCGCGCTGGGCCGGACGGCCCGCACCCAGTTGGTGCTCGCCGTGCTGCTGGCGATCGGGTTGCTGGCGGGTGGGTGGACGTCGTGATCGACGACCTGGTGCCCTTCCGCGTGCCGCTGCGCACGCGCTTCCGCGGGGTCGACTCGCGGACGGGCGTGCTGTTGCACGGCGCAGCGGGCTGGGGCGAATTCGCCCCGTTCGACGACTATCCGCCGGCCGTCACGGCGACCTGGCTCGCGGCGGCTCGTGAGGCCGCCGAGGAAGGGTTCCCGCCGGCGGTGCGCGACCGGGTCCCGGTCAACGCGATCGTGCCGGCGGTCGGGCCGGACGAGGCCGCGCGACTGGCGCTGGTCGGCAACTGCGGCACCGTCAAGGTCAAGGTGGCCGAGCCCGGCCAGGGCCTGGCCGACGACCTCGACCGGGTGGCCGCCGTTCGCGACGTCGTCGGCCCCGACGTCGCGATCCGCGTCGACGCCAACCGCGCCTGGGACGTCGAGACGGCGGTCCATGCGCTGGCCCGGCTGGCCGTCCACGACCTCGAGTACGTCGAGCAGCCGTGCACGACCCTGTCGGAGCTGGTCGAGGTCCGACGCCGCACGAGGGTCCCGGTGGCCGCAGACGAGTCCATCCGGCTCGCCGACGACCCGGTCGCCGCGGCGGTCGCGGCCGACGTCGACGTGGTGATCGTCAAGGTCGCCCCGTTGGGTGGCGTGCGGGCCGCCCTGGCCGTGGCGGAGGCCGCGGGCGTTCCGGCCGTGGTGTCCTCGGCGGTCGACACCTCGGTGGGCCTGTCGGCCGGGCTGGCCCTGGCGGCGGCGTTGCCCGACCTGCCCCACGCCTGCGGGCTGGGCACCGGCCACCTGCTGGCGTCCGACCTGGTCGACGACCCACTGCTCCCGGTGGACGGATGGCTCACGGTGCGGACCGTGGCCCCCGCGCGGACGCTGGTGGAGACCCACGAGCCCGAACCCGCCACGACCGCCTGGCTGCTCCAGCGGCTGGCGGCCGCCGACGCGGCACTGTCCGGGCGCTCGGCATGACCGGCCGCGACGACCCACCACGGCTGGACGCGGCGGGTGAGCCGTCCGGCGACGGACCGGGTGGTGTCGGCGCCGTCGAGCAGGAGTCCCTGGGTGCGGTCAACCCGTCGACGGCACTGGCGGGCACCGTGGTCGACGAACTGGTCCGCGGTGGCGTGCGCCACGTCGTGCTCGCACCGGGGTCGCGCTCCACCGCGCTCGCGGTGGCGGTGGCCCGTCGTGACGACGTCGAGCTCCACGTCCGCCACGACGAGCGTTCGGCCGCCTTCCTGGCCCTGGGCCTGGCCCGCGGCGACGGCCGACCGGCCGCGGTCGTGACGACGTCGGGCACCGCGGTGGCCAACCTCGGTCCGGCGGTGGCCGAGGCCCACACCGCCGGGGTGCCGCTGGTGGTGGTCTCGGCCGACCGCCCGGTCGAACTCCACCACGTCGGGGCCAACCAGGCCTTCGCCCAGGCCGACCTGTTCCGGGAACTCGTGCGCTGGCACCTCGACCTGCCCGCCGCATCGGGCGCACCCGGCGAGCCCGGGTACTGGCGCAGCGCCACCGCTCGGCTGGTGGCCGCCGCACGTGGCCGTCCCGGGGCGGGCGTGGTCGCGGCCGACGCGGGCGGGTCGGCCGGACCGGTGCACGCCAACCTCGCCTTCCGCGAACCCACCGTCCCCGGTCTCGACGACGGCCGCACCCGTGCGCTGCCCTACCGGCAGGTGCTGGCGGGTCGCACCGACGGCCAGCCGTGGACCCGATTCGGGCTGCCGTCGACGGCCATCGACCCCGACCTGGTCGCACGCCTGCAGGCGCTCGTCGCGGGTCGGCGGGTGCTGGTCGTGGCCGGCGACGGGCCGACCCCGGCACCTGCCCTGGCCGCACTGCGCAGGTCGGGCGTCCCGGTCCTGGCCGAGCCGACCGTGGGCGGTCCGCGCGGCGTCGGGACCCCCCACCTGGGACCGATCCTGGCCGCGATGGGTGACGACCCTGCCTGGCGACCGGACCTCGTCCTGCGGCTGGGTCGGCCGACCCTGTCCCGCGCCGCACTGGTCGGGCTGTCGGACGTCGAGACCGTCCAGGTCACCGAGGTGGGCGTGACCGACCCGACCCGCACGGTCGCGCATGCCGTGACGGCGCCGGCCGGCCCGTTGGTCGCGGCGCTGGTGGCCGCCGGCCTGGCACAGGAGTCGAACTGGTCCCAGCGGTGGCGCGACGGCGTCGAGGTCGCGCGAGGGGTGGTCGCCGGCCACCTCGACGGTCGCGACGCCCCGGAACCGGCGGTCGCCCGTCGGGTGTCGAGCGCGGTCGGCGACCGGCCGCTGGTGGTGGCCTCGTCGCTGCCGATCCGGGACCTCGCCGACTACGCCGATGCTGCCCCCGACGCCGCCCCCGACGCCGGCCCCGACGCCGGGGAGCCGGTCGGTGACCCGGCCGGGCCGGCGTCGCCGACGGGGCCCGGCCGGGTGCTGGCCAACCGGGGCCTGGCCGGCATCGACGGCTTCACCTCCACCGCCGTGGGGGTCGCGCTGGCGTCAGGGCCGACGGTCGCGCTGGCGGGTGACCTGTCGTTCCTGCACGACCACAACGGCCTGCTCGTCCCCGACGTCGCCGCCGTCCCCCTGGTCCTGGTGGTGGTCGACAACGACGGTGGCGGGATCTTCCACCAGGTGCCGGCCCACGACCTGGACGACTTCGAACGGCTCTTCGCCACCCCCCATGGCCGGGACCTGGTCGCAGTGGCCGAGGCCGCCGGGGTCCCGGCGATGGCCGTGGACGTCGACGAGGTCGCCGAGGTCGTGGCGCACCCGCCGACGGACGGGATGCAGGTGGTGGTGGTGCGCACGGACCGCCAGCGTGGTGCCGCCGCGAGGGCCGCCATCCGCGACGACCTCGCGGGGAAACTCGCCGACGGCTGAGCCCCGTCACCCGGTGGGTCAGGTCGGGGCGAGCGGCGGACCCGGTGGGGTCGAGGTCCGGTCCCGGCCCCGGTCGGTCGTGGCCCCCGGGGTCGGGATGGCGCCGACCGGACCCCGCCGCCCCGCCGCCACGGCGACCAGGTGCCCGCCCAGTTCGGTGGCCCGGTCCGCCGCGACGTCGCGGATGTCGACCGGCCGGTTGGCGCCCCCCGCCGGGGTCAGGACCAGCGTCACGAGGTCGAGCCGACGTTGGAACGGGTTCGCACGGGCGACCACGCCCTGCAGTCGACCCAGTGGCATCCAGATCGAGCGGTGGCCCAGCACGCCACCGGTGACCAGTGCCACCCGGTCGGTGGCGGCGTGACCCAGCCGTCGGTACTGGGCCGAACCCAGCAGCCAGGCCAGTCCCGCGGTCACGAGCAGGGTCGCGGCGAGCACCGCGACCACGGTGCCCGTCCGAACCTGGCCGGTGTCGACCTGGCTGGCGGCGACCACGGTGACCAGTCCGAGCACGAGCAGCGGGATCCACAGGCCACGCAACCACAGCAGCCACAGTCGACGGCGTGCATGGCGGGAGTGGCGACGCCCGACCATGGGCAGGTCGTCGGGTCCGTCGAGTACGCCATCCAGCCCCAGCGACAGGATCGACGTCAACTCGTCGCGAGACATCCACGGCACCGAGATCCGCCGATCGTGTTCGTTGCCACCCCCGGCCGAGCGCAGGTGCAGCGTGCCGACACCGAGCAGCGCCCGGAGCCAGTTCTGGTGGTAGTCCAGTACCTGCAGACGCCGCATCGGGATGGTCGCACTGCGCTGGCTCAGGAGCCCGCGGGAGAGTCGGAAGTCGTCGCCCTGGCGCACCAGGGTCAGGTCCCAGTCGCGCAGCAGCGTGGTCGCGATCGCGCCGAGCAGGCCGATGACCACCACGGTCAGCGTGAGCACGACCACCCCGGATCGGGTCGCGGCACCCACGGCGGAGTCGGCCACGTCCTCCACGTCGTTGCCCAGCAGTCCGACCGTCTCCCAGCCGACCTGGGCCAGCGCGGCGATGCCGGCGGGCACCACCAGCAGCCCGGTCCCCGTCACGGCGTGCTTGACCAGGTCGGCCACGCTGGGCTGGGCCACCACCACCGTCGGCGGTGGTGGTGCGGGGCTGGCCACCGGGCCGACGGCGGGGTCCGGGCCGGTCCCGGGCGCCGCGGCCATCGTGGGTCGGCCACCGGGCGTGGCCACGGTCCCGGCGGTCCGGCGGGCCACGGTGATGCGCTCACGGAGGCTGATGGCGTCCTGGTGGTCCAGGCCGTTGAGCGCCACCTCGGTCTGTCCGGAGTCGGCAGCGGTCTCGATGCGCAGCAGGGCGGTCCCCAGGACCCGGTGCAGCAGCGGTCGCTCGAGTTCCACCTGCTGGATGCGTGCCACGTCCACGGCCCGGCGGCTGCGCCACACCAGCCCACTGTGGACGTGGAGCACCCGTCCGTCGAACCCCCACCGGAACCGCAGCCAGTGCACGACGCGTGCGGCCCCCGCCAGCAGGGCGACGGCCACGATCGTCACGCCCATCAGGCGGTCGAGGGCGCTGCCGGCGATCAGGATGACCGGGATCGCCGACAGCAGCGACCGGGGGTCGAACCCGCTGAGCATCGAGCGCGCCGGGAGGGCGTGGGGTGCCGGGTCGTCGGTGCGGGTGGCGTCGTGCGGCTGGGCCGCCTCGCCATGGTCGCCGGGTGACACCTGCTCGGGTCCGTCGACGTGGGGGCCCGGTGGCGGCTCAGACGGCATCGACGTCGCCGTCCGTGTTGGCCTCTCGCGCGGCGGTGGCGGCGCGTTCCAGCAGGTCCCGGCGAAGGGCCTCGGCCTCGTCGCTGTCGATGCCCGGCAGCCGGGACGTGATCGAGGCGGTGTGCACCACCATCGCCGTCAGGCCCAGCATCCGGTCGAGCGGACCCTGGGTGGTGTCCACGTGCTGGATGCGGAAGAAGGGCAGGGCCTGGACCTCGCGCACGACCACGCCGTGGCGCAGGGTGAGCGCGAGTTCGTCGACGTCCCACCGCCAGCGACGCCATGCCATGCCGGGCCACACCAGGCTCCATGCCAGCCCGACGAGTGCGACCACGCCGGGGATCCACCACAGGGCCGGCCGGTTCGTGGCCACGCCCACGATGGCCACCGCACCCGAGGCCAGCCCGGTCAGCAGCAGGGTCGCGACACCCCAGGCCGCGACCCACACCCAGCGGATGTTGGGGTGCAGGCGCCGTCGCAGTTCGGTGTCCAGCATCGCAGTCCACGGTCGGATCCGGTGGCCGGGACGGTATCGCCCGACCCCCCGGCGGCGGCCCGTCCCCGAGCCCCGGATCGGTGGTTCGTCAGCTCGCGCGGTCCAGCGAGGCCACGATCGCCGCCGCGTTGTCGCGGGCCAGCTCCAGCGTCGACAACTGGGCACCGGTGAGCTGGTCGTGGCCACCGTGCATCCCCAGCAGCTGCGCCAACTGCTCGGCCCGGATCGCCAGGTCGTGGAGGCCGTCGAGCTCCGCCAGCAGGTCGGCGGCACCCGTCCCGCGGGTGGCGTCGACCCCGGACGTGTCGTCCGTCGTGGCCCCCGGCGTTGTGGCCCCCGGCGTTGTGGCCCCCGGCGTTGTGGCCCCCGGCGTTGCCCCCGGGTCGCCGGCGGGGGTCGTGGGGTTCTGGTCGGCCATCACGGCCTCCTCGGATCGTCGGGTGTGGCATGCAAGCAGGTCGCCGCGGAGGTGGCAGGTGGCCGCCCGTCGCCACCCCCACGGGGCCAACGCTCACGGGGCCAACGCGCCCTGCATCGCCAGCAGCTTGAGGCGAGTCTCCTCCAACTCGTCCTCGGGCAGCGAGCCGGCGACCAGCCCCACGCCCGCGAACAGCCGGGCGCGGGCGCCGGACAGCTGGGCACACCGCAGGGCCAGCGCGATCTCGCCGTCCCCGTCGGCGTCCACCCAACCGACCGGCCCGCCGTAGCGGCCGCGGTCCATCCCCTCGAGTTCGGTGATCATGGCCAGTGCGACGTCGCGCGGCGTGCCGCCGATGGCCGCGGTCGGGTGGAGGTGGTCGGCCACCTCGAGTGCGGACGGCACGGCGGCGTCCACTCCACCCGCGGCGTCGCGGTGACCGGTCGCGTCGCCGTCCCCGGCACCCGCGGGCAGCACCAGGCGGGCCTGCAGTCGCGTCGCCAGGTGCTGCACGTTGTCGAGTGCCAGCAGGGTCGGCGTGGCCGGTGCGGCCAGGTCGGTCGCGACGTCGTCGAGCCGTTCGGCCACCGACTCGGCCGCGAGGCGGTGCTCGAGGCGGTCCTTGGTCGAGGCCAGCAACGCCGTGCCCAGCGCGGCGTCGGCCACCGGGTCCGGGTCGCGGCCGGTGGTGCCGGCCAGCACCACCGACGTCACGTCACGACCGTCGCGCCGCGCCAGCAGCTCCGGGGTCGCGCCCAACAACCCGTCCTGCAGGAAGGTCCAGCAGTCGGGGAACCGATCGGCCAGGCGCAGTGCGAGGTGGCGCCGGTCGAAGGTTCGTTCGCACCACAGTGCGTGGTCCCGCGCCAGCACGACCTTGCGGACGTCCCCCCGTTCGATCCGTCGCACGGCGGTGGCGACCGCCTCCAGCCATCGCAGGTCGGGCAGTGACGACCCGGCGTAGCGCAACCGGTCCTGGTGTGACCGGGGCGCCGGGCCGCTGCCCGGCTCCGGTGGCGGGTCGTCGCCGGAGGGTGGGTCCAGGGGGTCGATGGCGACCAGTCGAGTCCGGCCGGCGTGTCGCCGCAGGATCCGCCGCGGCACCACCGCGGTGCTGCCACCGTGCTCGCGGTCGAAGGTCAGCGAGGCCATGGCCACCAGGTCCGACCGGTCCCCGTCGACCTGGAGGTCGTCCAGCGCCGCGGTCACCCTGGCCGCACGGTCGGGTCCGGTACCGACGGTGATGGGGACCGCTCGACCCCAGCTGGCGAGCCCGTCGCCGCGCCGGACGAACAGCGTCCCCGCGGGGTCGGGCAGCAGTTCCGGCAGGGGTCGGTCGTCGTCCAGGTCCCGGCTGGTGATGCGCAGGATCACCGGGTGTCCGGCGTGCGTGCCGAGTCCGCCGTCGGGATCGGGGCCTCGGCTGCCACCAGCGCCTCGGCGAGGCGGGTGCGGGCCCCGGCCAGCAGGAGCGCCTCGAAGTGGCCGCCGACCAGCCCCCGCACGGCGGGCAGCATGCGGTCGAAGGCCTCGACCAGCTCCGCGGCCGCCGTGTCGGTGTCGTCGTTGGTGCCCCGGACCGGGTCCCGGACGTACAACAGGAAGGTCTCGACCGCACGGTCCGCGAGGTCGCGCAGGACCTCGTCGGCGTGGCGGGCGAGGTCGAGGAACTCGCCCAGGGGGAGCCCCGTCTGGAGCATCGCCATGGCGGCACGGATCGTCTCGACGTCGCTGGGCGCGAAGCGCGGCGGGTCGGTGGCGAGCGGGACCAGCAGGCCCTCGCGCTCGATCGCCTCGATCACGGCCACGGGGGTGTCGGCCGCGACGGCCAGGGCGTCGACGTCCAGCAGGTCGTCGCGGACGACGTGGTCGCCGTCGGCACCACCGTGAACCCCCAGTGCCGAGGCCAGGGCGGCGTCCACCGGGTCCAGCGTGGTCATGGGCGGTCTCCGGTGACGGGTCCCGGACCGGTCGTGGCGCGGGTCCTGGGGGGTGGGCGTCGGGGCGGACGGGCAACCGTCGTGCGGGTCGGTACGGCGCCCGGTGGAGGCGATGCACAACGCGGTCGTGGCCTCCTCCCCGCATCCCCGGGACGGGGTCCCGAGCGTATGCGAGGATAGGCTCGACGGTCGCTGCCGCGACGGCCTGTGCGTGTCGGCTCGGCAGGGGCCCCGGCGCCGTTGCCCCGGCCACTCCGTCCCGTCCTGCCGTCCCGACCCACCGCGAAGGACCCCATCCGTGCGCGACGACGACCGGTCCACCGCACTGCCCGATCCCGGTCGCGAGGCCAAGGACGCGAGCCTGGTCCAGTCGATGTTCGACCGCGTGGCGCCCCGCTACGACCTCGCCAACGCGGTGCTGTCCCTGGGCCAGGATGCCCACTGGCGGCGTGTCACGGCCGCGGCGGCGCGCCCCGCCGGGCGCCTGGTCGCCGACGTCGCCGCCGGTCCCGGCAACGTCGCTCGCGAACTGCTCAAGGCCGGGGCCAGCCACGTGCTGGCGATCGACCTGTCCCACAACATGCTGGCCGAGGGGGCACGCGCGGGACTCCCGGACGTGACCTGGATCAACGGGGACGCCCAGGCCCTGCCGCTGGCCGATGACGCGGTGGACGCCGTGACGATCTCGTTCGGGCTGCGCAACCTCACCGACCCGCGGGCCGGGCTGGCCGAGTTCGCCCGCGTGCTGCGCCCCGGCGGGGACCTGGTCGTGGCCGAGTTCGCCGCGCCGACCAACGATCGGTTCCGGGCGGTCTACCACGACTACCTGGTCGCCGCCCTGCCACGCGTGGCGCGGGTGGTGTCGTCGGACGCACCGGCCTACACCTACCTCGCCGAGTCGATCCTGGCCTGGCCGGACCGGGCCACGCTGGCCACCTGGATGATCGACACCGGCTTCGTCGACGTCGAGGTCAAGGACCTCGCCGGCGGCATCGTCGCCCTCCACCGCGCCCACCTCCCCGCCCGCTGACCCCCTGACCCCCACGCCCACCCGAGCGCGGCACAACTCCGCCACCGTGTGCGTTCGGGCCGGGATCTCGGCGAGATCGCTCACGGTGGGCGGTCGTTGCTCGCGGCGTGGGGCCGAGTGGAGGGGTGCGTGGTGGGGTGGGTGGGTGCGTTCGGGCCGGGATCTCGGCGAGATCGCTCACGGTGGGCGGTCGTTGGTCGCGGCGTGGGGGGAGTGGGTGGGTTCGGGCCGGGATCTCGGCGAGATCGCTCACGGTGGGGGTGGGGGGTGTCGGGTCGGGTGGGGGCAGGAGGGGGGAGTCGGGTGGGGACGGGAGTGGGGATGGGGTGGGCGGGGATACGCTCGTGAACAGCGTCACAACCGACCGAACGGGCCGCCTCGCCGGCGTCGCCGGCGTCGGGAACGGGCGCCGCACCGGTCGCCGCACTCGCCGAAGGACCGCCGATGGCCGCCTCGTCCCCACCACCCGTGCTGGACTGCGACGTGGTCGTGGTCGGTGCCGGACCGGGCGGCGCGACGGCGGCGGCGTGGCTTGCGCGAGCCGGTCGCGACGTGGTCCTGCTCGAGAAGGAACACTTCCCGCGCGACAAGGTGTGCGGGGACGGACTGACCCCACGGGTGGTCCACGAACTCCAACTGCTCGGCCTGCACGACGAGGCGGCCGGACGCGTCGACGGGTGGTCGACCTCCACCGGCCTGCGCATCCACGGTGGCGACGTGGTCATGGAACTGCCGTGGCCCGACCTCGACGACTGGCCGAACTGGGGTGCGGCCTGCACCCGGGCGCAGTTCGACCACACCCTGGCCCGCCTGGCCGTCACCGACGGTGCGGTCCTGCACGAGGGCGTGACGGTCGACGACCTGGTCTGGCGTGACGAGGTCGCCCGCGATCGCGTGGCCGGCGTGCGCTGGCGCGACGACGACGGGGCCACCGGCGTCGTGCGCGCCCCCATCGTGGTCGCCAGCGACGGGGCGTCGTCCAAGCTCGGGATCAAGGCCGGCCTGCACCGTCGCGGCGACCGCCCCATGGCCGTGGCGGCACGGACCTACTACCGCTCGCCCCGGGCCGACGACGACCACATCTCGTCGTTCCTCGACCTGACCGACGGTGACGGCGACCTGCTCAGTGGCTACGGCTGGATCTTCCCGCTCGACGACGGCTCGCTCAACGTCGGGCTCGGGCTGTTGGACACCTCCAAGGACTTCCGCGGTACGAACTACCGCCGACTGCTGGACCGGTGGGCGACCGGGATGGCCGACGAGTGGGGGACCACTGCCGACAACCAGTTCGGCGGCACCAAGTCGGGCCCGATCCCGATGGGCTTCAACCGCACCCCGATCCACCGGACCGGGCTGCTGCTGGTCGGGGACTCCGCCGGGATGGTCAACCCCTTCAACGGCGAGGGGATCAGCTACGCCATGGAGGCCGCGCGGCTGGCCGCCGAGGTCGCCGATGCCGCGCTGACCGCGAGGTCCACCGCCGTGCTGGACCGCTACGACCGTGAACTGCGCCAGCGCTGGGGTGGCTACTACACGCTGGGGTCGGTCTTCACCCACCTGGTCGGCAGCCCACAGGTGATGGACGTGCTGACGACCTACGGCATGCCGATCGAGCCGTTGATGCAGTGGGTCCTGCGGATCATGGCCCACCTCACCGACAGCTCGCCGCGCAACGCCCACGACGTCCTCATCAACACGATGCAGAACCTCGCCCCCACGGCCTGAGGCGACGTCCGCTCTCGACGTCTGTCACGGTGGGCGGCCACCCGGACGGTTGACGGGCGCCCTCCACGCCGATGGACTCGATGGGTGCCCTCCGATCGGGAGCAACGATGGCCGTTGCCGTGCAAGTGACCTTCGACTGCGTCGATCCCGGCGCGCTGGCCGACTTCTGGGCGGCCGCGCTGGGCTACGAACTGCCCGCCCCGCCCGGCGATTTCGCGACCTGGCCCGAGTTCCTGACCGCCAACGGCGTCCCCGAGGAGCAGTGGAACCGCGCCTCGGCGGTGGAGGATCCGGACGGCGAGGGTCCCCGGTTGTTCTTCCAGCGGGTTCCCGAGCCCAAGCTGGCCAAGAACCGCGTGCACCTCGACCTGCGGGTGGCCCCGGGCCTGGTCGACGACGAGCGCATGGATGCCCTCGAGGCCGAGGCCGACCGCCTGACCGCACGCGGTGCCTCGCGGAGGCGGCGGGTCGAGCCGTCGGGGTTCGAGACGGGCTGGATCGTCATGGTCGATCCCGAGGGCAACGAGTTCTGCCTGAGTTGAGGGCCACGACCCGGTGGTGGCGGCAACGACGGGTCGACCTGTCGGCCCACCATCCCCGTGGCGACGGGCACACTGGGCGTCGGCGTGATGAGGTGGGACGTGGCGACGATGGAGGGGTTCGAACTGGCGACGGCGCGGACCACGATCCGGCACTGGCGCGACGACGAGGCCGACCTGTTGTTCGCCATCCGCCGCCGTCCGGAGATCGCCCGCTGGCTGGGCGATCCGACCCCGTGGACCGACGCCGACCAGGCCCGTGCGCACCTGCGACGCTGGCGTGAGGACGCGACGTGGGCCGTCCCGAGCTCCTGCGCGATCGTGCCCGACGACGTCGGCGAGCCGGTCGGGACCGTGACACTGTGCGCCCTGCCGTCGCCGGACCGGGGCGTGGTCCGCGTGGCCGACTGTGCGTGGCTGGACGACCGAGGACCCGTCGTCGACGAGCTCGAGGTGGGCTGGTACCTGCATCCCGACGCCGTCGGGCGTGGCTGGGCCAGCGAGGCCGCGACCGCGATGCTCGGCCACGGGTTCGCCCACGGCGCCACCCGGTTGTGGGCGCTGATGTGGGCCCACAACCAGGCCTCGGCCGCCGTCGCGCATCGGGTCGGCATGGCCGAACTGGGCGTGCTGCTGGACCCGTGGTACGGCACGGCCGACGACACCGACTCGCGGATCTTCCTGGCCGAGCGCGACACGTGGTCCGCGCCGTCCAACCCCACCCCGCGCCGGGTGGTCAGGTGATGGTGACGCCGCCGTCCACGGCCAGGACCTGCCCGGTGGTGTAGCCACCGGCATCGCTGGCAAGGAACAGCAGCGCGGCGGCCAGTTCGCGGGGGTCGCCGATGCGCCCGACCAGGCGGCGCGGGGCCATCGCGTCGAGGTACTCCTGCGGGTACTGCTCGGTCATCTCGCTGGCGAAGAACCCGGGGGCGAGCGCGTTGACCCGGATGCCCTTGCGGGACGTCCACTGCTGGGCGAGGTCGCGGGTCAGGCCCAGCAGCGCGGCCTTGGTCGACGAGTAGGCCGCCTGGGGCAGCCCGGCGGTGGTGAGGCCCAGGATGCTGGAGATGTTGACGATGCTGCTGCCCGGCCCCATCACCCGTCCGCAGGCCTGGGCCATCCAGTAGGCCCCGTTGAGGTTGACGTCCACGACCTGCCGGAACTGCTCGGGGGTTTCGTGGGTCGCCGGCACCGCGGTGCCCACGCCGGCGTTGTTGACCAGGACGTCGACCCGGCCGAACGCCTCCATGGTCGCCGCCACCAGTGCCGTGCAGGCGTCGGGGTCGGCGACGTCGGTGCCGACCGCGACGGCGCGCCGACCATGGGCCCGGACCGCGGCCGCCGTCTCCTCGAGTCGCTCGACCCGGCGGGCCCCCAGGGCGACGTCGGCGCCGGCCTCGGCCAGGGCCGTGGCGAAGGTGACGCCCAGTCCCGACGACGCCCCGGTCACGATCGCCACCCGTCCGTCCAGGCGGAACAGGTCCAGCACGCCGCCCGCGTCGCTCTCGTCGCCGGCGGTCGCGTCGGTCGCGTCGCCGGCGGTCGCGGGGGACGTCTCGGTGGCCATGTCGGGTCCTGGGTCGGTGGCCGCCGAGCCTAGGTGCACGGCCTGCCGGTCCGGGCGCCGACGGCGGCCGCGCCCGGGTCCGACGCCCCGGACCGCGGTCCCGGCCCCGGGCCCCCGGCGCCCGCCCGAGGACCGCCGTCGGGTCCGGGTATGCTCGTGAAAGGTTTCACGAGCCGACCGGGAGGAACCCCCGACCCCGTCCGCGCCACGTCGCACCCACCACCCGACCCTGGCGGTGCCAACCCGTACGGCCAGCCCACATGCGGGGGTTGCGCCGACGTCACCGCCACAGCCCGCAGGGGCCCGCCACGGGCCGACCCGTGACTGCGAGGGTGACGCACCACGCCTACGCTGGGACCCGTCCGGCAGGTCCACGACCGGCGTGCCGCCCCAGATCCGCCCACGCCGCCCTCGCTCCCGCCCAAGCCTCCCCGCCCACCCACCTCGTCCACGCCCCCGCCACCGACCCCGTGGTCGGCCCCGGGTGGCGGACCGAACAGGAGATGCCGTGCTCGCGGACTACGTCCCGGTGGTGCTGTTGTTCGTGCTGGCGTTCGGGTTCGCCGGGGCGAGCATCGGGGTGTCGGCCCTGGTGGGGCCGAAGCGACCCAACCCGACGAAGCTGGATGCCTACGAGTGCGGGAACGTGCCGCTGGGCCAGGTCAAGGGCACGCGCTTCTCCGTCAAGTTCTACCTCGTGGCGATGATGTTCCTGATCTTCGACATCGAGACCGTGTTCGTCTACCCGTGGGCGGTCGCCTCCGGGAACCTGGGCTGGTTCGGGTTCACCCAGATGCTGCTGTTCCTGGGGCTGCTCGGCGTCGCCTACGTCTACGAGATCGGCCGAGGAGGTCTCTCATGGGACTAGAGGACAACCTGCCATCGGGCATCCTGCTCACCAACCTGGAGAAGTTCGTCAACTACTCGCGGTCGGCGTCGCTGTGGCCGGCGACCTTCGGCCTGGCCTGCTGCGCCATCGAGATGATGTCGATGGGCGGTCCGCGCCATGACGCCGCGCGCTTCGGCATGGAGGTCTTCCGGGCCTCGCCGCGCCAGTCGGACCTCATGATCGTCGCCGGCCGTGTGTCCAACAAGATGGCCCCGGTCCTGCGTCGCATCTACGACCAGATGAGTGACCCCAAGTGGGTCCTGTCCATGGGCGTGTGCGCCACCTCGGGCGGCATGTTCAACAACTACGCCATCGTGCAGGGCGTGGACCACGTCGTGCCGGTGGACATGTACGTGCCCGGGTGCCCGCCGCGCCCGGAGATGCTGTTGGACGGGATCCTGAAGCTGCACGCCAAGATCCAGGGCGAGACGTTCGCCGAACAAGGGGCCAAGTGATGGCGGTCCCCGCCGATTCCCCACCTCCCGAGGACATGGGTGAACCCCCCGTGGCCGACCCCGACGAGGCCGCTGCCGCAGCCGCGTCACCCACCGACGACCCGCGGCGACCGGCCGCCATCGCGGGGCTGGACGACGACCCGCTCACGTTGGAACAGCTCGCCGAGCGCATCGTCAATGGCTTCGGGGCGGTCACGACCGACATCACCCACGGTGAGTTGACCGTCCAGGTGGCACCCGACCGCGTGCACGCCCTGCTGGCGTTCTGCCGGGACGACGGCGCGATCCGGGCCAACGTGCTGTCGGACCTGTCGGCCGTGCACTGGCCGGCCGGGGAGTTCGTGGTCGAGCGCCAGCCGTCCACCACCGGATGGCCCGACTATCGCGTGTCGCGTGACCAGGGCGTCATCGAGGTCAACTACCTCCTGCGCTCCTGGTTCCGCAACCACGTCGTGCGCGTGTCGGTCGGCGTCGACGACACCGATCCGGTGCTGCCCAGCGTCATCGACCTGTACCCCACGGCCAACTTCCACGAACGCGAGGTGTGGGACTTCTTCGGCGTCACCTTCACCGGCCACCCCCACCTGACGCGCATCCTGATGCCCGACGAGTGGGTCGGCCACCCGGGTCGCAAGGACTACCCACTGGGCGGCGTGGAGATCGAGTACGAGCACGGCAAGTTCATCCCCAACCCCCAGGACCGCGAACTGCGCCAGGTCGTCGGGGGAGACGGAGGTGGCGGCGCATGAGCGACACCCACACCGACGACTCGGTCACCGACGACGCCCGGGCAGACGACGTCAGCCCGGACGAGGTGCGTGACGACGATCGTGCCATCGAAACCGACACCGACGCCGCCACCGCTGCCGACACCGATGCCGACACCGAGGCCGACGCCAGCCCGGCCACCCCGGTCCGTTCACCCGAGGAGCCCGGGACCAACCCGTTGCCCGACGAGCGCCCCGAGCGCACCGACGACGTCCAGGAGGTCCGGGACACCCACAAGGTGCTGCCGGGCGACCACCCCGACACCGGGGTCGACGCCGCCCCGCATGACGACCACCACGACGCCGACACCGGCGCCGGCGACGGGGCGGGCGGCCGCGAGTACTGGGTCGACGGCGCCGACTGGGAGTCCCTCGACGACGCGGTCGGCGAATCCACGCTCACCATCAACATGGGCCCGCAGCACCCGTCCACGCACGGCGTGCTCCGACTGGTGCTGGAGTGCGAGGGCGAGACCGTGCTGGCCGTCGAGCCCGTCATCGGCTACCTCCACACGGGCATCGAGAAGAACGCCGAGTACCGGACCTGGGCGCAGGGGTCGACCTTCTTCACGCGCATGGACTACCTGGCGCCGATCTTCAACGAGACCGCCTACTCGCTGGGCGTGGAGCGCCTGCTGGACATCGAGGCGCCCGAGCGTGCCCAGGCCGTCCGGGTCATCCTGATGGAGTTCAACCGGATCGCCTCCCACCTGGTGTGGGCCGCGACCGGCGGGATGGAACTGGGCCAGACCACCATGATGACCTCGGGCTTCCGCGAGCGCGAGCACGTGTTGGACCTGCTGGAGTCGCAGACCGGTCTGCGCATGAACCACGCCTACGTCCGCCCCGGCGGGCTGGCCAACGACGTCACCGACGACTTCGAGGAGCGCTGCCTGAAGCTGGCCGACTACATGGAGATGCGGGTCGGTGAGTACGAGCAGTTCCTCCAGAAGAACCCGATCTGGGTGTCGCGGATGGAGGGCGTGGGGGTCATGACTCCCGAGGAGTGCGCCGAGATGGGCGTGACCGGTCCGATCCTGCGCTCCGCCGGCGTCGACTGGGACCTGCGGCTCCGCCAGCCCTACTGCGGCTACGAGCAGTACGACTTCGAGGCGGCCGTGGGCCACGGCGCCGACGCCTACGAGCGCTTCCTGCTGCGCTTCCGCGAGATGCGCGAGTCGATCAAGATCGTGCGCCAGGCCGTGGCCTCGCTGCCCGGTGGCCCCGTGATGGTCGACGACCGTCGCATCGCCTGGCCGTCGCGACTGGCGCTGGGCCCGGACGGGATCGGCAACGACCCGACCTACATCCGCCACATCATGGGTGAGTCCATGGAGGCGTTGATCAACCACTTCAAGATCGTGACCCAGGGCTTCGCGGTCCCGGCCGGACAGGTCTACTCGGCGGTCGAGGGCCCGCGAGGCGAACTGGGGTACTCGATCACCTCCACGGGCACCAACCGTCCCTACCGGGTGCACGTCCGGGACCCCTCCTTCGTGCACCTGCAGGCCGCCGACATGATGTCGCGGGGCCACCTGATCAGCGACGTGATCGTGGTCGTGGCCTCGATCGACCCCGTGATGGGGGGAGTCGACCGATGAGCACCGACACCCCGACCGACGCCACCCGGGACGCCCTGGGCGCCGCGGCGCCGACGACGCTGTCCGAGGCGTTCCACGCCGACGCGGCGCGCCTGGTGCGTCGCTACCCGGTCGCGCGCTCGGCCCTGCTCCCGCTGCTGCACCTGGTGCAGTCCGAGCACGGCTACGTCAGCCAGGCCGGGATCGCCGAGTGCGCGCGGCTGCTGGACCTGACCAAGGCCGAGGTCGGTGCGGTGGCGACGTTCTACACGATGTACAAGCGCGAGCCCGTGGGCGACTACCTGCTCAGCGTGTGCACCAACCCCACCTGCCAGATCGCCGGTGGCCAGGTGATCTTCGATCGCTACCGCGACGAACTCGGGGGTGACGTGCGCGATCCCGAGACCGGGGTGACGATCGAACAGGCCGAGTGCCTCGGGATCTGCGACGCGGCACCGGTCGTGCAGGTCAACTACGACATGTACGGACCGCTGACCGACGACGAGGCGGACCGGCTGTTCGCCGGCTGTCGCAACGGTTCGCCGCCCGCGTCGTCGTGGTCGGGCGAGCCCGCCCCGACCTTCGCCGAGGTCGAGCGCGAGTTGTCCGGTGCCGACGACGCCTTCGGCGACGCTCTGGTCGAGGCCGCCCGCCACTCCATCACCGGCTACGACGTGCCGCCGTCGTACAAGACCGGCGAGACCGACATCCCCGTCACCCATCCCGGTGGCGACCGCGCCGGCCACGGTGGGGAGATCTTCGCCACCGCGTTCGACCCGGCCTCGGCACCGCGTGCCGCGGGCAGCAACGGCCACGGCCCCGACGGGGATCCCGAGACCGCCCGGGCCGCCGACGACGAGTCGGTCACGCCCGACCAGCGCGACGACCTCGACGACGTCGCGGCCGCTGCCGGCGACCAGGCCGACCACCAGGGCGACGACCGGGACTCCGGCGACGAGGCCGTGGACGTGGCCGACGACGCCGCGCAGGCCCTCGACGAGCCCGACGACGACGCCGACGGGACCGACGGGGCGGACCAGCCCGGGGCCGACCCGGAGATGAGCACCGACGAGCCGGCGGTGCAGGCCTCGGACGGCGGTGGCGACGACGACACCTCGCCCGACGAGGTCGACTCGGTGGCCGACGACGACGACGACCCGGGCCACGACGCGCCGGCACCGGACCAGAACGAAGCGGGAGGCGCCTGAATGGGCACGCTGGGACCAGTCACGGCCCTGTCCGGTCGCTACGACGTCGACCGCGCGTGGGACATCGACGTCTACGAGGACCACGGGGGCTACCAGAACGTGCGCGTGGCGTTGGAGCGCACGCCCGACGAGATGATCCAGTCGATCAAGGACTCCGGCCTGCGTGGCCGGGGGGGCGCCGGGTTCCCGACCGGGCTGAAGTGGTCCTTCATCGCCCAGGACACGGGCAAGCCGGTCTACCTCGTCGTCAACGCCGACGAGTCCGAGCCAGGCACCTTCAAGGACCGCCCGCTGATGGAGCGCGACCCGCACAGCCTGGTCGAGGGCATCATCGTGTCCTGCCTGGCGATCCAGTCGGAGATGGCGTTCGTCTATGCCCGTGGCGAGTTCGGGCTGGTCTCGCGCCGGTTGCGTGGGGCGATCGAGCAGGCCTACGCCAAGGGCTACCTCGGTGAGGACGTGTTCGGTTCCGGCAAGCGGGTCGACATCGTCCTGCACCGCGGCGCGGCCGCCTACATCTGTGGCGAGGAGACCGCCCTGCTGGATTCCCTGGAGGGTCGCCGCGGCCAGCCACGCCTGCGACCGCCGTTCCCGGCGACCCACGGGCTGTACGGCTGCCCGACCACGGTCAACAACGTCGAGACCGTCACCGCCGCGGGCTACATCGTCGGCCAGGGCCCCGAGTGGTTCAACCAGTACGGCACCGAGAAGTCGGCCGGGCCCAAGCTGATGTGCATCTCCGGCGAGGTCAAGCGTCCGGGCAACTACGAGTTCGCCCTGGGCACGCCGATCGGCGAGATGATCGCGGCCGCCGGTGGCCTGCTCGACGACCGCGAACTGAAGTTCTTCTTCCCCGGGGGGTCCTCGACCCCGATCCTGACCGCCGAGCACGTCGACCTGCCCTACACCTTCGAAGACGTGCAGGCGGCGGGCTCACTGCTGGGCACCGGCGCGCTGATGGTGCACTCGGACAAGACGTCGGTGGTCGAGACCGTCTACCGCTACGTCAAGTTCTACGAACACGAGTCCTGTGGCAAGTGCACGCCGTGCCGCGAGGGGGGCTACTGGACCGCGCAGGTCTACGAACGCATCCTGGACGGTCGCGGTCGCAGCGCCGACCTCGACCTGCTCGTGGACATCTCCAACAACATCTTCGGCCGCAGCTTCTGCGCCCTGGGCGACGCCCTGACCTCGCCGGTGCTCAGCTCGTTGGAGTACTTCCGCGACGAGTACGAACACCTGCTGGTGTCGGCCGGACGACTGCCGTCCCACCAGGTGTCGACCCGCCTCGGCAACGCCACGGAGTACCTGGACCGCAACGACCTCGCCACGGCAGGGGTGTGAGCATGTCGACTTCCAACGGTGGCGCACCGATCGACACGGTGACGCTGACCATCGACGGCAAGGAGGTCACCGTCCCCAAGGGGACGCTGCTGATCCGTGCCGCCGAGCAGTTGGGGACCATCATCCCCCGCTTCTGCGACCACCCGCTGCTGGACCCGGTCGGGGCCTGCCGCCAGTGCATCGTCGAGGTCGAGGGGCAGCGCAAGCCCATGACCGCGTGCACCACCGAGGCCGCCGACGGCTGGGTGGTCAACACCCAGCACACCTCCGAGGTGGCCGACACCGCCCAGGCGGCCCAGCTCGAGTTCCTCCTGATCAACCACCCGCTGGACTGCCCGATGTGCGACAAGGGTGGCGAGTGCCCGCTGCAGGACCAGGCCATGGCACACGGGCGCCACGAGTCGCGCTTCGTCGACGAGAAGCGCAAGTACGACAAGCCGGTCGCGGTGTCGGCGCAGGTCCTGCTGGACCGCGAACGCTGCGTGCTGTGTGCCCGCTGCACCCGCTTCTCCGACCAGGTCGCGGGGGACCCGTTCATCGAGCTGTTCGAGCGCGGCGCCCTGGAACAGGTCGCCATCTACGAAGACGAGCCCTACGAGTCCTACTTCTCGGGCAACGTGATCCAGATCTGCCCGGTCGGCGCCCTGACCTCCACGTCGTACCGCTTCAAGGCCCGCCCGTTCGACCTGCGCTCGATGCCCGGTGTCTGCGACGGGTGCTCGGCCGGCTGCTCGCTGACCGTGCAGTCGCGTCGTGGCCAGGTCGAGCGCCAGTTGGCCCGCACCAACATGCCGGTCAACGAGATGTGGAACTGTGACAAGGGTCGCTTCGGCTACGGCCACCTGACCGCGGACACGCGCCTGACCACCCCGTTCGTGCGCGACCCCGATGCGGCCGCTGACCACGACGGCCTGGTCGAGGCGGACTGGGCCCGCGCGCTGACCACCGTCATGGACATCCTGGCACCCGACGGACCCGGTGGCGAGGTGGTCCCGACCGCCGTGCTCAGCGGTGGGCGGCTGCCCGACGAGGACGCCTACGTCGCCGGCAAGTTCGCCCGAACGGTGTTGGGGACCGACGACGTCGACTTCCGCACCCGGTTCGCGCCTGCCTCCGAGGCCGACGCGCTGGCGGCGCTGGCCGGTCGCGACACCGCCACCTACGACGACGTCGAGCACGCCGGCGTGGTGCTGACGGTGGGACTGGACCCCGAGGAGGAGGTCCCGATCCTGTACCTGCGCCTGCGCAAGGCCTGGCGCGCCAACAAGGCCCGGCTGGTGGGCATCGGGTCGTCCACGGGTTCGCTGTCGGAGCTGCTGTGGCGTCGCCTGCCGTCGTCGGTCGGTGGCGAGGCCGACGTGCTGGCGGCGCTGGCCGCCGCGGTCGAGGGTGGTGACCGCGAGGGCCACCTCGGTGAGGTCGCCACCGCGCTCGGCGAGGTCGACACCCCCGTCGTGCTGGTGGGGGAGCGTGCCGGTGACGGTGCGCTCGCGGCCGCCGGCCGGCTCGCCGACGCCATCGGTGGCAAGGTCGCGTGGGTACCGCGTCGCAGCAACGCCCGCGGCGCACTGGACAACGGCCTGGCCGCCGGGCGGCTGCCCGGCGGACGACGTCTGGACGACGACGCCCAGCGCGCCGAGGTGGCGGCCGCGTGGGGGGTCGACCTGCCCGACCACGGGCGTGACCTCGCCGAGGTCCTGCGCGAGGCCGGCAAGGGTCGCATCAAGGTGCTGTACCTGCTGGGCGTGGACCTGGTCCGCGACGTCGCGGACCAGCGCCTGGTCGCCAAGGCGTTGCGCAAGGCCACGGTCATCACCCACGACATCGTCCGCAACGCCACCACGCCGCATGCCGACGTGGTCCTGCCGGTGAGTGCCAGCCAGGAACGCGCCGGCACCCGCACCAACTGGGAGGGCCGCTCGCAGCGCTTCCAGCAGGGCGTGGCCGGCCCGCAACTGGTCCAGCACGACTGGGAGATCCTGGTGCAGCTGGCCGGGCTCCTCGGCCACGACCTCGGATTCGTCGACCTCGAGGGCCTCCGCGCCGACGCGGCCGCCCTCGCGCCGGTCACCGACGCACGGCCCTGGCCCGACCCGGCCGGGCACGACGACGGCGACGACGCCTCCGACGAGTCGGGCGACGACCTGGCGCTGGAGACCTATCCGTACCTGCTGGACCGCGGCGTCCACCAGGTCAACGCCCCGGACCTCGCCGCCACCGCCCGGACCGCCACCGCCCGGCTGCACCCGTCCGACGCGGTCGCCCGCGAGGTCACCGACGGCGACGTCGTGACGGTCGCCGGTGGTGCGGGCGAGGTCACCCTGCCGGTGTCGGTCACCCCCGACCAGGCACGTGGCACCATCTTCGTCCCGGCCAACTCCCTGCCCCGGGGCAGCGGGTCGGACGCCGACGACGCCAACCCGCGGCACCTCGGTGACCGCGTGGCGGTCACCCGGGTCGCGGCCCCCGACGACGCCGAGACCGCCGCCCAGGAGGTGCCGGCCTGATGGACAGTTCCCTCGCCTCGTGGTGGTCCGGCTTCTGGCCGGGGCTGTTCACCGCGCTCACGACCTTCGTGCTGTTCCTGCTGGTGACGGCCCTGCTGATCTGGGCCGAGCGACGGGTCGTCGGGCTGATGCAGGACCGGCTCGGCCCCAACCGGGTCGGGCCACTGGGCATCGGCCAGACGCTCATCGACGGCGCCAAGATGTTCTTCAAGGAGGACGTCACCCCGGGCATGGTCGAGAAGGTGCTGTTCACCGTCGCCCCGATCGTGGCCGTCGTCGTGTCGTTCATGACCGTCGCCGTGATCCCGATCGGCGGTGAGGTCACCATGTTCGGCCAGACCTTCACCCTGGTCACCGCCGACCTCGACGTGGGCGTGCTGTGGCTGCTGGCCATGGGATCACTGCACGTCTACGCGGTGTTCCTGGCGGGCTGGGCGTCGCAGTCGCCGTACCCGCTGATGGGTGGCGTGCGCGCCACGGCCCAGATGGTGTCCTACGAGATCGCCCAGGGCCTGGCCGTCGCCGCGGTGATCCTGTACGTCGGGTCGCTGCGGGTGTCCGACATCGTGGCCTTCCAGGCGACCGACGCCGGGATCTTCCCGGGGGCACCCAACTGGCTGTTCCTGCCCCTGTTCCCGGCCTTCGCCGTGTTCGTGGTCGGCATGGTCGCGGAGACCCAGCGGCCGCCGTTCGACCTCGCCGAGGCCGAGGAGGAACTGGTGGCCGGGTTCCACACCGAGTACTCCGGCCTGCGGTTCGGCATGTTCATGCTGTCGGAGTTCATGGGTGTGGTGATCCAGTCCGCGATCGTCGTGACGCTGTTCTTCGGTGGTCCCAACGGGCCCGTGTTCGGACCCGGCTGGCTGCAGGGGATCCTGCCGGTCGTGTGGTTCCTGGCCAAGACCAGCGTGTTCATCCTGTTCTTCATCCTGCTGCGTGGCGCCGAGCCCCGGATGCGCTACGACAAGCTGATGAACCTGGGCTGGCGGATCATGATCCCCACCGCGCTGGTGTGGGTGATGGTGCAGGCCGCGATCATGCAGGTGGACCGCCAGTGGGACGGCTGGGCCGACGGGCGGCTGCCGGCCGTCATCGGGCTCGGCCTGGTCCTGCTCGGCTTCGTCGCCGCGGCGGTGTTCCGCCATGACAAGACGGCGCGCACGACGGCCGCGACCTCCGTCGCACGACCACTGGCGGATCGCGAGGACCGATTCCCGACCGTGCTTCCGCCACCCGAGGAACTCCCGGCGAGGGACCACGTGACGGACCCGCGCGAGCAGTCCCCCCGCGTGGATCCCCACGCCGACCTCGACCAGGTGGGTGTGTGATGACCGTCGTCCCCGTCTCGCCGGACCCGAGCCCCGAATTCCACCAGGTGGTCACGTGATGCCTCCCATCCTCGGAACGCTGCTGTTCTTCCTGCTCGTCGTCGTCCTCGTGGCGATCGCCCTGCGGACCACCATCCTGGGTCGTGGGATGGCGGTGCCCCTGCGCCAGATGCTCAAGAAGCCCGCGACCAACCAGTACCCGGAGCAGCCGCGACCGGTCGCGCCACGCTTCCACGGCCGCCACCAGCTCAACCGTTACGACGACGGGCTGGAGAAGTGCATCGGCTGTGAACTGTGCGCCTGGGCCTGCCCCGCGGACGCGATCTACGTCCAGGGCGCCAACAACACCCTGGAGGAGCGGTTCTCGCCGGGTGAGCGCTACGCCTCGGACTACCAGATCAACTACAACCGCTGCATCCTGTGCGGGCTGTGCATCGAGGCCTGCCCGACCCGCGCCCTGACCATGACCCACGACTACGAGTTCTCCGCGCCCGACCGTCGCGCCCTGGTCTACACCAAGGACATGTTGTTGGCCCCGGCCCCCGACGGCGCCATGGACACCCCGCACCGGGACAAGGACGTGCGCGAGCGGGGGATCAACTACTACGGCGGCCTGGCGGTGTCCCCGCCGACGCTGCACGGTGGCGACCACCTGCCGGCCACGGCCCGGCCCTCCCGGCGCGCCAGCCAGGTGCTGGCCGTCGAGCCCCAGTCCGAGGCCGACCACGGCGACGCCCCCGGTCACCACGACGACACGGCACGGCGGTGACGGGACCGGTGATGGGACTGCTCGCCCAGTCCGCGGACGCCGGCCTGGCGGCGGGCACCACCACCGAGGTGGTGCTGTTCGTGGTGTTCGGCGGGCTCGCGATCGGTGCCGGCATCGCGATGGTCAGCATGCGCAACATGGTGCACGCCGCGCTGATGCTGGTGGTCAACCTGTTGGCGATCGCGGGGCTGTACCTGGTGCTGGAGACCGGATTCCTGTCGGTGGTGCAGATCATCGTCTACGCCGGCGCCGTGATGGTGCTGTTCCTGTTCGTGATCATGCTGCTGGGCCTGGACCGTGACGACCTGCTGGTCGACGTCCACCCCGTCCACCGGGTCGGTGCCGTGGTCGCGGCCGTGGCCGTGCTGGGCATCCTGGGCTACGGCATCGTGGGGCCCTACACCTCGGCAGCCTCGGTCTGTCCCGGCCAGGACGGGTCGACGGCCCAGCCGGCGGCCGGTGCGGTCGCGTGCCGCGGGTTCGCCGACACGCTGGCCGCGGACGCACTCGAGGGTGGGGCCGGATCGGTCGACCTGATCGCCGGGCCCCTGTTCACCCGCTGGACGTTCCCGTTCGAGGCCGCGGCGCTGCTGCTGACGGTCGCGACGATCGGCGCCATGCTGCTGGGTCGTCGCACCGACCCCGATCCCGACGAGGACCCCGCATGGGTGCCGTCGATGGTCGTGTCCGACGACGTCGTCGACCTCGACGACGAGGACGGCCACGACCCGGGTCCCGGCGAGCAACGCCCCGGCGCCGGCGACGAACCGGTGCCGGCCAGTGTCGGCCCGGTGGCCCGCGGCGACACCGCCGGCGACGACGACGCGTCCGGCGCGACCGCCGCCGGGGAGGACGCCTGATGCCCATCGGTGCCTACTACCTCGTGGCGGCGATCCTGTTCACCACCGGCCTGGCCGGGGTGCTGGTGCGTCGCAACCTGATCGTGCTGTTCATGTGCGTCGAGCTGATGCTCAACGCCGTGAACCTGACCCTGGTCGCGGCCGCCCGGATGTGGGGCGGCCCGGACGGGCAGGTGTTCGTGTTCTTCGTCATCGTGGTGGCCGCGGCCGAGGTCGTGGTCGGGCTCGCGGTGATCGTCAACATCTTCTTCCGGCGTGGGACGCTGGACGTCGACGCACAGCACCTGCTCCGGAACTGACCCGCCCCGTCCCGCCACCCACCCATCACTGACCGCTGGAGTCCGAGCAATGCTCTTCCTTGCGACCGAGGCCGCCGAAGGCGGTGAGGCCATGGTCAACAGCGTCGTCGAGGCGACCTCGGGGGCGATCGCGATCGTCTGGCTGATCCCGGTGCTGCCACTGCTCGGCTTCGTGCTGACGCTGGCGCTCAACCGGACCCTGCGCGACCGCGTGGCCTGGATCCCGACCGCCATCGCCGCCGTGACCTTCGCGTTGTCGATCGCGGTGTTCCTGCAGGTCCGCGCCGAACAGGCGTCCTACGTCGTGGACGTGGCGACCTTCCTCGACGTCGGCGACCTGTCGGTGTCGTGGAGCCTGCTGGTGGACCAGCTGACCACGGTCATGCTGCTGGTGGTGACCGGGATCGGCACGTTGGTGCACGTGTACTCGTGGGGCTACATGGACGGGGACAGTCGCTTCGGGCGCTTCTTCGCCTACCTCAACCTGTTCATGGGCTCGATGCTGGTGCTGGTGCTGGGGTCGTCGCTGCTGGTGCTGTTCGTGGGCTGGGAGGGCGTCGGGGTCTCGTCGTTCCTGCTGATCGGGTTCTGGTTCGAAGACATCGCCAACGGCGTGGCGGCCAAGAAGGCCTTCATCGTCAACCGCGTCGGCGACGTGTCGTTGATGATCGCGATGTTCTTCGCCTTCTCCCAGTTCGGCACGCTGGACTTCGTCACCCCCGACCACGGCGGCATCCTGGAACAGGCGGGCGTCCTGACCGGCGGTGGCGCGATGCTGCTCGGCCTGCTGCTGCTGGGCGGCGCGGTCGGCAAGTCGGCCCAGCTGCCGCTGTTCGTGTGGCTGCCCGACGCCATGGCGGGTCCGACGCCGGTGTCGGCGTTGATGCACGCTGCCACCATGGTCACCGCCGGCGTCTACCTGATGGCACGCACGTCGGCGATCTACGTCCAGAGCCTGGACGCCATGACGGTGGTGGCCTGGATCGGGGCGATCACCGCGTTGCTGACCGCGCTGATCGCGTTGCGACAGGACGACATCAAGAAGATCCTGGCCTACTCGACGGTGTCGCAGTTGGGCTACATGGTGGCTGGCATCGGGGTCGGCGCCTTCGCCGAGAGCATCTTCCACCTCGTCACCCACGCCTTCTTCAAGGGGCTGCTGTTCCTGGCCGCCGGTTCGGTCATGCACGCCATGGCGAACCAGACCGACGCGTGGCGGATGGGTGGCCTGCGCAAGGCCATGCCGATCACCTTCTGGACCTCCGCGGTGGCGTGGATCGCCATCTCCGGGGTGCCAACCCTGTCCGGGTTCTTCTCCAAGGACCAGATCCTGACCACCGCCTACGAACACGGCTTCACCGCGGTGTGGGGGATCGGCATCCTGACCGCCGTCCTCACGGCGTTCTACATGACCCGTTGGTTCGTGCTGATCTTCCTCGGTGCACCACGCTGGACCGAGGGTGACGAGGTCGCCGACCCGCACGGCCACGGCCGGGTCGCGCTGCACCCCCACGAGTCCCCGTCGTCGATGACCATCCCGCTGGTGATCCTGGCCGCGCTGTCCGCCGTCGGCGGGCTCGTGCTCAACGCCACCCACGGCGGACCGTTCTTCACCTGGTTGCAACCGGTCGTGGGTGACGTCGAGGGACTGGCGTTCGCCGAGCACGGTGCCCTGACCGAGCCGGCCCTGATCGGCATCTCGGTCGTGGCCGCGCTGCTGGGCCTGGGCGCCGGACTGGCCGTCTACTGGCGCCGGGACATGTCCATCGGCAAGCGGGCCGAGCCCCTGCGTGGCCCGGTGGCGGAGTTGCTCGAACGCAAGTTCTTCGTCGACGAGGCCTACGAGGCCGTGTTCACCCGCTTCGGTGGCTGGTTCGCCGCCGCGTCGGCCGCCTTCGACCGCGTCGTCGTGGACGGGGCGGTCAACGGGGTCGGTCGCGCCAGCGGCGAGATCGGTTCGGTGGCCAGGCGGGCGCAGACGGGGTTGGCCCGGGGTTACCTGGCCGCGTTCGTCCTCGGTGCGGTCGTGCTGGCCGGCGCCCTGATCCTGCAGGTGCGCTGATGGCGATCCTCACCGACAACCTCGTCACCGTCCTGCTGCTGGTGCCCCTGCTGGGTGCGGTCGCGGCCGGCCTGTTGACCGAAGACGATGCGGTCGCACGCTGGATCGCGTTGGGCGCCAGCGTGGTCACCTTCGTGGCCTCGGTCGTGCTGTTGCTGGACTTCGACCCGATCGGCGGCGTCCAGGCCGTCGACAGCCTGCCCTGGATCCCCGCGATCGGGTCCGACCTGACCTTCGGGGTCGACGGCATCTCGCTGGTGCTGGTCCTGTTGACCACCTTCCTGATGCCACTGATCGTGGTGTCGTCGTGGGACCAGCAGAACAACGTGCGGGGCTACCTGGCCGCCTTCCTCGCCCTGGAGGCCGCCGTCATCGGGGTCTTCACCGCCCAGGACCTGCTGGTCTTCTACGTCCTGTTCGAGTTCACGCTGGTCCCGATGTACCTCGTGATCGGGATCTGGGGTGGCGCCAACCGGCGCTACGCCGCCGTCAAGTTCTTCCTGTACACCCTGCTGGGCGGCCTGATGCTGCTGGTGGGCGTGCTGTACCTCTACCAGGCCGGTGGTGCGGAGTCGTTCTCCTACGACGCCATGCGCCAGGCCTCGCAGTCGCTGTCCATGGTCGAGCAGCGATGGTTGTTCGGCGCGTTCTTCCTCGCCTTCGCGGTGAAGGTCCCGCTGTTCCCGGTCCACACCTGGCTGCCCGACGCCCACACCGAGGCACCCACCGCCGGGTCGGTGTTCCTGGCCGCCATCATGCTGAAGTTGGGGGGCTACGGGTTCATCCGCTACTGCCTGACGCTGTTCCCCGACGCCACCCGCGAACTGTCGCTGGGCACCGGGGACGGGTTCTTCGCGGTCCCGTGGATGCTGGTGCTGGCCGTGGTCGGGATCCTGTACGGCGCGATCGTGGCGTTGGTGCAGCCCGACATCAAGAAGCTGGTCGCGTACTCGTCGGTGTCCCACATGGGCTTCGTCGTGCTCGGCATCTTCGCCCTCAACTCCACCGCGACGTCGGCCGGGGTGGTCCAGATGGTCAACCACGGGCTGTCCACGGGAGCACTGTTCCTCCTGATCGGGTTCCTCTACGACCGCCGGCACACCCGCGCGATCAGTGACTTCGGGGGGCTGGCCAAGCAGGTCCCCGTCTACGCCGGGCTGTTCCTGGTCGTGGTGATGTCGTCGCTGGCGCTGCCCGCCCTCAACGGCTTCGTCGGCGAGTTCCCGATCCTGCTCGGGACCTTCCAGGAGGTCCCCTGGGCGGCCGTGCTCGGGTCCTTCGGTGCCGTGCTCGCGGCCCTGTACCTGCTGTGGGCCTACCAGCGGATGTTCCAGGGACCCCTGGAGGGTGACGCCAACCGTTCCACCACCGACCTGAACGCTCGCGAGATCGGCATCATGGTCCCGCTGGTGGTCCTGATCGTGGTGATCGGGGTCTACCCCCAGCCCCTGTACGACCTCGTCCAACCCTCCGTCGACGGCGTGCTGAGCGTCGTCGCGGGGCAGTGAGGACACGACGATGACATCGACCCCCTTCCCCACCCCCGAGATCGCGTGGTCCAGCATCGCGCCCGAACTCGCGATGGTCGTCGCGGTCGTGGTGCTGCTGCTGGTGACCGTCGCCGGACGCCGTCGCATGTGGGTGGCCGCGCCGCTGGGTGCCGTGATCACCGCCGTGGGCATCGTCCTGCTGACCGCCAGTGGTGGCACCGGCAGTGACACCGCCATCCCCGGGATCGTCACGATCGTGGCGGGCGTCGGCCTGGTGGCGCTGACCTTCGGGCTGGCCGGGACACCCCGGACGCTGCATGCCTGGATCGCCGGCCTGGGGGCTGGCTCGGCGCTGGTCCTGACCACGTGGCAGATCTTCGTGGTCGCCTGGGCCGGTGGTGACCCGCTGGTGGTCTCCACGTCCATGCAGGGCTCGATCGCGCTGGACGGGATCTCGCTGTTCACACGCCTGACCGTCTACCTCACCACCGTGCTGGTGCTGCCGATCGGCCACGCCTACCTGCGTGACCGCGACATCCACCGCCCCGAGTTCGAGCCGCTCCTGCTGCTGTCGGCCACTGGCATGGCGCTGCTGGGCGCGGCCAACGACGTGCTCATGCTGTTCGTGGCCCTCGAGATCCTGTCGATCGCGCTGTACGTGCTGAGCGGGATGGCGCGCCGGGACCGACGCTCGCAGGAGGCCGCCGTCAAGTACTTCGTGCTCGGCGCGGTCGCCTCGGCGATCCTGCTGTACGGCTTCGCGCTGGCCTACGTCGCGACCGGGGCACTGGAGCTGCCGGCCATCGCCGCCCGCATCGCCGACCCCGCCACGCCGCTGCGCGTGTTGGGCGTGTCGATGGTGCTGGTGCTGGTCGGGATCGGGTTCAAGGTCGCGCTGGTGCCCTTCCAGCTGTGGGTCCCCGATGTCTACGAGGGCGCGCCGACCAACGTCACCGCGTTCATGGGCGCCGCCACCAAGGCCGCCGGCTTCGCCGCGATGCTGCGCCTGTTCGTGGTGGCGTGGGAGCCGTTGTCGTCGCTGTGGGTCCCGGCGGTCGCGGTGCTGTCGGCCGTGTCGATGCTCTACGGGGCCTACGCGGCCCTGCAGCAGACCGACGTGAAGCGGCTGCTGGCCTACTCCGCCATCGCCCACGCCGGCTACGCCAGCATCGGGATCGTGTCACTGTCCGACGAGGGCCTGTCCGGGACGCTGTGGTACCTGATGACCTACGCCATCACGACGTTGGCCGCCTTCGGGGCCGTCATCGCCGTGGAACGTCGCAACGGTCGCGCGGTCCAGATCCACGACCTGTACGGGGTCGGTCGCACCTCGCCGATGGTGGCCGGGGTGCTGTCGGTGGCGCTGTTGTCCCTGGCCGGGATCCCCCTGACCATCGGCTTCACCGGGAAGCTGACGGTGTTCTCCGCCGGGGTCGGGGCCGGGCTGACGTGGCTGGTGGTCATCGGCGTCGTGTCGTCGGTGGTGGCCGCCTACTACTACCTGCGGCTGATGGGGGCGATGTTCCTGCACGACCCGCCGGAAGACGCCCCGATCCCCGCCTACAGCCCCGGCTGGAACATCGGGACGACCACCGCCGCGGTCCTGATCGTGTTCTTCGGCCTGCAGCCCCGACTGGTGCTCGACGTGGCCGAGCTGGCGGCGGTGCTGGCCAGGTGACTCCTTCGCGCACCACCATGCCACGATCGCGCCCGTGCTCGATCGGCGGTCGGTCGTGAGTGCCGGCACCGAGCCCCGCGGTGGGCCGAGTCGGTCGGGCAGCGTGCCGTCGTCGGTGCTGGACGAGTTGCGTGACAGCGACATCGACCTCGGCCCGTTCCTCGACGACGTCGAGGACCTGCTGGCCCAGCAGGTGCGCTCGTCGGCGGCGTTCGTGGACACCACGGCCGGCTACCTGGTGGAGGCCGGGGGCAAGCGCTTCCGCCCCATGCTGGTCGCGTTGACCGCCCACCTCGGTGACCCCGGGGCCCCCGGGATCGTGCCGGCCGGGGTGATCGTCGAACTGGTCCACCTCGCCACGCTGTACCACGACGACGTCATCGACGAGGCACCGGCGCGGCGCGGGGTGCGCTCCGCCAACGCCCGCTGGGACAACACGGTCGCCATCCTGACCGGCGACTACCTGTTCGCCCGTGCCTCGGAGCTCTCGGCCGACCTGGGGGTCGAGATCACCCGGATCATGTCGCGCACGTTGGCGGCGCTGTGCGAGGGCCAGATCGCCGAGGTGCAGGGCTCGACCGGGGCGCTGCCACCGGAGGTCCCGCGGCTGGACCCGACCGAGGACCACTACCTGGACGTCATCGGGGGCAAGACCGCGTCGCTGATCGAGACCTCGTGTCGCTACGGCGCGCTGTTGTCGGGCTGCCCGCCCGACGTGGTCGAGGCGGCGGCGGCCTACGGGTGGAACGTCGGCATGGCCTTCCAGTTGTCCGACGACATCCTCGACGTGGCCAGCGACCACGAGGACTCCGGCAAGACCCCCGGCACCGACCTGTTGGAGGGCGTGCGGACCCTCCCGGTCGCCTACGCGGTCGACGACGACCCGTCGGGCCGCTTCACCGAACTGTTGGGCGACGGCGCCGTGGCCCCCGACGACCTCGAGGAGGCCCTGGCCCTGTTGCGGGCGTCGTCGGCGCTGTCACGTGCCCGCGCGTCGGCACGGGCCTACGTCGATGCCGCCGAGGCCCACCTCGAGGCGATCGACACCGTCGTCGGCGCCAGCCGGGCCCCCGCTCTGGCCGCCATGGCGCGGGTCGCCACCTACAGCCTCGAACGGGTCGGCTGATGACCCGGGCGAGCGCGGGCGATCGGCGGGTGCTGGCCGTCCGTCGCTACCCGGTCAAGTCGATGGGCGGCGAGGACCTCGCGGTCGCCGCCATGGACGACCGGGGACTGGTCGGGGATCGCTGGTGGGCCGTCGTGGACGCCGAGGACCGCCTGGCCTCGGGCAAGACCACCCGACGGTTCCGGCGTCGCGACGCCGTGTTCGACTTCGCGGCCCGGACGGTCGGTGACACCGTGCGCGTCGTGGGCCCCGATGCGGCGTCGGGTTCCGCCGGCGACTGGGTCGTGGGGGACCCGGACCTGGACGCGGCCCTGTCGGCGGCGATGGCGGCCGAGGTGGCGGTCCGGGCCGAGGCCGACGTGGCCCACCAGGACGCGGGCCCGGTGTCGTTGGTCGGTTCGGCGACACTGGCGTGGGCCGCGGACCGGCTGGGTGGCGACGACGGGCGACACCGCATCCGCGTGAACCTGGTGGTGGCCACCGACGAGCCGTTCGAGGAGGAGGGCTGGGTCGACCGGGTCGTGGGCGTCGGCGAGGTGGGACTGGCGATCATGGAGCCGATCGAGCGCTGCCGGATGGTCGACCTCGCCCAGGACGGCGTGGCGCGACCGGCCGAGTGGCTGCGCGGCCTGGCCGCCGAACGCCCCGAGCCCGTGCTGGGCGTCTACGCCCGTGTCGCCACGACCGGAACCCTCCACCCCGGCGACCCCGTCACCCCCTGACCCCCCCACCCCCCAGTCGGTTGGGGAGCTCGACCGCACCAGTGCGGGTGGATCCGACAACCGACGGCTCTGGGGGGCGTCAGGCAGCGCGTGGTGGTCGGGGTCGGGTCGGGGCCGTCAGCCGAGCAGGTCGTCGAGGAAGGTGTTGCGGAACCGGTGGTCGGGGTCGTGGGTGTCGGCCAGCACCGCGAAGTCGCCCAGTCGGGGGACCCGTCGGGCGATCACGGCGGGCGGGACGTGGGACACCTTGCCCCAGTGCGGCAGGGGGTCGAACGGGGCCAGGGCGCCCTCCACGGTGTCCACGGCAGCAGCGACCAGGTCGTCGTCACGCACCCAGGTGAAGTGCAGGGCGAAGACGTCGCGTTCGCAGGCGGGGCTCAACCACAGGTCGTCGGCGGCGATCGTGCGAAGTTCGGACACCTGCAGGGCGTCGTCGAGGTCGGCGCCGACCGACCACATCGCCGTCAGGGCGTCGGCCGCGTCCTCCCTCCGCACGAACCATTCGGACTGGATCTCCTCCCCGTTGCTGGGCGTGAACCCCATCCGGAAGTGCGGGATCCGGTCGTACCACGAACCGGAGACGCCGAGCTGCTCGGTGACGTTGGCCGGGTCGAGGCCGGGGATGGGGTGGCGGGTGTCGGTGGCGCGTGGCGCGCCCAGGACGTCGGCCGGATCGTCGTCGGGATCACCGACGGCCTTGTGGAGCACGGTGTCGATGCGCCCGTCCTGCCACCGGGTGAAGCAGCTGACGCTGCGCGCCCCGCCCATCACCTCGTCGACGTGTTCGGCCAGCACCTCGCCGGGGAGGTCGACCCAGGCCCGTTGGTGGTGGGGAACGGCCTCGACCAGGTCCAGGGTGATCGACGTCACGATCCCGATCGCGCCGAGGTGGACCACCAGCCCCGGGAACCGGTCTGGATCCGTGTCACGCGCGACCTCCACCAGCTCGCCGGTGCCGTCGACGAAGGTCATCGCGCGCACCGCGGCGGACAGGTTCCGATTGTCGGCGCCCGACCCGTGCGTGGCGGTCGCGCACGCCCCCGCGACACTGATGTGGGGCAGCGACGCCAGGGACTCCAGCGCCAGCCCGTGCTCGTGGATGGCCGGGGCGACGTCGCCGTAGGTCGCCCATGCGGACACGGTGGCGGTGGCGGCCTCGACGTCGACGTCCACGGTGGGCGCGAGGTGGGCGAGGCTGACCTGGGTCCCGGTCGTGTCGGCCACGCCGTTGAAGCTGTGGCGGCTGCCCAGGGCGTGCAGTTGGGGGGTCGAGGTGACCAGGGCGGCCAGCTCCTCGACCGAGTCGGGCTCGGCCAGTCCGGTCGCGTCGTAGGTCCGGTTGCCGGCCCAGTTGCGTCGTCGGTCCTGCGTCATCGCCGCTCCGATGGTGGGGAGGCGAGTCTGCCCACCGGGGCCTCCCGGTGCAGGGGCCGGGACGTCCGACATGCCCCCGGCGACCGGACGGGTCAGTGGAACGGCAGGTAGTGCTGCAGCTCCCAGTCGCTGACGTGGGTGGCGAACTTGGCCCACTCGGTGCGCTTGAGGTGGACGAAGTGGTCGACCAGCGGTTGGCCGATCGCCTCGCACAGGGCGGTGTCGGCCTGCAGGGCGTCGAGGGCCTCGGCCAGGGACTCGGGGACGTGGCGATCGGTGTTGACCTCGTCGAGGCAGTTGCCGGTCTCGGCGTCGGGGCAGTCCAACTCGTCCACGACACCGAGTCGGGCGGCCTGCAGGACCGCGGCGGCGGCGGTGTAGGGGTTGGCGGCACCGTCGGACAGTCGGTGCTCCAGCCGCGTGCCGGCGCCCCGGTGCGGGGGCACCCGGATGGTCGTGCCGCGGTGGTCCAGTCCCCAGTTGGCCCAGTACGGGATGAACTCGGCCGGCCGGATGCGCTTGTAGGCGTTGACGGTCGGGCAGCACAGCGCGGTCATGCCCTCGTGGTGGGCCAGCATCCCCGCCAGGCAGCGGCGCGCCAGGTCCGACAACCCGTGCTCACCGTCGGGGTCGGTCATCGCGTTGCCACCGGCGTCGTCGTTGAGCGACAGGTTGAGATGCAGCCCCGACCCGCCCGCGTCGTCGATCGGCTTGCCGAGGAAGGTGAGCATGAGGCCACGTTCCATCGCGAGCTCGCGGGCCATCTGCTTGAACAGGAAGGCGTCGTCGAGTGCCTGCAGCGCACGGTCGTAGTGCAGTGTCAGCTCGAACTGGCCGGCGTCGTACTCGGTGTTGACCGACTCCAGTGGCAGCCCGACCCGGGCCGCGGTCGCCATGATCTCGTCGATGAGGCCGGTCGGGTCCGCGGCCGGTCCGGTGGCGTAGACGTAGTGGCCGGGGGTGGCCACGCGCTGCCACCCCTGCTCCGTGGGCTCCATGAGGTAGGCCTCGAGCTCGATGCCCAGCATGGGATCCCAGCCCAGGTCCTGCCAGGCCGCGATCGCCCGCTTGGCAGCCGTGCGCGAGCCCATGCCCACCTCGCCGCCCTCGAAGCTGATGTCGGCGACCGCGACGGCGGTGTCGGGCTCCCAGCCGGGTCGCAGCGACTCGGGGTCGAACGTCGCGTCGAGGTCGGGCAGGCCCTCCATGACCTTCGGGCCGGGGGCCTCGACATCCATCTGCCGGTCGTAGTCCAGCGCGAACAGGGCGAGGCAGTGCGCCGTCCCACCGGCGGCCGTCGCGGCCGGGAGGTACTTGCCGCGGGCGAGCCCGAGGTGGTCAGGCCACAGCAGTCGCACCCGCTGGTGGTCCATGGTCGTCTCCCCGCTGGACGTCAGGTCGGGCCGAGCCTATCGTTCGGATCCAATCGATTGGCGGACTCGGACGGATCCAGCCGTGGCCGGGTCCTACGATGCACCCCCGACGATCCACCCCCCGGGCGCCTCGGCGTCCCGACAGGAGTCTTGCGTGGGCCTGGCCGAGTTCGACGACCTGGCCGTGCAGTCGGACCATCCGGGGGTCCAGGAGCAGGCGGTGATGGCGCGGTTGGCCGATGCCGGGCTCGACCTGCCGGCAATGGCACTGGCCTCCAACGTCTTCCGCGCCGCCACGGCGATGCGACGACGGTTGGAACAGGCCGCGCTGCGCGACACCGACCTGTCGTGGACCGCCTTCAAGGTGTTGTGGGTGCTGTGGATCTGGGGTGAGCGGGAGACCCGGTTCGTGGCGGTCGAGGCCGACGTCACCAAGGGCACGCTGACCGGGGTCGTGGACACCCTGGAGAAACGCGGGCTGGTGACCCGGCGACGTCACTCCGACGACCGTCGGCTGGTCTCGATCGCCCTGACCGAGGCCGGCGCGACCCTGATCGAGTCGATCTTCCCCACCTTCAACGGCGAGGAACGGGCCATCGCCGACCTGCTGCACCCGGCCGACCAGCACGCGCTGGTGGGGGGCCTGCGACGGCTGGTGGCCGCCCTGCAGGACGAGGAACCCCGATGACCACCGCCCACCGCGAGCTCGACCCCCGGACCCGCCTGTTCGTCGACGGCGAGTGGGTCGACGCCGACGGTGCCGAGGATCCCCTGGACCAGGTCGACCCGGCCACCGGCCGATCGTGGGCGACCGTGGCTGCCGCGTCGGTCGCCGACGTCGACCGGGCGGTGATGGCCGCCCGCACGGCCTTCGCCTCGGGACGCTGGTCGCGGACCGCCCCGGCGACACGCCGGTCCGTCATGTTGGCCTGGGCGGACCTGGTCGAGGCCAACGCCGAGGAGCTGGCACGCCTGGTCACCACCGAGATGGGCAAGCCGATCGTCCACTCGCGGGGCATCGAGATCCCGGCCGTGTGCGCGACCCTGCGCTACTACGCCGAGCTGGCCGACAAGCTGGTCGACGAACTGCCGGTCACCGGGCCCGACGAGCTGGCGCTGGTGACCCGGGAACCGGTGGGCGTGGTCGGCGCGATCGTGCCCTGGAACTTCCCGCTGACCATGGCCGGCTGGAAGCTGGGTCCGGCCCTCGCCACCGGGAACTCGGTCGTGCTCAAGCCCGCCGAGTACACCTCGACGTCGGCCCTGCGCCTGGCCGAACTGGCCTCGGAGGCGGGACTGCCCGACGGCGTGTTGAACGTCGTGCCGGGCCGCGGCCCGGTGGCGGGTGACGCCCTGGCACGCCACGACGACGTCGACGTGCTGACCTTCACCGGGTCGGGTCCGACGGGACGGTCGCTGCTGCACGCCGCGGCCGACTCCAACGCCAAGCCGGTGTGGCTCGAACTGGGGGGCAAGTCACCCAACGTGGTGTTCGCCGACGCCCCGGACCTGGAGGTCGCCGCCGACATGGCGGCATGGGGGATCTTCTTCAACGCCGGCGAGATGTGCACCGCGCCGTCGAGGTTGCTGGTGCAGCGTGACATCCTCGACGACCTCACGGCCGCGGTCGTGGAGCGGGCCCGCACCCGGGTCGTGGGCGACCCCATGGACGAGGCCACCGAGACCGGACCGATCGTGTCCGATCGCCAGCTGCGCACGGTGCTGGACTACGTGGACGTCGGCCGCAGCGAGGCCGAGTTGCTGGCCGGTGGCGCGCGTTTGGACGGACCCGGTCACGGCGACGGCTTCTTCCTCGAACCGACCGTGTTCGGTGGCGTCGACAACGACGCCCGGATCGCGCGTGAGGAGATCTTCGGCCCGGTGCTGTCGATCATCGCCTTCGACGACGAGGACGAGGCGGTCCGCATCGCCAACGACACGCCCTACGGCCTGGCCGCGGGCCTGTGGACGTCGGACCTGTCACGCGCTCATCGTGTCTCGCGGGCGCTGGAGGCGGGGACGGTGTGGGTCAACTGCTACGAGGAGGGCGGCCTCAGCGTGCCCTTCGGCGGCCGCAAGCAGTCCGGCAACGGCCGCGACAAGTCCCCCCACGCCCTCCACAAGTTCACGGAGCTGAAGACGACGTGGATCTCCCTGTGACGCCGACGACTTGTGGGAGGTCCGCAGAACGAGCGCAGCGAGTTCTGCAACCCGCCCGAGGGACGAGGGTGGGCGTTCACGGAGCTGAAGACGACGTGGATCTCCCTGTGACGCCGACGACGCACGACGCCCGGCAGCGGATGGCCCGGTGACCGGGGCCCGACCGGTGGTGCTGCTGACGACGTGGCGACGACCGCTGCCGACCTTCGTGGCCAGCAACACCGACCTGTACACCCTGGCGTCGGAGTACGTCGAGTCGGTGCGCTCGTCGGGCGGGGTGCCGTTGCTGTTGCCACACGTCGACCCGTCCGACGTCGACGCGGTGCTGGACGCCGTCGACGCGGTCGTGGTGTGCGGGGGCGGTGACGTCGACCCGTCGTCCTACGGTGCCGAGCCCGAGTCGGTCAAGGACGTGGACGTGCGTGCCGACGAGCTCGAGTTGGCGGTGCTCCAAGCGGCGCGACGGCGGGGCATGCCCACGCTGGCGATCTGCCGGGGGATGCAGTTGCTCAACGTCGCCTACGGCGGGGACCTCGCCCAGGACGTGACCGCGGTCGGGACCCCCCACCCCCCGCTCTCCGACGATCCCGACGAGGTCCTGACCCTGCGCCACGACGTCGCGATCGACGCGGGCTCGCGGCTGGCCGACGTCCTGGGTGCCGGCCGACGCGAGGTCAACGCCATCCACCACCAGGGCGTCGGGCGCGTTGGTGGGGGCCTGGCCGTGACCGCCCGTGCCGACGACGGGCTGGTCGAGGCGATCGAACCGGTCGACTGGTCGACGTGCATCGGCGTGCAGTGGCATCCCGAGAAGATCTACGCGGCCGACCGCGGGTTGTTCGACTGGCTGGTCGCCACCGCGACGGGGCGGGGCGACTGAGGCGAGGGCGCCCGAACGTCGGGATGTCGGCAACTCGTTGACATCCGAACAGTTGGGGTCCTAATGTTCGCGGACGAGCGGTCCCGGCCGGGGCCGACCGACGTCGGGGGACGACCGTGAGCGAGCAGACCATCCTGGAGAAGGGCGTGGTCGGGTTCCCGACCGCGCTGGCCACGGCGGTGGGGCTGATCATCGCCTCGTCGGTGCTGCTGACGGCGACCCAGGGCTTCGGCGTCGGCGGCGGCGTGTTCGCGATGGCCATCGGGATCTCGTTCGTGCTGATGCTGTTCCAGGTGATGGTCTTCTCCGAGGCCGGCACGGCCATGCCCCTGGCCGGCTCGGTGTACGACTACATCAACGCCGGCATGGGGCGGTTCGTCGCCGCGACCGGCACGATCGTGGCCTACCTGCTGGTGCACCTGTTCGCGGGGACGGCCGAGACCGCCTCGATCGGGCTGTTCGCACAGGTCAACTTCCCGTTCCTCGAGTCGATGCCCGCCGAGCGGACCTGGATGATCGGCGTGGCCCTGCTGCTGGTGTTCGGCGTGGTCAACCTGCTGGGCATCGAGGTCTACGGTGCCTTCGAGGTCGTGCTGACCGCCGTCATGTGGACCACCATCACCCTGTTCGGGCTGCTGGGGATCCTCAAGGCCTCGACGCTGGACCTGGACGGGTTCTTCGGCACCTCGCTGATCGGCACCGACCTCAGCGCGGTGCTGTCGATGGTGGGGCTGGCCATGTTCCTGTTCGTCGGGGTGGAGTACGTCACCCCACTGGCCGCCGAGCTGCGTGACGCCGACCGCAACCTGCCGCGGGCGATGTTCATCGGGTTGGTGGCCGTCGCCTTCGCGATGTTCGTCTACGGCGCCGGCATCACCCGCCAGGTCCCCAACGAGGTGCTGGACCCCGACAGCGGGCTGACGCTGTTCGACACGCCGCTGCCGATCCCCGCCTTCGGTGAGGCGATCCTGGGCAGCTTCGGGCGCTGGTGGCTGGCCATCGCCGTGCTGTTCGCCGGGGCCGCCACGCTCAACACCCTGCTGGCCGGGATCCCGCGCATCCTCTACGGCATGGCCAAGGACGGCACGTTCCCGAAGGTGTTCGCCTACCTCCACCCCCGCTACCGCACGCCGGTGGTCGGGATCGGCCTCGCGATCCTGTTGCCGGGCATCTACACGATCGTGATCCAGGGCGACATCGACTCGATCTTCGTGCTGATCCTGGCCGGCGTGTGCGCGTGGCTGGTCGCCTACGTCCTGGTCAACATCTCCGTCATGGTCCTGCGCTCGACCCGTCCGGACCTGCACCGGCCCTACCGCATGCCGCTGTACCCGCTGCCCCCGATCCTGGCGACCGTCGGCATGCTGGTGACGTTGTGGTTCATCGCCCCGCCGGGCCTGACCCGAGGAGCCATCTACAGCCGCTTCTTCGTGATGCTGGCCGTGTCGGCGGCCATCGCCTTCGTCCAGGTCAAGCTGGTGTCGAAGCTCCCGATGTTCGAGCGGCCCAGCCCCGAGGAACTGGCCGCCGAGGAGGTCGGCGCCACGTGAGCGACGTCGACGCGGTGCTGGGGCGCGTCCTGGCCGAGCTGGCTCCCGACCGGCACGAGCGGATCGCCGGTGACCGGGTCGCGGTCGACGTCGGCGGCCGGTCGTTCGTGGTCCGCGCGGTCACCCATGGCCGCATGCTGCTGCGCATCACCGACTCGACCTTCGTGGTCACCGGACCGACCTGGGACGCGCCGCTGCGCCTGGAGGTGACGCACGCGGGCCGGGTCCGTCGGACGGGCACGGCCGTGCGGGTCCTGACCGGCGGACCCGAGGCGCAGGTGCTGGCCGACCGACTGGAGGCAGACGCCGACCTGGCCGCGGCGGCCCTGCCCCTGGACTTCACCGACTTCCGGATCACGGCCGACGACGGCCACCTGGTGTCGTCCATCACCCTGATGGGGGCGTCGATGACGCGCATGCGGGTCCCGCCGAACACGTCGTGGATCCGGCTCCACGACGACCAGCGGGAGGCCCTCCTGGCGACGATGGCCGCGCTGGAGCGTGCCTGGGCGCCCGCGCCGAGCTGATCGGGGCGCTCCCGGCCCCGGCGCGGCCCGACTCAGCCCAGCCCGACCGTGGGCAGCCACCACTCCAGCAGGGCATCGACGTCGCGACGGGCGCGGTCGCGCTGGTCGTGGGCGGTGGCCAGCAACTCCTGCGTGCTGGTCCCGACCGACGCCGCGTCGTCGACGGCGTCCTGGCCCCCCAGGGCCAGCCAGGTCGCGAGGATGTCGGGGGTGACCTCGGGATGGAACTGCGTGGCGAGGTTGGCGCGCAGCGTGAAGGCCTGGGTGCCGACCGGCGTGCCGTGGCCAGCACGGTGGCGTCGGGCGGTGGGGTGAAGCGGTCGCCGTGCCACTGCATCCACGGGCCGACCGACAGGGCGGGTGCGAACGACTCGACGGGCGACCACCCGATGTCCAGCGCCTCCATGGGCTCGACCGTGCCTCCGTGCGCGGCCGCCAGTGCCTGGCCGCCGAAGCACACCCCCAGCACCGGGGTCCCGGCCCGGTCGAGGTCACGCAGGAACTGCAGTTCGCGTTCGATCCAGCTGTGCAGGCGGTCGTGGTCGTAGACCGACCAGATCGCCCCCAGTGACACGACCAGGTCGTGGTCGTCGACCGCGGGGAAGTCCCCCGACCACGTGGCGTCGCCGATCGAGGACGCCATCGGCAACAGCACCAGCTCGGCGCCACGGGCGTGCAGCGCCTCGCCGAGCAACCCGGGTGTCGCGCCGGGATCGTGCTGCAGGAACAGGACGCGCATGGTGGTGGCTCCGGTGACGTCGTCGTCGGGTCGGTGGGCCCGAACCGTCGCGAGGGTAGTCGTTCGGAGCCGAACAATCCCTGCTAGGGTGTCGTGGTCCGCGCCCACGGAGGGAGCTCGTGCCCACCTCGACCCGTCCGCCGATCGTCGTCGGGGACCGCCACCTCGACCTGACCGACCCGGACGTCCATCGCGCCGGCGTTCCGCATGCGACCTTCCAGCGCCTGCGCGACGAGGAGCCCGTGGCCTGGACTCCCGAGGTCGACGGCAGCGGGTTCTGGTCGATCACCCGCTACGACGACGTGATCGGGTTGAACAAGGACTTCCGCACGATGTCGTCGGCGCACGGCATCCGGCTGGAGGAGATGGACGCCGAGGAGACGCGGGCGCGCCGCACCATGATGGAACTCGACCCGCCCGAGCACACCCGCCTTCGGCGCCTGGTCATGGGTGGCTTCACACGCCGGACCGTGCAGTCCTACGAACAGGCCATCCGGCTGCTGGCCCGCTCGGTGCTGGACGAGGCGATCGCGACCGGGTCCTTCGACTTCGTGACCGCGGTCGCCCGCCAACTGCCGATGAGGATGCTGGCCCGGCTGCTGGGGGCCCCCGAGTCCGACCAGCAGTTCCTGGTCGACCGGGGCGACGCGATGATCGGCAACACCGATCCCGAGTTCACCGACCACGTCGTGGACCGCATCGACCACGACCAGCACCGGCTGATGCCCTTCCGGTCGCCCGCCGGGATGGAGCTGTTCGACTACGCCGCCGAGATCGCGGCCGAGCGCCGCGCCAACCCCCGCGACGACGTCATCACGACGCTGCTGGCCCCCACGATGGACGGCGAGCCACTGTCGGACCTCGAGTTCAAGAACTTCTTCACGCTGCTGGTGGCCGCCGGCAACGACACCACCCGGTACACGATGGCCGCCGGGCTGCAGTTGCTGCTGGACCACCCCGACCAGCTCGCGTTGCTGCAGGAACGCCCCGACGAACTCCTCGACTCGGCGGTCGAGGAGATCCTGCGGATGTCGTCGGTGACGATGCACTTCCGCCGGACCGCGCTGCAGGACGTGGAACGGCACGGCCGGACGATCCACGCCGGCGACAAGGTCGTGCTGTGGTGGATCTCCGGCGACTTCGACGAGCGTCGCTTCCCGGACCCCCACACCTTCGACATCACCCGGGACGACCACGCCCACCTCGCCTTCGGCCGTGGGGGACCGCACCGGTGCCTGGGGGAGTGGCTGGCCCGCTCCGAACTGAAGGTGACCTTCGAAGAACTGCTGCCGGTCCTGGACCGGATGCGCATCGACGGCCCGGTGCAACGGTTGCGGTCCAACTTCATCTCGGGGATCAAGCACCTGCCGGTCACCATCGAGTGAGCCCGACACCCCGGCGCACCGGGGATCGGGCCCACGGCGACGGGTGGCACGGCCGACAGCCAGGAGCAGGGAATGGACCGCAGCGGGGACCGACGGGTCGAGGTGGCCGGGGTCGACGTGTCGATGTGCCACTACGTCGACGGGCAACGGGTGGACTCCCCGAGCACCTTCGAGACGCGTTCGCCCAACGACTGGGACGTGGTCCTGGGCGAGGTCGCCCGGGGCGACGACGAGGTCGCCGGCCTGGCGATGGCGGCTGCCACGGCGGCCTTCGACGACTGGGCGGCGCGCGGACCAGCCGGTCGGGCCGAGGTGCTGCACCGACTGGCCGACGTGATCGATGACCACGTCGAGGAGATCTCGCTGGTCGAGGCCCACGACATGGCCTTCAACCTCGCGTCCATGCGGGCGCGCCTGGCCCACCGCGGGGCCGAGAACTTCCGCAACTACGCCGACCTCGCCGTGGACCACGTCGAGCGCGAGTGGGACTCCAAGGGCACCCACAACCGGATCATCCGCATGCCGGCCGGCCCGGCCGTGGTGATCACGCCGTGGAACGCCCCGTGGATGCTGTCGACGTGGAAGGTGGCGCCGGCACTGGCTGCCGGCAACCCGGTCGTGCTCAAGCCGGCCGAGTGGTCGCCGCTGTCGGCCTCGTTGCTCGGGGACCTGGCCCACGAGGCCGGCGTGCCCCCCGGGGTGCTCAACGTCGTCCAGGGGATCGGCGAGGAGGTGGGCGCGGCGCTGGTCGCCGATCCGCGCGCCCGGCGGATCTCGTTCACCGGGTCGCCCGAGGCCGGACGCCACATCGGTCGCGCCGCGGCCACCAACCTGGTGCCGTTCACGGCCGAGTTGGGTGGCAAGGGCCCGCTGGTGGTCTTCGCCGACGCCGACCTCGAGGCGGCCGCCAGCAAGGCCGCGTGGCAGTACGACGACTCCGGACAGGTGTGCCTGGCCGGGACCCGACTGCTGGTCGAGGAGTCCGTCGTCGAGGACTTCCTCACCCGCTTCCACGACCACGTCGACCAGTTGGTGCTGGGCCCCTCCACCGACCCGGCCACCGACATCGCCCCGATGGTCCACCCCGACCACGTCGAGGACGTGCTGGGCTTCGTCGAACGGGCGCGGGCCAACGGCGACGAGATCCTTCGGGGTGGTCGCCGGGCCGACGTCGGGGACCTGTGGGTGGAACCGACGCTGGTCCGGCCCCGCGACAACCAGTCGGAGGTGGTCCAGCGTGAGGTGTTCGGCCCGGTGCTGACGCTGCAGACCTTCGCCGGCGAGGACGAGGCCGTCGCGCTGGCCAACTCGACCGACTACGGGTTGTCGGCCATCGTCTACACCACCTCGCGGGACCGCGCCGTGCGTGTCGGCGAGGCGATCCGGGCCGGCACCGTGTGGGTCAACACCTTCCTGGTCCGCGACCTCACCGCGCCCTTCGGGGGCTGTGGCATCTCGGGCATCGGGCGCGAGGGTGGCCGCTACGCCCTGGAGTTCCACGCCGACCTCAAGACCCTGCAGGTGCTCGACGGGTCGACGTCGTGACCTCGGACCTCCCGGGGGTGTGTGGGCGCGCGAGCGCTGGAGGTGGGAGATGAGTGGTGTCGACCTCGTGCTCGTCCTGACCGAGAACTGGACGATGACGCCGGCCGAGGACCCCATGGCCCTGGTGGACCTGGCGGTTGCGGCCGAGGAGGCGGGGTGGGGCACGGCGATGGTGTCCGAGCACGTGGTGCTGGGCGCCGGCGCCGACCGCAACGGGCTGCCGGCCAACCCACGCGACTGGGCCTACCCCGGCAACCAGGACCCCGACATGGCCTGGCCCGACCCGTTCGTGCTGCTGTCCGCCGTGGCGAGCCGGACGACGACGATGCGACTGGCCGCGTCGGCCGTCATCACGCCGTTGCGCCACCCGCTCCACCTGGCGACCCAGATCGCGACGCTGGACCGGCTGAGCCGGGGACGGCTCGTGGTCCAGCCGACGGTCAGTTGGCACGAGGCCGAGTACGCCGCCCTGGACGTCGACTTCCACCGGCGGGGCCGGATCCTCGACGAGCAGTTGGAGGTGCTCGCGGCCGTGTGGCGCGACCAACCCGCCAGCCACCACGGTCGACCACTTCGGCTTCGACGACGTCCACGTGCAGCCCCAGCCCTGGCGGTCCGACGGGCCCCGGTTGTGGTTCGGGGGCCAGTCGCTGCATCCTCCCATGCTGCGACGCCTGGTGGCCCACGGGCACGGGTGGAATCCGTTGGGGGCACCGTCGGACGACGACTGGGCGGTGCTGCGCGAGGCGTTCGCGGCCGCCGGGCGTGACGTCGCCGAGCTCGAGCTGGTGGGGGGCACCCGGGCGGTGTTCCCCGACGACGACTCCCCGGCGCCCACCGACCCGATGGTCGACCAGGTCGTGGCGAAGGTGGCCGACGGCTGGACGACGATCTGCATCAAGCCGAGCCTGTACCTCGACGACGTCGACGACTTCCCACGCTGGGCCCGCCAGGTCCACGACCGGATCCACGACCGGATCCACGACCGGGTCCGGGACGCCGGGGCGGCGACACCATGACCGGCGACGGCAGGTCCCTTGCGGGGACGACCGCGGTCGTCACCGGCGGCGGCACCGGCATCGGGGCCGCCACGGCCAGGCTGCTGGCGTCACGGGGCGCGCGCGTGGTCGTGACGGGGCGACGTCGCGGACCCATCGAGGCGGTCGCCGCGCAGGTCGACGGGGTCGCGCTGGTGGCCGACGTCACGTCGCCCGAGGACTGGGTGCGGGTGGTCGACGCGGCCACCGCGGGTGGCAACGGCATCGACGTGTTGGTCGCCAATGCCGGGACCGAGACCGCCGGGCCGCTGGGCGAGACCGACCCGGCCACGTGGCGGCGGGTCCAGCGCGTCAACGTCGACGGGGTCTTCCTGGGCCTGCGAGCGTGCGGGGACGACCTGGTGGCGGCCGGCGGGGCCGTGGTCGTGGTGTCGTCGGTCGCCGGGTTGTCCGCGGCTGCCGACTACGCCGCCTACGTCACGTCCAAGCACGCCGTGGTCGGCCTGGCCCGGGCCGCCGCCGTCGAGTGGGGGCCCCGGGGCGTCCGGGTCAACGCGGTGGCCCCCGGGTGGACGCGGACCGAGATGTCGGAACGCGAGGCCGCCGACCTGGCCGAGGCCCACGGCCAGTCCGTGGCCGACCAGTGGGACGACCTGACGCGGTTCCTGCCACTGCGACGGGCTGCCGACCCGGAGGAGGTGGCCGCGGCCATCGCGTTCCTGGCCGGTCCCGATTCCAGTTTCATCACCGGCCACACCCTGGTCGTGGACGGCGGCGGACTCCACGTCGACGTCGGCGGCCTGGCCTTCTGACCCGCCCCGGTGACCGCCCGGGGACCGCCCCGGGGACCGCCTCGCGACGCCGTGGGCAGTCGCGGACCACACGTGGTCAGCGACGGGGGTCGTGGCGGGGGGTGGGGACGGTGGAGAAGTCCGTGGGGTGTGGGGATCGCTCGCCGCGGAACTCCCAGTCGCCGCCACGGGCGGTCGACAGGACCTGCTCGGTCTCGGTGGGTTGTGCACCGACCTCGTCGGACACCGGCAGCGGGCCGTCCACGATCGTGTTGGTCAGCGTCCCCAGGCCGTCGACGGACACCTCGACGACGTCGCCGGGGTACACCGTGCGGGAGTTGGCCGGGGTCCCCGACAGGACCACGTCACCGGGCTCGAGCGTGATCGAGCGGGCGAGGTCGGCCACCAGGTAGGCCATGTCCCAGGTCATCTCGTCGGTGGAGGCCTCCTGCACCACCTCGCCGTTGACCATCGTGGTCAGGACCTGGCCCTCGCGCGGGTCCCACCCCGTCACCAGGCCCGGCCCCAGTGGCGCCATCGTGTCCGAGCCCTTGACCCGCAGCATCGATCCGGCGTCGGTGTCCCGGAAGTCGTGCAGGCCGAAGTCGTTGGCGATGGTGTAGCCGGCGATGTGGTCCCAGGCGTCGGCGTGGGACACCCCGCGGGCCGTGCGCCCGATCACGATCGCGATCTCGCCCTCGTAGTTGAGCCACGAGCAGTTGGCCGGACGCACGACGTCGCCACGATGCCCCGTCATGGCCGACAGCGGCTTCTGGAAGTAGGTCGGCGCCGGTGGCAGCCGGACGCCGAACTCCTCGACCCTCGACGTGTAGTTGAGGTGCACGCACAGGATCTTGCTCGGTCGGACGGGCGGCAGGTGGTTGGCGTCGGCGACGGACACGGTGCGGCCGTCGCCGGCGACCAGGTCGTCGCCGTGGCGGGTGACCGGGACGACCGCCCCGTCCAGGAAGATGCGGCGGGTCTCGGTCGTGGCGTGCTCGGTCATGGCATGCTCCGGGGTCGCTGCGGCGTGGCGAGGGTCGGTGGCCATGGGAACCGTAACGCCGGGGCCACCGGCCGGCCCTGACGTCGCCGTGGTCACTCGTGGCCGCGGACCGGCATCGGGCGGTACGGGTCTTCCAGCCGGGCGAGGTCGTCGTCGGTCAGCCGGACGTCCAGGGCCCCCACGGCGTCGTGGACGTGGTCGACCTTCGTGGCGCCGAAGATCGGGGCGGTGACCTCGGGCTTGGCCAGGAGCCACGCCAGGGCCACCTGCGCGCGGGACACACCGTGTCGCGCGGCGACCTCGCCGACGGCCTCGACGACCTCGGTGGCCGCGGCGTCGTAGAGCGTGTCGCCGAACGGGTCCGACTCGCTGCGCGCGGTCTCGTCGGCGTCGACCGGACGGGCCAGGCGCCCACGGGCCAGGGGGCTCCACGGGAGCACGCCGACCCCCATGTCGGCGCACTGGGGCAGCATTTCGCGTTCCTCCTCGCGGTACAGCAGGTTGAGGTGGTCCTGCATCGTCACGAACGGCGTCCACCCGTTGAGCGCCGCGACCCGCTGGGCCTTGGCGAACTGCCACGCGTGCATCGACGAGGCGCCGAGGTAGCGCGCCTTGCCGACCCGGACGACGTCGTGGAGCGCCTCCATGGTCTCCTCGATCGGGGTGTCGGGATCCCAGCGGTGGACCTGGTAGAGGTCGACGTGGTCGACGCCGAGTCGGCGCAGCGACGCGTCGATGCCGTCCAGCACGTGGCCGCGGGACAGGCCCTGGTCGTTGGGGCCGTCGCCCATCGGGTTGAAGACCTTGGTCGCGAGCACGTAGTCCTCGCGGCGGGGGAAGGTCTCGGCCAGCAGGGTCCCGGTGATCTCCTCGCTGGCCCCGCGCGAGTACATGTCGGCGGTGTCGTAGAAGGTGATGCCGGCGTCGGCGGCCGCGCGCACGAACGGGCGTGCCCGGTCGACGTCCAGCGCCCACGGTCGGATGTCGGGGTCACCGAAGCTCATCATGCCCAGGCACAGCCGGGACACCTGCAGGCCGGTCGTTCCCAGTCGGACGTACTCCACGTCGTCTCCGTCGATCGGGGTCGCGGCCACGGTAGGCCCGGGTCGGGCGCGGCCCCCGTGCCGGACGGACGCCTCGAGGCGTGACAGCCACGGGTGGCAGTGTTATCGTGCGGATCCAAACGACGTCCGCCCAGCGACGGGACACCCGCCATGCCGCAGCAACAGGGCTTCCTCTTCCCCCGCACGGCCACCGGCGACTCGTCGATCCTGCCCCCGCCGCCGTGGCACTACTCGGGCGACCTGCTGACCATCGAGTACCGCACCGATCCTGCCCGGGTGGTCGAACTGCTGCCCGAGCAGATGGAGCCGGCCGACGACCCGGGCGCGGTGGCGCTGGTGTGGGCCGACTGGCAGTCCTGCGGGGACGACTTCACCGAGCTCGACGACCCGGTCCGGGCCCAGTACCGCGAGGTGTTCTTCGTCATCCGCGGGCGCTATCGCGGCGAGCACCACTCCCGCTGCGCCTACATCTGGGTCGACAAGGGCTTCGCGATGGTCCGCGGTCACTTCCAGGGCTATCCCAAGAAGATGGGCTCGATCTGGATGACCAGGCCGGTGACCCGGGGGCGCGCCGGCCCACGGTTGGAGCCGGGCGGCCGCTTCGGCGCCACGCTGGCCGCGGGCGACCGTCGCCTCGCCGAGGCCACCTTCACCATCACCGGAACGGTCGAGTCCGGCGGCTTCGTCAACAGCCATGCGATGGTCCACACCCGCTGGATGCCCGCGATCGAGGCGGACGGGTCGGCGTCGTTGCACGAACTGGTGACGATGAAGGGCACCGACGTCGACGCCGGGCCGATCTTCGCCGGCGATGCCGACCTGCGTCTGTACGACGTGCCCGGCGAGGAGTTCGCCCTGCTGGAGCCCGACGAGATGATCGGGGCGTGGTACCAACAGCTCGGCGTGACCTTTCCCGGTGGGACCACCCTGGAACGTGTCGAGGGGTGACCCCAGGTGCGAGGACGCGGTGCGAGGACGCGGTGCGAGGACGCGGTGCGAGGACGCGGTGCAGCGCGGTGCGACCGCGGGTGACAGCACCCGCGGCCCGTGTTATCGTTGGGGTCCAAACGATTCTGCGGGAGCGATGTCGACCACGCGTCCCGCGATGACCTCCAGCGAGGAGCTGTCCCATGGGTGACGTACTGGCCGTGTCCCTGACGTCGCACGCCCCGACCGTGATGATGTCCCGGGAGCAGCGGTTCGCGCTCAACGAGGGTCGCGAGATCTCCTTGGTGCCCGGACTTCAACGCATGCGCGACGACAAGCTCGCCGCGCTCGACGTCGACACGATCATCATCGTCGACACCCACTGGGCGACCACCGTCGAACACGTGGTGACCGCCCAGGAGGGGTTCTCGGGGGTCTTCACCTCGGCCGAACTGCCCCGCGGCATGGCCCAGATCCCGTTCGACTACCCCGGTGACCCCGAGCTCGCGGACGCCATCGCCGCCCAGGGCCCGGTCGTGGACACCCCGATCCACGCCAGCCACGACCCGCACCTGCCGATCTTCTACGCCACGATCAACCTCGTGACCTACCTCCAGACGGACCAGAAGGTGATCTCGGTGTCGATCGCCCAGACGGGCGAGACCGACGACTTCCAACGGGTGGGGCGTGCCATCGGCCGGGCCGTGGCGGAGCTGGACCGTCGTGTCGTGATCCTGGCCTCCGGTGGGATGAGCCATCGCTTCTGGTCGTTGAAGGAACTGCCGGCCCACGAGTCGTCGGACCCCCGCCACATCATCACCCCGGAGGCCCGGGCGGCCGACGAACAGCGGATCCAGTGGATGCTCGACGGCGACCACGCAGCCCTCGTCGACGGCATGGACGACTACCGCCAGCACGCCCCCGAGGGTCGCTTCGGGCACGTGCTGATGATGCAGGCCGCCGTCGGCGGCCGGCACTGCATCGCCACCGGCGAGCAGTTGTCGGACTACGAGAACGCCACCGGCACCGGCCAGGTGCACGTCTGGTTCGACCGGCCGGCCGAGGGCTGGACCGGGACCGGCGACGACGTGACCGGCGTCACCACGGACCTGCCGGTGGGGGCCGACGCGTGACGGGACGCCCCAGCGACGTCTGGTTCAAGGTCTCGGACCTGGCCGTCAGCCACGGTCGCGGCGCGATCGTCACCACCACCGACGGCGTCGACTACCTCGACCTCACGTCGGGCATCGGCGTCGTCAACACCGGCCATGCCCACCCCGACGTCGTCGCCGCCATCCAGGGCCAGGCCGAGCGGTTCCTCCACGCGCAGGTCAACTGCTACACCCACGACCTGCTGACCCCGCTGGCCGAGCGCCTGGACGACATCACCCCGGCCGGCATCGACACGTTCTTCTACGCCAACTCCGGCGCCGAGGCCACGGAGGCCGCCGTCAAGCTGGCCAAGTGGGCCACCGGCAAGACCGACACGATCGTGTTCCGGGGCTCGTTCCACGGCCGGACCCACCAGGCCATGGCGATGACGACCTCCAAGTCGGTCTACCGCGCCCGACAGGGCCCGCTGCCCTCCGGGGTGCACGTCGCCCCGTTCCCCTACACCTTCCTGACCGGCGAGGACGTGGACACGGCGGTGGCCCGGTGCCTGCGCGAGTTCGACCTGTTGCTGGGCACCCAGACCGCCCCGTCCGAGGTCGCGGCGGTGATCATCGAACCGGTGCTGGGCGAAGGGGGATACGTCGACGCGCCACGGGCGTTCCTGGAGGGCCTGGTCGAGCGCTGCCGCGCCCACGGCATCCTGTTCGTGGCCGACGAGGTCCAGTCCGGGTTCGGACGCACCGCCGAGCTGTTCGCCATCGACCACCACGACCTGGTCCCCGACGTCGTCGTGATGGCCAAGGGCATGGCCTCGGGGTTCCCCATGTCCGCGATCGGGTCCACCGCCGAGATCATGTCGCGGTGGCCGACGGGCAGCCACGGCGGCACCTTCGGCGGCAACCCGATGGGGTGCGCGGCCGCACTGGCCACCATCGACGTCATGACCGCCGACGGGTTCCTGGCCCACGCCCGCGACCGCGCCGCACAGCTGTGGGCCGGTCTGGCGGAGGTGGCCGGGCGCCACGACGCGATCGCCGAGCACCACGGGTTGGGCCTGATGGTCGGCACGGAGGTCGTGGACGCCGACGGGGCGCCCGACCCGGCGCGTACGGCCGCGGTGCTCGGCCACATGCTCACGGAGTCCCACGTCGTGGTGATGTCGTGTGGGCCGTTCGGGTCGACGATCCGCTGGATCCCCCCACTGGTCGTGTCCGCCGACCAGGTCGACGCCGCCGTGTCGGCGTTGGACGCGGCGCTGGGCGCGACCGCCTGATCCGACAGCCCCCGGCGGCACCCTCCCACCCCGACCGGATCGGCCCTCCCGACCCGGCTGCCCCACCTGACCCCAGGCGCTGACGACCACCGAGGCCACGATGACCGACGTCCGGACCGTGCCCGCGTTCGTCGACGGTGACGACCTTGCCGTCACCGAGACCCTCGACTCCCTGGACCCCGCCGACGGCAGCGTCCTGGCGAGGCTGGCCGCCGGTGGCGCCGCCGAGGTCGAGGCGGCCGTTGCCGCGGCCAGGCGATCCCTGCCCGACTGGCGCGAGCGACCGGTCCGGGAGCGCAGCCAGTTGCTGCAGGCGTTGGCCGTACGGGTCCGTGCCGAGGCCGACGACCTGGCCGACCTGGAGTGTCGCGACACCGGCAAGCCGCGGTCCCAGGCCGTGGTCGACGTCGAGCAGTGCGCCCAGTACTACGAGTTCGCCGCCGGCGCCGTCCGCGTCCTGCACGGCGACGTCATCCCCACCGGACCGGACGGGTTGGCCTACACCCGCCGGGAACCCCACGGCGTGGTGGGCGTGGTGATCCCGTGGAACTACCCGTTGCAGATCACGGGCCGGACGACGTCGGCGGCGCTGGCCGTGGGCAACACGGTCGTGCTCAAGCCGGCCGAGGAGGCGTCGCTGACACCGATGCGCGTGGCCCGGTTGGCCCGGGAGGTCGGCATCCCGGCCGGGGTGTTCAACGCGGTCCCGGGCCGTGGCGAGGTCGCCGGCGCGGCCCTGTCGGCACACCCCGACATCGACCACCTCTCCTTCACGGGCTCGGTCGCGGTGGGTCGGCTGGTCGGGGCCGCCGCGGCCCACACCATCACACCGGTGACACTCGAGCTCGGGGGCAAGTCGCCCAACGTGGTGTTCGCCGACGCCGACCTCGATGCGGCGGTCCCCACGATCGTGGCCTCGATCCTCCAGAACGCCGGCCAGACCTGTTCGGCCGGGTCGCGACTGCTGGTGGAGCGTGCGATCCACGACGAGCTGGTCGAGCGCGTGGCCGAGGCCTTCGCCGCGACCACGATCGGGCCGGGCATGGACGACCCCGACCTGGGACCGTTGATCTCCGGGGCGCAGCGCGATCGGGTGGCCGCGATGGTGGGCTCGGCCGCTGCGGACGGCGTGCTGGCGGCCGGCGGGGACGCCCCCGCCGACCTGCCTGCCGGCGGCTTCTGGTTCGCGCCCACGCTGTTCGCCGAGGTCGACCCGGACTCGACGCTGGCACGCGAGGAGGTGTTCGGCCCGGTGCTGGCCGCCACGGCGTTCGACGACGTCGGTGACGCGGTCCGGCTCGCCAACGGCACCGACTACGGACTGGTCGCCGCCGTGTGGACCGCCGACGTCGACCGGGCGCACTGGCTGGCCCACCACGTCGAGGCCGGCCAGGTCTACGTCAACCAGTACGGCGCCGGCGGGGGCGTGGCCCTGCCGTTCGGGGGCGTCAAGCAGTCCGGGTACGGCCGCGAGAAGGGCCTGGAGTCGCTGCTCGGCTACACCCGCACCAAGACCGTCGTGGTGCGGACCCGCGGGCCACGCTGACCGGGCCGGTCCGGATGTCGGGCCCGGTCGTCAGGTCGGTCGTCAGGTCGGTCGCAGGTCGACCAGGCGCACGACCAGGGGACGGTTCGTCTGAGCCGCGTGACAGGTCAGCCGCTCGGCCGGGCCGCGGTGCAGCACGACCTCGACCCGGAACGCCCCGACCGGGGTGGCGAAGTCGGCGATGACCCGGCCGTCCTCGCTGCGGTGGCCCGTCGGCTCGACGTCGTCGATGCCGTCCAGGTCGAGGTGGCGCCGCAGGTGGTGTTCGGCGGCCTGGACGGGGAAGGCCAGCCCGGAGCGACCCCGCAGGTGGTCCAGGTCGAGCCGGCCGGCGAGGTGGGCGTCGGCGATGGCCGGTCCGCTCGTGGCGTCGACGCGTCCGTAGTACAGCCCGTGGGGAAGGACCAACAGGTTCCCGGCGAAACGGTCCCCGCCGACGTGGCTGACCTCCCACGACCGGTCGGGATGCGCCTCGGCGAGCCCAGCGGCGACCGTGCGGCCCTCGACGGCACAACAGGCGTCATGGCTGCCGTGGGTGCAGGCCAGGAACAGCGGTTCGGACGTGCGGGCCAGGCCCACCGATCCACCCCGGCCCAGCGCGGCGAGGTCGAGGTCGGTGACCTCGCCGAGGTCGTCGAGGACGCCCGCCTCCAGCCACGGCCCCCCAACGTCGGCCCGCGCCGCGAACACCTGGACGCCGGGGTCGGCACGTCCGTGTCGGCGGATCAGCAGCGGTCGGACCCCGTGCCGCCGGGCGCCGTCGGCCAGCCATGCCGCGACCGCGGCTGGCAGGGCGGAGTCGGTCAGCGCGTCGCGACCCCAGGCACCCTCCTGTTGGACCAGCAGGAAGGCGCGGACGGTCGACGCGGTGCCGTGGAGGGGTTCGCCCCGAGCGGCGCTGGCGGGTGCGCAGCGGGGTTCGTCGGGGCCGGCGGGGCTCACGGGTCGAGCCGGAACAGGCCCTCGCGGACCAGCCGGCGCACCACCACCACGCGGCTGGTCGGGTCGAGCCACTCGGCCAGGTCGACCGGGCGCAGCACGTTCGCCTCGATGGCGGCGGCCAGCGCCGGCTCGACCCATCCCGGCACCCGCAGGTCCCGGTCACCCAGCAGGACCCGGACATGGTCGCCGTCGGGTCGCAGCCGGGCATGGTGGCCCTGGCGGCGACGGACGGTCGTGGTGTCGTCGAGGTCCTCCAGCGCCACCCGGTCCCGCAGCCCGCCGGGCAGCCAGCTGGTGCGCGTCGTCCGGAAGCGTTCGGCCTCGTCGGCCACCAGTGCGTCGGGATCGCGTTCGCCCAGCGCGGTCGCCACGGCAGCCAGCGCGGTCGCGAGGTCCGTGGCGACGGGATCGCGGTCGTCGAGCCAACCGGCCGGCAGGCGTCCGTCGAGCTCGAGGTCGTCGAGCACGGCCTGCACGGCCCGCCCCACCACCCGGCGACGGGTGAGCTGGCGCACGCCGATCGTGACGTGCAGGGACACGGTGTCGCGGGTGTGGGCGAGGTGGTCGGTCCCGGCCGGCAGGTACAGCGCGGTCCCGGGTTCGAGCACCAGGTCGTGCTGGCCGTCGTCGTCGTGGACCTCCCACGCCTTGGAGCCATGGGTCTGGACCACGAAGACGTCGTGGGCGTCGTGGTGCCGGTCGAACCCGCGCGACGACGCCGGCGTGAGGTAGGCGTTGGCCTGGCAGGGGTGGCCGAGCTCGTGTTCGAGGTCGCCGAGCAGCCGGGCCAACGGCTCCCATGACCGTTGCAGGCCCTGCAGCACGATGGTGGCACCCTCGTCGAACGCGGCCAGCAGCCGGCGCGGGTCCGCCAGCCCCGACAGGGACTGTCCGGCGAGGCTGGCGCGCTGGGTCCAGCCCCCGGACGGCAGGATCTGGCCGTCCCGGGCCAGCCGGACCTCGGGCGCCCGGATGGTCGTGCCCGTCAGCAGGTGGTCGACGTCGTCGAGCGTCAACAGCTTCGCGAGGGCCCGGACGTCACCATGGTGCAGGTGCATCCGGCGACCCCAGGTCGAGCGGACGAACGTCCGGTCATCGCCGGCCAGCAGGGGAAGTGCCCGCACGTCGGGGTGTCCGTCAGGCGTCGGTGCCGTCGGCGTCGGCCCCGCCACCATCGGCGGCATCGCCGTCCGCCACGTCGGTGGCGTCGCCGTCGCCCGCGCTGCCGTCGCCGTCCGTGGCGTCGCCGTCCGTGGCGTCGCCATCGGTGGCATCGGCCGCGTCCCCATCGGTCCCGTCGGCGTCGGCCGCGTCGCCGTCGGTGCCGTCGGCGTCGGCCCCGTCGGCGTCGTGGGCCGACAGGTCGGGCGCGTCGCCCTCGCTGGACACCATGTCCTCGTCGCGGAGGGGGTCGTTGGAAGTGGTGCTCATGATCGGGCTCCCGGGTCGAGTGGTGGCCACGTCACGGTGACCACCCACGACGCTACTTCGCGGTGACGCCTCGGGGGCGTCCGACCGTCCTCGTCGGCGCGGGGTCGAGCCGACGACGACGAGGGTCGTCAGCGGGTGACCTCGAGGTCGGCGGCGGCCAGGTGGGCGGTCTCGGAGAAGCTGCGCAGCCCGAAGATGTCGGCCGAGGCGATGGCTCGGTTGCGCAGGATCGTCACGGAGGCGTGCGCCGACGAGAACCGCTCCCATTCCCATGGCTGTGGTGCCACGCCGAGCAGGGTCCCGAGCACGACCGAGTTCGTCCCGGCATGGGTCACCAGGGCGACCCGGCGCGTGTCGTCGTCGGGCACCCGCCACAGGTCGGGGGTGTCGGGCACCCGGGTGATGTCGCGGCCGGCGAGTTCGGCTTCCAGGCCACTGGCCACGCGCTGGTGGAAGTGGCGGAAGGTCTCCCCGCCGTGGGGCCCGCTGGCCTGCCACCACTGCTCACGGTCGTGGCTCCGGGACTCCTGGAACCAGGTCCGGATGGTCTCGACCGGGACCTCGTTCCAGTCGTCGGGCAGCTGGATCTCCAGCGCCCAGTCCAGCGTGGTGACCGGGGCGTCGTGATGGGCGGTGATGGCCGCGGCGGTCTGCTGGGAACGGGCCGCGGGCGACACCCAGAACTCGTCCACGGCGACCTCGGCCAGCGCCGCCCCGACCGCGACCGCCTGCGCCCGGCCGAGCTCGGACAGGTCGGGGTCGTTGTAGCCGATGCCGTCGACCACCCAGGCAGGCTGGGCATGGCGGATGAGCAGGAGTTCCATGACCCGCACCGTATCCACGCCCCCCACCCACCCCAGTCGATTGGGGACGGCGACCGCGTCAGCACCCCCGGATCCGACAATCGACGGGAGAACGGCGCCGATGTGGCAGGGTGGGCGGATCCGGGTGAGGGTGGCGGATCCGGGTGAGGGTGGCGGACCCGGCGTGAGGTGGCGCCGGCGGGGGTGTCGGACCCGGGTGAGGTGGGTGACCCCGCGGGGAGGGTGGCGGACCCGGGGGACGGTGGTGACCGGGGGGACGGGGTGACCGGGGGGAGCGGGGTGACCGGGGGGAGGGTCGGACGGGAGCCGCCGGGGGTCGGGGCGGGCGCGGCTCGTAGGCTGGACCGGACACGGAGGGTGACCATGGCAGTCCGAGGTCGACGGTGGTCGCCGGGGAGTGGGCACGGGCACGTGCCGCGCGGGGGACTGACCCGCAGGACGCTGCTGGCCGACCTCGGACGGGTGACGCTGGGGGCGGTGGTGCTGGGGCCGGCGTTGGCGGCCTGTGACGACGACCCGCCGCCCGCGGACACCACCTCGACGCCTGCGGCCGGCGACGGGGGCGGCGAGGAGTCCGAGCCCGGCGTCGACGCGCCCCTGGCGTGGGAGCGCGCCTCGTTCGGCTTCGTGTCGGCCTACGTCCTGGTGCGTGGGGGCGAGGCGCTGGTGTTCGACACCGGCACGGGCCAGGGCGGGGTGGAGCCCATCGCCACGGCACTGGACGCGGCCGGTGTCGGCTGGGGAGCGGTGTCGCACGTGCTGGTGTCCCATGACCACGGCGACCACGTCGGCGGGATCGAGGCCGTGATGGCCGAGGCCACCGGGGCGACGGCCCATGCCGCGGCCCCGGACCTCGCCACGGTGCGGGACCGGGTCGCCGTCGCGCAGGAGGTGGTCGACGGGGATGTCCTGCTGGGCCTGCGCATCGTGGCCACCCCCGGACACACCCCGGGGCACCTGTCGGCCTTCGCGGCCGATGCCGGTGTCCTGTTGACCGGGGACGCGGTCGTGCGGGATCGCCGGATCGGCGGCACGACCGGGGAGGGCATCGAGGCCTCGCCGCCGGACTTCACCGCCGACGCGGAGGCCGCCGTGGCCTCGGTGAAGGTCCTGGCCGACCTCGCCCCCGAGACGATGTTGTTCGGCCACGGTGACCCGCTGACGGTGGACGCGACCCGCCAGTTGACGGACTACGCCGACCGCCTGTGACGGTTCAGGCGACCCTTGACACTCGGGGTCAGGGCAGGTTCAACTCAGGTCCTGCGGGTGGGGAGGACGACGTGGGCACCGACCTGCCGCAGGGTCATGTCGACGTGGTGATCCGCCGGGCCGAGCCCAGCGACGCGGCGGACCTTCGTGCGGTGATGGCCATGCCACGGGCCCAGTCGATGACCCTGCAGCTGCCACACCCGTCCGTGGGTGAGTGGCAGGAGCGTCTCGACGAACCCCCCGAGGGCTTCCGCCTGCTGGTCGCGTGCCTGGGTGAGGAGTCGGGACGGGTCGTGGGCAGCATCGGCCTGGGAGTCTCCACACGCGAGCGAACGCGCCACTGCGGATCGATCGGGATGGCCGTGCACGACGACTGGCAGGGCCGTGGCATCGGCACGCGGTTGCTCGAGGCCGCCCTGGACCTGGCCGACAACTGGCTCCAGGTACGTCGGCTCGAGCTCGAGGTCTGTGCCGACAACGGTCCGGCGGTGGCCCTCTACGAGCGAGTGGGCTTCGAGGTGGAGGGCACCTGTCGCGGCCGCGTCTTCCGGGGTGGCCAGTTCGTCGACACCCTCGTGATGGCGCGGCCCCATCCGACGATGCCGACCTGGTGACGGCCCCGCGGTCCGTCCTGGTCGCGCTCCTGCTGGCGGTCGCGGCCTGCACGACGTCGACCGGACCCGACGGTCCGACCGCCACGAGCACCACGACGGACTCGACCGCACCGACCGTGCCGGCACTGCCGACGCCCTCGGTCGGGGCCGTGGACGGCTCACCGGAGCCGTCCCGCGGCCCGTCGCCGGGCACGGAGGTCACCGACCCGACGACCCCGCCGCCGTCGGGCGCGGCGACGAGCGGCCCCGCTGCGACGGGCGACGTCACCGCCGTCGTGGGGGCGAGGGTCTTCGACGGCCGCGAGGTGCTCGACGACCAGGCCGTCGTGTTCGACCACGACGGCATCGGTGCCGTGGGGCCGGTCGACGAGGTCGCCGTGCCCGATGGCGCGGTCGTCGTGGACGGCACCGGCCACACGCTCCTCCCGGGTCTGATCGATGCCCACCAGCACGTGCTGGGCGAGCGCCGGCTGCGGCGCGACCTCGCCTTCGGCGTCACCACCGCCCTGGACATGTTCAACTCCCCACGGTTCCTCCGCGAGGTGCGGGCAGACGCGCTCGACGAGGGGGCGGAGGATCGCGCCGACCTGTTCTCCGCCGGCCACCTCGCCACCCCGCCGGGCGGGCACGGCACCCAGTTCGGCGTCACCACCCTGCCCACGATCGATGACCCGACCGCCGCCGACGCGTGGGTCGCCGACCGGGTCGTCGAGGGGTCGGACTGGATCAAGCTGGTGGTCGAGCCGGGCGCGCCGGGGTCCGACCTGCCCACGCTGGACCGGGAGACGGTGGCGGCCCTGGTGGCGGCGGCCCACGACCGTGGGCTGCTGGCCGTGGCCCACGTCAGCCGTGCCGCCGACGCCCGCATGGTGGTCGAGGAGGGCGTCGACGGACTCGCCCACGTGTGGTTGGACGGGCCCGCGCCCGACGTGGTCGAGCTGGTGGCCGACGCCGACGTGTTCGTCGTGGCCACGCTGTCGGTCTACGACGACCGGGACCCCACGATCGGGGAGCGCCTGGTCGACGACCCGGACCTGGGCCCGCGTCTGGAGGCCGGCGAGGTGTCGACCCTGCAGGAGTCGCTCCCGGTGACCAGCACGCTCAGCGAGCTCGCCCTGGCGTCGGTCGGTGACCTCGCCGACGCGGGCGTCCGGGTCCTGGCCGGGACCGACACGGGCAACTCCGGCGTGGTCGAGGGTGCGTCGATCCACGGCGAGCTCGAGCTGCTGGTCGAGGCCGGGCTGGCACCGGTCGAGGCCCTCGGCGCGGCGACCGCCGAACCCGCCACCGCGTTCGGGCTCGACGACCGTGGTCGCCTCGAGGCCGGTGCCCGGGGGGACCTGGTCCTGGTGGCGGGTGACCCGACCACGGACGTGACCGCGACCCGGGCGATCACCGCGGTGTGGAAGGGCGGTCGGCTCGCGGTCGAACCGTGATCCCGGCCGTCCCGATGGCGATGGGCGTCAGTCCACGGCCATCTCGCCCAGTTCGGCCCAGCCGTCCCGGTCCACGACCTGGCTGACGATCTGGGGTGTGGACCGGAGGTACGGGGGGAGGTCCTGCTGGGCCCGTGCGAAGTGGTCCGAGCCGACGTGGTCCTCGCCGGCGTCCCCATCCCGGAAGGCCTCGACGAGCACGTAGTCGTGCGGGTCGTCGAGGCTCCGGGACCACTCGAACCACAGGCAGCCGGGCTCGGCTCGGGTCGCCTCGGTGAAGGCTCGGGACAGCTCCGGCCAGTCCTCGGCGTGCTCGGGCTTCACGCGGAACTTGGCGGTGATGAAGATCATGGTGGTCCTCGGTCGTGGGGGGCGGTGGTCGGGTCGGAAGGGCGAGGATGGCCGTGAGGCGAGCGCGTGGCGCCGGCCGGGCGGTTCACCGCCCGTCGTCGCTCGCGCCGGACTGGGCCCGCAGCGACCGGACGAGGCCGTCACGGTCCTCGACCACCAGCCGCCGAAGCGCCGACGGGGCGTCGGCGTGGTCGGCGAGCCAGCGGTCGACCGCGACGACGGTGGGGTGGTCGGCCACGTCGTCGCCCGGGACCGCGTCGCGGCCCGGTGGGAACAACCCCTGGACCAGTCGACGGGCGTCTTCGATCGTGCGCGTGTCCCACCAGGTCGCGAGCGCCTCCAGCCACGGTGCCTCGAAGCGCGCGGTCAGGTCGCGTTGGTCCGCACGCCCCCAGCCCGCCATGACCGCGACCATCTCCTCGTTGGCCAGCCCGCCGTCGGTGAGCAGCCGCCACGCCCGGTCCTTGGCCTCCTCGATCGGCCGGGCAGCCCGGGCCGTCTCGCGCCAGCGGCGGGTACCGGCCCGGTCCTCACGGGCCAGTTCGGCGTCCAGGTCGTCGTCGGAGGCGTCATCGACAGCCGCCAGCTCGATCCACGCCGCCCAGCGCAGGTCGGTGTCGACGTCGAGTCCGTTGGGGACGCCGCGACCGGCCAGCAGGTCACGCAGCCAGTCCGGGTGGGCCGCGGCCAGCCCCACCGCCAGGCGCATCCACGCCAACTGACGGTCGCTGCCGGCCGGAGCCGAGGTCGCGGCGGCGGCGCCCACCTCCCACATGCGGTCGCCCAGGTGGGCGCGTGCACCCGCCGGGGCGAAGTGCTGGATGGCGTGGCGGACCTGGCGGTGCAGGGTCCGCAGCATCGACGAATGGGTCTCGGCCGGACCGTGGCGGGCCACCACGTCGACGAACGCGGTGGCGGGCAGCTCACCGTCCCGGGTGGCGTTCCACAGTGCCGACCACAGCAGCGCCCGTGCCAGGGAGTCGGTGCAGGACCCCAGTGACCGGCGGGCCACGGCCAGCGAGCCGGGGTCCAGCGTGACCTTGGCGTAGGTGCGGTCCTCGTCGTTGGGCAGCAGCAGGGCCGGCCGCGGGTGGCCGACCAGGGCGGGCAGGGCGACCACCCGGTCGACCAGGTCGACCTCGGTCCGACGTGTCCGCACCAGTTCGCCGTCGACCAGGTCGTAGCCGCCCACGACGACACGGTGGGGACGGACCTGGTGCTGCCCGGTCGTGGGGTCGTGGCCGCGTTGCACCAGGCGGGCCGCCGTGACCGTGGCGTGGTCGTCGGTGTCGACCTCGACGCGCAGGGTCGAGACGCCGGCGGTCTCCAGCCACGTCGTCGACCACGCGGGCAGGTCCCGGTCGGAGACGGTCCCGAGCGCGGCCAGGAAGTCGGCCAGCGTGGTGGTCCCCCAGGCGTGGTCGGCGAAGTAGCGGTTGGCCCCGGCCAGGAAGGTGTCGCGACCGACCCAGGCGACCAACTGCTTGAGCACGCTCGCGCCCTTGGAGTACGTGATGCCGTCGAAGTTGAGCTTGGCGGCCTCGAGGTCGACGATGTCGGCCACCACCGGGTGGGTCGTGGGCAGTTGGTCGGCGCGGGTGGCGCGGGCCTTGTCCTGGGTGGCGAACGTCGTCCAGGCATCGGTGAAGCGCGTCGCCTCGACCTGGGCCAGGGTGCCCATGTAGTCCGCGAACGACTCCTTGAGCCACAGGTCGTCCCACCACGCCATCGTGACCAGGTCCCCGAACCACATGTGGGCCATCTCGTGGAGGATCGTGGCGGCCCGGGACTCCCGCTCGGCGTCGGTCACGGCCGACTGGAACACGTAGGCCTCGGTGAAGGTGACCAGCCCGGGGTTCTCCATGGCGCCGAGGTTGTACTCGGGCACGAACACCTGGTCGTAGCGACCGAACGGGTAGGGCTGGTCGAACACGCGGTCGTAGAAGTCCAGGCCCTGCCGCGTGACGGCGAACAGCTCGTCGGGGTCGAGGCTGCGCGGCCATGCTGGCCCGGCACAACAGCCCGAGCGGGACCGTCGCCGCGTCCGTCCCGCGGTCCCGCGGCGACCACCCGTCGGTGACCACGTGCCACGGCCCCGCCACCACGCAGGTGATGTAGGTCGAGATCGGCAGGGTCGGGGCGAAGTCCCAACGCGCGACCTCCTGCCCGTCCGACCACTCGGTGTCCGGCGCGTCCCGGCGCGTCCCATCGGTGTTGGACCGCACCTCCCAGTCCGCCGGAGCGGCCACGTGGAACGTGAACGACGTGCGCAGGTCGGGCTGTTCGAAGCAGGCGAACACCCGACGGGCATCGGCGGGTTCGTACTGGGTGTAGAGGTAGGTCGCCTCGTCGACCGGGTCCACGAAGCGGTGCATGCCCTCGCCGGACCGGCTGTAGGCGCAGTCGGCAACGACCACCACCTCGTTGGTCGTGGTGCCGTCGGCCACCAGGCCCGCCAGGTGCAGCCGCGCCCCGTCGTAGGCGCTCGCCGGGTCCACCGGGGTGCCGTTCACGGACGCCTCGAGCAGCTGCGGTGCGAGCAGGTCGATCCAGGTCGCGGCGTCGGTGGTGGTGAAGCGCAGGGTCGACGTCGACCGGAAGGTCGCGCGCCGGGGGTCCGGGGCGCCGGTGAGGTCCAGGTCGACGTCGTGGTCGACCATCGCCACGGCCGCCGAACGCGCACGGGTCTCGGCGCGTCCCAGGTTGGCCGACGAGCGTTCTGCGTGGTCCACGCGGGGGTCCTGGTTGGCGGCTGCCGCGAGCCTAGGGGGAACGTCGCGGATGGCGGACGGGTGCCACCCCACGCGCGTCGCCCGGGGGCCATCGGACTCGCAGGTCCGGGTCCTAGCCTCGATGGCGACGACAGGGGAGGATCGATGGCCTCGTTCACGGACCTCGTGGGACCCGGCTGGGCGGACGCACTGGCGCCGGTCGCCGGCGACATCGCGGCCATGGGCGCCTGGCTGCGTGACGAACAGCGGGCCGGGCGGCGGTTCCTGCCGGCCGGCGAAGACGTCTTCGCGGCCTTGCGGATGCCGCTGGACGACGTCCGCGTCCTGATCGTGGGCCAGGATCCCTACCCGACCCCGGGACACCCGATCGGGCTGTGCTTCGCGTCCGCGCCGGAGGTCTCGCCCCTGCCGAAGTCCCTGGCCAACATCTTCCGTGAGTACGTCGACGACCTCGGCCTCCCCGCGCCGGCAACGGGCGACCTCACCCCCTGGGTCGACCGCGGCGTGTGCCTGCTCAACCGGGTGCTGACCGTGCGGCCGGGCTCACCGGCGTCGCACCGTGGCAGGGGTTGGGAGCCGATCACCGAGGCCGTCATCGATGCGGTCGTGGCACGAGACCGCCCGCTGGTGGCGATCCTGTGGGGGCGTGACGCCCGCGACCTCGCACCCCGGCTCGGCACCACGCCGCGGATCGAGTCGGTGCACCCGTCGCCGCTGTCGGCGAGCCGGGGCTTCTTCGGGTCGCGGCCGTTCAGCCGTGCCAACGCCGCGCTGCTCGACCAGGGCAGCGTGCCCGTCGACTGGCGGCTGCCGGCGCGCGACGACTGACGACGGGTGCCGGGGTCGACGGTCCCGCCCGCAACCGGGGACCGGTCGCCCCGTCAGCGGCGTCCGTACAGCTGCACGGTGATCCACCCGCTCGGCCCTCGGGCCATGCCCACGCCCGTCAGTCGATGGCGGCGGTCGAGCATGTTGGCCCGGTGCCCCGGCGAGCGCATCCAGGCCCGGGCCGTGTCGATCGCCTTGGTGTGGCCCAGGGCCAGGCTCTCCCCGACGAGGGTGAGGTCACACGCTGCCAGTGCGTCCCCCATGTCGGAGTGGAAGAACGCGTCCCGGTCCGCGAGGCGCTGGGCGAACCACACGGCTCGCCGCTGCAGGCAGCCGTCGGAGGCGAGCTTGACGCGTCCCCGGTCGACGCGTCGATGGTTGACCGCGATGCGGACGCGCCTGCGGTAGTCGCGGACGTCGACGGCCGCCGACCGGGTCGCGACGACCTCGCCGGTGGCATCCACGGACCCGGCGAGGTCGTCGGGTGCACGGCCGGCGTGGGCGGCGGGCACGACCGCGGCAGTGGCCCCCACGGCGATGGCCATGGCCGTCGCCACTGCCAGTCGTCGCAGGCCGCCGACACGGGACGCGGCGGCCGGTGAGGTCGAGGGTGGTGGCACGCGCACTCCGGATCGGGGGGCAGGTCGGGTCCAGGGTCGGTCGAGACCCTAGGAGTCCCGTCGCGCTCGACACCCTGTCCGATCGGGAACCTGGCCCGCCGCCGGGGCCGCGGGCTCAGACGACCGCGCGGCGGTACAGGCGCACGGCCAACGGGGCGAACACCACGATGAGCCCGGCGATCCAGGCCAGGGACAGCCAGACCTGTCCGGAGACGGTCTGGCCGGTGGGCAGGGCGCCCTGGCCCAGCATCAGGCCGCGGATCGCGTTGGCGATCACGGTGACGGGCTGGTTGTCGGCGAACGCCTGCAGCCACGTGGGCATCGTGTCGGTCGGTACGAACACGGACGAGGCGAACACGAACGGGAACACGGGGATGAAGACGGCCGACTGCACGGCCTCGGGGTTCTTGATCTTGAGGCCCATCGACGCCATCACCCAGGACAGGGCGAACGCGAAGGCCAGTCCCAGCGCCACCCCACCGAGGAAGGGCAGGAACCCGGTCTGCCACCGGAAGCCGATCAGCACGGCCACGAGCAGCATCAGGGTGACGACGAAGGTGTTGCGGGCCAGGTCGGCGATGGTGCGACCCGCGAGGACCGCGGACCGGGCCATGGGCAGCGACCGGAAGCGGTCGATGACCCCGTTGTTCAGGTCCTCGGTCAGGCCGACGGCCGTCTGTCCGGCGCCGAAGGCCACGATCTGGACCAGCAGGCCGGGCATCAGCCAGTTGATGTACTTGCCGTCCGCGGCCGCCGGGATGGTCTGGCCGATGGCCCCGCCGAAGACGTAGTTGAACAGCAGCAGGAACATGACCGGCTGGATCGTGGCGAACACCAGCAACTGGGGCAGGCGGATGTTGCGCACCAGTCCTCGCCGGGTCACGACCAGGGTGTCGCTGATGGCATCGGACAGGCTGATGCGGGAGCTGGTGGTGGTGGCGGCGGTCATCGGCGGGCCTTCCGGTCGGTCCGGTCAGGGGTGGTGGCGGGAGTGGTGTCGGGGCTGGTGTCGGGGCTGGTGTCGGGGCTGGTCGGGGCTGGTCTCGGGGCTGGTCTTGGGGGTGTCGGGCGGGGACGACTCGGGTGCCGGCCGCTGCCCGTCGTCGCCGGACGAGGTCAGGGACAGGAACACGTCGTCGAGGGTCGGCTTGTGCACGGTGATGTCGCGCGGGGTCAGCCCGGCTTCGTCCAGCTTCCGGGTCACGGCCATCAGCGTCTCGGCGCCCTCGCCGGCCGGCACGCGGACCTGGTCGCGGTGGCTGTCGGTGGTGACCTCTCCGGCCCCGACGTGCTCGAGCACCGAGCGGTAGGTGTCGAGTTGGTCCGGGTCGGCCTCGATCTCGACGATCGAGCCCCCCAGCGTGGCCTTCAGGGACGTCGCCGTCCCCTCCGTGATGATCCGGCCCTCGTCGATCACGCCGATCCGGTCGGCCAGTTGGTCGGCCTCCTCGAGGTACTGGGTGGTCAGCAGGACGGTGGTGCCACCGTCGACGAGGTCGTTGATCAAGTCCCACACGCCGACGCGGCTCCGAGGGTCGATCCCGGTCGTGGGCTCGTCGAGGAACATCACCTCGGGTCGACCCACCAGCGACGCGGCCAGGTCGAGTCGGCGACGCATGCCCCCGGAGTAGGTGCCGACGCGTCGGTCGGCGGCGTCGGTGAGACCGATCGTGTCGAGGATGTCGCCGGTCCGGCGCCGCGCCTCGGCCTTGTCCAGCCGGTAGAGCCGGCCCACCATCTCGACGTTCTCGCGGCCGGTCTGGTATTCGTCGACGGCCGCGAACTGGCCCGCCAGTCCGATGCGGCCGCGCGTGGCCTGCGGGTCGTCGATCACGTTCGCGCCCGCGACGGTCGCCGTGCCGGCGTCGGGCTTGAGCAGCGTCGACAACACGCGGATCAGGGTGGTCTTGCCGGCCCCGTTGGGACCGAGCAGGCCGTAGATGGAGCCGCGGCGGACCTGCAGGTCGACGCCGTCGACGGCGGTCAGGTCACCGAAGCGGACGACGATTCCCCGGGCGTCGACGATCGCGTCGCTCGGGGCCTCGCGGCGGGCGTCGTCGGGTGTCGCGGTGGACGGTTGCGGTGGCATGGCGATTCCTGGTGGAGGTGTCGGGGTCGGTGGGACGTCGCGTTCGGGGGCGGGAGGTCGGGATCAGGTGCCGGGATCGGGGTTCAGGTGCGGGGGGGCAGGAGGACGTCGGTGTCCAGGGCACGGTCGAGCAGGCCGAAGGTGTGGTCCAGCTGGTCGGCCAACGGCGACTCGCCCCCGTCGGCGACCCAGCGCATCATCGACACCCGGACCAGCCCGGACACCACGGCCACCAGCACCTGGACCTCGTGGTCGCCGGCGTCACGGCCCGTGCGCTCGGCGATGGCGGCGGCGATGCCCTCCTCGACGGCGCGCATGCCGGCCCGGAACCGTGCCTGCAGCCGTGGCTCGGCCGACAGGAGGCGGTGGTGTCGGGTGAGGTCGGCCGCTGGCGGCAGGTGGCGGGACATGTGCTGGCCCATCATCGTGGCCAGGTCGGGCAGCAGGGCCCCGCCGGGGCCACCGGCCACGAAGCGCGCCAGGTCGGGTCCGCCCGGGGGGGTGGGACCGACGTGCAGGACCGCGTCCTCCTTGGACGCGAAGTAGTTGAAGAAGGTCCGCGGTGACACCCCCGCACGGGCACAGATCTCGTCCACGGTGACGTCGTCGAAGCCCCGTTCGGAGGCGAGGTCGAGGGCGGCCGCGCGCATGGCCGCCTCGGTCGCCAGCCGCTTGCGTTCGCGCAGGCCGAGCGAGCCCTCGCCGTCGAGTGCGTCGGGATCCTCGGGAGTCGGTGGTGGATGCATGCCCGGCATTATTGCATGGACTGCAAGTTTGCGCAAACTGCATCGAATGGTGGTCCCCCCGGGATCCGACGAGATCGGTCGTCGGTGCGGCCTGGCGGCCTCCTCGCCGCCCGTCCCCGCCACCAGTCCCGACGGCGTTGCTCGTGGCGCGGGGGCGGGCAGTGGCCGTTGGGGCAGGCCACTTCACCGCTGGTAGCATCACCACCCGTGCGGACCCCGACGTGACTGCACTCCGGTGCCACTCCGTCACCACCCCCGCCCCAGCCCGACCCGAGCCCGACCCGAGCCCGACCCGAGCCCAGACGGATCCCCGGTCCCGCCCCTGGGCGCGAGACCACGGCACGCACCCCCGGGGAGGGTCGGTCCGCACGTCCGAGACGGCCACCACCGCCACCGGTGCGACCCCTGGCGGGGCCACCGTCGACCACGACCGACTGCCATGACCGACCCCCGGCCACGCCCGACGGGCCGGTCGACCCACGACCCGAACGCGACCACAGGAGGCGGACATGTCCTACTACGCCCAGTGGGGAACGTTCGCCGTGCTGGTGGTGTTCGGGATCCTGCTCTACACGGTGGTCATGCTCGGCAACCGGCTCCTGCGTGTGAACCTGCCCCACCCGGAGAAGCTCACCACCTACGAGTGCGGCGTCGACGCGGTCGGCAGCGGATGGGCACAGATGAACATCCGCTACTACGTGTTCGCGTTCCTGTTCGTGATCTTCGACGTCGAGGCGATCTTCCTGTTCCCGTGGGCGCAGATCCTGGGTGGACTCGACGAGTCCAGCCGCGTGAGCCCGGTGTTCGCGCTGGTCGAGATGTTCGTGTTCATCGCAGTCCTCGTGCTGGGCCTCGTCTATGCCTGGCGGAAGAAGGTGCTCGAATGGGAGTGATGGAGTCCGTCGAGCTTCCCAAGCCACTGAAGTTCGTCTTCAACTGGGGTCGCAAGTACTCGCTGTGGGCGTTCAACTTCGGCCTGGCGTGCTGTGCCATCGAGTTCATCGCCGCGTCCACGGCGCGCCACGACTTCATCCGGCTGGGCGTGATCCCGTTCGCCCACGGCCCTCGCCAGGCCGACCTGTTGATGGTGTCGGGGACGTTGACCGACAAGATGGCCCCGGCGATCAAGCGGCTCTACGACGAGATGCCCGAGCCCAAGTACGTGATCTCGTTCGGCTCGTGCGCCAACTGCGGCGGCCCCTACTGGGACAGCTACTCGGTCACCAAGGGCGTCGACCAGATCATCCCGGTCGACGTCTACGTGCCCGGCTGCCCACCGCGACCCGAGGCCCTGCTGGACGGCATCATCGCGCTGCAGGACCGGATCCAGAACGAGTCCCTCCCACAGCGCATGGAGGACCGCCGCCCGATCATCCTCGGAACCGACGGTTCGGCGCGTGCACTGTCCGTCGCGGAGGCCCAGGAGGCGTCCCGCGAGGCCGACGCCGAGGTCCGGCGTGAGGTCGAAGGCGCCGCTCGATGAGCTACCCGGTCCTGGCCCGCAGGGACACCGCCCTGGACGACGCCGAGACGGCCGCGCTGCTGCGCGACCGGCTGGGTGACGGCGTGCTCGGCGACCTGGTCGAGTACGGCGAACTGACGATCCAGGTCGCGTCGTCGTCGTGGCATGCGGCAGTCGCGACCTGTCGTGACGACCAGCTGCTGGCCTTCGACCTGTTCGACTGCCTGTTCGGCGTGGACGGTGGCGTGGACGGCATCGACGTGGTCGCGATCCTCTACTCGACCTCCAAGGGTCGTCGGATCCTGCTGCGGACCCGGTGCGAGGGTGGCCGGGACGCGCCCGAGCTCGACTCGGTCGTGGACCTCTACATCGGCGCGAACTGGCACGAACGCGAGGCGTTCGACATGTTCGGCATCGACTTCCCCGGCCACCCCGGGATCCTCCCACGGATCCTGTGCGTGGAGAACTTCGAGGGGTGGCCGTTGCGCAAGGAGTTCCCGCTGGCGTCGCGCGTGGCCAAGCCGTGGCCCGGGGTGAAGGACCCGGCCGAACCCGACGAGGACGGCAACGTCGTCGTGCGCGAGCCGGCGGTCGGCGAGGCCCCCGGCCCCTCCGGCCTCGACGAGATCATCGCTCGCCAGGCCCGCGAGGCCAACCCGGGCCCGGAGCCCGAGATCGACGCGGACAAGGGGGCGTCGGGTGGCGCCGCCGCGTCCAATGCGTCCGCGGAGGCGCCCGAGCGCGAGGAGGTCCAACTCGACCAGGAGACCTACGACCGCCTGATCGCCGACGGCAAGTCGGAGCGCATCGCGCGGTCCAAGGCCAAGGCCGCCTTCATCAAGCAGCAGCGTGCCGCCGAGCGCGCCACGGCCGAGGCGGCGGGACCCGACGCCGGCGCGGTGGTGGACGAGGAGGCCCCGGCGGGTGAGGTGACCGAGGGCGAGCGCGAGCACCCGGACGGTGACGTCGGTGGGGGGACCGAGGGTCGGACCGCCGGCCAGGCCGCACCCCCGCCCGGTGACGGGACCCCGGCGTCCATCGACACCGCCGCGTCCGACGGCGTCGATGTCGACGCGGCGGCCGCTGCCCGCGAGGCCGCGGAGACCGCCCGCGCCGACCAGGCCACCGCCCGGGAGGCCCGGGCCGCCGAGCAGGCGGGGCCGCACGACGACGCCGACGTCACGCCGATCCCGTCGGGCACGCCGCCACCCGATGACGCCGTGGCCGAGGGGTCGGACCCCGACGACGACCAGTCCGACGACGCGAACGGGACCGACGAGCCGGCTGGGGGGACGTCGTGACCGACGACACCACCTCCGAACCGTCGGTCGACGACCAGTCGCCCGACGAGCGCGAGGGCCCGCACGGCCCCGAGTCCGCGTGGCCGCGGGCCGACGGGTCGGGCCCCGACGGATGGACCATCAAGGCCACCGAGGAGGCCATGGTCTTCCACACCACGGACTCCCCGGACTGGCGGACCGCGCAGGCCGACGTGTGGTTCGCCGACGTCGACGCCGCCCGGGCCGCCGGGTTCGAGCACTGGGACCCCTACGAGCGGACCGACCTCGACCCGTCGGGTGCCACGACCATCACGGGTACCGCCAGCGGCGATCCCGAGGCTGAGACGCCCCACCGGTCGGGGTTGGCCTCGACGTCGACGCCACGCGGCTCCACCGGCAGTTCGGCCACGCACGTCAACCCCGGCGACCACCAGGTCGAGGACCTGGCCGAGACCAGCATCGCCGCGGACCACGTCGGGCCCTACGGTCCCGGCTCGGCGCAGCCGATGGTCGGCGGGTCGGGCCCGGACGGCTGGCCCGTCAAGGCGACCGGCACCGGGACGGTCTACCACACCCCGGACTCGCCGTCGTTCGACGACGTGTCGGCGATCGCCTGGTTCGTCGACGAGTCGACGGCTCGTGCCGCCGGCTTCGTCCACTGGGACCCGGAGGCGCGTGAGGGGCTGACGCTGGAGCGGGTCGGCGAGGGCCCGCACGGTGCCGTCCCCGCACTCGACGGCGCGGTCGAGGACCTCGACGACGACGATGGCGACGGCGACGGGCCAGACCCCGTCGGCGGCACCCTCGAGCGCGACGGCGGTCCGGCGGATCCCGGTCGGACGGGCAAGCAGCCCCGTGGCTTCGGTGCCCTGGACACCCACGACCGCGAGCCCATCGCCGACCTTCCCGAACCCGAGGCGCAGGACGGCGACGAGCCCGAGGACGAGTCCGGCGACGCCGTGGGTGAGACATCCGATCCCGAACCCGAGGCGCAGGACGGCGACGAGCCCGGGGACCTTGACGCCGACGAACCCGAGGACGAGTCGACGGAAGGGGAGCGGTCATGAGCGACCTCGACACCTCCGAGAAGGTCCTGCCCGGCAACGCGCCGGCCGAGGACGTGGTGTTCGAGTTCCGTGGCAACGCGGACTTCGACACCGCGGAGATGAGCCTGTCGATCGGACCCGCCCACCCGGCGACGCACGGCGTGCTGCGGGTCGTGCTGGACATGGACGGCGAGCGCATCCGGGATGCCCGGCCGGTCATCGGCTACATGCACCGTGGCTTCGAGAAGCTGGCCGAGTACCGCGACTACCGCCAGATCATGGCGCTGACCAACCGCCACGACTGGCTGTCGGGGTTCTGCAACGAGCTCGGCGTGGCACTGGCGGTCGAGAAGATGCTGGAGATGGAGGTCCCGGACCGGGCCCAGTGGATCCGCATGCTGCTGGCCGAGTGGAACCGGGTGCTCAACCACCTGATGTTCATCGGCTCCTACGCGATCGAGCTCGGGGCGATCACCCCGATGTTCTACGCCTTCCGCGAACGCGAGGACATCCAGTACCTGTTGGAGTCGGCGACCGGTGGCCGCCTGCACTTCACCTACAACCAGCCGGGCGGGGTCAAGATCGACCTCCCCAAGGGCTTCCTGCGCCAGTCGCACGAGGAGCTGGCGACGATGCGGGCACGCCTGCCGGACTACGTCGACCTGATCCTGGGCAACGAGATCTTCCATGCCCGCACCAAGGGCATCGGCGCGCTGCCGCCGGAGCTCGCGCTGGCCTACGGCGTGACCGGCCCCACGCTGCACGCCGCCGGGGTGCCCGAGGACTCGCGCGTCACCGAGCCCTACCTGAAGTACGGCGAGATCGACGTCCGGGTCCCGACCGGTGACAACGGCGACAGCTTCGACCGCTTCGCGGTGCTGCTGGGTCGGATCGAGGCCAGCCTCGACGTCATCGAACAGATCCACGACCACATCGGGCCGGGCCCGGTCAACACCAAGCTGCCCAAGATGGTCAAGGCGCCGGAGGGCACGACCTACGTCCGGACCGAGAACCCGCTCGGGCAGCTGGGCTACTACCTGCAGTCCGACGGGTCCAAGAACCCCTGGCGGTTCAAGATGCGCACCCCGTCCTTCTCCAACGTCCAGGTGCTGCCGCACCTGCTCCGTGGCCAGCTGATGCCCGACGCCGTGGCCATCCTGGGTTCGGTGTTCTTCGTGGTGGGAGACGTCGACCGATGACCGCCGCCCTGCTCGACCCCACGCTGCTGGCCGACCTCGTCGCCCAGTCCACGTCGTTGCTGACCGTGGACAACTTCTGGCTGTCGGCCCTGCTCAAGATCGCGTTGTGCACGGTCATGCTGATGGGCGTGTCGTTGGTCGGTGGCTACCTCGAGCACAAGGCCATGGGCCACATGCAGCACCGCACGGGCCCGATGGAGGCCGGCCCGCACGGCTCGCTGCAGTTGGTCGCCGACGGGATCAAGTTCGTCCAGAAGGAGGACATCGTCCCCCGGGCCGCGGACCGGCTGGTGTTCGCGGTCGCGCCGGGTGTCGCGCTCGTCCCGGCCCTGCTGGGCTTCCTGGTGATCCCGCTGGGACCCGGCGTGTGGGCCGAGGACCTCGAACTGGGCCTGTTCTACGCCCTGGCGATCGGGTCCGTCGGCGTGCTGGGGATCCTCATGGGGGGCTGGGCCTCGGCCAACAAGTTCTCGCTGATGGGTGGCATCCGGGCCGCGGCCCAGCTGATCGCCTACGAGCTGCCGCTGCTGCTGGCGGCCGCGGCGATCGCGGTGCAGGCCGGGTCGTTGTCGCTGGTCGACATCGTGGAGGCCCAGGCGACGATGACCATCTTCGGCACACCGGTGTCGATGTGGTTCGTGTTCCCGCAGTTGCTCGGCTTCGCGATCTTCATGGTGGCGGCGATGGCCGAGCTGGCCCGCCCGCCCTTCGACATGCCGATCGCGGACTCCGAGCTCGTCTTCGGCTACATGACCGAGTACACCGGCATCAAGTTCGCCATGTTCCTGCTGACCGAGTACGGCGGGATGATCTTCATGTCCGCGCTGGTCTCGGTGCTGTACCTGGGCGGCTGGCAGCCGTTGCCGGGCGTCGGCCTGCCGGGCTGCGAGGCGGCCGCCGGGATCGCCGACTGCGGGTGGGTCGGTGCGGTGCTGGGCGTGGGGATCATGTTCGGCAAGATCATGGCCCTGGTGTTCGTCATGGTGTGGCTGCGGGTGGCCTACCCCCGGCTCCGCGAGGACCAGTTGCAGAAGATCTCGTGGCTGGTGCTGATCCCGCTGTCATTGATCAACATCGTCGTCGTCGCCACGGGGAAGGTGGCACTGTGAGCATCACGACACCGACCAAGGCGCCCTTCGGGGTGGGCCTGCTCAAGGGCCTGGGGGTGACCCTCAAGCACCTGTTCAAGAAGCCCGCCACGGTCCAGTACCCGCACGTCAAGCCCGACCTGGCGCCCCGCACGCGTGGCGTGATCGCGCTGTTCGACGAGAACTGCACGGTCTGCATGCTGTGTTCGCGCGAATGCCCGGACTGGTGCATCTACATCGACTCCCACAAGGAGACGCTGCCGCCCCAGAAGGAGGGGGGTCGCGAGCGCACGCGCAACGCCCTGGACCGGTTCGCCATCGACTTCGCGTTGTGCATGTACTGCGGCATCTGTGTCGAGGTGTGCCCCTTCGACGCCCTGTTCTGGAGCCCGGAGTTCGAATACGCCGAGTACGCCATCGAGGGGCTGCTGCACGAGAAGGAGCGCCTGCGCGAGTGGGCGGACACGGTCCCGCCGCCGCCGGCGCTGGACGACGGTGCCGACGCCCCGGCGGAGGTCGCCGACGCGATCGCCGCCAAGAACAAGGAGTTGGACGCCGCCGCGCCAGCCGACAGGCCGACGAGGCCGAGCAGGCATCGGAGGAGCCCGACGCCGCGCCCCGGGCCAGGGCTGCATCGACGTCGGGCGGTGGCACCAACGTGGCCGACGTCCATGTCGAGGGGGCCGGTGAGCAGATCGACCAGGCTGTCTACGACGAGCAGATCGCGGCGGGCAAGTCCGAGCGCATGGCGCGGGCCAAGGCCAAGGCCGCCTGGGTCCGGGCCCAGAAGAAGGCCAAGCTGGCCGAACAGGAAGCCGGCGACGAACCTGCGGCGGATGCCGGGGCCAGCACCGACGAGCCCCCGAAGAAGGCGCTCGCCGACGTCCACGTCGAGGGGGCCGGTGAGCAGATCGACCAGGCCGTCTACGACGAGCAGATCGCGGCGGGCAAGTCCGAGCGGATGGCCCGGGCCAAGGCCAAGGCGGCCTGGGTGCGCGCCCAGAAGCAGAAGCAACTCGATGACGAGGATGCCGGCGAATCCGAGGCCGGTGACGACGCATCCGATGCCGGTGCCGACGCATCTGCGGAAGGCGGTGACGCATGACCACGCTGGACGTGCTGTTCATCCTCTTCGCCGTCATCACGGGTGGTGCGGCGGTGCTGACCGTGACGTCGCGAAACCTGGTCCACGCCGCACTGTTCCTGGCCATCTCGCTGGCTGGCATCGGGTCGGTGTTCCTGCTGCTGCAGGCCGACTTCGTGGCCATGGTCCAGGTCGTGGTCTACCTGGGTGCCATCACCGTGCTGTTCCTGTTCGGACTGATGCTGACCCGGGCGCCGATCGGGCGGGAGGCGCTGGACTCGCGCAACCGGCCGATGGCGATCGTGGTGTCCGCGGCGCTGTTCGGGATCCTCGTGGTGCTGATCGTTCGTGCCTTCGCCGACTACCCGGTCGTGACGCCGGCGCGGTCGAGCGTGGCCGACCTCGGGATGGCGATCTTCTCGGACTGGGTGTTCCCGTTCGAGGTCGTGTCCATGATGCTGCTGGCCGCCCTGGTTGGCGCCGTGCTGTTGGCGCGGCGCGAGTCGGGCGACTCCGGTGAGGACTCCGCCGTCACCCCGATCCGCCAGGCCCTGCCCGACCCGGGCGAGGACACGTCCTCGAGCGGCGAGGACCGCGCGGCCGCCGAGCTCGGCGCCGGTCGACCGGGAGGTGGCGCATGACCCTGGTCGGACCCCTCGTCCTGGCGGCCTTCCTGTTCTGCGTGGGTCTGTACGGCGTCATGGCGCGTCGGAACTCGGTGCTGGTCCTGATCAGCGTCGAACTGATGCTCAACGCCGTCAACATCAACCTCGTGGCGTTCCAGAACCTGGTCTGGCAGGAGGACGCGGCCCAGACCGGACAGGTCTTCGCCCTGTTCGTCGTGGTCGTCGCCGCCGCCGAGGTCGGCGTCGGGCTGGCCATCGTCTTCAACATGTTCCGCAACCGCGCGTCGATCAACATCGACGATGCAGACCTGATGCGCTGGTGAGCGGGACGGGAGCACACACGTGGATGCGCTGAACTACGCCTGGCTCGTGGTCGCCCTGCCGCTGGTCGCGGCCGGGGTCATCGCGGCGTTCGGGCGGCTGATGCCCCTGAAGGGCTCCGAGATCGGGATCGCCGCGATCGCGATCGCGTGGGTCGTGTCGCTGGTGATCGGATGGCAGACCTTCGTCAACGGTCCCGTCGAGGCCCTCGAGCAGGTGTTCTGGTCGGTGCCACTGGGCGGCAGCGTGCTGATCGAGTTCGGCCAGTACGTCGACGGCCTCACCGCCATGATGCTGGTGCTGGTCACGACCGTGTCGTTCATGGTCCAGCTGTACTCGCGCGAGTACATGCATGGTGAGGACCGCTTCACCTACTTCTTCGCGATGCTGTCACTGTTCACCTTTTCGATGCTGGTCCTGGTGATCGCGCCCAACACGTTGCAGGCGCTGGTCGGCTGGGAGCTGGTGGGCCTGTGCAGCTACCTGCTGATCGGTTACTACTGGCTGGAGAAGACCAACTCCGACGCCGCGAACAAGGCCTTCCTGACCACCAAGTTCGGCGACATCGGACTGGTGGTGGGCATCATCGTGTTGTCGGTGGGCGTGTCGGCCCACACCGACAACGTCTTCTCCATCACCGAGACCACCGAGCTGGCCGCGGCCGGGATGCTGTCGGAGCCCACCGTCGTGCTGGGCTGCCTCATGATCTTCCTGGGCGCGATGGCCAAGTCGGGCCAGATGCCGCTGCACGTGTGGCTGCCCGACGCCATGGCCGGGCCGACCCCGGTCTCGGCGCTGATCCATGCCGCGACCATGGTCACGGCCGGGGTGTTCCTGATCGCCCGCCTGTACCCGGTGTTCGCCCAGTCGATCGGGGTGATGAACACGATGGCGATCGTGGGCACGATCACCCTGTTCTTCGCCGGGTTCATCGCGATCGTCCAGGACGACATCAAGAAGGTGCTGGCCTACTCCACGGTGTCCCAGCTGGGCTACATGGTGGCCGCACTGGGTGTCGGCGGCTACACCGCCGGCATCTTCCACCTGTTCACCCACGGCTTCTTCAAGGCGCTGCTGTTCCTGGGGTCCGGCTCGCTGATCCACGCGATCCACTCCAACAACATGAGCGACATGGGTGGCATGCGCAAGTACATGCCGACCACGTTCTGGACCTTCGTGATCGGCTCCCTGGCGCTGGCCGGGTTCCCGCTGTTCGCCGGGTTCTTCTCCAAGGACGAGGTCCTGGTGTCGGCGCGGATCTGGGCCGACAACGGGCAGTTCACCGGGTCGATGGTGTTCTGGCTGGGGCTGGCCGGCGCGCTGGTGACCACGTTCTACATGGGCCGCTCGGTGTTCCTGATCTTCTTCGGCGCCCATCGTGGCGTCGCCCACAGCCCCGAGGAGGTCGAGGCCGAGGTGCAGGCCGGCACGTTGGACGCCGAGGCCGAGATGGAGGACCTCGAGCAGGCCACGCGTGACGAGGAGCCCGACGACGAGGTCAGCCAGGAAGAGGCCCTGGCCGCCGGACACGGGGCCGGCCACGGCCACGCCGCCGGGCACGGTGGTCACCACACCCCGCACGAGTCGGGCTGGCAGATCCTGACCGCGCTGGTGGTCCTGGCCGTGCTCAGCTTCCCCGTCGGGATGATGGGCGGGTTCCTGTGGGACGAGGTGGGCGGGTCCACCGAGCGCAACTTCGAGACCTGGACCGCGACCCACCTCCTCGAGGAGGTGCAGTACCCGTTCCTGGCCGGCTACGAGCCCGTCGACCTGGACGCCCTGCACGCCGAGGAGGGCCACGAGGAGGGTGCCGGCGAGGGCGAGGAGGGCGACGACGAGGGCGAGGCGGCCGGTGTCGGGACCGACACCACCACCGCGCTGGCGGCCGGGGCGACGACGGTGCTGGCGACCGAGGCCGGTGGCGAGGAGGGCGGGGTGGACAACCACGTCCTGCATGGTGCACCCGAGTTCCACCTGGACGTGTTCCTGTTCGCGCTGGTGGCCTTCGGCATCGCGGCGGGTGCCGCCTGGGTGCTCTACGGCCGCGGCAAGCCCGAACGCGACCCGGTCCTGCACGCCGGTGGGTTCACCCGCGTGCTCACCAACAAGTACTACCTCGACGACATCGGCTACCGCGGCATCGTCGTGCCGATCCGGGACAAGTTGGCGCCGGCCACCTCGTGGTCGTCCAACGTCGTCCTGGACGGCATCGTCAAGAGTGTCGGCGGCGGGGTGAAGCACCTGTCGACGTTCACCTACGAGACGATCGACCAGAAGGTCATCGACGGCGGGATCAACGGCGGGGCCTTCTCGGCCGCGTGGATCTCCAGCAAGCTCAAGCGTCTGCAGTCCGGTGACGTCCAGCGCTACGCCGGCGCCATGCTCGCCGGCGTCATCGTGCTCGTCGTCGTGTTCGCGGCCGCACGATGAGCCCCTCTCGGCCCCCGACCAGCCCGCGGCGGACCACGTGTCCGCGAGGGGCGCGTCGTCGTGTTCGCGGCCGCACGATGAGCCCCTCTCGGCCACCGGCCAGGTCGCGGCGGACCACGTGTGCCCGAGTGGCGCGTCGTCGTGTTCGCAGCCGCACGATGAGTTTGCACCCCTTCTTCCCATCCGACCGCTGCACGACGTGCCACTGCGCACTGGACCATCCGAGGAGCAACCGATGCTGAACGACCAGGGCTGGCTCCTGAGCCTGGCGCTGTTCTTCCCCGTCATCGGCGCGGCCATCATCGTGGCCCTGCCGTCCGGGGACGACCGCACCATCAAGCGTGCCGGGGTGGTCCTCACGGGGATCACCCTGGTGCTGTCGACCGTGATCGCGTTCGGCTTCGACTACGCCGACGGCTCCGAGCTGCAGTTCGAGACCGTGGTGCCGTGGATCAGCGCGATCGGCGCCCGCTACCACCTGGGGATCGACGGCATCTCGATGCCGCTGTTCTACCTGACCGGCCTGCTGACGTTCCTGTGCGCCATCTACACCACCAAGATCATTCCCAAGCCGGGCAAGCCCAAGGCCTTCCTGGCGCTGATGATGCTGCTCCAGACCGGCATGGCCGGAACCTTCCTGGCCTTCGACCTGGTCCTGTTCTTCGTCTTCTGGGAGATCGTGCTGGTCCCGATGTACTTCATGATCGGGATGTGGGGTGGTCCGCGCCGCGAGTACGCCAGCGTCAAGTTCTTCCTCTACACGCTGTTCGGCTCGGTGTTCATGCTGGTCGGGTTCCTGTCGGTGTACTTCGCCGCGGGCGACGCCGGCATCGCCAACCCGTGGGACATCGTCGAGCTGTCGCAGGCAGCCAACATCGGCACCTCGACGTTCCAGACCTTCGCCTTCCTCGGGATCTTCCTCGGCTTCGCGATCAAGGTGCCGGTGTGGCCGTTCCACACCTGGCTGCCCGACGCCCACACCGAGGCGCCGACGGTCGGCTCGGTGCTGCTGGCCGGGGTCCTGCTGAAGATGGGCACCTACGGCTTCATCCGGATCGCCCTGCCGATCCTGCCCGAGGGCGCACTCCGGTTCGCCCCACTGATCGGGGTCCTGGGTGTCATCGGCATCATCTACGGGTCCCTGGCCTGCCTGGCCCAGACGGACGTGAAACGCCTGATCGCCTTCTCCTCGGTCGGGCACATGGGCTTCGTGATGCTGGGCATCGCCGCCATGAACGAACAGGGGATCCAGGCCGCGCTGTACGGCAACATCGCCCACGCGGTCGTGACCGGGATGTTGTTCTTCCTCGCCGGCTCGTTGCACGAGCGCTACCACACCCGCGACATCGCCACGATCGGCGGCGGGATGCTGGTCAAGATGCCTCGCTACGGGGCGCTGCTGGTGTTCGTGTCGATGGCCTCGCTCGGCCTACCCGGGCTGGCCGGGTTCTGGGGCGAGTTCGGCGCCCTGTGGGCGGCCCGCTCGCCGGCCCCGGCCATCGCGGCCGACTGGTCCGGGCTGTACCTGGGCCTGGTGATCTTCGGTGCGGCCGGGACCGTGCTGACCGCCGGGTACTTCCTGTGGCTGATCCAGCGGGTCGGGCTCGGGTCGCCCAGCAAGCGATGGGCCGACGTGCCCCTGGCCGACGTGATGCCGGTCGAGTGGGTGTCGTGGACCCCCCTGCTGTTGCTGGTGTTCCTGCTGGGACCGTGGCCGTTCGTGTTCGACATCCAGGACCCCGCCGTGACCACGCTGGTGTCGTACCTGGGCGGCTGACCGCCGTCCGGGCGACACCGACCGGGTCCCACCACGGCGACCCGGACCGCCCACCCACCCGACCCCGACCGCCATCCAGACCCAAAGGCCGCAACCGTGTCGATCGACTTCGCCGCGATCGCACCCGAGCTGGTGCTGACCGCCACCGCGATCGTCGTGCTGCTGGTGGACCTGGTCCTGACGGGCCAGGCCAAGCAGCTGGTCAACCCGTTGGCCACGATCGGCGCCCTGGTGGCGCTGGGCTTCACCCTGCCGCTGTGGGGCGACGACCGGACCACCTTCGGCGACACCTTCGTGGTCAACGACTACGCCGTGGTGCTCAAGGTGGTGTTCCTGGTCTCGCTGGTGGCGATCCTGGGCATCTCGTGGCGGTACTTCGCCGAGAACCGCTTCTTCCAGGGCGAGTACTACTTCCTGTTGCTGGTGAGCTTCATCGGGATGCTGATCATGCCGTCGGCGCGCGACCTGCTGCTGTTGTTCGTCGCGCTCGAGACGGTGTCGATCCCCGGCTTCGTCATGGCGGGGCTGCGCAAGCGTGACCTGTACTCGTCGGAGGCCGCGATCAAGTTCTTCCTGATCGGTGTGCTGTCGGTCGCCCTGATGCTGTTCGGCATCTCGATGATGTACGGGTTCACCGGCACCACGTCGCTGACCGGGATCGCCGAGTCGCTGGGCCAGTGGGGCGCGTCGCCGCCCCCGTTGCTGTTGGCCAGCCTGCTGCTGATCATCGTGGGCTTCGGGTTCAAGATCTCGGCGGTCCCGTTCCACTTCTGGGCGCCCGACACCTACGCCGGCTCCCCCCTGCCCGTGGCCGCGATGCTGGCCGTGGCCTCCAAGACCGCAGGCTTCGCCGGGTTGATCGCCGTCACCTTCGTCGCCTTCGAGCCCTTCGCCGAGGTGTGGGCGCCGGCGCTGGGGGTGCTGGCGATCCTGACCATGTCGCTGGGCAACCTGGTGGCGCTCCAGCAGCGCGACATGGTGCGCCTGCTGGCGTACTCGTCGGTGGCCCAGGCGGGCTACATGCTGATCCCCTTCGGACTGGCCGCGTCGGGCGACGCGGCGGTCAACGAGGCGGCCGTGCAGGCCACGGTCTTCTACATCGCCGCCTACGCCATCCCCAACATCGGGGCCTTCGCGGTCCTGGTCGCGGTCAACCGTCGCACCGGCTACCGCTCGATCGAGGACTTCGCCGGGCTGGGACAGCGCCACCCGTTCATGGCCTCGGCGATGACGGTCTTCCTGTTGTCGTTGGGAGGTGCGCCGCCGACCGTGGGTCTGTGGGCGAAGTTCGCCATCGTGCAGGCCGGTGCGCTGGCCGGCGATGCGCTGGCCTGGGTGCTGTTGTTCTTCCTCATCATCAACTCGGTGATCGCCTTCTACTACTACCTGAAGGTGGTCTGGGTGATGTGGATGCGAGAGGCTCGCGAGGGCATCGCCCCCGTGACCCCGGGCGTCAACCTCAGCCTGGTGACGGCCGCGCTGGTGTTCGCGACCGTCCTGCTGTTCGCGTTGCCCGGCCTGATCTCGGACGCCACGGCCGCCACGGACCTGGTCGCCGGGCTCTGACCCCCCAGGCGCCACTGATGCTGGGGCCACCGATGCTGGGGCCACCGGTGCTCCACGACCTCGACGGCGTCGTCGCCCCAGCCTGACGTCGGGTCGCTGCGGTCCGACACCGGGCGGCGACATCCGGTGATGCGCATCGGCCCGGTGTCGACCATCCCCGGTCCTCGGTCCTCCAGGTGATCGTCCCGGCACGATTCGGGTTCTGCCGGCCCCCCTTGCGTCGAACCGATTCGACAACGTTCTGCGCACCCCTTGACAACGAGTCGTGGAGCGGCTTTCCTGCATGTTAGCGCTATCAGCATGCCGGGCTCGTTCCATTTCTTCGTCGAATCGGTTCGAACACCACTCGACCGGGGACGAGCCGCCACCACCGACCGAGGAACGACGATGACCCCCCCCGCCCCCCGTTCGCCGAACCCCGCCCCCCGTTCGTCGAGTCCCGCCCCCCGTTCGTCGAGTCCCGCCCCCCGTTCGTCGAGTCCCGCCCCCCGTTCGTCGAGTCCCGCCCCCCGTTCGTCGAGTCCCGCCAGTGTCCGGCACCGGTTCCCGCGCCGGGGATGGTCGGGCGCCTGGGCGGTCGGCGTCGCCTGCCTCGTGGCCGGGGCACTCGCACCCGCCGCAACCGCACAGGAGGCCGAGGACCCGGCACCGGTCCTGCACTACACCTTCGACGACGACCTCGACGCCGTCGTGGAGGACAGCTCGGGCAACGGCCACGACGGCACGCTCGCCAACCCCGGCACGGCGACCCAGGTCGCCGGCGTCGACGGACAGGCCGTGGACCTCCCGGGGGGTGCGGCCAGCTCGGGTGCCCACGTCCAGGTGCCGCCAGCGACCCTCCAGGGCGCCACCGATCTGACCGTGTCGCTGCGCGTCGAGTGGGACGGCGGGGGCAACTGGCAGCGGCTGTGGGACCTCGGCAGTGGCACCGCGCGATCGACCTTCACCACGCCACGCAGCGGTGATGGCGAGCTGCGCACCGCCATCACGACCGGCGGGGGAGGCGCGGAGTCCCAGGTCCGCGGCTCGGGGCCGCTGTCGACCGACGAGTGGGCCACGGTCACGATGGTGCTCGACACCGTGGCCGACACGATCACCACCTACCTCGACGGGGCGGCGATCGGCTCGACCAGCACCTCCATCACGGGCGGCGAGCTGCTGACGGCCGGCGCCACCCACGCGGGCTACGTCGGACGTTCGTTCTACAACGACCCGCTGCTGGACGGCGCCATCGACGACTTCCGGGTCTACCACCAGGCGCTGTCCACCGAGCAGGTCGGGGCCCTGGTGGTCGGCGACGTGCCCACCGCGGTCGCACCCGCAACGACGATCGTCGAGGTGAACACCGCCCCGGGCGAGGCACCGGACCTGCCCGCGACCATCCCGGCGACCTTCACCGACGGCTACGACCGCCCGGCGACCGTGACCTGGGAGGCCGTCGACCCGGCCGACTACGCCACCGAGGGGCGGTTCACCGTCGCCGGCACCGTGGGTGACACCGCGGTCACCGCCGAGGTCCGGGTGGTCCGACCCGGCACGATGAGCATCGACCTCGGCACCGACACCGGCGAGTTCCTCGGCGGGGCCTCGGGCACGCTCTACGGGCTCTACGACGAGGGCATGCCGACCGACAACCTCATCGAGGGCTTCGGGCTCCGCACCGTGGCGACCAAGGGCCAGGACGGCTCGCAGCACCCCGGCTCCGACGCGCTGGAGGTGCTGGAGCCCCTGGCCCGGGCCACCGACGGCAAGGTCTACATCCGCACGACCGACTGGTACCGCGGCTTCCCCTACGACTGGGAGGCCGGTGACGTCCCCGACGGCAACTCCCCGGCGGAGGCCCAGGCCAAGGTGGACGCCTACCTCGTGATCGTGCAGGACCAGTTGGACCAGGTCGCCGACCTGCTCGCTGGGCGCGAGGACCTGCGCGACAACGTCGTGATCGAGCCCTTCAACGAGCCCGACGGCAACATGTTCGGCAGCGGCAGCCTCAGCTACAACGGCACCAGCCTGCGCCAGGACCCGACGCCCTACTACGACGCGTGGGACACCATCCACGGCATGATCACCGACACGCTCGGTGACTACGGCGTCGAGATCGCCGGCCCGGGCTCCTACAACCTCTACCCCCAGGTGCGCGACTTCCTGGTCCACACCCGCGACGCCGGCACCCTGCCCGACATCATCACGTGGCACGAGCTGTCCGATCCCGCGACGGTGCGTGAGTCCGTCGACCGGTTCCGCTCGTGGGAGGACGAGGTCCTGGGCGCCGACAGCGACCTGCACATCAACGTCAACGAGTACGCGTTCAACTACCACACCTCCGTGCCGGGCCAGATGATCCAGTGGATCTCGGCCATCGAGGACGTCAAGGTGGACGCGATGATCGCGTTCTGGAACATGAACGGGAACCTGTCCGACTCCGCCGTGCAGACCAACCGCGCCAACGGGCAGTGGTGGCTGTTCAACGCCTACCAGTCGATGACCGGCCACACCGTCGAGGTCATCCCGCCCCAGCCTGGCGAGAGCTACACCCTGCAGGGCGTCGCCACGCTCGACGAGGAGCAGGGGCGCGCCCACGCCCTGTTCGGCGGCACCGAGGGCGAGGCCCACGTCCGCTTCGAGGACGTGCCGGCCGACGTGTTCGGCGACGAGGTCCGCGTCACCGTGCGCGAGATCCCCTGGACCGGCCAGCTCGGCGAGTCGCCCGAGCCGCGCCACGTGCTCGAGACGACCATGCCGGTGACGGATGGCAGCGTCACCCTGGACTTCCCCGGCGCCGGCCTGCCCGGCCTGGACGAGGGGTCGGCCTACGAGGTGTTCGCGACGCCGGCCGGGACCGGTGCGACCACCGTCGAGCAGCCGCTCGACGTCGAGGCCACCTACGAGGCCGAGGACGCCGCGCACACCGGCGAGCCGTACTTCCTCAACGGCCCGGAGGGCAGCCCGAACAACGTGGGCGGCTTCTACACCTCCGGGGGCCGTGACGTCGGGGGCCTGCGCACCGGGTCCACCCTGCAGCTGGACGTCACCGTCGAGGTGCCCGAGGACGGGACCTACGACCTGCAGGTCTTCTCGTCCACGCTCAACACCTTCGCGGCCGTGCAGGAGCAGGGCCCGACGAACGTGTTCGTGCGGGTCGACGGTGCCCAGGAGCAGGAACTGTTCCTCCCACTGACCTACAAGTGGGTGGTGTGGGACCACGCCGACACCACGGTCGACCTGACCGCCGGCACGCACACGATCACGCTGGCCGCGCAGGGCCTGGACGGTGGCCAGACGGTGGGTGATGCCATCGTGGACCGCATCGTGCTCCAGAAGCCGAGCCCCGACGGCGCCGCGACCGTGTACGAGGCCGAGCTCGCCGAGCTGCTGGGCGCCAGCGCCCGCTACGACGCGACCGGCGACGTCTCCGGGGCCGGCGTGGCGACCGTGGACGGTGACGACGCACTGACCTTCTGGGTCAACGTCGACGACGAGGGTGAGCACACCATCGACGTCGACACGCTCGGGGGCACCGCGACCCTGACCGTCAACGGCATCGAGGTCACCGACCGCGCCGGCGAGGCCAGCGCGCAGGTGTACCTGTCGGCAGGCGTGAACAAGGTCGTGGTCACCGGTTCGGGCGTCGACGTCGACCGCCTGGTCGTCGAGCCCACCAGCGGCACCCTCGCGGTCACCACCTACGAAGCCGAGGACGGCACCCTGTCCGGCGCCGCGGCGGTGACCGACTTCTCGTTGGCCAGCGAGGGCCAGGCCGTCACCGGCGTCGGTGGCGACCCCGGCAACGACAACACCCTCACGATGGAGGTGGAGGCGACCACCGACGGGCTCCACGCCGTGACCGTGCGCTTCTCCAACCCCGAGCAGCCGCAGGCCACCCACTACAACCCGAATCCGATGGGGCGCCACGCCGACATCACCGTCAACGGTGAACTGGTGGCCGAACAGGTCATGTTCGTCCCGACCTTCCACGAGAACAACTTCTTCGAGCGCACCATCCTGCTCGACCTCGCGGTGGGCACCAACACCATCACCTTCTCGGCCGAGGAGGAGACCAACTGGGACGGCCAGACCTCCAGCGAGGCCAACTGGCCCGGCCTGCTGCTGCGCGCCGAGCTGGCCCCGATCATCGACCGGCTCGAGGTCGCCCCGTTCGCGGTGGTGGGGGATGGGGAGTCGGACTGGGCGACCGACACCTCGCTGGTCGACCTGCTCGGGGACGACACCTCCGGTCCGGAGTCCCCGCGCCGTGCCAACGGTGACGACTTCGACCTGCTGACGTCCATGGTCGGTCGGGTCCTGGCCGACGACCCCGGGTCGCCCGTGTCGGTGCTGGCCGACCCGACCCGGCCGGTGACCGCGTTCCTCCCCGACGACGACGCGATCCTGGACTGGCTGAATGCAACCCTTCCCGGACGCGTGCCCAACGAGCGGGTCGCCGCGGGCCGTCTGGAGCGGTCCTTCACCAGCGACGAGATCGAGGCCGTGCTGCTCGACCACGTGGTGGTGGACGCGACCCTGACCAGCACCGACGTGCTGGCCATGGACGACGCCACCATCCGGACCGCGGGTGGGGCGACGCTCACGATCCGAGTCAGCGACGGGGGCGTGTCCCTGCTGGACGCGAACGGCGAGGTGGTGGCGGTCCTCGATCCAGGGCGCCTCGACCTCAACCTGGGCCAGGTCCAGGTCGCCCACGTCGTGGATCGCCCCATCCTCCTGGACTGACCTCGGTGGTGGGGCGGCGCGTGCCGCCCCACCACCGGGCCGCTGCCCGACGACCACCATCCGCCACCATCGGGACGTCGAACATCCAACGGGTTCGACGATCCCCACGAGCAGGAGCAGCCATGGCAACCATCGGTGACGTCGCGCGCGTCGCGGGCGTGTCGCGCAGCACGGCGTCCTACGCCCTGTCCGGCAAGCGACCGTTGTCGGACGAGGTTCGCGATCGCGTGCTGCGGGCGGTCGACGAACTGGGCTACACGCCCAACGCCGGTGCGCGTGCGCTGGCGACGGCGCGGACCCGAACGATCGGCCTGTTCGCCGAGTTCCATGCCGACGAGTTCGCGCCGGCCATGATGCAGTACTTCCTCGGTGTGGCCAACACGGCACGGGAGCAGGGCTACGACGTCCTGCTGGTCAGCGAGCCGGACGGTCCGGCAGCGCTGCGCCGCATCCTGTCGTCGAGGATGGTCGACGGTGTCGTCCTGCTCAACGTCGCCGAGGACGACACCCGGCTGCCCGTGCTCCGGGAGGCCGGCCAGCCGGGCTCGCTGGTCGGGCTCCCGGCCGACCCCACGGGCGTGGATGCCTTCGACCTGGACTTCGAGGAGGCTGGCCGGCTGATGGTCGAGCACCTCGCCCGGCTGGGCCATCGCGAACTCGTGCTGGTGTCCCAGCCCGAACACGTCGTCGAACGCGGTGGCGCCTACGTCTGGCGACTGCAGAACGCGGCGATGGAGGAAGCAGCGCGCCGTGACGTCGTGCTGCACGCGGCTTTCGCCGAGGCCTCCCAGCCGGCGGTCGGCGCCCGGCTGCACGGCCTGTTGGACACCCACCCGGACGCGACCGGGCTGCTGCTGAACAACGAGGCCGCTGCCTCGGCACTGCCGTCCGTACTGGCCGACCGGGGCCTGCGCGCCCCCGATGACCTGTCGGTGGTCGGGCGCTACTCCGACGAGTTCGCCCGGACCTTCTCGTTGCCGTTCTCGGCCATCGAGAGCGAGCCCGACCGGCTCGGGCAGCTGGCCGTCCGCCAGCTGGTGCGTCGCATCGAGAGCGCCGAGCACGCGGGGGCGCCCCACGTGGTGCGCCTCATCTCCCCGGTGCTGACCGACCGCGGCAGCACCGGCCCGGCGGCGGGTCCCCCCGAACCACGGTCGTCGGACGAGCCGGCTACCGGGACGTCGGCCCCCCGGCCGACGGGCGGCGAGGACCCCGACCAGACCCCTGACCACGTCGGCGAGGCCCCGCATGCGTTGCGGGCCGTCGCCGACTCGAACTGACGTGGCCGCACCGGCCGACGTCGCACACACCGGAGGACGCAGCATGAAGACCCGACCGAGCACGACCCGACGCCTCACCGCGATCGGCCTGGCCCTCGGCCTGGCCGCCGCGGCAGCCTGTTCGCAACCGGACGCCGCCGACGGCGACGCCGGCACCAGCGAGCCCGCCGCCTCCGAGCCGGCAGCATCCGACGACGCCTCCACCGCGGCGTCCGGCGACGCGGCGGCCGGAGGGACCTACACCTGGTGGGATCCCTACCCCCAGCACGACGCCGACTCCGACTGGGAGGCACGCGCCGCGGCCTGCGGCGAGGAGGCCGGGGTGACCATCGACCGGACCGCGTTCGACACCACCGAGCTGACCAACCAGGCCCTGCTGTCGGCCCAGGAGGGCACGTCGCCCGACATCATCCTGCTGGACAACCCGGCCGTGTCGACGCTGGCCGAGACCGGGATCCTGCTCAGCAACGACGACCTCGGGCTCGACACCAGCGACATCGACCCGAACCTGCTCGCCGCCGGTGAGGTCGACGGCTCCACCTACGGCATCCCGATCGGGGCCAACACGCTGGCCCTGTACTACAACGCCGAGGTCCTCGAGGAGGCCGGGATCGACCCCGAGTCCGTCACGGACTGGGACAGCCTGACCAGCGCCCTGCAGGCCGTGGCCGACGCCGGCAGCCAGGGGATCACGTTCTCGGCCATCAACACCGAGGAGGGCTCGTTCCAGTTCCTTCCCTGGTTCTGGGGCGCCGGTGCCGACCTGACCCAGCTCGACTCGCCCGAGGCCGTGTCGGCCCTGCAGTTGTGGACCGACTGGGTCGACCAGGGCCTGGCCCCCGACACCGTCCTGACCAACTCCCAGAACACCGTCTGGGAGGAGTTCCTGACCGGGGACTACGCGTTCGCCGAGAATGGCACGTGGCAGGTCAACAACGCCGCGGAGGCCGACTTCGAGACCGGGATCGTCCAGATCCCGGGCCGTGACGGCGACGTCGCACCGACCCCGACCGGCGGGGAGTTCATCGTGACCCCCGTGCAGGAGGACGAGTCACGCTACGACACCACGGTCACGATCGTGGAGTGCATGACCGACCAGGAGGGCCAGGTCGAGACCGGCACCACCTTCGCCTACTACATCCCGCCGACCGAAGGGGGCCAGGAGGCCATGCTGGGTGAGACCGAGGGCCTGGAGACCTGGGTCGAGGCCGTGCGCTCCGCCAAGGGTCGCACCAGCGACAACCTCGGCACGGACTACCCGCTCATCTCCGAGCAGCTCTGGACCGCGGTCCAGGAGGCCCTCAGCGGCAGCCTCAGCCCCGAGCAGGCGCTGACGCAGGCCCAGGAGGACGCCGCCTCCGCCGTCGAGGGCTGACCCCGCGTCGGCGAGTGCGCGCCTCGGGGCCGTCATAGCCCCGAGGCGCGCACGCCACGGCCCGCTGACCGATGTCGACCAGGACCTGACCAATGACCACCGCACCTGCTGAGCGCGGCCCGGTCGCCCGGAACCCCGACCGGGCCACGACCGGGCCACCACCCGACGACACCTGGTTGGACCGACTGCGCGATCGCGGCCGCTGGTCCGCCTCGCTGTGGCTCCTGCCGTTGGTGATCTACGTCCTGGCCTTCTACGCCTGGCCGCTGGTCCGCAACATCGACCTCAGCCTCCACGACTACACCATCCGTGCGTTCGTCCAGGGCAACGCCGAGTTCGTCGGGTTCGACAACTACATCGACGTGTTCAACGACCGCCGCTTCGGCGAGACGGTCGTCAACACGGCCGTGTTCACGCTCGTGTCCCTGTTCTTCCAGTACTGGATCGGCATGGCGCTGGCGGTGTTCTTCCACCGCCGCTTCCCGTTGTCGACCATGCTGCGTGCCCTGTTCCTGGTGCCGTGGCTGTTGCCGCTGATCGTGTCGGCGTCGTCGTGGTCGTGGATGCTCAACAGCCAGAACGGGATCGTCAACAGCGCGATCGGGCTGGTCGGCATCGACCCCGTCCCGTGGTTGACCTCGCCGACGTGGTCGCTGGCCTCGGTCACCATCGCCAACATCTGGCTCGGGATCCCCTTCAACCTGGTCATCCTCTACGCCGGTCTGCAGAACATCTCCGAGGACGTCTACGAGGCCGCGGCCATCGACGGCGCCACCTCGTGGCAACGCTTCTGGCGCATCAGCTTCCCGTTGCTCGGTCCGGTGTCGGTCATCACCCTGCTGCTCGGCCTGATCTACACCCTGAAGGTGGTCGACATCATCTGGATCATGACCACCGGAGGCCCCGCGTCGTCGTCGACGACCCTGGCGATCTGGTCCTACCGGGAGGCGTTCGGGACCGGCCAGCCCGACTTCTCGCCGGCGGCCGCCGTCGGGAACCTGCTGATCGTGGTGGCGCTGGTCGGGGGCGTCGCCTACCTCTGGCTGCAGCGACGGGAGGCCCGCGCATGAGCCCCAGGATCCGATCCCTGCGCGACACCGTGATCGGCGTGGTGCTGACCGCGCTGATGCTGTTCCCGGTCTACTGGATCGTGAACGTGTCGCTGACCCCCACCTCCGAGTTGCGGCGGTCACCCCCGCTGCTGTTTCCGTCCCAACCCACCCTCGAGGGCTACGTCGCCGTCCTGGACCAGCAGATCCCGGCGTTGGGGACCAGCCTGGTCATCGGCCTGGCGACGGTGGCGCTGACCATCGTGGTCGCGGCCCCGGCCGGGTTCGCCCTGGCCAAGCTGCGCCCGCACGGACGTGGGACCCTGACCTTCACGATGATGGTCGCCCAGATGATCCCGGCCGTGGTGATGGCGATGGGGTTCTACTCGATCTACGTGCGGTTGGGTCTGCTCAACGAGGTGTGGGGGCTGGTGATCGCCGATTCGACCATCGCGGTCCCCTTCGGCGTGCTGCTGTTCACCGCCTTCATGTCGGGCCTGCCCGACGAGATGCTGGACGCCGCGCGGGTGGACGGGGCCACCACCTGGCGGGTCTTCCGTTCGGTGGTGCTGCCGCTGAGTCGCAATGCGGTCATCACGGTGTCGCTGTTCACGTTCCTGTGGGCGTGGTCGGACTTCGTGTTCGCCTCGACCCTGGACCGCCAGGGTGACGCCATCCCGATCACGCTGAGCATCTATGCCTTCATCGGGAACAACACGACGCAGTGGAACGCGATCATGGCCACGGCCGTGGTCGCGTCCATCCCGGCCGCGGTGCTGCTCGTCCTCGCCCAGCGCTACGTGGCTGCCGGTGTCACCGCCGGCGCCGTGAAGGACTGACCATGCCCCCCTCCGCCAGTCACACGTCGCGGTCGCCCGAGGCGTTGGGTGACCCCCCACGCCCCGCCATGGCGGGCCGCGGCGACGACGCGTCGCGACCGGGGCGGGGCGATCCCCGGGTCGCGCCGGCCGTGGGCGCTCCCGCCGACCCGCGCGGGGCGCGGCCGGTCGCGCCGGCGACCGGCGACCGGCGCGGGGCGACCCTGGAGGAGGTCGTGTTCACGGCTGGGGTCTGGCACGACCGGCAGCAGGTCAATGCCACGGCCACGCTGGAGCACTGCCTGGACTGGATGGAGCGACTGGGCTGGATCGCCAACTTCGACCGGGTCGCGACCGGAGACACGCTGGCCCGGCGCCCCGGCTGGGTGTTCGCCGACTCCGAGGTCTACAAGCTGATGGAAGCCCTGGCATGGGAGGTCGGACGCACCGGTGATGCATGGGCCGAGAAGACGCTGGTCACGCTGACCGACCGCGTCGCGGCCGCACAGGACCACGACGGCTACCTGCACACGGCCTTCGGCCACGCGGGTCGTCCACCCCGCTGGTCCGACCTGGAGTCCGGTCACGAGCTGTACTGCCTGGGCCACCTGATGCAGGCTGCCGTCGCCCGCGCGCGCACCCGTCCGGTCGATCGCCTGGTCGAGGTCGCACGCCGCGCCGCCGACCTGGTCCACCGGGAGTTCGGGCCCGACGGCCGCGACGACGTCGGTGGTCATCCCGAGATCGAGCTCGGCCTGGTCGAGCTCGGCCGCGCGCTCGACGTGCCCGACTGGGTGGACCAGGCCGCGCTGTTCGTCCAGCGACGAGGGCACGGCCGACTGCAACCCATTCGCCTGCTCGGTGCGGACTACTTCCAGGACGACGTGCCCGTGCGGGAGGCCGTGGCGTTCCGCGGTCACGCCGTGCGAGCGCTGTACCTGGCCGCGGCCGCCGTGGACATCGCCGTCGACCTCGGCGACGACGACCTGCTGGCCGCCCTCGAGCGCCAGTGGCAGCACACCGTCGCCCGCCGGACCCACCTCACCGGGGGCATGGGGTCGCGCCACCAGGACGAGGGCTTCGGCCAGGACTGGGAACTGCCACCCGACCGTGCGTACTGCGAGACCTGTGCGGGCATCGCGTCGGTGATGCTCGCGTGGCGGCTGTACCTGGCGACCGGCGAGGTGCGCTACGCCGACCTCGTGGAGCGGACCATGTTCAACGTCGTCGCGACCTCCCCGCGGGCGGACGGTCGCGCGTTCTTCTACGCCAACCCGTTGCACCAGCGCGAGGTCGGCGTCGACGGTGGCGACGACGAGGTCAGCCCGATGGCCGAGGCGGGGACCCGCGCGCCCTGGTTCGACGTGTCGTGCTGTCCGACCAACGTCGCCCGGACACTGGCGTCGTGGTCCGCCTACGCCGTCGCCGTGGACCAGGGCCGGGTCGCAATCCTGCAGTACGCGGCCATGGACGTCGAGGTCGAACTCGACGACGGCGAGCGCGGGGGGCTGTCCGTGCGCACCGACTACCCCGCCGACGGGCGGGTCGAGGTGACGGTGACCCACGGCCCCGATCGTGGCTCGGGGCTGCGACTCCGGATCCCCGCATGGGGGGTCGGTGCCGAGGTCGAGGTGGATGGTGCGACCGAGGTCGTCGAGCCGGGCTGGTACGACGTCGACGGCCTGACGCCCGGTGCGTGCGTCGTGTTGCACCTGCCGGTGGGACCGCGCATCACCCGCCCCGATCCGCGGATCGACGCCCTGCGCGGGTGCCTGGCCGTGGAGGCCGGGCCACTCGTGCTGTGCCTGGAGTCCACCGACCTCCCCGACGACGTCGACCTCGCCGACGTCCGCCTCGACCCGGACGTCGCGCTGCGCCGGGCCGGCGACGTGGTCCACGTCGGTGCGCGCCTGGCGGCGTCGAACGGCGAACGGTCGTGGCCCTACGTCGACACGACCGACGCGCGATCGACCGAGGATCGGGACACCACCCCGGACGCCACGCTGGTCCTGCCCCTGGTCCCCTACCACCGCTGGGCCGAGCGGGCCCCCAGCGCCATGCGTGTCTGGTTGCCCACGACGTGACCCGGCCGTCGTCGGCGCCCGGGTCGGAACGGAGCGCGTTCAGGTGCCCGGGTTCGGCTCCAGCAGGACGGCGTTCCACGACATCGGCGGCAGGGTGGCCTCCAGCCGGTCGCGGCTGAACGTGGTGTCCGAGATCGTGGACGGCGTCACCCGGTCCGGCGCGTCCATCGTGTTGGTCGCCAGCGGGTCGTCGCCGGTCAGGACATGGTGGTGGGCGACGACGAGGTCGCCGGCGTCGCGGAGTCCGACGACCAGTCGCAGTTCGTCCGACGGGGACTTGTTCACCGCGAGCACCGTCGCGGCCCCGGTCTCGGGGTCCATGGTCACGTTGGCGTCCAGGTACGGCACCCGGTCGAACTCCTCGTTGTCGTAGGCGTCGCTGTCGATGGCCACCAGCAGGGACTGCGAGTGGGTGAAGCGTGCGGCCTGGGCGAGCGGGAAGAAGATCGTCTGGCGCCAGGCCGGCCCACCCGGTTCGGTCATGATGGGGGCGATCACGTTGACCAGTTGCGCCTGGCAGGCGACCTTGACGCGGTCGCAGTGGTTGAGCATGGTGATCAGCATCGACCCGACCAGGACGGCGTCGGCCAGCGTGTAGGTGTCCTCGATCAGGCGCGGTGCGGTCGGCCAGCCCTCCGGGGGCTCGTCGGCCCACTCCGACTGGCGCCACACGTTCCATTCGTCGTAGCTGAGGTGGATCTTCCTGCGGGACTTGCGACGCGCCCCGACGGCGTCCGCGGTCGCCACGACCTCGCGGATGAAGTGGTCCATGTCCACCGAGCGCGCCAGGAAGTCGCCGAGGTCGTCGTGGTTCTCGTAGTAGCTGTGCAGTGAGATGTAGTCGACCTCGTCGTAGGCCTCGGCCAGGACCGCATCCTCCCAGGCCCCGAACGTGTCGATGCCCCGGCCCGACGACCCGCATGCGACCAGTTCGATCGTCTCGTCGACCGCTCGCATGGCCTTGGCGGTCTCGCGGGCCAGCCGCCCGTACTCGGCCGCTGGCTTGGCGCCGGTCTGCCACGGCCCGTCCATCTCGTTGCCCAGGCACCACAGCTTGACCCCGTGGGGCATGTCGTGGCCGTTCGCCCGACGCAGGTCGGCCAGGCGGGTGGTCCCGGGATGGTTGCAGTACTCGACCAGGTCGCGGGCGGCGGCGATGCCTCGGGTGCCCAGGTTCACGGCCACCATCGGCTCGACGCCAGCCAGTTCGACCCAGTCCATGAAGTCGTCGATGCCGAACGTGTTGGGCTCGACGCTGCGCCAGGCGAGGTCGAGTCGACGTGGACGGTCCTCGCGTGGACCGATGCCGTCCTCCCAGTCGTAGCCCGACACGAAGTTGCCACCCGGGTAGCGCACCACCGTCGGACCGAGCTCACGGACCAGGTCCAGCACGTCGGCGCGGAAGCCGTGCTGGTCGGCCGCGGGGTGGTCGGGTTCGAAGGCGCCGGTGTACACGGCTCGTCCCATGTGCTCCAGGAACGAGCCGAACAGGCGTCGGTCGACCTCGCCGACCTGGAAGGCGGGTTCGGTCGACACGGTGGCGTGGAGCATGGTCATCCCTTCAGTCCGGTGCTGGCGATGCCCTGGACGATCTGGCGTTGGAAGAACACGAACACGACCAGCAGCGGGATCCCACCCAGCACGGCCGACGCCATCAGCTGGGCGTACTGGATGCCGTAGTTGCCCTCGACGGTCGCGAGGCCGACCGGGATGGTCATCATGTTCGGGTTGGTCATCACGATGAAGGGCCACAGGAAGTTGTTCCACGACGTGATCGCGACGAAGACGCTCACGGCGGCGATGACCGGGCGTGACAGCGGCACGACGACGTTCCAGAACACGCGCAGGCGGCTGGCACCGTCGACGATGGCCGCTTCCTCGAGGTCGATCGGGATGCCGTCGAAGAACGACTTGAAGATGATGACGGCGATCGGGACGGCGAGCTGGGGGAGGATGAGGCCCCAGTAGGTGTCGACCAGTCCGAGGAAGACCATCTCCCGGAACAACGGCACGATCAGGACCTGGGGCGGCATCATGATCCCCGCGAGGACGGCGACGAGTACGAGACGACGGCCCCGGAAGTCGATCCGGGACAGCCCGTAGCCGGCCAGGCAGGTGATGGCCACGGTGATGACGGTGATGGCCACGGTCGTGACGATGCTGTTGACGAACCAGATCTGGAGGTCGCCGATCGCGAGCACCCGGCGGAAGGCGTCCAGGGTGAAGCCGCTGTCGGGGATCCACGTGACCGGCGTGACGGTGGTCTCGGCCTCGCGCTTGAGCGCGGTGTCGACGGCCCAGAACATCGGCAGGAGCCACACCGCGGCCAGCAGCAGCGAGGCGGCCGTGATGGCCCAGGCCAGCCACTTGCTGCGTCCGGTCAGGGCTGCGCGCCCGGTCGAGCCGCGGGCGGCGTCGTCGGGGTCGTCGGCCCCCGCGTCCACGCCGGGTGGGTCGTCGTCACGCGGGCCGGAGTCGTCGGTGGCGGCCTCGGCCGGGTCGGTGCCGGGTGTCGTCGTCATGAGCGGTCCCCCCCGAGGCCGCCGACCTTCACCTGGGCCAGCGAGGCGATCACGATCAGCAGGAAGAACAGCCACGACACGGCCGACGCGTAGCCCACGCGGTAGTTGGTGAAGCCGGCCTCGTAGATGTACTGGATGACGGGTCGGGTGGCGAAGTTCGGTCCACCCGCCGTCATCAGGTAGATCTGGTCGAACACCTTCAGTGACGCCAGCAGCTGCAGGACCAGCACGAGGATGGTGGTGCGTGCGAGCATCGGGATGGTGATGTGTCGCAACTGCTGCCAGCCGGTGGCGCCGTCGACGGCCGCGGCGTCGTAGGTGGACTGCGGGATGTCCTGCAGCGCCGCCAGGTACAGCAGGAAGTTGAGCCCGACGGTCCACCACACCGTGGTGATGACGACGGCGATCATCGCGGTCCCACCGTCGCCGGCGAGGAAGTTCACCTCGCCGATCCCGAGCGAGGTCAGCCAACTGTTGATCAGCCCGATGCCGGGTTGGTACAGCCACGTCCAGATCAGGACCACGACCGACACGGGTAGCACGAACGGTGCGAAGTAGGCCAGCCGGAGCAGCCAGCGACCGTGCAGGCTCCGGTTGGCCAGCAACGCCATGACCAGTCCCAGGATCACCAGCGGCGGGGTGGAGATGAGCGTGAACTGGACCGTGTGCAGCAGTGACTGCCACATGTCGGGGTCGGCGAGCAGGTCACGGTAGTTTTCGAGCCCGAGGAAGGAGCCGAGCCCCTGCCCGCCGAGGCTGGCGTCGGTGAATCCCAGCTGGAGGATCATGAAGGCGGGCACGACCAGGAAGGCGACGTAGACCAGCGCGAAGGGGGCGACGAAGCCCCAGCCGATGCGGTCCTCGTGCCGGCGTCGCGCCCGCGCGCCGGCGGAGTCGGCCCGCGCCGGGGGCGCGTCGTCGGCCGTGGCGGGCTCGGCGACGTCGGGACTGGTGGTGGTGGTCATGGCCCGTCCTGTCGGTCAGCTGGGTGGGGGCAGGGACAGCAGGTCCTCGATCGCGGCGCCGAACTGGCGGATCGCCGGCTCGGGGGCGAGCTGGCCGCTCATGCAGGCCCCGAACGCGCCGCCCGCCTCGGCCTCCAGCTGCGACCCGGAGCCGCTGAACCAGGCCTCGGGGTCGAGTTTGATCCGGTCGGCGGCCGCGGCGTAGTTGCTCTGGGGCTTGAGCTCCTGGTAGGCGTCGCTGGTTGCCACGGGCTGGTAGGCCGGCACGTGCCCGCCCTTGGCCCACTCGAGGCTGTTGCCCAGTAACGAGGCGATGAACTGCATCGACTGGCGCCGCACCTCGGGGTCCGGGTCGCGCTGGTGGGGCAGGACCAGGGCGTGGGAGTCGGCCTGGCAGCTGGCGTCGTCGTAGACCTGTGGGAACGGCAGCATGTCGAAGGGAATCTCGGCGTCCACCATGGTGGACACCTCCCACTCGCCGTTGAACATGAAGCCGGCGTTGCCCGACAGGAACTGGGCGACCAGGCCCGGGTAGTCCAGCGTGGGGGGGTGGACCTTCTCCTCGACGGTCAGTCGCTGCATGAAGGCCAGGGCCTCGATGCCCTTGTCGGTGTCGAGCACCAGTTCGTCACCGTCCAGCAGCGTGCCGCCGAGCTGGCTGTACAGCGTCCACCACAGCCGCCACGGGTTGAGCGTCTCGGTGATCACGCCCCACTCGGTGTGCTCCTGGGCCGCGACGAAGGCGCCCATCAGGGCGTCCGGGCCCTCGAGCGGCTTCAGGACCCCGTCAGCGTCGAGCAGCCCGGCCTGCTGGCAGATCTCGGTGTGGTAGTACATGACGTAGGGGTGGGTGTCGAGCGGGATCGCGTAGGCGGAGCCGTCGTACTGCGCCTGGGGCCACAGGGTCTCGGAGAAGCGGTCCTCGGTCAGGTCGAACTCGGTCAACAGCTCGGGGTCGAACGGGTCGAGGAGGCCCGTCGGGGCGTAGCCGGCCAGTCGGGACAGGTGCAGGACGGCGACGTCGGGGGCGCGGCCGCCCGCCGCCGACATGGCGAGCTTGGTGTAGTAGGGCGCCCCCCATTCGAGCGTGACGGCCTCGAGCGCGGCCTGGGGGTTGGCGTCGAGGTACATCTGCTCCATGGTCTGCATGCGGGCACCGTCCCCGCCACCGAACAGGTCCCAGAAGGCCAGTCCGCCGGCAGGAGAGGCACCCACGATGGGCGTGCCACAGGCCGAGGCGAGCAGCCCGCCGCCACCCAGCACGGCGGCGTGGCGGAGCAGGTCTCGTCGCGTGAGTCCGCTGCGAAGGGCTCGTTCGTCCATGGCGGCACCGCTCGGTCGGCAGTGCGAGTGATCGCCATCGATCCGTTCGCGACCCGTGTCACGCTCACCGGTGGGGGGTGGGGTGATAGCGATACCAACTCGCGGTCCCGCGGACGCTAAGGCAGGCCCTCGTCCACGCGATACCGACGATCGGCCAACCCCCGGATCCATGGCCGGCTCCGCGACGCGGGTGAGGACCCGGGCGAAGGGTCGGCGACGGTGATGCCACGCCGCTGTTCGTCCGCGGATGGCCCACTGTTTGTGCGCTTGGCGGAAAAAGGGGCCGCCGGCTCTTGACGAGGGGTGCGGGGCCGCCGTATCGTCCCATTCTGTTAGCGCTAACACGGCCCCTCACGCGAGCGCTGGCCACGTCGAGCACGACCGGAGCCCCCATGTCTGTCCACCACCGTCCTGCGACCGCCGGTCGCGCCGACCACCGATTCGCCCGGGTCCTGGTCGTGGTCCTGGTCGTGGTCCTGGCCGTCGCGATGGCGCTGGTGGGGCTGACCGCCCCGTCGCCGGCACACGCCCAGCAGGCCCGCGGCGACAACGTCGCCGACGACCCCGGCGTCACCCTGTCGGCCACCTACACCGAGCCCGGCTACGGCACGGCCGGCCTGGTCAACGGTGTCCTGGACGACAAGGCGTGGAGCAACTGGCGCAGCGGCACCAAGAACCCCGGCGAGACCATCACGCTGGACCTCGGTCGCGAGGTCGAGGTCGCCTCCGTCGACGTGGTGTTCTTCGACGAGGGCGGCGCCTACGCACGGACCCTGCAGGTGGAGGCACGCGACGCCGACGGGTCGTGGGCCGCGGTCACGTCGGTCGTCGACGGCCCGCCGCGCGCGGCAGGGGGGCCGACGTCGACCCTGGCCTTCGATCCCGTGGTGACCGACGCCGTGCGCGTCGTCATGACCGCCCACGACGCCAGCTACCTCGTCGTCAGCGAGATCCAGGTCTTCGAGCCGGCCGACCCGACGCTCCTGCTGGCCTACGACCTGACACAGGGCGACGGTTCCACCGTCGCGGACCTGTCGGGCAACGGCAACGACGGGGCGCTGCTGGGTGACCCGGTGTGGACCGGGACGACGGGACTTCGGCTGGACGGCCAGGACGACGCCGTGTCCCTGCCCGACGACCTGCTGGCCGGGCTCGACGCCGTCACCGTGGCCGTGGACGTCCTGGTCGACCCGGGCCAGGCCACGCCCTACTTCGTGTGGGGGTTGGGCAACGAGCCGGGCGACGGGATGTTGTTCCTGGGTGGCGAGGACCTGCGTGCGGCCATCACCCCGACGAACTGGACGGGCGAGCAGGTCGTGCGTCCGTCACCGACCCGCAACCTCCGGCGGGGCGTGTGGACGTCGCTGGTCTACACCCAGGACGGTGCCGTCGGCACGCTATACCAGGACGGGGTCCAGATCGCCCAGCGCACCGACCTGACCGTGGTGCCGGGTGACATCGGCGACGGGACCACCACCAGGAACGTCCTCGGCGACTCCAACTACGACGTCGACCCGAGCCTGTTCGGCAACGTGCGGGCCTTCACGATGTGGGATCGTGCGCTGTCGGGCGACGAGGTCGCCGCCGAGGCCCTGCCCGACCAGCTCCGCGTGGACCAGGACGCCGACCTGCTCGACCTCGGTGACACCTCGGCGGTGGTCGACGACCTCGACCTTCCGACCACGGGGACCTGGGGCTCCGCCATCACCTGGGCGTCCAGAAACCCCGCGGTCGTGGCACCGGACGGCACCGTGACGCGCCCGCTCAGCGGCGAACCGGACACGACCGTGACCCTCGTCGCGACGCTCACCAGTGGCGACGTGCAGGACACGGTGGCCGTCGACGTCACGGTCCTGGCCGATGCCACCGACGAGCAACTGGCCCAGCAGGCGGCCGACGCCATCGACGTGGTCCACGGCGACGACGTGCGCGGCCACCTCTTCCTGCCCACCGAGGGCGCCCGCGGGGCGGCCATCGAGTGGACGTCGTCGGACCCCGGCATCGTGTCCCCGGACGGGCTCGTCGATCGCCCCGCCGACGGCGACGCGACCGTCACCCTGACCGCGACGGTCACCGTCGGCGACGCGACCATCACCCGTGACGTCGAGGTCACGGTCCGCCAGGCCGTCGAGCTGGCCGAGTTCACCGGCTACGCGTTCAGCTACTTCACCGGCAGCAGCATCGCCGGCGAGAAGATCTTCCTCGCCGCCAGCGAGGGCAACGACGCCCTGACGTGGCAGGAACTCAACGACGGTGACCCCGTGCTGGAGTCCAGCGAGGGCACCCGTGGCCTGCGTGACCCGTTCCTGATCCGTTCGCCGGAGGGTGACCGCTTCTTCCTGATCGCCACCGACCTGTCGATCGGTCGCAACGGGGACTGGGGTGCGGCCCAGCGCAACGGCAGCCGGTACCTCGAGATCTGGGAGTCGACCGACCTCGTCAACTGGTCCGAGCAGCGCCACGTGCTGGTGTCGCCGGACAACGCCGGCAACACCTGGGCGCCCGAGGCGTACTGGGACGAGGCGAACCAGGAGTACATCGTCTTCTGGGCCTCCAAGCTGTACGAGACCGCCGAGCGCGAGGGCGAGACCTACAACCGCATGCTGTACGCCACGACACGCGACTTCGTGCACTTCAGCGACGCCAAGGTGTGGCAGGACTACGGCGCGTCGCGCATCGACACCACCATCATCCAGGACGGGGACACCTACCACCGCTTCACCAAGGACGAGGGCGCCGGCACGACGGGCTGCTCCGACATCATCCAGGAGAAGTCCACGGACCTGACCTCGCCCGACCAGGGCGACTGGGCGTTCGTGGCGGGCTGCATCGGCCGTGACGCCGGCACCGGCGCCGTGGAGGGGGCCACCGGCTTCCACGCCAACCCGGGCGACACCTCGCCGTTCGACACCTACCTGTTCGTCGACGAGTACGGCGGGCGCGGCTACATCCCCCTGGGGACCAACGACCTCGACGACCCGGACTGGACCATCCCGGACGACTTCGACCTGCCGGCCAACCCGCGGCACGGCACCGTGCTGCCGGTCACCCAGGCCGAGCACGACGTCCTGCTGCAGGAGCTCGGCGACGGTGGCGGGGAGTCTCCCGACCCCCTGGCCACCACGCAGGACGGCCTGATCCTGCACTACCCGATGGACCAGGCCGACGGCACGGTCGTCGAGGACGTCTCCGGCAACGACCACGACGCGACCGTGGTGGGTGGAGGGACCTGGACCGGTGACGCACTCGAGCTCGATGGCGTCGACGGCCGCGTCGACCTGCCCGACGACCTCATGGCCGGGCTGGACGAGATCACGGTGTCGATGGACGTGTGGATCGACCCGACCCAGCCCACGCCGTTCTTCGTCTACGGCTTCGGCAACTCGACCAGCGGGGTCGGCGACGGCTACCTGTTCACCACCGGCAACGCCTACCGGACCTCGATCGCGACCGGGAACTGGACCACCGAGCAGACGGTCTCAGCCGGTGGCGACCTGCCGCGCGGGGCGTGGACCACCATCACCTACACCCTGGCCGCCGACGACGTCGCGACGCTGTACCGCGACGGCGTGCAGGTCGGCGAGAACACCGACGTGACCATCGACCCGGGCGACATCGGCGACGGCGTCACCGACGACAACTGGATCGGACGCTCGCTGTACACCGCCGACGCCAGCCTCGACGGCCGGGTGCGCGACGTCATGGTGTACGCCCGGGCCCTCGACGGCCGTGAGGTCGCCGGCGTCGCCGGTGGCGGCATCATCGTCGACGTCGAACTGGACAGCCTGAAGGTCCCGGCGATCGTCGACCCGACCGCGTCCACCGTGGTGCTGCCGGTGGTCCCGGGGACCGACCTCACGTCGCTGGACCCGACCTTCGTCGTCGCCGACGGCGCGACCGTGTCCCCGGACGGTCCCCACGACCTGTCGGAACCGGTGACGGTCACCGTGACGGGTGCCGACGGCGCCACCCGCGAGTGGGAGGTGTCGGCGGTCGAGATGCGCTCACCGGTCCTGCCGGGGCTGTACGCCGACCCCAACATCGCCGAGTTCGACGGCACGTACTACGTCTACGCCACCTCCGACGGGTACCCCGGCTGGGGCGGGCGGGAGTTCTTCGTCTGGTCCTCCGACGACCTCGCGAACTGGACCCGGTCCGAGGAGCCGATCCTGACCCTCGACGGTGTCGACGGCGACGTCCCGTGGGCCACGGGCAACGCGTGGGCGCCGACGATCATCGAGCGTGACGGCTCCTACTACTTCTACTTCAGTGGTCAGAACGCGAGCCTGGGTCGCAAGACCATCGGTGTCGCGGTCGCCGACGACCCCCTCGGGCCGTTCACGGCCGAGCCCGAGGCGATGATCCTCAACGACGAGGCGGTGACCAGTGGCCAGGCGATCGACCCGGCCGCCTTCACCGACCCGGCGACCGGGACGTCCTACCTGTTCTGGGGCAACGGCTCGCCGCTGTACGCCGAGCTTTCCGACGACATGACCTCGATCGTCCCGGACACGATCACGCGGATCGACGGGTTGCCGACCTTCCGCGAGGGACTGTTCGTCAACGAGCGCGACGGGACCTACCACCTGACCTACTCGATCGACGACACCGGATCCCCGGACTACCGGGTCGGGTACGCGACGTCGTCGAGCATCGACGGCCCGTGGACCTCCCACGGCCTGCTGCTCGAAAAGGACCCGAGCCTCGGGATCCTGGGGACGGGACACAGCTCGATCCTGAACGTGCCGGGGACCGACGACTGGTACGTCGCCTACCACCGCTTCGCGATCCCCGGCGGCGACGGCATGCACCGCGAGACCACGATCGACCGTCTGGAGGTCGGCGAGGACGGGCTCTTCCAGCCCGTGGTCCCGACCCTGTCGAGCATCGACCCACTCGACGCCGACGAGGGTCAGCCGTTGTCGTTGGACGTGGTGGTGGACCCGGCCGCGCCGGATGGTCGTGACGGCTGGTACGTCAGCCCGGTGACCGTGACGGCCACGACCAACGACGACGCCACGATCGAGTTCTCGGTCGACGGTGGCGAGTGGGTCGCCGATGACGACGGCGTGATCGTCATCGACGCCGACGGGTCCCACACGTTGGACGTGCGGGCGGTGCGTGGCGACGAGACCTCGCAGGTGCAGTCGTTGGCCATGGACATCGACACGACCAACCCCGAGCTGGTGGTCGATGGGATCACCGACGGCCAGGTGTTCGCGCAGGGCGGTGGTGACGAGGTCACGTGGTCGGCCACCGACGCCACGTCGGGGGTGCGGATCGTCCGTGTCCGCCTGGACGGGGTGATCATCGACCGGGACCTGCCGGCTGGTGGTCCGTTCGTGCCGGGCAGCCTGGAGCCGGGCAGCTACGAGCTGTTCGTGCGGGCCCACGACGTCGCGGGCAACGCCGTCACGCAGCGGCTGGACTTCACGGTCACGCCGCCGCCGGACACCACCAGGCCGACCATCACGGTCACCGGTGTCCGCAACGGTGGGACCTACGGTGACTCGCGCGTGCTGGACATCGTGGCGACCGCGACCGACAGTGAGTCCGACCTGGACGTCCTGCGGGTGTGGCTGGACGATGATCGGATCCACAACGGTGACTCGCCGTTCGAGCTCGTGCTCGGACTGTGGGACCTGGACCTGGGTGAGCACACGATGAAGGTGGTCGCTCGCGACTCGGTGGGCAACCGTCGCGCCACGACCATCACCTTCACGGTGGGCACGTCGATCACCGACGTGTTGATCAACCTGGACCGGTTCACCGAGGCGGGCCTGATCACCACGAGGGAGGCCAACGAGGTCGCCACGCACGTGCAGCGTGCCGAGCGTCACCTCGACCGCTTCAAGCTGGCCCAGGCCAGGACCGAGCTGCAGAAGGCTCGAGACAAGGCCCGCGACATCGACGACGACGACGTCCAGCGGCTGCTGGCCCGTGACCTGACCGAGCTGATCCGCGACCTCGACTGACCCTGACGTCGCCTGGAGGGGAGTGCGCCATGACCGAACCGGGGAGCCGTCGGACGTGGTCGCTGGCGTGGTGATGGTGCTGCTGGCGCTGGCGGGGTGTCGTGGTCCGTCCACCACCGAGGCCCCCTCGATGTCCGGGTCGCCGGTCGAGTCCGGCGCCGTGGCGCCATCGGCCAGTTCGGGGGCGGCGACGGAGTCCTCGCGGGCCCCTGCCTCCGGGCCGACCCCGATGACGGTGCCGGCCGACGGGAAGGGGCCCCGGACCTGACGGCCACGGCGCCCGACGGGGACCGAATCGACCTGTCGGACTACGCCGAGTCGACGGTGTTCGTCGAGACCTTCGCGACGTGGTGTCCGAACTGTCGGGCCCAGCTCGCCGACACCCAGGCCGTCGCCCGGGACGCCGGGGACGACGCCGTGTTCCTTGCGCTGTCGGTCGAGAGCAACCTCGACCCGGCCGAACTGGGCACCTACGCCGAGGAGAACGGCTTCACCGACGTGGTCTTCGCGGTGCTCGACGACGCCTCGCTGGCTGCCCTCCAGGATCGTTTCAATCCCAGTGTCCTGGTTCCCCCGGTCACGCCGAAGTTCGTGGTCGCGCCCGATGGCACGGTCGGTGACGCCGTGCTCGGACCGGAGTCGGTCGACGAGGTCACGGCACGGCTGGCCGCGCGGTGACCGAGGTTTCCGGCGGGCGTCCGGACGAATTTCACCCGGGAGCGATGTCCCCGCGACCCTTGTGGGACGGCCGTGGGTTCGGTAGGTTCCGTCGCAGTGTTAGCGATAACAGTTAGCGCTCACACAGGTCGCCGGCCGGGCGTCTCGACCGACGCCGCACGTGTCCGGCGGCGCGGTGTGGGCCACCCGAGGTCCCTGCCGGACCCGGCCGACCGGAAGATGCCTCGCATGGCGACCGCCCCCCTGCCCACCGCCCAGTCCGCCCCCCCGCACCTCGGTGGCCGCCGCCGCACCCTGCTGGTGGCCCTGCTGTGTGCCGCGCTCGGCCTGGCCGTGCTCGCACCGGCCGTGGGCGCGCCCGATCCGGCCTGGGCGCAGCAGGACCCGCAGGCCGTGGCCGACGCGGACGCCGAGGGCGTGGCCATCCCGAACCTCGACGACGTCCGGGGAAACATCACCCTGCCGAGCACGGGTGATGGCGGGTCGGGCCTCGCGTGGACGTCCAGTGATCCGGGCGTGGTCGCCGCGGACGGCATCGTGACCCGTCCGGCGCCGGGCGAGGACGCCGTCGAGGTGAGCCTGCAGGTCACGGCCACCTTCCAGGGGGCCAGCGCCACCCGGTCCCACGTGGCCACCGTCACGCCGTTGCCGGGCGACGAGGACCTGGCCGGGTACTTCTTCCCGCACTTCGTCGGCGAGTCGACGCCGGACGGCGAGGCGATCTACTTCGCCATCAGCAATGGCAACGACCCGACCTCGTGGAGCACCCTCGCCGACGGCGATCCGGTCCTGACCTCAGAGCTGGGCACGCAGGGTCTGCGCGACCCCTTCATCATCCGTTCGCCCGAGGGGGACCGGTTCTTCCTGCTCGCCACCGACCTGCAGATCTACGGCGGCGGCAACTTCGGCGACGCCCAGGAGACCGGCAGCCGGTCGCTGATGGTGTGGGAGTCCGATGACCTCGTGACGTGGTCCGAGCAGCGCGAGATCACGCTCGCCCCCGACGACGCCGGCAACCTGTGGGCCCCGGAGGCGTACTGGGACGAGGCCAACGAGGAGTACATGGTGTACTGGGCCTCGGCCCTGTACCCGGACGACGTCGCGCCCGAGGACCGGGACATCGACGACAGCTACCAGCGCATGATGTACGCCACCACGCGCGACTTCGTGACCTTCTCCGAACCGCAGGTCTGGATCGACGAACGCCAGGGCCCCGGCCTCGGCATGATCGACTCGACGGTCGCCGAGGAGGACGGCACGTACTACCGGTTGACCAAGGACGAGTCCTACTTCGGGATGCGCCAGGAGTCCTCGACCGACCTGCGCCTGACCCAGGGTGTGACCGCGGGTGACGGCTGGGACCTGATCGCCGAGCGGATCGGGTTCGGCGAGCCGAACCCGTGGGGCGGCACCTTCACCGGTGGCGAGGGTCCGACCATCTTCCGGTCCAACACCGACGACACGTGGTACCTGCTGCAGGACCAGCCCTCCTACCACGGCGGCCAGGGCTACGTCCTGTTCGAGACCGACGACATCGCGTCGGCGGACTGGCAGTCCGTGCCGGAGGCGGACCTGCCGGAGAGCCCGCGCCACGGCACCGTCATCCCGGTGACCGCCACCGAGTACCAGCGGCTGGTGGAGGCCTACCAACCCGACGCGGCCGTCGAGTCGGTCGACGAGGTGGCCGTCACCGTGCAGGCCGGCTCGGAACCGGTCCTGCCCGACACCGTGACCACCTACGGCCCCGGCGGCGAGCCGTCCCAGACCGCCGTGCGGTGGGACGACATCGACCCGGCCGCGTACGCCGAACCGGGTGACTTCACCGTCGAGGGTGCCCTGGACGCCCCCACGACCGTCCGCGCGGTCGCCCGCGTGACCGTGACCGCGGACGCCGTGCCGGTCGAGTCGCTGACACTCGACCCGACCGCGGCCACCGTGTCGGTTGGCGCCACCGTGGCCATCGACGCGACCGTGACGCCGCCCAATGCCAGCGCGCGCCAGATCACCTGGTCCAGCGCCGACGAGTCGGTCGCGACGGTCGACGACGCCGGCGTGGTGACCGGCGTGGCCGCCGGTTCCACCACGATCACCGCGACCACGGCCGACGGGTCGATCAGCGCCGAGGTGGCCATCGAGGTCGTGGAGGCATCCGCGCCCGAGCTCCCCGACGACGCGTGGGTCGACGAGTTCGACACCACCACCCTTGACCCGCGCTGGACGATCTTCTCCGAGGACGCGGCGAACTGGTCGCTGGAGGACACCCCCGGCTCGCTGACGATCCAGTCGCTGCCCGGGGACACCTACCAGACCGACAACACGGCCGACAACGTCTTCCTGGTCGACGTCCCGGCCGGGGACTTCACGGCCATCACCGAGGTCGACGCCACCGCCGTCCAGAACTTCCAGGGCGCCGGGCTGATCGCGTGGCAGGACATCGACAACTACGTGCGTGCGGGCCTGACGCACGCCGACATCGCGCAGTCGCCCGCCCCCGTGGTGGTCGAGACGGGTCGCGAGGTGGCGGCGAGCTACAGCTCGACCTTCGTCGACCGCACCGGCTCGACCCACGAGTACCTCCGGTTGCAGCGCATCGGGGACCAGGTCACGACCAGCTACTGGGACGACGGTTGGGTCGAGGCCGACACCGTCACGGTGCCGTGGACCACGACCCAGGTCGGCCTGTATGCCCTGGCCGCTGGTGGTGCCGCCAGCCACCAGGCCGTGTTCGACTGGTTCGCACTGGTCGAGCCCACGGCCACCGACGTCGTCCCCGCGGGCACGTTCAGCCTGCGTGGGGACGGCGATCGTGCCTTCCTCGTCGACGACGGCTCGGGGTTCTCCTTCGTCGCCGACCGGCCCGACAACCGGGTCACGTTCGTGGCCACGCCCGTCGACGGTGAGGCCGGCACGTCACCCGTGACGCTGGCCGCACCTGACGGCACCCCCGTGGTGGAGGTCGACGGGCGCCTTGCCTGGGGTGGCTCGGGCGACGAGCCCGTCGTGCTGCGACTCACCGATGCCGGTGGCGGCGACGTGGTCGTGCGCACGCTCGGCGACGAGTGGATCGGCGTGGACGACGACGGGGCCCTCGTGTTCGGTGGTCGCGACGACGCGGTCGCACTGGCGATCGTCCAGGTGGCGGTGGAGGAACACACCATCACGGTCGACCCGTCCGGCTCGCCGACCGACATCAGCGACACGCTCTACGGCATCTTCTACGAAGACATCAACTACGGGGCCGACGGCGGCCTGTACGCGGAACTGGTGCGCAACCGCTCGTTCGAGTTCAGCACGGCCGACAACGCCTCCTTCACCGGCCTGACCGCGTGGCAACTGGTCGAGCGCGGCTCCTCGGGCTCGATCGCGGTCGACCGTGACGACGCCGTGTGGCTCAACCCCTCCAACCGCTCCTCCCTGACCGTGCAGTCCGACGGACCGGGCATCGGGGTGCGCAACACCAGCTACAACGAGGGCGTGGCGCTGGAGGAGGACGCGACCTACGACTTCTCCGTGTGGGCGCGCTCCGCGACGGCCCAGACGCTGGACGTCACACTCGAGAACGCCGCGGGTGACGTGGTCCACGCGGCCGCCACCGTCGACGTCGACGGCTCCGACGAGTGGAAGCAGTACGAGGCCACGCTGACCTCCGAGGCCACCACCAACGCCGGTCGCCTGGTCGTCACCGGCGGGGCCGCGGGCACGTTGCGGCTCGACATGGTGTCGCTGTTCCCGACCGACACCTGGGTCGGGCCGGTCAACGGCCCCTCGGTGCTGCGCAAGGACCTCGCCGAGTTGGTCGCCGAACTCGAGCCCGAGTTCCTGCGTTTCCCCGGTGGCTGCGTCACCAACGTCGGCACGTTCGACACCTACCTCGACTCCGACGGGCAGGACCGTCGCCGGACCTACCAGTGGAAGGAGACGATCGGTGCGGTCGAGGAGCGTCCCACCAACTGGAACTTCTGGGGCTACAACCAGTCCTACGGCATCGGCTACCTCGAGTACATGGAGTGGGCCGAGGACCTCGACGCCATCCCCCTGCCGGTGGTCTCGGTCGGTGCCAACGGCTGCGGCAGTTCCATCCCCGAGATGGGGCCGGACGACCCGCGTCGTGATCGCTGGATCCAGGACACCCTGGACCTGATCGAGTTCGCGACCGGCGACACCGACACCGAGTGGGGCGCACGCCGCGCCGAACTCGGCCATCCCGAACCCTTCGACATGCCCTACATCGGGCTGGGCAACGAGGAGAACACCGACACGTTCCAGGCCAACTTCCCGGCCTTCCGTGACGCCATCGAGGCCGAGTTCCCCGACATCACCATCATCTCCAACAGCGGTCCCGACGATGCCGGTGCGCGGTTCGACGAACTGTGGGACTTCAACCGCGACCAGGACGTCGAGCTGGTCGACGAGCACTACTACAACTCGCCGAACTGGTTCCTGGACAACCACTTCCGCTACGACGCCTACGACCGTGGCGGCCCGCACGTGTTCCTTGGGGAGTACGCGTCCCAGGGCAACACCCTGTTCAACGCGCTGGCCGAGGCGTCGTACATGGTCGGACTCGAACGCAACGCCGACCTCGTCGAGCTCGCCTCCTACGCACCGATGTTCGCCAACGAGGACCACGTGCAGTGGACGCCGGCCAACATGATGTACTTCGACAACGACCAGTCGTGGGGGACCGTCAACTACTACAACCAGCGCCTGTTCATGACCAACGTCGGCGACGAGGTCGTGCCGTCCACGATCGAATCGCCCTCGGTGGCCGACGACATCAGCGGTGGTGTCTTCCTGTCCACCTGGAACACCCAGGCCGCCTACGACGACGTCACCGTCACCGACAACGACACCGGCGAGGTGCTGTTCAGCGACGACTTCGCCGACGCCTCGCAGTGGGCGCCGCAGGCAGGCACGTGGGGCGTCGCCGACGGCGAGTACGTGCAGTCGTCGGGGACGACCACCGACGCCCGCAGCATCATCACCGACGCCTACGAACGTGGCTGGGACAACTACACCCTCGAGCTGGACGCCCGCAAGCTGTCGGGGTCGGAGGGCTTCCTGGTCGGGTTCGGGGCGGGGGCGTCCAACGACTTCTACTGGTGGAACCTCGGGGGGTGGAACAACACCCGCTCGGTCCTGCAACGCGCCAACGGTGGTTCGGCCAACGAGGTCGTGGCGCGGGAGGGCGAGTCGATCGTGACCGGCCAGGACTACCACGTCGAGGTGGTCGTGGACGGCCGCAGCGTCGAGCTGTACCTCGACGGCGAGCTCCAGATGAGCTGGTCCGAGCCCACGCCGCAGGTGCTGTACCAGGTGGTCACCCGCGACACCGAGACCGGTGACCTGCTGGTCAAGGTCGTCAACCCGTACGAGGCGACGGCGCGCACGACCGTCGACGTCGGTGACGAGGTGACCGTGGGCGAGCAGGTCGCCGTCACCGAGCTGGCGGGTGAGCCGGGTGCCGTCAACACCAAGGCGGACCCGATGAACGTCGTCCCGGTCGAGCGCAGTTGGGACGGGGGCGCCAACGAGTTCACCTACGACTTCCCGCCGTACTCGGTCACGTTCCTGCGTCTGTCGACCGCAGGTGACGCGGATCCCCTGTCGTTGGACGTCACGCTGGACCCGGCCGACCCGGATGGTCGTGACGGCTGGTACGTCAGCCCGGTGACCGTGACCGCGACGACCAACGACGACGCCACGATCGAGTTCTCGGTCGATGGTGGCGAGTGGGTCGCCGACGACGACGGCGTGATCGTCGTCGACGCCGACGGGTCCCACACGTTGGACGTGCGGGCGGTGCGTGGCGACGAGACCTCGCAGGTCGAGTCGTTGGCCATGGACATCGACACGACCAACCCGGAGCTGGAGGTGGACGGGATCACCGACGGCCAGGTGTTCGCGCAGGGCGGTGGTGACGAGGTCACGTGGTCGGCCACCGACGCCACGTCGGGGATGCGGATCGTCCGTGTCCGCCTGGACGGGGTGATCATCGACCGGGACCTGCCGGCTGGTGGTCCGTTCGTGCCGGGCAGCCTGGAGCCGGGCAGCTACGAGCTGTTCGTGCGGGCCCACGACGTCGCGGGCAACGCCGTCACGCAGCGGCTGGACTTCACGGTCACGCCGCCGCCGGACACCACCAAGCCGACCATCACGGTCACCGGTGTCCGCAACGGTGGGACCTACGGTGACTCGCGCGTGCTGGACATCGTGGCGACCGCGACCGACAGTGAGTCCGACCTGGACGTCCTGCGGGTGTGGCTGGACGATGATCGGATCCACAACGGTGACTCGCCGTTCGAGCTCGAGCTCGGACTGTGGGACCTGGACCTGGGTGAGCACACGATGAAGGTGGTCGCTCGCGACTCGGCGGGCAACCGTCGCGCCACGACCATCACCTTCACGGTGGGCACGTCGATCACCGACGTGTTGATCAACCTGGACCGGTTCACCGAGGCGGGCCTGATCACCACGAGGGAGGCCAACGAGGTCGCCACGCACGTGCAGCGTGCCGAGCGTCACCTCGACCGCTTCAAGCTGGCCCAGGCCAGGACCGAGCTGCAGAAGGCTCGGGACAAGGCGCGCGACATCGACGACGACGACGTCCAGCGCCTGCTGGCCCGTGACCTGACCGAGCTGATCCGCGACCTCGACTGACCCCGACGAGCGCTGCACGGCCGCGGGTCCGGGTCGATCGACCCGGACCCGCGATCGTGGTCGGTGGGGCCGTCGTGCTTCGTCGAGCCGTGGCCGAGTCCGGACGAATCTCCACCAATCGCTTGACACCGGGTTTGTTAACGCTAACATTCCTCGCAGCGGCAGCCCGAATCGTTCGGGTGTCCGGTTCGACCGACTGGGCGCAACCGCAGAGGAGACCTTCGAACATGAGCACCAGCAGAACACGATTCGGGAAGGCCGCCGTCGCCCTGGCGACCGCGGCGCTGGTCCTGGCCGGCTGTGGTGGCAGCGACGACGCGACCACGGACACGGGGGCGGACGCCACCACTGACGCCGCCGACTCGGGGGACTCCGGGGACTCCACCGCCGCCGCAGACTCCGGGGACTCCACCGCCGAGGCCAGCGGTGAACTCATCACCGTCGGGTTCTCCCAGGTCGGCTCCGAGAGTGGGTGGCGCGCCGCCAACACCCAGTCGATCCAGAGCACGCTCACCGAGGACAACGGCTTCGACCTGAAGTTCTCCGACGCCCAGCAGAAGCAGGAGAACCAGATCCAGGCCCTGCGGTCCTACATCGCCCAGGACGTCGACGTCCTGGCCTTCTCGCCGGTCGTCGAGACCGGCTGGGACGCCGTGCTCGAGGAGGCCAAGGCCGCCGACATCCCGGTGGTCCTGACCGACCGTGCCGTGGACAGCGAGGACGACTCGTTGTACGAGTCCTTCATCGGCTCCGACTTCATCGAGGAGGGTCGTCGCGCGGGCCAGTGGGTCTCCGACGAACTGGGCACCGAGCCCATCACCGTCGTCGAACTGCAGGGCACCACGGGCTCCGCTCCCGCCCTGGACCGCAAGGAGGGCTTCGAGGAGGCCATCGCGGACAACGACAACGTCGAGATCATCGCCTCGCAGACCGGCAACTTCACCCGCAGCGAGGGTCGCACCGTGATGGAGGGCTTCCTCCAGAGCGAGGACGACATCGACGTCCTGTTCGCCCACAACGACGACATGGGCCTGGGCGCCATCGAGGCCATCGAGGCCGCCGGCCTGACCCCGGGCGAGGACATCAAGATCGTCACGATCGACGCGGTCAAGGACGGCATGCAGGCACTGGCCGACGGCAAGATCAACTACATCGTCGAGTGCAACCCCCTGCTGGGTCCCGACCTCGCCGACATCATCGACAGCGTGATGGCCGGTGAGGAGGTCGAGAAGCGCATCGTCGTGGAGGACGGCGCCTTCACCCAGGAGGAGGCCGCCGAGGTCCTGCCCGACCGCCAGTACTGACCATCCGGACCGGCGGGGGCGTCCACTCCTTTGCGCCCCCGCCGGTTCCCGGCGTCGCCTCGCCCATCCCCGGGCCACCCCCACGCGTTGGTGACGTCGCCGTCCCACCCGACCGGAAGCGAGCCAGCGGATGACCTCGACCTCCACCACCCCCGACGCGGTGTCTGCCGGTGTCGATCCCGTCGTCCAACTCCAGGGGATCACCGTGGAGTTCCCGCCGGTGGTCGCCCTGGACCACGTGGACTTCCGGCTCCTGCCCGGGGAGATCCATGCCCTGATGGGGGAGAACGGGGCCGGCAAGTCCACGCTCATCAAGGCGCTGACGGGGGTCTACTCGACCACCAGCGGCGCCATCACCGTGGATGGCACGCCGCGACAGTTCTCCGGACCGGGTGATGCCCAGGACGCGGGCATCAGCACCGTCTACCAGGAGGTCAACCTCTGCCGGAACCTCACGGTGGCCGAGAACATCATGCTCGGCCACGAGGTCCATCGTGGGCCGTTCGTCAACTGGCCGGCGACGCGGCGTCGGTCACGGGAGTTCCTGTCCCGGCTCAACCTGGACCTGGACCCCGCGTCCATCCTCGGCACGCACTCCATCGCGGTCCAGCAGTTGGTCGCGATCTGTCGCGCCATGGTGGTCGACGCCCGGGTGCTGATCCTGGACGAGCCGACGTCCAGCCTCGACCCCGGCGAGGTCGAGCAGTTGTTCGCCGTCCTGCGGACGTTGCGACAGGAGGGTGTGGCCATCCTGTTCGTGTCCCACTTCATCGACCAGGTCTTCGCCATCAGCGACCGCATGACGATCCTGCGCAACGGCAAACTCGTCGGCGAGTACCGCACCGAGGAACTCGAGCGCCTCGACCTCGTGTCACGCATGATCGGTGACACGTTGCAGGAGCTGGAGGACATCCAGGAGCACCAGGTCCACACCGTCGAGGACGTCGACTCCAGCCGCGACACCCTGCTGCAGGCCGACGACCTGGGACGCCGGGGCTCGGTCGAACCCTACGACCTGGTCGTGCGGCGGGGCGAGGTCGTCGGCCTGGCCGGACTGTTGGGCTCGGGTCGCTCCGAGGTCGCTCGCCTGCTGTGTGGCGCCGATCGCCCCGACCACGGCACGCTCGCGCTGGACGGCACGACCGTGAGGCTGCGCACCCCTCGCGCCGGACTCGACCACGGCGTGGCCTACGCCTCGGAGGATCGCAAGCGCGACGGCGTGGTCGGCGAGTTGACCATCCGCGAGAACATCGTCCTGGGCATGCAGGCACGTCGTGGCTGGATCAAGCCGTTGCCGCGTCGCCGTGTCGACGAGGTCGTGGACAAGTACATCGCCGCACTCGACATCCGGCCCACCAACCCCGAGGCCAGGATGAACAACCTGTCCGGTGGCAACCAGCAGAAGGTGCTGCTGGCGCGGTGGTTGGCGATGGATCCGTCCCTGGTGATCCTGGACGAGCCGACCCGCGGCATCGACATCGGCGCCAAGACCGAGATCCAGCGGCTGGTGGCCGAACTCGCCGATGGCGGGATGGGGGTGGTGTTCATCTCGGCCGAGCTCGAGGAGGTCGTCCGGCTCAGCCACCGCATCGTCATCATGCACGACCGCAGGAAGGTCAACGAGGTCGTCAACACCGCCGAGGTGAGCGTCGACGACCTCATCGGCCTCATCGCCCGGGGCGGCGACGACCCGGATGCCGCCGACGGTGACCATGGCGGCGCGGACGGGGCCGTCGCCGGCGACGCCGACGGTCGGGCCGAAGGAGTCGTGGCATGAACTGGCAGTCGATGACCCGGCACAACCTGTTCTGGCCGATCATCGCGCTGGTGGCCCTGCTGGCCGCCAACGCGATCAGCACGCCGGGCTTCCTGTCCATCACGATCCGCGACGGACACCTGTTCGGTGGCCCGATCGACATCCTGCGCAACGGCGCGCCGCTGCTGCTCGTCTCGGTCGGCCTGACCCTGGTGATCGCCACCCGCGGCATCGACCTGTCGGTCGGTGCCGTGCTGGCCATCGCCGGCGCACTCGCGACCAGCCGCATCGCGGCCGCCCCCGATCCCGACTCGGTGGGCACGGTCCTGGGCGCCGTGGGCATCACGCTCGCGGTGTGTGCCGTGCTCGGGGCGTTCAACGGGATGCTGGTCACGACCATGGGGATCCAGCCCATCATCGCGACCCTGATCCTGTTCACGGCGGGACGTGGGGTCGCCATGCTCATCACCGGCGGGGCGATCACCACCATCAACAGCCAGCCCTATCGCTGGATCGGGGGCGGCCACCTGCTCGGCATCCCGGTCCCGACCGTCATCGCCGGGAGCCTGTTGGTGCTGATGATCGTGGTCACGCGTCGGACCGCCCTGGGCATGATGCTGGAGTCGGTCGGGATCAACCCCAGTGCCAGCCGGCTGGCGGGGGTCAAGGCGGGCGCGATCATCTTCACCGCCTACGTCATCTGCTCGCTGTTCTCGGGCATCGCCGGCCTGATCGAGTCCTCGACGGTCATGGCCGCCGACGCCAACAACGCCGGGTTGTTCATCGAACTGGACGCGATCCTGGCCGTGGTCATCGGGGGGACCTCGCTGATGGGGGGCAAGTACTCGCTCGGCGGGACGCTGGTCGGCGTGCTGATCATCGCCACGCTCGAGATCACCGTCACGATCCTGGGGATCCCACCGGCGGTGACCCCCCTGTTCAAGGCCATCGTGGTCATCGTGGTCACCCTGCTGCAGTCCCCGGTCCTGCGCCAACGACTGCGAGCCCGGATCGCCACGGCGCGAACCCGGCTCGCCGAGGAGGGTGCGGCATGACCACCCACGACGCACGGTCCGGCATGGTCGGTTCCCTGGCCGACTGGGCGCCGCGTTTCGACCGCCGCTACCTCCCGGTGATCGGGACCGTCGTGGTCCTGGTCGTGATGCTGGTCGTCGGCGGCCTCCGCTACGACAACTTCCTGAGCCCCCTGAACCTGTCCAACCTGCTGATCAACAACGCCCACCTGGTCCTGCTGGCCGTGGGCATGACGTTCGTGATCCTGACCGGTGGCATCGACCTGTCCGTCGGCGCCATGGTTGCGCTGTCCAGCGTCTTCACGGCCAACATGTTGGCCAACGAGTGGTCGGTCGGGTTGGTCCTGCCCATGGCCATCGCCATCGGTGCGGTCATCGGCCTGGCGGTGGGCATCATGGTGTTCGTGTTCGAGATCCAGCCCTTCATCGCCACACTGGCCTCGATGTTCTTCGCCCGGGGCCTCAGCTTCGTCATCAGCCTGGACTCCATCCCGATCACCGATGCCACGATCGTGTCCATGTCGGGCCTGCGCTGGGGCCTGCCCGGGGGGTTCACCCTCACGCCGAGCGGCCTGATCGCGCTGGCGTCGGTGGCCCTGGCGTTCTGGGCGCTGCACTTCACCCGCTTCGGACGCACGGTGTACGCGCTGGGGTCCGGCGACGACTCGGCCCGACTGATGGGGCTGGCCGTCGGGCGGGTCCAGATCGCGGTGTACGTGGTCAGTGGCGTTTGCGCCAGCGTCGGGGGCATCGTGTTCGCCGTCTACAGCCGGTCGGGCTACTCGTTGACCGGCGTCGGCATGGAGCTGGACGCCATCGCCGCGGTCGTCATCGGGGGGACGTTGCTGACCGGGGGGAGCGGCTTCGTCATCGGGTCCCTGCTGGGCGTGTTCGTCCTGGGCCTGATCCAGACCATGATCACCTTCGAGGGGACCCTGAGCTCGTGGTGGACCCGCATCGCCATCGGCGTCCTGCTGTTCGTGTTCGTCTCCCTGCAGCGGGTCCTCACGGCCACCGGCCGCACCTCCACCTGACGAGCGGACCCGCTCCCGACCGACCACGACCACGAGGATGGCCATGTCCGCCCCCGAGCCCCACGCCCAGACAGAGCCCCAGACCGAGCACGAGACCGAGCCCCAGACCGAGCACGAGACCGGGCCCCAGACCGAGCACGAGACCGAGCCCCAGACCGAGCACGAGACCGAGCACGGGACCGAGGGCCGGGCTGGCACCGGTCCGGGGTCCGACGCCGTCGTGGTCGGGGTCGACTACGGCACCCTGTCGGGCCGCGCCGTGGTGGTGCGCGTGCGTGACGGCGAGGTGCTCGCCTCGGCCGTCCACGACTACGGCCATGGGGTGATGGACACCCACCTGGATGCCTCGTCGGGGGCCGAACTGCCACCGGACTGGGCCCTGCAGGCCCCGGGCGACTACGTCGACGTGCTTCGGGAGGCCGTCCCGAAGGCCCTCGCCGCCAGCGGCGTGGACCCGGCCCGGGTGGTTGGCATCGGGACCGACTTCACCGCGTGCACGGTGCTGCCGACCCTGGCGGACGGCACCCCGCTGTCGGACCTCGAGGAGTTCCGCGACCGACCCCACGCCTGGGTCAAGCTGTGGAAGCACCACGCGGCCCAGGGCCAGGCCGATCGAATCAATGCGTTGGCGCACGAACGGGGCGAGCCATGGATCCGTCGGTACGGCGGTCGGCTCAGCTCCGAGTGGGAGCTGGCCAAGGGACTGGAGCTGTTCGAGGACGCGCGGGACGTCTACGACCGCATGGACCACTGGGTCGAGGCCGCCGACTGGATCGTGTGGCAGCTGACGGGCACCTACGTGCGCAACGCCTGCACCGCCGGCTACAAGGCGGTGCGCCAGGACGGCCAGTACCCGACCCGCGACTACCTCGGTGCGTTGGCCGACGGTTTCGAGGGGTTCGTCGAGGACAAGGTCGCCCACGAGATCGCCGACCTCGGTGATCGGGTCGGCGGCCTGACGGCCGAGGCCGCGGGCTGGACCGGGCTGCCCGAGGGGATCGCGGTCTGTGCCGGCAACGTGGACGCCCACGTGACCGCCCCCGCCGCCCGGGCCACGCGGCCCGGCCAGATGCTGCTGGTCATGGGCACCTCGACCTGCCACGTGATGAACGCCGACCACCTGGCCGAGGTGCCGGGGATGTGCGGCGTGGTCGACGGCGGGATCGTGCCCGGGCTGTGGGGCTACGAGGCCGGCCAGAGCGGGGTGGGTGACATCTTCGCCTGGTTCGTCGACCAGGCCGTCCCGCCGGCGGTGCACGAGGCCGCCGAGGACTCGGGGATGGACGTCCACGAGTGGCTGACCGCGCGGGCCGCCGACGAGTCCGTCGGCGCGCACGGGCTGGTCGCCCTGGACTGGCTCAACGGCAACCGGTCGGTGCTGGTCGACCACGAGCTGTCGGGGGTGGTGGTCGGCCTGACCCTGGCCACGCGTCCCGACGAGGTCTACCGCGCCCTGCTGGAGTCCACCGCCTACGGCACCCGCCGGATCGTGGAGGCCTTCACGGAGTCGGGCGTGCCCGTCACCGAGCTGGTCGTCGCCGGCGGCCTGCTCAAGAACGAACTCCTGATGCAGATCTACGCCGACGTCACCCGGATGCCGCTGAGCACGATCGGCTCGTCGCAGGGACCGGCACTCGGGTCGGCCATGCACGCCGCGGTCGCGGCCGGGGCCCATCCCGACATCCATGCCGCCGCCGAGGCCATGGGCTCGGTCACCCGCGGGGTGTACGAGCCCGACGACGACGCCGCCGATGCCTACGACGCGCTCTACGCCGAGTACCGCGAACTGCACGAGTACTTCGGCGAGGGTGGCAACGACGTGATGCACCGCCTCCGTGACCTCCGACGACAGGCCCGGACCCGATGACGACCGAGACCGCGATCGACCTGGCCCCCGACGACCCGTCGCTGGACGACCTGCGCGAGGACCTCGCCCACCTGCATGCCGAACTGGTGCGGTGGGGACTGGTGGTGTGGACCGCGGGCAACGTGTCGGCCCGGGTGCCCGACAGTGACCACTTCCTGATCAAGCCGTCCGGGGTGTCCTACGACGACCTCGACCCGGCGTCCATGGTGCTGTGCACGCTGGACGGCAACGCGGTCGCCGGTCAGTCCCTGGGCCCCAGCAGCGACACGGCCGCGCACGCCTACGTCTACCGCCACATGGACCATGTCAACGGCGTCGTGCACACCCACAGCCCGTACGCCTGTGCGTTCGCCGCCGTGGGCGAGCCCGTGCCGTGCGTGCTCACCGGCATCGGTGACGAGTTCGGGGGCGAGATCCCGGTCGGCCCGTTCGCCCTCATCGGCGACGACTCGATCGGGCGGGGGATCGTCGACACGCTGCGTGGCCATCGGTCGCCGGCCGTGCTGATGGCCAACCACGGGCCCTTCACGATCGGGGAATCGGCCACTGCCGCCGTCAAGGCCGCGGTGCTGTGCGAGGACAACGCCCGCTCGGTGCTGCTGGCCCGGCAACTCGGCACGCCGACGCCGATCGCGCCCGACGACGTCGACGCCCTCCACGACCGCTACCAGCACGTGTACGGCCAGTAGGCGCCCCGCATCGCGCCGACCAGGCGGACCATCGTGGACCCGGCAGACCCCGTCGACCACCCCCGCCGACCGACCATCGTTCGCAGCACGGGACGACCCGGGACCACCCGGGTCGTGCCGCACCCACCAGGGCCGTCCGACCTCGATGAGGGGTCCCGGCCCAGAGGAGACGACATGATCCCGTCCGGTGACCACGACCTCTGGTTCGTCACGGGCAGCCAGCACCTCTACGGCGACGACACGCTCGACCTGGTCGCGACCAACGCCGACGCGATCGCGGGGTGGCTCGACGACAACGCGGGCCTGGCGCTGCCGCTGGTGCGCAAGCCGGTGATGACGACCCCCGACGAGCTCGCCCGACTGGTCGGGGAGGCCAACGCCGACCCGCGCTGCGCGGGGTTGGTGCTGTGGATGCACACCTTCTCGCCGGCCCGGATGTGGATCTCCTTCCTGGGTGACCTGGCCGTGCCGTGGGTCCACCTGCACACGCAGTTCTCCCGGGACCTGCCGTGGGCCGACATCGACATGGACTACATGAACGCCCACCAGTCTGCGCACGGTGACCGCGAGTTCGGCCACATGGCCTCGCGGATGCGCATCCGTCGAAAGGTGGTGGCGGGTCACTGGGAGGACCCGGACGTGGGCGCCCGGCTGGCCACGTGGTCGCGGGCAGCGTTCGCCCGGGCCGACGCCCGCGGTGCCCGACTCGGTCGGCTGGGCGACAACATGCGCGAGGTCGCGGTCACCGAGGGCGACAAGGTCGAGTTCCAACGGGTGTTCGGCTACGAGGTCAACGGCTATGGCATCGGCGAGCTGTCGGGACGTGTCGCCGAGCTGTCCGACGGCGAGGTCACGACCCTGTGCGAGGCGTATGCCGACGAGTACGACATGGCGTCGGAACTGCTGCCCGACGGGGACCGGCACGGGTCGCTGCGGGATGCGGCGGCGATCGAGCTCGGGCTCCGACAATGGCTGGCAGACGAGGAACTGGTGGGGTTCACCGACACCTTCCAGGACCTGTACGGGGTGGCCCAACTGCCGGGCATCGCGGCCCAGCGACTGATGGTCGACGGCTACGGCTTCGGCGCCGAGGGCGACTGGAAGACGGCCGCGCTCGTGCGTGCCACCAAGGTCATGGCCCACGGACGGCCCGGTGGGTCCAGCTTCATGGAGGACTACACCTACCACCTCGACCCGTCGGGGAGCTTCGTGCTGGGCGCCCACATGCTGGAGGTCTGTCCCACGATCGCGGCGGGCCGGCCCCGCTGCGAGGTCCATCCGCTGTCCATCGGCGATCGCGAGGACCCCGTGCGGCTGGTCTTCGACGCCCAACCCGGGGTCGCGGTCAACTTCTCGGTGATCGACCTCGGCGACCGCTTCCGGATGACGGCCTGCGTGGTGGACGTCGTGGAGGCACCCGAGCCCATGCCCAACCTGCCCGTCGCGAGAACGCTGTGGCAGCCGCGGCCGGACCTCGCGACGTCGGCCGAGGGGTGGATCCTGGCGGGTGGGTCCCACCACTCCAGCCACAGCACCGCGATCGGCCCCGAGGAGGTGGCCGACCTCGCCCGGATGGTGGGCGTCGAACTGGTCACCATCGACGGCGACACCGACCTGGCCGACCTCGAGCACGAGTTGCGCTGGAACGACGCCGCCTTCCGACTGGGACTCGGCTGACGCTGCCGCCCGTCCCCGAGGAGCCCATGGCCGCCGCCCCCCACGACGTCCCCCCCGACGCCTCCCCGTCGACCCCCGATGGTGCCGCCGTCGTCGGGGATGGTGACGGCGTCGGGGTTGGTGACGGTGTCGGGGATGGTGACGGCGCCGGGGGGGTGGGGGATGGCGACGGACGCTCGGTCGTGATGGCCGACGTGGCGCGTCGGGCCGAGGTGTCGCTGATGACGGTGTCCCGCGTGGTCAACGGGACCGGCTCGGTCCGCCCGGAGACCCGGCAGCGGGTCGAGCGCGCGATGGCCCTGCTGGACTACCGCCCCAACGTGGCGGCGCGGGCGCTGGTGACCGGGCGCTCGGGCGTGCTGGGCGTCATCGGGTTCAACACGACCCTGTTCGGCCCGGCATCGACCCTGTTCAGCTTCCAGGAGGCGGCCCGCGACGCCGGCTACTTCGTCACCGTGGACAGCGTGCGGTCGCTGGACCCCGACGTGGTCCGATCGGTGGTCCAGCGCCTGCGTGCGCAGGGGGTGGAGGGCGTGCTCGTGATGGCGCCCCACGAGGCCGCGCTGGCGACCCTGGTGGCGCTGCCGCGCGACCTGCCCGCCGTGGCGGTGCACACGTCCGAGGCGGCGCCCATCGCGTCGGTGACCATCGACCAGCAGGGCGGGGCCTCGCTGGCCACCCGCCACCTGCTCGACGAGGGACACGAGACCGTCGTCCACCTCGCGGGGCCCGACGACTGGGTGGAGGGCGTGGGGCGTCGTCGTGGCTGGCAACAGGTGCTGGACGAGTCGGGACGGGACGTCCCCGAGGTGTTGGTCGGGGACTGGAGTCCGGCCTCGGGCCATGCCCTGGGGGCGACCCTGCTGGCGCGGTCCGAGGTGACGGCGGTGTTCGTGGCCAACGACGCCATGGCCCTGGGGCTGTACCGGGCCGTCAGCGAGCACGGCCTGCGGATCCCCGAGGACCTCAGCGTGGTCGGCTTCGACGACATCCCGGAGTCGGCCTTCTTCGCCCCGCCACTCACCACCGTGCGCCAGGCCTTCGACGAGGTCGGCCGGCGCAGCGTCGCGAGCCTGCTGGACCAGATCGCCGGCGGGGACGGCCCGGACGCGACGGTCGTGCCGGCGACGCTGGTCACCCGCGCCAGTACCTGTGGGAACGGATCTGCGGGCGAACCGACCCGTCCGACCGGCCCAACTACCCTGCAGGGCGTCGCACGGGCCCGTGACACGGGGTGACGGGCCCACCCGGGCGACGGACGGGGAGTGCCCACATGCGCACGCCAGAGGACCACACGTGAGTGACGCCGGGGACGAGCCGGCGCGGACGACGGGTGCGCGCACCGTGGTCATGGCCGACGTGGCCGAACGGGCCGGGGTGTCGCAGATGACGGTGTCTCGGGTCGTCAACGACACGGCCCCCGTCGCCGCGGCGACGCGACGTCGCGTCCGGGAGGCGATGGCGGAACTGGACTACCGGCCCAACGCCGCGGCACGTGCGCTGGTGACGGGACGGTCGCAGGTGCTGGGCGTGGTCGGGTTCAACACGACCCTGTTCGGTCCGGCCTCGACGCTGTTCGGCATCCAGGAGGCGGCGCGGGAGGCCGGCTACTTCGTCAGCGTGGCCAGCCTGCGGTCGCTGGACCCGGCCTCCATCGACCTGGCCGTGCGTCGATTGGGGGACCAGGGGATCGACGGCCTCGTCGTCATGACCCCGCGGCCGACGGCCGTGGAAGCCCTGTCGGTGCTGCCGGCCGACCTGCCCGTCGTGGCCGTGCTCGGCGGCAGCGGCGGTGACGTGGCCTCGGTGACCATCGACCAGTACGGGGGTGCCCGCCTGGCCACCACGCACCTGCTCGACCTGGGACACGACACCGTCCATCACCTCGCCGGACCCCAGGACTGGGTGGAGGCGGCTGCCCGCGCGGCTGGGTGGCGTGACACCCTCCTGGCCGCGGGCCGTGACGTGCCGCCGCTGCTGGAGGGGGACTGGGGTGCCCGGTCGGGCCACGAACTGGGCCACGAACTGCTGGCGTCGGGACAGGAGGTGACGGCGGTGTTCGTCGGCAACGACCCGATGGCGCTGGGCCTGTACCGGGCCGTGCACGAGGCCGGTCTGGCGATCCCCCGCGACGTCAGCATCGTCGGGTTCGACGACGTGCCGGAGGCCGCCTTCTTCGCGCCGCCACTGACCACCGTCCGCCAGGACTTCGACCAGGTCGGGAAGCGAAGCCTGCAGGTCCTGCTCGAGCAGGTCGAGGGCGGTGCGGCCGGACGAGCCGGGTCGGAGGAGGTCCCGGTGGTCCTGGTCCCCCGTGCCAGCACGGCGCCGCCACCCACCTGAGCCGGGCCGTTCCGGGCGTGGATCGCCGTCGCCGCGCGACCCGTGGGGCATCGGTCCGGCCGCGCGTCCCGGGGGGCATCACCTAGGCTCGCCCCATGACCTCCTCCAGCGCCCGCGCCCTCTACCTGGCCGCGGTGCAGCCCCGTTCCGGCAAGTCGCTGGTCGCACTCGGTCTGATGGAGGTCCTGAGCCGCCGGGTCGGTCGGCTCGGCTACTTCCGCCCGGTCGTCACCGGTGACGACGACCACCGGATGGCGCTGATGCGCGATCGCTACCAGCTGGACGACCGGATCGGCCACGCCTGGAGCGACGAGGAGGTCGACTCGCTGCTGGCCGAGGGACGCGAGGACGAGGTGGTCAAGGGGGTCATCGCGGCCTACCGCGACCTCGCCAGCCGATGTCGGTTCGTGGTCGTGGAGGGAAGCGACCAGACCGGGACCCGGGCGGCGCTGGAGTTCGAGTTCAACGCCCGTGTGGCCAGCAACCTCGGGGCGTCGGTCGTGGCCGTGCTGTCCGGTCGGGGCCAGAGCCCCCACGACGTCGCCGACCAGGCCCGCCTCACGCAGCACCTGCTGTCCGAGGAGGGGGTCGTGACCACCGCGATCGTGGTCAACCGCGTCGCCGAGGAGGACCTGGAGGAGTTGCGTGGGGCGCTGGCCGACCTCGATGCCGTCACCGCGGCCGTCCCCGAGGACCCGGTGCTGGGCATGCCGACGTACGCCGAGGTGGTCGCGGCCCTCGGCGCCCGCGAGGTCGTCGCCGGCGCCGTCGACAGCGAGGTCCCGGTCACGTCGGTCAAGGTCGCGGCGATGTCGCTGCCCAACCTGTTGTCGCGACTGGAGGAGGGGTCGCTGGTGATCGCGCCGGGGGACCGCCCCGACGTGCTGGTCGGTGTCCTGGCCAGCCGGGTGTCGGACACCCAGCCCGACGTGGCCGGGATGATCCTGTCGGGTGGGTTGGAACCGGCCCCCGAGATCCTCGACCTCGTGGCCGGCATGGGCGGGGTCCCGATGCCCATCCACGCCGTGGACGACGACACCTACGACACGGCCGAGGCGGTGTCGCGAGTGCCCGGACTGATCACCGCCCAGTCGAGCCGCAAGATCGCCACGGCGCTCGGCCTGTTCGAGGAACACGTCGACATCGATGCGCTGCTGGCCCGCCTGGAGGTGTCGCGCTCGGACCGGATGACCCCGATGATGTTCGAGTACGACCTGATCGAACGCGCCCGGTCCGACCGGCGCCACATCGTGCTGCCCGAGGGCGACGACGAGCGCGTGCTCAAGGCCGCGTCGCTGCTGCGTGCCCGCAACGTCGTGGAACTCACGATCCTCGGTGACCCCGACGACGTGCGTCGACGGGCGTCCGCCGCCGGTGTCGACCTGGACGGCGTGTCGGTCGTCGACCCGGCCACCTCCGAGCACCGCCAGCGCTACGCCGAGGCCTACGTCGAGGCCCGGTCGCACAAGGGCATGGTCCTGGACCGGGCCGAGGAGGTGATGGGCGACGTCAGCTACTTCGCGACGATGATGGTCCACCTCGGAGACGCCGACGGGATGGTCAGCGGCGCGGCCCACACCACCGCCCACACCATCCGTCCCGCGTTCGAGTTCGTGCGCACGCGGGAGGGGGTGTCGAACGTCTCCAGCGTGTTCCTGATGTGCCTGGCCGACCGCGTCCTGGTGTACGGCGACTGCGCCATCATCCCCAACCCGACGCCGGAGCAGTTGGCCGACATCGCGGTGTCGTCGGCCCAGACCGCCCGCATGTTCGACATCGAGCCCAAGGTCGCGATGCTGTCCTACTCCACGGGCGAGTCGGGCTCCGGTGAGGACGTCGAGCGCGTGGCGCGGGCCACCGAGCTCGCCCGGGAGGCCGCCCCGGACCTGGCCATCGAGGGACCCATCCAGTACGACGCCGCCGTGGACGTGGGCGTCGGCGCCAAGAAGCTGCCCGAGTCCTCGGTCGCGGGCCGGGCCACCGTGTTCGTGTTCCCGGATCTCAACACCGGCAACAACACCTACAAGGCGGTGCAGCGCTCCGCCGGGGCGATCGCGATCGGTCCGATCCTGCAGGGACTGCGCAAGCCGGTCAACGACCTGTCACGTGGCTGCCTCGTGCCCGACATCGTCAACACCGTCGCCATCACCGCGATCCAGGCCCAGGAGGCCGACGAGGACTCGGCGACTCCGGACGGGGAGTCACCGTGAGGGTGCTGGTGCTCAACACCGGCAGCTCCTCGGTCAAGTACGAGGTGTTCGACCGCCCCGCGCCGGACGCGCCGCTGGACTCGGTGGGCTCCGGCCTGGTCGAGGGGATCGGGGAGGAGCAGGGCGCGGTCCACCTCACCCCGGCCGACGGTGACCCCACCAGCGCCCGGACGGTCGTGGCCGACCACGACGACGCGCTTCGACGGGTGGTGGACGCCCTGTCCGGCGCGAGCCTGGACCGGGACCTGGTGGCGATCGGCCACCGCGTGGTCCACGGCGGCGAGGACTTCACGACCCCGACCCTGGTCACCGACGAGGTGGTGGACCGCCTCGACGACCTCGCCCCGCTGGCGCCGCTGCACAACCCCCCGGCGGTGGCCGGCATCCGGATCGCGCGGCGCCGGTGGCCCGACCTGCCCCACGTGGCCGTGTTCGACACCGCCTTCCACACCACCCTGGCACCCGACGCCTACCGCTACGCGGTCCCGACGACCTGGTACGTCGACCACGGCGTCCGCCGGTTCGGCTTCCACGGGACCTCCCATCGGTCCGTGGCCGAGGCCGCCGCGCAGGCACTCGCACGTCCGCTGTCCGAGCTGCGCCTGGTGACCCTGCACCTGGGCAACGGGGCCTCGGCGTGCGCGGTGGACGGTGGCCGGTCCGTGGACACCTCGATGGGCATGTCGCCGTTGGCCGGGTTGGTGATGGGCACGCGCGCCGGTGACCTCGACCCGGGGGTGGTGTTCCACCTGGTCCGGGCGGGGATGGAGGTCGCGGAGGTCGAGCGCGTGCTCAACCGTGAGTCCGGCCTGGTGGGCCTGGGTGGGGCCAACGACGTCCGCGCCCTGCGGGCCGCCGCCGACGACGGTGACGACGACGCCGCGCTCGCGCTGGCCGTGATGGCGCGACGCATCCGTGGCTACGTGGGGGCGTACCTGGCGGAGCTGGGTGGACTGGATGCCCTGGTGTTCACGGCCGGCATCGGGGAGCACGACCCGGCCACGCGTGCCGCCGTGGTCGAGCCGCTCGGCCACCTCGGCCTGCACCTGGACCCGGCCGCCAACGCCGCTGCCGATCCCGGGGACGGACCGGTGCGCATCAGCCCGGCCGGGGCCGACCCGGTCGTGCTGGTCGTGGCCACCGCCGAGGAGGCCACCATCGCGGGTGACGCGCTGGCGGTCGTGGACGACTGAACGGACCTGCACCGGGCACGGGCCAGGTCAGCCCGCCAGCAGGGCACCGGCCAACTCGTCGCCGACCACCAGCGACTCCACCAGCCCGCCGACCAGGGCGGCTCGGACCACCTCCGTGCGACGGACGTCGTCAGCGATGGCGATGACCTCGGCGATGTCGCGCAGCACGGCGTGGTCCACCGTGACGAGGCGGTCCGCCAACGTCGTGTCGACCGGTCCGCCGTCGGTGCCCACCACGACGCCGGCCACCTCGCCGATGACCCCGGCGTCGGCCGCGGCCCGCCGGGCGGCCGGGTCCAGCGCGTCGTGCACGGTGGACTGGCCGTCCGCCCAGGCACCCACCGCGACGATCGCACGGGTCGCGTCGGCCGCCGCGGCCAGTCCCCGGGCCACGGCGGGCTGGCGCCGCAACGCGGCAGCGGTGTCGACGTCGTCGAGCAGGAACGGGGCATGGAAGATCGACGAGTCGCCGCCGGCCAGTCGGGCCAGCCGACGCACGATGTCCACGGTGCTGCTGTCGACGTCCGGGACCTCCATCGAGCCGGTCATCTGCAGGATCGGGATCGGCGGGAGGTGTCGCAGGTGGAGGCTCGTGGCGTGCACCGTGCGTGACCAGGGCACGCCGAGCGCGTCGTCGGGGGTCAGCACCTCCGTCAGCAACCGGGCCGCCGCGGCGGCCAGTTCGCCCCGCCGTTCGCGCTCGTCGCCGTCGCCGGTGTCCACCACCACGGCATGGCGCAGCCCGAAGCGCTGTTGGAGCCGGGCCGACAGGTCGACGTCGACGCGTCCGCTGCGAACGATCTCGATCCGCACGACGCCCTCGTCCCGGGCTGCCTCGAGCAGTCGCGCGACCTTGAACCGACTGATGCCGAACTCGTCGGCGATCTCGACCTTGGACTTCTGGTCGACGTAGTGGCGGCGGGCGATCCCGGCCATCAGGACCAGGCGTGCCGGTCCGCTGGACGACGGCGTCAGCGTCGCGGACGGGAACGGGCGGTCCTCGGACGGCGCGGTCGCATGCCTGGTCATCGCCACCCCCCGGTTGCCGCGGACCAGAGTATGCCCGAGCCGGCGCTCGGTCGGTCGTGGCCCGACCCGTTGACAGGACGTCGTTCATCGACTCTACTCCATATGTGCACTGAAGTGCTCAAACGAGCAACCCAGGACCACTCCCGATGAGCACCACCGCTGAGCAGGACGGACCGCTCCGGCGGCGTGACGGCAGGAGGACCCCGTGACCACCCCATCCATGCGCAGGCGACGACCCCGACCACCGCGATGGTTGCCCTTGGTGACGGTGGCGGCGGTGGGCATGGTCGGGTGCGGGGGGCCAGCCGGCTGGGGCGGCGGCGGCATCGGTGGAGGTGGTCCCGACTCCATCAACGTCCTGATGGTCAACAACCCCCAGATGATCGACCTGCAGGCGTTGACCGACGAGCACTTCACGGCCGAGACGGGCATCACCGTCAACTACACGGTGCTGACCGAGAACGACGTGCGCGACAAGATCAGCCAGGAGTTCTCCAGCCAGGCCGGCCAGTACGACGTCGCCTCGTTGTCCAACTTCGAGATCCCGATCTATGCCGGCGCGGGCTGGATCGCGCCGATGGACGACTACCTGGCCCGGGACACCGCCTACGCGGCCGACGACATCCTGGGACCGATGACCGAGTCGCTGTCCTTCGACGGTTCGGTCTACGGCCAGCCCTTCTACGGCGAGTCGTCGTTCCTGATGTACCGCACCGACGTGATGGAGGAGGCGGGGCTGGAGATGCCCGACGAGCCCACGTGGCAGGAGGTCGCCGACATCGCCGCCGAGGTCGACGGCGCCCAGCCGGGCATGGCGGGCATCTGCCTGCGCGGGTTGCCGGGCTGGGGCCAGGTGATGGCCCCACTGACGACCGTCGTCAACACCTTCGGCGGCACCTACTTCGACCAGGACTGGAACGCGATGGTCGACGATCCTGCCTTCACCGAGGCGGTCCAGTTCTACGTCGACCTGGTCCGCGACCACGGCGAGGCCGGGGCCGCACAGGCCGGGTTCACCGAGTGCCTCAACAACCTGACCCAGGGCAACGTGGCGATGTGGTACGACGCGACCTCGGCGGCCGGATCGCTGGAGGCGGCGGACTCCCCGGTCGCGGGCTCCATCGGCTACGTGGCGGCGCCGACCGTGGAGACCGACAGCTCCGGGTGGCTCTACACCTGGGCGTGGGGCATCCAGGCGGCCAGCGAGCACAAGGAACAGGCCTGGGAGTTCGTGTCCTGGGCGTCCGGCCAGGAGTACGAGGAGCTGGTCGGCAGCGAGTTGGGCTGGGCCCGGGTCCCGGCCGGCAAGCGCTCCTCGACCTACGACAACCCGGACTACCTCGCCGAGGCCGAGGCCTTCGCCGAACCCACGCGCCAGGCGATCCTCGCCGCCGATCCGACCGACCCCGGTGTCCAGCCCCGGCCGGCTCCCGGCATCCAGTTCGTGGACATTCCCGAATTCCCGGCCCTGGGGACCCAGATCAGCCAGGACGTCAGTTCGGCCATCGCCGGGCGAATGACCGTCGACGACGCCCTGGCGCGTGGCCAGGAACTGGCCGAGGACGTGTCCGAGCGCTACCAGACCCGACAGGAATCGTCATGAGCACCACCACCGCGGCCAGGACCGCCACGACGTCCGACGGACCGTCGAGCGAGCCCACCGGTTCCACCGGAGCGGGCGCCAGTGCCTGGGTCCGTCGGGCGCCGTTGCTCCCCGCCCTGATCTTCACCATCGTGATGACCCAGTTGCCGTTCGTGGGCACGGTCATCATCTCGTTCATGAACTGGAATGCCTACTACCCCGCGGAACGCGGCTTCGCCGGGCTCGACAACTTCGTGCAGGTCTTCACCGACACCAACGCCCGTCGCGCCGTGTGGGTCACGATCATCCTCACCCTCTCGGTGGTCCTGGTCAGTGCCGTGTTGGGGCTGGGGATCGCGTTGCTGCTCGACCGGACCTTTCCGGGTCGGGGAGTGGTCCGCACCCTGATGATCACCCCGTTCCTGGTGGTGCCGGTCGCCTCGGCCTTGCTGTGGAAGCACGCCCTGTTCAACCCCGAGTACGGACTCTTCAACGGCATCCTGACCTGGATCTTCGGCCCCGACGCGCCCCAGCCGGACTGGATCTCGTCGTTCCCGCTGGCGGCCATCGCGGCCGCCCTGGTGTGGCAGTGGACGCCATTCATGATGTTGATCCTGCTGGCCGGCCTCCAGAGCCGACCCCTGGACGCCGTGGAGGCCGCCCAGGTGGACGGCGCGTCGTCCGGGCAGATCTTCCGGTACCTGACGTTGCCACACCTGCGCCAGTACATCGAGCTGTCGACGCTGCTGGGCGCGATCTACGTCGTCCAGAACTTCGACGCGGTGTTCACCATCACCTCCGGCGGGCTCGGCACGGCCAACCTGCCCTACTTCATCTACCAGACCTTCTACACGGCCCAGGACTACGGCCGGGCATCCGCAGCCGGCGTCGTCACGGTCCTCGGGACGCTGTTGATCGCCATGTTCGCCCTGCGCACCGCCTTCAGCCTGTTCCAGGAGGAGTCCCGATGAGCGCCACAGCCGCTGACCCCGCCGCCACGGACACGGCCGACCAGGTCCCCGAGGCCTCGACGCCGGCCCGGCGGGGCGACACCCTGCTGGGCGTGCTGGCCTGGATCGTCGGGCTGCTGTTCTTCACACCCTTCGCCTGGATGGTGCTGACCTCGCTGCACCGCGAGACCGACGCCGCCACCAACCCCCCCAGCGTCTTCGCGCCGCTGAGCCTGGAGGGCTACCGCGCGTTCCTCGACGCCGGTCCGTGGCCACCGCTGGCCAACTCGCTGACCGCGAGCGTGCTGTCCACCGCGCTCGTGCTGGTCCTGGCGATTCCCGCCGCCTACGCGTTGTCGATCCGTCCGGTCGAGAAGTGGACCGATGTGATGTTCTTCTTCCTGTCCACGAAGATGCTGCCGATCGTGGCCGGGATCCTGCCGCTGTACCTGATCGCGCAGTACACCGGGTTGCTGGACAACATCTTCTACCTGATCCTGCTCTACACGGCGATGAACCTGCCGATCGCGGTGTGGATGCTGCAGTCGTTCCTTGCCGAGGTGCCGACCGAGATGCTGGAGGCGGCGGCCGTGGACGGGGCCGGGCTGCTGCGCACGCTCAAGGACGTGATCGCGCCCGTGATCATGCCCGGGATCGCTGCCGCCGGCCTGATCTGCTTCATCTTCTCGTGGAACGAGTTGCTGCTGGCGCGCGTCCTGACCAGCACCGTCGCGGCCACCGCGCCGGTGTTCCTGACCGGGTTCGTGACCAGCCAGGGGTTGTTCCTCGCCCAGGTGTGCGCAGCCTCGTTCGCGATGTCCATCCCGGTGCTCGCCGCCGGCTTCGCCGCGCAGGACAAGTTGGTCCAGGGGCTGTCGATGGGCGCGGTCAAGTAGGGCGGACGAGGTCGGCCTGCACGGCCCGCAGGGTCGCCAGGCCGATCCGTCGCAGGTGGCGCTCGCGTTCGGTGGCCAGGATCGCGGACAGGTGCACGGCCCAGGCTCGGCCGCGTCGCCACGTCGCCGCGTCCACGTGGGGCAGGCCGGCCCGCAGCCGGGGGCGGTCGGAAGCCGCCAGTGCCATCCACGCCGGCAACAGGTCCAGGGCCGGGTCGCCGGCGTGGGCGTCGCCGAAGTCCAGAACGCCGGCCAGTCGGCCGTGGCGCACGACCAGGTTGCGGGGGTGCAGGTCGCCGTGGACCCACCGTGGTGACGACGACCACGGGTGGTCGATGCGGGCAACGACGTCGGCGAGCAGGTCGGGCCGGAGATCGTCGGGCAGGCCCGGGCGGTGCAACCGATCGGCCACGGCGCCCAGGCGAGTCGACACGGGCCCGGCGCGGTCGGGGTTGGGGGCGAGGTCGTCGGGGGCCACCTGGTGCAGGGCGCGCAGGAGGCACGCCAGGTCGTCGGCCAGGGTCGCCCCGTCGGCGGTGGCGCGGTCCGCCACCGTGCCATGGACCCAGCGCACCACCGTCCAGGGCCACGGGTACGCCAGGTCGGGAGCGGGGCGGCCCGTCCGCACCACCCGGGGCGTGGCCACGGGCAGCAGGTCGGCGAGTGCCTCCAGGGCCCGCGGTTCGTTGATGAGGTGGTGGTGGGCGGGCGCGCGATGGGGCAGTCGGACGGCGAGGTCGCGGCCGAGCCGTACGACGGTGTGCGACCAGCCACGCGTGGACCGGCCAAGGGTCAGGTCGGCGAGGTCGGGGTGTTGGGTGGCCAGGAGTCGTGCGGCCAGTGGGCGCCCGACGTCCCGAGCGCCGATCCTGCGCGATCGTGCCGTGCCCGCGGGCATCGCGCCTCCTCGTCCACCGGGACCCCCCGGCGAGCCCGGTCATCCCGGCACTCGCTGCAGGCTAGTCCTCGGTCGGATTCCTGCTGCCCGTCGTGCGCGATCCCGACCGGACGTGGGCACGAGGCTCGAGGGGTCGCACACGGCGGGGACCGTCGGCGTCCGCTCTCCGGTCGTCGTCGTCGGATGGCGTGGGGCCCCGGCCACGTCGCACGACCAGTGCGACCACCAGGGCCAGCACGGCCATGGCGGCCAGGCCCGCCCCGAGCAGTCGGGTCCGCCCACGGCCGTCGGCGTCCGCGACCAGGCTCGCCAGTTCGTCGGTCGCCGCCGTGACCTCGCCCACGTCGCCGGCTGCGAACGCGCGTCGGGCACGCCGACGCAGGTCGGTCGGGTCGGTGCCCGCCAGGCCCACCGCGGCGACGGTGTCGGCCTCGGCGCGGTCCAGCGCCCGCTCTGCCTGGACGATGCCCGCGATCGCGCCGCGAACGGCGGTGATCCGCTCGGCGGCGGCCGGTGGCTCGTCGTCGCGGAGTTCGACGCCGACCGGCGGTGGTGGCAGGCCCGCCTGCGCCGCCTGGTCCTCCAGTGCCGCGAGGTCGTCGAGCACGCCGTCGAGCGTCGCGATCCGTTCGGCCAGCGCGTCGAAGTCCCCGGCCACCCACGGTTCCCGGAGGTCGGGCAGTCGGTGTCCCATCTCCTCGGCGCGCTCGGCCAGTTCGTCCACGTCCGCCCGGACACTGCGCGCCTCGGCGATGGAGGCCTCGGCCTCGTCGAAGCGCCACACGTGCATGGCGGCGGCGATCGAGGTGGGCATGCCCCAGTCGTCGGTGGCCAGGTCGTCGAAGGCCGCGATCGCCCGGTCCCGTCGTGCCAGCAGGGGCTGGGCGGTCGGGACGACGTGGTCCACCAGGAGCCCGCGTGCGGTCGTGGAGCCCCCCACCCGTTCGGCCAGGTCCAGGAACTCCCGCCAGTCGGCGGCGCGGGCCGGGACCGCGGTGCCGAGGTCGCCCCAGGCCGACTCCTCCTGCAGCGTCATCCGCACCATCCGGCGGAAGGTCTCCGGTCCGACCTCGTCGGCCACGGACCCGACCACGAAGTGGGCCCCGCGGTACAGCTCCTCGGTCGCGTCGTACCACGCCCGTGGATCCGCTCCGGCCTCGGCGTCGGCGGTGGCCAGCACGTCGCCCCACTCCGACAGCACCAGGTCGGTCGGTGCCGGCTCGGGCGGGCGCCGGATGCCCAGCGGCTCCGCGAGCTGCGCGGTGACGGTCTCGGCGAGGCCCTCGCGCAACCACTCGTCGGCGAACTCGTCCGCGTCGATCCAGTTGTGGGCCAGCTCGTGGGTCCACAGGGCCCGGTCGATGGACTCCCCCACGCTCACGACGTTGGCGTCCGGGTCGTTCCAGCCACCCCAGCCCTCGGCCACGGGCCTCGCGGTCTCGCGGATGACCAGCCGGTCCTCGGCGAAGTCGGCGCCGGTCCAGTCGGCCAGTGCGGGCAACGCGAGCCCGGCGAAGGTGGCCATCCGGTTGGCCCAGCGCTGGTCGTCGGGCCAGGACTCGATCGCCACCGTGGTCGGCCCGATCTCGAACTCGTCGGAGTCGCGGTCGACCAGGTCGGACGCTCCCACCAGGTACTCCGAGAAGGTGCTGGCGTCCCGGCGGCGGAACACGTCACGTCCGTCGACCACGTCGTCGGCCTCCAGCCGGCCGAGCCTGGCGTCCAGCTCGACGGGCACCAGCACGACCAGGTCGGCGTCGTCGGCGCCCCACGCCCAGATCGGGACCATCACGAATCCCTCGGTCACGCGCGGGCCGTCGGCGAAGTCGCTGCGTGGCGGGGCCGAGTCGAACTGCAGGTCGATGCGCCACCGTTGACGCTGGTCGTGGTAGAGCCGGTCCGGGAAGTCCCACGCGATTCCGGGGCTGCCGTCGTCGAGGGTCGTGAGCTCGTGGTCGACGACCTCGCCGTCGATGCTCACCTCGACCTCGGTGGGCGTCATCGGGACGCCGATGGCGTAGCCGTCGAAGTAGGTGCGACCCTCGTCGGTGTCCTCGGTGGTGTTGCGAAGGTCGAGGCGGATCGACGCGGTGGCCCGGCCGTCGTCGGGACGCACGTCCCACGTGGTCGTGCCGATCTCGTCCAGTCCGTCGGCGGCCAGGGAGGGGACGGCAGCCAGCACCACCAGGGCCAGGGCCGAGGCCACGACGCGCACGACGGTGTCCCCGACACCGCTCCAGCGTCCCCGTCTCGTGATCTGCATGACCGGCCACCGTATCCCCCCGAGGAGCCGCCGCCGCGGCCCGGTGCGACGCCAGGACGTCACGTCGTGGGTGTCCGCGACGGTCAGGTGGCGTCGCCGACCGGGACGGTGGCCAGCACGATCCCGTCGGTGTCGGCCACCGGTGGTCGGTCGCAGGAGGCCGGCACGACCACGACCTCGCCGGGCCCCAGGACCTCGTCGCCGACGCGGAGGTGGCCCGCCAGGACCGACACCACCACGGGCAGCCCAGGCGCCGGGTCGACGAGGTCCCCGGCGGTCACCGTCACGCGGTCGATGCGGTAGTGCTCGGTGGTCACCAACCGGCCGTCCTGGGGCGCCGGCTCCGGCGTGGTCGTGTTGGTCTCCCAGGACGCGGCGATCGCCTCCCAGCCCGGCCCGACGTGGAGGTCCCGGTCGGGCCGGTCGTAGGTGTCGGTCCAGTCCCACAGCCGCCAGGTCGTGTCCGACGGGGTCTGGACCTCGGCCACCACGACCCCGGCCCCCAGGGCGTGGACCATGCCGGCCGGGACGTGGAAGACGTCCCCGGCGTGTGCCGGGACGCGCCGCAGCAGCGGGACCAGGGCCGTGGTGCCCAGGGCGTCATGGACCTGGGGCCGGGTCACCCCGTCCACCAGCCCGAGGAAGAGCACCGCGTCGGGTTCGGCCGCGACCACCACCCACGACTCGGCCTTGAGCCGGGCGCCCGCGTGGTCCGCGACCACCGCAGCCGGAGGGTGGACCTGCACCGACAGGTGCTGGTCGGCGTCGAGCAGCTTGACCAGCAGGGGGAAGCGACCCTCGTGTGTCGCCACGGGACCCAGCAGCGACTCGGCGTCGTCGGCCAGCAGGTCGGCCAGGGTCGCCCCGGCGGCGGGGCCGTTGCGGATGCGGCTGGCCGGGTCGCGCTGGGGGGTCGCGGCCGGGTCGAGGTCGGCCACCACCCAGGCCTCGCCGTAGCCACGCCCGTCGTCGGGGAGGTCGGCGCCCAGGGAGGCCAGCCGGCGCCCACCCCAGGGTTTGGGGACCAGCACCGGGTCCAGCAGCAGCGGATTCACGCGTCCTCCGGTCGTGTCGGGTCGTCGTCCCGGGATGGCTCGCCACCACCCCGTCCGTGGCCGGCCGCGACGTGGTCGGCGGCCAGGGCGATCGCGCCCAGCACGCCGGCGTGGTCGCCGAGTCCGGGCGCGACCACGTAGTCGTCGGCGCCGTCGGTGATGAGGGGGTGCGGGACGGCCCCGGCCAGGCGGGTGACCGCCCGGGCCCGCACCTCCGCCCGCAGCCCCGTCATCGCCGGGACGCCCCCGCCCAGCACGATCCGCCGTGGCGACACCAGCAGCGTCACGGCCGCCACCAGCTGTCCGAGGTAGTCCCCGACCAGGGTTCTCGCGAGCTCGACGTCGGCGCCCGTGAGTTCGTGGCCGGGGCGTCCGAAACGACCCCGCAGGGCCGTGCCGGAGGCCAGGCCCTCGACGCAGTCGGCGTGGAAACGACAGGAACCGGCGAAGTCGTCCCGGTCGTGACGCCGCACCAGCAGGTGGCCCATCTCGGTGTGGACCAGCCCGTGCAGCGGGCGTCCGGCGACCAGGACCCCACCCCCGACACCGGTGCCGACGGTGAGGTAGACCCCGGGATCACGATCCCTCAGGGCACCCCACCGGCCCTCGGCGACCGCCGCCCCGTTGACGTCGGTGTCGACCGCGATCGGCAGGCCCCACCGTCGCTGGAGGTGGCCCGGGACGTCGGTGCCCTGCCAGCCCGGCTTGGGGGTGGCCGTGACGTGGCCGTGGGTGGGCGACGCGGGGTCGAGGTCGATGGGTCCGAACGACGCCACGCCGATCGCGGTGGCAGGCGACGCCGATCCGTGTGCGGAGGACACGACGGCCCCCACCCAGTCGTCGACGGCGGCCAGGGTCTCGTGCGGGGTCGTGGTCGGGATGGCCACGACGTCGTCGAGGTCGTCCGGACCCGTCCCGCGACCGCACACGAAGGTGGTGCCCCCCGCCTCGATGCCCAGGAACATGGTGGGGACCCGTCGACGTCACGGTCGGTGCCGGGATCGCGTCGCGGTCCCGGCACCGAGCCTAGGCGGGAGGGGTCGGGCCGGGCGGGGGCGGGACGACCCGGGGCTCGACACCCTCGTCGACCTCGTCCGGGGGGTGGACCCTGCGCTCGCGGCGGAGCCAGGTCGGGGTCTCCGGAACGGGGTCGATCTCGTCGACGCGGTAGCGACGGGCCACGGAGAAGGAGCCGGGGGTCGTGTGGGTGAGCTCGGCGCGTTCGGCGGCAGACGGTGGGGGGTCGGGCTGGGCGGCGGCCGCCCTGGCCGACATCGCCTCGCGCCCCTCCACGACGTGGGACCAGTCGACGTGGCCGGCAGCCCCGGGGGGCGCCGGCGCTCCGGGACGCGGCGGGGGCGGCCCCTCGGCCGCCGCGGCAAGGGCCAGCTGGTGCCGTCGCCAGTCGCGAGTGCTGGCCGCCACCCAGGCCAGGAGCAGCAGGCCGAGGAAGACCAGCGCCAGCCGCGTCCATCCCCGACGGGTCGACCCGGACGTCATGTCGTCGAGGCGACGGGTGGCCGTGGCCGCGACGCCGAGGTCACCCTCGGCCAGGGCGGCCCGCGCCGTGGCCTGCAGCACGGTGGGGTCCTGGCCGAGCATGGCGATCCGATCCACCAGGCCGCGGTCCGCCTGCCCCAGGGCCAGTTCGGCAGCCACCAGTCGGCGCAGGGTCCCGGACGTCGACTGGACGACCAGTCGCTGCTCCTCGGCCGCGAGCGGGTCGTCGCCCGCCGGGGCGAGCGACACGGACACCCCGGCCGCTGCGGCCTGGGCCCGGAGTTCGCCGGCCTCGACGAGCAGGTCGCCGACCGCGTCCACCTCACGTTCCAGCTGGGGCATGCTGGCCGACTCCCACACCCGGCGTGTCGCTGCCAGGGACAACCCGAGCTCGTCGGCGCGACGGGCGTCGACCCCGAGGTCCTCCCAGAGGTCGCGAGCACGCGCCATCGCGGTCTCGGCGTCCGGGAACCGCCAGGCCTGCATCTGGGTGGCCACCGCCGCGGGCGCCCCCCACGGCTCCTGCTCGAGCTCGTCCCACATCGCGACGGCCTCGTCGCGGCGCGCCAGGAGGTCCTGGGCATCGCTGGCCACGTAGGTCACCAGCAGCTCGCGGGCACGCGTGGAGTCGCCGATGCGTTCGGCCAGGTCGAGGAACTCGCGCCAGTCCGCGCGTTCGTCGGCCACCGCCGTGCCCAGGGGCCCCCACGCCGATTCCTCCCGCAGGGACATGCCGACCAGTTCGCGGAACCGACGCTGGCCGACGTCGCGGGCGATGGCGTCCACGACCCAGTGGGCTGCGGCGCGGCGCTCGGCGGAGGCCGCCCCGTCGCCGGTGGCCGCCCCGTCTCGCCACTCCGCCAGTCCGACCCAGGGGTCCGGTCGCTGGGCCGGTGGTGATGCCGAGTCCAGGTCGAGCTCGTCGGCGAGCATCGCGATCATGGTGTCGGCCAGGCCCGTGCGCAGCCATGGTTCGACGAACTCGTCGGCACCGAACCATGCCTGGGCCAGGTCGTGGGCCCAGGCGGCCCGGTCGAGGCGGGCGTCGGCGATCACGACCCGGCGGGTGCCGGTTCCCATGGCGTCCACGTCGTCGACCGGGGGATCCTCGCGGATGACCAGGCCGTCGGTCCACGGGACCCCGGTCCACGCGGCCATCGCCGGCAGGGCGTCGACGACGAACGCGGCCATCTGCCGGCCCCAGTCGCCATCGCCCTCCCGCGCCTGGACCACGACGAGGTGACCATCGCCTGGCTGGACCTCCCACTCGGTGGTCCCGGCCTCGTGCAGGACCTGGTCGGCGGCGTCGGCCGCCCCGGGCGCCATCGTCATCACGGTCATCGACGTCACGACGAGCACGGCTGCGAGCAGGGGCGTCAGACGACGGGCCGGCGGTTCGCCGGCCCGAACGGCCATGGCGCGCACGATGTTCACGGTCCTTCCCCCCACCGCCGACGATCCGCGAACGGGCGCCAACGGTTCCGCACCACGATAGCGCGACCCTCCCGACGGGTCGACCGGGCAGCTGGGCGGCGCAGGGAGGTTGCGCCCGTGGGCTGCAGGGTCGCTCCAGTCGACCGCGGACGCCTGGCCACCCGCCGTACGCTGGTCGTTCGGGCAGGGCCGGTGGGCCGGGCCCGTCACCGGAGGTGTCGGCCATGAATGCGCTCAAGACCGCGGGGTTGCTCGGGTTGTTGTCCGGGCTGCTGTTGCTCATCGGCAGCTACTGGGGTGGCCAGGGCCTGGTGATCGCCCTGGTCGTGGCCCTGGGAATGAACGGCTTCTCCTACTTCTACTCCGACAAGCTCGCCGTGAAGATGGCCCGGGCCAGCGAGGTGGACGCGTCGAGCATGCCGCGGCTGCACGCGATCGTGAAGGAGCTGGCCGACAAGGCCGGCGAGCCGATGCCGCGCCTGTACCTGTCGCCGTCGCCACAGCTCAACGCGTTCGCCTCCGGGCGCAGCCCGGAGCACGCGGTCGTGTGCGTCAACCAGGGGTTGCTGGACACCATGGACGAGCGCGAGGTCCGCGGCGTGCTCGGCCACGAGCTCCAGCACGTCTACAACCGCGACATCCTGATCGGGTCGGTCGCCGCGGCGATCGGGACGGCCATCACCTTCATCGCCAGCATCGCGCGCTGGGGCCTGATCTTCGGTGGGGGCGATCGGGACCGCGGCGGTGGTGGCATCGGGCAACTCGCCATGGTGCTGCTGGCGCCCATCGCGGCGATGGTGATCCAGGCTGCCGTGACACGCTCGCGCGAGTCCGCCGCCGACCACACCGGCGTGGAGCTGACCGGCGACCCGGTCGGGCTGGCCCGCGCGCTCGCCAAGCTGGACCGCGGCGCCAACGACGCCCAGCGGCTCCGGCAGGGCGGCACACCGATCGAGGCCAACCCGAACTTCAACCACCTGTTCATCACCGCGCCGTTCGGCGGCCGGCTGTTGCCGACGAAGCTGTTCAGCTCGCACCCGCCGATCCCCGAGCGCATCAAGGCGCTGGAGCCACTGGCCCGGGAGGCCGGCCAGCTCGGACCCGGCGAGTCGATCTTCGACCAGGTCATGGGGACCGGCAGGGCCTGAGGGGCATCGCCGGGGTCGGGGCCTCGCGTCACGTCCGCGCGTGGCCGTCCGTTCCCGGGGCGTCGGCGCGCGGCACGCCGGCGTCCCCGGCCGTGGCAGCGTCGGTCCCGGGCGCGTCGTCGCCATCCCGGACGCCGTCGTGCGCGACGTCGTCGGCGTCCGCCTCGCCGACCTTGGCCTCGCCGGGGTCGGGATCCCGGGGGTCGGGCTCGCCGGGGTCCGGATCCCGGGGGTCCGGATCGTTGGGCTCGGGCTCCCGTCGCAGCCAGGCGGATGCCCAGGACATGATCGCGAACAGCGTCACGACCGCGAGCACCAGGAACCAGGTCCCGGCTCGCTCGTAGGCCTCGCCGAGCCCGAAGCCGAGCCAGACCATCAGTGCGAACGACACGATCGCGCCCGCGAAGTCGGCCGCGAGGTAGCGACGGGTGTCCACCGTCGACGTGCCGGCGGCCGCCGCCAGGATGGTCGGGGGCAGCGCCGCCACGCGGCCGATGAAGGCGAAGGTCGGGCCCCGGCGGTCCAGCAGCCGCTGGTAGCGGGCGAACTCGTCGGGAGGCACCGCCCGCGACAGCCACTCCGGGCCCTGGCCGTGCTCGAGCTCGTGCTGCCAGGCCCGTCCGAGCCAGAAGAAGCCCCACACCGAGAACAGCATCAGCGGCAGGTAGGCGAGGAACAGCAGGAGCAGGTCCGGGTCGCCGCTCCCGTTCGTCCGGTAGACCCCCCCGGCGGCCAGCAGGATCTCCTTGCCCGGCCGCAGCAGGGTCAGCTCGACCATCCGGTCGGGGAACCACAGCGGCACGAGCGGGATCGCCGCGATCGGGATCACGTAGCGTGCGACCGCGAGCGCGAGCAGGACGCCCCGGAAGCGGCGCGCTCGGGAGTCGGCCGGCCCGTCGATGGCGGCTCCGGTCCATGCCGATGCCGTGGCCGGCGGACCGGACGAGGGGGGCTCGGCCGGATCGGGATCGGACGCATGCATCGCGTGGGCCTCGAGGAAGGTGGGTCGACCCCGAACGGTACGCCATCCCACCTCGGCATCCCACCTCGCCACCCCACGTCACCACCCCGGGTGGCCATCCCAGGTCGGCGGGAGCAGCACGCGTCGACGCTCAGTCGCCGTAGGCGAAGCCCATGGCGCGTCGGGCGTCGTCGGGCAGGTCGGGCAGGCGATGGCGGGGAAGGGCGAAGCTGGCGAGGTCGAACAGGTCGGTGAAGACCCGGTGGGTCACGGCGGCCTCGCGCAGGTAGGCGTGTCCGGACGTGCCCCCGGTGCCGATGCGACCGCCGATCATGCGATGGACCATCAGGGCATGGCGATGCCGCCACAGCGCGAAGCCCTCGTCGATGTCGGTCAGCGCGGTCAGCAGCCGTCGGGGGACCTGCAGCGCGGGTTCGTGGGCGTACAGCACGATCATGAGCGCGGCCACGAACGCGTCGTGGGACAGCCGGCGCGCGCCCTCCTCCTGCAGGGCCGCATGGCGGGCGGGGTCGAACAGGGTCCGGAACCGGTCGCGCGTCGCCTCCTGTGTGGCCAACTGGGCGTCGCGGTCGCCCGGCGAGAGTCGTTCGTCGGCCAGGATCCGGGCACGGTCGGCCTCCAGCTGGGCGTCCACGGTGTCGCGGTACTCCCGCCAGAAGTCGTAGGAGGCCACCTCGGTGAACGGGGTACGGGCCAGCCACGCGTCGATGCCGCCCAGCAGCGTGGTGCCGCCCTCGGCGTCGTGGACGGCGGCCGCGTCGGCGTCGCTGAGCACGGAGGTGTAGGACCGGTCGTTGATCGACAGGCGACGGTCGGTGGCCAACCCGAGTTGGTTCTCGATGAGCCGGAACTGGACCGACTGGAACCCCGACGACGGCGTGAGCAGGTCACGGAAGTCCATGAAGTCCAGCGGGGTCATGGTCTCGAGCACGTCGAGCTGCTGCACGAGCACCTTCTGGATGGCGACGATCCGCTCCAGCCGGTGCACGGCGATCGACACGTCGCGGTCGTCGACGTGGTCGTCGTCGAAGGTGGCGATCACGCTGTCCAGTTCCCACCGGACCTGCTTGAACCACAGCTCGTAGGCCTGGTGGGTGATGATGAACAGCAGTTCGTCGTGCGCGTCGCGGCCGACCTCGTCGGACACCGGATGCTGTGTGGCCAGCAGTTCGTCCAGGTGCAGGTAGTCCGCGTAGTACATCGTGTCGTCGCCCGGTCCGGCCATGGCGAGTCCTCCCGTCGAGACGTGGCCGCATCCAACCACGGTGCACCCCGATCCGTGGCGGCTCGGACCCGGCCGGTCACACCAGGACGGCCTCGAGCGCCACGACGGCGACGAGTCCGACCACGACGGTCAGCAGCGCGCTGCGGGTCTTCCAGGCGACCAGTCCGGCGAGCACCCCGGCCAGGGCCCGTGGTCCCAACAGCGCCCAGTCGCCGTCCGGACGCACCAGTGCCGGGATGGTCAGCGCGGCCAGCGTCGCGGCCGGGACCATGCGCAGGGCCTCGCGGACGTCGTGGGGCAGGCCGGTGAGGCGATCGGCCAGCGCGAGGAAGCTCGCGCGCAGGGCGAAGGTGGCGACGCCCCCGAGCACGACCACCAGCCAGGTCGACGCGGACGGCCAGGTCACGGCGGCCCCCCGGGTCCGTCGCCGGCGGTTGTCCCGGCGCCTGGGGTGTCCTCGGGGGTGTTCGGGGCGGCCACGCCCACCCGGCGGGAGGCCCACCACCCCGCGGCCACGCCGCCGAACGCGCCCAGGGGCATGCCGAGGTTGGCCGGCAGGTCGTGGCCGACGGTGGCCACCAGGCCGCCGACCAGCGCCGCGACCAGGGTGGGACGGTCGGTGACGGCCGGCACCAGCAGGGACAGGAAGGCCAGCGGCACCGCGAAGCCCAGGGGGATCGAGTCGGGGATGACCCCACCCCCCAACGCGCCGACGATCGTGGACACCTGCCAGGTGACCCACAGCGTGCACCCGGCACCCAGGTACAGCGCCAGCCGCTGGCGCAGGTTCCAGCGACCCGTGCGGAACTCCAGGATGCTGACGGCGTAGGCCTGGTCGGTCAACAGGTACGCGGACGCGATCCGTGTCCGGCGTGCCAGGGGCGCCAGTTCGGGCGCGATCGACGCCGAGTACATCAGCATCCGGAGGTTGATGACCAGGATCGTGCCGATCGCGACGACGACCGGCGCGCCCTGGGCCAGCAGGTCGATCGCGGCCAACTGCGACGCGCCCGCGAACACCACCACCGAGAATCCGATCGCCCCGGGAAGGCCGAGGCCGGCCTCCACGGCGGCCACGCCCGCCACCAGGCCGAACGGCACCACCCCCAACAGCAACGGGACGACGCCGCGCACGCCGGTCACGAAGGCGGCACGGGGACCGGTGGTCGACGGGTCGGCGGCAGGGGTGGTGGTGGACATCGAGGGCCAGTGTCGCGCCCGTGCCCCGGTCCTGCAGGCGCGACCCCCCGCATCCGGGCGGGGCCCGGCCGGATCACTGCGTACGGTGTCGGTCCCCGTCCCGAGGCCGCCCATGTCCGCGTTCGACGACGTCTCGCGCCTGCTGCCGAACCGGCCCCTGCTCGACCTCGACGACTACGTGGCCGCCGGTGGGGGAGCGGGCCTGGCCGCCCTGCTGGACGCCGACCGCGACGAGGTCGTGGCGCGGGTCGAGGAGTCCGGGCTGCGCGGACGGGGAGGGGCGGGGTTCCGCACCGGGACGAAGTGGCGGTCCATCGTGGACACGGCCACCGACGAGGGCCTGTCGGTCGCCCTGGTCGTCAACGCCGCCGAGGGTGAGCCCGGCACGGCCAAGGACCGCGCGCTGCTGACCACCAACCCGTTCCAGGTACTGGAGGGGATCCTGATCGCCCGCTGGGCCGTGGGCGCCGAGCGCATCATCGTCGGGACCAAGGCACGCGCGACCGCGGTGTCGCTGGCCCTGGACGCCGCGGTCGCGGCCGCCGTCGAGGCGGGCTGGCCGGGGGCCGACGTCGTCGAGGTCGTCCGGGGTCCCGACGAGTACCTCTACGGCGAGGAGACCGCCATGCTGGAGGTCATCGAGGGCAACCTGCCCCTCCCGCGCCACCTCGCCCCCTGGATCAACGGGCTGTTCACGCAGAGTGCCGACCCCTCACTGGCCCTGGTCAACAACGTCGAGACGCTGGCCAACGTGCCCGCGATCGTCGCCCGCGGACCGGACTGGTTCCGCTCGCTGGGGACCGACGACACGCCGGGGACGATGGTGTTCACCCTGTCGGGCGACGTGCAGGCGTCCGGGTGCTGGGAACTGCCGTTGGGCGTGACCGTGCGCACGGTGGTGGAGGACATCGGGGGCGCGGTGGACCCGAAGTTCGTCATCACGGGTGTGTCGTCGCGGGTCGTCACCCCGGACCGGTTCGACACCCCCACGGGCTTCGACGCGATGGCCTCCGTCGACCTCGGGCTCGGCAGCGCCGGCTTCGTGGCCTACGGCGCGGACCACTGCGTCGTCCGGGTGGCGGCGACCCTGGCGCGCTTCCTGTCCGTGGAGCAGTGCGGCCAGTGCAACGCCTGCACGCTCGGGACCACGGCGATCCTGGAGGCGCTCGAGCGCATCGATGCCGGCGACGGCAGCCGCACCGACGTCGACGAACTGGCGCGGTGGGCCGGGCGGGTGACCGACCAGGCCCGGTGCGCGTTGCCGATCGGGGCCCAGCTGCTGGTTGCCAGCCTCCTGGAGGACTTCGCCGACGAGGTCGCCGCGCACCTGGGCGACGCCTGCTGGTCCACGCGCGAACCGATGGTGCCCAAGATCGCCGACGTCGACCTCGACAGCGGCGAGGTCACCTTCGACCCGGACTACCACCGCAAGCGTGACGACTGGACCTACGCCGAGGCGTGACGTGACCGGTCGCGTCGAGCGGCAGCGCGGTCGTCCCCGCGGCGGGTCGAGGGCCGATCCCCGCGCGCGAAGGACGCGATGGCCTCGGCGAACACCTCGGGATGGGTCAGCGGGGCCTCGTGGCGCCCCGCCACCTCCACGACCGCCGGGTCCTGCAGGCGGTCGACGAGGTCCCACTGCCAGCGTGGCGCCATGAGCTGGTCGCGGGTCGTGACCACCACCATGGTCGGGACGCCGAGATCCCCGACCCAGGAGCGGGAGTCGAACCCGCTGATCGCGTCGCCGGAGCCCCAGTACAGGTCCGGGTCACGGTTCTGGTGGGCGGTGTAGTACCAGCGTGCGTGCTCGTCGGCCACGGCACCGACGCGACGCAGGTACTGGGTCCGCAGCCATGAGACCTCCGACCGCGACACCCGCTCGGCGGCGCGGACCAGGGCCAGTCCCACCTCGGCCAGCACCCCGGTGTCGGCCAGCGGGGGGATGGCGGCGGCGGTGCCCGACAGTCCCAGCCGGGCGACGCGATCCGGGTGGCGGCGCGCCAGGTGCTGGGCGACCATCCCCCCCATCGAGTAGCCGAACACGGTGGCCTCGATGATCCCGAGCTGGTCGAGGACGGCGTCCAACTCGTCGGCCATGGTCGTGATCTCGTAGCGCCCGCGGACGCTGTCGGACTTGCCGTGGTTGCGGTTGTCCACCGCCACGACGTGGTGGTCGGCGGCCAGCAGCGGGATCAGGCGGGGGTAGATGGCCATCGAGTCGTCGCCCCAGCCGTGCACCAACACGATCGTGGCGGCGTCGGGTGGGCCGGCCTCGCGCACGAACAGCTCGACCCCGCGGACGAAGACCGTGTGACCCGGCAGCTCCAACGGCACCTGCTGGTCCTCGTCGAAGTCGGGGACGGACTCGGGGGCCAGCAGCCGCCAGGCGATCCAGGCCGCGAGGGCCCGTCGCAGCCACGGCCCCCACCGTCCCGACCGACCGGTCGCGTCGCGCTGTTCCGGCACGTGGTGCTCCTCTGACGGGATCGTCGGCCCGCACGTTCCCGGGCGTCGATCCACGCTACCGCCCGTCACGAGCCGGCTCGCCGCCTCGTGGTGGCTCCTCTGCCCGTCACGAGCCATGACCGGCATCCAACCCCGGCCGGGGGATCGCGGTCGGTCGTCGTGGTTGTCCACGGCAGGTCATGTCGTACCTCGACTGCCTCCATGGGAACGTACGTTCGATCCATGACCTCGAACCGCGCCCCGAACCCCGGATCCGACCCCGGACCCAGCCCCCGGACCCAGCCCCCGGACCCAGCCCCCGGACCCAGCCCCCGGACCCAGCCCCCGGACCCAGCCCCCGGACCCAGCCCCCGGACCCAGCCCCCGGACCCAGCCCCTGACCATGGCTCCCCGCGTCAGGCGTGCTGGGCGATCACCTCGGCGAGGTCGGCCGGGCGGGACCACATCGGCCAGTGCCCGGTGGGCAGGTCGACGAACGTCAGCGCCGTGTGGTCGAGCAGGCCGGCGAGGAACCCCATTCCCTGCTCGGCGTAGGACTGGTAGTCCGCGCTCGGGAAGGCCGTGCAGACCACGGTGCCGGGGACGTCGAGGCGTCGTGGGTCCGACAGCGCCACCGGTTCTTGCAGCATCGCGGCGGGTTCTGGCACGGCCCGTTCGCGGAAGGTCGCCAGCTGGTCGTCGTCGAGCCCCTCCATGCTGCCGTCGGCCAGCTCCTGGTCCCAGGCCGCATCGATCGGGAACTCGTCACCCTCGAGCTCGGGGTTCATGGCGTACCCGTCGCGCACCGGTGCGGTGTCCACGAACACGACGTGGTCCACCAGCTCCGGCCTGCGGTCCAGGACGGCGGTCCCGGCCACCGCCGCGCCGCTGTGCACCACCAGCACCCGTCGATCCGCGTCGCCGTCGAGGGCGTCGGTGATCGCGGTCACGTGGTCGTCGAGGGTCACCTCGCCGCGTGCCGGGTGCTCGGCCTGAAGTCCGGGCAACGTCAGCGCCACGACCTCGTGGCCGTCCGCGCGAAGCCGCTCGGCCACGTCGTCCCATGCCCACGCCCCGAGCCAGAATCCGGGCACCAACACGACCCGCGTCGTCATGTCGTCCTCCTCACGTCGTCGTCTGTCGTCGGCACCAGCATGCCCGTCCGGCGACGACACGACCCCGACCGCACGACCACCGTCGGCCCAGCCGGCAGGCGACCCCTCGGCCCGGCCGGCAGGCGACCCCTCGGCCAGGCCGGCAGGCGACCCATCGGACGGGCCCCGTCGACCACTCGTCGCAGACGCGGTCAGCCCGGCCCCACCGCGGCATGCTGGTCCCCCTCCCGTCCACGATCGGAACACGCGTGCCGGACTACCTCGCCTGGTTCGACCCCGCGGATGCCCCCGAGGATCCCCTCGACGGGCGCGAGGCCCACGAACTGCGGCCCGGGCTGTGGCTGGTCGCCACGTCGTCGACCAGGTCCGAGCTGTACCACGACCTGACGTGGTCGTTGCCGACCGGGTCGGCCGTGCTGGTGGCCCCGCTCGCCGACTGGCCGAAGTTCCGTGGCATGGCCCCCGGTTCGCTGTCGTGGACCCGTGGACGCGCTGCCGCGCGGGAGGACCGCCCGCCGGGGGGCGAGTCCCCGCGGTCGTAGGCTGGTCGCACGTCCCGGGCAGCGCCGACCGGCGACGACGGCGACAGGAGCGAGCATGTCCCAGACCGTGACCGACGTGGCCGTGCTGGCCAGCCACCTGTGCGACGGATGGGTGCGCGGGGACGAGGGCCCGGCGACCCCGGTGCTGCGGGACGCCGTGACGGGCGATCCGGTCGCACGCGTGTCGGCCGACGGGCTGGACGTGGCCGCAGCGGTGGACCATGCCCGGAACGTCGGCGGACCGGCGTTGCGTGCGTTGACCTTCACCGAACGGGCCGGGCTCCTGCGCCAGGTCGTGCGGGCGCTGGCCGCGGGCACCGACGAGCTCTACGAGCTGTCCGCCCGGTCCGGGTCGTCGCACACCGACGCCTGGGGTGACGTCGAGGGGGGCATCGGGACCATGGCGTCGATCGCGTCACGGGCCGGTCGCAAGCTGCCCGACACCCGCGTGTGGGTCGACGAGGACCTGGTGCGCCTGTCCCGCGACGACACCTTCCATGCCGTGCAGGCGCTGGTGCCGATGCCCGGGGTGGCCGTCCACGTCAATGCCTTCAACTTCCCGGTGTGGGGCATGCTCGAGAAGCTGGCGCCGACGCTGCTGGCCGGCATGCCCGCCATCGTCAAGCCGGCCCCGCAGGCCGGCTTCGTCGCGCACCGTGCCTACGAGCTGCTGGTGGACGCCGACGTGCTGCCCGCGGGCGCGGTGCAACTGGTCATGGGGGGTGCGGTCGACCTGCTGGCCCACCTCGACCATCGCGACGTGGTCGCCTTCACGGGGTCCGCCACGACCGCCCGACGCCTCAAGGCGCACCCGGCGGTCGTGGAGCGCAACGTGCGCTTCAACGCCGAGACGGACTCGATCAACGCGACGGTGCTGGCCGCGGGAGTCGACCCGGACGACGACCTGGGCCGGGCGTGGCTGGACGAGGTCGTCGAGCAGGTCACGACCAAGTCCGGACAACGCTGCACGTCCATCCGCCGGGTGCTGGCACCCACCGACCGGGTCGAGCAGGTCGTCGCGGCCCTGGCGTCGCGGTTCGGTGAGCTGGTCGTGGGGGACCCGCGTCGCGACGACGTGGACCTCGGGCCGTTGGTGGACGCGACCCAGGCGACCACCGTGCGCGAGTCGATCGACCGCCTGGCCGTTGGTGCGGACCTGGTGGTCGGGCCCGACCCGTCCACGCTGGTCGGGGTCGACGGCGACCCGGGGACGTTCGTGGGCCCGACCCTCCTGCGCGCCCACGACCCCCGGACGGCGGTCGTCCACGACGTCGAGGCCTTCGGTCCGGTCGTGACGGTGCTGGGCTACACCGACGCCGCCGACGCCGCCGACCTGGTCGCACGTGGTGGTGGAGGGCTGGTGGCCTCGGTGTTCGGCCCGCCCACGACCGACACGGTGGCGCTGGTCCGGGAACTGGCACCACACCATGGGCGGGTGCTGGTGGTCGACGACACCTCCCGCCGACGCCAGACCGGCCACGGCACGCCCCTGGCCCGGCTCCACCACGGTGGTCCCGGACGTGCCGGTGGCGGGTCCGAGCTCGGGGGCCTGGACAGCCTCACCCACTACCTGCAGCGGGTGGCCATCCAGGGCTCGCCCGAGCTGCTCGCGGCCACCACCGGGCGGTGGGTGTCCGGCGCGCCGCGCCACCGCGGGACGCACCCGTTCCGACTCGACTTCGACGCCCTGGCCGTCGGGGACAGCGTGACCGCGGGTCCGCGCGAGGTGACCCGCGCGGACATCGACGCCTTCGCCGAGCTGACCGGTGACCACTTCTACGCCCACACCGACGAGGCAGCCGCCGCCCGAAACCCGCTGTTCGGCGGCATCGTGGCCCACGGCTACCTGCTGCTGTCGTTCGCGGCCGGACTGTTCGTCGACCCCGACGAGGGACCGGTCCTGGCCAACACCGGCCTGGACAAGCTGCGGTTCATGCAGCCGGTCCACCCGGGCGAGCAGGTCACCGCGACCCTGACCTGCCTGTCCAAGGCCGACCGCCCCGGCGAGGACCACGGCGAGGTCCGTTGGGCCGTCGAGCTGGAGGACGGCCAGGGTCGGCTCGCCGCGGTCTACGAGTTGCTGACCATGGTGGCCAGGTCCTCCGGCGGCTGACCCAGCCCCACGGCGAGCGGACTCACCGGCCACTCACCGGCCACCTCGACGGGCACGACCAGCCGTGGCCCGGGGACGACAGGAGCTGGTGTGGACGACGGACGGCTGATCGACCGGATGGAGGACGCCCGGTCGGCGTGGCGCGTCCCGTCGCTGGTGGCGGCGCTCCTCCACGACGGCCGGGTCGCGTGGACCGGCGGCGTCGGGAGCGTCGACGGCCGCGACGGCCCCCCACCCACGGCCACCACGCAGTACCGGATCGGGTCGATCACCAAGAGCCTGACCGCCGTCCTGGTGCTGCAGTCGCGTGACGCCGGGGCGCTGTCGCTGCACGACCGGGTCGACGACCACCTCGACGTCGGGCCGGCACTGGGCAGGGTGCGGCTGGGTGACCTCCTCGGCCATGTCGGTGGCGTCCGCGCCGAGACCTCGCCCCCGTGGTGGGAGCGCAGCCCGGGCCGCACGTGGGAGCGACTGCGACAGGACTTCGCCGACGCCGCGGCCGTGCCCGCCCCGCCGGGCGTCCTGCACTACTCCAACCCCGGCTACGCCGTCCTCGGCCGCGTCCTGGAGGTGGTGGAGGGTCGGCCCTGGGCGTCGCTGCTCACCACCCGGTTGCGGGATCCGCTCGGTCTCGGCCGGACCACGACCCGGGCCCTGGACCACGACCACGCCGTCGCGCTGGCGGTGCACCCCGACCGTGGTGGCCTGTTGGTCGAACCCGTCCACGACTACCTGGCCATGGCCCCCGCCGGGCAACTGTGGTCGACGGCTCGCGACCTCGGCCGGTGGGCCGAGGTGCTGCTGGAAGACGGCGGGGACGTGGTCCCGGCCGCGATGGTCGACGAGATGGCGCGGCCACGCGCGGTCACCACCATGGATCCTCCCTCGGCCTTCGGTTCGGGGCTGCAGGTCGTGCACCAGCGTGGTCGGGACCTGGTCGGGCACGGCGGGTCCGTCCCCGGGTTCGTGGCCACCGTGTTCGTCGACCGCGCGTCCGGGTCCGGGGTCGTGGTGATGGGCAACTCCACCGCCGGGTTCGGGACCGACCTGGCGCTCGACCTGCTGGACCTGGTCGAACCCGACGGTGCCGACGAGGCGGACACGCCCGGCCGGACCACCACGACGCCCGGCGACGTCCAGGAGCTGGTCGGCACGTGGTACTGGGGTCCCCGAGCAGTCGCGGTCACCGTCGACGACGACGGCGCACCCGTGGTCGACGTCGGGTTGGCGCCACGGATGTCGCGCTTCGCCCGGAGGGACGGGGACTGGGTCGGGCGCGACGGCTACTTCACCGGCGAGGTGCTGGAGGTCGTGCGTCGCCCCGACGGCGGCGTCGTCTGCCTGGAGCTCGCCTCGATGGCGCTCACGCCCGAACCCTACGGCCCGCCCGATGCCGTCCCGGGTGGCGTCGGGGACGGCTGGCGGACCATCGACGACACCTAGCCGGCGAGCAGGTCGGCAGGCGACCGGGAACGCGTCGCCACGACGGCGTGGTTCGGGCGGCACCGGGATTTGTTGGAGCATACGCTCAAGTTCTGGGTCGGGTCCGGTCGGATGCCGGCCCCGAGGCGTGGGCACGAGCCGGCGACCCCCGGGACGACCCGGGGACACGGAACCCGCGTCGACGCACCCGGACCACCACGACACCGGAGATCGCCCGTGTCCGCCACGCCGACCGCTCGTGCCGCCCGTCCGGCGGCGACACCGCCGAGCGAGCCGTTCGTCGCTCCCGGTTTCGCCCGTGTCGCCGAGCGCTTCGAGCGCACCTTCGCGGCGCCGGACGCCGGTGGGGGCGCCCTGGCGGTGCGCTGGCGTGGTGTCCCGGTGGTCGACACCTGGACCGGGACCCGGGACCGGGCGCACCTGCGACCGTGGCTGGCCGACACCGGATCGGTGTCCTTCTCCACCTCCAAGGGGGTCACGGCGGCCGTGGTCCACCGCTTCCTGGACCGCCACGAACTCCAGCTGGACCGGCCGCTGGCCGCGTGGTGGCCCGCCTTCGCGGCCAACGGCAAGGGCCATGTCACGGTCCGCGACGTCCTGACCCACCAGGCCGGGCTCCACAACGTGCGTGACCTGATCGACGGTCCCCTCGACCTGCTCGACGACGAGGGCATGGAGGCACGGCTGGCCGCCACGACGCCGGACCCGTTGCCCGGCAACGGTCCCGGCTACCACGCGATGACCTTCGGCTGGATCCTGTCGGGACTGCTGCGTGCCGTCACCGGTCGGGGGATGCACGAACTGTGGCAGGAGGAACTGGCACAGCCGCTCGGGTTGACGGGCCTGCGCATCGGCGTGCCGCCCCCGGACCGGGCCCACGTCGCGGAGCTGCTGGAGACCTCGTGGGACTTCCCGCGAATGCTCAACGGACTGCCCGGACTGACGTCGTGGGCCCGGCGCGCGTCCGAGGCCATGGGCGTGGAGGGCCTCAACGACCTGTTCATGGATCCCGAGCTGCAGGTCCTGGGGGCGCAGATGCCCGCGGTCAACGGGGTCTTCACCGCCCGTGACCTGGCCACGCTGTACGCCGCGCTGGGTGGCCGCGAGGTGAACGGCGTTCGGTTGCTGTCCGAGGCGGCGTCGGACCGTCTCCGGATCGTGCAGGAGACGAAGCGCGACTACGTCATGGGCATCCCGATGCACTGGCGACTGGGCTACCACCGGGCGTTCATGGCCGGGCGCCGACCTCGTCACGCATTCGGCCACTACGGCTTCGGCGGGTCCGGGGCCTGGGTGGATCCCGTGGGGGACCTGGCCGTGGCCTTCGTCACCAACCGGCTGGGCACGGCCACCACCCCGCTGGGAGACGTGCGCTTCTTCCGCCTGTCCACCGAGGTGGTCAAGGCCGTCCGCTCCGCTCCGCCCCCCGAGTCGACACGTCGCCCCTGACGGCACCCGGCAGGCGTCACGGCGCCGTCCGGCCCGGCACGGCCGCGTGCCGTGGCGAGGGGGTGGGGGCGTAGACTCCGGGTACGTCAAGTCGCCGTCCCTGCTGAGGTCACCTCCATGCCCCGTGTCGCCATCGACGTGCTGCTCAAGCGCGAGATCCTGGACCCGCAGGGACGCGCACTCGAGCGCGCCCTGCCCGGCCTCGGCCACGGCGAGGCCACGGACGTGCGCATCGGCAAGCACATCGAGCTCGACATCGACCTGGTGGCCGACGGCAACGGCAGCGCCGACCTCGCCGCCGTGGTGGAGGCGATGGCGGACGACTTCCTCACCAACCCGGTGATCGAGACCTACACCTGGCGCACGATCACCGCCGACGAGCGCGCCGACGCCAACTCCTGAGGGGCCCCCGCGATGGCTTCCCCCGGCGGCGTCGGTGACGGCCTGCCGTCCCTGCCCAGCGGCGAGCCCGTGCTCGCGCGCTGGTTCGTGCTGACCATGCTCGTCCTGGTCGTGGTGGCGATCGGCGTCACGACCTGGGCCTTCGTGGCCTTCGGTGGTCGTGTCGAGTCGACCGCCGCGCAACGACGGCCGCCGGGAACCGCGACCGTCACCCATGAACGTGGGACGGCCGTGCTCAACGAGGTCCGCGACGTCGAGCCGGCCGAGGGCTGCGCCCGGGGCATCGAGCTGTTCGGCGATCCCGGCGCCAGGGCCACGACCGCCCGCGCCCTGTCCGCCACCTGCCAGCTGTTGGAGTCCGGCGCCTTCCCGGAGGCCGAGGCCGGCCTCGAGGCCTGGAAGGCCACCGGGGGGACGCTGCGGATCGCGACGTTCGCGTTCACCGGCACCGAGTCGTCGTCGCGGGTCGAGGACGACCGCGTCGTGGTCGAGTTGTCACCCCGGTTCCAGTTCGACAATGCCACCCGCGCGGCCCCGTTCGTGCTCCACGAGCTGGTCCACCTCGCCGGGGACTGGCCGGGGACGCCGGTCACCGCCGACGAGGAGGTCGTGGCCACCGAGGTTGCCGCCCGGGCCTGTGACCGCCTGTCGATGGGCGAGGACCCCCCGCTGGGCTGCATCGACGCCGACGCGATCCTGTCCCTGGACGACCCCGTCGGCGCCTTCGTCGATGCGGGCTACGCACGGTCGTCGGGTGGCTGAGGCCGCCTCCACTACTGTTCCGGGTACGGCTCCCGGACCGGCGCCAGGCCGCCGAGACGCCGTGCCCGACCGACGTCCCCATCCGGTTCCCACCAGCTGCGACACGAGGTCGAACCCATGCGCGTCGGCGTGATCACCTTCCCGGGCTCGTTGGACGACCACGACGCCCTCGCGGCGGTCACGGTCGCCGGCGGTGAGGGGGTGGCGCTGTGGCACGCCGACCCCGACCTGCGCGACGTCGACGCCGTGATCCTGCCCGGGGGGTTCTCCTACGGCGACTACCTGCGCACCGGGGCGATCGCCCAGCACGCGCCGGTGATGGACGCCGTGCGGGCCTTCGCCGCCGACGGGGGACCGGTGCTGGGCATCTGCAACGGCTTCCAGATCCTGTGCGAGTCCGGCCTGCTCCCCGGGGCACTGCTGCGCAACACCGGCCTGCGCTTCGTGTCGCGCCCGACCTGGGTGTTCGTCGAGCGCCGGGACACGCCCTTCACCCGCGGCTTCGACACGGCCGGGCCCGTGCAGGTGCCCGTGAAGTCCGGTGAGGGATGCTTCCACGCCGACGACGCCACGTTGGACGCCCTCGAGGCCGACACCCGGGTGGTGTTCCGCTACGCCGAGGGCCACAACCCCAACGGCTCGGCCCGTGACATCGCCGGCATCTGCAACGAGCAGGGCAACGTCGTCGGGCTGATGCCCCATCCCGAACACGCGGTGGACCCGGTGCTGGCCGGCGGCGACGGCTTCCTCCCGATGTTCACTGCCCTGGTGGGCGGCCGTGCCCCGACCGCGACGCCCGCCGTCGCCCCGCGCTGACGACCCGCGACCACACCCAGCCCGACCCGCCCCGCCACACCACCCGCGACGTCCACCTCCGTCCCGAAGGCCACCCCGGTGACCGACCCCACCACAACGACCACCGGCGACCCCGGGCCGGACGTCCCCGACCCGGACGGGACCTTCCCGGCCAACGAGACCCTCACGGACGTGCGCGCCCGGGAGCTGGGCCACGACCTCGGCCTGCGGGGCGACGAGTACGACGACATCGTCGCGACCCTGGACCGGGTCCCCACCGTCGCCGAACTCGGGATGTACTCGGTGATGTGGTCCGAGCACTGCTCCTACAAGTCCTCGAAGGTCCACCTGCAACGGCTGGACGCGACCTCGCCGGCGATCCTGGCCGGACCCGGGGAGAACGCCGGGGTCGTGGACGTCGGTGACGGACTGGCCGTGGCCTTCAAGGTCGAGTCCCACAACCACCCCAGTTTCGTCGAGCCCTACCAGGGCGCGGCCACCGGCGTCGGGGGGATCCTGCGCGACATCTTCACCATGGGGGCGCGACCGATCGCGGTCATGGACGCCCTGCGCTTCGGTGATCCGACGACCGACGGTCCGGGTGCCCGGTCGGCGGCGTCCCAGCGCCGGATCGTGGACGGGGTCGTGCGCGGTGTCGGGGGGTACGGCAACTGCGTCGGCGTCCCCAACATCGGGGGGGAGACGGTGTTCGACGATCGCTACGCCACCAACCCGCTGGTCAACGTGCTCGCCATCGGCGTGATGCCGGTGGACCGGCTGCAGCTGGCCACCGCCGAGCGCGTCGGCGACGTCGCGATCCTGCTGGGATCGGCCACGGGCCGGGACGGCATCGGGGGCGCGTCGGTGCTGGCCAGCCAGGAGTTCGACGCGGGGCTGGAGGCCAAGCGCCCCAACGTGCAGGTCGGCGACCCCTTCCGCGAGAAGGCGCTGATCGAGTGCTGCCTCGAGCTGTACGACCGCGACCTGCTGGCCGGCATCCAGGACATGGGTGCCGCCGGCATCGCCTGTTCCACCTCGGAACTGGCATCGGCCGCCTCGATGGGCATGGACGTGGACCTGGACGCCGTGCACCTGCGCGAGCCGTCCATGGAGTCCTGGGAGATCCTGTGCTCGGAGTCCCAGGAGCGCATGCTCGCCCTGTCCCACCCCGACCACGTCGAGGAGGTGCTCGCGGTCGCGGCCAGGTGGGACGTGCCGGCATCGGTCGTGGGTGAGGTCGTTGCCGGTGACCGGCTGCGGCTGACCCGCCATGGCGAGCTCGTCGCGGACCTGCCGGCCCGGTCGCTGGCCGACGAGGGACCCACCTACGACCGGCCGCGCGAACGACCGGCGTGGCAGGACGGCTACGAGGTCGTCGAGGCCGAGGACCTGCCGGTGCCCGGGCTGGCCGACGACGGGGACCTCGGGAGCTTCGTGCTGGGCTTCCTCGCCGCCCCGTCGCTGGCCTCCACGAACTGGGTGCACGGCCAGTACGACTCCTATGTCCGGGGCGGCACCGTGCTGGGCCCCGGCGACGGCGACGCCGGCGTGGTGCGCCTGCCCGGGTCACGACGGGCCGTGGCCTGCGCCCTGGACGGCAACGGCCGTTGGTGCGAGCTCGATCCCGCCGAGGGGACCCGCCGCGTGGTGGCCGAGGCCTTCCGCAACGTGGCCTGCGTCGGCGCCACCCCGATCGCCAGCACCAACTGCCTCAACTTCGGCAACCCCGAGCGGCCTGAGATCATGTGGCAGCTCGCCACGGCGATCGAGGCGATGGGCGAGGCCACCCGGACCCTCGGGATCCCCGTCACCGGTGGCAACGTGTCGTTGTACAACGAGTCGCGCATCGACGGCTCGGGCGGGGAGGCCGATCCGCGCTCCACCCACATCTGGCCCACTCCGGTCATCGGGGTGCTGGGCGTGCTCGACGACGCGTCCCTGGCGATCGGCTCGGGCTTCGTGTCCGAGGGCGACATCGTGTTCCTGCTGGGCGACGAGACCCGGCCGGGACTGGCGGGCTCGGCGCTGCAGGCCTGGCTCGACCTGCCGTTGGGCGGTCGCCTGGCCCCGGTCGACCTCGCGTTGGAGGCCCGGTTGGCCGTGGTGCTGGCCGAGGCCGCCCGGGCCCAGCTCGTGCACTCCGCCCACGACATCGCCGACGGTGGGTTGGTCGCCGCCCTGGCCGAGTGCGCGGTGCAGGGCGACCTGGGTGTGCAGGTGGTGCCGACCGACACCAAGGACCCGACCCAGCTGCTGTTCAGCGAATCGCCCGGTCGCGTGCTCGTCACCGCCCCGTCGAGCAGCGTCCGCGAGCTCGCGCAACTGTGCGTGGACGCCGAGGTCCCGCTGGCCGACGTCGGCACGGTCGGTGGCGACCGGGTCGAGGTGCGTGGCCTGCTCGACCTCGGACTGGACGACGTCCGCTCCGCCCACCTGGGCGGTGTCCCCGGTGCGGTCGACCCCCCGCACACCACCGCGGCTCGGCCCATGCCCCTGCGGGCCCCCGCCACCCCCCGCTGACCATCGGGACGTGTCGCAACCGCACGGCGAACGGCCACCACGACCCCGCCCGCCCGATCGACCGACCCGAGGACCGGCCATGACCGCCAAGGACCATGCCGTGCACGACCACGTCGCCACGCCGGGATCCACGGACCGGGCCGCACCCGCGTCGCGCCGGCGACCGGGGACCGAGCGGGGTGAGATCGACCCGCGCGACCTGGCCGAGGGGCCGCGCGAGGAGTGCGGCGTCTTCGGGATCTTCGCACCGGGCGAGGACGTGGCCACGCTGACCTACTACGGGCTGTACGCCCTCCAGCACCGGGGCCAGGAGTCGGCGGGGATCGCCACCTCGGACGGGACCCGGATCGTGGTGCACAAGGACATGGGACTGGTCAACCAGGTCTTCACGCCGTCCGGCCTGTCGGCGATGCCCGGCCACGTCGCGATCGGGCACTGTCGCTACTCCACGACCGGGTCCAGTTCGTGGCACAACGCCCAGCCCGCCTACCGCGAGTCCACCGTGGGGTCGGGCATCGCCCTGGGCCACAACGGCAACCTGGTCAACACCGCCGAGATCGCGCGCATGCTGGGCGTGGACAGTGGCAACGACTCGGGGCTGATGGCCGACCTGCTGGCCCGAGACCCGGACGTGTCCGTCGAGTCCACGATCCTGGAGGTCGCGCCGAAGCTGGTCGGCGCGTTCTCGGTCGTGGTGATGGACAACGAGCGGGTGTACGCCTTCCGCGACGCCCACGGCGTCCGCCCGCTGGTGGTCGGCCGCCTGCCCACGGGCGGGTGGGTGGTGGCCTCGGAGACGGCGGCGCTGGACATCGTGGGGGCGGTGCCGGTGCGTGAGGTCGAGCCCGGGGAGTTGGTGATCCTGGACGACGACGGGATGCACAGTCGCCGCTTCGCCACGCCCACGCCGCACTTCTGCCTGTTCGAATGGGTCTACCTCGCGCGCCCCGACCACGTGCAGGCCGAGCGCAGCGTGCTGTACTCGCGCCGCGAAGTCGGTCGCCAGCTGGCCCGCGAGGCCCCCGTCGACGCCGACATCGTGATCGCCGTCCCCGACTCGGGCCGCGACGCGGCGGCCGGGTACGCCGCGGAGTCCGGGCTGCCGTTCGCCGACGGGCTGGTCAAGAACCGCTACGTCGGGCGCACCTTCATCGAGCCCACCGACTCGCTGCGCCAGCTCGGGATCCGCCTCAAGCTGTCCCCGGTGCGCGAGATCGTCGGGGGGCGCAGGCTGGTCGTGGTCGACGACTCGATCGTGCGGGGCAACACCTCGCGCCAGCTGGTCGCGATGCTCAAGGCCGCCGGTGCCGCCGAGGTCCACCTTCGCATCTGCGCGCCGCCGATCAAGAACCCGTGCTACTACGGCATCGACATGGCCACGCGGGCCCAGCTGATCGGGGCCGACATGACGGTGGACGAGATCCGGGACTACGTCGAGGCCGACTCCCTGCACTACGTCAGCCTCGACGGCCTGATCGCGCAGACACCCATGGCCAAGGACGAGCTGTGCCGGGCCTGCTTCGACGGCGTCTACCCGATCCCGGTGCCCGAGGAGCACGAGCAGCTCGCGCAGATCAAGTTCGACTTCGACGCCCTCGACGCCGGCTGAGCCGTCCGACCGGTCCGCGGCGCTCAGCCGCGCGGGACCCGCGTGTCGATTCCCGGGTCGATTCCCGAGTCCGCGCGAGGGTCCACCCCGGGGTCCAGCATCCCCAGGACGGCGGTGGCCAACGCGTCGACGGCGCTGGAGGCCGACACGGTTGCCGTGCCGGCGCCGTCGTCACGCGTGACCAGCCAGCGATCACGCCGTCGTTCGAGGCGCACGAAGGCGTCGCCGAGTCGTTGGCGCAACTGGTCCTCGCGTGGCAGCCACAGGGCGTCGCCCAGCATCACGCTGTCCAGGGCCCACTCGGTCGTGCCGTTGAGGGCGATGATCGTCCCGGCCGGGATCCGGCGCACCTCGACCACCATGTCGCTGATGCGGAACACGCGGTCGTCCAGCCCGTGCTCGGGGACCATGAACTCGTCGCCGAGGGCGGGCTCCCAGGTCAGCCCGGCCTCGTGCAGCCAGCGGGCGAGGTGCAGGGCGATCACGACGCCAGCCGGGTGTGGCGCGGGGGCGGGGCGAGGCGGTCACGCACCGTGGCAAGCACCTCGCTGAGGTCGGCGTCGAGCCGGATCGTGGCCAGGTCGTCGGCCCGAGTGGGTCCGTGGTTGACGATGGCGACGGCGTGGTCGTGCTGCACGGCGCGCCGGACGAATCGCAGTCCCGACCACACGAACAGCGACGAACCGAGCACCAGCAGGGTGCGGCAGTCCTCGGCGGCGCGATAGCAGGTCTCGACCAGCGGCCGGGGGACACCGGCGCCGAAGAACACCACGTCGGGCATGTACGGGCCGCCACAACGGCAGTCCACCACCTCGAGGTCGTCGACCTCGGCGAGGTGGGCGTCGCCGTCGGCCGACACCGCGCCGGTCCGTGCGGCCACGTGCGGGTTGCGCCGACGCAGCTCCTCCTGGAGGTGGTTGCGATCCGTCACCTGGCCGCAGTCCAGGCACGACGCCGTGGCCAACGTCCCGTGCAGTTCGACGACGTCGGCGGCACCGGCCCGCTGGTGCAGTCCGTCGACGTTCTGGGTGATGACCCGGTCCACGATGCCCGCGCGCTGCAGGTCGGCCACCGCACGGTGGCCGGCGTTGGGTTCGACGTCCCCGAAGGTCTTCCACCCGACCAGCGACCGGGCCCAGTAGCGCCGGCGGTTGCGGGCCGACGTGACGAAGTCGACGTGCTGCATCGGGGTGGCCGGTCGCGAGCGGCCGGTCTCGCCGCGATAGTCGGGAATCCCCGATGCCGTGGAGATTCCGGCGCCGCTGAGCACACACACCCCGCCGTCCCCCAACAGGTCGACGAGGTCGTCGACGGAGCCACGGGTGGTGACCGCGGCCCGTGGGTCGGGGAGGTTTCGACGTGCCAGGACATCAACCATGTCGCCCAGTGTTGCGACTGGGACGAGGCCCTGCAGGGCCCGCCGGGCCGGGTGGTTGAGTTCGCAACTTCGCGCGTACGATCGGGCAGCTTTGTCTGTTGACAGCACAAACATGCCGCACTTTCCTCGTCTGCATCAGATCGTGTGGTTCGGCGACCGCCGTGCCATCCCCTCCGCGACATGACAAGGACCACCCCATGAGACGACTCGGACGAGGACTGGCCCTGGCGGCTGGCCTGCTGATGACCGGCCTGGTGGCCGTGCCCACCGCAGCCCAGGACGCCCCACCCCCCGACGGCGAGTTCCAGAAGGTGACGCTCAACGACAGCCCGGGCGAGCCGATGGACCTGGCCGTGCTGCCGGACGGGTCCGTGCTGCACGGCACCCGCAACGGCGCCATCTGGTACCACGACGCCACGACGGGGGTGAACAGCAAGGCGGGGCAACTGGACCTGTACCTCCACGACGAGGAGGGCTTCCAGAGCATCGCGCTGGACCCGGACTTCAAGAAGAACAAGGACAACTGGGTCTACATCTACTACTCGCCGCCACTGGACACCCCGCTGGACGACCCCGACACCCCCGCCAACGAGGGTGACGCGCCCAACACCGGCACGGCCGAGGACTTCGCGGCCTACGACGGCCATCTCCAGCTGTCCCGGTTCCGGTTCGCCGACGGCGAGGTCGACCTGGACTCCGAGGAGCAGATCCTCCAGGTCCCCGTCGATCGCGGCATCTGCTGCCACATCGGTGGCGACATCGTGTTCGACTCCATGGGCAACCTGATCCTGTCCACCGGTGACGACACCAACCCGTTCGCGTCCAACGGCTTCGCGCCGATCGACGAGCGCGCCGACCGCAACCCGGCCTACGACGCCCAGCGCTCGTCGGCCAACACCAACGACCTGCGTGGCAAGCTGCTGCGCATCACCCCGACCGACGGTGGCGGCTACACCATTCCCGAGGGCAACCTGTTCCCCGAGGGCACCGCTGACACCAAGCCCGAGATCTACGCCATGGGCTTCCGCAACCCGTTCCGAATCGAGATCGACCCCGAGACCGACGCGGTCTTCGTCGGCGACTACTCACCGGACGCCCGCAACCCCAACCCCAACCGCGGACCGGCCGGCCATGGTCGCTGGATGTACGTCGACGAACCCGCCAACTACGGCTGGCCGTACTGCGTCACCCCCGACGTCGGCTACGTCGACTACGACTTCGCCACCGGCACGTCCGGCGAGGCCTTCGACTGCGACGGCACCCTGGTCAACGAGTCGCCCAACAACGACGGCCTGACCGAGCTGCCCCCGATGGCCGACCCCGAGGTGTTCTACACCTACTCGGCGTCGACGCTGTTCCCGGGACTGGAGACCGGCGGCATCGGCCCGATGGGCGGACCGGCCTACGACTCGGACTCGGTCAGCGCACGCTTCCACCCGACGGTCGCGTGGCCCGACTACTACGACGCCAAGCCGCTCTTCTACGAGTGGACACGTGACTACGTCAAGGCCTTCACCATCGACGGCGACGGAGCCGTGCAGGACATCGAGCCGGTGGTCGACTCGATCGCGAGCGACAACCCGATGGACCTCGAGTTCGGTCCTGACGGGGCCCTGTACATGCTCGAGTACGGCGATGGCTTCTTCTCGGAGAACCCCGAGGCCGAGTTGTCCCGCATCGACTACATCGGCCCGGGTGGCAACCACGCCCCGGAGGTCGACGTCTCGGCGGAGAACACGGTCGGGGCCTCCCCGCTGGAGGTGAGCTTCAGCTCCGACGTCTCCGACGCCGAGGGTGACCGCCTGCGCTACGCGTGGGACTTCGACGGTGACGGGACGGTGGACTCCCGTGAGGAGAACCCGACCCACACCTACACCGAGGACGGCGTGTACTACGCCCACCTCACGGTGACCGACCAGCGTGGCCGCAACCGCGGCAAGATGGGTTCGGACTACGTGACGGTGCAGGTCGGCAACGAGGTTCCGGTGATCACGTTCATCACGCCGCAGGACGGGGACACGTTCTCCTTCGGTGACGTGGTGGCCTTCGAGGTCGAGGTCACCGACGACCAGCCGGTCGACTGTGACGACGTCCAGGTGCAGTACGTGCTCGGCCACGACCAGCACGGCCACCCGCAGAGCACTGCCACGGGGTGCTCGGGCACGTTGACGACGACGGTCCCGTCGGGTCACGACCCGGCGACCGACGACCTGTCGGCCGTCTTCGTCGCCACCTACTCCGACCCGGGCACCGGCACCGTCGGCTCCCTGTCGGCGACGGCCCAGGTGGTCCTGGACCCGACCGACTGACCCCAACCGGACCATCGCCGGCCGGCGCGCCGCCTCCTGCACGATGGCGGCGCGCCGGCCGGTGTCGTGTGGGCGTCCTGGCTCGCCTCCGTTCAGGCGTCGTCGACCGGCTGGGGTTGGCGTCGCAGCGGGCCGAGGAGGCCGAGCAGGAAGATCACGGCGGCCAGCCCGGCCGCGACCAACAGGGCCACGTTGGTGGTCGACATGGCCAGGATGGCCGAGAACAGCAGGGGGCCGACGGTCTGTCCCAGCCGGGCTGCACCCACCCATCCCGCCACCACCGCTCCCCGGTTGCGGTCCGGCGCCAGGGCCATGCTCTCGTCCTGGAGGCTGCCCACCAGCATGCCCTCGCTGCTGCCGTAGCCCAGCGTCCCCAGCACCAGCAGCCACACCGCACCAGCCGTGCCCATCACCACGAACCCGACGGCGAAGACCGCGCCCGCGATCATCACCAGGCGTCGCATGGAGAGGCGGTGACGGATCCGCCCGAGGTTGAACGCCGACAGCGACGACGTGATCGCCGGGGTCGAGATGACCAGTCCGCGGGCGCCGGCCCGCAGCCCGAACTCGTTGGCGAGGTGGATCGGCATGACCGTCAGGAACGCCCCGAAGATCACCACGAACAGGGTGAACCCGATCACCAGGATCACGGTCACCTCGGGGCGACGCACGACCGCGGCGACGTCGGCGAGCTGGTCGGTGATGGCGGGCGGGTCCGGGGGGCGAGAGGCGTCCAGGAGTCGCCACGCGAGCGCCGCGGTGACGAACGACAGGGTGTAGAGCCCGAACGTGACCCGCCACGAGGTCGCCTGGGTCAGCAGGCCCGACACCGACGGGAGCAGGGCGAGGCCCACGGTCAGCACCGCCCCGTTGCGCCCGACCCAGTGGGTGCGCTCGCTGCCGGTGAACGTGTCGCCGAGCAACACCACGGCCAGGTTGACCAGGCCGGCGGACCCGAAGCCCTGCAGCAGCCGAGCGCCGAGCAGGACCGGGAACGTCGGTGCCAGCGCGGCCACGCCACCGAAGGTCCCGAAGATCGTCAGGCAGGTGGTGAGCACGATCCGCCGGCCGTAGCGGTCGGCGAGCACGCCCACCAGGGGTGCCACCACGATGCCGGCGATCGCGCCGGTGGCCACCAGCCAGCCGGCACGCGAGTCCGGCTGGTCGAAGTCGGCGAGGATGTCGGGGATCGCCGGGGTGACCAGGGTGTTGTTGAGGATGCCGGTGAGCGTGACCGTGAAGACGAAGGCGACCAGGCCGCGGCGAGAAGTCATGGCGGTCGAGGCTATGCACCCCCGGGCCGCGCTCGCGACGTCGTCCGGTCGGGACGGGGGCCCGGCGCGGGTGCCGGGGCCGTGGCGGGGGTCGCCTGCCGTGGTCGTGGGGCCACCCGCGGCCGCATGGGGATGACCCGCCACCACCGACCTAGGCTCGCACGACCGCGATCCCCAGCCCGTCAGGACCCGCCGTGCCCCGCGATGCCGCCACGCCCGACCCTGGTGCACCCGGGTCGTCGACCACCCGTGGGCTGCGCTACGCCGACGCCGGGGTCGACCTGGCCGCGGCCGATGCCTCGGTGCCGCTGATCGCGCGCCACGTGGCCCGCACGACGCGGCCGGAGGTGCTCGGTGGCATCGGCGGCTTCGGCGGCCTGTTCGCCTTCGACCCCGGCCGATGGCGGGAACCGGTGCTGGTGTCGGGCACCGACGGCGTGGGCACGAAGGTCGACCTCGCACGGCGGCTCGGCCGGCTGGACACGGTCGGCATCGACCTGGTGGCGATGGTCGTGGACGACCTGGTGGTCACCGGTGCCGAGCCGTTGTTCTTCAACGACTACATCAGCGTTGGTCGCCTCGACCCCGACCGGGTCCAACGACTCGTCGCCGGCATCGCCGAGGGCTGCGTGCAGGCCGGCTGCGCGCTGGTCGGTGGCGAGACCGCCGAGCACCCGGGCCTGCTCGGACCCGACGAGTTCGACCTCGCGGGCTTCGGGGTCGGCGTGGTCGAGCGTGACGACGTGCTGGGGCCCGAGCGCGTGCGGGCCGGGGACGCGGTGGTCGCGATGGCGTCGTCGGGGCTGCACAGCAACGGCTTCTCGTTGGTCCGCCGGATCGTGGATGCCCTGGACCTCGCCGACGACCACGGGCTGGGGGCCCCGCTGGGCGAGGTGCTGCTGGAGCCGACGAGGATCTACACCCGGCCCGTGCTCGACCTGGTCGACCGGGTGGAGGTGCATGCGTTGTGCCACGTCACCGGCGGGGGCATCCCGGGCAACCTCCCTCGAGTCCTGCCACCCGGACTCGCCGCCACGGTCGACGCCGGCACCTGGGAGCGGCCGGCGATCGTCACGTGGCTGGCGCGGCGAGGACCGATCGCCGACGCCGACCTGTGGGACGCGTTCAACTGCGGCGTGGGCATGATCGCGCTGGTCCCGGCCGACGCCGCGGCGGCCACCGTGGCGGCGCTGGGCGACCACGACGTCGACGCATGGGTCGCGGGCGCGGTCCACGACCGATCGCCCGACCAACCGCCCGTGCGGATCATCGGCTCGGCGTGAACCCACCCGGCACCGCGGCGCCTCATCGGGCCGCCGCGATGCGGGCATCGGCCAGGGCCCGGGCAGCCTCCTCGGTGGTCGTCGCCTCACGGTCCGCGACGTCGAGGATCCTGGTGAGGGTGGCGCCGATCCGGTCGGTCGCGGCCGCGGCCCGGTCGTGGTCGTAGCCGTCGGGGTGCAACTCGGCGGACACGGCGATGACCCCGCCGGCGTTGACGACGTGGTCGGGCGCCCACAGGATCCCGGCATCGCGCAGGGCGGCGGCGTCGGGTTCCGGGTCCACGAGTTGGTTGTTGGCCCCCCCGCACACGACCTCGACGCGCAGGTTCGGGACGAGGTCGGCCCGCAGGAGGCCACCGAGGGCGTTTGGCGACAACACGTCGGCGTCCACCGCCAGCACCTCGGACGGGTCCACCGCGACCGCACCTCGGGCCACGGCGGCGTCGACCGCGTCGGCGTCGACGTCGGCGACGGTCACCCTCGCTCCCTGGTCGAGCAGGCTGGTGGCCAGCCGACGCCCGACCTTGCCCAGGCCCTGGACGACGACGTGGCGGTTCGCCAGGTCGGGGTCGCCCCAGCGGTGGGCCGCCGCGGCGCGCATCGCGACCTCCACGCCACGCGCGGTCAGGATCCCGGAGTCGCCGGCGCCGCCGACCGAGCGTGGGCGACCGGTCGCCCACCGGGTCTCGCGGTGGACGGCCTCCATGTCGGCGGGGGTGGTCCCGACGTCGCAGGCCGTGACGTAGCGACCACCGAGGGCCTCCACGGCCCGGCCGTAGGCGGCCAGCAGCGCCGGGGTCCGGTCGACGGCGGGATCACCGATGAGGACCGCCTTCCCGCCACCGTGGTCCAGGCCGGCGACGGCGTTCTTCCGCGTCATCGCCGACGACAACCGGAGCACGTCGTCCAGCGCGGCGTCCTCGTCGGCGTAGGGCCGCATGCGAGTGCCGCCCAGGGCCGGGCCGAGCACCGTCGAGTGCACGGCGATGATGGCTCGCAGGCCACTGGGCGGGTCGTTGGCGACCATGACCAGTTCGTGGCCGTCCAGGCGATCGAAGACGTCCATGGGACTCCCGGTTTCCGCGTGGGGTCAGGGTGCCGCACGAGTCGGTCCGGTGCGGAGGGGTGGCCGCTATCGTGCCGCTCGCGGATCGATGGATCAGCACGCCGAGGACGAGGTGGGGATGCGACGAGTCCTGCTGGTGGTCGTGGCCGTGCTGGTCGTGGCGCTGGCCGGCCTGGCCCTGTACCTGCGTCCGATCGCGCCGGTGGCGACGGGTTACGCCGCGAAGGTGACGTGCTCGGGCCACTTCGTCGCGGGTCGGTCCGTGGAGGATGCCGCCGGTGACCTGCCACCCAACCCGTTGGTCCCCCTGCTGCGAACGGACGTCGACGAGGACGCGGCGTCCGTCCGGGCGACGCTGCTGGGGCTGTGGCCGTCGACCGCGTGGCACCACCGCGGCGTCGGCTGCACGCTGGCCGAGCGCGACCCCGACTTCGCCCCACTGGACCCGGCCGCCCGGCGGCCGCGCGACCAGCCGTGGCCGTCGGGTGCAGAGGTCGACGTCGAGGCCGCCCGGACCCTGGGCGACGTCGACGGCCCGGCCCTCGACCAGGCCGTGGCCGGGGCCTTCGCCGAGGACGATCCGGCCGGTCGCAAGAACACCCGTGCGGTCGTGGTGGTGCACGACGGCCGGTTGGTGGCCGAACGATACGCCGACGGCTTCGACGCCGACACGCCGCTGCTGGGATGGTCGATGGGCAAGTCGATCGCCAACGCGATCGTCGGCCGGCTGGTCGCCGAGGGCGACCTGGCCCTCGACGACGCCGACCTGCGCCCGAACTGGGCCGGTGACGGGCGGGCCGACATCACGCTGGACGACCTGCTGCACATGACGTCGGGACTGGCCTTCGACGAGGTCTACGACCCCGACACCGATGCGACCAACATGCTGTTCCGACCGGTCGACACGGGCGACTTCGCGGCCGCCAAGCCACTGGTCGCGGATCCGGGGACGGTGTGGTCCTACTCCTCGGGAACGACCAACATCCTGTGCGACGAGGCCCAGGAGGCGTCCGGGCTCGGGCTGGACCTGGCCCGGTCGCTGGTGTTCGACCCCGTCGGGATGGACTCGGCCGTGATGGAGGCCGACGTCGGCGGTGGCCTGGTGTGTTCGTCGTTCCCGTGGATGACCGCACGGGACTGGGCCCGGTTCGGCCAGTGGTTCCTCCAGGACGGGGAGTGGGACGGCCAGTCGCTGCTGCCCCCGGGCTGGGTGGAGGACTCCACCGCCCCGGTCCGACTCGACACCGAGGAGCCCTACGGGTCGCAGTGGTGGCTCAACGAGGGTGCGGACGGCGACCTGCGCATGCCGCGGGTGGCGGCCGACGCCTACTGGGCCTCCGGCAACGAAGGCCAGCAGGTGGTGGTGGTGCCGTCACAGGACCTGGTCGTCGTGCGGTTGGGCTTCACGTCGGACTTCGGTGGCATCGACTGGGGGTTGGAGGACCTGGTGGCGGGCGCGGCCTCGGCCACCGGCTGACGCACCCGCCGGGGGGGCCGCCTCAGCCCAGCAGCGTCGTCGCCAGCGTCACGACCCCCACGACGCCGAAGGCGATGGCCCCGGCCAGCCGCAGCGTCCGTGGACGGACCCGGCTGCGCAGCAGGTTCCCCGCCGCGAGGCTGACCACGGTCGCCGCGAAGAAGCCGAGCGTCGCCCCGACCCAGGTCAGGACGAGGTCGTTGGTGCTGGCCAGCAGCGCGGTCGCCAGCGAGGACTTGTCCCCGAGCTCGGCGACGAAGAAGGCGACCAGGAACGCGGGCAGGCTCCCGGGCGGTCCCGAGTCGTCGCCGTCGTCGTCGCTGGCCAGCCAGGTCCACGCACCGAAGCCCAGGAACACCAGCCCCGACCCGATCCCCAGGGCGGTGTCGGGGACGGTCGCGGCCAGCAGTCGTCCGACCCCCACGGCGAGTGCCTGCAGGACCGCGATCGTGGCCAGCAGGCCGGCCAGGGTCGGTACCAGGCGTCGCCCCGCCCCCATGGTCAGCACGACCAGCTGGGTCTTGTCGCCGAGCTCGGCCAGGAACACCAGCCCGAGTGCGGTCAGCAGTGCCTCCATGTCCCCTCGTCCTCGGCGGCCGGCGACCCCCGTCGACGGCGATCGGGCCCGGTGAGGCTAGTGGACCCGGCCGCAGCCACCATGCGCGGCCGCCACCGGCAGTACCGTCGCCCACCGATGTCCGCCGGTTCCGATGGCTGCCCCATGTCCCACCTCGACACCCCGACCGATGCGCCCGACGACGGCCACGACCCTTCCGGCTCCGCTTCGGGGCTGGACGACCTCGTGGCCACCCGGCGTGCGAAGGTCGCCACCCTGCGTGACCGGGGCATCGACCCCCACCCGCCGTCCTGGCCGGTGACGCACACGCTGGCCGCCGTGCGCGATCGGTGGGGCGAGCTCGCGGCCGGCGACGAGACCGGCGAAGGGGTGACGGTCGCCGGGCGACTGGTCGGCCGTCGGGGCCAGGGGAAGCTGGCCTTCGGGGTGCTGCGCGAGGACGGCGTCGAGGTCCAGCTGTTCGTCCAGGTCGACGCGCTCGGGGCCGACGGCATGGACGACTTCACCGGCATCGTCGACGTCGGGGACTGGCTGGGCGTCGTCGGCGAGGTCATGGTCACGCGCCGTGGCGAGTTGTCGATCCGCCCGTCCGAGCTGGTGGTGCTGGGCAAGGCCCTCCGCCCCCTGCCCGACAAGTGGCACGGCCTGACCGACGTCGAGACCCGGTCCCGCCAACGCGAGCTCGACCTGGTCGTCAACGAGGACACCCGCCGGATCTTCCGGGCGCGGTCGGCGATCCTGCGTGCACTCCGGGACGAGATGGCCGATCGCGACTTCGTCGAGGTCGAGACGCCCATGCTCCACCCGATCCCCGGCGGCGCGTCAGCACGGCCGTTCGTCACCCACCACAACACGCTGGACGTGGACCTGTACCTGCGGATCGCGCCGGAGCTGTACCTCAAGCGCCTGGTCGTGGGAGGCATGCCGCGGGTGTTCGAGGTCAACCGCAGCTTCCGCAACGAGGGCATGGACACCCGCCACAACCCCGAGTTCACGATGCTGGAGTCCTACCAGGCCTACGGCGACTTCACCGACGGGATGGAGCTTGCCGAGGCGCTGGTGCGCCGGGCAGCGGCCGCGGTCGGGATCGGGTCGCCGTCGTACCCCGCGCCCCACGACGACGAGGACCACGAGCCGACTCCGCCGGAGGACGGGAACGAGCACGGGAACGACGGGGGGAACGATGGGGGGAACGATGGCGGACGGGCGGAGTCGGGGCGCCCGGTCGACTTCGCGGAACCGTTCGCGCGCGTGCCGATGCTCTACCTCGTGCGCGCGGCAACGGGCCTGGACGTGTCCTACGACGAGCTCGACGAGCTCCGGGGCGTCTGCAACCTCAACGAGGTGCACTGGGAGGAGGACTGGGGCCCCGGCCGGCTGGTCAACGAGCTGTTCGAGGAGCTCGTCGAGCACGAGCTGTGGGACCCCATCTTCGTGACCGAGTACCCGGTGGAGGTCTCCCCGCTGGCCCGGCGCCACCGCGACCCGGCCAAGCCGCACGTGACCGAGCGCTTCGAGCTGTTCATGACCGGTCGCGAGTTGGCCAACGGCTTCTCCGAGTTGACCGACCCGGACGACCAGCGCGCTCGATTCGAGGCCCAGGCGGCGGCTCGCGAGGCCGGCGACGACGAGGCCATGCACGTCGACGAGCCCTACCTGCGCGCCATGGAGCATGGCATGCCCCCGACGGTCGGCCTCGGCGTCGGCGTGGACCGCCTCGTCATGCTGCTCACGGGGGCCACCTCCATCCGTGACGTCATCCTGTTCCCCACCCTTCGTCCCGAGGCCTGACGCGGCCGTGTGGGAACCGGCCGGCATCCCGGCCGCAGCGCGCCCGCTGGGCGGGGGAGTCCAGGTCCCGGGTGGCGGTCGTGGTGGGTCGTGGCAGCAGCGTGGCCACGCCGGCGTTGTAGGGTGCGGACGTCGAGGTCGGGAGGACCCGTGGTGACGTCGCAGGCACCGGACCCGCCGGGGACCTACGACGACCTCGTGGCGATGTACGTCAACTGCACCCTGACCCGGTCGCCGGCGGCGTCGCACACGCAGTCCCTGATCGACACGTCCGCGGCCATCATGGCCGCCAACGGGGTGACCGTCGACCAGTTCCGCGCGGTCGACCACGACATCCCGGACGGTGTGCAGCCGGACATGACCGAGCACGGTGTGGCCACGGACTCATGGCCCGACCTGCTCCGACGGGTGCTCGCCGCCGACATCCTGGTCATCGGCACGCCGATCTGGCTGGGCGAACGATCGTCGGTCGCGAGCCGGGTGATCGAGCGTCTCTACGCGGCCTCCGGGTGGACCAACGACAGGGGCCAGTACGTCTACTACGGCCGGACCGCCGGGGTGCTGGTGACCGGCAACGAGGACGGGGTCAAGCACGTCGCCATGGGGACCCTCTACGCCCTGCAGCACCTGGGCTACATGATCCCGCCGCAGGCCGACGCGGGCTGGATCGGCGAGGTGGGACCGGGTCCGAGCTACGGCGACGAGCCCGAGCGGGGCAACGTGCCGGTCGGGTTCGACAACGACTTCACCAATCGCAACACCACGTTCCTGACCTGGAACCTGCTCCACACGGCCCGGATGCTCGTCGACGCGGGGGGCATCCCCGCGCACGGCAACGTCCGGGCCGACTGGGACGACGGCGCACGCTGGGACTTCCCGAACCCGGAGTACCGATGAGGTTGCGACGCCGTGGCGCCCCGGGCGAACCCCCGAGGCAGGACCCGACCGTGGCCGTGTTCGCCTCGTCGTCGGCCGACGTCGAGGCCCACTACCGCGAACTGGCCGACGAGCTGGGCACCCGCCTGGGCGCGCGCAACTGGACGGTGGTGTACGGCGGCACGCTCACGGGGATGATGCGGTCGCTGGCCGACTCCTGCCGAGCCGTGGGTGGGTCGGTCGTGGCGATCACGCTGCAGCAGTTCGTGGACCTCGGGATCCACGACGTCGACGCCGACGAGCTGGTGGTGACCCACGACCTGGCCGAGCGCAAGGCCGCCATGCTGACCCGCGCGGATGCCTTCATCGCCCTGCCCGGGGGGTTCGGGACGCTCGACGAAGCCGTCGAGGTGCTGGCGTGGCGTCGTGTCGCCGGGTTCGACAAGCCCCTGGTCTTCGTCGACCACGGCGGCTTCTGGGGTCCACTGCTCGCCCAGGTCGAGGTCATGGCGCGCGAGCGCATGCTCGCCACGGGTGCGGGCCCGGCGACCGACGACCTCGGTTACCAGGTCGCCGAGGACGCACGGGCGACCGAGACCTTCCTCGCCCGCCACTTCGCGGGCGACTGACGGGCCGTCGGGCCGGCCGTGCACGTCAGCACGAACCGTGTCAGGACCCGGCCGGGGGATGCGCGGCCAGCTTCCTGCGGGCGCGGGCCATGTGGGCGTCGATCCGCTTCAGCGCCTCGTCGTGTCGTTTGGCTGCCAGCGACTCGTACATCGCGCGATGTTCCTCGACGATGTCCTGGGGACGGGGATAGGCGGGCTCCAGCGCGGCCAGGCACATCCGGGTCTCGGCCATGAGCGTGTCGAACATGCGAACCAGCCGCGGGCTGTGGGACGCCGCGACGATCGCCACGTGGAACCGGATGTCGAGGTCGGACAGTCGGTGCCAGTCCTTGACCTCGGCGGCAGCCGCCATCCGGTCCAGCAGCGAGGCCAGCTCCGCGTCGACGGCCTCGTCGCCCCGGTCCATGAGCGTCTCGGCCGCAGCCCGTTCGATGACGCCGCGTGCCAGGTAGATGTCGCTGACGTCGTCGGCACCGAGTCGGACGACGAAGACGCCGCGGTTGCGGACGTACTCCAGCAGGCCCTCCTGGATGAGCCGTTGCATGGCCTCCCGGACCGGGCCCCGGCTCACCTCGAGCTGGTCGGCCAACTGGCTCTCGCCCAGTTGGGTTCCGGGTCCCAGGGAGCCGTCGAGGATGCGGTCGCGCAACTGATCGGCGATGATCTCGGGGGTCGAGCGCCGCTCGACGGGGTGCAGGTCGGTCATGTCGCCCTCGCTTCGACGTCGTCAGCATAGGAGATCGACGCTTTGTAGGATCGTCGACACCACAGTCCGCCGATGAAGGGGCGCGTTCCTGTCGACGTCGCGACCACCCGTCGAGTCGGTCCGGGTGCCCTACGGGCCCGCCGTCGACCAGTTCGCCGACCTGCGCCTGCCCCCCGACGGCGATCGTGGGGTGGGTGGCCCGGTACCGGTCGCGGTCATCATCCACGGGGGCTTCTGGCGCGACCACCGGGAACTCGACATGGTCGAGGACCTCGCCGTCGACCTGGCCGGACGCGGTTGGGCGACCTGGAACCTCGAGTACGGGCGCGTGGGCGGACGTGGCGGTTGGCCGACCACCCTAATCGACGTCGCGGCCGGGATCGACGCCGTGGCCGACGCCGCCGAGGACCATGGGCTCGACCCCGCCCGCGTGGTCGTCGTCGGTCACTCCGCGGGCGGCCACCTCGCGCTGTGGTCCGCGGCCAGGGCCGGCCTGCCCGCGGAGGCACCGGGCGCGGATCCCGTCGTCGTGCCCGTGGGTGTGGTGAGCCTGGCTGGCGTGGGTGACCTCGACGCGGCGGCGCGTGACGACCTGGGCGACGGCGCTGCCACGGGCTTCCTCGGTGGCGACCCGGCCGGGGTGCCTGGACGATATGCCTGGGCGTCACCGGCCACCCGCCTCCCCCTCGGGGTCCCGCAGGTGCTTGCCCACGGTGACGCCGATGCCCACGTGCCGGTTGCCCACGCCCGTGACTACGCCGCGGCGGCGACTGCTGCCGGGGACCGGGTCACCCTGCTCGAGTTCGCCGGCGCGGACCACTTCACCGTGATCGACACCACCTCCCCGGTGTGGGACCGGATCGTCGCCGCGCTCGACGAGTTCGGCGTGACCGGGCCCCGGTGACGGCCCCGGTTCGGCCAATGTTGGGGCACACGGGCCAATTCTCGCGAAGTCCCTTGACAGCGGCCTTCGCCATCCTATGATTGTCGACAATCTGAGGTCGCGGCGCCTGCCCGCCCTCGGGGAAAACCGACCCAGACCACGATCCAGACCACGAGGAGACAACCATGGACCGCGTGCTCGTCCTGACGGGGGATGCCTGCGAGGACCTCGACGCGATGTACCCGATCTATCGTCTGCGGGAGGCCGGCTACCAGGTCGACGTCGCCGCCCCCACCCGCAAGACGGTCAAGCTCGTGGTGCACGACTTCGAGGAGGGCTGGGACGCCTACACCGAGCGTCCGGGTCGCCACCTGCCGGTGGACCTGGCCTTCTCCGAGGTGGACGCCGACGACTACGTCGGACTCGTGATCCCCGGTGGTCGTTCGCCGGAGTACATCCGTACCGATCCCGACTGCGCCGCCCTCACCCGCCACTTCTTCGAGGCCGATCTGCCAGTGGGGCTGATCTGCCACGGCACGCAGGTCCCGGCGGCCCTGGGACTGCTGGAGGGTCGGACGGTGTCGGGCTTCCCCCCGCTGCAGATGGACTTCGAGAACGCCGGTGCGACCTTCGACCCGGGCAAGGACGTCGTCGACGGCAACGTGGTCTCGTGCACCGGTTGGCCCGACCTCCCCGAGTGGTCGCGCGCCTTCATGGACGTGCTCGACAAGTCGGTCGCGTCGCGATGACGGGTCGGCTCGAGGACAAGATCGCCATCATCACCGGGGCCGGCGCCGGCTTCGGCGCCGGCAGTGCCCGCCTGTTCGCGTCGCAGGGAGCCACCGTCGTCGTGGTGGACATCAACGGTGACGGTGCCAAGTCCGTGGTCGACGAGATCTCCGGCGACGGGGGTGTCGCCCGCGCCGAGGTCGCCGACGTGACCCGGCGTGAGGACATCGAGGGTGTCGTCGCCCGCACCGTCGACGAGTTCGGTCGGGTGGACGTGATGTTCAACAACGCCGGCATCCCGATGCGCCCGACGGCCATCGAGGACGTCGACGACGACCTCTACGACCGACTCGCGAGCATCAACATGTACGGGGTGTTCGCGGGCTGTCGCGCGGTCGTGCCGGTGATGAAGGCCCAGGGTGGCGGCGCCATCGTCAACACCGCCTCCACCGCGGCGATCCGCCCCCGCCCGGGCCTGAGTGCCTACAACGCCTCCAAGGCCTTCGCCCTCAACCTCACCAAGACCCTCGCCCTGGAACTGGCCCCCGACAACATCCGGGTCAACGCGATCAACCCGGTCATGGGTGACACCGGCATGCTCGGCGCCTTCACCGGCGACCGGGATCCGGTCGAGGCACGCGCGGCCTTCGAGGCCACCATTCCCCTCGGACGCCTCTCCACCCCCACCGACATCGCGTGGGCAGCCGTCTACCTGGCCTCGGACGAGGCCGCCATGGTCACCGGGATCGGCCTCGACGTCGACGGAGGTCGCGACGTGTGACCGCGTCCGCCGACCGGCGGACGCTCGGGGGAGCACACCAGCCAACGCCCGACCACGGGCGCTCACAAGGGAGTACCAAGCATGCACCGCACATCGACATGGAGGCAATGGGGGGCAGGGCTTCTGGCCGTGCTCGTCGTGCTCGCCGGCTGCAGTTCTGGCGACGGCAGCACGGAGGAGGCCGCGACGACCAGCGACGCGGCCGCGACCGACGACGGGGCCACACCCGCCGACGACGGCAGTGACACGCCCGACGCGACCGAGGCCACGTCGGACTCGGGAGAGGAGACCCCCGTTGCCGCGGGCGATCCCGTCGAGCTCAGCGTCGTCTGGTTCGAATGGGCGCCCGCGCAGCTGCTGGAGGACTTCGCCAACCAGGAGTACTCCAAGGTCAACCCGAACGTGACCATCAGCATGGACGCCGTGCCGAACCCGCAGTGGCACGACGCCATCTTCACGCAGTTCGCGGCACGCCAGACCGACTTCGACATCGCGATCCTGGACTCGCAGTGGATCGGTGAGGCGGTCGAGGGCGGTCACGTGCTCGACCTGACCGACTTCGCGGCCGAATCCATCAACCCCGACGACTACCCGCAGAACCTGCTGTCGGCCTACGGGCAGTACCCGCGGGCCGAGGACGGTCTCTACGACCCCGAGGGCAGCCTCTACGGGCTCCCGGCACTGGCTGACTCCTACGTCCTGATCTACCGCAAGGACCTGATCGGCGAGCCGCCGGCGACCTGGGACGAGATGATCGACAAGGCCACGACCTGCCAGGAGGAGAACGAGGGCATGTACGGCCTCGCCTTCCACGGCTCCGGTGGCTCCGACGAGGCCGCGGTCATGCTCAACACGCAGCTGTGGACCCACGGCGGCGAGATCTGGGACCCCCAGGAGCTCCAGGTCGAGGGCATCCTCAACTCCCCGGAGAACATCGAGGCGGCCACGCAGCTGACCGACGTGATGCTCCCCCTGACCCCGCCGGGCTTCGTCGGCACCGCGTTCATCTCCGAGGTCAACGCCGCCATGGCGCAGGGCCAGACCTGCATGGGCTTCAACTGGGTCGCCGGCCTCGAGGGCATCCAGACCCCGGAGGTCTCGGGAGCACTGGGTGACACCGAGGAGGAGATCCTCGACAAGCTCGGGTTCGCGCGTGTCCCGACCGACGAGACCGAGATCGTGTCGCTGGGCGGCATGGGCATGTCGGTCTCGGCCTACACCGAGAACGAGCAGGAGGTCCTGGACTTCCTGGCCTGGTTCCAGCAGCCGGAGGTCCAGGAAGCCTGGGGTGCCTTCGGTGGTGTCCCGGCCCAGACCGCCGCGCTGGAGTCCGACGCGTTCCTCGACGCGCGCCCGTGGAACCCGGCGTTCGTCGAGTCGGTCGAGGACCTGAAGGACTTCTGGAACATGCCGGAGTACTACCGTCTGCTCGACATCCACAACAGCGAGGCCAACGCGATGCTGTCGGGGACCCAGTCCGCCGAGGACACCCTCAACAACATCGCCAGCCAGCAGCAGGTGGTCATGGACGAGATCAAGGACGGCGGCCTGTAGCCGTCATGCCCGGTGGTCGGGTCCGTGCTCCCACGGACCCGACCACCCGGGACGCTGATCCGTCACCTCGTGCACCGGCCATGGTCGGTGCCACCGGACGACGTGCCAGGGGACCGATCCCGGCACGTCGACCGGCCCCCACCACCCACCACGACCCGGAGACGACGACCTGATGTCTCGATCTTCCACGGTGGCCACGCAGTCCGATCCGTCGACGGACCCGGACCTCGACCCGCCGCCGGTCGCCGGTCGGTCCAGCCGCCTGACGGACCGCTGGCTGGCCCGCCTGTCGGTCGCCCCGGCGATGCTGTTCCTCATCGGCCTGTTCCTGTTCCCGCTGCTGTGGGCCGTCGTCCTGTCGTTCTCGACCTATTCGGCCACGCGCAACCAGCCCATCGAGTGGGTGTGGTTCGCCAACTACGTCACGGTGCTGACCTCCAGCCAGGTGTGGGAGCGGGCCCTGACCACGCTGATCTTCGTGGTCGCGGCGGTCGGGCTGCAGACCGCACTCGGCTTCGGCATCGCCTTCCTGTTGTCACGCCAGACACGCGGACGCGGGGCGCTGACCGTGATCCTGCTCCTTCCCATGATGTTGTCGCCGGTCGTGGTCGGGGCCTTCTGGAAGCTGATGCTGGACTCCCAGTTCGGCGTGATCAACAACTTCCTCGAAGCCATCGGCGTCGGCCAGGTGCTGTGGCTGACCCAGCCACGGCTGGCGCTGTTCTCCCTGGTCGTGGTGGACTCGTGGCAGTGGACGCCGTTCATCATGGTGATCGCGCTGGCCGGGCTCACGGCCGTGCCCGACTACCTGTTCGAGGCCGCCGAGATCGACCGCGCCTCGGAATGGTTCAAGTTTCGCCACATCACCCTGCCGTTGGTGTGGCCGCTGCTGCTGATCGCGATCATGTTCCGCGCGATCGACGCCTTCCGCCTGTTCGACATCGTCTACGTCGTGACGGGCGGGGGTCCGGGATCCTCGACCGAGACCCTCTCCTACCACCTGTACAAGGTCGCGTTCCAGAACTCCGACACCGCGATCGCGTGCGCCTACGGAATCCTCATGGTGATCGTCGTGACCATCGCGACCCAGTTCTACGTCAAGTACCTGACCCGGATGCAGGCCAAGTGAGGCCCGCCCGCGCGATCCAGGGTGGCCTGCTGGTGCTGGCCGTCGTCGTCATGCTCTTCCCCGCGGTGTGGATGCTGATCACGTCGCTCAAGACCATCCAGGACGTCTACGCCGGGAGCGTGGTGGACTTCACGCCCACCGTGGACAACTACCGCGACGTGTTCGTGTCCAACTCGGCCGGCGGCGGCGCGTCGGACCTGGTCAACAACTTCGCCAACTCGGTGATCGTGACGGGCTTCGCCACGCTGCTGGCAACGCTCATCGGCGTCCCGGCCGCGTGGGGCTTCTCGCGCTTCACCCTCAAGGGCGCCAAGGACCAGTTGTTCTTCATCCTGTCGACCCGGTTCATGCCCCCCGTCGTGGTCGTCATCCCGTTGTTCGTCATGTTCCGGTCGGTGGGCCTGTACGACACCCGCACCGGACTGGTGTTGCTCTACACGGCCTTCAACCTGCCCTTCACCATCTGGATGATGAAGGGCTTCGTCGACGAGATCCCGGGCGAGTACGAGGACGCGCTGATGGTCGACGGCTACTCGCGCCTGCAGGCGTTCCGGATGGGATCGCTGCCGTTGCTGGTGCCAGGGATCCTCGCAACCGCGGTCTTCAGCCTCATCTTCACGTGGAACGAGTTCACCTTCGCGGTGTTCCTGACCGGGTCCAACGCCCGGACGGTGCCCCCTGCGATCGCCGGCCTGCTGGGTGGCCAGTCGACGCCGTGGGGCCTGGTCGCGGCGGCCGCGATGGTGTTCGCGCTGCCCGTCCTGGCCTTCGGCTTCCTCGTCCGCACGCACCTGGTCGCCGGCATGACCTTCGGCGCCGTGCGCCGCTAGAGGAGACGTCCATGGCCGCAATCACGATCGAGGGGCTGCGCAAGCAGTTCCCCGACGGCACGGTCGCCGTCGAGCACCTCGACCTCGAGATCGGGGACGGCGAGCTGTTCGTCCTGCTCGGCCCGTCGGGCTGTGGCAAGACGACCACGTTGCGGTGCATCGCCGGCCTGGAGCACCAGACCAGCGGGGACATCCGGATCGGCGACGAACTCGTCAACGGACGTCGGGCCGGTGAGCGCGACATCGCCATGGTCTTCCAGTTCTATGCGCTGTACCCCCACCTGACCGCGCGTGACAACGTCGCCTTCCCGCTGCGGGCCCAGCGGGTCGACGACGACGAGGTGTCGCGCCGCGTGCAGCGGGCCGCCGAGATGCTCAAGATCGTCGACCTGCTCGGCCGGAAGCCGTCACGTCTGTCGGGCGGTGAACAGCAGCGCATCGCGCTGGCGCGCGCGCTGGTGCGTGACCCCCAGGCGTTCCTGATGGACGAGCCGCTGACCAACCTGGACGCCGAGCTGCGCATCGACATGCGCACCGAGATCAAGCACCTGCAGGCCGAGCTGGGGACCACGATGGTCTATGTCACCCACGACCAGGTCGAGGCCATGAGCCTGGGGGACCGCATCGGCATCGTCAACGGCGGTCGCCTGGAGCAGGTCGGCGCCCCCCTGGACGTCTACCGGAACCCGGCGACGCTGTTCGCCGCCGGGTTCATCGGCACGCCACCCATGAACCTGTTCGACGTCGACGTGGACGGTGCGCAGTTGGTGGGACCGGGTGGCCTGCGGCTGCCGCGGCCCGACCAGGCCACCGGCGAGGGGCTGGTCGCCGGTGTGCGTGCGGAGTGGCTGTCGATCGGGTCCGTCGACGACGACGGGGCGCGTGGCCGGGTCCTCGCGACGGAGTCGCTGGGTGACGAGACGGTCTACGTCGTCGAGGTCGACGACCAGTTGCTGTCGGTGCGCTCGCTGCCGACCTCGCCCTGGCGTGACGGCGACGAGGTCACCGTGACCCACGTGTCACGGTTCGAACCCCGGGTCTACGACCGCGAGACCGGGGCCGCGGTCGGTGCCCCGGCCGCTGGGGTCGTGTCCGCGGGTGCCGTGGCCGACGACGCCCGGGCGGAGTCGGCATGAGCAGCATCGACCTGGCGGGGGTCTCCAAGTCCTTCGGCGACACCGAGGCGGTGAGCGAGCTGTCACTGCACGTCGAGGACGGGGCCTTCTTCGTCCTGCTGGGTCCGTCGGGCGCCGGCAAGACGACCACCCTGCGGCTGATCGCCGGCCTGGAGGTCCCCGACGAGGGCGAGGTGAGCTTCGATTCCCGACCGGCGGGCGGGGCGTCGCCGGCGGCACGCGACCTGGCGATGGTGTTCCAGAGCTACGCCCTGTATCCCAAGCAGACCGCCCGCGAGAACATCGCCTCGCCACTGCGGGCCCGCCGGATGGACCCCGACGAGGCCAGCACCCGCATCGAGCAGGTCGCCTCCCTGCTGCGCATCGACCACCTGCTGGGCCGCCACCCCCAACAGTTGTCCGGTGGGGAACAGCAGCGCGTGGCGCTGGGCCGTGCGCTGGTGCGTGAGCCACGCGCCTACCTGATGGACGAGCCCCTCACCAACCTCGACGTCAAGCTGCGGGTGCAGATGCGGGCCGAGCTGACCCGCCTGCATCGCACCATCGGTGCCACGTTCCTGTACGTCACCAACGACCAGGCCGAGGCCATGAGCATGGCCGACCAGGTCGGCGTGCTGGACCATGGTCGCCTCCAGCAGGTCGGCACGCCTGCCGACATCTACGACCGCCCGGTGAACCGCTTCGTGGCCACCTTCATCGGCGCCCAGCGGATGAACCTGCTCGACTGCACCGTCGCCGGTGACGCACTGGTCGGCGACGCCGGTTGGAAGCTGCCCACCCCGGCCACTGCTCCGGGCGAGGGTGGGCGCCTCCAGCTCGGCGTCCGACCCGAGGACCTGTTCCTGGACGGCCCCGAGGGGGGTCCGTCGATGGAGGGCACGGTGTACGCCGTGGAGCCGCTGGGGGACCGCTGCCTGGTGGACGTGCGCATCGGCGAGGAGCTGGTGCGCGTCAAGGCACCGCCGGACGTGGACCCCGCCCTGGACACCGCGGTCCGGGTGCGCGTGGATTCCGACCGCGTCCACCTGTTCGACCGCGACACCGGGCTCGCCCTGCGCGGCGACGCCTGACGCCACCCTGCCCCGGGACGTTCGGTCAGGCGGGGTTGTCCGGCACGGCCTCGCTCGTCCCGGGTGGGCCGTCGCTGCCGTACCGCTGGGCGTCGTACTCGGCCAGCACGAACCGCAGTGCGTGGCCGTCGGGCCCACGCAGCACCGGCACGTGGGGGCCGTCGAGGTCCAGGGCGACGTCGGCCGCGGCCTCGGTGGGGTCCTTGGGACCGGGGAAGCCGTGCGACAGCACCTGCTCGGCCGTGGTCAGCGTCCGGATCGCGATCGCGCGGACGGCGTCGGGCCATCGGCGGGCGAACTCGCGGTAGATCGCCGGGTCGTGCTGGCCGTCGTCGCCGACCAGGATCCACTCGACGTCGGGGAACTCACGGTGCAACCGCGCCAGCGAGCGTTGCTTGTGGGCTCGGCCACTGCGGAACCACCCGGTGTTGGTCGGTCCCCAGTCGGTCAACAGCAGCGGTCCCGCCGGGAAGCCGTTGCGACGAAGGAACCGCACGAGGGCCGGCGCGACGTTCCAGGCCCCCGTCGACAGGTAGAACACCGGCGCGTCGGGGAAGCGTGACAGCACGGACGTCGCCAGTTCGGCCATGCCCGCGACCGGCTCGCGGGCCATCTCGACGCGAACGAAGGTGTTCCAGGCCGCGACGAGGGGGCGGGGGAGGTGGGTCACCAGCACGGTGTCGTCGACGTCACTGACGATGCCGACCCTGGCCCCGGGCGACATGATCCGCACGTCGGCGTGCACCCGGGCGCCATCGGCGGTCACGACCTCGGCCCCGCGCCAGCCGGGTTCCAGCCCGTGTCCGGTCAGCTCGACGTCGACGTAGCCGCTGCGGTCTGCCGAGGTGGTGACGGCGGCGGCACCAGCGGTGACGGTCACCCGCGCGAAGACCGACGGGGTCGTGATGAAGTTGCGCCAGCCGCGCAGGCCCTGGGCCTCGTCCAGCTCGGCGTCGGTCGCGGTCGCACCGGCGGCAGCCTCGGTCCCGTCCCCACCCGGTTCGTCCAGCACGACCCGGGCCAGCACCCGCACGACGTCGTCGCCGACACGCCCGGGCTCGGCGGCCGTGCCGTAGCCGGTGTAGCCGATGACGGACTCGACCCACCCACGTGCGCGCAGCCAGTCCGCCAACCACCGATGGAGATGGTGTTCCAGGACGGCCGCGGGGTGGGGGTGCATGCGACCCACGATAGGCGCGTGGTCGGGTCGTGGTCTGCCGGTCGCCCGGTCACGCCACCGAGCGCGACGAGGCGGAGCCGGGGAGGTCCCAGGTGATCCCGGTGAGGTGCTCGGACAGCCGCCACAGTCGCCGCCCGAGCTCGCGGTCGCGAGCCGACGGGGCCAGTTCGACCTCGGTGGGGTGGCCCCGCTGTTCGAGCAGGCCGTCGGGTCCGTAGTAGTGACCCGACGCCGCCGTGGGTGCGGTCGCCGCGTACAACTGGGGAAGGGCGCCCATGTCGCTGTTCTGGGCGAACAGGTCATTGGCGAGTCGGTTGACAGGCAGCGACACCCGCGCCCGCAACCCCCCGCGCATCCGGGGGCCGGTCGACTGCAGGTCGGTGGCGGCGAAGCCCGGGTGGGCCGCCATCGACGCGATCGGTGATCGGGCCGCCCGCAGGCGTCGGTGCAACTCCACGGCGAACACCTGGTTGGCGAGCTTGGACTGCGCATAGGCGCCCCAGCCGACGTAGCGGCGGGAGTCGTAGTTGGGGTCGCCGAGGTCGATCGACCCGACTCGGGCCAGGGTGGACGACACGGTCACCACGCGCGGGTCCAGCGCGTCCGCGAGCAGGTCGACGACCTGGCCCGCCAGCGCGAAGTGGCCCAGGTGGTTGACGCCGAACTGCAGTTCGAAGCCGTCGGCGGTCCGCCGCTGCGGCGTGTTCATGACGCCGGCGTTGTTGACCAGCAGGTCGACGCGCTCGACGCGCTCGTGCAGGGCGGCGGCCGCGTCGGCCACCGACGCCAGGTCGGCGAGGTCCAGCGGCAGGTGGTCCAGCGTGGCCCCCGGCAGGGCCTGGTGAACCTCGTCGATGACCACCGCGGTCTTGTCGGCGTCCCGGGTGGCCAGCACGACGGTGGCACCGGCCCGTGCCAGGGCGATGGTGGTGGAGCGCCCGAGACCCGACGTCGCCCCGGTCACCACGGCCGTGCGACCCCGCAGGGGCGGCATGTCGGCGGCGGTCCAGGTCATGGTCGTCCCTCGCAGGTGGTGGTCGGCGTGGCCGGGGCCGACCGGGCCTCGGCGGGTGGGGACGGCGATGCCTGATGATCCCCCACGCCCGGTGGCTGCCACCACGCCACCGGCCCCCTGCACACGGTACGCAGACGCGCGGGCCCGGGGGGCGTGGAGTCCCGGTCGATCGGCTGGGGGACGTGGGCCAGTTCGACCCCCCGGAACCCCCACGAGCACACCACGACCCGCAGCCGATTGCTGACCTCCCGCAACCCCGGGGGTGCCTTGGTCGTCTGACCCTCGTCAGCCCGGCCCACCGATGGACCTGCGGGGCGCCACCTCACGTCACCTGCGTGCGCGACACGCAACGGGCTGGCGGTGGGGAATGGGGAGTCCGTATGGTCCGTTGACAAGGACGAGACGGGGCAAGTACCGCCGTTGGTCGTCTCGTCGCAACGTCCGCGGTCGGATCCGCACGGGACCATGTCGTCCCCGGGTCCGACACGGAACGCCCACCGACGACACGGACCGCGCGAGGACGCCGTCCCGCCGTCGACGTCCCGCCGGCCGCCGCCGGTGCGGACGACCGCCGCCCCAGCCGCTTACGATGCAGCGAGGCCGTGTCCCCGTCGCGTGATCGCACCGATTCCCCCGGGGAACACCGCCGCGAGGCAGGAGTCAGACCATGTTCGAGCGTTTCACCGACCGCGCCCGCCGGGTGGTCGTCCTCGCCCAGGAAGAGGCGAGGATGCTCAACCACAACTACATCGGCACCGAGCACATCCTCCTCGGCCTGATCCACGAGGGCGAGGGTGTCGCCGCCAAGGCCCTGGAGTCGCTGAACATCTCGTTGGAGTCCGTGCGTGAGCAGGTCTCGGAGATCATCGGCAAGGGCCAGACCGCACCTGCCGGGCACATCCCGTTCACGCCGCGTGCCAAGAAGGTGCTGGAGCTGTCGCTGCGGGAGGCCCTGCAGCTGGGGCACAACTACATCGGCACCGAGCACATCCTGCTCGGACTGATCCGCGAGGGTGAGGGCGTGGCCGCCCAGGTCCTGCAGAAGCTGGGCGCCGACCTCAACCGGGTGCGCCAGCAGACCATCCAACTGCTGTCGGGCGGGGCCAGCGAGGGTGGCGACAAGGCCGGTGCGGGTGTCGGCCCGTCGGCCGGCGCGTCCAAGGAGGGCTCGACCGTCCTGGACCAGTTCGGTCGCAACCTGACCCAGGCCGCGCGTGATGGCGAGCTCGACCCGCTGATCGGGCGCCATCGCGAGATCGAACGGGTCATGCAGGTCCTGTCGCGACGGACCAAGAACAACCCGGTGCTGATCGGCGAGCCGGGCGTGGGCAAGACCGCCATCGTCGAGGGCCTGGCCCAGTTCGTGGCCGCCGACGACGTCCCGGACACGTTGGCGGACAAGCACCTGTACACGCTCGACCTCGGTGCCCTGGTGGCCGGCAGCCGCTACCGCGGTGACTTCGAGGAGCGCCTCAAGAAGGTGCTCAAGGAGATCACGTCGCGGGGCGACATCATCCTGTTCATCGACGAGATCCACACCCTGGTGGGCGCGGGTGCGGCAGAGGGTGCGATCGACGCGGCCTCGATCCTCAAGCCGATGCTGGCGCGCGGCGAGCTCCAGACCATCGGGGCCACCACCCTGGACGAGTACCGCAAGTACCTCGAGAAGGACGCGGCGCTGGAGCGTCGCTTCCAGCCGGTGAAGGTCGAGGAGCCCTCGCTGGAACACACCATCGAGATCCTCAAGGGGCTGCGCGACCGCTACGAGGCCCACCACCGGGTCACGATCACCGACGAGGCACTGGTGGCGGCCGCCGAGTACGCCGACCGCTACATCTCCGACCGCTTCCTGCCCGACAAGGCCATCGACCTGATCGACGAGGCCGGCTCCCGGCTGCGCATCAAGTCCATGACCAAGGCCCCCGACCTGGTCGAGCTCGATGCCGAGATCGAGGCCGCACGGGTGTCCAAGGAGGAGGCGATCGACGAGCAGGACTTCGAGAAGGCCGCCTCGCTGCGCGACACCGAGAAGCAGTTGACCGAGCGCAAGGCCAACCGCGAGTCGGAATGGCGCTCCGAGGGCATGGACACCGTCCTGACCGTGGAGGAGGAGACCATCGCCGAGGTGCTGTCGGTGTGGACCGGCATTCCCGTGGTCAAGCTCACCCAGGAGGAGACCGAGAAGCTCCGCAACATGGAGGCAGAGCTCCACAAGCGCGTCATCGGCCAGGAAGAGGCCATCGAGGCCGTCTCCAAGGCCATCCGCCGCACCCGGGCCGGCCTCAAGGACCCCAAGCGCCCCGGTGGCTCGTTCATCTTCCTCGGCCCGTCGGGCGTGGGCAAGACCGAGACCGCCAAGACCCTCGCCGAGTTCCTGTTCGGCGAGGAGGACTCCCTGATCCACCTCGACATGTCCGAGTACATGGAGAAGCACACCGTCAGCCGCCTGATCGGGTCGCCGCCCGGCTACGTCGGCTACGACGAGGGTGGGCAGCTGACCGAGGCCGTGCGACGCAAGCCGTTCTCGGTGGTGCTCTTCGACGAGGTCGAGAAGGCCCACCCGGACGTGTTCAACACGTTGCTGCAGATCCTGGAGGACGGTCGCCTGACCGACTCGCAGGGACGCACGGTCGACTTCAAGAACACGATCCTGATCATGACCTCGAACCTCGGGACCAAGAACCTGACGTCGCCAACGATCGGCTTCGCGGCCTCCGACGACGGCTCCATCTTCGAAAAGATGAAGCGCCAGGTCGACGACGAGCTCAAGAAGCACTTCCGTCCGGAGTTCATCAACCGGATCGACGAGGTCATCACGTTCCACCCGCTCAGCAAGGCCGAGGTCAAGTCCATCGTGGACCTGATGATGCGGCGTGTGAAGCGGCAGCTGGCCGCCAAGGGCCTGGACCTCGAACTCACCGACGCCCTGAAGGGGTGGCTGGCCGAGAAGGGGTTCGACCCCCAGTTGGGCGCGCGGCCACTGCGTCGCACGATCCAGCGCGAGCTCGAGGACAAGCTGTCCGAGCAGATCCTGTTCGGGGACTTCAACCCCGGCGAGCTGATCGTGGCCGACGTGGACGTCGAGACCGACAGCGTCACGTTCCGGTCCGTGGAGGCCGTCGAGGCCCCGGACGTGCCACCGATCGAACTGGCCGGTGGCGGCGGCTCCGAGGACGCCGACGCCGACGAGGGCTGACGACGACGCCACACCACGAACGGGCGATCCCAACGGGGTCGCCCGTTCGTGGTCGACGGCGACCGCGGCGACTTGCTAAGGTTAGGCGAACCTAACAACCAGCGCCATCGTCTCGCCATCGATCCGCCAGCGGAGCCGTCCATGACCACTCGCCCACGCCTCGTCACCCTCCTGCTCGCCGCCAGCCTGGCGCTGGCGGCCACGGCCTGTGGTGGTGACCCGGAGGTCACGACCGTCGGCACCGAGGACGACGGATCCGGGGATGCGTCGGGGAGCGGCTCGGGAAGTGGTTCCGGCAGCGCCGTGGCCGCCGCCGAGCAGGACTGCGCGTCGGTCAACGCCGCCCTGGAGGACGATGCCGACGAGACCGTCGACATCGCCCTGACCGACTACGCCTTCGAGCCCGACGAGGTCGAGGTGGCCGCGGGCACGGTCACGTTCGCGACGACCAACGAGGGCACCGAGGCCCACGAGTTCGCCGTGCTCCCGGGTGGTGGCGAGGTGCCCCTGACCGCGGACGGGGCCCCCGACGAGGACGCCCTGGCCGACGCCGGCGCCTTCGAGATGGAGGCCTACGGCCCCGGCCAGACCTGCAACGCCACGTGGGAGCTCGAGCCCGGCGAGTACACGTTGTTCTGCATCGTGGAGGCGCCCGACGGCGAGACCCACGCCGCCAAGGGCATGGTGGGCAGCCTGACCGTCACCGGCTGACGGGTCGGTCCGAACGGTCGAGTCGCGGCCGGGCGGCCCGGTACACCTGAAGGTCGGTCCACCCCCGCACCGGGCTCGACCCGGTCTGCCCACAAGGAGTTGCCCCATGGCCCGCATCGCCGTGGTCGGAGACGGCCCCGCCGGTCTCTCCGCCGCCCTGTTCCTCGCCAAGAACGGCCACGAGACCACCGTCTTCGGTGACGACGACTCGCTCATGCAGTACGCCGAGCTCCACAACTACCTCGGCCTGCCGGTGATGGCGGGGGCGGAGTTCCAGGACGTCGCGCGCACGCAGGTGGCGGATGCCGGGGCGCAGTTCCACACCGCCACGGTCAACGACGTCCGCGAGACCGACGACGGGTGGGCGGTGGTGCCCGAGGACGGCGCCGAGTCCGTGGCCGTGGACTACGTCGTCATCGCCGGGGGGAAGTCGTCCCAGCAACTGGCCGTGGACGCCGGTGCCGAGGTCGCCGACGGGGCCGTCGTCGTCGACGGCAACGCACGCACGTCCGTGTCCGGGCTGTACGCCGCCGGCCACCTGGTCCGGCCCGAGCGCAGCCAGGCCATCATCTCGGCCGGCTGGGGCGCATCGGCCGCCATCGACATCCTGTCCCGCGAGGCGGGCGGCGACGTCCACGACTGGGACAGCCCCGACGACGCATGAGCGAAGCTCCGCCCGGGGCCTGCTGGACGTTGCGAGCCCCCGGGCGAGCAACTCCGACGTGAGCGAAGCTCCGCCCGGGGCCTGCTGGACGTTGCGAGCCCCCGGGCGAGCAACTCCGACATGAGCGAAGCTCCGCCCGGGGCCTGCTGGACGTTGCGAGCCCCCGGGCGAGCAACTCCGACATGAGCGAAGCTCCGCCCGGGGCCTGCTGGACGTTGCGAGCCCCCGGGCGAGCAACTCCGACATGAGCGAAGCTCATGCGCCGATGTCCTCGTTCCAGACGTCCGGACGGGCGGCGACGAAGGCGGTCATGAGGTCGACGCATCGGCGGTCGTCGAGGACGTGCACCTCCACCCCGTGCTCGGCCAGCCAGTCGTGGCCGCCGTGGAAGGTGCGGGCCTCGCCGATGACCACCCGGGAGATGTTGAACTGGCGCACCAGCCCCGAGCAGTACCAGCAGGGCGAGAGTGTCGTCACCATCGTCGTGCCGCGGTAGGAGGCCTGGCGACCGGCCCGTCGGAAGGCGTCCGTCTCGCCGTGCACCGACGGGTCGTCGTCCTGGAGCCGGCGGTTGTGGCCGCTGCCGAGCACCTGCCCGTCGCGGCCGACCAGGGCGGCCCCGATCGGGATCCCGCCCTCGTCGCGTCCGGCGACCGCCTCCCCGACCGCGACGTCCATCCAGGCACGCAGGGTGGCGAGGTCCGGCGTGGTGTCGTCCGGCATGGGGTCCTCCGTGGCGGCGAGGGCAACCAACGGTGCCACCTGCCGCCCGGCACCGCCAGTCCGGGGCGCCCGCCGACCTCGCCCGGCCGGGCCGAGCCGGCGCCCGGGCCGATCCCGAGCCGACCCCCGGGCCCCGACGCCCGGGTTACGCTGCCGGTGATCCGATCGGGAGTGACGATGGACCACGGGCTCATCGATTCACAGGAGATGTACCTGCGCACCGTCCTGGAGTTGGAGGAGGAGGGCATCCCGGCCCTGCGCGCACGACTCGTCGACCGGCTGGGGCTGAGCGCACCCAGCGTGTCCGAGGGCGTGCGCCGGATGGTCGACGACGGCCTGCTGGTGCTCCACGACGACCGCACCGTCGGGTTCACCGACACCGGTCGCAGCCAGGCCCGCCACGTCATGCGCAAGCACCGCCTGGCCGAGCGGCTCCTGGTCGACGTCCTGGGTGTCGCCGACGAGCACGTCCACGAGGAGGCGTGCCGATGGGAGCACGTGATCTCGGACCGGGTCGAGAAGCGCCTGATCGAGTTCCTGGGCAACCCGACCACGTCGCCCTACGGCAACCCGATCCCGGGCAGCCCCGAGGAGCACGTCGACGTGCTCGCCCTGGGCCGGTCCGACGCCGATGCCGTCCGGCTCGAGCGCATCTCGGAGCGCGTCCAGGCCAACCACCAGCTCATGGCCGCGCTGGCCGACGCCCGGATCACCCCCGGCACGGTGGTCGAGGTGCGTCGTGACGACGGGCTGGTGCTGGTCGGACCTCGCGGCGAGGTGACGGTGGACGACGACTCCGCCCCGTACCTGTACGTGACGGAACGCTGAGGCGATGGGCGGCGAGGACCCGGCCGGAGACGGCCGGCACGGCTTCGTGACCGGCATCCTGTCCCGGGTCCCGCACCTTCGTTCGTTCCCGTGGCGCGACACGCGTGACGGCTGGGCCGTGCTGGTGTCCGAGACCATGCTGCAGCAGACCCAGACCAGTCGCGTCGTCCCGCGCTACCTGGCCTTCCTCGCCGACCATCCCACTCCGGCCGCCTGCGCCGCCGTCCCGGTCGGGGACGTCATCGCCTGCTGGCAGGGGCTGGGCTACAACCGGCGAGCGGTCAACCTCCACCGTGCCGCCCGGGTGGTGGTGGCCGACCACGACGGGGTCGTGCCCGACGACCTCGACGACCTCCTGGGGTTGCCGGGCGTCGGTCCCTACACGGCACGCGCCGTGGCCGTGTTCGCCCACGAGCGTCACCACGGCGTGGTCGACACCAACATCGCACGGGTGCTGGCCCGTGCCGTCGCGGGGGCCCCGATGGGCCGCTCCGAGGTGCAGGCACTGGCCGACGACCTGGTCCCCGAGGGCCGCTCGTGGGCGTGGAACCAGACGCTGATGGAGCACGGGGCCACCACCTGCACCAAGCGGGCACCCCGCTGCGACACCTGTGTCGTGGCCCCGTCGTGTGCGTGGCTGTCCGAGGGCGGACCGGACCCGGCGGCCACCACCGCCGGTGTGTCCACGCCACAGTCGACCTTCGAGGGTTCGGACCGGCAGGGCCGGGGGCGCCTGGTCGCCGCGCTGGCCGCCGGGCCGGTCGCGCGGTCGGCGGTGGCCGACGTGGTGGGCTGGGAGGACCCCGACCGGGTCGCCAGGATGGTGTCGGGGCTGGTCGCCGACGGGCTGGCCGAGTCCGACGGTGGCGACCTGCGCCTGCCGGTGTGACGAGGCCGCCGCCGCGTCGCGGCGGCCGGACCCGGGTGGGACTGGTGGTCGCCTCCGGGCGACCCCGGAGTCGGTCGGTCCGTGGACCCCACTACCGTCCGCCACGACGACGGGTGGGCACACGACGGCCCGACGACCCGAGGAGCCGACGATGACCGCCACGCCACCCCACGACCCGGGGCCACCCTCCGGTGCCCCGCACGACGCATCGTCGGCACCGCCGCCCGCCGCGCCGGACGTGGCCCCGTCCGGCCACGGACCGTCCGTGCCCGCCGGCGCCGACGACCCGGACGCCTTCGCGGCCCGGGCCTACGACCTGACCAAGGTCTACGGCAGTGGGGACGGGGCCGTCACCGCGGTCGACGCGGTCACGATCGGGTTCCGACGGGGCACCTTCACGGCCGTGATGGGCCCGTCCGGTTCGGGCAAGTCGACGCTGATGCACTGCATGGCCGGCCTCGACACGCCGACGCAGGGACGCGTGTTCATCGGTGACCAGGAGCTGACCGGGCTGCCCGACAAGACCCTGACCAAGCTCCGACGCGACCGGCTGGGCTTCGTGTTCCAGTCGTTCAACCTCGTCCCGGTGCTGGACGCACGGGAGAACCTGGTCCTGCCGGCCAAGCTCGGCGGCGCCGACCCCGACCCGGCCTGGGTCGACGAGGTCGTGGCCGTGCTGGGCCTGGGCGACCGGCTCGACCACCGCCCGACCGAGCTGTCGGGTGGCCAGCAGCAACGGGTCGCGGTGGGGCGCGCGCTGGTCACCCGTCCCGACCTGGTGCTCGCCGACGAGCCGACCGGGAACCTCGACTCGGCCGCCTCCGACGCGATCATGGGCTTCCTCGCCGATGCGGTCGAGCGGTTGGGACAGACCGTCGCGATGGTGACCCACGACCCGTGGGCGGCCGCGTTCGCCTCGCGGGTGGTGTTCCTGCGTGACGGTCGCCTGGTCGGCGAACTGCTGGACCCCGACGCCGACTCCGTGCTGGAGCGCATGAAGCAGTTGGGGACCGCCTGATGCTGGCCACCATCGCCTGGCGCTCGGTGCGCGCCAACCCGACCCGCTTCGTCGGGACCCTGCTGGCCGTCGTGGTCGCCACGACGTTCCTGTCCGGGGCCCTGGTCCTGCGCGACTCGCTGTCCAACGCCTTGACGGCCAACGCGGTCGCGGCGCTGGGCGACGTCGACCTGGCGGTGGAACCGGAGGTGGACGCCGAGGACCCGTCCGCGTCGTTCGGCCTGGAGTCATCGGGACTGCCCCAGGAGACCCTGGATGCGGTGGCCGCCGTGGACGGCGTGTCCTCGGCGATCGGCCAGGCCAGCGGGACCACCGTGGTGGTCGGTGGCGTCAACCAGTTGGATGCCACCGCGTGGGTGGTGGCCGACGACCCGTTGACCCCGTGGGACGTCGACGAGGGCCGCCTGCCCACCGCGACCGGCGAGGTCGTCCTGGACACCGGCCTGGCCGCGGCCGCCGAGGCCACGGTCGGCGACACCGTCACCCTGGCCACGCGTGACGGCGCGGTCCGGGCCACCGTCGTGGGGCTGTCGCGATTCGGCGGGCAGGACGCCCGGGCGGATGCCGACGTGCTCGTCCCGGTGGTCGACGCCGACACCTACACGACCCTGGGTGACGTGGGGTGGGACACGATCCTGGCGGGCGTGGTCGACGACGCCGACCCCGCGGCGGTGGAGGCGGCGGTGGCCACGGCCGCACGCGACGTGGCGGGTGCCGACACCGGCGTGGCGGTGCTGGACGGCGACGAACTGCGCGAGCGCGAGGCCGGGTCCGCGGCCGGCTTCGCCGACGCGCTTGGCATCGGGCTGCAGGCCTTCGCCTACCTCGCCCTGGTGGTCGGTGCCCTCATCATCTTCAACACGTTCACGACCATCGTGGCACAGCGGACCCGGGAGTTCGCCCTGCTGCGGGCGCTGGGCACGTCGTCGCGCCAGGTCCGTCGAGCCGTGCGGGTCGAGGCGCTGGTCGTGTCGACCGTCGCCTCGGTGCTGGGCGGCCTGCTCGGGATCGCGATCGTGGCGGTCGCGATCGCGCTGGTTGCCTCCCTGCGCAACCTCGCGACCCTGACCGTGACCCCGTTGGCGATGCTGCAGGTCGTGGTGTCGGGGGTGCTGGTGACCATGGTCAGTGCGTTCCTGCCGGCGTGGCGGGCGTCGCGAACGCGGCCGGTGGAGGCCATGCGAGATGCCGACCCGACCACCACCCCGGTGTCGCTGGCCCGGACCATCATCGGGCTGGCGCTGCTGGCCCTGGGTGGGGTCGCGTTGGCGGCGGGCTCGATCGGCGAGATCGCGTGGCTGCTGGGGCTGGGCCCGGCGTTGCTCCTGGTCGGCGTCGTGGTCGGCGGACCCGCGGTGGTGGCCTGGGTGGCCAGGCGACTGCGGCGACCGCTCGCGGCATGGTCGGTGTCGGGAGAACTCGCCGTGGCCGAGGTCGAGCGCAACAGCCGTCGCACCGCCGCGACCGCGAACGCACTGGTCATCGGGGTCTTCCTGGTGGTGTTCGTCACCTCGGCCGGTGGTGCGATCCGCGACTTCGCCATCGACCAGCTCGAGCAACTGGCGGGGGCGGACCTGTCGGTCAGCGCGAGCGGGAGCGACCCGGTCCCCGACGCGTTGCCCGACGCGGTGCGCGCGGTCGACGGCGTCGCCCAGGTGGCGGAGGTCAACACGATCGTGGGCCAGATCGAACTCGACACCGGCTCGCCGTTCGGGTCCACCCTGCCGGTGGCCGCGACCGACCTGTCGCTGCTGGAACCCGTGCTCGGGCTGGCGATCCTGGAGGGCGAGGTGACCGAGGACGGGATCGCCCTGGCCCAGGAGCTGGCCGTCCCGTCCGGACTGGCCGTCGGTGACACCGTGGAGGTGGTACTGGTCGGCGAGGAGACCGTGGAGGTGGAGGTCACGGCGCTGACCGGGTTCAGCCTCGACGTCCCGCCTGCCGTGCTGTCGTCGGACGTCGTCGCCGAGACCATCGGGGACCAGCCCGTGTACTCCCTCGCCGTGCGCTTCGACGACGGCGTGGACCTGGACGCGACCCGGTCGGCCGTGGAGGCGGTGACGGCGGACTACGCCGGGGTCGAGGTCGTGGACGCCAACCAGATCGTGTCCCTGGTGCGGTCGTTCTTCACCTTCCTGCTGTCGGCGGTCGGCGGCCTGTTGGGCGTGGCCGTGGTGGTGGCGCTGTTCGGCATCCTCAACACCCTGGTCCTGGCCATCGCGGAGCGAACCCGCGAGCTCGGGCTCCTGCGAGCCGTGGGCATGACCCGCTCCCAGATGCGACGGATGGTCCGGATCGAGGCGCTGGTCACCTCGATCGTGGGGACGATCGTCGGTGCGGTGCTCGGCGTCGTCGTGGCCTTCGCGGTCGCCCGTGTCGTGCTGGAGGGCAGTTTCAGCTGGCCGTGGTGGGAACTGGCCGTGACGCTGGTGGCCGGCGTCGTGGTGGGTGTGCTCGCCGCCATCTACCCGGCCCGTCGCGCGGCCCGACTCGATCCCCTGGAGGCCATCGGCACCGGCTGAGACGGCGTGGTGGCGCATCGCCCACGACCATGGCGCACGCTGGGCGGATCGGATGCCCGGCGAGGGCAGGGGAGGAGTACCGTGGCCGACCGTGCGTGGCCGCGTCGCCGGGGTCCGTCGGCCGATCCGACCGTCCGGCCCGACCCCCCGGCCCGACCGTCCGGCCCGACCCCCCGGCCCGACCGCCCGGCCCGACCTCCGGCACCGTCCGGACCGCGAGGAGACCCATGCCTGCCGCCCCGGTGACGACGACACTCGACAACGGCCTGCGGGTCGTGGTCGCCCCCGACCACCTCGTGCCCGCCGTCGCGGTGGAGGTCTGGTACGACGTGGGCTCGCGACACGAGGAGGCCGGCCGGACCGGGTTCGCCCACCTGTTCGAGCACCTCATGTTCCAGGGGTCACGCAACGTCGACGACACCGGCCACTTCGGGGCGATCCAGTCCGTGGGCGGGACCCTGAACGGCACCACGTCGTTCGACCGCACCAACTACTTCGAGACCGTGCCGACCCGCGCCTTCGAGCTGGCCCTGTGGTTGGAGGCCGACCGGATGGGCACGCTGCTGGACACCCTCGACCAGGACAACCTCGACAACCAGCGCGACGTGGTCAAGAACGAGCGTCGCCAGCGCTACGACAACCAGCCCTACGGGACCGCCTGGGAACAGCTGTTCCGGATCCTGTTCCCGGCCGACCACCCCTACCACCACCTGCCGATCGGCTCGATGGAGCACCTCGACGCGGCCAGCCTGGCCGATGCCCACCGGTTCTTCCTCACCCACTACAGCCCGCACAACGCGGTGCTGTCGATCGCGGGTGACGTGACCGTCGGGGAGGCCGTGGAGGCCGCCGGGCGGACCTTCGGGGGGATCACCGGCAACCCCGAACCCCCGGACGCCCCCGACGGACGCATCGATCGCCGGGACGGGACCGAGGTGGCCGACGCCGAGGAGGTCGTGCCGACACCGTCGCGCTACCAGACCTGGCGGATCCCGCCGGACGGCACCCCCGCCCACGACGCCCTGTCGGTGGCCTTCGAGGTGCTGGCCGGCGGTGGCGCCAGCCGCCTGGTGCGTCGCGCGGTCCGCGAGGAGGAACTCGCCGAGGCGGTGTCCGGCGGCGCCTTCGAGATGGTCGGTGGCGTCGACGTGGGGACGCTGGTGGCACGGGTCCGGTCGGGGCGCGAGCTGGATGACCTCGTCACCGTCGTCGACGAGGAGGTGGCCCGCCTGGCGACCGATCCCCCCACCGAGGACGAACGGGTCCGCGCGGTCGAACGCCTCCGCCGCGACCGCCTCGACACGCGCGCGACGTTGATGGGCCGGGCCGACGACCATGCCCGTGGCGTGGCGCTGTTCGGCGACGCCACGTGGGGCGACGGCGCCGGCCAGCGGCTGGCGGCGGTGACGGCCGACGACGTCGCCGAGGCCGCCGCGACCTGGCTGGACCCCGATGCCCGCGCCATCCTCGACTACAGGAACGTCGCATGAGCGGCCCCGACGGCTCCCACCGGCCCGACGACGTGTCGCACGGCACCGGGCCGCTGCCCGACCTCGACCGCCCCCACAACACCACGGCGCCACGCCCGGTCGTCGGGGCGCCGCAGCCCTGGGCACTGCCGGCCGTGCGCACCGACGCACTCGCGCCCGGCCTGACCGCGCACACCCTGGACCTGCCCGACCGTGAGCTCGTCGCGGTGACCGTGCTGCTGGACGCCCCCGTGACGGCCGAGCCCGACGGGCTGGCGGGCGTCGGCACGATCACGGCCCGCGCGCTGGACGAGGGCACCGCCAGCCACGACGGTGACTCGTTCGCGGCCGCGCTGGACCGCATCGGGGCCGACTGGGCGCCGTCGGCCGGATTCGGTGGGACCCGTGTGACCGTCACGGTCCCGCTGGGCCATCTCGAGCCCGGTCTCGAACTGCTGCGCGAGGCGCTGCTGACACCGACGTTCCCGGAGCGTGACGTGGCCCGCCTGGTCGGCCAGCGTCGTGACCGCCTCAACCAGCAACTGGCGACCCCGGCCGGCAAGGCCGGCATCGCGTTGCGCCAGGTCGCCGTCGCCGACGACCACCGCGCCCACCTGCCGACCGGGGGCACCGACGACACGATGGCGGCGCTGACCCGAGACGACGTGGTCGCCCACCACGCCGACGTCCTGCTGACGGGTCCCGTCGACGTCGTGGTGGCCGGCGACCTCCGCGACCTCGAGGTGCTCGACCTGGTCCGTCGCCACCTCGGCGACCTCGGTTCGACCACCCGTCCCGCCACCGTGGCCGATCCGCTCCGGGTCGTGTCCGGACCACGCATCGTGCTGGTGGACCACCCGGGTGCGGTCCAGACCGAACTGCGCGTGGTGCGGGCGGGGCCCGACACCCACGCCCGCGACCGGGCCGCGACACGACTGCTGGCCCACGTCCTGGGCGGTCCGCTGACGTCGCGCCTCGACGCGGTGCTCCGTGAGGAACGAGGGTTCACCTACGGCGTCCGGTCCAGCCTGCAGTCGTTCCGACGTGGCGGGCTGTTCCTGCTGGCCAGCGGCTCCTTCGACACGCCGACCACCGGTGAGGCCCTGGACCTGGTGCGCGAGCACGTCGTCCGACTGGCCGCGGACGGCCCGACCGACGACGAGGTCGCCGGGGCCGCCGACTACCTGGCCGGCGTGATCCCGTTGTCGCTGGAGACCCCGCGTGCGCTGGCGTCGACCGTGGCCGGCAACCTCGGCGACGACCTGCCCCCGGAGCACACGACCACGCACCTGGCGGCGCTGCGCTCGGCCACCACCGGCGACGTCCGTCGGGCGGCGTCGGCCCACCTGTCCGCCGACGACGTGGTGGTCGTCGCGGTCGGCGACGCCACGCAGATCGAGGCCGACCTGGTCGCCCTGGACTGGGGCGAGGTCGTGGCCCACCAGCCATGACCGGGTCCGGTCCGCCGACGGCGTGATGGCGCGCGCGCCCGGCTGGGCCTGTACGGCGTGCGGGCGCGGCTCCGCACGCTGGGTCGGTCGCTGTCCGGGGTGCGGTGCCTGGGGCGAGGTGGAGGCGGTGGACGCCGACCCCGCCGACGCGCGGCCCGGGCCCGGGGGGACGCAAGGGGGCCCCGGGGGGACGCAAGGGGGCCGCCGGGGGGCACCCGGGCCCGACCGCGCCGACCCGCCGTCGGGGGCGCTCGGCCCGCTCGACGGGCTGGAGCTGCGGGACTGGCAGGTGGAGGCGTTCGCGGGCTGGGCCGCCGCCGGGTGTCGCGGGGTGGTCGAGGCGATCACGGGTGCCGGCAAGACCCGCCTGGCCATGGCCGCCGTGCGCGTGGTGGTCGACCGGGGCGGCGTCGCGCTGGTGCTCGTGCCGACCCTGGAGCTGCTCGGCCAGTGGGCCCACACGTTGCGCGCCCATGCGCCGGGGGCGCGGGTGGGCCAGCTCGGCGGTGGGCGTACCGACGACTTCGGCGACCACGACGTCGTGGTGGCGACGCCGAGCTCGGCCGCGGACGTGCCGATCGTTCCGGCCGACGGACAGTTGGGCCTGCTGGTCGCCGACGAGGCGCACCGCTACGGCGCCCCGACCTGGTCGCGGGCCCTGCGCGACGACTACCCGATGCGTCTGGCGCTGACCGCGACCTACGAACGCGGCGACGACGGCGTCGTGGAGGTGCTGGGCCCCTACTTCGGTGGCGTGGTCACCGACTACGGCTACGCACGGGCGGCCGCCGACGGGGTCATCGCCCCGTTCGCGATCGCCCTGGTGGGCACCCGACTCGACGACCACGAGCAGGCGACCTACGACGCGGCCGACCAGGGCGCCCGGCGGGCCCGGCGGGTCCTGGTGGCCGAGCACCGGTTGCCCCGCCACCCCCGTGACACCCTGCGAGCCGCGGTCGAGCTGCTGGGCGAGGCCGACGCGGGCACGCGCCGGGGCGACGACCCGGCCGTGGCGGCCGCCCGGGACTACCTCGTCCGGCTGCGCGCACGCCGGGACGCCGCCGCGCAGGCCGCCGGCAAGCTCACCGTGGCCGCGGCCATCGCGCCCCACCTCCACGACCGCCGGACACTGGTGTTCTGCGACACCGTCGACCAGGCCGAGCAGGTGGCCGCGGTCATGACCGCGGCCGGGCCACTGGCCGAGACCATCCACGGGGGCCTGGCCCGCGACCGTCGGCGCATCCGGATGGCCCAGTTCCGCAACGGCCGCCTCCCCGTCGTGGTGGCGCCGAGGGTGCTCGACGAGGGCGTCGACGTGCCCGACGCCGACGTCGCGGTGGTGCTGGCCGCCTTCCGGTCCCGGCGCCAGATGGTCCAGCGCCTGGGGCGGGTGCTGCGACGCACCGACGACGGTCGGGTCGCACGGCTGCTGGTCGTGCATGCCGTGGGGACCACCGAGGACCCGTCCCGCGGTGCCCACGAGGAGTTCCTCGACGAGGTCCTGCCCGTCGCCGTGCGGGTCGACGAGGTCGACGCCGACCGCCCCGACACGGTCGCGAGGTGGATGGCACTGGACCTCGAGAACGCCACCTGACCCGGACGCTGCCGGGGACCGAGGGCCCGGGGAGCACGTCCGGTGGGTGGTTATGCTGAGCCATGTGCACCGGGGTCGCCGCCGCGTCGACCGGTGCGTGCACACGCCGGGAGTCGCCCGGCCACTCGACGGGGAAGGGACGGAGCGTGGAGCAGCACCACGACGAGGACCTCAGCAGCATCCTGGCGCGCCTCGCTCCCGGAACGGTGATCCGTGACGGCATCGAACGGGTCATCGGGGCCAATCGCGGGGCGCTGATCGTGCTCGGCCACAACGACGAGATCGAGAAGATGGTCTCCGGCGGCTTCGTCATCGACACTCCCGCCACCGAGCAGCGCATCGCCGAACTGGCGAAGATGGACGGGGCGTTGATCCTGGACGACGACGGCACCCGGATCGTGCGGGCCAACGTCCACCTGGTGCCCCAGGCGTCGATCTCGACCAGCGAGACCGGCACCCGGCACCGCTCGGCCGAGCGTGCCGCCAAGCAGGCGAACGTCCCGGTCCTGTCGGTGTCGGAGTCCATGAGTCGCGTGACCCTGTACTGGGGTGAACGTCGTCGGGTCGTCGAACCGGTGTCCAACCTGCTGTTCCGCGCCAACCAGGCACTGTCCACCCTGGAGCGCTATCGCGCCCGCCTCGACGAGGTCACCGCGAACCTGTCGGCCCGCGAGGTGGAGGACGCGGTCGTGCTGCGTGACGTCATCCTCGCCCTGCAACGTTCCGAGATGGTCCGTCGCATCGCCAACGAGATCCAGTACCAGATCGTGGAGCTGGGGACCGAGGGGCGGCTGATCAAGCTCCAGCTGGACGAGCTGATGTCGTCGGTGGAGGACCAACGCCTGCTGATCGTGCAGGACTACCTGGGTGACCGCCGCCGCTCGCTGGAGGGCGTCGGGGACATCCTGGACAGCTACACCACCGACGAACTGCTCGCGCCGGACAACGTGGCCGCGGCCCTGGCCTACGACGTCGAGTACATCGACCGTCCCGTCCAGCCACGCGGGTACCGCCTGTTGTCCCAGGTCCCGCGTCTGCCCAGCCACATCATCAGCCGGCTGGTGCAGACCTTCGGCACCCTCGGACCGATCATCGACGCCTCGGTCGAGGAGCTGGTCGCGGTCGAGGGCGTGGGCGAGACCCGGGCACGGCGCATCCGCGACGCCCTGCGTCGTCGCGCCGACGCCACGATCTCCAGCCCCTACACCGACTGACACCGACGGACGCCGACGACGACCGCGTGATCGACTGCGCGACCCCCACCGCCCGTGCACCCGTTGAGTGCGCATCGTCGCTGGGGTACCTTCCGGCGAGCACCTCACCGCCCGTCCGCGGGTGCCCGGCGCGCTCGTGACGAGGAGTTCCTCGGTGTCGACCTGGTTCGATCCACCCGGTCCGGTCCGCGCGCCCACGCGCGCGACTCCTGTCCGGGTCGGCCGGTCCGCCGCCCTCCTCGCACCGGTGGCCAGGTCCACCCGCCCCCGTCCCTGACCCTTCCCACAGGAGTTGCCTGCATGGCCTACAGCGTCGGTGACACCGTCGTGTACCCCCACCACGGGGCCGCGGTCGTCGAATCCCTCGAACAGCGCGAACTCAAGGGCGAGACCAAGGACTACCTGGTCCTGCGCATGACCTACGGGGACCTGACACTGATGGTCCCGACCGACTCCTGTGACAGCGTGGGGATCCGCGACGTGGTCAGCGACGCACAGGTCGAGGAGGTGTTCGCCATCCTGGAGTCGCCCGAGGGCAAGGCCGCCAAGAACTGGTCGCGCCGGTTCAAGGCCAACCAGGAGAAGCTGCGGTCGGGCGACGTGTTCAAGGTCGCGGAGGTGGTGCGCAACCTCGCCACCCGTGAGCTGGGCAAGGGCCTGTCGGCCGGCGAGCGTCGGATGCTGTCCAAGGCCAAGCAGATCCTGCTGTCCGAGTTGTCGGTCGCACTGGGGACCGACGAGGAGACGGCCGAGGAGCGGATCAACACCGTGCTGGAAGAGGCGCACGGGTTGGCCGAGGCCCAGGCAGTCGACTGACCCCGCTGCTCCCACCGCTGCACCTGTCACCGCCCAGCGGGGACCCCCTGGTCGTGGACCCGCCCGTGGTCCTGGCACCCATGGCGGGGGTCACCAACATCGCCTTCCGGCGGTTGTGTCGGCGCTACGGCGGCGGGCTCTACGTCAGCGAGATGGTGGGCGCACGTGGTCTCGTGGAGGGTGATCGGCGGGCGACCTTCAAGGCGGCCTTCGGTCCCGAGGAGTCCCCGCGCTCGATCCAGTTGTACGGCGTCGAGCCCGACGAGATCCGGGCTGCCGTCGAACTGCTGGTCGACGACACCCAGTCCGACGGCCAGGACGGCCAGGACGGCCGGGTCGACCACATCGACCTGAACTTCGGCTGCCCGGCACCCAAGGTGACCCGGCACGGGGGCGGCGCCGCGCTGCCGTGGCACCTGGGTCGCTACGCGGCGATCGTGGAGGCAGCCGTCACCGCAGCCGGGTCGGTGCCCGTCACCGTCAAGACCCGGATGGGCATCGACGCCGAGCACCTCACCCACCTCGACGCCGCCAGGATCGCCCAGGACCTGGGCGTGGCCGCGATCGCGCTGCACGGACGCACCGCCGCCCAGCGCTACGGCGGCGACGCCGACTGGTCGGCGATCGCGGACCTGGTCGCGGCCGTCGACATCCCCGTCCTGGGCAACGGGGACGTGTGGGAGGCTGCCGACGCCGTGGCGATGGTGGCGGCCACCGGCTGTGCCGGCGTCGTCATCGGGCGTGGGTGCCTGGGTCGACCGTGGTTGTTCCGCGACCTCGAGGCCGCGTTCCGGGGCGAGCGCGTCCCGGACCCGCCGGACCTGGGGGAGGTCGTCGGGATGCTGGCCGACCACCTCCGCGGGCTCGTCGACCTGGTGGGCGAGGAGGTGGCCGTGCGCGAGATCCGCAAGCACACCGGGTGGTACCTGCAGGGCTTCCCGATCGGCGGTGAGGTCCGCCGCCGCCTCAACCAGGTCGGCTCGGTGGACGAGTTCGACCTGCTCCTTGCCGGCCTGGACCCGACCCTGCCGTTCCCCGAAGAGGTCCGCCGGGCCACCCGCGGCCACACCACCACCGCGCGCAAGGTCGTGTTGCCGCACGGGTGGCTGGAGGACCGCGACGAGTTCGCGGGGACCGTGCCCGCGGCCGCGGCCGCCGCGGTGGTGTCGGGTGGCTGACCGGCCACCCACGACCGTGGGGTCCACCGGGGCCGGCGTGCTGGTGCTCGCCTCCGGCTCACCGCGACGCCGTGACCTGTTGCGTCGGGTCGGGTTGGAGCCGGTCGTGGTCCCTGCCCACGTGGACGAGACCCCCCGACCGGACGAGTCCGCGGACCACCTCGTGCGTCGCCTGGCCAGGACCAAGGCCCTGGCCGTGGCCGGCGAGCGCCGTCGGGCCGACGTGGTGCTGGCCGGCGACACCGTGGTGGAGCAGGCGGGGGTGGTGCTGGGCAAGCCCACCGATCCCGCCGACGCCGCGGCCATGCTGGCGAGGCTGTCCGGACGCGAGCACCGCGCGGTGTCCGGGGTGGCCGTGTGCCCGGGGGCCACCTCGGATCCCGATGACGTGCGCACCGAGGTCGTGGCCACCGTCGTGGGCTTTCGCGACCTCACCCCGGCCGACGTGGACGGCTACCTCGCCACCGGGGAGTGGACCGGCAAGGCCGGTGCCTACGGGATCCAGGGCGCCGCCGGCATGTTCGTCACCCACCTGCAGGGGCTGGACACGACCGTGGTCGGCCTGCCCCTGGGGCCGGCCGTGGCCCTGCTGGCCGCGGCCGGGGTGGACACCTGGGCACGGTGACCGGGGTTCGCGTCGCGCCGTCGGGCCGCCGGTGTGCCACCATGGCCCCCGGCCCGAACCGGGCCGGGTCGGACGACAGGACACGGAGGACACGTGCAGGTCGCGGGGATCGTGGTGGCTGCCGGCGCCGGCGAGCGCCTCGGCACGGAGGTGCCCAAGGCCTTCGTCGGGCTGGGCGGCGCGACGTTGCTGGCGCATGCGGTCGGGGTCCTGCGGGCGGTCGGCCTCGACCGGCTGGTTGCGGTGGTTCCCGACGGGTGGGCCGACCAGGCCCGGGATGACGTCGGGACCACCGCCGAGGTGGTCGTGGGTGGGGCGTCCCGGACCGCGTCCGTCGCGGCCGGGCTGGCCGCCCTGGGCGACGACGTGGACGTGGTCGTCGTGCACGACGCGGCGCGACCCCTGGTCCCCGTGGAGGTCGTCGCCGACGTCGTGGCCGCGGTGGTGGACGACGTCGTGGCCGCTGCTCCGGGTGTGCCGGTCGCCGACACCCTCAAGCGCACGCGACCGGACGGGTCGGTCGTGGCCACGGTCGATCGCGACCACCTGGTCGCCATCCAGACCCCGCAGGTGTTCCGACGCGACGCGCTGGTCGCGGGCCACGACTGGGCCGCCCGGCACGACCGCGTCGCGACCGACGACCTCGCCCTGGTCGAGGGCCTGGTGCGGGACGGCGTCCTGGACGGGCGCGTGGTGGTGACCGCCGGATCGGTGCTGGCGTTGAAGGTGACACGGCCTGCCGACCTGCTGGTCGCCAACGCCCTCGTGACGTCGACCCGCGTGCTCGACGACGGGAGGACCCCGTGAACGTGCGGATCGGGACCGGCCTCGACGTCCACGCCTTCGCCCCGGAGCCGCGACCGCTGGTGTTGGCGGGGTGCCGGGTGTCGGACACCGACGGGCTGGCCGGGCACTCCGACGCCGACGTGGTGGCCCACGCCGTCGCGGACGCCGTACTGGGATCCTTGGCGCTGGGTGACCTCGGGTCCTTCTTCGGCGTGGACACGCCGGAACTCGCCGGGGCCGACTCGATGGGCCTGCTGGCCCAGTCCGTCGGGGCCGTGGTGGAACGGGGCTGGCGGTTGGGCAACCTCGACGTGGTCGTGGTGGCCCAACGGCCCCGGCTGGCGTCCCGGGTGGCGACGATGCGACGAAGCCTCGCCACGACGATGGTCCTGGACCTCGACGCCGTCTCGGTCAAGGCCACCACCACGGATCGGCTCGGGGCCCTGGGCCGTGGCGAGGGCATCGCCTGCTGGGCGACCGTGCTCGTCGGGTCCGAGGGCTGACGACCACCTCGGGCCGGGGGTCGGGATGCTCGCCCCGACACGGTGGGTCCCGAGTCCCGGCAGGTCGGGAGCGGCGGCCCACGCGCGCGACGGCCATCGGGGCGTATGGTCGAGGTCGAGCAGCCGGGACGCCCCTCAGCAGCCGGGACGCCCCTCACCGGGGTGGACCACCGGGGGGAACACCGGGAAATGGACGTGGCCGCTCGCACCGGAACCGGGGGGAACTGGTGCAACGGCCACCACCGGGCGGCCGGCCTTCGGGCCGGCCGCCCGTTCTCGTCGTCGGGAACGAGGCGGCATCGTCGGACCGGGTGGACCGTTGCCGGCGCCGCGGCGGTCGCGGCGGTGGTGGCGCCCATTACCCTCGCCGTCGTCCACGTCGCCCCACAGTCCGGGAACCACCATGGCGCTGCAGCTGTACGACTCCCTGCGCCGTGCGCAGGTGGACTTCGAACCGCGCGAGCCGGGCAAGGCGTCGCTGTACGTGTGTGGTCCGACGGTCCAGGACCGGCCCCACGTCGGCCACGGCCGGGCCAACGTCGTGTTCGACGTGCTCCGTCGCTGGTTGGAGTGGTCGGGCTACGACGTCACCCACGTCTCCAACATCACCGACGTCGACGACAAGATCATCCTCAAGGCCGCCTTGCAGGGCACCACGCCGGCGCGTGTCGCCACCGAGAACATCCGGGCGTTCAACGAGGCGACCGACGCCCTGGGACTGCTGCCCGTCCACGTCCAGCCACACGCGACCGGTCACCTGTTCGAGATGCAGGCCATGATCCAGAAGCTGCTCGACAAGGACATGGCCTACGAGCGCGACGGCAACGTGCTGTTCCGCGTCCGCTCGCTCGACGACTACGGCAAGCTGTCCCGACGCGACGTCGACGACATGCGCGGCAGCGACGACGTCATCGGGTCGGAGTCCAAGGACGACCCGATCGACTTCGCGATGTGGAAGGCCGCCAAGCCCAACGAGCCGTCGTGGCCGTCGCCGTGGGGTGACGGCCGGCCCGGCTGGCACATCGAGTGCGCGGCGATGGCGGGCAAGCACCTGGGGGCCGGCTTCGACGTCCACGGTGGGGGCCTGGACCTGGTGTTCCCACACCACGAGAACGAGATCGCCCAGTTCGAGGCCGCAGAGGACGCCGAGTTCGCCCGCTACTGGGTGCACAACGGGATGCTGCGCATGGGCGAGGACAAGATGTCCAAGTCACTGGGCAACGTCGTGGGCATCGTCGACGCGGTGGAGCGGTGGGGTCGCGGCCCGTTGCGGCTGTGGTACCTGTCGGCCCACCACCGTTCCCCCATGACCTACGACACCGATCGACTGGTGGAGGCCTCGGCCGCGTTCGAACGGCTCACCACGCTGGTGCGGACCGTTCGGGCGCTCGGCGTGGAACCGACGTCGCTGGATCCTGACGACGTCGCGCCGGTCGCGGCGCCGTTCCTGGACCGGTTCGCCGCCGCGATGGACGACGACCTCAACGCCACCGCGGCCGTGTCGGTGCTCCACGACGCGGTCACCCGGGCCCACGAACTGGTTCGGGACGCCGAGGGCGGTGACGACGACGCGCGGACGGCGGCCGCCGCGCTGGCCGGCATGGTCGTGACGCTGGCCGACGACGTCCTGGGGTTGGGGCTGGGCGAGGCGGTGTTCGCCGACGACGAGGTGGGTGACCGCTTCGGCGCCCTGGTCGAGCACCTCCTGGACGAGCGACGGTCCGCGCGGGACCAGCGCGACTTCGCCCGTGCCGACGCCATCCGCGACCAGCTGGGTGCGGCCGGGGTCGTCATCGAGGACCGCCCCAACGGCAGTCGTTGGTACCTCGCCGGGCCCGAGCACGCCGAGCCGTCGTCGTGATGGCGTCGTGAGCCCCCCGGGCCGCGTCGTGGTCGGCATCCACCCCGTTCGCGAACTGCTGCGCGCCGGGCGCCGGGTCCACGAGGTCCTGGTGGCCGACCGCTCCTCGTCGGCGGCGATCGACGAGGTCCGCCGGCTCGCGACGGAGGCCGGCGTGCCGGTCGCCACGCTGGACCCGGCCACGGCCGACGACCTGGCCGCGGGGCAGGTGCACCAGGGGGTGGTCGCCCGGGCGCCCGACTTCCCGTTCCAGTCGCTGGACGAGGTACTGGGCCGCAGCAGGGAGGAGCCGGCGCTGGTGGTGGCCGTCGACCAGGTGACCGATCCGCACAACGTCGGGTCCGTCGCCCGGACCGCCGAGGCACTGGGGGCCCACGGGCTGGTGCTGCCGTCCCGTCGGACGGCGTCGATCACCCCGACGGTCGAGAAGGCCGCGGCGGGGGCGTTGGCGCACCTGCCGGTGGTGTCGCCGTCCAACCTCGTACGCACACTGGAGGCCTGCCGCGACGCGGGCCTGTGGATCATCGGCCTGGAGGCGGGGACCGGCACCGAGGTCGCAACCTGCAACCTGTTGACCGAACCGCTGGTGCTGGTCGTCGGTGCTGAGGGCAGTGGCCTGCGCGAGCTCACCCGGGCACGCTGCGACGTCCTGGTCGAGTTGCCCCTGCGCGGCCACGTCGACTCCTACAACGCCTCGGTGGCGGCGGCCATGGCCCTGTACGCCATCGACCGCGCTCGGCATGCAGGCGGCGGGTGAACCCGCTGGGCGAACTGCTCGTGGGCGTGGCGATGGTGGTCGGGCTGGTGGGCGTCGTGGTGCCGGTGCTGCCGGGACTGCTGCTGATCGCCGCGGCCGCCGTCGTGTGGGCCTTCGAGGTCGGGGGGTACCAGCCCTGGGTCGTGGTGGCGGCGATGCTGACGGTGCTGGCACTGGGGACCGTGGTCAAGTACCGGGTGCCGGGGCGCGAACTGGCGTCCCAGGAGCTGTCGAACCGCACCTGGGTGCTGGTCACCATCGCGGCGGTGGTCGGCTTCTTCGTGATCCCGTTGGTCGGGTTGCTGGTCGGGTTCGTCGTGGGCCTGTACGCCGGGCAGCGCCTGGACACGGGGGGGCACCGGGAGGCGTGGGCCAGCACCCGGGCCGTGCTCCGGGGCATCGGCACCGGCATCGCGATCGAGTTCGGGGCGGGGTTCGTGGCGGTGTCGTGGTGGGTGGTGGCGGTCCTGGTGTGGCTGTGACCACCCCGCGTGGGATCAGGCCGTCACACCCATGAGGCGTCCTCGTCCGGTGCGGCCACCGCCCGACGGCAGTCCGGACACCACCAGGCCAGTTCGAGCTCGGTGCCGCACGTGGCGTGGCGGGGTGGTGACCCGTCCCCGCGACGTGCCTGCCAGGCCTGCAGGGCCGTCACCACGTCGCGCAGGTCGCGACCGGCGTCGGTGAGGTCGTAGGAGAAGCGTTCCGGTCGCTGCTGGTAGGGCGTGGACACCACCAGACCCGCGTGCTCGAGGTCTGACAGCCGACTGGACAGCGTGTTCGGGCCGATGCCGTCCAGCGCGTCGGCCAGGTCCGTGAAGCGTTGGGGGCCGGGCAACAGCGTCGCGACGATGAGCAACGTCCAACGATCGCCCACCTGCGCCGCGGCGTGCGCGAGTCCGTCGTCCACCGGTTCCTCCCTCGGGGATCGGCCGCCAGCGTAGGTCGACCGGGTGCACCGCTCCTGATGGTCAGTTACTATCGACTTGCAAGTTGATACTGACCGACTTTGGGAAGACCGACGTTTGGAAGACCGACGTTGGGAAGACCGACGCTGGTACGGACTGACGTGGAGGAGACGATCATGGTGGACGACGCGACCAGCACAGACGACAGCCCAGACGACAGCCCAGACGACAGCGGCGACGACACCGTCGGGGTGTCGACGGCGATGCGACGAGCCGCCGCCGTGGCCGGTTCGGCGACCGTCGGCATCGGGCAGCGATGGGGACGGGGCAGCGGCGTGGTCGTGGCCCCCGGCAGGGTCCTGACCAATGCCCACAACGTGGCGGACGGCGAGGTGGGTGTGGTCTTCGACGGCGGCCGACGGGAGGTCGGCATGCTGGCGGCCGCCGACGTGGACGCCGAACTCGCCGTCGTGACGGTCGACACCGGGGACGTCGAGCCGGTCACGCCGTCCACGGCCGGGGTGGAGCTGGGCGATCTGGTCGTGGCCGTGGCCAATCCCGGCGGCCGGGGGATCCACGTCACCCCGGGCTGGGTGTCGGCCGTCGGCCGTCGGTTCCGAGGCCCTCGTCGACGGCGGGTGGCCGGTGCCATCGAGCACACCGCGCCCCTGGTGCGTGGTTCGTCGGGTGGTCCGGTCCTTGACCGGCACGGCCGCTGGATCGGACTGAACACCCATCGACTGGACGGGCTGCTCTACCTCGCCCTGCCGGTGGACCAGGCCATGCTGAGCGCTGTCGACGAGCTCGCCCGTGGGGAGACCCCGGGCCGACCCCGCCTGGGCATCGCGGTGGCGCCGTCGGCCACGGCCCAACGGCTCCGGACGGCCGTGGGACTCGACGAGCGGGACGGGTTGCTGGTGCGCGAGGTGGCCCCCGCCGGCCCGGCCGATCGTGCCGGTGTCCGACGCGGCGACCTGCTGGTGGCCGTGGACGGCGTCGCCCCGAGCGACATCGACGACCTGCACGTGCACCTGGCGGCCCACGATCCGGCGTCCCCGCTCGTGCTGAGCGTCGTGCGCGGTGTCGACGAGCACGAGGTGACCGTCGACCTGTCGGGGGCCTGACACGGCGTGACCGGGCGTGGGGGACGGCCGACGTCGACCCCGCCGGCTCCGGGACCGCGTGCGGCTCGGCGATAGCCTCTCGGCCACCGCCGAGATAGCTCAGTCCGGCCAGAGCAGCGCTCTTGTAAAGCGAAGGTCGCGGGTTCGAATCCCGCTCTCGGCTCGCCCGGACATGGTCGTGGCCGCCCCGGATCGGGGCGGCCACGGACCGGGGTCCCGGCGGGGTCAGCCCGCGACGGCGAGGTCGGACTGGACGTCGACGACGCCCTCGACGTCGGCGACGGCGGTGCGCAGTTCCTCGACGGTCGTCGCGCTGGGGACCGTGCCCTTCAGCGTGACGTGGCCCGGCTCACCGATCGTCATCACGACGTCGTTGACGTCGTCGCGGCGTCCCATGACCTGGCTCTTGATCCGCTGTTGCAGGGTGACCGGGTCGTCCGGCACGTCCTCGGGCAGCACGCCCTTGCCGGTCTCGACCACGGCACCGCGAACCCGGTTGGTGGCCTGCTCGGCCGAGGACTTGGCCTGTTCGCCCAGGGTGCGAGCCTGCGACGTCACCTGGTCGCCGAGCTGGTCGCGACGCGACTTGCCACGGTCGGGGTCCGCCAGCCACGTCCCGAAGGCGGCAGCGGCGCCGCCGATCACGAGCCAGAACACCTTGCGGGGGAAGGTCGTCTTCTTGTTGCCCGACCGCACCTCGGCGGCGAGGTCGGCCTGCTCGTCGCGCACGGCGGCAAGGCCGTCGGAGAGGTTGGCCTCCACCGCGTCGAGCTTGCGGCGGACCCGCGACAACTCGCGTTGTGCCGGGGCATCGTCGGAGGACAGCCCGCGCGCCGCGGAATCGCGGACGTCGTCGAAGCGGTCGGCGAGGCGGTCGACGAGGCGGTCGTCGTCGTCGGTGATCGTGGACATGGAGGTCTCCTGTTTCGGACTCCCCACCATGATGGGGCATGGCGCCGTCCTGCACCGGGTCCGAACGGTCGCCGAACGGCCGGGTGCGGCCCGCCGGGACGCCACGACCCTGTCCGAACGGCGGGGTTGGTGCCCCCCAGCGGTGGTGCTGGGAGGCCGAGGGCCCGGGCCACCACGACGATGCCGACGTCGGGACGGGTCGGGTCCTTGCAGGGAAGACCGTCGTGGGGCACGCTGCAGCGAGCGTCCTGGTCCTCCGGTGGCACCCACGCCTCCGGCCCCGGGCCTTCCCCGGGCCCTGACCCGGTCCGGTCCTGACCCGGTCCTGACCCGGTCCTGACCGGGTGCCCGAGTTCGCCGTCCGCGACCGTCGACGTCGTCGCGTACCGTCACCGCCCCGTCCACCGTTTCGTCCACCGTCCTGCCCACGCCCCGAGGGGTCCCGATGTCGCTGTCGTCCAACCCGGATCCCGGCCGCACGCTGGCCCAGTTCGGCATCGCCGTGGTCGCCCTGGTCGTGGTCGCCGCCGGGTTGTTCTGGGGCATCGACCTGATCAGTGCCGGTGACGACGTGAGCGTCGCGGCCCCGAGCCCGGCGGCCTCGCCCAGCCCGGCGGCGACCTCGGTCGCCCCCAGCCCGGCCACGCCGACGCCGTCACCCCCGGCGGCGTCACCGTCGCCGGAACCCACGGAGGTCGAGCCGTCCCCGACGCCGGCGGAGTCGACCCCCGAACCGAGCCCACAGGCCACCGAGGAGCCCACGGAGGAGACCGAGTCCCCGAGCCCCGAGGCCACCGAGGAGCCGTCGGAGGACGAGACGGACAGCAGCGACGTCGACCACTCCGAGACCAGCGTGCAGGTCCTGGACGCCATCAAGGACGGGTCCGGTCGGGCACGCGAGGTGGCTGACGACCTGGAGGATGACGGGTACCGCCTGGTCGCGTTCGGGCCGTCCTCCATCATCTACGACAACACGACGGTGTTCTGGACCGACGGCCACGAGGACGAGGCCCGGGAACTGGCCGACGCCAACGGGTGGGACGAGGTCGTGTTCAACGACATCCTGAGCGAGACCGTCGACGTCCACGTCGTCGTGGGACTCGACGAGGCAGAGTGACCCCGGTGTCGTCGGCCGCGGGTCGGACACGAGCCGGTGGGGCGCGTGAGGTGACATGACGGCGGACGGACCCAGCCCCCGGCAGCTGCGTCGGCTGGCCGGTGTCTGGACGCTCGTGGGAATCCTGGTGGTGGCGTGGCTGGTCGTCACGTGGCTCAGCCGCCCGTTCCGCTTCCTGATCACGCCGATCCTGCTGGCGAGCGTGATCGTCTACCTGCTGTCGCCGGTGGTCGATCGGTTGTCACGACGCCAGCCGCGTGTGCTGGCCACGGTGGTGACCTACCTGCTGCTGCTCGGCGTCGTCGCGCTGTCGGGTTGGCTGCTCCTGCCGCTGCTCAACGAACAGATCGCCCAACTGGCCGAGGGGCTGCCCGCGATCGTGGAGGCGAGTCGTGCCTGGCTCGTGGACGTCCTGCGACCGATCGGGCTGGCCGGCCTGGTCCCCGACGGGTCGGCCGGGGTCGCCGGGCTGGTGTCGACCGACGGCGACCAGGTCGTCGGCGTGCTCGCGATCGTCCGCTCGTTGCTGGGATCCGTGGTGTCCGGGGTGGTGTCGGTCGTGTTGGCCCCCGTGCTGGCCTTCTACGTGCTGTCCGACCTGCCGCGCATCGCGACGGGTGTCCAGCGGCTGGTCCCCCCCGACCGACGCGACGAGGTCCTGGACGTCGGCGGGCGGATCGTGTCGGCCGTGGGGGGCTACTTCCGGGGCCAGCTGTTGGTGGCCACCTTCGTCGGCGTCACGACCGCCATCGGCCTGGGGCTGGCAGGGTTGCCGTTCTGGGCCCTGGTCGGTGGGCTCGCCGGCCTGTTCAACCTGATCCCGTTGGTCGGACCGTTCGTTGGCGGCGCCGTGGGGGTGGTGGTCGCCCTGACCGCCGGCGACGGGCTGACCCAGGCGATCGTGGTCGTCGTGATCATGGTGCTGGTGCAGCAGGTGGACAACCACCTGATCACGCCGCAGGTGCTGCGCCGGACCGTGCACATCCACCCGATCACCATCATCCTGTCGCTGGCGGTCGCGGGCGCCTCGATGGGCCTGATCGGGATGCTGGTGGCCATCCCGACCGTCGTGGCCGCGAAGCTGGTGCTGCTGTACGTGCTGGCCACGCGCGTGCCGTCGATGCGCCACCTGTCCGACCCCGACCAGTTCCTGGAGGACGACACGCTGCCGCCGCCGGAGGAGGGCAGCCTGGGCGCGCTGAGCCAGCAGCTGCGGCGAAGCTGGGAGAAGCGACGCTTCGGCGGTCGCGTCGGCCGCGACTGAGGGATCGGTCCGGGTGGCCGGTTCGCGGTGTGCCGAGCGGGCTGGCATACTGAGGGGACTGGTGCTCATCCAGAGAGGTCGAGGGCTCGGGCCCGTCGACACCTCGGCAACCTCCCGCCGAACACGCCCCACCTCCACGGTGGCGCCGACTCGGTGGGGTTGGTGCCAAACCCGGACCGTCGGGCGCACGGACCTCGTGCACCCGGGTCGATGAGCCGGACGCCACGCGTCCACCTCAACGGCCTCCCGGCGGGAGGCCGTTTCGCATGGGGCTCCCGCCGCATCACACGATGCGACAGGAGCCACGCCATGACCACCACCGTCGCCCCCCCACCGGTCGGCACCACCGGCGGACGGTCCCACGACGACCTGGTGCCCAACCTCACCGGGCTCGCCTGCCGGGAGTGCGGCGAGGTCGAACCGGTCGGCCTCGGCCACGTCTGCGGATTCTGCTTCGGACCGCTGGAGGTGGTCTACGACGCGGAACGCATCGCCGACGTCGTCTCGCGCGAGCGCATCCAGTCGGGACCACACTCGCTGTGGCGCTACGGCGACCTGCTCCCGACCCTGTCGGCCGACCCCGCCCTCCGCGTGGACCTCGGGACGGGGCTGAGCCCGCTGCGCCCGGCGCCGCGCCTGGCCGAGCGACTGGGGCTGTCCGAACTGTGGCTCAAGGACGACACGGTCAACCCCACGGGTTCGTTCAAGGACCGCGTGGTCGCCGTGGCCCTGTCCGCCGGCCGGGCGCTGGGCATCGACACCTTCGCCTGCGCGTCCACCGGCAACCTCGGCAACTCGGTGGCGGCCCACGCCGCGGCGATGGGCATGCCCGCCTACGTGTTCATCCCGTCCGACCTCGAGACCGGCAAGGTGCTCGGGTCCGCGGTGCACGGGCCCAACCTGGTCACGGTGCGCGGGACCTACGACGACGTCAACCGGCTGTGCGCCGAGGTCGCCGACGAGACCGGCTGGGGGTTCGTCAACGTCAACCTGCGCACCTACTACGCCGAGGGCTCCAAGACCCTCGGCTTCGAGATCGCCGAGCAACTCGGCTGGCGCTTCCCCGACCACGTCGTGGCACCGGTGGCCTCCGGTGCGATGATGGTCAAGATCGACAAGGGCTTCCGCGAGCTCCGGCAGTACGGCCTGGTCGACGGCGACCTGCCGCGGATGTCCGGGGGCCAGGCCACCGGGTGCTCACCGGTCGCCGAGGCGTTCTCGCGGGGATCCTTCGACGTCCGCCCCCAGAAGCCCGACACCATCGCCCGGTCCCTGGCCATCGGCAACCCCGCCGACGGCTACTACGCGCTGAAGGTCGCCGACCGCACCGGCGGGGTCGTCGGCCACGTGCCCGACGACGAGATCGTGGCCGGGATCCGGTTGCTCGCCGAGACCGAGGGCGTGTTCGCCGAGACCGCCGGCGGCGTCACCGTCGCCAACCTGAAGCGCATGGTCGAGTCCGGCGACATCACCCCCGACGAGCGCACCGTCGCCGTGATCTCGGGCAACGGCTACAAGACCGTCGAGGCCATCGCCGACCACGTGGGCCCGACCTTCGAGGTCAGCCCCGGACTCGACGACTTCCTGTCCAACCTCGGCTGACGCCGGCGACCGACCCACCCAACGCCCACGACGTCACGGTCGACGTCCACGAAGGATCACCGCCATGCCCACCGTTCGCATCCCCACGCCCCTGCGCAAGCACACCGACGGCGAGTCCCAGGTCGCCGTCGACGGTGGCGACCTGCGCACCGTCGTCGCCAACCTCGGTGCGGCCCACCCCGGCCTGCGCGAGCGCATCCTCGACGACGACGGTGACCTACGCCGGTTCGTCAACGTGTTCGTCCGCGACGAGGACGTGCGCTTCCAGGACGGCATGGACACCACCGTCGGCGACACCGACACCGTGTCGATCGTCCCGGCCGTGGCCGGGGGCTGAGGTCGACCACCCCCGACGGTCGCGGCCGATGGCGAGGAGGGCATGGTGGCACGGTTGTTCGAGGAACTGGCACGCGACCAGACACCCGACGGCATCGTGACCCTCCGGCGTCGGTGGGAGCCGGCGCGGCAGGTGGACGTGTTCGAGGTCAAGCTCGGCGACGAGTGGCTGATGTCGAGCCTGTTCACGGCGGGGGAGGTGGCCCTGGCGACGCTCGGCCTCGACGTGGTGGCGGGCGACGACCTCGACGTGGTGGTCGGGGGGCTCGGGCTGGGCTACACGGCAGGGGCGGTCCTGGACGATCCGCGCGTGCGGTCGCTGCTGGTGGTCGAGGCCGTCGAGGCGGTGATCGGGTGGCACGCCGACGGGTTGCTGCCGGAGGTGCCCGACCTGGGGGCCGACGAGCGGGCCCGGATGGTGCACGGGGACTTCTTCTCGTTGTCGGCCGGGACCGACGGCTTCGACCCGGACCGGCCGGGACGGCGCTTCGACGCCGTGCTGCTGGACGTGGACCACACCCCCCGGCACCACCTCGCGCCACGCAACGCCTCGTTCTACACCCCGACCGGCCTGGCGGCCCTGCGTCGCCACCTGGTCGTCGGCGGGGTGTTCGCCCTGTGGTCCGACGACCCGCCCGACGACGAGTTCACCGCGGTGCTGGGCGAGGCGTTCGACACCTGGGACGCCCACGAGGTCGCGTTCCGCAACTTCTACACGGGTGGGGAGTCCTCCAACACCGTGTACGTGGCGTCCTGACCCGCCACCGCCCGGCCGACCCCCGCTCGCCGTCGCCTCAGTCGGTGTCGATCTCGGTGGGGTCGAGGTCGCGGGCCTCGACGACGGCGCGGCCGCCCTTCCAGTCGGTGTACTGGTAGGGGTTGTTGAACACGACCTCCTCGGGCAGGTCGGGGGTCATCCCGGCCTCCCACTCCTCCTCGCCCATCTCCGCACGCAGGAAGTCGACGGTCTCGCCGACGACCCGCCTGGCCTTGTCGAGGTCGAGTCCGACCAGCTGGTGGTCGTGCTTGACGATGCGGCCGTCGACCAGCACGGTGTGCACGTCGCCGCGACCGGCCTGGAACACGACGTGCCCGGCCGGGTGCAGGATCGGGAACATGGCCGGGTCGCGGTCGTTCTTGACCAGCACGACGTCGGCCTGCTTGCCCGGGGTCAGTGACCCGACCAGGCCGTCCATCCGGAGGCTCTCGGCGCCACCCATGGTCGCCCACCGGACGACGTCGGCGGCGCGCAACTGGTGGTGCACGATCGTCTCGTCGTGGGCGTGCGCGGCCATGTGCTCGCGGGATCGGTCGGCGCTCATCGTGGCCCGCATCGACGCGAACGCATCGGCCGACCACCACACCGAGGTGTCCATGGACAGCGACACCGGGATCTGGTGCTTGCGCAGTTGCCAGGTCGGGGGGTAGCCCTGCCCGGCATTCTGTTCGGATTCGGTCGACACCGAGACGTGCGCCCCCGAGGCCGCGATGCGGTTGTAGCTGTCGGCACCCAGGGTCGCCGCGTGGACGTAGGTGACGTCGTCGGTCATGAACCCGTGCTCGGACATCAGGCGGATCGAGTCGTCGTTGGTCGCCCCCCAGACACCGGCGTGGGTGGTCACGGGCATCCCCAGCTCGCGGGCCGCCTCGAAGGCCGGCTTCTCCGGGAACTCGGGGTCGCCCGTCACGTCGAAGGCCAGCTGCACCTGCAACAGCGCGTCCCGGGAGGCGCGGTTGCGCTCGAGGAAGTCCCGGACCGGCTGGCTCGGCACCCAGTTGGCCGGCTGGTCCTGGATGTTGCCGTAGGCCAACACGAATCGGCCGGGGACCGCGCGAAGGGCGTCGGCGGCCGCCTCGGCGTGGTCGACGGTCTGCAGGCCGTGGCTCCAGTCCACGGTCGTGGTGACCCCGGCGTCCAGCGACTCGATCGCCGACAGCAGGTTGCCCGCGTAGATGTCCTGGGGTCGCCAGATGCTGCCGTGGCTGAGGTAGTAGAACACGAAGTACTGGGTCAGGGACCAGTCCGAGCCGTACCCGCGCATCGCGGTCTGCCACATGTGGCGATGGGTGTCGACCATCCCCGGCATCACGATGCCGCCCGTGGCATCGATCTCACGGGCGCCGTCGGGGACCTCCAGGTCCGTGCCGACAGCGGCGATGGTGGTCCCCACGACCAGCACGTCGGCGCCGTGGAGTTCCCCGAGGTCGTCGTCCATCGTGAGCACGATGCCGCCTCGCAGGACGATCGGGCGGTCGTCGTCGGGATCGATCGGGGCGTGGTCGTCGGCCATCGGTGGCTCCTCGGGTCTCGGTCGTGGCGTCGCCGCTGAGCGGACATTGATCCGCTCTGCGGACAGGCGTAGTCTTCGTGACGGACAGGGGGTTGTCAACCCCTTCGGCGAAACAGGGTCGGCTACGACCGGGAGGCGACATGGGAGTCCGCGACGTGGTGGGACGAGCGCTGGTGGCGGCACCCTTCGTGGTGCTGGGCCTGGATGCCGCCCGGGACCCGGCTGGGCGCGTGGACCTGGCACGCGAGTTCGGGGTGCCGCTCCCCGAACTCGCGGTGCGGGCCAACGGCGCCGGCATGGTCGCCGGTGGCGCGATGCTGGTCGCCGGCATCGCGCCCCGGGCGACATCGGCGGGGGTCGCGGCGCTGATGGTGCCGACCACCCTGTCGGCGCATGCCTACTGGCGTGACGACGATCCGGGAACCCGGCGTGGCAACCGCATCCAGTTCTGGAAGAACGTCGGCCTGGTGGGCGGGCTGGTCGTCGCTGCGGCGTCCGCCGGGCGCCGACCCGGCGACGACGACTGACCGACCCGTGCACACCACCACCTAGGCTCGGCACGTCACCGGAGGCGACATGTCCACACGAGGCACGGGCAGGGACTTCGTCGAGTCGATCGCGCGCGGGCTGGACGTGGTGGCCAGCTTCTCGGCACAGCGACCGGCGATGTCGCTGAGCGACGTGGCCGCCGCCACCGACCTCGCCCGCCCGACGGCACGACGGATCCTGCTGACCCTCGAGGAGTTGGGCTACGTCCGCAGTGACGACGGGGTGTTCTCCCTGACACCCCGCGTGCTCGAGCTCGGGATGGCCTACGTCCATGCCCAGGGGCTGTGGGACATCGCGCGACCCCACATGAACGACCTGGTGGGCCAGACCCACGAATCGTCGTCGATCGCGCAGCTCGACGGGTCCGACATCGTCTACGTGGCGCGTGTGGCGGTGCCCAAGATCATCACCTTCGCGGTGTCCATCGGGACTCGCTTCCCCGCGTTGCAGACCTCCCTGGGCAAGGTCCTGCTGGCCGCACTGGACCCCGGCGAGCTCGACGAGGTGCTCGCCGAACCCAGCCGGTCGGGCATCCCGCCACGCTGGCAGCCCGACGTCGCCGAACGCGACGCCGTGCTGCGTGAGGTCCGTGCCCGGGGCTGGGCGGTGGCCGACGAGGACCTGGCCGCCGGCATCCGTTCGATCGCGACCCCGCTGCGCGACGGTGACGGCACCGTCGTGGCGGCCATGAACGTGACCGTCCACGCGGCCGAGACCTCGCTGGACGTGCTGGTCGACACGCACCTCCCGCGGCTGCTGTCGGCAGCCGCGGCCATCAGTGGCGACATCGCACGCCACGGTGCCGTGCCGCACGTGTCCGCCGTCGGCTGACGTCGCCGCCCCCGGGGTGTCGGGTGGGGGCTTGACACGGCACGCACGGATCGCCATGCTTGCGGACACCTGTCCGCCATACGGTCAATGGAGCCTCGGTGGCCCGATCAGACACGACAGATTCCCCCGCTCGACCGGGTACCGACGGCGCGGGTGGCCCCCTCGCCGGCCTGGTCGTGGCTGACTTCTCGCGCATCCTGGCCGGTCCCTACGCCACCATGCTGCTGGCCGACCTGGGCGCCGAGGTCATCAAGGTGGAGGGCCCGCGGGGTGACGACACGCGGTCGTGGAAGCCGCCGGTGCGGGGCGACGAGTCGACCTACTGGTTGGGCATCAACCGCAACAAGCGCTCGATCGCGCTCAACCTCAAGGACGACGTGGACCTCGCGACCGCGCGGGCGCTGGCCGATCGCGCCGACATCCTGATCGAGAACATGAAGCCGGGTGGGATGGCACGGTTCGGGCTCGGCTACGACGACGTGTCGCCGTCCAACCCGGGGATCGTGTACGCCTCCATCACGGGCTTCGGCACCGCCGGTGGGGCGTCGATGCCGGGCTACGACCTGATGGTGCAGGGGATGTCCGGCCTGATGAGCCTGACCGGGTCCGCCGACGGGCCGCCCTACCGCGCCGGGATCTCGGTCTTCGACGTGATGACCGGCATGCACGCGGTCATCGGCATCCTGTCGGCCCTGCACCACCGCGACGCCGGCGGCGCGGGCCAGCACGTCGAGGTCAACCTGTTGTCGTCCGCGTTGTCCGGGTTGGTCAACCAGTCCAGCGCGGCGGTGGCCGGCGACGTCACCCCCACACGGATGGGCAACGCCCATCCCAGCCTGTTCCCGTACCAGCCGTTGCCGACCGCCGACGGCGACATCATCGTGATCGCCGGCAACGACGGCCAGTTCCGACTGCTGTGCGACGTGCTCGGGCTCGACGACCTCACCGACGACCCGCGCTTCGCCTCCAGCGACCTGCGCACCGAGCACCGCGACGACCTCCAGCCGGTGCTGGAGGAGGCCCTGGCCGCACACACGACCGACGAGTGGTTCGCGCGCTTCCGCGAGGTCGGGCTGCCGGGCGGACCGGTCTGGACGGTCCCCGAGGGCGTGGCGTTCGCCCGGGAGCTGGGGCTGGACCCGGTGGTGGAGGTGGGCCCGGACGGCGACCGGGTCCCCAGCGTTCGCAACCCCATCGGACTGTCGGCGACGCCCGCCCGCTACGACCGGCGACCGCCCGACCTGGACGAGCACGGCGACGAGGTCCGCGCCTGGCTGGCCGACGACGACCCCCACGACCGGGAGCCCCGACATGGATGACCAACCGGGTTTCCGGACCTCGCTCGGGACCTCCGACGCGACCAGCATCACGTTGTTGGGCAGGGACCTGGCCGACGACGTGATGGGCGAGGTCGGCTTCGGGGAACTGGCGTTGTGGCTGGTGCTGCGCCGTCGCCCCGAGTCCGGCCAGGTACGCGTGTTCGAGGCCGTGCTCGCCAGCCTGGCCGACCACGGCTTCGTGCCCACGGCCATCGCGGCCCGCCTCACCTGGCTGAGCGCGCCCGACTCGTTGCAGGGCGCGGTGGCGGCGGGGATCCTGGGTGGCGGCTCGCGCTACCTGGGGGTGACCGAGGACTGTGGCCAGTTCCTGGCGACCGTCGTGGACGACCTCGACGAGGTCCCGACCGACGTGGCCGGCTGGGACGAGGTGGCCCGCGACGTGGTGACCTCGGCGCGGGCCGACAAGCGCATCATCCCGGGCCTGGGCCACCCCACCCACGACCACGACCCCCGGGTCGAACGGTTGGCCACGATCGCCCGCGAGGAGGACCTGTTCGGGCCGTGCATGGAACTGTTCGCGGCGATCGGTCGTGTCCACGGCGACATCATCGGCCGGACCCTGCCGCTGAACGGTGCGGGCGTGGGTGGCGCCGCCCTGGTCGACGCGGGCTTCCCCCGCCAGTTGTTGCGTGGGGCGGCCCTGCTGGCCCGAACCGCCGGGGTCCTGGGCCAGATCGCCGAGGAACAGGACCACCCGATCGCCAACGACATGTACCTGGCGATCCACGGACGCACCGACTACGTCGACCCCACCGACTGACCCCGCCGGCCGCCGGCCGCCCATCGTCCCGGTCAACCCCACCAGACAGGAGCTGCACATGGCCCAGGTCGTCGCCGTCGTCGCCTCGACGCACCACCCGTTCTACTACCGGGCCTCGACCGCCACGGGCGCCGATCGACCCCCGTTCGCCGACGAGTGGGTCGACAAGATCACCCGGTTCCGCGCCACGCTGACGGCCGCGGCCCCCGACGTCCTGGTGATGGTCGGCAGCGACCACTTCCACCAGTTGTGGCTGGACAACATGCCGCAGTTCCTGGTCGGCAAGGCCCCGTTCTACGACGCGAACTGGCACAACGAGGAACGCGAGTTCGGGTTGCCACGGATGACGCTGGCCGGCAACACCGACCTGTCGGCCCACATCCTGCGCGACGGGATCGACGCCGGGTTCGACCTGGCGTTCAGCAACGAGTTGCGCATCGACCACAGCATCACCTGTCCGATCATCACCCTGCGGCCCGAGGCCGACCTGCCGATCGTCCCGATCTACACCAACATCTTCGCCCCACCGCTGCCACGCCCGCAGCGGTTCGTCGAGCTCGGCCGCGCCATCCGCGCGCTGGTCGAGTCCTGGGAGTCCGACCTGCGCGTGGCGATCATCGGCACCGGGCACCTGTCGTTGGAGCTGGGCGGGCCACGCCAGTTCGGCCCCACCGGACCCGACCCCGAGTTCGACCGTCGTGCCGTCGAGTGGATCGCCACCTGCGACACCCGGGCCTGCCTCGACGGCGTGACCCTGGACAACCTGTGGGAGCCCGGCAACGCCACGCACGGGTTCATGGACTTCATGCTGATGATGGGCGCGGCCGGTGACGACGTCCCCGCCGACTACGTCGACCACCTCGACCTGTTCCACACCATGGAGGCCTACTTCACCTGGTACCCCGGGGGACCGCCGGACGGGGCGCCGACCCGCAGCCACGCGGAGGGGGCGCCGGCATGAGCACGTACCTGCTGAACAAGTTCCTGTTCACCGTCGACCGCGACCCCGAGCTCACCGAGCGCTACCGCGAGGAGCCGGCGGAGTTGGTGGCGTGGTGGGAGGACAACCTCGCCAATCGCATCCTGTCGGCCCACGAGGACGAGGCAAGCACCTGGCTGGCCCTCGACGACGACGAACGCCGGGCGCTGGTCGAACACGACTACGTGGCCCTGTTCGAACGGGGCGCCCACCCGTTCCTGACCCTGACGCTGTTCATCGCGATGTTCGAACGCGACCACGACGAGCCGCTGGGATTCCAGTTGGAGTACGCCAGCCGGCTGGCCCACGTCGAACTGCCCCACCCCGACATCACCACCTGACCCGGCGCCGCACCTGCCCTACACCGTGTCGACCCAACGCAGGACGAGGCTGGTGCCGGCGGCCCGGAGGAACGGTTCGGACCGTCGTGCCGTGTCCAGCAGGGCGTCGACGTCGACGTGGTCGAGGTCGACCAGCCCGCCGTCGACCCAGGCCTGCAGCGACGCCACGCCGACCTCGGGGTGCAGCTGGATGCCACGCGAGGTCCGGATCCGCCACATCGTGGGGCCGTCGGAGCCCAGCAGGAGTTGGTCGCCGTCGTCGGGCAGCCGCGTGACCTCGTCGCTGTGGAAGGCCAGTCCCGGTGCCCCGTCGGGCCAGCCCGCCGCGACCTCGTCGTCACGGCCGACGGCGGTCCGGTGCACGGCCACGATCCCGGCCTCGGGGCGTTCGCGCGGCCGCACCTCACCGCCGTGGGCCAGCGCCAGCAGCTGGGAGCCGAGGCAGATCCCGAGCACGGGGACCTCGGCGGTGTCGGCGGCGCGCAGGAAGTCCAGCTCCGCGGTCGCCCACGGCTCGAGGTCACCGGCGACGCTCATGCGCCCGCCCAGCACCAGCACGCCGTCGTGGTCGGCGGGGTCGGGCAGGTTGCCCTCCGTGGCGTCCACCTCGACGAGCTCGACGTCCCGCGCGGCCAGCGGTCCGGCCACCTCGGCCAGACCGGCGGCCACGTCGTGGTTGACCACCAGCAGCGACATCCACCACGTCCTCGGTCGGGTCCGGCGCGAACGCGCCGGAGCCTAGTCCCCGTGGTCGCCGCGCGGACCCGCCTGGCCGCCGGTCGCCCCGCGCGGGTGTGGCGGGTGGTCGGGCCCGGCACCATGGGTCGTGACCGGGTCCATCGACCGGGTCGGTCGGCCGCACGGCCGGGGAGGACGAGCATGTCGGTCGCGGACCTGGTGCACCGTGGCGACCTCGACGAACTGGTCCGGGCCATCGACGCGGCGGCGACCCGCGGCGACGTCCGCGAGGTCCGGGCGATCCGCCGGGGCTGCCTCGACGCCGTCGAGTTCTCCGGTCGCCAGCTGTGGGGCCCGGCGGCCTACGCCGCCTACCGGTTGGCCTTGCAGGCACCCCCGGAGGTGGCCGTCGAGGCGCTGCTGGAGGCCGACGATCGCCACATGCTCGGTCCGCTCACCGAGGTGGTCGCGCAGCGCCACGACTGGTCGGACCTGCGCGACCACCTGCCGCCCGGCCCACTGGCCGGCACGGTCGCCGTCGAACGGGTCTGCGCGGGGGAGGACCTGTCCGACGACCCCCGCGCCGAGGTCCACCACCTCGACGTGCCCGCGACCTGGAAGGACTGGGAGGGACGACGCCCGCACGTCGACTACCGCCCCGGTGAGGTGCTGGCGCCCGCGCCGATCCTGTCGGCCATGGGCCCGCCCGCGCCGGCGGCACCCCCGGGGGCGGCGATCGAGGACCCCGACCTGGTCACCGCCATCGAGGCCCTGGTCGCTCCCTGGGCGCGATCACCCGACGGCCACGTCCGGGTCGCGGTGGTCGACGGTCCCGCCGCCGGCGCGGTCGCGGCCGTCAGTCCCGGGTCGCGACCGGCGCCGGTCGACCTGTCCGACGCCGTCGCGGCCATGACCTGGGCGGCGTCGTCGGGTGGCTCCGTGCGGCGACGTCGTGGGGGAGCCGCGGGGCGGTCCGCGACCTGGTGGGCGCTGCGGGTGCTGGTCGCGCACGAACCCGGCAGCCCCGATGACGAACTGGTGGAGGACCTGGGCGAGTGGTCGTGGTCCCGGTTCGGGTCCGACGAGGAGGGCGGCTGGTGGCTGCGGCTGGCAGCCGAGCACGTCGACGGCTGGAGTCTCGCCGTCGACGCCCGCGACCCCCCGCCCGAGGACCTGGTCCTGGACGTTCCCGGCGACCGGGCCCCGGTCGCGGGCCCGCCAGCGCCGTCGGCCGACCCGTGGGGGGACTTCGACCGGCTGGTCCGTGACCTCGACGACACCTGACAAGGTCCGGGTCCGGCAGGCCCGCCGATGGTCCCAACAGCTCCGCACCGGACCCGGGTGCCTACGCTCGGCGGCCAGCCGTCGCCCGCCACCCCGAGGTCCGCCATGCAGCCCATCGACGCCGCCGACCAGCACGACGAGCTGTTCCTCCTCGATGTCCGTGAGGACCAGGAGTGGGAGGCGGGCCGCATTGCCGGCGCCGTGCACATCCCGATGGGTCAGCTCAACGCCCGCATCGCCGAGATCCCGTCCGACCGCCGGATCGTGTGCGTGTGCCGGTCGGGCGGGCGCTCCGGCGCGGTGACCGACGCGCTGAACCGGGCCGGCTTCACCGCCGAGAACCTCGACGGCGGCATGCATGCCTGGGAGGACGCCGACCTCCCCATCGTGGACGACGAGGGGGACGGTGGCTGGGTCGCCTGACGTGGCGGCGCCGTCCGCCTCAGCGGTGCAGGGTGGATCCGCGCCCCATGCGGCTCATCCCGGTCAGGGGCGGTCGGTCGGCCGTCCACGGCGCCGACGGGACCTCCAGCATCTCGGCCAGGGCCAGCAGCGGGGTGTCGTAGTTGACCCGCCAACCCGCGAAGTCCCGCCAGGCCTGGTCGCGGGGCTCCAGGGCGATGTCGGCCTCGTCCAGCAGGTCGTAGACCTCGTCGAACTCCGCGCGCGTGATCGCGATGGGGTCGGTCGGCTCGGGGTCCGGGTCGTAGGGCAGCGCCCACTCGTCGGCGATCGCCCGCAGGGCCAGGAAGCCCGACCGGATGCACAGGGCCGCGGAGGACTTCGGTCCGTCGACCACCGTGGAGTGCAGCAGGCTGGCCGCGTCCAGGACGGCGCCGGCCGCGGTCACCCAGGACTGGGCCGGGTTGCTTGACCGGAACAGCGGCAGGGTCGTGAGGGTCGTGTGGGTCTCGGCCAGCTGCGCGAACCACACCTCCCACTCCAGCATCGCCGGTCCCAGTTCGCGTTCCTGGCCGATGCTGCGGAACCGACGCAGCATCGTCAGCGCGCTGGGTGGGGTCCCGGCCCGCACCGCCAGCAGCGCCACCTGTGTCTCGCGTTGTGAGAAGGCGGCGTACATCGTCGGCAGGTAGGCGATCAGCAGGGTCACGATCCCGAGACCGAGCGTGGCCTCGGCGAAGATCAGCAGGTTCTGGGGGACGGACTCGGCGGTGGCGAAGCCCAGCGTCAGCAGCGACGACCCCGACAACCGCAGGGACTCCCACGGCGTGGACAGGGCCGCCGCGAGGTACAGCCCGGCGAACCCGACCCACACCTGCACGAGCCACGCGACCGGCATCGCCAGCAGGGCCACCGGGGCCAGCAGGGCCAGGGCCCGTTCGCGTCGGGTCGGGTTGGTGGCCGTGGTCCCGAGCGTGAGCACGGCCCGGCATGCGCGGGTCACGGCGTGGGCGGTGCGCGTGTTGCCGCCCCGGGGCAGCACCAGCGTGATGATTGCCGACGCCAGCGCCGACGTCACCAGCGCCAGGCCCGCCAGCCCCGCGAGCACCCGCAGCACCTGGTCGTTCATCGGTCGCCGCCGGTGCCCGACGGACCGGTCACGAGAACCACCACCCGACGGTGAACAGGGCCGCGGTGCCAGCGGCCACGGCGAAGATCCCTGCCAGCGACCAGCCCCATTCGCGACTCCAGGGCCACCAGGGGGCGGCCGCGGCGGCCACCGACAGCATCACCAGCGTGGGGACCAGGATCCACCACGAGAATCCCGTGGCGCCGTCGGCGGCCTGGGCGAACACGAGGGTCACGAGGTGGCTCCGGGGCTCGGGGTGGGTGCCGGCGTGGTCGTCGGGGGCGCGGTCGTCGGCGCCGGTGTCGGCGCCGGCGTCGGCGGGGGTGTCGGCGGCCGGGGCCGGGGTGGCGGCCGGGCCCGGCGTGGTCGTGGCCGTCGGCGGGTCGCTCGGGGTGGAGGTGCTGCCACGGCCGACCAGTTCACCCTCGATGCGACGGCTGATCCGGCGCACCAGTTCGAGGTCGCCGCCGGTGTCCTCGGCCAGGACGACGATGCCAAGGTCGTCCACCAGCAGCATCGCCCAGCTGTGCACGACGTCGTCGCCGGTGACCGGCGCCGTGCCGACGACGACGCCGATGTCACGGGCCGACACGCTGGCCCCCGAACCGTCGACCGCGGAGGCCTGCGCCACCTCCACCAGGCCGCCCGTGTCCACGGGGATGCGACGCGCATCGCCCGCCGTGTTGACGACCAGCCACGGGGCGATCCGCTGACCCGACAGCATCGCGGCCCCGACGCTGGCCAGGTGCAGTGGGCTGGCCTGCACCCGGGCCTGTCCCAGCGCCGCGCGGATCGTCTCGGTGGTGTCACCGGGCAGCGGGAAGTCGGGTGTGGCGGCCGGCAGCGGCAGGCTGGGTTCCTCGCCCCAGCCCCAGTCGGCCGCCATCTCGGCCAGGGACTCGGGGGCCAGGTCCTGGGCCAGGAGCGCCATCGACGTGTCGCACCCGGCGGCCAGCGCCTCGCGGAACGCCACCGGCTGGTCCGACGACGACGCGGTCAGGGCATTGCGCGGCGTGGTCACCGTGGCGCCGGACAGCACCACCTCCGGAGGGCACTGCACCGGGGTGTCGAGGTTGGTCCCGGACTGGATCAGGGCCGACGTGCTGACGGGGTAGAACAGGTCACCGGGGGGATAGTTGCCCTCCCAGGCGCGGTTGTAGCCCGACAGGGGCCGGGACGCCGACGCGGCGATCCCCCCGTCGGTCCGGACGGCGACCACGGCGACGAGGTCCTCGATGCCCAGGAGTGCGGACTCCACCGACTCCTGCAGCGAGGCGTCCAGCGATGTGGACACCGGCATGGACGGATCGACCTGTGCCTCGCCCAGGACCTCGACGGTCGCGCCCTCTCCGGTGGCGATCACGACCTCCACCGTGTCCGAACCCACCAACTGGTCCTCGTAGACCTGTTCGAGTCCGCTGATGCCGACGGAGGTCCCCGGCTCCACCCCCAACGACGCGGCCAGTTCGTCGTCGGCCGGTCCGACCTGTCCCAGGACGTGGCCGGCGATGGTGCTGGTCGCCGTGCTGCCCACCTCGTCGGCCGAGCGGCGGATGACCCCGGGCAGGGTCCGCAGGCGCGACCAGGCCGCCTCGACCTCCTCGCGAGGCAGCGACACCACCGGGTAGAACCACTCCGGCTGGAGGTCGTCGCGATCCAGCACGGCCGCCAGCTGCGGCTGGGACTGCGGCAGCACCTCGGCCCAGCGAGCCCGGAGCACGTCGGCGTCACGGATCTGGCCGGGGGCGATCCCCAGCGTCTCGAGGTCGCCGTGCAGGGTCAGCGGGGTGCCGTCGACGGCCAGGATGGAGGCCCGCGGGGTGGCCACCTGGCGACGCAGGAAGCCGGTGTTGCCCGTCAGGCTGGGGTGCAGGGCGGAACGGTCGGGTCGGACGAACCAGCCGCTGCGCCGCTCGATGGCCGCCAGCGAGGCCAGCCACCCGATCGTGCCCTCGTCGCCGGTCTCGGCGCCCCCGGCGTCGGCGTCGGCGCCCGGCAGGTTGGCCAGCGTCACGGCCAGGGTGGTCGTGGCCTGGGCCCGCTCGTCGGCCACGTCGACCTCGCCCAGGCTCAGCTGGAGGGCGGCCAGGTCGAGGTCGTTGCGCATCGCGGTGGTCGCGTCCAGCAGCCCGTCGAGCCCGACCTGGTCGTCGGGGTGCACCAGCGTGGCCATGGTCTCGGCGTCACCGGCGTTGAACGCGGTGACGAACTCGGCGAGCACCTCCTGGGCGCTGGGCCCGGACTCGTCGGGCTCGGTTCGCACGGCCAGCTCGGTCCACCCGAACCACACCACGGTCGCCACGGCCGCGACGGCGACCAGGGCAGCGATCACGTTGCGCATGGACTCTCCTGTGCCCTGCCGAGGCTACTCCGCCGCCCCACCCGACCACGCAGGCCCGGCGGCGTCGCCGGGCCGTGGCCAGGCGACGGACCGCAGGCGTCGGGTCGCGAGGGCGGTGGTCGTCGGGCCCCCACAGGGGCCGATCGGGGACGCGGGACCGAGGTCGGCCAACTACCCTGCAAGGCACCTCAGTCGCCCCGCACCAGCACCCCGACCTCGCGCCGACCCGCCCTTCCCGCCGCCCACGTGACAGGCCCGTGCCATGTCCAGTCCCCGCTCCCAGTCCGAGCTCAATTCGTGGCTCGTCGAGGAGATGTACGAGCAGTTCCGGGACGATCCGTCCGAGCTGACCAAGAGCTGGCAGGACTTCTTCGCCGACTACCGCCCCGACGGCGGCAACGGCGACACCCCGAGCAACGGGTCCGCGCCCGCCGCCGACCCGGTCGCCGGCGACGAGCCCGAGCCCGTCCCGCTGCCCGCGGGGATCTCCGACGACGACGTGTCGCGGCTGCGTGGGGCCGGTGCGCGCATCGTGGAGAACATGGAGGCGTCGCTGGCGATCCCGACGGCCACGTCGGTGCGCGACGTCCCGGCCAAGCTGTTGGAGCTCAACCGGCTGATCCTGAACAACTACCTGCGGCGGACACGTGGGGGCAAGGTCTCGTTCACCCACCTGATCGCCTACGCGATGGTCAAGGCGGTCGGGGCCGTCCCGGCCATGACCAACACCTACGTCGAGGTGGACGGCAACCCGTCGGTGGCCCAGCCCGACGACTTCGGCCTGGGCCTGGCCGTGGACGTGTCCAAGGACGATGGCAGTCGCACCCTGCTGGTGCCCGTCATCCGGGACGTCAACACGATGACCTTCGAGGCCTTCCTGCGGGCCTACGAAGAGGTCATCCGCAAGATCCGCACCGGCAAGCTCAGCCCCGACATGTTCGCCGGCGCGACCATCACCGTCACCAACCCCGGGACCATCGGGACCGTGCACTCGGTGCCACGCCTGATGCCGGGCCAGTCGGCGATCCTGGGCGTGGGGGCCATCGACTACCCGGCCGAGTACCAGGCCGCGGATCCCCGGACCATCGCCCAACTCGGCCTGAGCAAGGTCATCACGCTGACCTCGACCTACGACCACCGGGTGGTCCAGGGCGCCGAGTCGGGGCTGTACCTGCGCAAGGTCCACGAGCTGCTGCTCGGTCGCGACGGCTTCTACGACGAGGTCTTCTCGTCCATGGGGCTGCCCTACGAGCCGGCTCGGTGGCGGACCGACCACGGGGCGCTGGACTCCACCGATGCCATCCTCGAAAAGCAGATGAAGGTGGACCAGCTCGCGAACATGTACCGCGTTCGTGGGCACCTGATCGCGGACCTGGACCCCCTGCGACTCAAGAACGTCCACATGCACCCGGAGTTGGACCCGACCTACTACGGGCTGAGCATCTGGGACAACGACCGCGAGTTCCTGGTCGACGTGGGCAGTGGCCCGACCAAGAAGCGGCTGGGCGAGATCATGGGCATCCTGCGCGACGCCTACTGCCGCACCATCGGGGTCGAGTTCGGGCACATCCTCAACCCCGAGCAGAAGCAGTGGTGGAAGGCGAAGCTGGAGGGCGTCGACGACGAGCCCGACCAGGAGGACAAGCGCTGGATCCTCGACCGGCTCAACGCCGCCGACGCCTTCGAGTCCTTCCTGGGCACCAAGTACATCGGCCAGAAGCGTTTCGGGCTGGAGGGCTCCGAGTCGCTGATCCCGCTGATGGACGCGCTGCTGGAGGCGGCGGCCGACGACGACTCCATCTTCGACGTCGTGATGGGCATGGCCCACCGAGGACGCCTGAACGTGCTCGTCAACATCATGGACAAGGACCTCGACCGCCTGTTCCGCGAGTTCGACGGCGACATCGACCCCGACACGGTCCAGGGATCGGGCGACGTGAAGTACCACCTCGGTCAGGAGTCGACCTACACCGCCCGCTCCGGCAACGACATCAAGCTGCACATGCCGCCCAACCCCAGTCACCTCGAGGCGGTCGACCCCGTCGTCGAGGGCATCGCCCGCGCCATGCAGGACGACTATGACGTGCACGGCGACACCGGGACCTACCCGGTGCTGCCGCTGCTGTTGCACGGTGACGCGGCCTTCGCCGGCCAGGGCGTGGTCGGCGAGACCATGAACCTGTCGATGCTGCGGGGCTACCGCACCGGCGGGACGGTCCACGTCGTCATCAACAACCAGGTCGGGTTCACCGCCTCGCCCGAGGCGGCGCGCTCCAGCTTCTACGCCACCGACATCGCCAAGATGGTCCAGGCCCCGATCCTGCACGTCAACGGCGACGACCCGGAGGCCTGCGTGCGCGTCGCCAAGCTGGCCTTCGAGTACCGCCAGCGCTTCGGGCGCGACGTCGTGATCGACCTGATCGCCTACCGCCGCCACGGCCACAACGAGGCCGACGACCCGTCGTTCACCCAGCCCGAGATGTACAAGATCATCGACGAGACCCGCCCGGTCCGCAAGCTCTACACCGAGCGCCTGGTGCGGCGTGGCGACATCACCATCGACCAGGCCGAGGAGTTCCTCGAGGACTTCGAGTCCAAGCTGTCGACGGCCTTCGAGGAGACCCGTGCGTCCGAGGAGTCCGAGGCGCCGACCGCGGCCGTGCCCGAGGAGACGGCCGGACCCCTGCCCCACGTCGACACCGGGGTCGACACCGGGCTGCTCGACCGCATCGCCGCCGCCCAGTTCGACGTCCCCGAGGGCTTCCGCCGGCACCCCAAGCTCGACCGCATCTTCGACAAGGCCCGGCAGCGCTACCACAAGGGCGACATCGACTGGGGACTGGGGGAGACCCTGGCCATCGGGTCCCTGCTGGCCGAGGGCTTCAACGTCCGGATCTCGGGTGAGGACTCGCGTCGCGGCACGTTCTCGCATCGCCACGCCGTCCAGGTCGACTACGACACCGGCGAGGAGAACCAGCCGCTGAGCCACCTGTCCGACGACCAGGGCAAGTTCTTCATCTACGACTCGCTGCTCAGCGAGTACGCGGTGCTGGGCTTCGAGCACGGCTACGCCAAGGTCGCCCGCGACACCCTGGTCGCGTGGGAGGCCCAGTTCGGCGACTTCGCCAACGGCGGCCAGATCATCATCGACCAGTACATCGTGGCGTCCGAGGACAAGTGGGGCCAGACCACCGGCCTGGTCCTGCTGCTTCCCCATGGCTACGAGGGCCAGGGCCCCGAACACTCCTCGGCACGCATCGAGCGCTTCCTCACCCTGTGCGCCGAGGACAACATCCAGGTCGCCAACGCGACCAACGCCGCGCAGTACTTCCACCTGCTGCGGCGCCAGATGCATCGCGACGTGCGCAAGCCACTGATCATCTTCACCCCCAAGTCGTTGCTGCGGGCGCGGTCGGCGTACTCGTCGCTGGACCAGTTCACCTCCGGGTGCTTCCAGGAGGTCCTCGACGACCCACGCTTCGCGGCCACCGGTGACGACGGCGACACGCTGCTGGACGACGAGGTCGACACCGAGTCCGACGGGGGCCCGGACCGCGAGGACGTCATCTCGGTCGTGCTGTGCTCCGGCAAGGTCGCCTACGACCTGATGGAGGCCCGTGACGACCGTGACGCCCCGTCCGCGATCGTGCGCGTCGAGCAGCTCTACCCGTGGCCGGAGGGCCAGCTGCGCGAGCTGCTGGCGTCCTACCCCAACGCCCGGGACGTGGTGTGGGCCCAGGAGGAACCCAAGAACATGGGCCCGTGGGGTTTCGTGGACGGGCGCCTGTGGAACATCCTCAACGAGCTCGGTGGCCAGCGAGAACTGCGCCGGGTCAGCCGGGTCGCGTCGGCGTCGCCGGCGACCGGCTCGCACGTCGTGCACGGCCAGGAGCTGGCCCAGCTGCTCGACGAGGCCTTCACCATCCCCCACCGCGGACCCTCCGGGCCGGACGAGTCCCCAGACATCTCGGACGACACCTCGGGGGACGCTCCGGGGGACACCTCGGGGGAAGGTTCGGGGGACTGACCGTCACGAGCGGGCACGTCCGGGGATCCGGGGACGGTGACGCGCCGGGACCGGGTGTGACGAGCGGAGGCCCCCGTGGGAACGCATGACGCGCTGCCGGACGAACGCAACCGCGACGTCCTGGTGTGGGTCAACGGGGCGTTGGTGCCGCGTGATCGCGCGGTGGTGTCGGTGTTCGACTCCGGGTTCCTGGTGGGGGACGGCATCTGGGAGGGCATCCGGCTCCACGACGGCGGGTTCGCGTTCCTCGACGCCCACCTCGACCGGCTGTTCGGCGGGCTGGCCGCGACCCGCATCGACCTCGGCATGGACCGCGACGGGGTGGTCGCCGCGTTGCAGGAGGTCGTGGTGGCCAACGACATGCACGATGCCGTGCACGTCCGCCTGATGGTCACCCGCGGCGACAAGACCACGCCGTCCCAGCACCCGTCCAACCTGGTCGGGGGACCCAACGTCGTGATCACCGCCGAGCACAAGGTGGCCGACCCGGTCGCCCGTGATCGTGGTATCGCCCTGTTCACCGCCACGGTCCGGCGGCCGCCACCGGACACCCTCGACCAGCGGCTCAACTCCCACTCCAAGCTGCACGAGGTCATGGCCTTGCTGCAGGCCACCGAGGCCGGGGCCGACGAGGCCCTGATGCTGGACCCGACCGGGGCGGTCGCGACCTGCAACGCCACCAACTTCTTCTGCGTGCGCGACGACGAACTGTGGACCTCCACGGCCCAGTACAGCCTGCCCGGCATCACCCGTGCCCGGGTGCTGGAGGTGGCCGGGGACGGCGGGGCGGTGGCCCACGAGGCGCCGTTCACGCTGGTGGACGTCTACGCGGCCGACGAGGCCTTCGTCACCGGCACGTTCGGTGGGCTGACGCCGGTCCACACCGTCGACGGGCGCACCATCGGCACCGGGCAACAGGGTCCGATGACCGTGCGACTCCGCCACGACTACGACGACGCCGTCGCCGCCTCGGCCGCCGGCCACCCCGCCCGGCCGTGACGACGCGGGTGTCGCTGTGGAGCGGACCGCGGAACGTGTCGACCGCGCTGATGTATGCGTTCCGGTCGCGACCGGACACCACGGTCGTCGACGAGCCGCTGTTCGGGCACTACCTGCGCGTGACGGGGGTCGACCAGCCGGCGCGCGACGAGGTCCTGGCCACCTTCGACACCCACGGCGACCGGGTCGTGCGTGAGCAGCTCCTGGGCCCCTGGCCGACGCCGGTCGCCTTCTTCAAGAACATGGCCCACCACCTGGTCGACCTCGACCTCGCCTTCCTCGACGAGCTCCACAACGTGGTCCTGGTGCGCGACCCCCGTGACGTGCTCGCCAGCCTGGTGGACGGCATCCCCGAGCCACGGCTGTTCGAGACCGGCCTGCCCGACCAGGTCCGCCTGGTCCGACGGGACCTCGCCGCTGGACGCGACCCGCTGGTGGTCGAGACGACCAGCCTGCTGGCGGACCCGCCAGGCGTGCTGGGGGAGGTGTGTCGTCGCTGCGGGCTGGACTGGGACCCGGCGATGCTGGCCTGGGAGGCGGGCCCGAAGTCCGAGGACGGGCCATGGGGATCGTTCTGGTACGGCGCGGTGCACCGGTCCACCGGGTTCGGGCCACCGCGGACCTCGCGCCGACCCCTGCCCGAGCACCTGCGCGACCTTGAGGCGTCCTGTCGCGGGCTCTACGACGAGGTGGTCGCGCACGCCATCGGACGCTGACGGTCGGGCCCCACCGCGACGTCGGCACCTCGCCCGGCTCCGGTCACCCTCCCCAGGTGGTGAGGACCTCGCGGGGGTGCTCCCAGCCCGCCAGCACCGAGCGCGCGTCGTCACGCCGTTCGGCCGCCAGGGCGGCCCCGTGGGCGTCGGCCAGCAGGTCGTCGACGTGGACGGCCGCACCGGTGCGCGCCGCCGTCACCGCAGCCGCGACCATCGCCATGCTGCGCACGTTCTCGCGGACGTCGCCATTGGGGGCGATCCCGGTGCGCAGCGCCTCGGAGAAGGTTGCCAGCGCCGCGGCGAACTCGCGATGACCGGTGTCGTCTGGGGTGTCGTCCGGGCCGTCGTGCGGGCCGTCGTCCGGGCCGTCGTCCGGGCCGTCGCTTGGGGTGTCGTCGCCGGGGTCGAGCACGGGGCCGTGGTCACCGTCCCAGGTGACGCTGCCGCCCGCGCCACTGAGCCGCCACTGCCCGTTCCACGACGTCTCGTGGCCCGGGGCGCACCAGCTGCCGGTCCACACCGCGCGGCCACCACCGGCCATGGTGAAGCTGGCGGTGGCGGCGGCGTCACCGTCGTACCAACTCCACGGCGGGTCCCAGGAGTCGGCGGTGACCGTGGCCGGCTCATCGGCCAGCACGAAGCGGATCGTGTCGAAGGCGTGGATGGCCATGTCGACCAGCAGTGGGTCGTCCATCGTCTCGCGGAAACCGCCGAAGTGCGGCGCACGGAAGAACTCGATCGAGACGGTCCCCACCGGCGCGATCCGCGCGGCCAGACGACGAAGGTCGAACACGTGGGGGTTCCAGCGTCGGGACTGGCTGACCATGAACAGTTGGCCCGTGGCCGTGGCGGTCGCCACCAGCGACAGGGCCTCGCGCAGCGTGGCGGCAACGGGCTTCTCGCCCAGGACCGGCAGCCCGGCGCCCAGCGCCGTCGCCGTGATGGCATGGTGGGCCTCCGGGGTGGTCACGTCCACCACCGCACCTGCCCCGGTCTCGTCGGCCAGGACGACCAGGTCGTCGCCGACCGGCAGGTCCGGTCGGCCCACGTCGGTGGCCGCGGTCCGTGCGGCGTCCAGGTCGAGGTCGACGATCCCGGCCAGGGTCGTGGTCTGGACCCGGTCGACGGCGTCCAGCCAGGCCCGGCTCATCGCCCCGGCCCCCACCACCAGCACGGGCAGCGGGTGGTCGGCGTCGTGGTCGATGCGGGCGAAGTTCGCGGCGGCCCGGGGTCGGTCCTGGTCGCTCATGCCGGATCCCCGAACTCGCCGACGTCGCGTCGTTGGATGGTCGGCATGCGTCGTGGTCGGTCCGGGTGTGCCCACGCGACGCCGTTGGCCAGCACCCGACGGATGTCGGGGTGGTGGTAGACGGGGTAGTCCTGGTCGCCGGGGCTGAAGTAGAAGATGCGCCCGTGACCACGGCGGAAGGTGCACCCGCTGCGGAACACCTCGCCACCGGTGAAGGAACTGACGAAGACCAGTTCGTCGGGGGTGGGGATGTCGAAGAACTCGCCGTACATCTCCTGGGCCTCGATCTCGATCGGCTGGGGCACGCCGACGGCGATCGGGTGGGTGGGGTCGACCGTCCAGACCAGCTCGCGGTCGTCGCCGTTTCGCCACCGCAGCCGGCAGGTCGTGCCCATCAGCCGACGGAACACCGCGCTGTAGTGGCCGGAGTGCAGCACCAGCAACCCCATCCCGGCGAGGACGTGGTCCACGACCCGGTCGACCACCGCGTCGTCGACGTCGTCGTGGGCCGCGTGGCCCCACCAGGTCAGGACGTCGGTGTCGGCGAGCACGTGCTCGGGGAGTCCCTGGTCGGGCTGGTCGAGCGTGGCCGTGCGCACCTCGGACCGGTCCCCGAGGTGCTCGGCGATGCCGGCGGCGATCGTGGTGTGCATCCCGTCGGGGTACAGCTCGGCGACGAGGTCGTCGACCTGCTCGTGGCGATTCTCGCCCCAGACGGTCACGCGGATCGGGTCGCTCACGGCGGTGCCTGTCGTGGAAGGAAGGGGCGTGGTGGAGCGGCGTCACCGGCCAGTGGCCGCGGTCGCCGACGCCGGGGTCAGGTGGCGGAGAAGCGGTCGGCGAGGGCCTGTCGGGTCGGCGGGTCGGCGCCCTCGCGCGACACCGTGACGGCCGCCGCCCGGGCCGCCAGCATCCCGACGGACCGGAGCTGGTCCCGGTCGAGGCTGGCCAGGGCGTCGCGATCGGTGACGCCGGCGTCGAGCAGGCCGGCCAGCAGGCCCGCCATGAACGTGTCGCCGGCCCCGACGGTGTCCACGACCGTGGTGGCCGGGGCCGTCACGTCGACCGTCGCGGCGGCCGTGGCCAAGGTGGCACCGGAGCCCCCGCGTGTGATCGCGACCAGTCCGACGTCGTGGTCCAGCCAGTGGGCGATGGCCGTGCCGGGGTCGTGGTCGGGCAGGACGAATGCCAGGTCCTCGTCGGAGATCTTGACCAGGTCGGCCTGCTCGGTCAGGCCACGCAACCGGGCACGGGGCCCGTCGCCGTCGCCGTGGACCATGGTTCGCACGTTGGGGTCGCACGACACCAGGCGTCGACCGTGTTCGCGGGTGACCAGGTGGGTCGTGAGCGCGCCGGTGTCGGGCAGGGCCGCGGCCACCGAGCCGACGTGCAGCCAGCCGACGTCGTCGCCGAGGTCGTCGGGGAGGTCGCCGAGCGTGACCGCCCGGTCCGCCGTGTCGTCCCACAGGAAGCGGTAGATCGCCCCGCCGTCGGGACCGAGGTCGACCAGGGCGATCGCGGTCGGACGCGGTGACCGCGGTGCGGACCCGGTGTCGACGCCGGCGCCGCGAAGGTGGTCGTCGAGCAGGTCGCCCCAACGGTCGGTGGACAGCCCTCCGAGGAACCGGACGGGGTGTCCCAGGCGGGCGAGCGCCACGGCGATGTTGGCCGGTGAGCCACCCGGCGTGGCCGTGAAGCTTCGCTCCCCATGCGCGAGCAGGTCGACCAGGGCCTCGCCGAACACGGCCACCCCGGCGTGTCGTCCGGTCGCGGTCGCGTCGCCGCCCGGACCGCCGTCATCACCGCCGTCGACGTCTGGCATCAGTCCGCCATCCGGACCAGCGCCGTGGTGTCGGCGCCGAGGTCCAGGCGCGCCGCGGCCACCGCGGCGTCGTCGCTGCTGGCCACGACCAGCGTGGCCTCGGCCGGCAACTCCATGGTCGTGGCCACACCGAAGTTGCAGGCCACGACCACGTCGCCACGGCGGAAGGCCAGCACGTCGTCGCCCGGCTCAAGCCACGTGACGTCGTCGGTGGCCAGCATGTCGTCGAGGTCACGTCGGGCCGCGAGGAACCGCCGCATCCGGTGCAGTGGCGACTCGGGGTCGTCCTCCTGGCCGGCGACGGTGTCGGCGCCGGTGCGATTGGTCCCCACCGGCAGCCACGGCGTCGCGGTGGTGAAGCCGAAGTTGGGGGCGTCGGGGTCCCAGGTCATCGGGGTGCGCGAGCCGTCGCGACCGTCCTGGCGGTCGTCGTTGCGGGTCGTGATGGGGTCCTCGGCCTCCCCGCGTTCGACCCGCCCGTCCTCCAGGGCGAGTTCGTCGCCGGCCAGCATCACGGGAGTGCCCGGAAGGCAGCCGATCAGGTGGAAGAAGGCCATCGCCCGTCGGGCACCGACCTCGCCGCCACCGAATCGCGACCCGGCACGGGGGTCGTCGTGGGACGACTGCGGCCAGGCGAACTGGCCGTGTCCGTACGCGACGCCCGGCACCACCATCGCCGCGACCTGGTCCCGATCCCAGTCGGTGTGCTGCAGCGGCAGGAAGAAGGCCCGGTGCAGCAGGCCGTCCTCGATGTAGGTGGCCACCCGGGCCTGGTCCGACAGGTAGACCTCGCCCAGCAGCAGCGCGTCGTGGCGGTCGGCCAGGGTGCGCCAGGGGCGGTACAGCTCCGGCGTGTCGGGACGGCCCATGAATCCCCCGAAACGGGCGTCGTTGGCCTCGTCGACGGTCATGTCCGGGGTCACCGGTGGGGCGTCGGCCCACTCGGGATCCATCAGCATCCCCTGCGCCACGTCGACGCGGAACCCGTCCACCCCCCGTTCGAACCACTGTTCCAGGACGTCCTCCATGGCCGCACGCACCGCCGGGTTGCGCCAGTTCAGGTCGGGCTGTTCGGGCAGGAAGCGGTGCATGTAGTACTGACCGGTCGGCTCGTGGAACTCCCACACCGAACCGCCGAACACCGACTCCCAGTTGGTCGGCGGGCCCCCGTCGGGTGCCGGGTCACGCCACACGTAGTAGTCGCGGTGCTCGGCGTCGCGACCGGTCAGGGCGTCGCGGAACCAGGCGTGCTCGTGGGAGGTGTGGCCGGGGACGATGTCCATCAGGAGTCGGATGCCACGGTCGTGGAGGGCATCCCGGAGGGCCTCGAAGGCCGGCATCCCACCCATGTCGTCGGCGATCGTGGTGTAGTCGGCCACGTCGTAGCCGTGGTCGAGTCCCGGGGACGGGTAGACCGGGTTGAGCCACACGAAGTCCACGCCGAGCGACGCGATGTGGTCCACGTGCTCCAGGACGCCGACGACGTCCCCGATGCCGTTGCCGGTGGTGTCGGCGAAGGAGCGCACGTAGACCTGGTAGCCCACGGCGTTGCGGTACCACGGCGCGGGCGGGTCGGTGTCGGTGGGCGGGGTGGCCGCCGTGGGGGCGGTCGACGAACTGGACACGGGGGGTCCCTCGGGCAGGCGAACCACCCACGGTAGCGACGAGACGGCGGCCTTCGAGGGTTCCCCGGGGGGTCCGGCCGGCCACCGGGACGACTCGCCGGCGCGGTCCGGGACGCCGACGCGGTCGTGGGCGGGCCGTGGGTCTGGCATCCTGCCCGGGGAGGGTCCGAACGTTGCCGGCCGACCTTGGGGAGGTGCCTGGTGCCCGTGACCATCGACGACGTGGCGAGCCTGGCAGGGGTCTCCACGGCGACGGTGTCACGTGCCCTGCGTGGCCTCCCGAACGTGGCGCCGGCCACCCGCGAGAAGGTCCGCCGGGCCGCCGACCTGCTGGACTACGTGGCCGATCCCGCGGCCAGTGCGTTGGCGGCGGGTCGCACGAACACGCTCGGCCTGGTCGTGCCTGGCGTGGGTCGATGGTCACACGCGCGGATGCTGGAACAGGTGCAGGACGAGGCGATCGAGGCCGGCTACGACGTCCTGCCCGTGACCGTGTCGACCCCGGCGGTACGCGAGTACGTCCTGAGCCGGCACCCGTTCCGGCGCCGGGTCGACGGGTTGGTCGTGGCCGAGGTCGCCCTCGACGACGCGGAGGTGGCGCGACTGGGGGAGGGCCGGCCGTTGGCCGCCATCGGGCTCGACCTCGCCGGCTTCGACACGGTCGTGGCGGACGAGTACGGCGGCATCGCGGCCGCGACCCGCCACCTCGTGGACCTGGGCCACCGCGACATCGCCTTCGTCGGCACCGCCGCCGCCGACGACCACCTCGTCGCCCCGGAGGCCCGCCGGGCGGGCTTCGTGGAGACCCTCGACGAGCTGGGCCTGGACCATCCCGACCACCGCCTGGTCGAGTCGCAACTGTCGTCCACGGGTGGTGCTGCCGCCCTGTCGCTGCTGCTGGACGACCCGGATCCGCCGACCGCCGTCATCGTGGCGTCCGACGAGATGGCGCTGGGGGCGATGGAGGTCGCCCGGCTGCGTGGCCTGGTCCTGCCCCGAGACCTGTCGCTGGTGGGCGTCGACGACCAGCCGGTGGCCCAGTTCGTCGGCCTGACCACCGTGGCCCGCGACGTGTCCCGGCTGGCGCGCACGGCCTGCCGTTGGGTCCTGGACCGGATCGAGGACCCGGCGGTGGCGGACGTTCCACCGCGTCACGAGGTCGTGCGCACGTCGCTGGTCCAGCGGGGGTCGACGGCACCGCCACCCCGCTAGGACTGCAAGCGCTTGCATGGAAGCCCTTGCAGTATGGGCGCCCAGTGACCATCATCGTCGTGTGCCCACAACGCGAGGAGCTCGGCCCATGGCCAGAGTCGACATGACGGACCTGAACAAGTACTACTCGGACGGCTATCACGCCATCACCGACCTGAGCATGGAGATCGAGGACGGCGAGTTCGTCATCCTGGTCGGGCCGTCCGGGTGCGGGAAGTCGACCGCCCTGCGCATGGTGGCCGGCCTGGAGGAGATCACCAGCGGCGAGTTGCGCATCGGGGACAAGGTCGTCAACGACATGACGCCCAAGGAGCGGGACATCGCGATGGTGTTCCAGTCCTACGCCCTGTACCCCCACATGACGGTGGGCGAGAACATGGGCTTCTCGCTGAAGTTGTCCAAGACGCCCAAGGACGACATCGAGAAGCGCGTCAACGAGGCCGCGGAGATCCTGGGCCTGGAGGAACTGCTGCACCGCAAGCCCAAGGCCCTGTCCGGTGGGCAGCGCCAGCGCGTCGCCATGGGCCGCGCGATCGTGCGCCAGCCCAAGGCCTTCCTGATGGACGAGCCACTGTCCAACCTCGATGCCAAGCTGCGGGTCCAGATGCGGGCCGAGATCGCGGCACTGCAGAACCGCCTGGGCGTCACCACCCTGTACGTCACCCACGACCAGGTCGAGGCGATGACCATGGGGGACCGGGTCTGTGTCCTCGAGAAGGGCAAGCTCCAGCAGGTCGACTCGCCACAACGGCTCTACGAGAACCCCGACAACCTGTTCGTGGCCGGGTTCATCGGTTCCCCGGCCATGAACCTCGGGCTGGCGGAGGTGGAGTCCGCCGACGACGGCGGCATCGCCGTCAAGCTCGGCGAGAACCGGATGAAGGTTCCGCAGGCGGCGCTGGACAAGTACCCCGGCGTGGCCGACAAGGTCGGGACCACCGTGGCCGTGGGCATGCGTCCCGAGCACTTCGAGCGTGCGGCCGAGGGCGACCACGATCGCATGGACGACCTCGAGGTGGAACTGGTCGAGATGCTCGGTGCCGAGATGCTGGTGCACCTCAAGACCGAGGTTCCCCCGGTCATCAACGAGCAGATGCGGGCCGCCCTGGACGACGACGACGCGTTCGCCGAACTGGAGCGTCAGGCCAAGTCCGGGGGCCAGACCTTCGTCGCGCGGTTCGAACCCGGTGCGCCGCCCAAGGTCGGATCGACGATGTCGATCGGGTTCCGCGCCGACCGCATGCACTTCTTCGACGACGAGTCGGGACTCGTGCTGACCTGAGCCAGTCGTCGTCGCCGGGACGCCCGACCGCCATCCAGCGGCGGCGTCCAGCGGCGGCGGTGCGAGACGTGCTCGAGCACGACGCGGCACGACGAGCCCGCCCGGACCGGGGCGGGCTCGTTCCTTTGGAGCCTTCGCACCAGTTTTGGGGAAGTGCCCACTTTCGTACACCGTCCGCCTACCCTCGGTTGAGGATTGGTGAGGGCGCCACGCGAGATCGGCTCGCGTCGCCCTTGCCCTGTGCAGGAGGACGAACATGAAGTTCAGGTCCCGGATCGCGGCCGCAGCGGCAGCAGCACTGGTGCTGGCTGGCTGCAGTGTGACCGTCAACGAGGGGGATGCGGTGTCGTCGGGGGGCGGCGGCGGTGACAGCGGATCCTCGTCCGAAGGCGGCACCGAAGGCGGAGGGGGCGGCGGTGGCGGCGGCGCCTCGGCCGACCAGGAGGAGAACACCGGGCAGGTGAGCCTGTCGGGGGCGGCCAGCGGCATCGAGGCCGACGCCATCCAGCAGGTCATCGACGAGTACGTCAACTCCGAGGCCGACTACACGGCCACCTACTCGGGCTCGGACTCCTTCGAGCAGGAGATCGTGATCCAGGTCGAGGGCGGCACACCGCCGGACCTCGCCCTGTTCCCGCAGCCGGGTGCGGTCATCGAGCAGGCCCAGCAGGGCAACGCCATCGCGCTGGAGGACCTCGGGTTCGACATCGCCGATCTCGAGGAACGCTACGGCGAGTACCTGATGTCGCTGGGCGAGTACGAGGGCAAGCACTACGGCGTGCCGGACACGATCAACTTCAAGAGCGCCATCTGGTACAGCACCGCGGCCTTCGAGCAGATCGGCGCCGAGCCCCAGGCCGAGACCTGGGAGGACCTGATCGCGCTGTCGGACCAGTTCGTCGAGGCGGGCATCGCACCGTGGTGCATCGGCACCGGGTCCGACGCCGCCACGGGGTGGCCGGCCACGGACTGGATGGAGGACATCGTCCTGCGCGAGCAGGGCACCGACGTCTACGACCAGTGGGTCGACCACGAGCTCGACTTCGACTCCGAGGAGATCAAGTCGGCCGCCTCGCGCTTCGGTGACATCATCTTCACCGAGGGCTACGTGCTCGGCGGTCACGAGAACATCTCCTCGATCGACTTCCGCGACGCCCCCGACCCGATGTTCGACGACCCGCCGAAGTGCGCCATGCACCGCCAGGCGACCTTCATCACGAACTTCTTCCCGGAGGGCGTCGAGGCCGAGACGGACTACAACTTCTTCAAGTTCCCCACCATCGACGGCAACGACGGCTCGCTGATGGCCGGTGGCGTCATCGCGGTGTTCAACAACCGCCCGGAGATCCGCGACTTCCTCGACATCTACACCACGGCCGAGACGCAGTGCGAGTTCGGTTCGATCGACGGGATCGCCCTGATCTCGGCCAACAAGAACACGAGCGCGGACTGCTACGACAACCCCATCATCAAGCAGGCCGCCGACGCGCTGCTGACGGCGCTCAACGACGGGACGGCCCGCTTCGACGGGTCCGACCTGATGCCGCCCGCGGTCGGTTCCGGGTCCTTCTGGACCGGGATGAACGCCTACACCGACAACGGACCGGACAACCTCGACCAGGTCATGCCGGACATCGATGCCGCCTGGCCGTCGAGCTGACCACGTCGTCGGGGGTCGGGCCATCGCCACGGATGGCCCGACCCGGGACCTGTTGCAGGAGGGTTGAAGATGTCGGACACACAGACGCGTGACACGGCGCCGGATCCGGAGGATTCGGTCCAGTCACACATGAACGAAGACGACACGGTGGTGGTGGAGGACCGCCTGGGAGCGGGTGGGTCCTTCGCCGTGGTCGTGCTGGCGATCGTGTCGGCGATCGCGGTTCCGGGGTTGCTGTACTGGACCCTGCAGACGGCCTTCGACGTGTTGTCCGAGGACCTGCCACGGTGGGTCGTCGGCGTCGCCGCGATCCTGATCGGCGTGGTGGGTGCATTCGCGCTCTACACGGCCGTCGACATGGCGATCAAGCGGCTGCCGACGCGGATCGGTGAGCGCGTCCAGCCGTATGCGTGGGCCGGCCCGGCCATGGTCATCGTGGCGATCTTCCTGATGTACCCCGCGATCGACACGATCCGGGTGTCGTTCATGGACGCCTTCGCCGACAACTACATCGGATGGGGCAACTACGAGTACGTGTTCACCAACGAGGCGATGTTGCGGTCGTTGCGCAACACGTTGCTGTGGGTGTTCGTGGTGCCGGCGGTGTGCGTGTCGATCGGCCTGGGCTTCGCGGTCCTGGCCGACAAGCTCAGGCGGTTCGAGTCGCTGTCGAAGTCCCTGATCTTCCTGCCGATGGCGATCTCGTTCGTCGGTGCCGGGATCGTGTGGCGGTTCGTGTACTCGTTCCGGCCGCTGGACTTCGGCCAGGAGCAGATCGGGATCCTCAACGCCATCATGGTCGGGGTGGGGGCCAACCCCGTGGACTGGCTGGGGTTGGTGCCGTGGAACAACCTGTTCCTGATGATCGTGATGATCTGGTTGCAGACCGGGTTCGCGATGGTGATCCTGTCCGCGGCGATCAAGGGCGTGCCCGAGGACATCCTGGAGGCGGCCCGCATCGACGGCGCGACCGAGATCCAGGTGTTCTGGCGGGTGATCGTGCCCTCGATCATGTCCTCGATCGTGGTGGTGTTCACCACGATGGTGATCGGGGTGTTGAAGGTGTTCGACATCGTGTGGGTGATGACGGGTGGCCAGGACGGCACCGAGGTCATCGCCGAACGCATGATCCGGGAGTCCTTCGTCAACCGCCAGTTCGGGCGTGGGGCGGCGATCGCGGTGTTCATGTTCCTGAGTGTCATCCCGATCATGTACCTCAACATCAAGCGGTTCCGCGAGGAGGAGTCGATCCGATGAGTACTGCAACCACGACACCGGACCAGGACGTCCCCGACACCGATCCGATCAAGGGTTCCGAGGGTGGGGTGTCCAACCCTGCCACGTTGTGGATCGTGCGCGTCATCGTGGTCTCGATCGTGCTGGTCTGGTTGATCCCCGCCGTGGGGCTGCTGATCACCTCGATCCGGATCCAGTCGTTGATCGAGACGACCGGCTGGTGGACCGCGATCCCCAACCTGTTCGACGCCAGCCAGTGGACGCTGGGCAACTACCAGGAGGTGCTGACCACCGGCGGGTTCGACTCGGCGTTCGTCAACACCCTGGTGGTGTCGGTCCCGGCCACGATCATGCCGATCACGATCGCCGCCTTCGCCGCCTATGCGTTCTCCTGGATGGAGTTCAAGGGCCGGTTCCTGATGTTCGCGACCATCGTCGGACTCATGGCCGTGCCGTTGCAGGTCGCCTTGATCCCGCTGCAGCGTCTCTACAGCGGATTCGACATGTCGCTGCCGTTCATGGTGCCGATCGTGTCGGCCCTGTCCCCGTGGGACGCCGAGCAGGTCCTGGTCGGCATCCCGTTGCAGCTCAACGGCACCTTCCTGGGCGTGTGGCTGGCCCACACCGGGTTCGGGCTCCCCCTGGCGATCTACCTGCTGCGCAACTACATCGGGTCGTTGCCATCGGAGCTGATCGAGTCGGCCCGCATCGACGGTGCCGACCACTACCAGATCTTCACCCGGTTGATCATCCCGCTGTCGGTGCCCGCGCTGGCGTCGTTCGCGATCTTCCAGTTCCTGTGGGTGTTCAACGACTACCTGGTCGCGTTCATCTTCCTGGGGACCGGTGAGGGCAACCAGGTCCTGACCATCGCCCTGCAGCAACTCAACGGTGCCCAGACAGAACTCGTGGAACCTGTTGACCGCAGGCGCGTTCATCTCCATGATCGTGCCCATGATCGTGTTCTTCTCGCTGCAACGCTTCTTCGTCCGCGGCATGACCGCGGGCGCCGTGAAGGGCTGACACTGCCTGCTCGGAGCTCCACCTCTCGACGGTGGCTGGCGATCGCGCTGGCCACCGTCGTCGTCACCATCTCCTTCTGGGCCCTGGCCTACGGCACCGCGGTGCTGTTCGGCGGGGAGACGCTCGGCGGCGGCACGACCAACGTCGAGAGCACCGGGGTGCTCGCCATCGGCCTGTCGTTGTCCTCGGTTCCGCTCGCGTTCCTGCTGGCCGCCTGGACGTCCCGGCGGGTCGACTGGCCGATCGGGACCCTGGCCGCGATGGGCCTGGCGATCGCCGTCGGCCTGCCGCTGCTGATCGTGCGCAACCCACTGGCCGCACTGCTGTCGGGCTTCGCCGCCGGTGCCGTGGTGTGCCTGGATCGTCCCGAGGGCACGACCTGGCACTACCGCGCGATCGCCGCGGCCATCGTGTCGCTGGTGGCGCTGGGCGGCATGAGCGTCGAGGCCCTGTTCCTCCCGCTGGCGGCCCTGGGTCCGGCGCTGCCGTTCTCGGCGATGGGAGCGGCCGACGCGCTGGCCCCACGTGCGTCGTGGGCGAGCGACCCCGAGTGAGCCCGCCACGCCGAGGCCCGGGCGTGGGCGCCGGCCGAGGAGGGTCGCGCGGGCCAGGCAGGTAGCCTGCCGGCAACTCCCCGACCAACGCCGCCGGAAGGGCCTCGTGTGGCGCTGCGCCTGTTCGCCCGAACCGGGCACCCGGACTTCCTCGACCTGCCGTGGGACGTGCCGCTGGCGGACTGGGACCACCCTCGGCTGGAGGACATCCCGGCGGGCCTCCACCGCCACGTGGTGCGTTTCGTGCGCTACGACCGGGGCCTGTACGTGCTCAAGGAGCTGCCGCGTCGCTACGCCGAGCGCGAGTACCGGTTCCTCAACCACCTCAAGCAGGAGGACGTCCCGACGGTCAACGCCGTGGGCGTGGTGACCGATCGGCGCAGCGGGCCGGGCCCCGACGCCGAGGACCTCGAGGCGGTCCTGATCACCCAGCACCTGTCCTACTCGCTGCCCTATCGCCTGCTGTTCTCGCGTCGGTCCGACCTCGCCCTGGTCGAGTCGATGCTGGACGCGCTGGCCGACCTGCTGGTGCGCATCCACCTGGTCGGGTTCATGTGGGGTGACTGCTCGTTGTCCAACACGCTGTTCCGGCGTGACGCCCGGCGGCTGGCCGCCTACCTGATCGACACCGAGACCGGGGAGCTGCACCCGACGCTGAGCCGGGGCCAGCGCCACTACGACCTCGACCTGGCCGTCGAGCGAACGGCCGGCGAACTGCTGGACCTGGATGCCCAGGGGCTGGTGCCCGACGGGCTCGACCCGGTCCAGTTCGGCCTCGACCTCGAAGAGCGCTACCACCGGTTGTGGGGGGCGTTGACCGACGTCGAGCGCTTCGCGACGTCCGAGCGTCACCGCATCGAGGATCGACTGCACCGCGTCAACGACCTCGGCTACGACGTTGGCGAGGTCGAGTTGGTGGCCGTGGACGGCGGGGCCGAGGAGCTGGAGCTGAAGCTGCATGTCGTGGAGCCGGCCCGGTTCAAGCGCATCCTCAAGGACCGCACCGGCCTGGACGCCGAGGAGAGCCAGGCACGCTTCCTGTTGGAGGACATCGAGTCCTATGGTCGATGGCTGGCGTCCAACGGCGAGACCGTCGGGCGGGACCGGCTCAGCCAGCGGTGGTACCAGGACGTCTACCTGGAGGTGCTCGACCGTGTCCCCGACGAGCTGTGGGGTCGGCGAGAGGGGCCCCAACTGTTCGCCGAGGTGGTCGACCACTGGCGCTGGATCATGGGCGAGCGCGACCAGGACGTCCCCCTGCTCGACGGTGCCGACGACTACGTCACCCAGGTCCTGGAGCCGGCCGAGGTCGAGGAGGTCGTGGCCACCGAGGACGCCTTCTCGCCGGAGAGCCCCCTGTCCGACCTGGTCGTCGACGAGTCCTGAACCGCGGCGTTCGGGCGGTCGGACGAGTCGGCGCGCGTCCCGTCAGGGACCGACGCGGTCCAGCAACAGGTCGGTGACCAGGGCCGGTGCCTCCTCCTGGGGGGTGTGGCCGGTGGACACCTCGACCAGCTCGCCGTCCAGTCCCGCGGCCGTGCTGCGGTTCCAGGTGGGACGGATCGTGCGATCGAAGCTCCCGGACACGACCGTGGCGGGTGGGACGACCTCGCCGAGTCGTCGTCCCAGCCCGGGGGGCGGTTCGCTGGTCATCACCGCCCAGATCCCGTCCGCCCACCCCGGCAGCAGGGTCGGCTCGTGGTAGGCGGCGACGTCGTCGTCACCCGCCAGCTCGGGGTCGTGCCAGCCGCCCGTCGCGCGCTGCAGGTCGATCCCGCGGGACAGCCGGCGGACCACGGGACGCGCTGCGCGGCGCACGATCGCGCGCCGCAGCACCGGGCGCAGGGGGGCCGGCATCCCGACGTCGCCGGTCACGGCCGGCGACAGCAGCACGAGGTGGTCGATGCCGTCGGGGTCGGCCAGGGCCGTCTCCAGTGCCAGCGTGCCGCCCATCGACGAGCCCACCACCACCAGCCGGTCGATGCCGCGCGACCGGGCGACGACCCGTCCTGCCCGAGCGGCGAAGGCCCGGGTGTAGACCATGGGGCGACGGGACGGATCGGGACGTTGGGTCCACCCGAAGCCGGGACGATCGACGGCCACGGCGTGCACCCCGGCCTCGTCGAGGCGGCGCAGCACCCGTCGCCACGTCGCCACGTTGCCGTAGAAGTGGTGGTAGAGCAGCACGCCGACCGGCCCGGCGCCCACCGCAGCGGTGTGGATGCCGACCCCGTCGACCTCGACGTGGTCGGTCGTGATGCCGTCCAGGACGGCGCGTGGTGGCGTGGTCACGGTCGACATGGGGGCGAGGTCCTCCGGGGACGGACGGGTGGCGCCGGCGGGGCAGGGGGTGCGCCGTCCCGGAGCGTATGGTCGGCGGGTGGTTCGCCACCGCCGGGTGCCCGGTTCGGGCCCGGTTCGTCCCCGGTGCGTCCCCGGTTCGTCCCGGGCGATCGGTGCGCCTCGGCGTCCCGTGTGACGGGTGATCGACCCGGGAGGTAGCGTCGAGCGCATGACTTCTCGGAAGATCCTCGTCGGGGTGGCCTGGCCCTACGCCAACGGCCTCCAACACCTGGGCCACGTCGCGGGCGCGTACCTGCCACCCGACGTGTTCGCCCGCTACCACCGCATCGCCGGCAACGACGTGCTGATGGTCAGTGGTGCCGATGCCCACGGCACGCCGATCATGCTCAAGGCCGATGCCGAGGGGGTGACCCCGCGCCAGATCGTGGAGGAGATCCACCCGCGCATGCTCGACCAGTGGCAGCGGTTGGGGATCGACTTCGACCTGTTCACCACCACGATGACCGACAACCACCGTGATGTCGTGTGGGAGCTGTTCCGTGGCATGCACGACGCGGGCCTGGTGGTGTCGGAGGTCACCGAGCAGTACTACGACCCCGAGCGCGAACGCTTCCTGCCGGACCGCTATGTCGAGGGCACCTGCCCGGTCTGTGGCTACGGCGAGGCCCGCGGCGACCAGTGCGACAACTGCACCTCGACGCTGGACCCCACCGACCTGATCGACCCGCGTTCCAAGCTCAGCGGCGCCACGCCCGAACTGCGCGAGACGGCGCACTGGTTCGTGGACCTTCCCGGCGTCGAGGAGGAGCTCGCGACCTGGCTGGACGGGCTCGAGGACTGGCGGCCCCACGTCGTCAACTGGGCGCGTGGGTTCGTGGAGGGTGGACTCCACCGACGGGCCATCACCCGCGACCTCGACTGGGGGGTGCCGATCCCGCCGGAGTACGACACCCTCGGCGAGGGCAAGCGCATCTACGTCTGGTTCGAGGCCGTGATCGGCTACCTGTCGGCGGCACGCGAGTGGGCCGCCGCGACCGAGGACGCCGAGGCCTGGCGGCACTGGTGGAACGACGACGCCGAGACCTACTACTTCGTCGGCAAGGACAACATCCCGTTCCACTCCGTGTTCTGGCCGGCGTACCTGTTGGGCTACAACCGTTCCGGTCGGGATCGACCCCTCAACCTGCCCACCGACGTGCCGGCGAACCAGTACGTCACCTTCAAGGGCGAGAAGGCGTCGAAGTCGCGTGGCATCGGCACGCCGATCCTGGACTACCTCGACACCTTCACCGCCGACCAGTTGCGCTACGCCATCGCCCGACACTTCCCCGAGAACACCGACAGCGACGTCACCTTCGACGACCTGTTGGCGGTCGCCAACAGCGAGCTCGCCAACGACTGGGGCAACCTGGTCAACCGTGTGCTGGCGATGACGGGCAAGACCTTCGACGGGGTGGTGCCCCGGCCGGGTGAGCTCGACGACGTGGATCGCGACCTACTGGCCGAGGTGGACGCCTGCCTGGTCGCCGAGGCCGAGGCCATCGAGGACACGTCGCTGCGTGGTGCCGTGCAGGAGGCGATGGGCGTGGCCCGGGCCACCAACGCCTACCTCAACGCCCGTGAGCCGTGGAAGACCGCCAAGGTCGATCGTGAACGCACGGCCACCACGTTGTGGGTCGCGCTGCAGGCCATCGGGGCGGGCACGGTGGCCTTCGCCCCCTACACCCCGTTCTCCAGCGACCAGATCCGCTCGTGGCTCGGCCTGGGCCCGGTGCGCGACCAGGGATGGGCGCGCCCCGAGGTCGTGGCCGGCACCACCCTGGGCGAGTCCGAGGTCCTGTTCCCCCGCATCGAGGCCCCGGCGGGCTGACGCCCGCAGGTTGACCAGCATGGGCAGGGGCCCGTCGGACGGTGACGACGCGATCCTCGGAGCGTCACCGCTCGTACGGCGGACACTGGTCGTTGGCCCGGCCCGGTCGGAATGGCATCCGTGTGGTGGGGCGTTGACATCACCCGAGGGCGAGTTTGGTGTGGACCCGTCCAAATTTCTGCCCCACCACACTGCCTCACCACGACCAAAGTCTCGCCATGTCGTCCACCACCACCCGCTCCATGCCCGGGCGGGTCGAGTTCGTCGCGATGATGTCCCTGCTCATGGGGCTCATCGCCATCGGCATCGACCTGATGCTGCCCGGCCTCGGTGACGTCGCCACCGACCTCGGTCGGACCGACTCCGCCGAGGTGGCGGGCATCGTCACCACCTACTTCTTCGGCCTGGCCCTCGGCCAGTTGCTGTGGGGGCCCATGGCCGATCGCTGGGGGCGCAAGGTCGCCCTCAATGCCGGCCTGGCCGTGATCGTCGTGATGTCGTTGTCGTCGGCCATGGTGGGCACCCTGCCACTGCTGCTGGCGACCCGCTTCGTGTGGGGCTTCGGGGCCTCGGCGGCGCGGTCCACCGCGCTGACCGTGGTTCGTGACCGCTACCGCGGGGACCGCATGGCGTCAGTGATGTCGCTGATCTTCAGCGTGTTCATCCTCGTCCCGGTCGTGGCCCCCACCATCGGCGCCGGACTGCTGCGGCTGATGTCGTGGCGCGGCCTGTTCGTGGCGATCGGCGTGGTGGCCGTGGTCGAACTGCTGTGGCTTCGCCGTCTGCCGGAGACGCTGACGCCCGAGCGTGTGCGGTCGGCCCGACCCCACGACGTGTGGGCCTCGATGCGCATCGTGCTGGGCACCCGCCTGACCCTGGGCTACCTGCTCGCCCTCACCGCGCTGTCGGTGCCCTTCACGGCCTGGATCGCCCTGTCCGAACCCGTGATCGTGGGGATCTACGACCTCGAGACGGTGTTCCCGATCGTCTTCGGTGGCCTGGCCTTCACCATGGCCATCGCCTCCCTCGCCAACTCCCGGGTGGTCGAGCGCGTCGGGGCGCGACGACTGGTGCGCGTCGTCATGACGGCCTACGTCGGCATCACCCTGGTGATGGCCGGCGGCACCGTGCTCAGCGGTGGCGTGCCGCCGTTCTGGCTGGTGGCGGGGTCCATGTCGATGATCCTGATGTCCCACGCCCTGCTGCAGTCCAACGTGCAGTCGCTGGCCATGGACCCGATGGGCGAGGTGGCCGGCATCGCCTCGGCGGTCATCGGTGCGGTGTCCCTGGGTGTCGGCACGATCCTGGGGACGCTCGTCCAGGTGCTCTTCGACGGCACCGTGACGCCGATCGCGGTCACGTTCGCGTTGTCGGGTGTCGCCGCCCTCGGGTTCGCCCGATGGGCCGAGTCCGAGCGCGTGGCCCAGCCCCGAGCGGTGCCCGTCAACGCCTGACGCGCTCCGCGAGGGTGGGACGAGTCGGGCTCAGCGGGCGCAGCCGACGCAGGTCGTGGTCGCGGGTCGGGCCACCAGCCGCTCCACGCCGATCGGCCCGTCGCACACCATGCAGGTCCCGAAGGTCGGGTCCTCGGCCAGGCGGCGCCGGGCCTCGGCGACCTGGTCGAGGTCGTTGCGGGCGTGGTCCAGCAGGGCCTGTGCCTGGGCGCGCTCGAAGCCGATGGTGGCACCGTCGGGGTCGTGCTCGTCGTCGATGTTGGTCTCGCGACCGGATTCGACCAGTTCCGCCACGGTCCGCTCCAGCGCGGCGATGCGGGGCAGGAGTTCGGCCTCCTGCTCGTCCAGGCGTGCCGCCACCGTGTCCTTGGCCGTGTCGTCCAGCCCCGTGGTGGTCTGCGTGGGGGCCGATGTCGTTGCGGGGGTCCTGGTCTCCATCCTGGTCCTTGCCGACGGCGAAGAAGCCAAGACGATATCCCGACCGTGGACCCTCCGCACCGTGGAGCCGGTCCGCGTGGTCGGCGGGGGTCAGGCCGGCCCGTGCTTGCGCAGGATCGGGTTGGGGCCATCGTCGAACGCGTAGTCCGGATGGGCGGCGAGGAACTCCTCGACCGCCGTCCGACACCCGCCGTAGTCGTGGAAGTCATCGATCACGACGGCCCCGCCCGGGCTCAGCACCCGGTCCACGGCGTCCAGGCAGTAGGCGACCGGCTCGTACCAGTCGCAGTCGATGTGGGCCATCGCCAGCGTCGTGACCCCCGCGGAGGGCCAGGTGTCCTCGAACAGGCCCTCGTGGAGGTGGACGTCGTCGTCGCCGACGGGCATGCCGTGGTCGGCGAAGCTGCGGCAGACCTCGTCGTAGAGGTCGGAGCGGTAGCCGTAGTAGAGTTCGCCGTCGATGCCCCGGGACTCGCCGGACCGAATCGTGTCGAAGCGTTTCCGGGACTTGTCGTCGTCCTTGTCCGACGTCGGCTCCGGGATCATCGCGAACACGTCGAAGCCGTGGAAGGCACGGTCGCCACGGCGATCCGCGATCAGGATGGCCGATCCGCCCAGGGCCACGCCGAACTCGGCGAAGTCCCCGGGGACGTCGTCGGCCGATTCCAGCACGTCCTCGATGCGGCCGAGCTTGGCGGGGGACAGGTAGGTCAGCCCCTCGTCCAGGACCGTGCGGGACAGAGGATCGAGGTGGCGGCTGCCCACGCGGTTGCGGAGCCGACGTGCGATGCGACGCACGTCGTCGGCGAGACTCATGCAGGGTCCTTCGTGGCAGGGCGACCCGGCATGGCCCTCGGGGCCATCCGTCGGCCCGCCCGCCTCTGGGGGCAACGACGGGTCGCACCGTAGCAGGGCGGCTGTCGGTGTCCGGTGGCGGCAGGCGTGCCCCTCGTCGGCCGCGGCGGGAGGCTCCCTGGCCGGATGCCGCGGAGGATCAGTCAGCCCCGACGTAGTCGGCGAGTTCCCGGGCGGTCACGGTGGACCGACCGGCGACGAGGTCGGCCGGGGTGCCCTCGAAGACGACGCGTCCGCCGTCCTGGCCGGCGCCGGGGCCCAGGTCCACGATCCAGTCCCCGTGGGCCATCACGGCCTGGTGGTGTTCGACCACGATCACCGAGTTGCCATCGTCGACCATGCGATCCAGCAGCGCCAGCAGGTGGCGGACGTCGGCCAGGTGCAGCCCCGAGGTCGGTTCGTCCAGCACGTAGGTCGACGGCTCGCCGGCCAGGTGCACGGCCAGCTTCAGGCGCTGGCGCTCGCCACCCGACAGGGTGGTCAGGGGCTGGCCCAGGGCCAGGTAGCCCAGGCCCACGTCCGCCAGGCGCTGCAGGGTCGCCACCGCCCCGTCCAACCCGGCCTCGGTGAAGAACGCCAGCGCGTCGTCCACGGCGAGCTCGTACACCTGCCCGATGTCCTTGCCGTGGTAGTGGTGGGCCAGGGCCTCGGCGGTGAACCGCCGTCCCTCGCACCGTTCGCAGGTCGAGGCGACCTCGCCCAGCATGCCCAGGTCGGTGTGGATCTCGCCCAGGCCGTTGCACTCCGGGCAGCCACCGTCGGAGTTGGCCGAGAACAACGACACGGACACGTCGTTGGCCGCGGCGAACGCGTCCCGGATCCCGTCCAGCATCCCGGTGTAGGTGGCGGCGTTGGACCGGCGCGAGCCCCGGATCGCCCCCTGGTCGACCACGACGAGGTCGTCGCGGTCGGGCATGCAGCCATGCACCAACGACGTCTTGCCCGACCCCGCCACACCGGTGACCACGCACACCACGCCCAGGGGCAGGTCCACGGTCACGTCCTGCAGGTTGTGCAACGACGCGTCGGCGATCGTCACGTGCCCGGTGGCCGGCCGAACCTCGTCCTTGAGTGCCACGCGGGTGTCGAGGTGGTGGCCCGTCACGGTGTCGGAGCTCCGCAGCCCGGCGACGTCACCCTGGTAGGTGACCTCGCCACCCTCCGACCCGGCCCCGGGTCCGAGGTCCACGACGTGGTCGGCGTGCAGGATCACCTCGGGCTTGTGCTCCACGACCAGCACGGTGTTGCCCTTGTCGCGCAACTGCTGGAGGAGGTCGACCATGCGCCGGATGTCGTGCGGGTGCAGGCCGACCGTCGGTTCGTCGAACACGTAGGTGATGTCGGACAGCGCCGAGCCGAGGTGGCGGACCATCTTGACCCGCTGGGCCTCGCCCCCCGACAGGGTCCCGGCCTCGCGGTCGAGGCTGAGGTAGCCCAGGCCGATGTCCACCATCGCGTTGAGCAATGACGACAGCGTCTCGGCCAGGGGGCCGACGTCGGCGAGGTCGATGTCGGCGAGCCAGTCGCGTGCCTCACTGACCTGCATCGCGCCGACCTCGGCGATGTTGCGCCCGCCGATGCGTGACGAGCGGGCGCCATCGGCCAGGCCGGTCCCGTCGCAGGCGGGACAGGGTTGGTAGGCCACGGCGCGCTCGAGGAACGCCACGATGTTCTTCTGCTTGGGGGTGCGCTCGCCCAGCCAGACGCGCGTGATCCGGACGGACAACCCCTCGTAGGTCATGTTCGGCCCGTCCTCGCGCTCCAGCTTCGTGGCCTCTCGACTCCACAGGTCGTCCCACTCCTGGTCGGTGTAGTCGGCCACCTTCTTGTCGGGGTCGAAGTACCCGGACTCGGCATAGCCCCAGCCGTAGAAGTTGGGCGCCAGGATCGCACCCTCGTCCAACGACTTGCTGGCGTCGACGACCTCGTCGACCACCAGGTCCTTGACCTCGCCACGACCCTCGCACGTCGGGCACATCCCCCCGGTCCGGGTGAAGGTCACGTGCTCGCGGGTCTTCCCGCCACGTTCGACGGTGATCGAACCGCTGGCACGAACGGACGGGACGTTTCGCGAGAACGCACTGGGTGGGCCGACGTGGGGGTCGCCGAGCCGGCTGAACAGGATCCGCAGCATGGCGTTGGCGTCGGTGGCCGTCCCGACCGTCGACCGGCTGTCGCCGCCGAGGCGGTCCTGGCCGACGGCGATCGCCGCCGTGAGGCCACGCAGCAGGTCGACGTCGGGTCGCGCCAGGCTGGGCATGAACCCCTGGGCGAAGGCGCTGTAGGTCTCGTTGATGAGTCGTTGGGACTCAGCGGCGATGGTGCCGAACACCAGCGAGGACTTGCCGGAACCCGACACGCCGGTGAAGGCCACCAGTTCGTGCTTGGGGACGTCGACGTCGATCCCGGCGAGGTTGTTCTGGCTGGCCCCCCGGACCTCGATGTGGTCGTAGGTCGTCATGGGGCTCCTGGCATGGGCTGGCGTCGGGCGGCGCGGATGATCGCGATGGTCAGCCCTGTTCGATGCGGACCAGGTTGCCGGCGGGGTCGCGCACGGCGGCGTCGCGGACCCCCCAGAACTGGTCGGCGGGTTCCTGCACGACCTCGGCGCCTGGTGCCTCGGCGACCCGTTCGAACGTCGCGTCGAGGTCGTCGGACACGAAGTTGATGGTCCCCAGCTCACCCTTGGCCAGCAGTTCCGCGATCGCCTCCCCGTCGTGGTCGGAGCGCCCAGCGCGTGGTTGGGACAGCACGATCTGGATCTCGGGCTGGTCGTCGGTCGTGACCGTGACCCATCGGAACCCGTCGTTCTCGACCTCGTTCTGCACGGTCAGGCCGAGCGTGTCACGGTAGAAGGCCAGGGCGGCGTCCGGGTCGTCGACCAGGACGTGGACGGTGCGGATGGAGACGGCCATGCGGGAAACCTCTCGGGTGGGTGGTGAACACCGATGAACCTACGCAGGCGTGTCCACGGGCGCTTCTCCGAAACTGCTCGATTCGGTGACCGTCCGGCGTGGTCGGGTCAGCACCATCACCTGGCACACCGACATCGCCTCGACCCCCCCGTGGTCGCGGGCGCGGTAGGCACTCGGGCTCTCGCCGACCAGTTCGGTGAAGCGGGTGGAGAACGACCCCAGGCTGGCGTAGCCGACGGCGAAGCACGCGTCGGTGACACTCATCTCGCCCCACCGCAGCAGGGCCTTGGCCCGCTCGATGCGCCGTGTCATCAGGTAGGAGTACGGGGTCTCGTCGTAGGCCTCACGGAACCTGCGGCTGAAGTGTGCAGTCGACATCAGGGCCCCGCGGGCCAGGTCGGGGACGTCCAGTGGCCGGGCGTACTCGCGATCCATCCGGTCGCGTGCACGTCGCAGTCGCCGCAGTTCGTCGAGGTCCATGGCCGGCATGGTCCCACCTCGACCCACGCCTGTCCACCTGATGCGGCCGGACGCGACGCCCGGACCACGACGCCCCCCGGCCCGCGGCCGGAGGGCGTCGTGGTGACGGGTCGGATCAGGCCGTGACGGACGACACCAGGACGGTGCCACGCCCGGTCAGGGTGACGGTGTCGGCATGGGCGACGTCGAGGTCGCTGCTCCAGGCCACCAGTGCCGACGTCGTGACGTCGACCCCGCCGACCGGGGACACCTCCAGTGCCCCGCCCTCGGCCGCGACGGCGACCCAGCCACCACCGGTCACGGCCGTGGCGTCGTGGCCCACGATCCCGTTCGCAGCGGCGGCACGGTCGAGGCCGGTGCTGTGGGCGACCAGGGCGTCGTTGGCGATCGTCAGGCCGGAGGCCGGCACGTCCAGCACGGTGATCTGGCGCCCGTTGGCACCGACGTGGACGATGCCGGCACCGGACACCGACGTGGCGCCCGGGTGCTCGCTGTCGTGCATGGACAGGCCGGGCGAGGCCGCGACGATGTGGCCGTGGCGCACGACCACGCCCATGCCGACCGTGATCGCCGCGATGGTGGGATGGCTGACGTCGGCGTTGCTCGCACCCAGGTCCTGGGTGCCCGAGACGTGGTCGATGGCGTCACCGTCGCCGGGCTCGCCGTCGACCGGGGCGCTGCGACGGTCGTCGTCGGCCACGGACCCCGCGGCCGCCGCGGCACCCGCCGCGCCCGCCCCGGTGCCCCATGCGGGCTCGTCGGTGGCATCGGGCTCGGGCTCGGCCTCGGTCTGCGAGGACTGCCACGTCGGCAGGTCGTCGTCACCCGAGGTGGCCGTGTCGTCGCCCGACGCATCACCCCACGAGGTGTCGCTGTCGGATCCGGAGCCCCAGGCGGACGAGTCGCTGCCCGACGAGGTGTCCTGGCCCCAGCTGGTCTGGTCGGTCGCCTCGCCGGACTGGGCACCCTGGTCGGACTGGCCCCAGGTGGTGTCCTGCTGGGTCTGCTGGGCGGACTGGCCCCCGTCGAGTGGATCGGTCGACATGTTCCCGGACTGGTCCGCGACGTGTTCGGTCCACTGGTTGCCGTCCCAGTAGCGCTGCGCGTGGCGGGTCAGGGGATCGGGATGCCATCCGGCGGGTGGGTGTGCCATTGCGGGTGTCCTCGGACGTCGGGCTGTGCACGGTAGTGACGGTGGTGGTGCCCTGTCCTCCCCGATTCCGTCCGTGGGGCGGTTGTCGGGGCGGGTGTCGGGGTCGGTTCCGGGCGAACCCCGAGACCTGCCCCCGGGGGGTGGTCGTCGCCCGTGGCGTTGCGCGCTCAACGGCGCCGCAGGCCCGGCAGGTCGTCGCCGGCACCCGGCGGGGGATGGGGCCCGGGATCCGGATCGGGCGAGGTCACGTCGCGGCCGGTGCAGTCCCAGCAGTACCACGCGATCCTGACCCCCGACGGCGCCCACTGCTCGCCACGTCCGGCCTCGCGCAGCGTCGACGTCGGGACCGGTTCGAGGTCGGTGGACCCACACAGCCCACAGGTCGGCGTGGTGTCGCGGTCGAACGTGGTGGCGCAGGCTCCGCAGGTGATCGTGATGCGCTCACCGTCCCGGCGCCCGGACAGGTCGTCGTCCTCGCCGCAGGTCGGACAGCGCACCAGTGCCACCCCTGCCTCCGGGTCGTCGGGGACTGCGATCGGCCGTGCCGCTCCGACCGGCTCGTGCCCAGCGGTCGGTCGCCTGCTCAGCTGGTCTCGGTGGCGCCGTCCATGGCGCCCTCGCCGTCGTCGGCCGTGTCGCTGGTCTGGTCACCGGTGTCGGTGGTGTCGTCGTCGCTGCCACAGCCTGCGAGCAGCAGGGCCGCTGCGGCGATGCTGGCGACCGTGGCGCGTGCCGTGCGTGAGGTGCGGACGTCGGTTCGCATCGTGGGGGTTCCTTCCCGTTGCCTGCGCACGTGTCGGCCGCGTGGGGGCGTTTCCGGGATGCTAGTGAGGCGTCCACGTCGCCCGGCGGAGCCAGTGCCGGCCGCCGTGGGCGCCGGGAGACCACCAGCTCAGTCCCCGTCCCCGTCCTCGCCGTCCTCGTCGTCCCCGTCGTCGTCGTGGGCGTCGTCCCGGCAGTCCGGGATGACGTCCAGGCCGGTCGGAAGGGCCGTGGTCGCGTCGAGGCATGCTCGCGACACCTGGTCGTTGGCCAGTCCGAGGGCCCCTCGCAGGTCGGCGCCCCGCAGGTCGGTCCCCGCCAGGGTGGCATCGGCGACCACGGTGTCGGTGAAGGTGGCACCGCGCAGCACCGCCCCGTCCAGGTCGGCCCCCGACAGGTCGGTCGACTCGAGGTCGACCCCGACCAGCGAGGAGTCCTCGAGGTCGGCGCCGGTGAGGTCGGTGGCCTCCAGGCCCTGGCCGTCCAGCGTCACGCCCTTGAGTTCGGCGCCGGCCAGCCGGACGCCGTCGAGGTCCGGTGCGTACGGCGTCAGGAGGTCCATCTCGTCGAGGAAGGCCAGCACCCGTCCGGCCCGGGGACCGTCCAGCACCTGCAGGATCGTCGTGGTCTGGGCCCGCCCGACGGCGACGGCCTCGGGCTGGTCCCGGGCCTCGGACAGCACGAGTGCGCTGATGCGGTCCACGTAGTCCTGGACCATCGCCTCCTCCGACCGGTTGCGCTCGATCTCCTGCTGCACCGAGGACAGCGCGATGGTCCCGATCGTGATCCCGATGGGCACCAGCCCCAGCGACAGCCAGTCCCACAGGGTCTTGTCGCCGATGCCCATCCACGCCGGTCGTCGCCACCACCACGTCCCGGCGAGTCCGGCCACCACCACCGCGGTCATCCCGACCACGACCCATGCCCCCGTGCCCATCGCGCCCCGTTCGCCCTCGCTCGGGCCGGCACCGTAGTGGCGCTGCCCGTCACGATCACCGACCGTGGAGGACAACCAGGTGCGGACCGTGGTCCGCGAGGCCTACCGACTCGTCGCGCCGGACCGCCTGGTCGACGCCCTCGGCGCGATCGAGGCCGGGGACGTCGACTGACCGTTGCCCACCGGTCACTCCCCCGTCGGCTGCGCAGGGTCACAGACGGCGAAGGAAGGTCAACTCTGAGAGCTATTGACATTTCAAGAATGGGGGCTAAGTTTCGCCAAATTCCCCGACGAACAAGGCTTCCCCGTGAGAAACCAAGTCCTTGTACATCACCGCATGATTGTTGTTGCAATCATGTTCGCGTTGGCGGCAACCCTCAGTGTCAGCATGGCGCCACCTGCACAGGCCGACTACTCCTACAACGTCTACGAGTCTCGTTCGACGGTCAAGCAGAAGGCCGGAGTCATCAGCGGTGCTCGTGACCTGTGCGGCAAGGCCCCATGGGCGTGGAACCTGGCCTGCAAGGCGAGCTCCAACCGGTTCCACCAGATCTACGACTATGCCTCGTACCACCAGTGCAAGATGCGAATCCGGGTGACGATCAACACCAGCTCGAAGTATTCCTTCGACAAGGCCACCTACACCTACTACCCCTACCAGTGCCTGCGCAAGTAGACGGACGGCGCGCCTCGTCCACGCTCAGCGCGTGACGGTCCATGCCACCGCGCGCCAACGCAGACGACAGGCAGTGGCGATCCGTCCGGCGCGCCGTTCGGCCGCTCGCCATGCAGCCCGGCCACCCGTGTGGCCGGGCTGCGTCGTCCATTCTCCGACGGCGAGAGCGCGACGAGACGTCCGGGCGGGGTCCATCCGACAGACTTGGTCAGCAGGCCCCCCCGACCCTGACGACCGACGCGGGGCCTGGAACGACCGGCTCATCGACGCACTCTGCGATCCCCCGGAGAGCCTCGTCCTGAGCAGCGTCGTCGCCCACGTCGTCACCTACGCCGCCCACCGTCTTCAGCTCGTCCGTCGGATGCTGGCCGCAGCTGGCCGCCAGGTCGACGAGGGCGACCCAATCATGTGACTGCGAGCCCAGCGAGGAGGGACAGCATGAGCCGAACCACCTACTACACCGCCACCAGCCTCGACGGGTTCATCGCCGATGAGCAGCACTCGCTGGCGTGGCTGTTCACCCAGGACCAGGACCAGGCAGGGCCGCTCAACTACGACGAGTTCTCCCGCCGCGTCGGCGCTGCCGTGATGGGCGCCACCACCTACGAGTGGATCCTCCGGCACGAGAACGGCAGATGGCCGTACGAGCTGCCCGCCTGGGTGATGACCAGTCGAGACCTGCCCAGGGTGGAGGGCGACGTCCGGTTCGCCCGTGGCGACGTGCGCGCTGTCCACGGCGAGATGACGGCCGCAGCTGAAGGCAAGGGGCTCTGGGTCGTCGGCGGGGGTGATCTGGCCGGCCAGTTCGCCGACGCCGGCCTGCTCGACGAGATCATCGTGTACCTCGCGCCGGTCACGCTGGGCGGCGGAGCGCCGCTGCTTCCGCGCAAGCTCGACCTGCGGCTCGAGGAACTGGCGCAGAACAAGGCATTCGCCTGCGCGCGCTACTCCGTCGTCGGGGCGGCCGGGTACGCCGACACCGGCGATGGTCGGCCATGACCACCGACGCTCGCCCGTCCGAGCGTCGTGCCGCGGTCGAGGACGCCCTGCCGCTGCGCCCCGGCATGCGCGTGCTGGAGATCGGAGGCGCGCCAGGCGCGGCCGCCAGCCCGTGGCCCGACGCATCGGGGACGGACACGTCATGGTGATCGACCGGTCGGCCGCTGGCGTCTCGCACTCACCGAGCGCGACGCCGCAGCGGAGATCGCGGCCGGCCTGGTGAGCGTGCGCCCCGTCGCTGCCGAGGACTTCGAACTGGGAGCCCAAGACCCCGGTACGGCTACGAGTCGCGGGTGCGCTCGACCATCGCGCCACGTTCGGGTCGATGGCGATCGGGTCGATCGAGACGGCGATGGTGCGGCGGTGCGTCGGTGACCTGGTGGGGCAGGGCCTGAGCGCGAGCCGGGTCCGCCAGGCCCACATTCTGCTTGGTGCCATGATGAGGATGGCCGTCGCCGAGGTTGCGGGCAGGCTCCGCCTGGGTGAGACCAAGACCCACCAGGCGCGTCCTGCCGGGCTCGGTCTTCGAGTCGCTCGTAGACTCAGGCCATCGCGGTCCATGCCAGTGGCGACGGGGTTGGTCGCCGCTGCCACGACCGAGCGCCGCGAGGTCGGGAGCGTTTCCGTCCTCTGCCCGCGGGCCAATCGCACGCAGATCGCATGAAGCGGGGTCCTCCGGGACTCGATCGGCGTGATTCGGCGAATTCTGGGCGCCCCCGGCAGGAATCGAACCTGCGACGCACGGTTTAGGAAACCGACGCTCTATCCACTGAGCTACGAGGGCGAGGTGGCGGCGACCTGCTTGGGCCGGCGCCGACGAGGGCAGGGTACGCCCGACCCCGCCACCGTCGTCTGACCTCGCCACACCGCCGCTGGGTGTGCACCTCACCGCGACGGGGCCCTCGGTACCCCCGCGAGCCCGGCCCAGTCGACGAGGGACGAAGGGGGGTGTCGTACCGTCGGGCCCGATCGACGAGGAGACCGACGTGCCGACACGCATCGCGAGCCGAGAGCTGTCCGTGGACCAGGTGCCTGCGCCGACGTCGGTGGGCGACGGGGACCTGGCGTCCGTGCGGGACTTCGCACGGACCTTCAACGGCTACGCCTGGGGCGGGGGGCCAGCCCGCATGCGCGACCTCGTCGAGGACACCCGACGGGCCTGGGAGGACGCTGGCGAGCTCCCCTCCGACGTCGACCACCTCCGCGCCTGCCTGTTCTGGTGGGCCCGCACGCGCCAGCACGATGCGGACCCGGTGTCGGTCGCCGACCGCGACTGGCTCGCCGCACTGCTCGCCGAGATCCGCAGGCACCTCGCCGACTGATCCGCGCGGTCGATGGGAACGGTCCTGCGGACGAGAGCAGGAATCGTTCTCAATCGGCGTGGTTCGGCCGTTCGTTGGTGTTTCGCTCCGTCGGTGTGCAGCGTCGCGAGGTTACGATGAGGACGAACAGACCCCGTCCGTCCACCCCCGTCCGTCCACCCCCGTCCGTCCACCCGAGGAGGAGCCCCAGATGGGTGCCGGCCACGACCACGGCGCCACCGCCAGTGCGGGTGGCACGCACCGTCGTGCCCTGCTGGCGGCCTTCGTGCTGCTGCTGGGGTTCTTCGTGGTCGAACTCGTCACGGGCGTCCTGACCGGGTCGTTGGCCCTGCTGTCGGACGCCGGGCACATGCTGACCGACGTACTGGGCATCGGGATGGCCCTGGCCGCCATCCAGCTCGCGGTGCGGTCCTCGCGCAACCACCGCAACACCTTCGGGCTCTACCGGGTCGAGATCCTGGCGGCGCTGGCCAACGCGGTGCTGCTGTTCGGGGTCGGCATCTGGGTCCTGGTCGAGGCGATCTCGCGTCTTGGCTCACCGCCCGAGATCGTCGGGTCCACCGTGTTGTGGGTGGCGCTGGGCGGGCTGGCCGTGAACCTGGTCGTCTACCGGCTGTTGCACGACGGCAGCCAGGAGTCCCTGAACCTCGAGGGTGCACGGCTGGAGGTGTTGGCCGACCTGCTCGGCTCGGTCGCCGCGGTCGTCACCGGGCTGGTCCTGCGCTTCACCGACTTCGCCCTGATCGACCCCCTGTTCGGCATCGCGATCGGGCTGTTCGTGCTGCCGCGGACCTGGGTCCTGGCACGCAAGGCCGTCCGGGTGCTGGTCCAGGCCGCCCCCGAGGACGTCGACGTCGAGGAGGTCACCCGGGACCTCAGCGCCATCGGTGACGTCACCGGCGTCCACGACCTGCACGTGTGGACACTGACGTCGGGCATGGACGTGGCGTCGGTCCACCTCACCCTTGCCCACGTCGGCTCGTCGCACGAGGTGCTCCACCAGGCCCAGGAGGTCCTGCGTGAGCGCCATGGCATCGGCCACGCCACCGTCCAGTTGGACCCGCCGGACCACACCAGCCACGCCTGCGACGACTGCCTGACCCCGGCCTGATCCGGACCGACGTCGGCCTGGCCCCCGTGGCCGGCCCCCGGGTCGACCTCGGGTGGGCCTCGGGTGGGCCTCGGGGGGCGTGCCGTGGCCACTCGGACGGTGGCGACGTGCACGGCGTCGCTCAGGTGACCGCGTCGGCGATCATGTCGGCGTAGTGCTGGGCGCCCGGCGAGTCGACGACGTGGATGCCGTCGCCGGCGAACCAGTCGTACTGCTCGTTGCTCAGGGCGAACCAGTCCAGCAGGTGGGCGTTGTCGTTGTCGGGGACGTCGTCGTGCAGGACGGCGTTGACGTCGTCCTCCCACGGTCGCGGGACCCGCACCGTGACGAACCACACGTCGCGGTCCGGGCCGGCGGCGTCCATCACGTCGTCGACGAAGCCGGCTGGCAACCGCCCGTTGTTGCCGGTGTGGACCACCACGTGGTCGGCCAGGCTGCCGGCATCGGCGTGGTAGGCGACGATGTCCGCGACGTCCTCGACGGTCCGGGCGACGTCGGCGTCGATGAGCTCGCGGCCCTCGATCGCGTCCTGGAGCTCGACCACGGCGCCGGCCATCACGCTGTCACCCACGGCCGTCACCTGCAGGGGACCGCTGTCCTCGCCGTCGTCCGAGGACTCGGTCGGCTCCTCGGTCGCCTCGTCCTCGGTCGGCTCGTCCTCGGTCGGTTCGTCCTCGGTCGGTTCGTCCTCGGTCACCGTCGGGGACGAGGTGGCCGGCGTGGGGGCGGGCGTCGCCATCGCTGCCGGCGAGGGTGGGCCGGCGGTCGGCCCGACGGGCGTGTCGGCCTGGTCGTCGGTGACGGAGTCGGGCGCGACCGCGGCGCGGGGGTCGTCGTCCACCTGCTGGGCGGCGGCCATCGCGATGGCGGTCTCGTTCATCGGGGCGTCGGTGGGCAGCACGACCAACGCGAGCACGCCGAGGGCGACCGTCGCCACGCCGCCAGCCGCGACCAGGACCGGGCGTCGGACGCGGCCGGGCTCGGCGCGGGGAGTGCCGTGGCGGAACCGGGTCTCGACCAGTCGGTGGCTCGCCTCGGCCAGCACCAGTGTCAGGCCGATGCGCAGCAGCATGACGGGCCATCCGTCGGCCGGCAGGTCGATGCGGGGGCGGGTGAACACCACGACGGGCCAGTGCCACAGGTAGATGGCGTAGGACCGGGTGCCCAGCCACCGCAACGGGGGGATGCCCAGCGCCGCCGCGAGCGGGTTGCCGTCGTCGGCGGCCGCCACGCACAGCAGGAGCGCCGCCACCGACACCAGCAGCATCCCCCCTCGGTACAGCAGGATCCCGTCCGACCCGATGCGCCAGGCCGCCAGGGCGAGCACGACCAGGCTGGCCAGGCCGAGGTGGACCAGTCCCCGGCGATGGGTCGGGCCGATGTGGCGGGACGGGTGCCAGACCACCGCCCCGGCCGCCCCCAGCAGCAGCCCGGAGGCCCGCGTGTCGGTGCCGAAGTACACCCGCGACGGGTCGGTGCCCGCGTCGTGCAGCACCACCATGGCGATCACCGACGCCAACGCTCCGGCCAGGGCGACGCCCAGCAGGCGTCGTCTGCCGCCGGTTCGCAGGGCAACGAATGCCACGACCGGCCACACGAGGTAGAACTGCTCCTCGACGGCCAGCGACCACAGGTGCTGCAGTGGCGACGGGCGACCGAACGACTCGAAGTAGGACTGTTGGCTGCGGACCAGGAACCAGTTGTAGACGTAGGCGAGCGCGGCTGGGAGTTCACGGAAGAAGCGCACGATCTCGTCGGGGTGCAGCAGCACCAGCACGAACACGCCGGCCAGCAGCGCCCACACGGCGGGCAGCAGTCGCCAGCCACGCCGGACCCAGAAGTCCCGCAGCGAGATCGTCCCGGTGCGGGATCGTTCCGACAGCATCAGCGACGTGATCAGGTAGCCGCTGAGGACGAAGAAGACCTCCACGCCGAGGAAGCCGCCGGGGATCCACTCCACGTCGGCGTGGTAGAGCACGACCGCCAGCACCGCGAGCGCCCGCACCCCGTCCAGGCCCGGCCGGTAGCCGAAGCGGTCCGGCCACGGGAGCCGGACGCGCACGGTCGGGTGGTCGGACATGGTCAGGAGCCTCGGGGCGAGCGCTGGCACGGGCGCACGCGCGGCAGGATCAGGACCCCGGAGCCCGTCGGGGAGCGCGTGCCGGTCTCCGACGGTATGCGACCGTCGGGCCGCGACGGTGGAGGTCGACGGGTCGGCTCCGTGGCACGAGCGGGTCGTGGCGGCACACGCCGGCCCGGGCGCGCACGCCCGGGCCGGTGGGAGGTCCAGGTGGTGCTACTCGACGTCGGAGGACTGGTCGTCGGTCTCCACGGTCGAGGCATCGGCCGCCCCGGCGGCGACGTCGACCAGGTTGTTGAGCTGGTCGCGCCCGAGCTCGCCCGAGGTCCGGGCGACCACGTCGCCGTTGGCGTCCACGACCACGAAGTAGGGGTAGCTGCTCAGGCCGTAGGCACCGGCGATCTGGTTGGTCTCGGAGTCGAGGATGACGGGGAAGCCCCAGTCCTCGCGGGCCAGCCACGACGACGGCGGGTAGTTGGCCTGGTTGGGGTCCTGGGAGGTGATGACCGCCGTGGCGTTCACCCCGTCGGGGAGTCCGTCCTGCCATTCGTCCACCAGCAGGGGGAGTTCCGCCTGGCAGTGGGGGCACCAGTGGGCCAGGAAGACCAACACGTTGGCCTCGCCCTCGACGAGCAGGTCGACCTCGTCACCGGCGAAGTCCTCACCCGTGACCTGGGGGGCAGCCATGCCCAGCGCCGGATCGTTGGCGGGGTCCTCGGCGTCGAAGGGCGGCAGCGTCTCGCCGTCGACGGTGGAGTCCGCGGACTCCTGCACGGCGTTGGCCGCGGACGTGTTGGAGTCGAACAGGCCCATCGCCATGGAGACGCCCAGGGCGATGACCAGCACCACGACGCCGATGCCGATCAGGGTGGTCATGTCGAGCCCGGACGACTCCGACTTCGTGGGGGTCCGCGCCTGGCGCGTCTGGCCGGAACGGCCCTTGGTCGGGCGATTGTCATTGCTCATGTTGGGTGTCCTGGAACGGATGGGGAATGCACGGGGACCGGTGGACGGGCGTGACTGCTGGCGTGGCCCGCCTCACCGGTGGCTGGACGACGGCGCCGCATCGGTCCCCGGTGCCGCAACCAGGATCGCGATGATCGACAGGAAGCCGATACAGGCCATGGTAGGGATCGTGGCGAAGCCGAGCCCCTCGACCCAGATCACCGAGCACGGGTTGTCGGGATCACAGGCCGTCGAACCGGTGACGGTGGGGATGCGCTGGGTGACGACCTGCCAGGCACCGACCATCGCCCCCGGGGCAGTCAGGGCGATCACGTAGGGGCGCACGGACAGGTCGCGACGGACGGCGGCCAGCGTCAGGACCACGGCCGACGAGTACATCAGGGTCCGCTGCCACCAGCACAGCAGGCAGGGTTCGAAGTGGAACACGTCACTCATGATCAGCGATCCGGCGGTGGCCCCGACCGCGATGGCGGCGGCCACCGCGAGCGACCCCTGCTCGTCGAGCAGCACCCGGCCCCGGATCCGGAACACCACGGCCGTCACGGCCATGGCCGCGGCGGCCAGGGCCAGCACGGCGAACAGGTTGGCGGCGGCGGGAGCGTTCATGGCGCCTTCGGGCGTGGAGGGTGCGGCGGGCGCGGGGACTGCCCCCCGCGAGGGTCACCAGATGGTACGAGGCCGACCGGGTGTGCGGTTCGCACTCGGTCGGCCTCGGTGTCCCTGCGTGCGGACTCAGCGCAGCTTGCGACCGACGGTCGCAAGCACGCCCGTGGTGACCTTGAGGCCGACGCCGACGACGGCCTCGGTCGTGTCCAGCGCGAAGCTGACCGGCCACGGCAGGTCGGCCGGGAGGGTGATCGGCCCGAAGCTGCGTCGGTCGATCGACGACGAGAAGTCGCGGTCGGCCTTGCTGGTCGCGGCGGCCGCGCCGTCGGCGACGCCGGCGGCCGTGTCCGTTGCCTCGTCGACGGCCTCCTCGGCCTTGGTCCGGGCGCGGCTGGCCGCGGCCTTGGCGGCCGTGGCGGACTTGTCGGCTCGGGTCGAGACCGACGCCGCCGCCTTCTTGCCGGACGTGGTGGCCTTCTTGCTGGTCGACGTGGCCGTGTCCGTGGCCTTCTTGCCCGTGGCCTTGGCCGTGTCCGTGGCCTCCTTGGCCGAGCTGGTGGCCTTGGTGTCGGCCTTCGTGCTTGCCTTCTGGGCCGTGGTGCGCGCGGCGGCGCCGGCCTCGTCGGCGCGTGCCGCGGTGGCGGCGGCGGGGCTGGCCTCGATGGCCGCGGCCTGGATGCGGGTCGCCAGGACGGGCCCGACGCCCTTCACGGCGCGCAGGTCGTCGACCGACGCCGCCGCCAGGTCGGCGTAGGTGTCGAAGCGGTCGGCGATGTCGGCCGCGAGGCCGTCCGAGACGCCGTCGACGGTGGTCAGGTGGTCGGTGATGGTGCGCATGGGTGACCTCGTGGAGGTGGGTGGAAGACGTTGGGCGTGCAGGATCGTGATCGTGCAGGATCGCGCGAGGCACACCGGCTCCGATACGTACCGTATGGGGTGGACCGGGGGTCGATCTCGTCGCCCAGGGGTCGAACGGACGTCGTCCACGCGGGTCGGCGCGACGTCGTGGACCCGTCAGGATCGCACCATGCGGGCGATCGCGGTCATGGCCTCCTCGACCTTCTCGGTCGATCCCGAGCGCACGTCGTCGGCCACGCAGTGGCGGACGTGGTCGTCCAGCAACAGCAGTGCGACGTTCTCCAGTGCCCTGGTCGCGGCCGACACCTGGGTCAGGACGTCGATGCAGTAGGTGTCCTCGCCCACCATGCGCTGCAGGCCCCGGACCTGCCCCTCCACACGTCGGAGGCGGGCCAGCACCTTGTCCTTGTCCCCGAGGTAACCGGGGGCGTGGTCGTGCGCGGGAGTTGCCGGGTCGCCGGCCGGGCGGGCGGTGGTCATCGTCGTCCTGGTCGTCGACGGGCGGATCGTGTTCGCACGATACCCCTGGGGGGTATACCGTCGCAACCACGACGCTGGTGGTACGACCCGTTCGGTCCCCCCCAACCCTCCCGGAGGTCGCGATGTCCACCGATCTGCAGATCGAGACCATCCCCGTGCCCGAGGTCCACTGTGACCACTGCGTGACCTCGATCGAGGGGGCCCTCGGGCCGCTCGACGGCGTCCGAGCGGCCAGCGTGGACCTGGCCACGACCAGTGTCACGGTGACCTGGGACCCCACGACCACGTCGCGCGACGAGGTCGTGGCCGCCATCGAGGACCAGGGCTACCTCGTCGGGCCGGCGTGACCCTGCCCGTCCTCCCACCCGTCCCACCCACTGCGAGGAGACGCACATGGCGCCCACCTCCACCCCCACCTCTCGACGCGACACGCCCGCGGGGACCTCGTCGAGGGCCGACGACCTGGTGGACCTGGACCTGGACGTCGAGGGCATGACCTGTGGCTCCTGCGCGGCGCGGGTGCAACGCATCCTCGACCGCCACGACGGCGTGGTGCTGGCCGAGGTCAACTACGCGACCGGCCGCGCGCACGTCTCCATGGGCCGCGAGGTCGCGGTCGACGACCTGCAGGCCGCGGTGGACCGGATCGGCTACGGCCTGCACGAGCACGTGCCCAGCCCGGAGCCTGACCGGTCCGCCGACCGCGAGGTCGCCCGGTGGCAGCGGCGGCTGTGGATCGCGGGCCCGCTTGGCGTGGCCGTGCTGCTGCTGGCGATGACGCCGGTCGGCGACCTGCTGGACATGGGCGCGCGATCGTGGCTGGTGGCCGTGCTGGCCACCGTCGTCCAGTTCGGGGCCGGGTGGCCGTTCCTGGTCGAGGCCGCCCGCCGGGCCCGTCGGCACACCGTCAACATGGACACCCTGATCGCGCTGGGGACCCTGTCGGCGTGGGGGTTCTCGATCGTGCTGCTCCTGCAGGGCGGCCACGAGCACTACTTCGAGTCGGCGGCGCTCATCATCACCTTCCTGGTGCTGGGCCGATGGTTCGAGGCACGCGCCAAACGTCGGGCCGGTTCGGCCCTGCGCGCCCTGCTCGAACTCGGAGCCCGCACCGCCACCGTGCTGCGTGACGACGGCGAGGTCGAGGTCGACGTCGACGAGGTGCGCCCGGGGGACCGGGTGCGGGTGCGACCGGGGGAGAAGGTGCCGGTCGACGGCACGGTCGTCGACGGCCACTCCGCGGTCGACGAGTCGATGCTGACGGGCGAGTCCATGCCGGTCGACAAGGCCGTCGGCGACGACGTCGCCGGCGCGACGGTCAACACCACCGGGACGCTGGTGGTCGAGGCCACCGCGGTCGGTGGTCGCACCGTGCTGGCCCAGGTCGTGGCCATGGTCGAACGCGCCCAGGCCGGCAAGGCGGACCTGCAGCGCCTCGCGGACCGGGTGTCGATGGTGTTCGTCCCGGTGGTCATCGCCATCGCGCTGCTGACCCTGCTCGGGTGGCTGGTCGTCACCGGCGACGTGCCTGCGGCCTTCGAGGCCGCCGTGGCCGTGCTGGTCATCGCCTGTCCCTGTGCCCTCGGGCTGGCCACCCCGACCGCGATCATGGTCGGCACCGGTCGTGGGGCCGACCTGGGCATCGTGATCAAGTCGATCGAGTCGCTGGAGCGGGTGCGCGAGGTCACCACGGTCGTGTTGGACAAGACCGGGACCCTGACCCGGGGCGACATGCGGGTCGTCGACGTCGTCGTGGACCCGGACGGCCCGGGCGAGGTCGACGGGCACACGGCCGCCGACGGCCATGCGGATCGCCGTCGCGTCGCCCTGGCCCTGGTCGCCGCCGCCGAGTCGTCGTCGGAACACCCGGTCGCCCGCGCGATCGTCGACGCCGACGACGCCGCGCGGCATGGCGCGCCGGTCGGCCCATCTGCCATGGCGGGTCGTCGGCCCGAGGCCACCGACTTCGTGTCGGTGCCGGGTCGTGGCGTGGTCGCGACCGTGGACGGACGGCGGGTCGCCGTCGGTCGCCGGACGCTGCTGGTCGAGCACGACCTGGACGTCCCCGCCCACCTGTCCGAGGCGATGGCCCTCGCCGAGGAGCGCGGGCACACCGCCGTGCTGGCGGGCTGGGATGGTCGGGCGCGGACGATGGTCGCCGTCGCCGACACCGTCAAGGACGAGGCGGCGGCCACCGTCACGGCCCTGCGCGATCGTGGCATGGACGTCGTGCTGCTCACCGGCGACAACACCGCCACCGCCCGGGGCATCGCGGCCGAGGTCGGGATCGACCGCGTCCGTGCCGAGGTCCTGCCCGGTGACAAGCAGGACGAGGTCTCGGCACTCCAGGACGCCGGCGAGGTGGTGGCGATGGTCGGCGACGGCGTCAACGACGCGCCGGCGCTGGTCCAGGCCGACCTCGGCATCGCGATGGGGACCGGCACCGACGTCGCCATCGAGTCCGGTGACCTCACCCTGCTGCGTGGCGACATCGCGGCGGTCGTGACCGCGATCGACCTCTCCACCGCCACCTACCGCACGATCCTGCAGAACCTCGGCTGGGCGTTCGGCTACAACGTGCTGGCCATCCCGGTCGCGGCGTTCGGCCTGCTGTCCCCGACGATCGCCGGCGCCGCCATGGCGTTGTCGTCGGTGTCGGTGGTGCTCAACTCCCTGCGCCTGCGTCGCTTCGGCCGCTGATGGCCGTCTCCGGCCCACCGCCGGGTCCTCACAGGCCCGGTGGCCCGTCCTCGTCCGCCCCGCTCGACGGAGTCACGCATGTCCAGCAAGTCCTCGCACGGCCACGACGGTTCGGGCCACGACGGTTCGGGCCACGACGGTTCGGGCCACGACGGGCATGCGGAGATGTTCCGGGCCCAGTTCCTCCGCTCCCTGTGGCTGGCGATCCCGATCCTGCTCACGTCGGCCACCCTGTGGGGTTGGGTCGGGGTGACGCTGCCGGACGTCGCGCTGCTCCACTGGGTCGGACCGGTGCTCGGCACGGTGCTGTTCGTCGACGGCGGACGGGTGTTCCTGACGTCGGGATGGCAGGAGCTGCGAGACCGCCAGCCCGGGATGATGGCCCTGATCGCCCTGGCGATCACGGTCGCCTTCGCCGCGTCGTGGGCGAGTGAGTTCGGGTGGCTGGACCTCGAGTTCTGGTGGGAGCTGGCCGCCCTGATCGTGGTCATGCTGCTCGGTCACTGGCAGGAGATGCGCGCCATCGGCCAGGCCCAGTCCGCGCTGGACAGCCTGGCCGAGCTGCTGCCCGACGAGGCGGAACTTCTCGACGGGGACGACACCAGGACCGTGTCGGCGTCCGAGCTGGCGACCGGCGACGTGGTGCTGGTCCGGCCGGGTGCCTCGGTGCCCGCGGACGGCACGATCGTGGTCGGTGAGGCCGAGTTCGACGAGTCCATGCTGACCGGGGAGTCGGCACCGGTGGCCCACGGCGAGGGCGACGAGCTGGTCGCGGGGTCGGTGGCGGTGGGGTCCTCGGTGCGGGTGGAGGTGTCCGCGACGGGCGACGACACCGCGCTGGCCGGCATCCAGAGGATGGTCGCCGACGCCCAGTCGTCGACGTCACGGACCCAGGTCCTGGCCGACCGGGCCGCCGCCTGGCTGTTCTGGTACGCGCTCGCCGCCGCCGTGCTCACCTTCGTCACGTGGATCGTGGTGGGACAGCTCGACCAGGCCGTTCCCCGAACCGTGACGGTGCTGGTCATCGCGTGCCCGCACGCACTCGGACTGGCGATCCCGCTGGTGGTGTCGTTGTCGACCGCACGTGCGGCGTCGGCCGGGATCCTGGTCCGCGACCGGCTCGCGCTGGAGACCATGCGCCGGGTCGACACCGTGGTGTTCGACAAGACCGGGACCCTGACCGAGGGCGACCACCACGTGACCGACGTGGTCGCTGCCGACGGCTCGGACCCGGCCGAGGTGGTCGCCCTCGCGGCCGCCGCCGAGTCCGACTCGGAGCACCCGTTGGCCCGGGCGATCCGTGCCCGGGCCGACGACGACGAGCTGGCCGTCCCACAGGCGACCGACTTCGCCAGTGCGGCCGGACGGGGCGTGTCGGCCACGGTCGATGGTCGTGCGGTGGTCGTCGGCGGCCCGTCGATGCTGGAGGACCGCGATCTCGGGGAGGGCGCCGGCGGCGACGCCGTCGCGGGGCCGGCCGCGAGCTGGCGCGATCGCGGTGCCGCGGTGCTGCACGTCGTGGTCGACGGTGGAGTGGTGGGGGCCATGGCGCTGGAGGACGAGGTCCGCGAGGTGTCACGCCAGGCCGTGGACACCCTCCACGACGCCGGTGTGCGGGTCGTCATGGCGACCGGCGACGCGGGCCAGGTGGCCGACCACGTGGCCGAGGTGCTGGGCATCGACGAGGTGCACAGCCAGGTGCTGCCCGAGGACAAGGAGGCGTTGGTCCGGGACCTGCAGGATCGGGGCGAGGTGGTGGCCATGGTCGGGGACGGCGTCAACGACGCGCCCGCCCTGGCGCGTGCGGACGTCGGCATGGCGATCGGGGCGGGGACGGACGTCGCGGCGGCCTCCGCCGCGATCGTGCTGGCCTCCGACGACCCGCGCAACGTCGCCGTGGTGCGACGTCTGTCCACCGCCTCGTATCGCAAGATGCAGCAGAACCTCGTCTGGGCGGCCGGCTACAACATCGTGGCCGTGCCACTGGCCGCGGGGGTGCTCGCCCCGGTGGGCTTCGTGCTGCCACCCGCCGTGGGGGCCGTGCTGATGAGCCTGTCGACCATCATCGTCGCCGCCAACGCCCAGTTGCTGCGCCGTGTCGACCTCACCCCCTGATCCGGGCGACCGGCGGGTCAGCCCCGTGGGTAGGGGGTCAGGAGCTGGTCGACGGGGGCGAAGTCGTCGGTCAGGACCTCTGCGCCGGCGAGGAAGTCGTCGAGGGTGACGTCGTCGAGTGACGAGCCACCGTCCCACAGGGCCTCTTCGTCGTCGCCGCGAGCCGCGTTGCGCGCCAGCATCGCCTCGACGGGAACAGGATCGTCGGACGCCACCATGATGAAGTTGCCGCCGGACTCCCCGCGGAGTCGCTCGGCAGGTGCCAGCACCGCCACGTGGTCGAACACGGCCGCCAGCGTGGCCAGTTCGGCCCGTGCGAAGCCCAGGTCCGGGTAGTCGATCATGTTCAGGGCGTAGACCCCGTCCGGTCGCAGCCGGGACCGGATGTCACGGACGAACTCGACGGTCGTGAGGTGCCACGGCACCGACACGCCCCCGAAGGCGTCCCCCACGACCAGGTCCTGCGATCCCGCCTCGACGTCGTCCAGCCGCAGCCGTGCGTCGCCGAAGCGCATCGTGACGTCGGGGCCGGGCTCCCATCCCATGTCGCGCTCGGCGATGTCGGTCATCAGCGGGTCGAGTTCGAGCACGGTCGACTGCGTGCCGGGCCGGGTGGCCCGCAGGTACCGCGGCAGGCTCATGCCGGCACCGCCGACGTGGGTGACGTCCAGGGCCTCGCCCTCGGGCGCGATCGAGGCGAGCACGTCCGACATCGTCTGGGCGTAGGTGAACTCCAGGTGGGTCGGGTCCTCGAGGTCGGCATAGGAGTGGCGGAGGGTGTCGAGCCACAGGACGCGTCCCGTCGGGCGATCCGGGTCGACCTCGACCCGGGCGCAGAAGTACGCCGACTCCTCCTGGCAGGGGTGGGCGGCCGCGAACGACAGCAGGCCGGCGACGACGATGACGACCATCGTCGCGGCGGTCGGGCGCACCAGCGGCTCGTCGTCGTCGGCGTCACGGGCCAGCCACACCCACAGGGCCAGGCCCCCGACGACCAGCAGGCCACCGAGGACCCGGATGATCGGGCGCGTCGGCCACGCGGCCACCAGGACGAACCCGGTCACGAACGTGCCGACCAGCGCGCCCACCGTCCCCAGCGCCGACAGGCGTCCGACCACCGCCCCGGTGTCGGACAGGTCGTGCAATCGCAGTTTGACGACCATCGGGGTGACCGCCGACAGCACGGCCGAAGGCACGAAGAAGGCCGCCGTGGTCAGGAACACGATGATGCCCGGTGTCGCCCCGCGCATCGACCCGCCGAGGAAGTCGATCACCGGGATCGACAGCAGGCTCAGCACCCCGCCCAGTGCCATGGTCGGTCCCAGCAGCACCCGCGGGTCGTGGTGGTCGGCCAGCCGTCCGCCGTACCACGAGCCCACGGCGATGCCGGCAAGGATCGTGCCGATGATCCCCGTGAACGACTCGAGGGTGACCCCGACGTAGGGGGCCATGAGGCGACCGGCGAGGGTCTCCAGGACCAGCACGGCACCGGAGGACACGAACACCAGCAGGGCGGCGAGGAAGGCAGGCATGCCGCCCAGTATGTCCGCTGCCCCACCGATCGGCGAACCCGGGCCGGTCGGGTCCGACGGTCCCCGATCGGCCCGGCGGCGGGCGGTGCGGGATGGTGAACTGGTGGCGGCCGTGCCAGGCCGGACCCACCCGAGCCCCACCCCGAAGGACTTGACCATGACCGGAGCCGAGTTGCTGCAGGACCAGTTCGAGCGCATCCGCGACCACGGCGTCGCGGTCGTCGACGACATGCCCGACGAGGACCTCGCCTGGCGCCCGGACGCCGACGCCAACACCGTGGCCTGGTTGGTGTGGCACGTCGCCCGCGTCCAGGACGACCACGTGGCATCGATCGCCGCCGTCGAGCAGGTGTGGGCCAGCGGGCGGTGGGCCGACCGCTTCGGGCTTCCCGAGGACACCATGGACACCGGGTACGGCCACACCTCCGAGGACGTCGCCGCGATCCAGCCCGGCAGTGCCACCCTGCTGGCCGACTACCTCACGGCGGTCACCGACCAGACGCTGGCGGTGCTGCGCGGCCTCACCGACGACGACCTCGATCGCGTGGTCGACTCGGACTGGGACCCGCCGGTCACCCTGGGGGTCCGACTCGACAGCGTGGTCGGCGACAACTGGGCGCACCTGGGCCAGGCCAGCTACGTCCACGGCCTGTACGAGCGCGCGCTCGACTGACCACCCCCGGCACCGGCGGGCGGTGTCGGATCGGGTGGCGGGGTCGGACCTCGCCGGGTGTCGCGGCGGCGGTGCCTACCGTGGCCCCATGGGCGTGACGGGAGAGCGATGACGGACCAGCGGGCACCCGGCCGGTGGTCGTTCTGGATCGATCGGGGTGGGACGTTCACCGACGTGGTGGCGCGACGCCCGGACGGCACGCTGGCCACCCACAAGCTGTTGTCGGAGGATCCCGACCGCTACGACGACGCGGCCGTCGCCGGCATCCGCCACCTGCTCGGCCTGGCCGCCGGCGACCCCCTGCCGGCCGAGGACGTCGAGGTCGTGCGGATGGGCACCACCGTGGCCACCAACGCCCTGCTGGAACGGCGGGGCGAACCCACGGTCCTGGTCACCACCCGGGGGTTTGGCGATGCCCTCCGGATCGCCCACCAGGATCGCCCGGACATCTTCGCGCGGGAGATCGTGCTGCCCGAACTGGTCCACGCCGAGGTCCTGGAGGTCGACGAACGGGTCGGCGCCGACGGCGAGGTGCTGGCGGCACCCGACGACGAGGTCGTCCGCGCCGACCTCGCCGAGCTCCGCGACCGCGGCCACGACGCGGTGGCCATCGTGTTCGTGCACGGCTGGCGCCACCACGACCACGAGCGTCGGGTGGCGGCCCTGGCCCGCGAGGTCGGCTTCGCCCAGGTCTCGACGTCCCACGAGGCCAGTCCGCTGATGCGGCTGGTCGCCCGGGGCGACACCACCGTCGTGGACGCCTACCTGTCGCCGGTCCTCGGTCGCCACGTCGACCGCGTGGCCGCCGCACTCGGCGACGTGCGACTGCTGTTCATGCAGTCCAGCGGTGGGTTGGCGGAGGCCCACCACTTCCGGGGCAAGGACGCCATCCTGTCGGGTCCTGCCGGCGGCGTGGTCGCCATGGCGCGGACCACCGCGGCGGCCGGCCACGATCGCGTCATCGGCTTCGACATGGGCGGGACCTCCACCGACGTCTCGCACTGGGCCGGGGAGTTCGAACGGGAGCTGCAGACCCGCGTCGCCGGGGTCCGGATGCGCGCGCCGATGATGGCGATCGAGACGGTCGCCGCGGGGGGCGGGTCGATCCTGCACTTCGACGGCAGCCGGTACCGGGTCGGGCCGGACTCGGCCGGCGCCCGACCCGGTCCGGCGGCCTATCGGCGTGGTGGCCCCCTGACCGTGACCGACGCCAACGTGATGTTGGGCCGGGTCCAGCCGTCGGCCTTCCCCGCGGTGTTCGGGCCGGACGGGGACCAGCCGCTGGACGTCGAGGCGGTCCGGGCCGGGTTCACCGACCTCGCCGACACCATCGCCGCGGCCACCGGTGACCGTCGCACGCCCGAGCAGGTCGCCGCCGGCTTCCGGGAGGTGGCCGTGGCCAACATGGCCAACGCCATCCGCACGGTGTCGGTGCTCAAGGGCCACGACGTGTCGGACTACGCGTTGGCGACGTTCGGGGGTGCCGGCGGCCAGCATGCCTGCGCGGTGGCCGACCAGCTCGGCATGTCGACGGTCGTGGTCCACCCCCTGGCCGGTGTGCTGTCCGCCTACGGCATGGGCCTGGCCGACGTGACCGCCCTGCGGGAGCGAGCCGTTGGAGCTCGTGCTCGACGACGCCGCCGCGGCACCGGTGACCGCTGCGCTGGACGACCTCGCGGCCGCGGCGACCGCCGACCTCGCCGACCAGGGCGTCGCCGGCGATGCCACCTCGGTGACTCGGCGGGTGCTGCTGCGCTATGCCGGCACCGACACGACCATCGGCGTCGACCATGACCAGCCCGAGGCCATGCGGACCGCCTTCACCACCGCCTATCGACGCCAGTTCGCATTCCTGCTGCCCGACGCCGCGGTCGTGGTGGAGGCCGTGCAGGTCGAGGTCGTCGGGGAGTCCGGCGTCGACGAGCTCGACGTGGTGGCCCCGAGGAATCCCGACGAGGGCCCGGACCACGGCAGGGTCCGGGTGCTCGACCGGGTGGAGATGGTGGTCGACGGCGCCCGGCGCGAGGTCGACCTGGTGGCGAGGTCGGACCTGGCCGCGGGATCCGTGGTGGACGGCCCGGCGGTCATCGCCGAGGACACGGCCACGACGGTGGTCGAGTCGTCCTGGCGGGCCACGGTCAACGACCTCGGCCACCTGGTGCTGGAACGCGTGGCGGCGACCGTGGCGGCGACCGCCGGCGACACCACCGTCGACCCGGTCCGGCTGGAGCTGTTCAACAACCTGTTCATGTCGATCGCCGAACAGATGGGGGTCTCGCTCCGTCGCACCGCGCACTCGGTCAACATCAAGGAGCGGCTGGACTTCTCGTGTGCCCTGTTCGACCCCGACGGGAACCTGATCGCCAACGCCCCCCACATCCCGGTGCACCTGGGATCGATGGGGGAGTCCATCCGGGTCGTGCTGGACGCCAACCGGCGACGCGATGCGCCCCGGGCAGGTCTGGGCGCTCAACGATCCCTACCACGGCGGCACCCACCTGCCGGACGTGACCGTGGTCACCCCGGTGTTCGACGAGGCCGGGGAGCACCTGCTGTTCCTGGTGGCGTCGCGTGGCCACCACGCCGAGATCGGCGGGATCACGCCCGGCTCGATGCCCGCCGGGTCGACCCGCATCGAGCAGGAGGGGGTGGTCTTCGACAACTGGCTGCTGGTCGACGACGAACGCCTGCGGGCCGACGAGACGGTGGAGCTGTTGACCACCGGCCCGTACCCGTCCCGTGACCCGGCGGCCAACGTCGCCGACCTCCGGGCCAAGGTCGCGGCCAACGCCCGCGGGGTCGCCGAGCTGCGGGGGCTGGTGGACCGGGTCGGACTGGACGTGGTGCACGCCTACATGGGCCACGTCCGGACCAACGCCGCCGAGGCGGTGGCCCGCGTCCTGCCGACGCTGTCGGACGGCTCCTGGGTGACCGAGCTCGACGACGGTGACGAGATCCACGTCGCGATCACCGTCGACGCCGACGCGCGCAGGGCGACCATCGACTTCACCGGCACGTCGCCGCAGTCCGAGGGCAACGCCAACGCCCCGTCGGCGGTGGCCCTGGCCGCCGTGCTGTACGTGTTCCGGACGCTGGTCGACGACGACATCCCGCTCAACGCCGGCTGCCTCGAACCGCTGGACGTCGTCATCCCGGCGGGGTCCCTGCTGTCGCCGACGTTCCCGGCAGCGGTCGCGGCCGGCAACGTGGAGACCTCCCAGGCCGTGACCGGGGCCCTGTACGGCGCGCTGGGCGTGCAGGCCGAGGGCAGCGGGACCATGAACAACGTCACCTTCGGCAACGACGAGCACCAGTACTACGAGACCGTGGCGAGTGGGTCCGGTGCGGGCCGCGACGTCGACGGGGATGCCGATGGGGAGGTCGCGGGGGGCTTCGACGGCACCGACGTGGTGCAGACCCACATGACCAACTCGCGCCTGACGGACCCCGAGGTGCTGGAGTGGCGCCACCCGGTCCGAGTGGAGTCCTTCGCCATCCGACGGGGCAGCGGTGGCAGCGGGCGCTGGTCGGGTGGGGACGGGGCGGTCCGGCGGCTGCGCTTCCTCGAGCCGATGACGGTCACGCTGCTGTCCAGCCACCGGCGGGTCGCGCCCTACGGCGTGGCCGGCGGGGACCCGGGAGCCCTCGGACGGCAGTGGATCGAACATCCCGACGGGACCACCACCGAGGTCGGGGGGCGAGACTCCGTCGAGGTGGACGTCGACGACGTGTTCGTGCTGGTCACTCCCGGTGGCGGCGGCTACGGGCCGGCCGCTGGGGGATGACGTCCAGCGCCCGGTGCCGGGCCCGAAGGTCTGCGGACTCGCCACCGGGCGCTGGATATGGTGGCTGCATGGTGGAACAGGCAGCGCCGTGGCTGTGGGGAGTGCTGGCGATCGGTGCTGGCCTCGTCGCCCTGCGGGCGTGGCGACGCGGGGGCGCCCCCACGGGCACCGGCGGTCCTGCGCCACTCGCGGCCGCGATCGCGCTGGGTGCGCTCTTCGCCGCCGTCGCGGCCGCGCTGGATCGTTCGCTGCTGGCACCGCTGGCCTGGTTCGTGGGCGTCACGGTCGCCCTGCTCGCCCTGTTCGCGCGCTGGCGCGCCCTCCAGGCCGACGATCGCCTCCCTCCCGGGGTCGGCGGCAACCGCCTGGTCGGCATGGCCGGCCGTGTGCTCGCCGCCGCCCCGCCAGCCACGCCGGGCACCCACCGGGCACCCACGGCGACGGTGCTGGTGGGCGAGGAGACCTGGCAGGCCGTGGCGGTCGACGACGTCGCCCTGGCCCCCGACGACGTCGTCACGGTGGTTGGCGTCCGCGGCACCACCGTCGTCGTGGCACCCACCACCCCCGCCGGTCCCGACCCGACCGGATCCACCTCGCGCCCCGCAGGAGGGGCCACCTGACGGAAGTCCTCGCATGACCTATGTGATCCTCGGCCTGCTGGCACTGCTGCTCGTCGTCGCGCTCTTCCTGGCCGTCAAGATCGTGCGGCCCTACCAGCGCGGACTCGTGGAGCGGCTCGGGCGCTATCGCGACACCCGCGACCCGGGCTTCAACCTCATCATCCCGTTCGTCGACTCGATCCAGTTGATCGACATGCGCGAACAGGTCGTGGACGTGCCCCCCCAGGAGGTGATCACCGAGGACAACGTGGTCGTGTCCGTCGACGCCGTCGTCTACTACGAGGCCACCGACCCCAAGCGGCTGGTCTACAACGTCGCCGACTTCTACACCGCGATCATCAAGCTGGCACAGACCAACCTCCGCAACCTGATCGGTGACCTCGAACTGGACCGCGCCCTGACCTCGCGCGACACCATCAACACCCGCCTGCGCGAGGTCCTCGACGAGGCCACCGACAAGTGGGGTGTGCGGGTCGTGCGCGTCGAGATCCAGCGCATCGACCCGCCGCCGGAGGTCGTGCAGGCCATGCACGCCCAGATGCGTGCCGAGCGCGACCGACGCGCGACCGTCACCGAGGCCAACGGCTACCGCGAGGCCGCCATCGCCCGTGCCAACGGCGAGAAGGAGGCCTCGATCCTGGCCGCCGAGGGCCGCAAGCAGGCCGCGGTGCTGGACGCCGAGGGCGAGGCCCGTGCCATCGAGTTGCGTGCGGGCGCCGACAAGCTGCGCCTGACCAAGGTCGGCGAGGGTGAGGGCGCGGCCGCACTGGCCCGGCTGACCGGCATCAAGGAGGCCGGGGCCGACCGGGCCGTGCTGACCGTGGAGTACCTGTCGGCGCTGGAGGAGATCGGCGACGGGCGCGCGACCAAGCTGGTCATCCCGGCCGAGTTCCAGGGGTTGCTCGGGACCGTGTCGGCCCTGTCCGAGGCCCTGCGCGACGACGACGTCGACGAGATCCGCCCACGTGACGGGCTCCCGGTCCCGTCTCCCGATGACCGCGTGGACCTGCCGGCACCCGCCGACCGGTCGTGAGGCGCGCCGACGCACCGCCGGCAGGCTGGTACCCGGACCCGACTGGTGGTGCCCGCCTGTGGTGGTGGGACGGCACGGACTGGAGCGACCACCAGCGTGTCCCGCCGCCCGACCATGCGTCCTTCGCCCTGGACCGGGCCGAGGAGGCCGCTCGCAACGCCGGTGAGCGACGGACCCGGTCCGACAGTGGCGGCGATGGCCCGCGCGGCGGTCACGGGGTCGCCCCGCGGATCCGGGACGCGGCCGACCGGGCCTCGTCGTCGGGGCTGTCCCGCCGGGACGCCTCCGCGCTGGTCGAGGAGGTCCGGCAGGCGACGCGCGGCGAACTCCAGCGCGCGACCCGCGAGCTCGGCGACCGCGCGGGGGACGTGCGCTCGCAACTCGAGCCCCTGATCAGTGAGTACGGCGGCCGCCTGCTCACGTGGTCCCGTCGCGCACTGGTGGCCGCGGTCGTGGTGTGGCTGCTGTGGACCGTGGGGTCGGGCCTGGTGCAGGTCAACCTGCTGGAGTGGCTGGGTGACCGCATCGACCAGGCCACCGGCGGGGGCGACGCGGCCGGGACGGTGCCGGCCGACACGTCGCCGCTGCCGGGCCCGGTCGCCGCCCGGTGAGCGCGGGGGCCGCCCCGGATCCGGGGCAGGGGATCGCGTGGAACCGATCGTCGGTGGGGTCGTGGACGTGTGCCACGCCGCCGTCGGTGACGACGTTCCATGCCGGGATGGACGGCCACGTCCCGACGACCCTGCACGACCTGCCCGAGCTCGCCGCCGAGCTGGGGGTCGATCGGGTCCTGGTCAAGGAGGAGTCGGCCCGCTTCGGACTGCCAGCCTTCAAGGTGCTGGGGGTGTCCTGGGCGGTCGCCCGCGTGGTCCTGGACCGGGCCGGGCACGACCCGTCCTCCCCGGTGACCTGGGCGGCGGCCCGGACGGCGGCGCGCGCTCGTCCCGACCTCGTGCTCGTCACCGCGACCGACGGCAACCACGGACGCGCCCTGGCCAGGCTGGCCCGCTGGCTCGGCCTGTCCGCCCGGATCCACGTGCCGGCGGTGATGGCGGCCGGTCCGGCGGCCGCCATCGCCGACGAGGGTGCCGACGTCGTGCGTGTCGACGGCACCTACGACCAGGCGGTGGCCGCCGCGGCGACCGATGCCGACGGGGACCCGCACGCGGTGCTCGTGCAGGACACGGCCTGGCCCGGCTACGAGACCGTCCCGGGCTGGATCGTGGAGGGCTACACGACCCTGTCGGCCGAGGTCGACGACCAGCTGACGGCCCGTGGGGTGGTCGCGGCCGACCTCACGGTCGTGCCCACCGGGGTCGGCTCCCTCGCGCAGTCGGTCGTGTCATGGGTGCGGTCGCGTCCGGCCCGCCCCGATGGCCGGCACCGCGGGGTGGTCGCCGCCGAACCGGCCACCGCGGCGTGCGTGGTGGCGAGCCTGCGGGCCGACGGGCGACGCACGGTCGACACCGGGGCCACCGTGATGGCCGGCCTCAACTGTGGCACCCCGTCGAGCCTGGCCTGGCCGGTGCTGCAGCACGGGCTGGACGCCGCGGTCGCGGTCCCCGACGAGGCGGCGACCACGGCGGTGGCGGACCTGCGGGTCCTGGGTGTCGACGCGGGGCCGTCCGGTGCGGCCTCCCTGGCCGCCGTGCGGCGGTTGCTGGGTGGGCCGGGACACCGCGCCCGGCGCGAGCGCCTCGGCCTGGGCGACGACGCGGTGGTGGTGCTGATGTGCACCGAGGGACGCGCCGGAGCCGCTCCGTGACCGCGCGGACGCCGGCCCGCTGACGAGGTCAGTTGCCGTTCGTCGACCAGTGCCAGGCTTCGGACGGCAGGTTCCGGAAGCCGTACTTCGAGGCATTGGCGCGGAGCCAGTCGAAGGCACGGTTGCCGCCACACGACGAGGCCGAGCGCGGGTAGCACAGCGTCTGGCCGTTGGAGGAGAAGTCGATCGCCAGGCCCTTCTCGTGCATCGAGGACCCGGGCCGGGCGGTCGGCACGCGGCACGACGACGGCGGGGAGTCGTAGACGTCCGGGCAGCCGTTGGCGATGCGCAACGCGACCGTGGTCTCCGGGGAGCGGTAGCCCGAGCCCCCGAGGTTGATCCCGGCGCTGCGGGCGGCCGACAGCAACGACTGGAGTTGTCCGGCGATGGATGACGACACCGTGATGCCACCGACGGTCTCGAGCCCACTCCCGGAGGAACGTCGGGACACCGACGACGAGGAACTCGACGAACTGGAACTCGACGACGACGAACTCGACGACGAGGACTCGACGACGAGGAGCTGGACGACGAGGAGCTGGACGACGAGGAGCTGGACGACGGGGAGCTGGACGACGAGGAGCTCGACGACGGGGAGCTGGACGACGAGGCCTCCTCCTCGGCCTCCTCGGCCTCTTCGGCGGCCTCGCGCGCGGCGGCTTCGGCTGCGGCGGCTTCGGCTTCGGCCTCTTCGGCGGCCTCGCGTGCGGCCTCCTCGGCGGCGGCGTCGCGGGCGGCCTCCTCCGCGGCGGCCTGTGCGCGTGCGGCCTCCTCGGCAGCGGCACGGGCGCGTGCGGCCTCCTCGGCGGCGGCCTGCGCACGGGCCTCGGCGGCAGCCTCGGCCTCGCTGCGGGCGTCGGCCGCACGGGCGTCGGCGGCGGCAGCCGCGGCGGCGCGCGCCTCGGCCTCGCGCTCCTCGGCGGCGGCCTCGGCATCGATGCTGGCCTGGATCGCCTGCTGCTCGGCGGCGGACTCCTCGTCGGCGAGTTCGACGCGCAGCCCCTCGAGGCGACGCAGGGCCGCGTCGGTCTCGTCCACCAGGGTCAGCACCGAGGCGTGCAGCTCGGCGGCGCGCGCGCGAGCGGCGTCGGCTTCGTCGAAGCGGTCGCGGCGGGCCTGTTCGAGCAGGTCGGCCTCCTGGCCGAGCAGGTCGGTCGTCGCCACCAGGCGGTCCGACTCCTCGAGCACACCGGCACGGTCTCGCATGACCCGGTCGAGGGCCGCGGTGTTCTTGGCGAACTCGGACGGGCTGGAGGAGTTGAGACCCTCCACGATGGTCAGCATCGAGTGCGAGGCCTCGGGGCCGTACATGAAGGTGCTGCGCGCCATCGCGCGCACCTCGTCGGCGTTGTCCTCGCGTGCGTCCTGGGCCTGGGAGAGGTCGTCCAGGATGCGATCGACATCGGCCTGGGCAGCGGCGGCAGCCTGTTCCGCCTCGGCGGACACGGCCTGTGCGCGGGACAGCTCCTCGCTGGCGGCGGTGAGCTCGACCTGCAGGTCGTCGAGCTCGTCCTCGGTCCCGGCGATGTTGCCCTCGACCTCGGAGATGCGACCCTGGACCTGCGCGACGGCGTCGCGGGCGCCCTGGATTCGAGCCTGTTCCTCCGCGGTCAACTGGTCGCTGGACTCGATCCGCGCGCGCTCGGCGTCGGTCAACTGGCCCGCATCCTCGATGCGCTGGAGCTCGGTGTCGGTGAGGTCGCCGGGGTCGGCCTGGGCGGCCACCTGGAGCGGCAGGAGCAGGACGACGGCGAGGACGGCAACGAGCGGCAGGCGGGACGGGGTCATCGGGCGACGTGCCTTCGGGTCGATCGTCGGTGCGCGGACGCCGGCGGCCCATGGCAACCGCGCGAGAACGCGACCGGCCCGAACGGGACGGGGAGCGTGGCTGGCGTGGGTGGTGTGGAGATGTCGACGCGGTGGTGACGGTACTGGCGACGGGGGTGACGACTCGCCCGGTCCCCCTGTCCCTTCGAACGGGTCGACATGGTGGCGCCGGTCGGCGAACCGTGCTCACGACCGGCCTCGGTAGGCTGGACGATCGACCGTGGGACGAGACGCACCGGCGTCACGCCGCACCAGCGGCGCCGCGGCCGGACACGCACCCGAACCGAACCGGAACCGCGCCGGACCCGCTCCCTGGCGCCGTCCCGACTCCGCGGACGTGGGTGTCGGCCCGTCCCCTTCCCTGCTGCAAGGACTGCCCAGCCATGGCCGAGTACTGCTACGTGATGAAGGGGATGACCAAGCTCATCCCGGGTGGCCGCGAGGTCCTGTCCAACGTCTGGCTGTCGTTCCTGCCGGGGGCCAAGATCGGCGTGATCGGCCCCAACGGCACCGGCAAGTCCACCCTGCTCAAGATCATGGCCGGCGTCGACACCGACTTCGAGGGTGAGGCCTGGGCCGCGAACGGCTACTCGATCGGGTACCTGCCCCAGGAGCCTGAACTGGACGAGGACAAGGACGTCCGCGAGAACATCCTCGCCGGCATGGGCGAGACCGCCGGCCTGGTCGGGACCTACAACGAGCTCACCGCATCGCTGTCGGAGCCGATGGACGACGACGAGATGGCCCGGGTCCTGGAACGGATGTCGGAGGTGCAGGACAAGATCGACGCCGCCGACGCGTGGGACCTCGACCGCACGATCGAGATCGCCATGGACGCCCTGCGTGTCCCGGACGGCGACGCGGACGTGTCGGTGCTGTCGGGCGGTGAGCGTCGTCGCGTGGCCCTGTGCCAGTTGCTGCTGAGCAAGCCCGACATCCTGTTGCTGGACGAGCCGACCAACCACCTCGACGCCGAGACCGTGGCCTGGCTGCAACGCCACCTGTCGGAGTACTCGGGCATGGTCGTGGCGGTGACCCACGACCGCTACTTCCTCGACGAGGTCGCCGAGTGGATCCTCGAGCTCGACCGGGGGAACTACTACCCCTTCCAGGGAAACTACTCGGGGTGGCTGGAGCAGAAGCGCGAACGCCTGGCCCAGGAGGAGCGCGAGGAGTCCGCGCGCCAGCGCCAGCTGGCCGAGGAGGCGGACTGGGTCAAGCAGTCGCCCCAGGGACGTCGCACCAAGGCCAAGGCCCGCGTCCAGGCCTACGAGACCCTGCTCAACAAGCAGCGGCCGAAGCAGGTCACCAAGCCGATCATCATGATCCCGGACGGTCCCCGCCTCGGGGACGTGGTGGTGGACGTCGACGACGTCGCCAAGGGCTACGGCGACCGCCTGCTGTACGAGGACCTGAGCTTCAAGCTGCCCCCGGGTGGCATCGTCGGGGTGATCGGGCCCAACGGGGCGGGCAAGACCACGCTGATGCGGATGATCGTGACCGCCGCCGGCGAGGCCCGGGGCGACGAGGCCACCCTGCCCGACGAGGGCGACGTGGTCGTGGGCGACACCGTCGCGCTGTCCTACGTCGACCAGTCCCGTGCGGACCTGGACCCGACGAAGTCGGTGTTCGAGGAGATCACCGGTGGCACCGACTGGGTCCAGATCGGCGCCACCGAGATGTCGTCGCGGGCCTACGTGGCGGCGTTCGGGTTCAAGGGGGGCGAGCAGCAGAAGAAGGTCGGCTCCAGCTCGGGCGGCGAGCGCAACCGCATCCACCTCGCCAAGCTGTTGCAGAACGAGGCCAACCTGCTGTTGCTCGACGAGCCCACCAACGACCTCGACGTCGACACGTTGCGCGGCCTGGAGGAAGCGTTGCTGGAGTTCGCCGGCTGCGCCGTGATCACGAGCCACGATCGCTGGTTCCTCGACAAGGTCGCCACCCACATCCTGGCCTTCGAGGGTGACTCCGAGGCGGTGTGGTTCCCCGGCTCGTACTCGGAGTACGAGGCCGACCTGCTCCGGCGCAAGGGCGAGGTCGCCGTCAACCCGACCCGGATCAAGTACCGGCCCCTGACCCGTCGCACCGGCTGAGGAGCGTGCCATGACCGCATCGGACCACGACGCCGAACCGACCATGGGCAGCGGACCAGGCCCACTGCAGACCCCGGTCGCCTTCGCCAGTGAACGGCTCTTCGACGACGACGATCCCGGCATCGGGGTCGCGACCTTCGAACCCGGCGACGCCGGGGAGGTGGTGGCCGGGGGCGACATGACGCTGTCCGGGTGGATGCTGCTGGCCGGCGACGAGACGGCCGAGGACGTCGACGATCCGTCACGCATCCGCCTGCCGGACCTGCCGTGGCTGGTCGAGCGACATCCGGAACTGCGAGCGCTGCTGGACGCCCATGACGGCTCGGGCGGCAGTTGGGTGCGTGACGGCGACGGCTGGCGACGTGCCTGACGCCGGGACCGACGCGGGGACCGACGGCGGGACTGCCGACGGGCCCGATGCCGGCTCGGCGACCGCCGATGACCCGGTCGTCGCCCCCGCCGCCCGGCCGATCGCCTTCGTGCTGGGCGGTGGCGGGGTGCTGGGCGCCGCCGAGGTCGGCATGCTCGAAGCCCTCGTGGGTGCCGGGATTCGGCCCGACCTGGTGCTCGGCACGTCCATCGGCGCGATCAACGGCGCCATCTTCGCGTCGTCACCCGACTGGCACGGCATCCGCCAGCTGCGTGAGCTGTGGTCCAGTGTCGACGACTCCGGGCTGATGGGCGACGGGGTGTTCGACCGGTTGCGCACGATGGTGTCGACCGGGGTGGCGCTGCACCGCACCTCCCAGCTGGCCGACCTGTTCGAGCACGTGTTCGACGACCACCACCGCATCGAGGACCTGGCGGTCGAGTTCGCCTGCGTCGCCGCGTGCATCGAGACCGCCGCCGCCAGGTGGTTCGACCGGGGGCCGCTGGTGCCGGCGTTGCTGGCCTCCTCGGCCGTCCCGGGCATGTTCGAGCCGGTCGAGGTCGGTGGGCGCCACTACCTCGACGGCGGCCTGGTCGATTCGATCCCGGTCGCGCGCGCGGTCCGGCACGGGGCCCGGACGGTCATGGTCCTGCAGGTGGGTCGGATCGAGCGGCCCCTGTCGGTCCCCACGAACCCCCTGCGCGTGGCCCAGGTCAGCTTCGAGATCGCCCGGCGCCACGGCTTCACCACCTTCATGGAGGACGTCCCGTCCGAGGTGGACGTGCACGTGCTCCCGACCGGTGGCAACGCGCCCGACCCCACCAGCCTGCGTGCCAACCTGGCCTATCGTGACGCCTCCGGACTGGCCAGCACCATCACCGCCGCCCGCGAGGCGACCGAGGCCTACCTGGACGCCAACGACCTGGCCGGGACGTGAGGAGGTCGGGATGACGTGGCTGCCACCGCGTTGGGTCCGCCGACTGGTGCTGGCACCGATCATCCCCCTGCTGAGCGTCCTGCTGGTGGTGACCACGCCGCTGGCGATCCCGATCGCGGCCTTCGCCACGCGATTCCTGCCGGGCCGACTCAAGGTCCTGCGCCTGCTGTGGCTGCTGGTCGTGTTCCAGTTCCGCGAGACCCTGGCCGTCGTCGCCCTGTTCGGCCTGTGGATCGTCAGTGGCTTCGGCTGGCGCCTGGACGCGCCGTGGTTCCGGGACCAGCACGTCCGCCTGATCGGCTGGTACCTGTGGGGACTGGTCGGCACCGCCCAGCGGACCCTGGGCGTGCGCATCGTGACCGAGTCGGCGCCCGGCGCACTGGTGGTCGAACCCCGGATCCCGTCGCGACCGATGCTGGTGCTCAGCCGGCACGCCGGGGCGGGCGACTCCTTCCTCCTGGTCCACCTGCTGGCCAACGTGTTCGACCGCGTGCCGGCCGTGGTGCTCAAGGACACCCTGCAATGGCTGCCGAGCATCGACATCGCCCTCAACCGGTTCCCCAACGCCTTCATCTCGCCCAACCCCCCGGCCGGCGCCGGGGTGGTGGACCAGATCGGCTGGCTGGCGGCGGGACTCGGTGACGACGGTGCGCTCGTGATCTTCCCGGAGGGTGGCAACTTCACCCCCGGACGTCGCGCCCGGGCGATCCAGCGACTGTCCGACCGCGGCCTGGACGAATTCATCCCGCGAGCCCGGGACCTGGAGCGGGTGCTGCCACCTCGCCCGGGCGGTGTGCTCCGCGCGCTCGACGACAACCCCGACGCCGACATCGTCGTGGTCGCCCACACCGGGCTGGAGCGACTGTCGTCGGTCATGGAGGTCCTGACCGAACTGCCACTGGAGCACTCGATCCGGATGGCGATGTGGCACGTCCCGCGCGAGGAGGTCCCCGAGGACGCGGCCGAGCGGACCGACTGGCTCTACGCCTGGTGGGAGCGCATCGACACCTGGATCGAGGACCACGACGAGCCGGGCCTGCCGCACCAGCGCCCGATCGAGTGACCGGTGGGCACCGGTGCCGCGCCGGTCAGGGCAGCACGACGTCGAACCAGCGCTGCACGACCGGGTGGGGCTCGTGGTTGGCCAGCCCCGGCCGCTCGTTGACCTCGATCACCGCGTACTCGGTGCCCGTGACGTCCGGGACCATCAGGTCCACGCCCGCCACGGGGATCCCGATGGCGTCGGCCGCCTCGACACAGACGGCACGCAGCTCGTCCGACAGGCGGTCGGTCACGTCGTCGATGGACCCCCCGCGGTGGACGTTGGCGACCGTGGACAATGCCACGCCGTCGTCGGGACCCGGAACGTCGTCCATGTCGAGCTGCTGGTCGGCGACGGCGGCGGTGGCCTCGTCCGGTTCCACCGGGAGGTCGCCGTCCGCGACGAGCTCGCCGATGGTGTGGTCGCCGTCCCCGGTCACGGTCGCCGGGGTCCGCACGGCCGCTGCGACCACCTCGCCGCCGATCACCATCACCCGGAGGTCGTCGCCCACCACGCGTTCCTCCAGGAGGATGTCGGGTCCGTGCTCCCGCGCCTGCGCGATCGCGGTGGCCAGGTGCTCGGCGTCGCGCACGCCGACCGTGACGCCGTCGCCGGTCTGGCCCTCGACGGGCTTGACCACGAGCTGTCCGACGTCGGCGAGGAACTCCTCGTCACCGTCGTCGAACGTGGCCAGGCGACCACGCGGGACCCGGATCCCGGCGGCCGTCAGCACTCGACGGGTGGCGTCCTTGTCCTGGCACCGCCACGCCGCGACCGCCGAGGTCTGCTCGCTCAGGGAGGCCCGCACGGTGGTCCGGCGTCCGTCGGGGGCCACCAGCAGGAGTTCGCCGTGGCCGGCGTCGAGCACCTCGACCCGCACTCCCCGCCGGACCGCCTCGTCGATGATGATCTGGACGTAGACGTCATCGACGGTCGGCGGTGGGTCATCGTCGTCGGCCTCGGTCGCGGGGTCGGCGTTCGACGACGTGTCGGCGTCGGTCGTGGGGTCGGCGAGGCCCTCGTCGGGCGCGTCGACCGTCGGGTCGAGCTTCGCGTCGGCGTGCGGCAGGGTGACGCCGTAGCCCGTCCCCGGCTCGGGTCGGGTCGCGGCGGCCAGCGCCGCCACGACGTCGCGCAGGTCACCGCCGTCGCGCACCAGCGCCCGCTGGCGCTGTGCCGAGCTGCCCCGTTGCAACACCTGCTCGACCATCGGCAGCACCGTTGGCCAGTCGCCGGCGTCCTCCATGGCAGGCCGCACGTGGTCCATCAGCTTGCGCACGGCCCGGTCGGTGGTGACCGCACCGGTCGCTGCCGGGTCCATGAGGGCACCCGCAAGCCCGAAGCGCGCCGCCCGCCAGGTCGCGAGCTTGAGGATCTCGTCGCGGACCTGTGCCTCGGGGAGGCCCTCGCGCATCGACACCCGCTCCATGCGGACCAGCGCGCGACACAGCGCGGCCTGGATCAGCACGTCGTCGATGGTGGTGCAGGCGTCGGCGATGCGGAACTCGATCGTGCCGGTCGCGGGCGCCGGGCGGACGTCCCAGTAGAACATTCCCTGGTCGACGCTCCCGCCCCGCTCGAGCAGGTCACCGACACGTTGGTACTCCTGCCAGTCCTCGTACCGGCCGGGCACCCCGGCGGTGGGCCAGCGTCGCCACACCTGGGTGCGATAGGACACGTAGCCGGTGTCCCTGCCCTCCCAGTACGGGGAGGACGCCGACAGCGCCAACAGGACGCCGAGCCACGGCCGCACCCGGTTCATGATCGCGACCGCCTGGTCCATGTCGTCGACCCCGACGTGGACCTGGCACGAGCAGATGACCTGTTCGCGCACCAGGTGCTGGTAGTCGTCCAGCATCCCCCGGAACCGACGCGTGTCGGTGATCTCCTGGACCGTCGGATCGATCAGGGGGACGGTCCCGGCGGCCACGATCGCCAGTCCCTCGGCGTCCGCCGCGGCCGTCAGTTCCCCCCGTGTCCGCACCAGCTCGTCGCGCAACTGGTCCAGCGAGGTGCACACCTGCGTGCGGGACTCGATGCTGGACTGGTGCAACTCGCTGGTGAAGGTGTCGTCGAGTCGCGCGAGCAGGCGACCGGCCTGCGGCACGAGCATGCCGGTGGCCGGGTCGATGATGTGGAACTCCTCCTCCACGCCCAGCGTGGCCCGCCGTGGGACCGTTCCGGGGGAGGTGGTGGGGGCCTCGGGCACCGACGGCGTGGGGCCGACGGGGTCGGGGTGGTCGGACATGGCGGCAGGATCGGGCTCGGACACCGTCACTCCAGGCTTTGACGTTCGGGCCGGGTCGGACGGCCAACCCGTCAGGCTAGGACGCTCGGTCGGCGGTCGTGGACGCGGGCGCCCCGGGCCGACGTGGGCGGGCCGGGACCAGGGCGTCCAGCCGAACCGGCGTGTCCAGCACGCGGTCGTGGCCGACCGCCCGGGTGGGACCCGTGACGTCGACGGTGGCGACCAGCGGAAGGTCCCCCGACGACCGGCCCACCAGCAGCCGGACCCGACCGGCGTCGACCAGTCGGTGGCCCCGCCGGCCCGTGTACGACAGCCGGTCCGCGTGCACCGAGAAGGTGGTCCGGACCGCCGAGCCGGGGTCCAACGTGACCCGGGCGAACCCGAGCAGTTCGCGCACCGGGCGGGCGACCTCGGCCACGGGGTCGTCGAGGTACAGCTGCACGACCTCGGTCCCCGCCCGGTCCCCGGTGTTGGTCACCGTGCAGGCGACCTCGACCCGGCCGGCCGTGGTCATGGAGGCCGCCGACGTGGCCAGCTCGTCGATCCGGAAGGTCGTCCAGGCCAGGCCGTGCCCGAACGGGAACGCCGGGACGACGTCGGCCGACGACACGCCCAGCCCGACCTCGCCCAGCAACGGGTGGCGGTGGCTGGCCGGTTGGCCCCCCGGGTCCCGTGGCACGTCCAGTGGCAGGCGGCCGGCGGGGGCCACGTCGCCGGCCAGCACTTCCACCAGGGCGTGCCCACCCTCGGCGCCGGGCAGGAACGCCTGCACGCTGGCGGCCGCGTGGTCGGCCAGGTCACCGATGGCGTAGGGCCGTCCGCTGACGACGACCAGCACGACCGGGGTCCCGGTGGCCAGCACCTGCTCGGCGAGGTCGTGCTGGCGACCGGGCAGGCGGAGGTCGGTGGCGTCGTTGCCCTCGCCGGACGTGCCGCGTCCGAACATGCCCGGCAGGTCCCCGACGACCAGGACCACCAGGTCCGACGTCGTCGCCGCGGCCACGGCCGACACCAGCTCGTCGGGGTCGGGCCCGCCGGGGTCGAGCTCGTCGGAGACGGGGCACCCTCGAACCCCCACCACGTCGTGGTCGGGCCAGCGGTTGCGGACCGCCGCCAGCACCGAGTCCACCGGGATGCCCAGGCCCAGCTCGGGATGTCGGGGCAGGACGTGGTTCGGGTAGGAGTAGCAGCCCAGGAACATCGCCGGGTCGTCACCACCGGGACCGAGCACGGCGATGCGGGCCGGCGGGGTCTCCAGGGGCAGGATCCCGTCGTTGGCCAGCACGACGACCGAGGCACGCGCCGTCGCGCGGGCCATCGCGCGGTTGGCATGTCCGTCGAGGTCGACGTCGGGATCGCCCCCCGGAGCCCAGCCGTGGTCCAGCAGCCCCAGCTCGACCTTCTGGCGCAGGACGCGGGTGACCGCACGGTCGAGGAGCCGGCTCGCCACCTCGCCGTCGTCGATCCGTGCGGCCAGGGCGTCGTCGAAGGCATGGGACTCGGGCAGCTCGACGTCGATGCCGGCCGCCAGCGCCTGCACGGCGGCATCGCCGAGGTCGGTCGCGACCCGGTGCATGTCGACCAGGAAGCCGATCGCGCCGTAGTCGGACACGACGGTCCCGGTGAAGCCCCAGTCGTCGCGCAGCAGGTCGGTCAGGAGTGCGCCGTCGGCCGCCGGGGGCACGCCGTCGACGTCGGCGTAGGAGTTCATCACCGAGCGGGCACCGCCGTGGCGCAGGGCCCACTCGAACGGCACCAGGTGGACATCGGCGAGCTCGCGCGGTCCCAGCGACGCCGGCGCGTGGTTGCGCGCCGCGCGCGAGGCGGCATGGCCGGCGAAGTGCTTGCACGTGGCGACGATCCCGGCGGACTCCAGCCCCCGGACGTAGGCCGCTCCGAGCATGCCGACCAGCAGGGGATCGGCCCCGAAGGTCTCCTCGGTCCGGCCCCACCGCGGGTCCACGACCACGTCCAGGACCGGGGCCAGCGCCTGGTGGACGTCGACCGCGCGCAGGTCGGCGCCGATGCGGGCCGCGAGCCGTTCGACCAGTCCCGGGTCGAACGTCGCCGCCAGTGCCAGGGGGGTGGGGTTGACGGTCGCGCCGAGCGTGGTGAACCCGGTCAGGCACTCCTCGTGGGCGATCGCGGGGATGCCGAGTCGGCCGTGGCCCACCAGCTCCCGTTGTCGCCGTGCGAGGGCGGCCACCCCGTCCGACACCGTCGTGGGGGCGGTGCCGAAGGGGCGGGTGAGGTGGCCGATGCCCACCCGGCGGACACGGTCCCAGTCCTGGACGACGCCGAACGCGTGCTCCATGGGTGCCACCCCGGGCTCGTGGTCGCCGTTGTCGGGTGGGTCCGCCGCGTCGGCGTCGGGCCGGTCCCAGGTGGAGCCGAGCTGGGCCAGCTTCTCCGTCGTGGTCATCACCGCCAGCAGGGCCGCGACCCGCTCGTCGCCGGGTCGCGTGGGGTCGGTCCAGGCCCGGTCGGCGGGGTCGGGAACGGTCGTGGCCATCACCGCGTGACCCAGGTCCAGGTGGTGGTGACCGACACGGACCGGCCCGCCGCCACTCGCACCACGCCGGTGTCATGGCCGGCGGCCGCGAGTCGGACGGGGTCCGGCCAGGCCGACTGGGGCTCCACGCACAGGTGGGTCGGGGGGGTGAACACCACGGCGGTGGTCATCCCTGCTGAGCCCTGCATGGTCAGGTCGAGGTCCGGCCAGCTGACCCGCAGCGGCCCCTCGACGCCGATCCAGGTGTCGTCGAGGCGTCGGTCGCCGAGCGCGGGTCCATCGCGCAGGTCGGTGTCGCCCGCGACGGGCAGGAGTCGACCGGTCGGCACGACCTGGTCGTCGACGTCCAGGGTGTGGTCGGCCGGCACCGTGACGGACACCTCGCCCGACGACGGGCGCTGGAAGCAGGGGTGCCAGCCCAGTGCCACGGGGACGTCCGCGCCGGGGGCCTGCAGCGCCAACCGCAGCCGCAGTCGTCCCGGCTCCAGCGCGACGTGGTGGGTGACGACCGCGTCCGTCCACGGCCCTGCCGGCTCGTGGATGCGGTGGACCAGGCGCACCTCCTGCGTCGTCGAGGCGGCCACCGTCCACGTCGACTCGTCGACCAGGCCGTGGATCGCGTTTCCCTGCATCCGTCGCGGCAGGAGGTGGTCGACCCCGTCCCAGTGCAGTCGGCCGCCGGCGATGCGACCCGCCCATGGGGCCATCACGAACACGCCGTGGCCGAAGTCGGCATCGGTGGCGTCCGAGCGTGCCACGAGCCGCTCCCGGCCCCCGGCCACCCAGGACACGAGCCGCGCCCCGTCGTCGGGGTCGACCGCCACGCGGTCCGGTCCGGCCTGCAAGGTGATCACGATGCCTCCAGCACGTGGCCGCGACGTTCCGTCGACGGGCCGGGCCAGCATGCCCGACGTCGCCGCCCGCCATCGACACCAGATGCGGTCCCATCGTCCGGTCCCCGGCATTGCCGCGCAGTGCCCATCTGCCCTAGGATGATAGTTGCTTCAGGTGACGTAATGATGGCGGCCGTCGCAGGTCGTTCGTGGCGCCACCACCGCCCCCGACAACCACCGGCGGCGACGGTTCCGGGACCCACCCCGCCGGCCGTGCCGCGCGACCGACAGGATCCGCCCATGTTCTTCGACGACGTGCCCGACGCGATCCCCTACGAGGGGCCCGAGTCCGACAACCCACTGGCCTTCCGCTGGTACGACGCCGATCGCGTCGTCGGCGACAAGACCATGGAGGAGCACCTGCGCATCGCGGCGTGCTACTGGCACTCGTTCAACTGGCCGGGCAGCGACGTGTTCGGCAGCGGCACCTTCGATCGTCCCTGGCTGGACGCCGCCCGCGACCCGATGGAGGCCGCCCGCGAGAAGATGGCGGTGGCCTTCGAGTTCTTCGACAAGCTCGGGGTCCCGTACTACTCCTTCCACGACTACGACATGGCCCCCGAGGCCGACAGCTTCAAGGAGAGTGCGAGCAACCTCGACGTCCTCGCCGACGAGGCCGCCGAGTACATGGAGCAGACCGGGGTCAAGCTGCTGTGGGGCACGGCCAACCTGTTCAGCAACCCGCGCTACGCCGCCGGTGCCGCCACCAACCCCGACCCCGAGGTCTTCGCCCACGCCGCCGCACAGGTCAAGCACGCCATGGACGTGACGCATCGTCTCGGCGGCGCCAACTACGTGCTGTGGGGTGGCCGAGAGGGCTACGAGACCATCCTCAACACCGACCTGGCACGGGAACTCGACCAGCTCGCGCGGTTCCTCCACATGGTCGTGGAGTACAAGCACGAGATCGGCTTCACCGGCGCCCTGCTGCTCGAGCCCAAGCCCCAGGAGCCCACCAAGCACCAGTACGACCACGACACCGCGACGGTGGCCGGCTTCCTCGAGCGCCACGGCCTGTCCGACGAGTTCCAGGTCAACATCGAGGGCAACCACGCCACGCTTGCCGGACACGAGTTCGTGCACGAGGTGGCCACCGCGGTCGAGGCCGGGATCTTCGGCTCCATCGACGCCAACACCGGTGACGACCGACTGGGCTGGGACACCGACCAGTTCCCCCAGTCCGTGGAGACCATGAGCCTGGTGACCTACCACATCCTCAAGGGTGGAGGCTTCACCAGCGGCGGCTTCATGTTCGACACCAAGCTTCGACGCCAGTCGATGGCCCGCGTGGACCTGTTCCACGGCCACGTCGGCGGCATGGACACGCTCGCGAAGTCCCTGTTGGTCGCCACCGCCATGCTGGACGACGGCGCACTCGACGACGTCCTGGACCAGCGCTACGGCGGCTGGTCCGGCGACCTCGGGACCGCGATCACGTCGGGCGACCACGGCCTGTCCAGCCTCCACGACCTGGTGGTCGACACCGACCTGCGCCCCGAGGCCGTCACCGGGCGTCAGGAAGAGCTGGAGAACCTCGTGAACCGCTATGTCGAGCGGGTCTCCTGACCCACCGCCCGGCCGGGCATCGTGCCCGGCCATCCCGCGGCGGTCCGGCGTTCCCCGGCCGTCGTCGCCACGTCGAGCCGGCGTCACCGCCGTGAAGGGTCGTTGCCATGCCACTGGTCGCCGGGGTCGATTCGTCCACGCAGTCCACCAAGGTGGTGGTCGTGGACGTCGAGGACGGCACGCTGGTCGCCGAGGGCCGCGCCGGCCACGACGTCAGCGGTCGTGACGGCGCCCGCGAGTCCGACCCGGAGCAGTGGTGGGACGCCCTCCGGGAGGCCATGGCCCAGACCGGTCGTGCCGGCGACGTCGAGGCGGTGGCGGTCGGCGCCCAACAGCACGGGCTGGTGGTGCTGGACGACCACGGACGACCGCTGCGCAAGGCCAAGCTGTGGAACGACACCCAGTCGGCCCCACAGGCCGCGGCCCTCACCGACGAGCTCGGCGGCGCCCAGTGGTGGGCCGAACAGGTCGGCGTCGTGCCGGTCGCGTCCTTCACCGCCTCGAAGTGGGCGTGGCTGCGCGAGCACGAACCCGACGTCGCCGCTCGCACGGCCACGGTCTGCCTGCCCCACGACTTCCTCAACCTGCGCCTGACCGGCGCCCCCGGCACCGACCGGGGGGACGTGTCCGGGACCGCGTGGTTCTCGACCCACCACGACCGGCTGGCCGACGAGGTCCTCGACCACATCGAACTCGACCGTGGTCGCCTCGGCGAGGTGCACCGCGACGGCCGCGCGGGTGAGGTGACCTCCGAGGCGGCAGCCGCGCTGGGGCTGACCCCGGGCATCCCGGTGGGGTCCGGCACCGGGGACAACGCCGCTGCGGCGCTGGGCCTGGGCGTGTCGCCGGGCGAGCCGATCGTGAGCCTGGGGACGTCCGGGACCGCCTTCTGCGTCACCACCACCCCCGTGGCCGACGCCACCGGGCTGATCGCCGGCTTCGCCGATGCAACCGACGGGTTCCTCCCGCTGGCAGCCGCCCTGAACTGCACGCTGGCAGTCGATCGGATGGCCACCGTCCTGGGCCTGGACCGGGCCGACGTCGCCGACACCGCCGAGGTCGTCGTGCTGCCCTACCTGGACGGCGAGCGCACCCCTGACCTGCCCCACGCCCGTGGCTCGGTCGTCGGCATGACCCACCACACGACCCCCCAGGAGGTGCTGTGGGCCACCTACCTGGGTGCGGCCCACTCGCTGGTCCTGGCCCTGGAGCGGATCCACGACCTGACCGGCGACGTCGCCGCGGACGCGCCCCTGACCCTGGTCGGTGGTGGCGCGGCCGGCGAGGCCTGGCGACGTGCGCTCGGGACGCTCACGGGTCGTGGCCTGCGCCTGCCACCGGTGGCCGAACTGGTGGCGATGGGTGGGGCCGCACAGGCCGCGGCGCTGCTGGCCGACGCCTCGCCCTACGACGTGGCTGCCGGATGGAACGCCGGTGGTGGCCAGTCGATCGACCCGATCGACCCCGATCCCGCGGTCCGGGATCGGCTCGACGCGGTCTCGGCGGCGCTCGACGGCCTCAACCGCGACGACACCGTCTGGTGACCCACGCGGCCTGGTTGCCCCCGCACGGCCCGGTCGGGCCCGGGGGGCCCGTCAGGCCGGGGCGGTGATCCGGCTCGGCATGGCCAGGGCCTCGCGGATGACCACCTCGGCGGCGCCTCGGGACGTGGCCTCGTGGTCCAGGCCCGAGCGCAGGACCTGCGTGGGACGATGGCGCTCGGACAGGACCCGGGCGGCCAGCTCCGCCTCGATGGCGGGGGCGAGCCAGTCGTGCAGGGCGGCGAAGTAGCCCCCGAGCACGATGCCGTCCGGCGACAGCAGGTTCACCGCCGACGCCAGCGCCGTGCCCAGCGCACTGCCGGCGTCCTGCAGCGCGGCCAGCACCCTCGGGTCGCCGTCGGTCGCCGCCCGTGCCAGCAGCTGGGCCGGGCGCACGCCGTCGGCCTGGCCACTGAGCGTGGCGGCGACGTCGAACCCGGCGGAACGCAGCACCGCTTCGAGGCCCACGCGGGTCTCCACGCAGCCACGACCACCACACCTGCACGGCTCGCCGTCCGGTTCCAGGGTCATGTGGCCCAACTCGCCGCCGAAGCCGATCGACCCCCGGTGCAGCGCACCCCGGATGATCACGCCGGCCCCGACGCCGACCTCACCGGAGATGTGCACGAAGTCGTCGAGGTCACGGCCGACACCGTGCCAGCGTTCGGCCAGCGCGGCCAGGTTGGCCTCGTTGTCCACCACCACGTCCAGTCCGGTCGGCTGCAGCAGTTCGCCGAGCAGTCGGCTCGCCGGGACGTCCTCCCACCCCAGGTTCGGCGCGACCAGCAGGTCGCGGCGGCGGGCGTCCACCAGCCCCGGCAGTCCGATGGCGGCGCCCATGGGGACCAGGTGGTCGTCGGAGGCCCGGTCGATGGCCGCCCGGACGGCATCGGCCAGGATGGTGAGCGATGCCTCGGGGGAGCGGGTCCGGTTGTCCTGGACCTGGTGGCCCTCGTCACGCACCCGACCCTGCAGGTCCACGATCGCCCAGCCCAGCGAGTCGACGTTGACCTCCATGCCGACCGCGACCCAGCAGTCACCGTCGAGCTTGACCCGGACGGCGGGCCGACCGACATCGCCATTGCGTTGCACGCCGCCCTCGGTCAGGAGCCGACGTTCCATGAGCTCGTTGACCAGGCTCGACACGGTGGTCTTGTTCAGCCCGGTGTCACCCGCCAGCTGGGCGCGTGACGTGATGGCACTCGCCCCGACGTGTTGGAGCACCAGCGCGAGGTTGTGGTCGCGCACGGTGCGTTGGTCGGCCGGTCCCCGCAGGCGGGGGCCGGGACGGCCGATGGTTTCCATTGGGGATCCTCGTCCGGGTGCAGCCTAGGTGGCAGCACGGTGGACCGCGTGGAGGGTTCGCCACCCGAGGCGTTCCGGTGTCTGCGCAAGGGGCGTTCCGGTGTTTGCGCAAACACCGCGTGGCATCCGGTGACGGCCGTCCTGGGCACCCGTTGGTCAGGCCGTGAAGTCGTCGAGGATCGCGTTGAGGGTGGCGCTGGGACGCATGGCCGCCGCGACCCGGTCACGGTCCGGCCAGTAGTAGCCGCCGAGCTCCACCTCGGCGCCCTGCACCTCCAGCAGCTCGGCCTGGATCGTGTCCATCTCGGCGGCCAGGCGGTCCGCCAGCTCGCCGAAGATCTCGGCGACGTCCGCATCGTCGTCCTGGTCGGCCAGTTCGCGTGCCCAGTGCCCGGCGAGGTGGGCGTGGCTGCCCCGGTTGTCGATCTCGTCGACGACGCGGGACGGCCCCTGTCCCTCCTGGAGCAGGGTGGCCGTGGCTGCCTGGATGGTCACACCCAGGATGCGGGCCCGCTCGTTGTCGAAGGTCTCGGCGAGGTGTTCCAGCGAGGCACCCAGCGCCAGGAATTCTCCCAGGGAGTCCCATCGCAGGTGGTTCTCCGCCACGAACTGCTGCACGTGCTTGGGGGCGGAGCCACCCGCCCCGGTCTCGAACAGCCCACCGCCGTTCATCAGCGGCACGATCGACAGCATCTTGGCCGACGTCCCCACCTCCAGGATCGGGAACAGGTCGGTGAGGTAGTCGCGCAGCACGTTGCCGGTCACCGAGATCGTGTCCTCGCCGGCGCGCACGCGCTCGAGGGTGAACCGGGTGGCGGCGGCGACGTCGAGGAACTCGATGTCCAGGTCATCGGTGTCGTGGTCGGACAGTTCGGCGTCGACCTTGGCCCGCAGGGCCGTGTCGTGGGAGCGGTCGGGGTCCAGCCAGAACACGATCGGCATGCCGGTGGCGCGGGCCCGCCGCACGGCCAGCTGGACCCAGTCCGTCACCGGGGCGTCCTTGGTCTGGCACATGCGCCACACGTCTCCGGTCGCGACCTGGTGTTGGAGCAGCGTGGTCCCGGCCTGGTCCACGACCCGCACCGTGCCGTCGGCGGGGACCTCGAAGGTCTTGTCGTGGCTCCCGTACTCCTCGGCCTTCTTGGCCATCAGGCCGATGTTCTGGACCGTGCCCATCGTGGTCGGGTCGAACGCCCCGTGCTCCTTGCAGTCGGTGATCGTCTCGGCGTACAGGTCGGCGTAGCTGGAATCGGGGATGACCGCCTTGGCGTCGCGCAGGTCACCGTCGGGGCCCCACATCTGGCCCGACGAGCGGATCATCGCCGGCATGGAGGCGTCGATGATGGTGTCGCTGGGGACGTGCAGGTTGGTGATGCCCTTGTCGGAGTTGACCTGGGCCAGGTCCGGTCCGGCCGCGTAGGCGGCCTGCAGGTCATCGCGGATGGCCTGTTGGGTGTCGTCGTCGAGGTCGCCGATCGCCCGCTCGAGGCTGGCGATCCCGTCGTTGGGGCTCACCCCGACCCGGCCCAGCGCCTCCGCGTGGCGGTCGAACACCTCGTCGAAGTAGGTCGCGACCGCGTGGCCGAAGATGATCGGGTCCGACACCTTCATCATCGTCGCCTTCATGTGGATCGAGAACAGCACGTCCCGCTCACGTGCGTCCGCGACCTCGGCGGCCAGGAAGGCGAGCAGGGCGTCCTTGCGCATCACGGCGGCGTCGATGATCTCGCCCGCCAGCAACGGCGTGGACTCCTTGAGGACCGTGACGGTGCCGTCGTCGGCGACGTGTTCGATCACCACGTCGTCGTCGTGGTCCAACGTGACCGAGCGCTCGGTGTGGCGGAAGTCGTCGTCGTCCATGGTCGCGACGTGCGAGTCGCTGTCGGCCGACCACTCGCCCATGCGGTGGGGGTGGTTGCGGGCGAACTGCTTGACGGCCTCGGGTGCGCGACGGTCCGAGTTGCCCTCGCGCAGGACCGGGTTGACCGCCGAGCCCTTGACCTGGTCGTACCGGTCACGGACCTCCTGCTCGTCGGGGGTCGCCGGCTCCTCGGGGTAGTCGGGCACGGCGTAGCCGTCGGCCTGCAGCTCGCGGATGGCCTCCTTGAGCTGGGGGACCGACGCCGAGATGTTGGGGAGCTTGACGATGTTGGCCTCGCGCGTGGTGGCCAGGGCGCCCAGTTCCGCCAGGGCGTCGTTGACCACCTGGTCGTCGTCGAGATGGTCGGGGAAGACCGCCAGGATGCGTCCGGCCAACGAGATGTCACGCGTCTCCACCTCGACACCCGCCGCCGAGGTGAACGCGTTGACGATCGGCAGCAACGAGTTGGTGGCCAGGGCGGGGGCCTCGTCGGTGTAGGTGTAGATGATGGTGCTCATGCGTGGCTCCGGAGGTGGTGGCGGGCCGGTCCCGGTGGGACCGAGCGGTGGGACGCGGGGCAGGACGCCGTGGTGCGCGGGTGGTCGTCATCGGACCGGCCGCGTCGCCGTGTCGGACCATGCACGCTACTCGTTCGGGTCGTGGTGACCGGGGGCCGACAGACGGGTCGGGTGCCGGTCGCGACCCCCCGTCACGCCCGTGGACCCCGACCGTCGGGTCGGGGTCCACGTCGCCACGCGCATCCGTGGTGGTCAGGTCACCGCCGCCGCGGTCGTGTCGTGGCGATGGTCCTGCATCCGCCCGGCAGGCGTGCCCACCATCGGCAGCAGCCAGCGGTCCAGGCCGTACCACCCGGCGTTGCGCCATGCCAGCATCAGCAGCAGGCCCAGCACCAGGAACAGCGGGTTGACCCCGGCCGACCCGGCGAACACGAAGCTGAAGTTGAGCACCACGCCCAGGAAGGCGGCCACGCCCACGAACGCACCGGCCAGCAGGGCGAGCCCGATCATGACCTCCCCGACGGCCACCAGCGGTGCCATCCAGGTGTGGGCGCTGTCGCGGATCCATTCGAGGAACGTGACGTACCAGCCGTAGGCCACGGCCGGGTGGTCACCGGCCGTCCCGTTTTCCACGGCCCCGCCGGCGAACCCCTGCAGGGCGGCGCCCCCGCTCATCCAGGCGTCCGACGTCACCTTGTCCCAGCCGGCCACGAGCCACTCGTAGCCCAGGTAGAGGCGCACCACCAGCCAGACGATCGATGCCGGTCCGGTCTCGGCGAACACCCGTCGTGCCAGGACCGACTCCTCGACGATGGGCTGGTTGACGGTTCGGGCCTCCATGGCGTTCTCCTTCGACGGTGGCGTCACGGTGTGCGACGAGCCCATGGTCACCCGACGACGTCCGCCCGGGATCCGAGACCGACCCCCTCCCGGTGCCCGGAGGTCCCGTCCGCCGCGGGACCCGCGGCGCGGTCGTCGGTGTCGGGGACCACCACCACCGGGCACGGTGCGTGCGCCAGGACCTGCTGGCTGACCGATCCCAGCAGCATCCCCCCGACGCCCCCCCGGAGCAGGTCGCGGGCGACCCCCAGCCCCCGTCGGCCGACGACCAGCAGCGTGGCGTCCCGTGCGGCGGTGAGCAGGGCTCGGACCGGCAGGTCGAGCACGGCGCGGCGGTCGACCTCGAGACCCTCGGCGCCCGATCGTCGGACGACGGCGTCCACCACCTCGTCGAGGATCACCCCGGCCGCGTCCTGGTCGAAGTCCGGGTCGAAGCCCAGGCCGTCCCGGCGTCGGGGCTGGCCGAGCCAGTCCCAGGCCATCACGGCCTCGACCCGGACGTCGCGGTCCCGGGCCACCTCCAGGGCCCACGCCAGGGCTGCATCGGCACCGGGTGATCCGTCCATGCCCACCACGATCGTGTCCACCATGTCGTCCTCCGAGCCCCGGTCGGCGCCTGCCGACCTGTCGGCAGCGTGGCGGCGCGGGGCCCGACCGGGGGGTGCCGACCGGCCCGGCGGGGCCGGGACGGTCGGCACCGGCCGAAACGCCGACCGGGGGCAACGGTGACGCCATCGGACATCGAGCACCCCATGACCACTCGCATCGTCGTCGGCATCGACGACTCCCCACATTCCCGACGGGCACTCACCCGGGCACTCGAGGAGGCACGGCGTCGTGGCGGCGTGGTCCGGGCCGTGCACGCCTGGACTCCACCGGCCGTGATGGGACCGACCTACGTCGGCATCATGCCGACCGACCAGGAGTGCCGGGAGGCGGCCCGCGAGGTGCTCGCGGACGTGCTGGCCGACCGACCCCGCGACGTCCCGATCGAGCAGGTCGTCACGCAGGGCCCACCGGCTGCCGCACTGGTGGCGGCGTCCGACGACGCGGACCTGCTCGTGGTCGGCAGTCGCGGTCGCGGCGGCTTCGCCGGGCTGCTGCTGGGCTCCACGAGCAACCAGGTCGCCAGCCATGCCCACTGCCCGGTCATGGTCGTGCCACCGGCCGCGTCCTGACCTCGGCGATCGATCGGGGGCCGACGGCGCCGAAGGGGGGAGCGACGGGCTCCCACCCCGGTGGCCGGTCCCGACCGGATCGGGACCCTCGGCCCCACGGACCGGGCCGGACTCCGGCCGCGTGGGGCCGGCCGGGATCCATGCTCGACCCCCATGTTCAACCCCACTGTTCAACCCAGAGCGGACGGAGACGACATGCCCACCACCCGAACCCTTCCCACCATGCAGCACGCCGGGCTGGAGGCGGCGGCCCGTGACCGGGTCGGCCTCGCCGTGCTCGACGAGGACGTGAGCTGGGCCCACCTCGCCGCCGAACCGCTCGGTCGCCTGGTGATCCTGGTCGACGGGGCACCGCACCTGGTGCCGGTCAACCACGTCGTGCGCGACGGCGAGATCCGGTTCGTGTCGGTCCCGGGCTCGAAGCTGCACGCGACGCGTCATCAGCCCGGTGCGTCCGCGGCCTTCGAGGTCGACGGCTACGACGCCGATGCCCACACCGGCTGGAGCGTCGTGGTGCACGGCCACCTCCACCCCATCGACGACCTGGTCGCGACGGCCGGCAACGAGCGCCGGGGGCGTCCGGGCTGGCTGGACGGGCGCCCCGACCGCCAGTGGCTGCGACTGGTGCCCACCCAGGTGGACGGACGCCGCCTGGGTCCCGAGGAGGACGACTCATGACGGCCTCGACCGGACACCCCCACGCCGGGGGTACGTCGTGAGGTGGGTGCAGTCCTTCGCCGACGGGCGCGCCAGTGACCACGACCTGCTGGGCGGCAAGGGGGCGAACCTGGCCGAGATGACCCGGATGGGACTGCCGGTGCCCCCGGGGTTCACGATCACCACCGACGCGTGCCGCGCGGCCATGGCCGCCGACGGTCGACTCCCCGCCGGGCTGATGGACGAGGTCCGCCGTTCGGTCGCACGACTGGAGTCCGCGTGCGGCAGCCGCTTCGGGGACCCCGACCAACCGCTGCTCCTGTCGGTCCGGTCGGGGGCCAGGTTCTCGATGCCGGGCATGATGGACACCGTGCTGAACCTGGGGCTGACCCCGGCGGCACTGCCTGCCCTGGCCGCCCGTGGCGACGGCGACTGGTTCGCCAACGACGCCCACCGACGCCTGCTGGACCAGTTCGCCCGGGTGGTGCTGGGGGTGCCCGACGAGGTGATGGCGGCCGCCGGCCGCCCGATCCTGCAGGCCGCCGGCGCCGTCGACGCCAGTGACCTCGACGCGGCCGGGCTGGCCGCCCTGGCCACTGCCGAGGAGGACGCCATCCGTGTGGCCACCGGCACGGACTTCCCCTACGACCCGTGGGACCAGCTCCAGCGCGCGATCGCGGCCGTCTTCCGGTCCTGGGACGGGCGGCGCGCCCGAACCTACCGCCAGCTCAACGACATCCCCGACGACCTGGGCACTGCCGTCAACGTCCAGGCCATGGTCTTCGGCAACGCCGGACCCGGGTCCGGGACGGGTGTGGCCTTCACGCGCGACCCGGCCACCGGTGCCGCCGAGCCGTTCGGGGACTTCCTGCTGTCGGCGCAGGGCGAGGACGTCGTGGCCGGCATCCGCACCACCGAACCGCTGGCGCGGTTGGCCGAGCACTTCCCGGACTGCGACGAGCAGTTGCACGGGGTGTTCGCCCGACTCGAGCAGCGCTACCACGACATGTGTGACATCGAGTTCACGATCGAGGACGGCGAGCTGTTCGTCCTGCAGACCCGGGTCGGCGCGCGAAGTGCCACGGCCGCCCTGCGCATGGCGGTGGAGATGGTCGACGAGGACCTGATCGACCGACCCACCGCGGTGGGTCGGTTCACCCCGGTCCAGCTGGAGCGGCTGCTGCACCCACGCTTCGACTCGGAGGTCGCCTACACGGTCCTCACGACGGGCCTGCCGGCGTCGCCGGGTGCGGCGTCGGGAGCGGTGGTGTTCGACGCCGACGAGGCCGAGGAGCGCGCGGCCGACGGGGAGGCCGTCATCCTGGTCCGGGAGCAGACGTCGCCCGAGGACCTCCACGGCCTGGTCGCGGCCCAGGGGGTCCTGACCAGTCGTGGTGGCCTGGTCAGCCATGCGGCGGTCGTGGCCCGGGGCATGGGGAAACCGGCGGTCTGCGGGGCCGCCGACGTGGCCGTGGACGTCGCCGGCGGGCAGTTGTGCGTCGGCGACACCGTGGTCCGGGCCGGGGACGTCATCTCGATCGACGGTCGGACCGGGGAGGTGGTGGTGGGCCGGGTCCCGGTCGTGGCGCCGGAGCCGCCGGCGTCACTGGCACGACTGCTCGACTGGGCCGACGACCTGCGAGAACTGGAGGTGTGGGCCAACGCCGACACGCCCGAAGACGCCCGGCAGGCCCGGATGCGCGGTGCGGCCGGGATCGGCCTGTGCCGCACCGAGCACCAGTTCCTCGACGATCGGCTGCCCCTGGTCCGGCGGGCCATCCTCGCGACGTCGGCGCGCGACGAGGCCGAGGCACTCCGGGACCTCGCCACGCTGCAGAAGGGTGACTTCACCGGACTGCTCGAGGCCATGGACGGGCTGCCGGTGACGGTGCGGCTGCTCGACCCGCCGCTGCACGAGTTCCTGCCCGACCTGTCCGAGCTGATGGTGGAGGACGCCACCGGGCAGCTCGACGGCGCGGGCCACCGGGTCCTGGACGCCGTCCGCTCCTGGCACGAGGACAACCCCATGCTCGGCATCCGCGGGGTGCGCCTGGGGCTGTTGCGACCGCGGCTGTACGCCATGCAGGTCCGCGCACTGCTGGAGGCCGCGGTCGGGGTGGCGGCGTCGGGCGGGGACCCGCACCTGCGCATCATGGTTCCGCTGGTGGCCACCGAGGCCGAGCTGGTGGCCGCCCTCACCGCGATCCGAGCGGTTGCCGACGAGGTGGGTGGCCCCGACGGCGTCGGCGTGCCCTGCGCGTTGGGGGCGATGGTCGAGACACCACGTGCGGCCCTGGTCGCCGGGGCCATCGCCGGCCACGTGGACTTCCTGTCGTTCGGGACCAACGACCTCACGCAGATGACCTTCGGGTTCTCCCGGGACGACGTCGAGGCGCGGTTGATGCCCCTGTACGCCAGCCTGGGGCTGCTGCCCGACGACCCGTTCGCGACCATCGACGTCGACGGCGTCGGTCGGTTGGTGACCACGGCCGTGGACGCCGCGCGGGCGGCCAACCCGGGCGTCGACCTCGGGGTGTGCGGCGAGCAGGGGGGTGATCCCGCCTCGATCGACTTCTTCCACCGCGTCGGCATCGACGAGGTGTCGTGCTCGCCCTTCCGGATCCCGGTCGCCCGGCTGGCCGCAGCACACGCCGCCCTGGCCGGTGACCGCGACGTCGATCGATGAGCGCCGTGGGCCCCGCGCCCACCGCGAGGAGGCGATGGTGATGGGCAGCGTCCCCGTGCATGCGGCGATCGTGGTGTCGCCATGCCCCGACGCGACCATGAGCGCGCGCTTCGCGTCCTCGCCGGTTCGATGGCTGCCACCGCCGTCGCGGCGCCTCGGGCGCGACATCGAGGTCGTCCTGACCGCCGGCGACCTGCTGCCGATCCGCGGGGTGACGGCGCTGGCCCGGGTCGGCCCGCTCGACCTGGTGGGGCCGCGGCTGGCCGTGCGATCCCTGTGCTGGCGGGCCCGGGACCACGTCGACCGGTTCCCGGTGATGGTCGGCGACCTGGAGCTCCACGACCAGCGCGAGCTGCGCCTGGTCGGCGCCTACGAGCCGCCGTGGGCGACCGTCGGCTCGGTCACGAACCGGCTGCTGGGCCGCCACCTGGCCCGCCGGGTCGTGCAGACGTTCACGGTGGTGGTCGCGCGCCGGTTGTCCGGGATCGCCCCACACGACCCGGAGGTGTGCCACCATGGCGGTTCCCGGATCGCGTGACACCCACCCCTGCGCCAGGCCCGACCGTGACCATGCCCGACATCCCCGAGGACGCGCGCCTTGCGGCGATGGGACGTGTCGCGTCGGCGCTGGCCGGGGAGCTGGAGCTCGACGACCTCCTCGAGCACGTGGTGGTGGTCGCGCGCGAGGCCACCGGCGCGCGCTACGCGGCCGTGGGGGTCATCGGTGACGACCAGTCGCTCAAGCGCTTCGTCCACTCCGGGATCGACGACGACACCGTGCGGCGGATCGACCACCTGCCGACGGGGCGCGGCGTCCTCGGCCTGCTCGTGCGTGACCCGTCGACGTTGCGGGTCCCGGACCTCGGGCGGCATCCCGCGTCGTCGGGCTTCCCCGACCACCACCCGCCGATGACCACCTTCCTGGGGACCCCCGTGGTGTCCGGCGGCACCGTGTTCGGCAACCTCTACCTGACCGACAAGCCTGGTGGCTTCACCGCCGCCGACGAGGACTTCGTCGAGTTGCTCGCCCTCCAGGTGGGGGCCGCGATCGACAACGCCGTACTGGCCGAGCGGCTGCAGCGACTGGCCGTGGCGGGCGAGCGCGACCGCCTGTCGCGCGACCTGCACGACGGCATCATCCAGACGCTGTTCTCCATCGGCATGGGGCTGGACTCGGCGCGCACGATGGTCCGGTCCGACCCCGACCGGGTGGCCGCACGACTCGACACGGCGGTGGACGCGATCGACACCACCATCCGCGACCTGCGCAACACCATCTTCGCCCTGCAGGCCGACGACGCGGCTGCGCTCGGCCTGCGGGCCGGGCTGGTCGAACTGGCCCGGGAGCACGAGGTCAACGCGCTCACCCGGCCGCGCCTGGTCGTGGACGCCCGCACGGCCACCGTCGTCCCCGACGCCATGGTCCCCGACCTGCTGCTGGTGGTCCGTGAGGCGCTGTCCAACGTCGCCCGCCACGCCGGGGCCTCCGACGTCGAGGTCCGTCTCGACCTCGGCCCGGACACGCTCGACCTGGTCGTGGTCGACGACGGCCTCGGCTTCGACCCGGGCCAGCCCTCGGCCGGGCACGGACTGGTCAACGTGCGGGAACGCGCGGCCCTGCACGGCGGACGGGTGCGGGTCGACGCCGCCCCCGGCGCCGGTACCCGGCTGTGCGTGACCCTGCCCCTCGAGCCGCCCATGGCCGGCGGCATCCCCACGTCCGAACCGGAGTCACCATGACACCCCAGGAGCCATCCGCCGAGCCACGCCACGGGTCCGACGAGGATCCCGCGACCGACCCCTCGGGGGTCGGCGCCGTGCCGCCGGTGGTGCGCGTGATGTTGGTCGACGACCACGAGATCGTCCGCCAGGGCCTGTCGGCCGTGCTGGACGCCACCGACGACCTCGAGGTGGTGGTCGAGGCGGGCACCGCGCAGGAGGCGGTGGCACGAGCCCGGGTGTTCGAGCCCGACGTGGTCGTGATGGACGTGCGCCTGCCCGACGGCAACGGCGTCGACGCCTGTCGCGAGATCCGGTCCCGACGACCCGAGACCCGGGTCCTGATGCTCACGTCGTACTCCGACGACCAGGCGCTGTTCGACTCGATCATGGCGGGGGCGGCCGGGTACCTGCTCAAGCAGGTCCGGGGCCAGCAGTTGGCCGACTCCATCCGGCGTGTCGGCCGGGGCGAGTCCATCCTGGACCCCGCGGTCACCCAGCGCGTCCTCGAGCGGGTCCGCAACCCCGAGGAGGGCCGCGACGAGCGCCTGGCGCGGCTCACGCCGACCGAGGAGCGCATCCTCGACATGATCGCCGACGGACGCACCAACCGCGAGATCGCCGAGCGCCTCCACCTCGCCGAGAAGACCATCAAGAACTACGTCTCCGGCATCCTGGGCAAGCTCGAGGTCAGCCGCCGGGTCGAGGCCGCCGCCTACCTCGCCGAGACCCGCGCCCGCGAGGAACGGCGCTACTGATCCGGGTCCCGAGCGTCCCGATCGGATCGGGACCCTCGGGCAGACGAGTCGGGCCGGACTCCGACCCGGGGTGGCACCGCGGCGGCCATGCTCGTGGGGACGGCCCGGGCCCCTTCCCGCACCGATCGGAGACCACGATGGCGACCACGACCGACCCGTCCACCATGCAGGACGCCGCGCTGGCGTCCGCAGCGCCACCCGACCGGCACGGGCTCACGATCCTCGACCAGGACCAGTGCTGGGAGCGGCTCGAGGCCGCGCCGCTGGGACGCCTGGGCTTCGTCGCCGACGGCGAACCGCGTGTCGTGCCGGTCAACCACGTGGTGCGTGACAACGAGATCCTGTTCGTCTCGGTGGCCGGTTCCAAGCTCCACGCCGCGGTGCGACGACCGGGCCGTCGAGTCGTCTTCGAGGTCGACGGCTACGACCGCGACGACCACACCGGGTGGAGCGTGGTGGTCCAGGGACGCCTGCACCCCGTGGACGACCTGGTCGAGCACACCCGCCACGACATCCGCGGTCGACCCACGTGGCTGGCGGGCTATCGGGACCGCCAGTGGTTGGCCGTCGCGCCCGAACGGGTCGATGGACGGGTGCTGGACCACGGGAAGGAGGAGTCGTGAGCCGCGACGCGCTCGACGCCTACCGGGACCTCGAGTCCTTCCGCGACGAGGGCCGACTGGTCCACCTCGACGTCGGCGAGTGCCTGCAGCTGCTGGCGGGATCCCGGGTGGGACGCATCGCGCTCAACGACGACGGTGGCCCGGTGATCTTCCCCGTCAACTACGTCGTCGACCGTGGCAGCGTGCTGTTCCGCACGGGGGTCGGGTCCAAGCTGGGCGCCACCGACGCCCGCGACGAGGTGACCTTCCAGGTCGACCACGTCGACCTCGACGACCACACCGGCTGGAGCGTGCTGGTCCGGGGCCGGCTGGTCGAGGTCACCGACGGCGACGAGGTCGACCGACTGGCGGGCATGGGCCTGCACACCTTCGCCGGTGGTGACCGCAACCACTTCGTACAGGTCCTGCCCCGGACGATCAGTGGTCGGCGCATCCCCGTCACGGCTGCCACGACATCGACGCCCGCCGCGCCGGATCCGTCCTGAGCCGTACCCACGGCCGTCCGCGGCCTGCCTGACCCCGCTGCCCGGAGGATCCCATGTCCACCACGCCCCGACCCGCCGATCGCCAGGGCCTCGAGGTCCTGGACGCCGACACCTGCCTGCACCTGGTCGACCTGTCACCGGTGGGACGGGTCGCCTTCGTCCAGGCCGGCGACCCGATCGTGTTGCCGGTCAACCACGTCCGCATCGGACGTCGGGTGTGCTTCCGCACCGCGTCGGGCCTGACCCTGGACGCGGCCAGCCGCCGGGCCAGCATGGCCTTCGAGGTGGACGGTTACGACGAGGCCACGCGCACCGGCTGGAGCGTGCTGCTGCGTGGCACCTCGGACCTGGAGGACGACGAGCAGGTCCTGGCCGCGCTGGCCGACGCCGACCTGCACCCGTGGGCCGATGGCGTGGACCGCCCCCACTGGGTGGTCGTCCATCCCGACGAGATCTCGGGTCGTCGCATCCCGGATCCCTCCTCGGCGGCCTGACCGGGCGGTCCACGCGACGGCCCGAACGGGCGCGGTCGCGTCGTGGCGGTGCCCCCTAGCATCGTCGGCCATGCGTGGAGCGACCGCGCCACTGCCAGGAGCCGCCATGGACACCGACCGAGCCGTCCACCACTGGGGCATCATCGGGGCGGGGAGGATCTCGCGCCAGTTCGCCAGCGACCTCGGCAACGTCCGTGGTGGCGAACTGGTCGCGGTCGGCTCGACCAGCCCCGAGCGCGTGGGCGCCTACGCCGCCGAGATCGGCGCGGCACGCGGCCACGGGTCCTACGAGGAGTTGGTGGCCGACGACGAGGTCGAGGTCGTCTACGTCGGCAACAACCACGTCCACCACCCGGGAGCGGCCCACCTCGTTCTGGACGCCGGCAAGCACCTGCTGGTCGAGAAGCCACTGGCGGTGAGCCGGGCCGACGCCGCCGCCGTGTTCGACCACGCCCGGGAGCGCAACTGCTTCGTCCTCGAGGCCATGTGGACCCGCTTCCTGCCGGCGATCCGCGAACTGGTTCGGCTGCTCGACGAGGGGGTGATCGGCACGGTCCGCCGGGCCGAGCTGTCCCTGGGCGAGGACCAGGACCGCCAGACCGCCAGCCGGCTCTTCGACGCCGATCGGGCGGGCGGTGCGCTGCTCGACATGGGCGTCTACCCGGTGTCGATCGCCCACATGCTGCTCGGTCCGGCCGACGAGGTGCTCGACGCGAGCGGGCGACTCGACGACGGCGTCGACCTCGAGACCACGTTCACCGCCCGGCACGGCGACTGCGAGGTGCACATCGCCACGGCGGCGGACCAGCGCCTGGCCAACACCACCGTGCTGGAGGGTGACGGAGGCCGCATCGTCGTGCCGGCCCCCCTGCACCACCCCCAGGCGTTCGAGGTCCATCGGGACGGGCAGGTCACCCACCACGAGGCCCCCTTCGAGGGACACGGGTTCGAGTTCGAGATCGCGGCCACCCACCTCGGCATCGAGGACGGCGACGTCGAGTCCCCGATGTGGACCCATGCCGACACGCTGGCGACCCACGAGGTCATGGACGAGGTCCGCCGACGCATCGGGCTGGTCTACCCCTTCGAGGACGGGCCCCCGGCCCCGGTGGCCTGAACCCGCTGGCCGGCACCGGCCCGGGTGTCGCACCCCCCACCTAGGGTGGACGGATCGACGACCGACGAGGGACCCCATGAGCATCCGCACCGGCTACGAGCCCGGCACCCCCTGCTGGATCGACCTGACGACGCCAGACGTCGCGGGGGCGACGGCCTTCTACCGGGGACTGTTCGGCTGGGAGACCGTCGACGAGTACGACGACGGCACGTGGATCTACGCCAACTTCACCCACGGCGGCGAGGTGGTCGCCGGCATCGGCGCGCAACAGCCGGAGATGGAGGGCATGCCGCCCCAGTGGGCGACCTACGTGGCCGTCGACGACGTGGACGCGGCCACGACCCGCGCCGAGGAGGCCGGTGGGACGGTGATGCTGCCGACGATGGACGTGATGTCGGCTGGGCGGATGGCGATCGTGGCCGACCCGGCCGGGGCCGTGGTGTGCCTGTGGGAGGCCGGTGACCACATCGGGTCGTCGAAGGTCAACGAACCCGACACCTGGGCGTGGAACGAACTGATGACCCGGGACGTGGACGCCGCGCTGGAGTTCGGCCATGCCATGTTCGGCTGGGACTACCAGGCCCTGGACATGCCGGGGATGACCTACCACGTGGTCGAGGGCGGGGACGAGGGCGTGGCCGGGATCATGCCCATGCCCGACGGCTTCCCCGAGCAGGTTCCCAACCACTGGAGCGTGTACTTCCTCGTGGCCGACGCCGAGGCCACGCTGGCACGCGCCCGTGAACTCGGCGGCACCGTCACCCACGGGCCGGACGAGTCCCCGGTGGGGATCCTGGCCGGCATCCATGACCCGCAGGGTGGCAGCTTCTCGATCATGCAGCCGCCCACCGACACCGCTGACCAGGACTGACGGCTCGGACGGACGACGTCGGGCCGTCAGTACGGTGGGGGGCCCGTCGCGTCCTGCGTGACCCCTCCCGCGCCCGATCCGGAGTGCCACCATGGCCCAGCAGTCCCAGATGGTCGAACTCGGTTCGACCATGCCCGAGTTCTCCCTGCCCAACGTCCGTACCGGTGACACGGTGACCTCCTCGGACCTGTCGTCGCGGGTCAACGTGGTGGCCTTCGTGTGCAACCACTGTCCGTACGTCAAGCGGATCGCGGACGGCCTCGCGGTGTTCGGGCGCCACGTGGCCAACGACGGTCGGGTGGCGATGGTGGCGATCTCGTCCAACGACCCCGAGGCCTACCCCGACGACGCACCCGCACGCCTGGCGCTGGAGGCCGACGAGCGCGGCTACGCCTTCCCGGTCCTGTTCGACGAGACCCAGGAGGTCGCCGCGGCGTTCCGGGCGGCCTGCACCCCGGACTTCTTCGTCTACGACACCGACCACCGGCTCGTCTACCGGGGTCGCTTCGACGAGGCGACACCCGGCAACGACGCCGAGGTCACCGGGGAGTCCCTCCGTGCCGCGGTGCGTGCGACGCTGGCCGGCGACGAGGTCACCGAGCAGGTGCCCTCGATGGGCTGTGGCATCAAGTGGCGTCCCGGCAACGAGCCCGCCTGACCGCGATCGGTCAGGTCCGCAGCGTGTCCCACGGCGCCTGGTCCGCCACCTCGACCGCTTCGTAGCCCTCGTCGGTCACCGACGGGGTCAGCACCACCAGCAGGTGGGCCGGGCTGTCGGCGTCGTCGGCCACGAAGGAGGCATGGACCGTGTCGACCGGCACGTGCGCGCTCGCGCCGGCGCCGAGCACCTGGTGGTCCTGCTCGATCCACTGCTCGATCGCGCCCGACAGCACGTGGATGACCTCCTCCTGGCGGGGGTGACGGTGGAAGCCATGGCCCTGTCCGGGCTGGATCGTGACGTCCAGCACGGTCAGGTCGGCGTCCGGCGCGGTTGTCGGGTCGACCACCCACCCGAGGGCGCCCCAGGCGAGGTCGTCGACCTCGACGGCATCGGTCGGGATGAAGGATCCGGGCATCGGTGCTCCTGTCGGAGGGGTTCGCGAGTCAGTACTCGATGGCCACGAAACGCTCGGTCTGGGTGCGCAGGGCATCCTCGACGGGCAGGCGCTCCATGCTCGACGCGCCGTAGAAGCCGTCCACGCCGTGGCATTCACGCAACACGAAGGCGGCGTCGTCGGGCATCGACACCGGGCCGCCGTGGACCAGGACGATGACGTCGTCGCGCACCGCGCGGGCCGCGGCGGTCCACTCGTCGACCAGGGGCACGCAGTCGTCGAGCGTGAGCGCGGTCTCGGCCCCGATCCCGCCACCCGTGGTCAGGCCCATGTGGCACACCACGATGTCGGCGCCGGCCTCGGTCATGGTCGTCGCGTCCTCGGCGGAGAACACGTAGGGCGTGGTCAGCAGGTCGGCGTCATGGGCGGCGCGGATGACCTCCACCTCCTTGTCGTAGCCCATCCCGGTCTCCTCCAGGTTGGCCCGGAAGGTCCCGTCGATGAGCCCGACGGTGGGGAAGTTCTGCACGCCGGCGAAGCCCAGTGCGCGCAACCGTTCCAGGAACCCCTCCGTGTCCATGAACGGGTCGGTGCCGTTGACGCCAGCCAGCACCGGGGTGTCGGTCACCGCCGACAGGACCTCGTCGGCCATGTCGACCACGATGTCGTTGGCATTGCCGTAGGCGAGCAGGCCGGCCAACGAGCCCTGGCCGGCCATCCGGAACCGGCCGGAGTTGTAGATCACGATCAGGTCGATGCCGCCCGCCTCCTCCCACTTCGCCGAGATGCCCGTGCCGGCACCGCCACCGATGATCGGGCGTCCGGCGTCGATCTTGGCGCGAAAGCGCTCGAGCAGTTCGGTGCGGGTGAAGCGACGGCGGGTGGGCATCGTCAGGCTCCGGTGAGGTCGTGGTAGGCGGCGACGACGGCCCGCGCGAAGGCGGGGTCGTTGACGTGGTGGGGGAGTCGGACCAGGTGGTGGTCGTCGGAGGCCTCGAAGCCCTCGTCGAGCGCGTCGAACAGGGCCGCGTCGGCCTCGGGGTCGTGGAAGGGCTGGTCGGGGGCATCCAGCATGGACACCCCGCCCTCCGGCAGCAGGAATCGCACCGGACCGGCGATCGCGTTGAGCTTGTCGGCGATCCAGGCCCCCATGCGGGCGTTCTCCTCGGGGGTGGTTCGCATCAGGGTGACGTTGGCGTTGTGCACGTGCAGGAGTCGGTCGTCGAAGCGCTCGGGCACGGTGTCCCGGGCACCGAAGTTGACCATGTCGAGGGCGCCGACCGATCCCACGTAGGGGACCGGGTGGTCGGCGTAGACGTCGAAGCGCCCGGGTCCGGCGGTGAAGACCCCACCCATCAACTCGTCGCACACCTCCGTGGTGGTCAGGTCGATGACGCCCTCGACCAGGCCGGAGGCGACCAACTTCTCCATCGAGCGGCCACCGGTCCCGGTGGCGTGGAACACCAGGGGCTCGCGATCGTCGCCGAGCAGGTCGACGACCTGTTCGACGGCCGGGGTGGTGACCCCGAACATCGTGATCCCGACGGCCGGGACGTCGCGGTCGTCGTCCAACGGCGGCCGGGCGGCCATGCCGGCGATCGCGGCGGCCGCGTTGGCCAGCACCGTGCGCGTGATGCGGTTGAGTCCGGCGATGTCGGCCACCGAGTACATCATGGCGATGTCGGACGGGCCGACGTAGGGCCCCACGTCACCGCTGGCGACCGTGGACACCATCACCTTGGGCACGCCGACGGGCAGGGACCGCATCGCCGGGGTGACCAGCGCCGTGTTGCCCGAGCCACCGAGTCCGATGACGCCGCCCACCTCGCGCTCGCCGAGCCAGTGTTCCAGGGCCACGGCCATGGCCGTCACGGCCTCGCCGCGGTCGTCGACACGCACGGCCTCGGCACCGTCGGGGTGGTGGGACGCCACGTCGTCGGGCGCGACGTCGCCGGTGGTCGGATGGTCGGTGGTGCCGACGTCGACCACGACGGCGACGACGCCCGCGTCGCGCACCAGCTGGGCCACGTAGTGCAGTTCGGCGCCCTTGGTGTCGCCGGTCCCGATCACGTAGACGGGTCCCGTCACGGCTGCTCCTGTCCTCACCCCTCACCGTAGGCACGGTTGTTTGGGCGCGACCCGGTCACCCGGACGGCACCCGGCCGGCGACGCTGAACAGGTCGCCTGGCTGGCAGTCCAGCGCATCGCAGATGGCGACCAGCGTGCTGAAGCGCACCGCCCGGGCACGGTCGTTCTTGAGGATGGACAGGTTGGCGACCGTGACGCCGACCTCGTCGGCCAGTGCGACGAGGGTCAGGTCACGCGCCTCCAGGAGCTGGTCCAGGTGACAGCGGACACGGTCACCCACGTCGGGCTCGGGGGCCATCAGACGAGGCCCTGGAGGTCGTCGTCCATCGCCTCGCCACGACGGAAGACCTCGGCCAGCCAGCCGACGATCGCGGCCACCACCACGGGCACGAACGACAGGTGCGCCTCCATGCCCAGGTCGATGGGTGTCAGCAGGAGGTTGGGCAGGTTGTCGAGCATCCCCACGGCGAGTCCGCCGACCAACACCACCGCGGCGATGCGGAACAGCCGTGCCGCCATGCCGCGACGGAACGGACCCGGTGCCGTCCGGGCGTCGACCAGCACCCGGTAGACGAGCCAGGCCACGGCAGCCACGAAGAGCCCGGCGACCAGGGTGTTGGCCGCCAGCACCCAGGCCTGGCCCGCGCTCGGCACGACCTCGAGCGTGGCGGAGGTCACGGCCATCCCTGCCACCTCGAGGCCGCGCCCAGTGGCGGCGTCCACCGCGACCTGGATCTCCACCGGGTCCCCGCTCACCACCCCGATCGCCTGGGCCAGGGACGCGATGGGGGCGACGGCCATCGCGAACAGGACGAAGCCCTCGGCCGCGACCTGCCAGCCCGTGTGTGTCCTCGTGGCGTCCATCGTGCACTCCCCGGTCGCGGGCCGCGTGTGCGGAGGGTCGGTCACCATGTCGTTCATCGATATGGTGCAGGTGCATCATGCATGTTGTTCTTCGATATGTCAAGGCGAGCACGAGGCGGCGAGCACGAGGCGGGGAGCACGAGGCGGGAAGCACGAGGCACGGGCGGGCCGGGTCGGCACGACCCGTGGCCGACGTCGGGGCACACACCGGTGACGGCCCGCACGGAGGGACGCGCGGGCCGTCGGGTGGGGCCGTGGCCCCAGGCTGGCCTCAGCGCGGCTGGGTGGCGGCCACGCCGAGGTCGGGGTTGTCGGTGAAGAAGCCGTCGATGCCGGTCGACAGGGCGAAGCGGAACCACCCGAGTGGATCGTCCTGGTAGTTGGTGGGCAGGAAGACGTTCTCCCGTCGGAACGTGTACGGGTGCACCTGGAGCCCGGCGGCGTGGGCGTCGTCGACCAGCGACGTGACGTTGCCCGGCAGTGCGGCCCCGCCCTCCAGCGTCAGGATCCGCGGGACGAAGCTCGGGCCGATGCCGTCGGCGTAGCGGGCGATCTGGCGGAGCCGTCGGGGTGTCGTCATCGCCTCGTAGTCGATGTCGCTGCCGCGACGCTGGAGGTCGTGGGGCGCGCCGTCGCCCCCGATCAACTGCACGATCGGGACGTCGGTCATCCGGTCGAGCCGACGCAGGTGCAGGACCTCGAACGACTGCACGAAGATCGCGTCGTCGGCGTCGTCGTAGCCGTGGGCGTCGAGCACGCGGACCAGACGACGGTTCATGTCCATGCCGAGCTCGTCCCGGAAGTGGGTGTAGTGCTTGAGCTCCGGGTAGACCCCGATGGTCCGGCCCGTGGCTGCCTGCTGCGTCGCCACCAGGTCAAGGATCTCCTCCAGCGTCGGGATCTCGAACTGGCCGTCGAAGGCGGCGTTGTCGGGTCGTACCTGCGGGATTCGCTCCACGGCGCGGAGGGTCTTGATCTCGGCCAGGGTGAAGTCCTCGGAGAACCAGCCGGTGACCTCCACCCCGTCCACGGTCTTGGTGGTCCTGCGGTCGGCGAACTCGGGATGGTCGGCCACGTCGGTGGTGAGGTCCAGCACGTTGTCGTGGCGGGCCACGAGGTGGCCGTCACGGGTCAGCACCAGGTCGGGCTCGACGTAGTCGGCGCCCATGTCGATGCCGAGCTGGTAGGCCGCGAGGGTGTGCTCCGGCCGCTCGCCGCTGGCGCCGCGGTGGGCGATCACGATGGCGTCGTCGTGGCCCACGGGATCGTGCGGAACCCCCTGGAACAGCAGGAACAGCTGCGAGCCCTCGACCAGGTTCGCCGCCTCGATCTCCGGGGTGACGAGGTCGTGGGCCTGGACGTCACCGAGCAGCACCGTCCCGTCGAGGTGGTCACCGTCGAACAGGTCGGTCACGTCGAGGATGCCGGAGGTCTCCCACTGGCCGAGCTCGTCGCCGCCGGTGACCTCCGCGAGCTGGGTGACCTCCGACGACCGCGGGTCCAGCTGCCAGATCGAGGCGTCCCGGCCGGACTCGCCCCCGAACTCGTCGAGCTGGGTGGCGCGGTCCTCCTGGACGTAGACGAAGCCGTCATCGGCCCAGTCGAGGTTGTCGGGCGATCGCAGTCCGAGGTCGCCGGTGTCGTCGGCGTCGTAGAGGATCTCGACCATCGCCGACAGGGGTCGCCCTCGGTCCACGATGCGGGCAAGGTCGCGTGGGAAGGAGGTCTCGATCTCGTAGACCCCGCCCCAGTCGTCGGCCGGGTTGATTCGTCCTCGCCCGGTGTCGGCGAGCACGGCCTGGTCCGGGTTGGCCGGGTTGGTGGCGACGTCCTCGGGCCGGGAGAAGAAGAAGGCGCCCATGGCACGGGCCTCGGCCCGCAGCGTCGCGGCGTCCTTGTAGCCCAGCTGGTCGTACCCGTCGAGGCGGGCCCGGCCGGCGTCGCGCGCATCGATCGGGACGAACCTGCCTCGCCTGGTGCGCCCCGTGCCGTTGAACTCCTGGGGCGAGGTGGGTGCGTTGGCGCCGTTCGGGACCCACACGTGGAGCTGGCCACCGACCAGCCCGTTGCGAGCCGGGAAGTTGCCGTCCGGGTCCTTCTCCCCGACGTAGAGGTACAGCGGGGCGTCGGCGTTGTCGTCACCGACCAGCAACGCCACGTGGGTGGAGGTGCCGGTGTCGAGCGCCGTCACGTTCTCCCACGCGGCCCGGCCGAGGTCCGGCAGTGCCCACAGGTCGCCACTGGCCAGGTCCAGGGCGAACTCGGTGCCGTCCGTGCCCTCCTCCCCGGTCAGGAACAGGTCGTCGACGAATCCGTACTCCCCGGCGTCGTAGCCGTGGGCGGAGCACAGGCGCGACAGGCCGTCGTTGTCGAGGTCGCCCGGGTCGTCGACGTCCTGGCCGGCGCGGTTGATGATCGCGTCGAAGGCCGGACCGGCCTCGACCACCTCGTGCGTGGCGGCGTCGATGACGAACCGCGACACGCGTGCGCCGTCCAGCTCGGTGCCATTGGCCAGGGTGTAGGTGGGTCCGGAGCCGGGGGTCAGTTCGTGGTTGGCGACGACGACGACGTGGTCGCCGTCGCGGGTCGCATGCAGGCCGTCGAGGACGCCAGGCGGCGTGTAGTCGTCGATCGAGTCGCCGACGGTGAACAGCGACTCGTAGGCCCATCCGTCGGCCGTCGCCTCGGCCTGGTCGTCGTTGCCGTCGTCGGCCGACGACACCGCGGCCGGGGCGGCGAGGAGGCCGACGGTCGCCAGCAGCGCGGCGATGGCACGCCGGGCTCGGCGACGAGCGGGTGGTCGAGTCGATCGGGTTCGCACCATGGTTGGTCGTCCTCGGTGGGGGGTGGGTGCCGGGGCGACGGCCGCGACATGCCGGACGCTACGAGCGCCCGGTCGAACGACGGCTGGCCGCGAGATGACGATCTGCTGACGAATCGTTGGCCTCGTGTTCACCCGGGCGCGTGCTCGGCCGGCTCGGGCGCGTGGTTAGGCTCGGCTGCCGGACCGGGAGCCGACCGAGGACCGCCGACATGGCCAGCAGCGACGACGTCGACCCGGCCGTGGACCCGGCGCCGGAGGACCCGTTCGACCTCGACGCGTTCCGTCGCAACGGGCACGCCGCGGTGGACTGGGTCGCCGACCACCTCGCCACGCTGGAGGACCGGCCGGTGTGGTCGACCGTGGCGCCGGGCGACGTCCGCCGAGGGCTGCCCGCCCATGCCCCGCGCGGGCCCGAGCCCTTCGCCGACTGGCTCACCGACCTCGACGAGGTGGTCGTCCCGGGCCTGGCCGAGTGGCAGCACCCGGGGTGGATGGCCTACTTCCCGGCCAACTCCTCGCCGGCGTCGATCCTCGGGGAGTTGGTGTCGGCGGGGCTGGGCGTGCAGGGCATGCTGTGGTCGACCTCCCCGGCCGTGACCGAGGTCGAGTCGACCGTGCTCGACTGGCTCGTCGAGGACCTCGGGCTCCCGGCGTCGTGGCGGGTCGACACCGGCCCGGGTGGCGGGGTCATCCAGCTGTCGGCCTCCGATGCCACCCACACGGCCCTGGTGGTCGCCCGCGAACGGGCCGTCGCGGCGGGCGCGGCCGCCGGCGACTGCGTCGCGTACGCCTCGACCCAGGCCCACTCGTCGATCGAGAAGGGTGCGCGCGTCGCCGGGTACGGACATGTCCGGCTGGTCGACGTCGACGACGTGTTCGCACTGCGCCCCGACGCCCTGGTGGCGGCCGTGCGCGCCGACCGGGCAGCCGGACTGGTGCCGACCTTCGTGTGCTCGGCCGTCGGCACCACCGGCACGACCGCCGTCGACCCGGTCCGGGCCGTCGGCGAGATCGCGTCGGCGGAGGGCCTGTGGCACCACGTGGACGCGGCCTACGCCGGGACCGCGATGCTGTGTGAGGACCTGCGCCACCACCAGGACGGGCTCGACCTCGCGGACTCCTACGTGACCAACGCCCACAAGTGGCTGTTCACCAACTTCGACTGCTCACTGTCGTGGTGGGCCGACCGGGCGGTCCTGGTCGACACCCTGTCGATCGTGCCCCCGTACCTGCGCAACGTCGCCTCGGACTCGGGAGAGGTGGTGGACTACCGCGACTGGCACGTCCCGCTGGGTCGTCGCTTCCGGGCACTGAAGTTGTGGTGGGTGCTGCGGTCCTTCGGCGTGGACGGCCTGCGCGCACGCATCCGCGAGCACCTGGAGTGGGCGACGTGGCTGGCCGCTCGGGTCGCGGCCGACGACCGCCTCGAACTGGTGGCGCCGACACCGTTCGCGCTGGTGAGCCTGCGCCACGTCGATCCCGACCGCAACGACCAGTTCCTGGACGCCGTGACGGCGCCGCCCGACCTGGCACTGGCGGCGTCGGAGGTGGACGGGCAGCGCTTCCTGCGCGTGTCCGTCGGGGCCACGTGGACCCGACGCGAGCACGTCGAACGAGTCTGGGAGGTCGTGGCGGCGGCCGCCTGACGGTCACGCGTGGGGCGGTCCGGGGTCGGCCACGGCGAACCCCGACAGCGCGGCCGACAGGGTCGTGGCCCACACCTCGTCGGCATCCGACCAGGCCTCGAGGCTGCCCGCGAGTTCCAGGGTCGCCAGCCCGTGCACCACGGCCCACAGTCCCATCGTGACGGCCGCGGGATTGCCCGCGAGCCGTCCCGCCGCCACCGCCTCGGCCACGGCGTCGCGCAACCGGGACAGGGTGCCCAGGCTCAGGGCCTGGTCGTGGGCGTCCGGTTGGAAGTCCGGGAAGGGGCAGGCGAACATCACGTCGTAGAGATGGGGACGTTCCCGTGCGGCCGCCCGATAGGCCAGCGCCAGGTCGCGGATCCGGTCCACGGGGTCGGAGGCCGTGACGGCGGCGAGGTGGGCATCGAGGTTGGCGAACCCGGCGTGGAACATCGCCTGCACCACGTCGGTCTTGGACCCGAACAGGCGGTACAGGGCGCCGGTCGAGGCGCCGGCCTCGTCGGCGACGCGGCGAACCGTGAGGGCAGTCGGCCCCTCGCGCCGCAGCAGCGCACCCGCGACGTCGACCATGTGGTCTCGCGTCTGGTCGTCGTGGATGCGGGGTCGTGCCACTTGACACCTCCGACTCGATCGGGGACAGTGTTGCGAAACGTTGTAACGAAACGACGTTCCGGAACCATCCTAGCCCGGGGGACGACACCATGGCCGACCAGACTGCATCCGGGACGACGACCTGGTGGCACACCGACGTGCATGCCGCCCGCGCCACCGCCGTCGTCGATCGCCCCCTCGTGGTCTTCCTGATCGGGGCGCGCGTCAACAACCTCCTCGCCGTGCGACGGTGGTGGTGGGTCGCGCGTGCCATGCCGGCGATGATGGATGCCCTGGCCCGCCAGCCCGACCTCGGGTTGTTGCACGTGGAGAACTTCTCGCGTGGTCGCACGACGCTGTCGTTGCAGTACTGGGACTCGATGGACCAGCTGCTGGCGTTCGCCACGGACCGCGACAGCCCGCACCTGGCCGCCTGGCACCGCTGGAACCGCGAGATGCAGGCGGCCGACGACGTCGGGATCTGGCACGAGACCTACGCCGTCGCGCCGGGCCAGTTCGAGGGGATCTATGCCAACATGCCCCGCTTCGGCATGGCGGCCGCGACCCGGCGCGTGGACGTCGGACCGCGGTCCGAGCGTGCCCGGCAACGACTGGGCCTGGTCGACCAGGCCGCCGGGACCGCCGACCCGATCGGGTCGTGACGCCCCGGGACACGGTTTCGGAGAAGTTTGTTCGTTCGGACATCTGAAGTCATTGAATTGCTGGATGTGCGCGCTTACCGTGGGGTTCCCGCGGAACTGGACGCGTCGCACCGGCCTGCGCCATCGCCTCGCCGCCGACTCGCCGCCACGCCGGCCCTCGGCCGGATGCCCCGACCCCGGCAGTCCACGGGTACCCCCGACCAAGGATCGCACCATGGAATTCTCCCCACGCACGATGGATCGTCGCGCGTTCCTGCGCAACGCCACGATCGCCGCCCTCGGCCTCACGGCGGCGACGGCCGGCTCCGGCCTGACGTCGGCCTCGGCCTCCCCGGCGGGCAAGCGCCCCGTGCCGCGGGGGAAGATCTCGATCCAGCTGTACAGCCTGCGCAGCATCACGCGCACCGCCAGCGACCGCTCGATGGTCTTCGACACCCTGCGCGACATCGGCTACCGCAAGGTCGAGCCCTACACCAACTACGGCATGAGCTGGAGCGAGCTCGGCGACACCCTGCGCAGCTACGACCTCCAGCCCACCAGCCTCCACAATGGGGACAAGGACCCGGGCAGGGCGGTCCAGGCGTCGCTGGACCTGGGCGTCACGTACACCAACTTCCCGTTCGCGCGGTACCCCACCCTGGACCAGTGGCGTGCGCTGGTCGACGAGCTCAACCCCGTCGCCGAGGCCATGCAGGCTGCCGGGGTCGAGTACGGCTACCACAACCACGACGCCGAGTTCACCACCGTCGAGAACGGGGTGCAGGCCTACGACGTGCTGCTCGACGAGTTCATCGGGCACATGCAGCTGGACCTGTACTGGGCCGTCACCGGGGGCGCCGACCCCGTCGAGGTGTTCTCACGTGACGAGGGCCGCTTCCTGCAGTTCCACGTCAAGGACAAGGCCGCCGACGGCTTCTTCGCCGACCCCGGTGAGGGCACGATCGACTTCAAGCGCATCTTCGCCGCGCGCAAGGACTCGGGCGTCAAGGAGTACATCACCGAGAACGACGCCCCCGCGGACGCGCTGGAGTTCGCCGAGACCGGGTTCGACTACCTGCGGAACCTGCGCTACTGACCCGACCGCACCACCACCGGCCACGGCGCCGCTCCTCCGGGGGCGGCGCCGTGGCCGTGGTCAGCCCGCCGGGATCTGGGCAGGCAGCGGGTCGCCCAGGAACAGCGACGCGATCAGCGTGATCGCACCCAGCGCGATGGCGTAGTAGGCGAACCCGCGGAGGGTGTCGTTGCTCACCAGCCGCATCAGCCAGCGCACCGCCAGGTAGCCGGACACGGCGGCGGCGATGGTGCCGGCGACCACGTCCGGGACGGTGTAGCCCGTGCCGGCCAGGGCATTCGCGTCGAGGTTGGGCAGTTCGACCACGAAGGCGCCGAGGATGACCGGGATCGACATCAGGAACGAGAAACGGGCCGCGGCCGCACGGGTCATCCCCGCGGCCATGCCCGTGGCGATCGTGGCGCCCGAGCGCGACAGCCCCGGCAGGATCGCCAGGGACTGCGCGACGCCCATCGGCACCGCGTCACGGGCCGACGCCGTCGTCGCACCGGTCTCCTCGCGACGCGCGTACAGGCGCTCGGCCGCCAGCAGCACGGCGGCCGTCACGAACAGCATCACCGCGGCGACCCGTGGGTCCCCGAAGCGGTCCTCGAACACGTCGGCGACGGCCCAGCCGACGACGGCCGCCGGTACCGAGGCCACGGCCAGCAGTCCGACCTCGCGACGCGCGCGGCTGGCGCGTTCCCCGGTGCGTCCCGCGGCACCGACCAGCCCGAGCGCCAGTTCCAACAGGTCGGCCCAGAAGTAGGCCACGACCGCCCCGAGGGTCCCGACGTGCACGGCGACGTCGAAGGCCAGCGGGCCGGGATCGAGGCCGAACAGGTACGGGATGATCTGCAGGTGGCCCGACGACGACACCGGCAGGAACTCGGTGAGGCCCTGGACGATGCCCAGCAGGATGGCGGTCAACACGGCAGGTCCTCGACAGACGGTCTGCCCCCACGGGGCGAGGTGACCGTACCCCTGCCCGGCGCGCGTCTCAGGGCGGCGCGAGTGCCACGGTCACCTGCCCGGTCGCCACGGCGGCGGCGACGGCCGGTCCGGCGGACCGTGGGACCGCGATCCAGGTCCAGCCGTCCGTGCGTGCCAGCAGTCGCCCACCCGCGAGCCGTCGACCCGTGCCGTCCAGGGCGGTCCCCAGCAGGGCGACCCGGGCGTGGGTGGGCAGGTCGGGAAGGTCCTGGGCGAGCGCGACCCCCAGCTCGTCCGGGCCCAGGAGCTCGGCGAGGTCGCGGGCCACGTCGGCGGTCGTCACGACCTCGCCCTCGCGCAGGTGTCGTGCCGCGACCGCGTGGGTCGGTGGCGTGGCCAGGGCATCGGCGGGGACGAGTCCGGCCGGCCGGTCCCGCACCTGCCCCACGACCGGGGAACCGGGGCGGGTGTCGGTTGCCGCCACGACCACCGGCACGGCCGGGCCCCAGGGCGACCGACGACCGCGCACGGTCACACCCACGACCAGCACGGCAGCCAGCACGAGCACGGCGACGAGGCGGAGCCGTGCCGGCAACCGCCACCACGACTCGACGAGGTGGTCGACGGGTCGGGGCCACCCGGGCAGCGGACCGGACCAGCGGGCGACGCCCCGGCGACGGGGCGCGGGGTCGGAGGCGTGTCGCGACGTGACGGGCATGGCCGCGAGGGGACCACGCACGAGTGGCCGGCCGAGCCGTGTCCCGGGGGTCCTGTGGACGAGCGGGCCGGCGCCGGTCGCGTGTCGTGGTCAGTCCGAGGAGTCCGACGAGGAGCCCCCGCCCGTGGAGCCCCCACCCGAGGAGTCCCCACCCGACGAGCTCGACGGCGTCCCGGAGTCCGACGACGTCCCGGAGCTCGACGACGTCCCGGAGTCCGACGACGAGTCCGATGACGACGACTCCGACGACGACGTGCTGGCGCCCTCCGAGGACCCCGACGAGCCGTTGCCGCCGTCGGCCCCACCGGGACGCGCCGCGGCATAGTCCTTGCTGTGCCAGCCGGAGCCCTTGAAGATGATGCCCGCGGCCGAGAAGACCTTGCGCAGGGTGCCGTGGCAGGTGGGGCACTCGGTCAGCGCGTCGTCGTGGAACGACTGCACGACCTCCAGGTGCTCCCCACAGTCCTTGCAGGCGTACTCGTAGGTGGGCATGTGGGATCCTCCGGGAACCGTGCGCGACCCCCGGACGGTACCGGGTGGCCGACCGGGTCAGGCGTCGCGGGGGGTCGACCGTGCCCCGGTGTGGTGGATCGCCCGGTCGGTGACCACGACGTCCACGACCGGGTCCCCCGGGTCGTGGGGGACACGCGGGACCAACTGGGTCGTTCGGGCCAGCCCCACGCGCAGGACACCGTCGTCCAGCCGTTCCACCAGCCGGCGCCAGTGCCCGGCGTCATCGACCAGCCAGCCGCCGTCGAGGTCGAAGGCCACGGCGGGGACGACCACCACGTCGACGTCGACGTGGTCGTCGGCCGCTCCGTCGGCCTCTGCGAGGTGGTCGCGGCCCGGCGACGCCACCACGGGCCGGGTGGTGTCGGGGCGCAGGACGACCACGCGGGCTCCCCGGTCGGCGAGCCGGGAGACCAGTCCGCGTGGGTCGAGGTCGCCGGGGAGGGGTTCGTGCAGCAGCACGTCGCGCGCCCGCTGGATGCCCGGCACCTCGGCGAGCAGGCCGACCGCGCGCCCCGACGCCGCCAGGATCGTCTCGGCGTCGGCCTGTCCCCGCATCCGCTGGACGGTCGTCCGCAGGTCGGCCTTGGCGGTGGCGCGATCGACCATCTGCTCCTCCGAGAGCGGGCCGGCAGCCCGACGGATGGCACCTCGTGGGCGCCGAGGCACAAAGTAGGCTGGCCGCCGGGCCTGCGTAGGACCGACCGCCGGTGGGCCGAGCCAACGGCACGCCACCACCGGGCCAGGCTGCCCCCGGCCCCAACCGGAAGCCCCGGACCCCACCCACGACGAGGACGCCCACGATGACCGTTCGCAAGGCCGTGATCCCCGCAGCGGGCTACGGCACCCGCTTCCTTCCCGCGACCAAGGCCATCCCCAAGGAGATGCTGCCGATCGTGGACCGGCCGACGATCGAGTACATCGTGGCCGAGTGTGCGCGTGCCGGGCTCGACGACGTCCTGGTCGTCACGGCCGCGGGCAAGTCCGCGATCGAGGACCACTTCGACCGGGCCCTGGAACTCGAGGCTGCCCTGGAGGCCAAGGGCAAGCAGGACATGCTGACGATGGTGCGTGAGCTGGCCACGCTGGCCACCGTCCACGCCGTCCGCCAGGGCGAGCAGCTCGGGCTGGGCCACGCCGTCCTGCAGGCCGCGGCCCACGTGGGGTCGGAATCCTTCGCCGTCCTGCTGGGCGACGACATCGTGGACCCCGACGACGACCTGTTGGAACGGATGGTGGCCGCGCACGACGACACCGGCCGGTCCGTCGTCGCCCTGATGGAGGTCCCGGAGACCGAGGTCGACAAGTACGGCATCGCCGCGGCCGGGGAACCCGACGCGGACGGTCGTGTGGCCATCACCGGGCTGGTCGAGAAGCCCGACCCCGCCGACGCCCCCTCCAACCTCGCGGTGATCGGGCGCTACGTCCTGCCGGGGTCGACCTTCGACGTGTTGTCGTCGACCACGCCGGGGGCGGGGGGCGAGATCCAGTTGACCGACGCCCTGGAGGCCCAGGCGGCCGAGGAGCCCATCGTGGGCATCGTGCTGGACGGGGTCCGTCACGACGCCGGGGACAAGCTGGGCTTCCTGCAGGCGACCCTGGACTTCGCGCTGCGTCGCGACGACCTCGGTCCGCCACTGGCCGACCACCTCCGTGAGCTGGTCGCCGGGCTCGACTGAGCTCCGTCGCGCACCGCCGCACCACCGTTCGAAGGGGAAGATCCGCATGACCGACTTCGTGGGACACGGGCGCACGACCGTGACCGATCCGGCCGACCTCGTCCCGGTCGACGACTACCTGTCGTGGGTGGTGCGATCGTTGCGGGGTCCTCGACGGGTCGTCATGCCCACGACCGATGCCGTCGGGCTGGTGCTGACGGCGGAGGTGCGAGCCGTCACCCCGCTGCCGCCGTTCACCAACTCGGCCATGGACGGTTGGGCCGTCCGCGCCGAGGACGTCGCCACGGCCACGGGTGAGGCGCCGGTCGTGCTCGACGCGGTCGGTGCGATCCACGCGGGGAAGGCCTCACCGTCGGACGCGACGGTCGAGCCGGGCCGTGCGGTGGCCGTGATGACCGGGGCGCCGGTCCCCGAGGGTGCCGACGCGATCGTCCCCGTCGAGCTCACCAGCCGCCACGACGACGACCCGGACCCCGGCTCGCACGCCGATCCCGACGGGAACCCTGACCGGGCCCGCGTGGCCGTGCACGTCGCCGTCGAGCCCGGCCGCAGCGTCCGCCGCGCCGGCGAGGAACTCCGGGCCGGATCGGTGCTGGTGCCGGAACGCCACCGGCTGACCCCCCGGGACGTGGCCCTGCTGCTCGCCACGGGCGTCCACGAGGTGCGGGTCGTGGCCCCGCCCGACGTGGCCGTGCTGACCACGGGCGACGAACTGGTGGCGGCCGGTGGCGAACTGGCGCCGGGCCAGATCCACGACTCCAACGGGCCCATGCTGGCGGCGGCACTGGCCGAGATGGGATGTGTCCCGACCCTGGGCGGTCCGGTCCCCGACACCGTCGAGGACCTGGTCGAGGCGCTCGGCCACCATGCCGAGTCGGCCGACCTGGTGATCCTGAGCGGGGGCGTGTCGGCGGGCGAGGCCGACCACGTGGCGGCCGCGATCGGGCAGTTGGGTGAGGTCCAACGCAACAAGCTGGCGATGCAGCCGGGCATGCCCCAGGCGATCGGCCGGATCGGGACCACGCCGGTGGTCGGCCTGCCCGGCAACCCCGTGTCCACCTTCGTGTCGTTCGAGGTGCTGGTCCGCCCGGCGTTGCGGATCCTGCAGGGGCGCACCGACCTGTTGCGGCCGCAGGTCACGGCCGTGCTCGACGAGGCCGTGACCTCGCCGGTGGGCAAGCGCTCCTACCTGCGGGTGCGCATCCGTCAGCAGGAGGGCCAGTGGTACGCCCGTCCGGCCGGCGGCCAGGGTTCCCACATGCTCGGTGCGTTGTCGCGTGCCGACGGGCTGGCCGTGGTGCCGGTCGACGTCGCGCGCCTGGAGGCCGGCCAGGCGGTGCTGGTCCACCTGCTGGTCGCATGACCACGCCGGGTGACCAGGACGGCCCGGGCGATGCCACGGGGGACGGCCCGGGCGATTCCTGGGGGATGGCTCGGGGGAGGCGATGGGGGACCGTCCGCGTTCCCGGCCCGACGGACTGACCCACCTCGACGCCGAGGGCAACGCTCGGATGGTGGACGTCGGCGACAAGGACGTGACCCGTCGCCGGGCCGTGGCCACGGCCACCGTGGTGATGGCCCCGGACACGGCGGCCCGATTGGCCGCGGGGGACCTGCCCAAGGGTGATGCCCTCCCGGTCGTGCGCCTGGCCGGCATCCAGGCGGCCAAGGCCACACCCCAGTTGATCCCGCTGTGCCACCACGTCGCCCTGACCTCGGTGGAGGTCGCCGTCGCCGTGGACGCCGAGGCCGGCACCGCGGTCGTGACGGCGACGGCGCTGGCCGTCGACCGGACCGGGGTGGAGATGGAGGCCATGACGGCCGTGTCGGTGGCGGCGCTGGCGCTCTATGACATGGTCAAGGCCGTCCAGCGTGACGTGGTCGTCACCGACATCCAGCTGGTGGCGAAGTCCGGGGGCCGGTCGGGGTCCTTCTCGAGGCCCTGATTCGAGGGACCGTCGGGTGCCTCGAATCACGCCCCACCGCCCCCATGCGCAACGCTGGTGGTCAGTGACCGACATCCGATGGGCGCCATCGGGTGCGGCCGGTGGCCGGATGGTCGGGGGTGGCCGGTCGGCGAGCGTGTCGGGCCACCACACTGCGCGTGGGCCGTCGAGCCAGATGCTTGGCTCGACCCGGACGGTCCGTTAGATTCCCTACACGACCAGACGGTGGAATTCCATGGATGTGATCATGCGCCCGCGTGGTGCAGATGACGTGTTCGCCGGGGCTGACTCATGACACCGATCCAACTCGTGTTCCTGCTGGCGCTGCTCGCGACGTGGTCCATGCTGATGGTCCCGTTGCTCGACCGCAACCGTCGCGCCACCGTGCACGGATCCGCCGCCGGGTTCGAGCGCGCGATGGCCGTCCTCCAGGAGGACGCGACCCGGCCCCAGGAGGACACCGCCCGGCTGGCCAGCACCGTCACGGCACCCGAACGGACCCGGACCGCCACAGGTGCCGTTCGGACGTCGGCCCCGGTCAAGGAGTCCGACAACGTCGGACCGGTGGCGCGCGAGCGTCCGACCACGGTCCGGGCCGCCCGACGTGCGATTTCGTCCGACGAGCAGTTGACCCGACTCCGACAGGTGTTCGTGGGCTCCCTGGGGGCGGTCTTCGTCACCGCGGCGGCAGCGATCGCGTGGGCGGGTCCCTTCTGGGCGCTGTTCGTCGTCGTCACGCTGGCCACCGGGGGCTTCGTCACGGTCCTGCGCCACCGCAAGCTGGAGTCCGACCGCGCCAAGGCCGTGATCCGCTCGATCCGTCGGGACACGCAGTCCTTCGTGGGCCGCGACCACCCGCATGCCTACGAGGCCCTGCCGGGCCGCATGGAGGGCCTCGCGGACCCGAGCCACTTCGGGGGCCTGCGCGGCGAGCCCCTCGGCCACGTCGAGGTCCACTGACCCGCATGGTTGGCGACCCAACGGGGCCGGGGTTACCATGACCCGGCCCGTCGCCACCCCGCAGCTCGGTGACGGGCACGCGTGGTTCACGACCACCTCCGGGGGTGTAGCTCAGCCTGGTAGAGCACTTCGTTCGCAACGAAGGGGCCGTCGGTTCAAGTCCGATCACCTCCACCCGTGCACGACGCCGGCCCGCAGCCACGCTGCGGGCCGTTGCCGTCCCACCGCCGCCGTCGCACGCCATCCCGATCCCGGAGGACCACATGGAGTTCCGTGACGACACCGTCGCCCTGGTCACGGGCGGGGCCTCCGGGCTCGGCCTGGCGACCACCACCCGGCTGGCCGCCGCCGGCGCCCACGTCGTGGTCGTGGACCTGCCGTCCTCCGACGGCGAGGACGTCGCCGACGACCTGGGCGACGCGGCCACCTTCGTGGCGGCCGACGTGACCGACGGCGACGCCGTCGCCGCTGCCGTGACCGAGGCCGGCCGCCTCGGGCGGTTGCGGATCGCCGTCAACTGTGCGGGTGTCGGCACCCCGGCGCGCGTCCTGACGCGAGACGGTGAGCCGACCTCGCTGGAGGGCTTCCGCACGGTCGTGGGGGTCAACCTCGTGGGGACCTTCAACGTGGTGCGTCTGGCCGCGGCCGAGATGGCCCGCCATGAGCCCGACGGGGAGGAGCGGGGGGTCATCGTCAACACCGCCTCGGCCGCGGCCTACGACGGCCAGGTGGGCCAGGCCGCCTACTCGGCGTCCAAGGGCGGGATCGTGGGGATGACCCTGCCGCTGGCGCGCGACCTCGCACAGTGGCAGATCCGGGTCATGGCCATCGCCCCGGGGCTGTTCCGCACGCCGATGCTGCTCGGACTCCCGCAGGAGGCGCTGGACTCGCTCGGGGCCCAGGTCCCGCACCCCTCGCGCCTCGGCAACCCGGCGGAGTACGCCCACCTGGTCACCTCGATCGTCGCCAATCCGATGCTCAACGGCGAGGTCATCCGCCTCGACGGCGCCATTCGCATGGCGCCGCGCTGATGGAGGCCACCGCGGTCGACGCCGGGCTGCTCCTGCTGCGCGTGCTCGTCGGCGTGACGTTGTCACTGCACGGGATGCAGAAGCTGTTCGGGTGGTTCGGGGGTGGTGGCCTCGACGCGACCGCGGGCTGGTTCTCCTCGCTGGGCTTCGGTGACGGGCGGGCCTCGGCGGTGGCGGCCGGCGTGGGTGAGGTCGCCGGCGGACTCGGCCTCGCCCTGGGCCTGGCGACGCCGCTGGCGGCCACGTTGGTCATCGCCACGATGACCACGGCGGCGCTGGTCAACAACGCCGACAACGGGTTCTGGTCGGTGAACAAGGGCTGGGAACTCAACGGCTACCTGGTGGCCGTCGCGTGGTCGCTGGCCACCACCGGTCCGGGTCGGTTCTCCCTCGACGAGGCCGTGGTGTCGGCCACCCTGGACCTCCCGCGGCACGGCGTCGTCGTCGGCCTGGGTGCCCTGGCGCTCGGCGTGGCTGCTGGCTGGGCACGCTGGGCCACCCGCGACCCGTCGTGACCGGTCCGGCCGCCGGGATGGGCCCACTCGTCCCGACGGGCACGCCCCCGGCCGGGGTCGGTCATCGGCGGGTCACAGCCCCAGCACCTGCCCGAGCTGCGCCCGCCAGGCCGTGGGGGTCCCGAACAACAGGCGTGAGGAACTCGCCCGCTTGAAGTACAGGTGGGCGTCGTGCTCCCACGTGAACCCGATGCCGCCATGGACCTGGATGGTGTCGGCCGCCAGCCTCGCGGCCATGTCGTTGCACAGCGAGGCGGCCATGGGGGTCGCGATGGCCAGTTCGTCGTGGTCGTCGGCGGCCAGGACGCGGGCGGCGTGCCAGCGCCACCGACCGTGCGGCCTCCAGCGCCACGAGGTCATCGGCCAGCAGGTGCTTGATGGCCTGGAAGGACCCGATCGCCCGTCCGAACTGCCGGCGCGTGCGGGCGTAGTCGACCGACATGTCCAGCACCGCGGTGGCCAGGCCGACCTGTTCGTTGGCCACCAGCACGGCACCGACGGTGCGGGCACGGCCCATGATGGCGTCGGCGGTCCCGACCAGCCGGTCGTCGTCACCCACCCCGACGTCGTCGAAGGCCAGTTCCGCCTGTGGTCGGGTCGGGTCCAGCACGTCCATGGGCGTGGCGGTGACCCCGTCCCGATCGGTGGGCACCAGCACCACGCCGCGGTCGGTCGCCACCACCACCAGGTCCGCGGTGGCACCGTCGACGACATGGCGAACGGTGCCCGACAGCCGGGTGCCGTCGTCGGACAGCGGCGCCGAGGCGTCCACCGGGACGGCCACCGCGGGACGCAGCGTGCCGTCCGCGACCGCCGGCAGGTGGGTGTCGCGCTGGCTCGACGTGGCGTGTTCGAGCAGGACCGCGGTGCCCATCGCCACCGACAGCAGTGGCAACGGCGCGACCGTGCGCCCGACCTCCTCGAACAGCACGGCCAGCTCCGCCCAGCCGTACCCGGCCCCGCCGTGGGCCTCCGGGACGACCAGGCCCGGCCATCCCATGGCCGACACGCTGGCCCAGTGGTCCTGGTCCATTCCCTCGGGGGTCGCCATGACCTCGCGGACCACGTCGGTGTCCATGTGGTCGGACAGGAACGCCCGCGCCACGTCGCGCAGCGCCTCCTGGTCCTCGGTCACGACCAGGGTCGGGGTGGCCGTCATCGCGGCACCTCCCGCCACGGCACGTCCTTGTCGACCCGGGGCTCGCCGGGCAGTCCCAGGACCCGCTCGCCCAGGATGTTCCTCATGATCTGGGACGTGCCCCCCTCGATGGAGTTGGCGCGGGCCCGCAGGAAGGCCTTCTGGGGCGAGGCCGGTGGCACCACCCCGAGTTCGGGTGCCGTGCGTTCGTAGCCCTCGGGGTAGCGCATCCCGTCGGCCCCCAACAGGTCCATCGTGAAGCTGGTGAGGTCCTTGTTGAGCTCGGCCCAGTGCAGCTTGCCGGTCGACCCCTCGGGTCCCGGCGTCCCGGCGGTGCGGGCGTCCGAGGCCCGTTGGGAGGTCAGCCGCAGGGCCTCCGCCTCGATCCACAGCGACACCAGTCGGTCACGCAGGACCGGGTCGTGGTGGTCGTGGTCCCGCCAGGCGGACAGGGCATCGGCGATCGCCCCGGTGCCGCGTGGTGGCACGGTGCCGCCGATGGCCACCCGCTCGTTCATCAGGGTCGTCATGGCGACCGACCAGCCCGCCCCGACCTCGCCCAGGCGCAGGTCGTCGGACACGTGCACGTCGTCGAGGTGGACCTCGTTGAACTCGGCCTCACCGGTGATCTGGTGCAGGGGCCGGACCTCGATGCCGTCCGCCTGCATGTCCAGCACGAAGTAGGTGAGGCCACGATGCTTGACCGCGTCCGGGTCGGTGCGCGCGACCAGCATGCCCCACCGGGCCAGGTGGGCCAGCGTGGTCCAGACCTTCTGACCGGTGACGATCCAGTCGCCGCCCTCGCGCACGGCCCGGGTGGCGAGGTCTGCCAGGTCGGACCCCGCACCGGGCTCGGAGAACAGTTGGCACCAGATCTCGTCCATGGTGAACATCGGGCGCAGCATCCGGTCCTGCATCGCCACGGGGGCGTGGGCGACGAGGGTGGCGGCGCCCATCCCGATGCCGATCACGTTGTGGCGGATGTTGGACTGGTCGGCCCCTGCCGTGTGCAGGCGCTCCCGGACGTGGGTCGACCAGCGCGGTGACACGCCCAGTCCGCCACGACCGACGGGATGGTGGACCCAGGCCAGCCCGGCGTCGAACTGCTCGCCCCAGAAGGTCGCCGGCGCGGTGTCGGCCGGGGGATGGTCGGCCACGAGGCGCTCGAGCGCCTCGTCGACCTCGGGTGGGGCGTCGGGCATGCGGGTCACGCGACCTCCAGGGTGGACGGGCGGGGCTGGCGGGGTGGACGGCGACGATACTGCGACGGCCTATCGTCGGGGTCCCGGAGCCGACACGAGCACAGGAGGTCGGCGATGACCACGACCCCGTCCATCCCGGACCTGGTGGGGGACCTGCGGGCGACCGTGGCCGATGTCGACGACTCGCGCCTGGCCCGCGCGATGAACGCCGCCGATGCCTCGCTGCATCGCGTGGTGCCACGCGTGGTGGTCGCCCCTCGCGACGTCGGCGAGGTCGCGGCGATCGTGGCCGCCTGCGGTGCCCACGGGGTCCCGATCACGGCCCGGGGACGCGGAACCAGCATCGCCGGCAACGCCGTCGGCGCCGGCGTCGTGGTCGACTTCTCCCGTCACCTCGACGCCATCGTGTCCCTGGACCCCGAGGGCCGTCGTGCGGTCGTCCAGCCCGGGGTCGTGCTCGACGACCTGCAGGCCGTGGCCGGGGCGCACGGCCTGCGCTTCGGTCCCGACCCCTCCACCCACGACCGGGCGACGCTGGGCGGCATGGTCGGCAACAACGCGTGCGGGTCACGTGCGCTGGGCTACGGCCGCACGGTCGACCACGTCGAACGCCTGGTGGTCGTGCTCGCCGACGGCGCGACCGTGGTGCTGGGTCGCGAGCCGTTGGTCGGTCCCGGACCCGGGCCGGGGGACTCCGCACGGGCGTGGGAACTGGACGCCGGACTGCGGTGCTGGCGCGACCGCCATGCCGGGGTCGCCGACGCCTTCGGTCGCTTCTCCCGCCAGGTGTCCGGGTACGGCCTGGAGCACCTGCTCACCGACCGGCCCGACGCCGCCCGGGCCCTGGTGGGCAGCGAGGGCACCCTCGGGTTGGTCGTGGAGGCCACGGTCGGCCTCGTGCCGTCGCCCCCGGTGACCCGGCTGGTCGTGCTGGGCTACCCCGACATGCCGGCCGCCGGCGACGCCGTGCCGGACCTGCTGGCCCACCGCCCGGTGGCGGTGGAGGGCCTGGACCGACGCATCACCGACGCGGTGCGGCAACGACGTGGCCCGACCGCGGTGCCGGCGCTGCCCCGTGGCGGTGCCTGGCTCCTGGTCGAACTCGCCGGCGACGACCTCGGCGAGGTCGACCGTCGTGGCGCCGCCCTGCTGGCGGCCGCCGGGGCCCCGGGCGAGGTCGTGGTCGACCCGGCGCGCGTGGCGTCCCTGTGGCGCATCCGTGAGGACGGGGCGGGGTTGTCGGCCCGGGCACCGTCGGGTCGACCGGCACACGCCGGCTGGGAGGACGCCGCGGTCCCCGTGGAGCGGCTGGGTTCGTACCTGCGGGCCTTCGACCGCCTGCTGGCCGATGCCGGCCTGTCCGCGATGCCCTACGGACACTTCGGCGAGGGGTGCGTCCACGTGCGCATCGACTTCCCGCTGCGTGCGCACGGGGGCGTGGACGCCTACACCGACTTCGTGCGTCGGGCCGCGACCCTCGCGGTGGCCCACGGTGGCTCGCTGTCGGGCGAGCACGGCGACGGACGGGCCCGCAGCGACCTGCTGGGGACCATGTACGACCCACCGGCACTGCAGGCGATGCGCGGCCTCAAGGCCCTGTTCGACCCGGCGGGCCTGCTCAACCCGGGGATCCTGGTCGATCCGGTCCCGCTGGGGTCGGACCTGCGGGCCACGGGTGCGGTGGTGGTCCCGGCCACCGACGGCTTCGCCTTCCTGGCCGACGACGGGGACGTGACCGCGGCCGCCCACCGCTGCACCGGTGTCGGTGCCTGCGTGGCCGACCGCCGTGGGCCCGGCGCCGCGATGTGCCCGTCCTGGCGGGCCACCCACGACGAGCAGGACTCGACCCGAGGACGCGCCCATGTGCTCCAGGAGGTGCTGCGAGGCGACCGCACCGGGCCGGGTGGGAGCGAACCGGACTGGGACGCCCCGGAGCTGGACGCAGCCCTGGACCTGTGCCTGTCGTGCAAGGCGTGTGCCGTGGACTGCCCCACTGGGGTCGACATGGCCCGGGCCAGGTCCGAGGTGCTGCACCGCCGGTACGGCCGGGTGCGGCGACCCCGCAGCCACCACGTGCTCGGAGCGCTGCCGCGCTGGCTGGACCTCGCCGCCCGGGCACCGGGCCTGGCCAACGGGCTCGCCGGGCTGCCCGTGGTGGGCCGCTGGGGCCGGTGGCTGGGTGGCATCGACCCTCGTCGTCCCCTGCCCGCCGTGGCCCCGACCACCTTCCGGGAGTCCCATCGTCGTCGGGCAGGTGGCGCGTCCCCCGTGGGCGACCGGGCGACCCGCGCCGCCCGGTCCGTCGAGCCGGCGGGACGCGTCCTGCTGTGGGTCGACACGTTCACCGACCACTTCGCCCCGGAAGCCGCCGTGGCCACCCTCGAGGTCCTCGTCGCGGCCGGACACGACGTCGAGGTCGTGACCGAGGACGCCTGCTGCGGCCTGACCTGGATCAGCACCGGCCAGCTGGCGACCGCCCGCGAGCAGCTGCGTCGCACCGTGGACGTGCTGTCGGCCCACCCCGACGTCCCGATCGTGGGCGTGGAGCCGCCCTGCGTGGCCGTGCTGCGTGACGACCTCGTGGACCTGTTGCCCGACGACCCCCGCGCCGCGAGGGTCGCGGCCCGGGCCCGCACGTTGGCCGAGGTGCTGGCCGCGCGCCGCCCCGAGTGGGCACCGCCCGACCTGCGTGGCCGCACGATCGTGGTCCAGCCCCACTGCCACCACCATGCCGTGATGGGCTTCGCGCCCGACCGTGCGCTGCTGGCGGCCACCGGCGCGACGATCGTGGAGGTCGGGGGCTGCTGCGGCCTGGCCGGCAACTGGGGGATGGAGGTCGGCCACCACGACGTCTCGGTCGCGATCGCCGCCGACCAGTTGCTCCCGGCGGTCGACGCGGCACCCGACGACGCCATCGTGCTCGCCGACGGCTTCTCGTGCCGGACCCAGCTCGACCAGCTCGGGGGGGTCCGTGCGGTCCACCTCGCCGAACTCCTGCGCCCGCGCTGAGCCCGGGTCGCGCTCGCCGGCGCTCGCGCGAGGGTCCGACTGGCCGGGTTGCCCTGATCGGGTGACCCCGGCACCGTGTGCATCGTCCCCGATCCCGGAGCCCGACCATGGCGACGCAACCTGCCCGACCCCGGCCCACCCCGAGGCTGTCACCGCAGCCGTCGCCGACACCCGCGCCCAGCCCCCAGCCGAGCCCCACGCCGCAGCCGAGCCCCACGCCGCAGCCGAGCCCCACGCCGCAGCCGAGCCCCCAGCCCCAGCCCACTCCCACGCCCCAGCCCGACCCGGTCCCGACACCCCAGCCGATTCCCGACCCGCAGCCGACACCGCAGCCCGACCCGATGCCGGAGCCGGCCCCCCGACCGCTGACCCCGGACCCCGCGCCGGACCCGATGCCGGATCCGATGCCCGACCCGATGCCGTCCCCGGTCGCGGCCTGGCCCGTCGCGGCCTAGCCCGTCGGGGCCGCGGCGGCGGCGCGGTCCCGGACCACGTCGGCCACGTGGACCCGACCCACCGGACGACCGTGGCCGAGGCTGCGTGCGGCGACGACCCCGACCAGCGCCTCGGTGTCGATCCCGGTGGCCGCCAGCAGTCCCAGCGCGGCGGGCACGGCGGCCCGGTCGGCACCGTCCAGGACCTTCACCGCGACCCCGTGGCCATCGGCGGTGCCCAGCAGCATGACGCCCTCCGCCCCGCCCTTGGCCACCACGCCGTCGAGCTGCTGCATCACGACGGTGTCGGCCGCGCCGATCCCCGCGACCGCCCACGGGTGGGCGCGCATGGCCCGGCCGACGTGGGCCAGGGCGATCGGAACCTCGTCGGACCCCCCACGCCCCGCGGCCGCCGCACCCAGCGCACCACCCATCCGGGCGAGGCCGGCCACCGTGGTGGTGAACAGCGGTGCGCCACAGCCGTCCAGGCCGACGTGGTCCACGGGGGTGCCCGTGAGGTCGGCGGTCAGGGACCGGATGCGTCGCTGCAGGGGATGGTCGGGGTCGCGGTAGGTCCGGGGGTCCAGGCCTGATGCCACGCACGCGGCCAGCATCGCGGCGTGCTTGCCCGAACAGTTGTGGTGGATCGATGCGGGTCCGCCCCCCGCCGCCACCACCTCGTCGCGGGCCCACGGCTCGGTCGGGAGCGTGGCGGGGGTCTGCAGCAGGTCCACGTCCAGGTCGTGGGCGGCCAGCACCGTGCGGACCAGCCGGCGATGGTCGGGGTGACCGCGATGGCTGCCGGCACCGATGGCCAGCCCCGCCCCGTCCAGCCGGGCGCCGGCCACCAGGCAGGCCGTGGCCTGCACCGGCTTGAGCGACGACCGCGGGTTGATCACCGCGTCGGGTGTGCCCACGGCCGCGACCACGGCCCCGTCCGGTGCGACGACCACGCCGTGGCCGTGGTGCCGGGACTCGACGAAGCCCGACCGGGTGACCACGGCCAGTTCCTCGGCGGCGTCCCCGGGCACGCCGGGCCAGCCCCGCGGGCGCGCCAGCAGGGCGTCGTCGGATCCGGGTGGGGGCAGCCCCACGTCAGGCCAGTTCGATGTCGGCCACCGAGTCCACCACGTGGTGGGGCTGGTAGGGCGAGCGCGCCAACACGTCGTCGCGGGCGGTCATGCCACTCATGACCAGGACCGTCTCCATCCCGGCCTCCAACCCGCCCTTGATGTCGGTGAGCAGGTTGTCGCCGACCATGTAGGTGTCCTCGGAGTGCACGTCGAGGTGGTTCAGGGCGGCGCGGAACATGAACGGGTTGGGCTTGCCCACGACGTAGGGCTCGACCCCGGACGCGGCCTGGATCATGGCCGCCACGGCGCCCGCGGCCGGCGCGATGCCGCGTTCCGTGGGCCCGGCGGTGTCGGGGTTGGTCGACACGAACAGGGCGCCGTCGACCAGCAGTTGCACGGCGGTGGTCACCGAGGAGAAGCTGAGCTCGTGGCTCTCGCCCAGGACGACGTAGTCGGGGTCGATGTCGGTGATGACGTAGCCGATCGAGTGCAGGGCAGTGGTCAGCCCCGAGTCGCCGATCACGTAGGCCTTGCCCCCCGGGCGCTGGTCGTCCAGGAACCGGGCCGTGGCCATGGCCGACGTGAAGATCCGTTCGGCCGGGACGTCCAGTCCCCGCGCCCGCAGGCGATGGGACAGGTCGTGGGCGGTGTGGAGCGGGTTGTTGGTCACGACCAGGTAGCGGCGCCCGGCCGCGTCGAGCCTGGCGAGGAACTCCGCGGCCCCGTCCAGGGGGGTGGAACCGCGCACGAGCACCCCGTCCATGTCGAGCAGGAAGTGTCGCCGTGTCATGGTCGGTCCTCGTGGTGTCGATCGGACGGGTCCGTGCGATGGTCCACCACACGCGTGGCCTTGCCCTGGGAGCGGGCCAGCGTCCCGGGGTCGGCCACGACCACGTCGACGGTGATGCCGACACGGTCCTTGACGGCGGCGGCGAGCCGGTCGGCCAGCGCCCCCGTGTCGTCGGGACTGGTGTCGTCGGTGCGCTCGACCTCCAGGGCCAGGTGGTCCAGCCGGTCGGGTCGCGTCAACACGCAGCGGTAGTGCGGGGACAGGCCCGGGACGCCCAGGGCGATCTCCTCGAGCTGGCTCGGGAAGACGTTGACCCCACGCACGATCATCATGTCGTCGTGGCGGCCGGTCACCCTGTCCATGCGTCGGAACGACGGTCTGGCGGTGCCGGGGCGCAGCGTGGTGAGGTCGCCGGTGCGGTAGCGCACGACCGGCAACGCCTGCTTGGTGAGCGAGGTCACGACCAGCTCGCCACGTTGCCCGTCGTCGAGCACCTCGCCGCTGGTCGGGTCGACGACCTCGGGGTAGAAGTGGTCTTCCCACACGTGCAGGCCGTCCTTGGTCGCCACGGCCTCCTGGGAGACGCCGGGGCCGATCACCTCGCTGAGCCCGTAGATGTCGACCGCGTCGATGTCCGCGCGCTCCTCGATCTCGTCGCGCATCGCGTCGGTCCACGGTTCGGCGCCGAAGATGCCGACCTCCAGGCTGGTCGACCTCGGATCGATCCCGCGGGACTCCATGTGGTCGAGCACCGCCAGGAAGTACGACGGCGTGATCGTGATGACGCGGGGGTGCAGGTCGAGCACGAGCTGGACCTGGCGGTCGGTGTGGCCGCCCGAGACGGGCACGACCGTGCAGCCCAGCCGCTCCGCGCCGAGGTGGATGCCCAGGCCCCCGGTGAACAGGCCATAGCCGTAGGCGTTGTGGAGTACGTCACCGGGACGTGCGCCGGCGGTCGCCAGCGAGCGGGCGACCACCTCGCCCCAGACCGCGAGGTCGTCGGTGGTGTAGCCCACGACCGTGGCCCTGCCGGTGGTGCCCGACGAGGCATGGATCCGGGCGACGCGTTCGGCCGGCACGGCGAACAGGTCCCGGGGGTAGCCGTCGCGAAGGTCGGCCTTGGTCATGAACGGGACATGGCGCAGGTCGGACAGGTCGCGCACGTCCCGGGGGTCGAAGTCGGCCGCGGCGAAGGCGTCGTGGTGGTGGTCGACGTTGGCGTCGACATGGGCCAGGGTCCACTGGAGCCGGCGCAGCTGGAGGTCCCGCAGCTCGTCCGGGCCGGGGTCGTCCTCCGGCTGGATGATCACGTGCCGACCCGGTGGCTGGTCTGGCGGGGGCGTGGGTGCCACGGCGGGGAGTCCAGTGGTCGTCGGGTCCTGCGCGCCCACGGTAGTTCGCCGAGGCAGGGCTATCGTGGACGCCGACGACCGCCCGTGTGACGACCGTGCACGGTGCCGACCGACCGAGGTTCGCCGATGCCCGTGACCATGACCATGGACGAACTCGCGGAGGCCGACGGCCTCGACATGGGGGCCTCGGACTGGCTGGAGGTGACCCAGGAGCTCGTCGACGACTTCGCCGATGCGACCGACGACCACCAGTGGATCCACGTGGATCCCGAGCGAGCGGCCGAGGGTCCCTTCGGCGGCACGATCGCCCACGGCTTCTGGACCATCGCGATGCTGCCGTCGCTGCTGGGGTCGATGCTGACCGTCAGCGATTCCCGGATGGGCGTGAACTACGGCTCGGACCGTGTCCGGCTGACGTCACCGGTGCCGGTCGGCAGCCGGATCCGGGCGGTCGCCACCATCGACCACACCGAGCCGAAGGCCGGTGGCCACCTGATGCACGTCGACGTGACGGTCGAGATCGAGGACGCCGACCGCCCCGCACTGGTGGGTCGGGTGCTGCTCCTGCGGACGTGACGGTCGGCGCGACCCACCGGTCCCACGACGACGGGCGCCCGGTCGACCCGGACGCCCGTCGTGGTGTCGCAGCGCTCAGCTCAGGCTGAAGCAGGGCTCGTCGAACGCGTACGCGGCGGCGGAGTCACCGGCGAACTCGGGCTCGACGACCGCCAGTCCGGTCGCGCCCTCGGCGTCGGGGGCACTGATGTTGGACGTGCGCACGGTCTGGTCCGCCGGCGACGCCGACAGGTCCAGGTCGGGGAGCGCACCCTGGTAGTCGACCGTGGCCGTGGTCGCGGCCGAGGCCACGCCCTCCGGGGTCAGGTCGCCGGCCTCGTAGGCCGCTTCCAGCACCGACAGCAACGGGTAGGACATCAGCCACCCGTAGGTCGCGCCGTCGTTGGCCGGCTCCGGGACCGCTTCGCGCAGCGCCTCGTGGGCCGCCGTGTCGCCCTCGTAGGGTGCGAACGGCCCGACCACCACGTAGCTGGCCTCCAGCACCGGACCCACGGGGGAGTCGAGCAGGGCCCCGTTGTAGGTCGGGTTGGAGCCGACGTAGCGGCCCTGGTAGCCCTGCTGGGCCAGGCCGCCGGCGATCTCGCCCAGTTCGGACGGACCCGTCGCCATGAAGATGGCGTCCGGGGCGGGGTCGAGTCCGGCCAGGGCACCCACGGTCGGTGCCGTGTCGCCCCCGGCCGAGATCGGGACCTGGGTGATGTCCTCGCCGACGACCTCGATGCCGTTGGCCTCGGCTGCCAGGCGTGTGCCGGCGGCCCAGTCCTCGCCGTAGTCACCCGGGAACTTCACGATGGCGATCGACGACACGTCGTCGGCGACGTAGTCGACACCGTTCATCGCGGCGGCGCAGTAGGAGGACCCCGACTGCAGCACGAGCGGGTCGAAGTTCCAACCCGACCACCAGGTCATGGGGCCGGAGACCATGCTGTCGCTGGCCATGGCGTCGGCCACCGACAGGGTCTGGGACGTGCCCAGCGACTGCGCCAGCGCGAGCACCTCGCCGCGGATCGCCTCGTACTCCTCGGCGTGGATCTGCGGGTTGTACTCGGCGTCCTGGGTGTACTCGTCGATGTTGACGTCGTAGGCACCCCCGATCCCGCCATCCTCGTTGACCTTGTCCCAGAAGGCGCCCTCGGCCTCGGTGATCGGCACCCCCAGGGGCGCGAACGGCCCGACGCTGAGGTCGGAGATCACGCCCAGGTAGATGCAGCCCCGGTCGGGACTGCCGTCGGGGCAGGGTTCGGCGGTGACGCCGCGACCGGTCGCGACCTCACCTCCGGCGGCGGCCTCGCTGCCCGCCTCGGTCATGGTCTCGGACCCTTCCGCCATGGTCTCGGATTCCTCGGTCGCGGGCGCCGACGTCTCGGTCACGGCGTCCGCGGCGTCGGTCTCCTCGGCGGCCGGCGTGGCCTCCTCGGTGTCGTCGCCGCCACCGCAGCCGGCCAGGACCAGCCCGGTCGCGGCCAGGAGCGTCACCGCGCTGCGCGCGGACGTTCGCAGGTGTCTCATCGTGCGTCTCCTCGTGTCCCGGCGAGCCGGGGTCGTGGACGATCGGGGTCGCGGGTGCGTCCCCGGGTGGGTCGGATGGGTCGGGGGTGGGTCGGGGTCAGTAGGAGAACGGGAAGGCCCGCCAGTAGTTGCGGATGCGGGACCACAGTCCCATCAGGCCGCGGGGTTCCAGCAGGACGAACACGATCAGCAGGGCCCCGTAGAGCAGTTGCTCGAGCTGGAACTGGTCGAGCGGGAAGCCGCCGTCCTCACGCCAGAACACCAGCGCGTCGAAGCCTGGCGACAGCACCTCCCCGATCGGCCCGGCCAGGTCGGGCAGCACGGCGATGACCAGGGCGCCGACGATCGCGCCCGGGATGGACGAGATGCCGCCGACGAGGATCATCGTGATGAACAGGAAGGACAGCAGCAGGTTGAACTGGGTCGCCTCGATGGTCTCCAGGCGCATGGCGAGCATGGCACCCGCCATCCCGGCATAGGCCGAACTGATGGCGAAGGCGATCAGCTTGGTCCGGGTCAGGTCGATGCCCATGACCTCCGCGGCGACGTCGCGGTCCCGCACCGCCTGGAAGGAACGACCGATCCGTGACCGGACGAGGTTGAGGGCCAGCACGGTCAACAGCACCACGACGACCAGGCTGAACCAGTACAGCAGGGCGCTCCGGGCGACGTCGATGCCAAGGATCGGCCCGGTGGTGGCGAGGTCGACGCCGAACAGGGTCGGGTCCGGTGCGGCCCGACCGAAGCCGACCCCCCCGGTCAGCGAGGTCCATTCGCGCAGGACGTGGTCGCCGACGAACACCAGCCCCAGGGTCACGATGGCCAGGTACAGCCCCCGCAGGCGGGTGGCGATCGGGCCGACCAGCAGCCCCGCCAGGCCCGCCACCAGCCCGGCGGCCGGCAGCCACACCAGGATCTCCCCGATGCCCAGCCCGAACGTCGCTCCGGCGGAGGGCCCGGAGATCACCGCGGCCGTGTAGGCCCCCACGGCCAGGAAGAAGGCGTGGCCCAACGACAACTGGCCGGCGAACCCGCTGACCAGGTTGAGTCCGATGGCCCCGACGATGTAGGCCAGTCCGGCGATCAGCAGGAACAGCAGTCCGTTGGACATCCACACGGGGGCGCTGATCGCCACGACCAGCAGCACGGCCAGCCAGAACCCGCGCACGGGGGTGCGGACCAACGCCATGGCCTGGCGATGGTCGCGGACCATCCGGGGTCGTCGTGAGGTCCTCACACCCGCGTCACCTCCTCGGTGCCGAACAGGCCGTAGGGCTTCACCAGCAGGACCAACAGCATCACGATGTAGGGCACGACCAGCTCGAAGCCGGCGCCGAGCCACGGCGCGACGCCGGGTTGGTAGGCCCCGACCAGGCGCTCGATGACCCCGATGATCAGGCCCCCGATGATCGCCCCGCGGATGGAGTCCAGCCCACCGAGCACGATCACCGGCAGGGCCCGCAGGGCGAACACCCACGTCGAGCGGGACAACGACGAGTTGCCCATCGAGACGAAGGTCCCCGCGATCGCCGCCATCGCACCCGCCAGGGCCCATGCGAGGTTGTACATGCGTCCCACGGGAATGCCCTGGGCCATCGCCGCCTCCTGGTCGAACGCGGCTGCCCGCATCGCCAGGCCGTACTTGGTGAAGCGGTAGAACGCCAACAGCACGCTGATCACCAGGACGGCGCCCAGTACGGCCGCGATGTCGGACTGGGGGATCGGGATGCCGGCGACCTGCACGACCTGGAGCCCGAACGGGTCCCCCACGGTCCGCTGGCTGATGCCGATGAGGTCGTCGACGATCACCCGCAGCACGATGTCGAGCCCGATCGTGACCATCACCGCGGAGAAGGGTGGTCGGCCCACCAGTGGGCGCAGCAGCGTGCGCTCGATCACCGCGCCCATCGCCGCGCCCAGCATGCCCGCGAGGACCAGCGCGACCCAGAAGTTCCAGCCGATCACCGTCGCGACGTAGACCGTCCAGTAGGCGCCGAAGACCATCAGGGCCGGCTGGGCGAAGCTCACCACGTCGGTGGCCCGGTAGATGATCACGAAGCCGAGCGCGAGCAACGCATAGACCGCCCCGAGCGCGATGCCCGACAGCAGGGCCTGGGCGAGGAAGGTCACGCCGGGGTCCCGGTGCCGTACATGTCGGCGATCTGGTCGGCGAAGATCTCGGCGATGGCCGACCGCTTGACCTTCTGGGTCGCCGTGACCTCGCCGTCCTCGTGGTCCAGCTCCTTGGGCAGGAGCCGGAACTCCTTGACGCGCTCCACCCGGGCGAACCGTTCGTTGGCGCGGTCGACCTCGGCGGCGACCAGCTCGACCACCTCGGGTCGCTCGGTGAGGTCGCGGTAGGTCGTGTAGGTGATGCGTCGTGCCTGCGCCCAGTCGCCCACGACGTCACCGTCGATGCCGATCAGGGCCGAGATGAACTTGCGACGATCGCCGATCACGATCGCCTCCTTGATGAACGGCGACGTCTTGAGGCTGTTCTCGAGTTCCGACGGCGAGATGTTCTTGCCGCCAGCGGTGATGATGATGTCCTTGATGCGGTCCACGATCTTGAGGTGGTCGCCGTCCCACTCCCCGACGTCGCCGGTGTGCAGCCAGCCGTCGTCGATCGCCTCGGCGGTCGCGTCGGGCCGGTTCCAGTAGCCGGGGAAGACGGCCGGGTGGCGGACCAGGATCTCGTGGGTGTCGTCGTCCAGCCGCAGTTCGACGCCCTGCAGTGGCTTTCCGACGGTCCCCAACCGCAGGTCGTCCAGGGGGTTGGAGGTCGCGACGGCGCAGTTCTCGGTCTGGCCGTAGCCCTCCGAGATCGGGACGCCGATGCCCATGAAGAACTGCAGCAGCTCCGGGGCGATCGGTGCCGCTCCCGACACCGCGGCGCGGCAGTGCTGGAGCCCGAGGCGTTCCTTGAGCGCGCGGAACAGGAACACGTCGCCGACGGCCTCCAGCGCGCGGGTGGCGGGGGTGTGGCGGCCGTCGTTGGCGACCTTGGTGCGCCCGATGTGCTCGGCGACGCCGGACCACAGCCGCCAGTTGGCCTTCTTCGCCCGTGACGCCGCGGACATCCGCACCGTGACGCCGGCGTGCATCTTCTCCAGGATCCGGGGCACGGTGGCGAAGATGGTCGGTTGGACCTCGGCGAGGTCACGGGTGACGGTGTCGATGGACTCGGCGAAGTGGACGGTCGCGCCCAGTCCGGCGCCCAGCCAACTGGTCAGCAGTCGCTCGTAGACATGGCACAGCGGCAGGTAGCTCAGCAGCCAGTCGTCGGGGCCGATCGGCGGCTGGAAGAACCCGGTGGGCGAGCCGACGGTCTCGATGGCGTAGTTGACGTTGCCGACCGTGATCATGGCGCCCTTGGGAGGCCCGGTCGTGCCCGACGTGTAGATCAGGATCGCGAGGTCGTCGTCGCGGATCGCCGCGAGGTGGTCGTCCACGGCGTGGGGGTGGGCCTGGCGGTGGTCGCGACCCCGAGCCAGGAAGTCCACCCACGGCAGCAGGCGGTCGTCGTCGTAGTCGCGGACACCGCGTTCCTCCAGGTGGACGATCACCTCCAGGTCCGGGACGGTCGTCCGGTCCAGCGCCAGCACCTTGTCGACCTGCTCCTGGTCCTCGGCCACCAGCACCCGGGCGCCGGCGTCGGCCAGCATGTACCCGACCTCCTCGGACGGGTTGGTGGGGTACAGGCCCATGCAGGCGGCCCGGATCGCCTGGCAGCCGAAGTCGGTGGCGACCCATTCGAAGCGGTTCTCACTGTGGACGGCCACGCGGTCGCCGACCGCGACGCCCAGCGACAGCAGCGCGTGCGCCACCACCTCGGCCTGGTCCCAGTACTCCTGCCAGGTGATGTCGCGCCACACCCCCAGGTGCTTCTCGCGCAGGGCCACCGGGCTGGGTGGGTCGGCGGCGTGGGCACGCAGGCGCAGCACGGGTGCATCGGTGGCGGGACGGTCCAGGCGGGGCGCGGTCGCGGTGGCCGTCATGCCGCATCCTCCTGGTGGGAACCGCCGAGGTAGGCCCGGATGACCTCCGGGTCGCGTTGGACCACGGCCGGGACGTCGTCGGCGATGACCTGGCCGAAGTCCAGCACCAGGACCCGGTCGGCCAGGTCCATGACCAGCCCCATGTCGTGTTCGACCATGATGATGGTGATGCCCAGTTCGTCACGGATGTCGAGGATGAACCGGGCCATGTCCTCGGTCTCCTCGAGGTTCATCCCGGCCACGGGCTCGTCCAGCAGCAGCAGCTTGGGTTCCATCGCCAGCGCGCGCCCGAGTTCGACCCGCTTCTGGATGCCGTAGGGCAGCATCCCCACCGGCGACGCCCGGTGGGACTGGATGTCGAGGAAGTCGATGATGGCCTCGACCACCTCGCGGTTGGCCACCTCGGCCCGGCGGACCGCGGGCGTGCGCACCATGGCGGCCGCCCACGAGTAGTCGATGTGCTGCTGGCGGCCGAGCATGAGGTTGTCGACCACCGTCAGGTTCTCGAACAGCTCGATGTTCTGGAAGGTCCGGGCGACGCCGAACCGGGCGATCTCGTGGGGACGGTGGTCGGCGACGTCCGTGCCCAGGACCCGCACCTGTCCGGCGGTGGCCCGGTAGACGCCCGAGATCAGGTTGAAGTTGGAGGTCTTGCCGGCACCGTTGGGCCCCACGATCGCGAACAGTTCGCGGTGCTGGACCTGGTAGGAGACGTCGTCGACGGCGGTCACGCCGGCGAAGGACAGCGTGACGTCACGCGCGTCCACCACCGGTCCGTCGGGCAGGGGCTCCTGCGTCGACGGCAGTGCGGCGGTCAGCGGGTGGGTGATGGCCATTCGGGTCGTCCCTCGCAGTCGGTCGCATCGGTGGTCAGGACAGCCAGCGCTTGCGCCGGCGGTAGTGCTTGACGTCGCGGAACGACCGACGGTCGCCACCGGCGTGGACGCCGAGGTAGAACTCGCGCATGTCCTCGTCGGCCAGGAGTTCCGTGGCCGACTTGTCCAGCACGATCTTCCCGGTCTCCAGCACGTAGCCGTGGGACGCGATCTCGAGTGCCATCGTCGCGTTCTGCTCGACCAGCAGGACCGCCGTGCCCTGGGCGTTGATCTCCACGATCAGGTCGCGGATCTGCGCGACCAGTCGGGGGGCCAGGCCCAGGGAGGGTTCGTCGAGCAGCAACAGCTCGGGGTCGCCCATCAGCGCCCGGCCGATGGCCAGCATCTGTTGTTCCCCACCGGACAGGTAGCCGGCGGTGGCACGACGGCGTTCGGCCAGGATCGGGAACAGGTCGAACACCCGGTCCATGGAGCCGTCCCCCCGGCCCGCGTAGGCGCCGGCCCGCAGGTTCTCCTCGACGGTCAGTTCGGCGAACACGCGTCGGCCCTCCATCACCTGGGCGATCCCGGCCGCCACGATCTGGTGGGGCTGGCGGTCCGACATGACCGAGCCGTCGAACTCCACGGTGCCCCGGGTGATCTCGCCGTGGTGGACGTCCAACAGCCCGGTCAGGGCGCGCAGCACGGTGGTCTTGCCCGCCCCGTTGGGCCCGAGCAGCGCCACGATCTCCCCATCGGGGACGCGCAGCGACAGGCCCTTGAGGACCAGGATCACGTCCTCGTAGACGACCTCGAGGTTGCGCACGTCCAGCACGAACGACCTGACCTTCCCAACCGACGACGCCAGGCTCGCCCTCCCGGCGGGGCCCGAACGTAGGTGCGCCATCATGGGGCGTCCGGGGGTCCGATCGCGGTCGGAGCAAACGTGCGCAGGGCGCGCGACAATGCACGCCGGACGTCCACGGTCCGCGACAGGAGGCCATCGATACGCTCGAACTGGAGCGATGACGACGACCGATGGAGGTCGCCCCATGGGCAGTCTGATCCCTGCACGGGACGACATGGACGACCGCACGAAGGAGTTCGTGGACCACATCCATGCCGGGGGCAAGGTCGAGGCGCGCGACTGGATGCCCGACACGTACCGCCAGCTCAACCTCAAGTTCATCGAGATGCACGCCAACTCCGAGATCATGGGCGCACTGCCCGAACGGGAGTGGATCGCCCGTGCCCCCAGCCTGCGGCGCAAGCGTTCCCTGGCCGCGAAGGTCCAGGACGAGGTCGGGCACGGCCAGCTCATCTACCGCGTCGCCGAGTCGTTGGGCAAGCCGCGTGCGCAGATGTACGCCGACCTCGTGGCCGGCCGTGGCCGGTTCCACAACGTGTTCCACTACCCGACGAAGACGTGGGGCGACGTGGCCTGCATCGGGTTCCTGGTCGACGGTGCGGCCATCGTGACCCAGCGTGCCCTCACCGACACGTCCTACGCGCCGTACCTGCGGGTCATGCGTCGGGTGGTCGCCGAGGAGTCGTTGCACTACCGCCACGGGGAGGACATCCTGCTGGCGCTGGCCAGCGGAAGCGACGAACAGGTCGCGATGCTGCAGGAGGCCGTCGACCGCTGGTGGACGCCGATCCTGCACTTCTTCGGCACCGACGTGGCCCGTGAGGACGACCCGTCGATCTTCTGGGGCATCAAGCCGCGCACCAACGAGGAGTCGCGGCAGGAGTGGATGACCACCTACATCCCCAAGCTGTGGGACGCCGGGATCGAACTGCCCGACGACCGGCTGGCCTGGGACCCCGACACCGAGACCTGGTCCTACACCGAACCGGACTGGCAGGAGCTGGCCGACCTGGTGAAGGGCGAGCCGTCCGAGGCCACCCGCACCCGGCTGTGGTGGAAGCAGGCCCTGGCCGAGCACAACGACTGGATCCAGGAGATCGTGCTCGGTGACGAGCGCCCGGTCACGGCAGCCTGATGGCGACCTGGGAGGTGTTCGGGCGACGCCGGACCAACGACTCGCTGCAGCACGTGGGGCGGATCCATGCCGCCGACCGCGACACGGCCCTGCTGTTGGCGCGCGAGACCCACTTCCGCCACGAGGAGGCGGTGGACTACGCGGTCGTTCGCAGCGACCACCTCCACCACGTCGAGGACCCGTCGACGCTCCAGCGCCACGTCGACATCGACTACCGGCTCCAGAAGGGCTACTCGGGATTCCGCGACAAGCGGGCCGCGGCCCGTGCGGCCGCCGAGCGTCGTGGCCGCAGCGACCTCCAGACCCGCCCCGCGCCGGGGCGCGACCTCCCGTCGGCGTCGTCGTGACCTCCCTGGACGCCACCACCCGGATGGACGTCGTGCCGGCCCTGGCCGCTCCACGTGCCCAGTTGTTGCTGGTCCTGGGCGACGACGACCTCGTCAGCGGGCACCGGGCCTCGCACTGGACCGGGGTCGCGCCGGCCATCGAGCTCGACCTCGCCTTCGCCACGATCTCCCAGGACGGGGTCAACCACGCCGACCTGTGGTACCAGCTGCTGGTGACCGACGAACCGGCCTCGGGTGACCCCGCGGTGCGGCGTGCGGTCGACGCGATCGGGCTGGGGCGGCCCGCGGACGCCTACCGCCACGCGATCCTGTGCGAGCGGCCACCCCGGGACATCGCGTTCTCGTTGGCACGCCACATCGTGGTCGACCACGTCGTGGCCACGCGGCTGGCCGTGCTGGTCGACTCCACCGACGCCGCCATCGCCGAGCTGGCCACCAGGATCGCCTGGGAGCAGCGCTACCACCTCCAGCACGCCGACCACTGGCTGGAACGCCTCGCGTCGGCCACCGACGACGAGCGGCTGCGCTTGGCCGACGCCATGGCGGTGGTGGTGGCCGAGGCCCAGGGCCTGTTCGAACCCTTCGTCGGCGAGGACGAGGTGGTCGCCGACGGCACCCTGCCGGTGGACCATCGCGAGATCCGACGCCGGTGGGTCGCGACCATGGAGCCCCTGCTGGAACCGATCGGGATGTCGGGCCTGCTGACGGTGGACCAGGCACCTCCCGAGGCGTCGGGCGGACGCTGCGGTCGCCACAGCACCGACTTCACCGAGGACATGCATCCCGAGATGACCGCGCTCTACCAGTCGGATCCGGAGGCCACATGGTGACGACGACCACGACGACCGAGGAGGTCCGGGCGGCGGTCGAGGCCGTCGAGGACCCCGAGCTGCCGGCGGTGACCGTCGGCATGCTCGGGATGGTGCACGACGTCCGCGTGGACGACCGGGGGGCCGTGGAGGTCGAGTTGTTGCCGACCTTCGCCGGGTGCCCGGCCATCGACATGATTCGCGCCGACGTCCTGCACGCCCTGGCGGCGGTGGAGGGCGCGCGCACGATCACCGTGTCGTTCCGGTACTCGCCGGTGTGGACCCCGGACCGGATCAACGACGAGGGACGTGAGCGACTGGCCGAGTTCGGCATCGCCCCGCCCCGGGAGTCCATGGCCGACGACGTCCTGCCGGCCAACGTGACCCGGCTGCCGGTGGCCTCGGTGCGTGAACCCGCGGTCGAGCGCACCTGCCCCTACTGCTCGTCGACCGACACCACCCGCGACTCGGCATTCGGACCGACGCCGTGCCGCGACCTGTGGATGTGCCACTCCTGCCAGCAACCCTTCGAGGGCTTCAAGTCGGCGTGACCCGCCCGCAGTCCCGGCCTCGTCAGCGGGGTCCGGGCTCGGTGGCGTCCGGCTGGCGGCCGCCCGGCAGGTGGTCCAACGGGGAACGACGCCGTAGTTCGTCCTGGTGGGTGGTGACCAGGTCCTCCCGGTGGCGCTCCTCCCGCGCCTGGCGGTCCTCCTCGGCGATCTGCTCGACGGCGTCGAGCTGCTCCATCTTCTCGTCGATCTGGTGGACCGCGGTGTCGACGAAGCCGGCCTCCTCCTCGTCGGGGGCGGGGTCGGGCAGCCGTTGCCTCGCCCGCACCAGCAGGCGTGCGGCCCACAGCACGCCGGCCGACGCCAGCACCAGCAGGCCGACCGCGATGACCAGGAGCCCGGGACCCGGGAGCGCGAGCATCGCGATTCCGGCGACGATCAGGACCGACCCGATGACCACCAACACCGTCTTGCGCATGCGTGCCTCCGGCCGTCGCGGACGCGTGCCGCGGACGTCCAGTGTGACCGGCCGTGCGTCGGGCCGCCACCGACCCCGGTCGAGGCCCGGGCCGGCCACCGACGACCCGTCGTCGACCGGGTCGTGACGCGAGCCCGGAGCGACTCAGGCCGCCCGGCCGGCACCGTCGGCCGGACCGTCCAGGTCGTGGCCGTCGAGGTCGTGGCCGTCGAGGTCGTGGGGGGCGAACGGCGTGGCGGCCCGGTGGCGATGCGTTGCCCGCGAGACGGTCGCTCGCAGGCGTTCGGCGAGTCGCTCGGCCCACTCCCAGTGCGTGGCGAGCACCGTCAGGCCCGCGAACACGACCAGCAGGCCGGGGCCGGGCAGGACGAGCAGGGCCAGGCCGACGGCCACCAGCGCCGTGCCGATGATGGTCGCCACCACCTGGCGCACCGTGTCCCCCGCTGCCGTCCGGACCACCCAGTGTGGCACATCCGTGGGACCACGACGAGGACGCCGCCCGCAGAGCGTGCGATCGTCGCCCGCACCGGTCCGTGAGGGTCAGGCCGGCCAGGCCTGGGGCACGATGACGGCGACCAGCACCACCACGACCAGTGTCAGCGGTGCCCCGAGCCGGGAGTAGTCCGAGAACCGGTAGCCGCCGGGTCCGTACACCATCGTGTTGGTCTGGTAGCCGATGGGGGTCAGGAAGTCGACCGAGGCGCCGATGGCGACCGCCACGACGAACCCGCGCGGGTCCAGGTCGAGGCGCGCGGCCGTGCTCACGGCGATGGGGAACATCAGCAGGGCCGCGGCATTGTTGGTGATCATGCCGGTCAGGGCGATCGTGGCCACCGACACCCCGACCAGGATCCCACGGGGGCCGAACACGGCCAACAGGTCCACCACGCCACCCGCGACGAGGTCGGCCAACCCGGAGACCTCGACCGCCGCGGCCAGCCCGAACGCCGCCGCGATGAGCACGACCACGTCGAGGTCCACGGCGTCGCGGGCCTCGGCAGGGCTGATGACACGGGTCACGACCAGGACCATCCCACCCAGCAGGGCCGCCTGCAGGATCGGCAGCAGGCCGGTGGACGCCGCCACCACGATCCCCAGCGTCACCGCCCCGACGACCAGCGCCTGCCGGGTGGTCACCGGCGCGGCCTGGCGGGAGTCCTGGATGACCAGGAAGTCGTTGCGGTCGCGCCAGCGGTCCCGGAAGTCGGCGTCGGCCAGCACCAGCAGCGTGTCGCCGACGTGCAACGGCATGGCCCCGAGCTTGCCCTCGAGGAGCTGCCCGGAACGGTGGATGCCCATCACCACGCCCTGGTAGGTGCTGCGGAAGTCGGCCTGCTTCAGCGTGCGACCGAGCAGCGGCGAGTCCATCCCGACGACGGCCTCGAAGTAGCGCGCACCGGCCGTGTCCAGGTCACGCAGGTGGTCGCGCCCGGTGTGGGTCAGCCCAGCCACCCGGGGCAGGTCGGCCACGTCGTCGACGCCCCCGACGAACCGGGCGCGGTCGCCCGCGTGCAGGACCGTCTGGGGGGTGACCGGGGCGACCAGCTCGCCGTCGCGGATGAGCGAGGCGAGGAACACCGACGACATCTCGCGAAGGTCGGCCTCGCCGATGGTCCTGCCCGCCAGTTCCGGGCCGACCCGCATGTCCATGACGAAGTGGCGTTGTTCGCGGTCGACGTCCTGGCGGATCGAGCGTCGGTCCGGGAGCACCCGAGGAGCCAGCAGCACCAGCAGCACGAAGGCGCTGACGGTGATCGGGACCCCCACCCGCCCCAGCTCGAAGAACCCCAGCGGGGCGAGCCCGGCCTCCTGCATCAGCCCGGACACGACGATGTTGGTGGAGGTGCCGATGACGGTGATCGTGCCGCCGAGCAACGCGGCGAAGGACAGGGGCATCAGGAACCTGCTGGGCGACAGGTCGTGCTCGTCGCACCACGACCGGACCGTGGGCAGCAGCATCGCCACGATCGGGGTGTTGTTGAGGAAGGCCGAGGACACCACCACCGGGGCCAGCAGCCGCACCAGGGAGCGCCGCATCCGTTCGCCGTTGCCCAGCAGGTGGTGGACCACCGGGACCAGCGCGCCGGTCTTCTCCACGCCCCGGGCCAGGATGTACAACGCGGCCACGGTCAGGGGTGCCGGGTTGGAGAATCCCGACAGCGCCTGCTGGGGTGTGACGACCCCCGCGACCAGCACCAGGACCATTGCGCCGACCATGGTGGCCGCCGGGGACGTGACCTCTCGGACCAGTAGGATGAGCACTCCCACGACGACGGCGCCCACGAACCACAGTTCCCACATCGCCCGTCGTCCCTCCCTGACCTTCTCGTTCACGCACGGGGCTGCCCCATGACGTCCACGTACAAGTTGAGCCACCTCGAGGCCCTCGAGGCGGAATCGATCCACATCCTCCGGGAGGCCGTCGCCGAGAGCGAACGCCCGGTGCTGCTGTTCTCCGGCGGCAAGGACTCGGCGGTGGTGCTGCACCTGGCCGTCAAGGCGTTCCATCCGGCCAGGCTGCCGTTCCCGGTGTTGCACGTGGACACCGGCCACAACTTCCCCGAGGTGATCGAGTTCCGCGACCGGCAGGTCGAACGATACGACGCCGAGCTGCTGGTTGCCTCCGTGCAGGACTGGATCGACGCCGGGCGCCTGGTCGAGGAGCGCGGTCGCAATGCCTCCCGCAACCGCCTCCAGATCGAACCACTGGTGGAGGCCATCGAGGACCACGAGTTCGACGCCGTGTTCGGTGGCGCCCGTCGCGACGAGGAGAAGGCCCGCGCCAAGGAGCGGGTGTTCTCCTTCCGCGACGAGTTCAGCCAGTGGGACCCCAAGGCCCAGCGCCCCGAGCTGTGGGACCTCTACAACGCCCGGATCCGCCGCGGCGAGCACGTCCGCGTGTTCCCGATCTCCAACTGGACCGAGGCCGACGTGTGGGGCTACATCCGCGACGAGGAGATCGAGCTGCCCCCGGTCTACTTCGCCCACCAGCGTCGGGTGTTCGAGCGCGACGGCATGTTGATGGCCGAGTCCGGCCACATCACCATGACGGGGGACGAGGACGTCCGCGAACGCACCGTGCGCTACCGCACCGTCGGCGACATGCCGATCACCGGGGCGTTCGAGTCGACGGCGACCACCATCGACGAGATCATCGAGGAGGTCCGCGTGACCCGCATCACCGAACGCGGTGCCAGCCGCGCCGACGACCGCATGGCCGAGGCCGCCATGGAGGACCGCAAGCGCGAGGGCTACTTCTGATGGCGGGCGACGGCATGGAACTGGTCCGGCTGGCCACCACGGGCTCCGTCGACGACGGCAAGTCGACGCTGATCGGCCGGCTGCTGCTGGACACCAAGCAGATCTTCGCCGACCAGATGGAGGCGATCGAGGAGGCCTCCAGGCAGCGTGGCAGCGACTACGTCGACCTCGCCCTGCTGACCGACGGCCTGCGTGCCGAACGCGAGCAGGGCATCACCATCGACGTGGCCTACCGCTACTTCGCGACGCCGAAGCGGTCCTTCATCCTGGCCGACACGCCGGGCCACATCCAGTACACGCGCAACATGGTGACCGGCGCCTCGACCGCCGACGTCGCACTCATCCTGGTGGACGTGCGCAACGGCGTCATCGAGCAGACCCGCCGCCACTCGTTCCTGGCGTCGCTGCTGCAGGTCCCGCACCTGATCGTGTGCGTCAACAAGATGGACCTGGTGGACTACGACCAGGCCGCCTACGACGCCGTGGTCGACGACTTCCGTCAGTTCGCCACGCGCCTGAACATCCACGACCTGCGCTTCGTGCCGGTGTCGGCCCTGAAGGGCGACAACGTGGTGGACCGGTCCGAGCACATGGAGTGGTACCAGGGACCGCCGGTGCTGCGCCTGCTCGAGGAGATCCACATCGCCTCGGACCGCAACCTGGTCGACGTGCGCTTCCCGGTGCAGTACGTGATCCGCCCCCATCGCATGGACCACCAGGACTACCGCGGCTACGCGGGCCAGGTCGCCAGCGGGGTGCTCAAGGTCGGTGACGAGGTCGTCGTGCTGCCCTCGGGCTACGAGACCACGATCGCCGCCATCGACACCTTCGACGGCCCGGTCGAGGAGGCCGTGCCGCCGATGTCGGTCACGATCCGACTCGCCGACGACCTCGACGTGTCGCGTGGCGACATGCTCGCGCGGCCCAACAACATGCCCCACAACGGCCAGGACCTGGACGTGATGGTGTGCTGGATGTCCGACGACCGTCCCCTGCGCGTGCGCGACAAGCTGGCCATCAAGCACACCTCCAACTGGGGCCGGGTGATGGTCAAGGACTTCAACTACCGGCTCGACATCAACTCCCTGCATCGCGACGAGGACGCCGACGGCCTCGAGCTCAACGAGATCGGCCGCCTGAGGCTTCGCGCCACCCGCCCGGTCCTGTTCGACGAGTACCGCCGCAACCGCGCCACGGGCTCGTTCATCCTGGTCGACGAGCAGACCAACGACACCGTCGGCGCCGGCATGATCCTGGGGCCGGCCCAGTGAGCGAACCCGCCCCGGCAGGACACCCGGACCCGGCCCATTCGGGGCACCCGGAGCCGGTGCGCGCGGGACACCCCGACATCGTCTGGCACGCGGGTGGGCTGACGGCGGCGGACCGTCGCGGGGGCCGGCTGGCGGGTGGCGTCACGGTGTGGTTCACCGGGCTGTCGGGGTCGGGAAAGTCGACCGTGGCGGCCGCGGTGGAGGACGAACTGGTGGCGGCCGACCGGGCGTGCTACCGCCTCGACGGGGACAACCTGCGGTTCGGGCTCAACGGCGACCTCGGGTTCTCGGCAGCGGACCGGTCCGAGAACGTGCGGCGGGTCGGGGAGGTGGCCCGGCTGTTCGCCGACGCCGGCCTGGTCGCCCTGGTGCCGGTGATCAGCCCCTACCGCGCCGACCGCCGTCGTGTCCGCGAGGCCCACGACCTGGCCGGGCTGGACTTCCTGGAGGTCTTCGTGGACACGCCGCTGGCGGTGTGCGAGGCTCGCGACCCCAAGGGCCTGTACGCCCGTGCCCGTGCCGGCGAGATCGCCGACATGACCGGCATCGACGCCCCCTACGAGGCCCCCGAGGAACCCGACCTGGTGCTGGCCACCGCCGAGCACGACGTCGAGGACCTGGTGGCGACCGTGCTGGCCCGGCTCGCGCCGCCCGACTGACCGGGGGCCTGATCGTGACCGCCACGTGAGACGCGATCACCGCCTCGCCGCGGCCAACGACGCGCTCGTGCTGCTGGTCGCCACGGGGCTGAGCGGGCTGCTGTCGTACCTGTTCGTCGGGATCGGCACCCGGGCCGTGGGCCCGGCCGCGTTCGCCCCGGTCGGGGTGTTGTGGACCCTGTGGGCGCTGACCTCCGCGGTCGTGACCTTCCCGGTGCAGCACTGGATCATCCGCACGGTGGCGGCTGACGGCGACGAGGCGGGCGTGGCCGCGCAGCGACGCCCGATCCTGCTGGCGGTGGTCGGGTCGACCGTCGCCTGGGCCGTGGTGCTGGTTGCCGTGCGGGACCTGTTGTTCGGCCAGGACGGCCTCGCCTTCGCCCTGATGGCCGGCCTGCTGCCACTGGGGTCGTTGCTGGTCGGGGTCAGCCGTGGCCTGCTGGCGGCGCGCAGTCGCTTCGGGGCCGTCGCGGCCGGGATCCTCGGGGAGAACGCGATCCGCGTCGTGGTCGCGCTGGCCGTGGTCGGACTGGCCGACCCGCGGTGGTTCGGCGTGGCCCTGCTGGCCGGCTTCGCGGTCGTGGCGTGTTGGCCGCGAGCCCTGGTCGTGGCCGACGCGGCACGGGTCGGACCCTCCACGGCCCGGTCCGGCTCCATGGGCGACCTGGCGGGTGGGATGCTGGGCTCGCAGGTGGTGCTGACCGCCGGGACGCTGGTGGTGCCGCTGGTCGGCGGCACGGCAGCCGAGGTCACCACGCTGTTCGCGGGCCTGGCACTCGTGCGAGGGCCCTACATGCTGATGGTCGGCGTGGCCACACGCCTGACCCGACCGCTGACGAACCTGGTGACGACGGGTCGCCTCCACGACCTGCGCCGGTTGGAGACGGTCCTGGTCGTGGCCTCGCTGGTGGGGGCCGTGTTCGCATGGCTGGCGGGACCGTGGGCCTTCGGGGTGGTGATCCCACTGGTGTTCGGTGCCGGGATCGACCTGCCCACCGTGGCCGCCGGGTCCCTGGCCGTGGGCGCCGTGCTGGCGCTGGCCAGCCTCGTGCAGACGGTCGTGCTGCTGGCCCGGGATCGGACGACGCTGATCCGGTGGGCATGGGGTGCCGCCGTGGTCGTCGGGGCGGTGGCCATCGCCGCGACGACCGGCGACCCGGTCGTGGACGTGTCAGTCGGGTTCGTCGCCGCCGAGGTCACGGCCTGGCTGGTCCTGGTCGTCGTCGGCGGTCGCCCAGCCCGACACGTCGACGGCGAAGCCGGTGGCCAGGGCGGCGGTGTGGTCGACGAAGTGTCGCGCCAGTGAGGCACGAACCCCGGCCTCGTCGGGGTCGCGGCCGCGGTCGCCGGCGTTGACGACCCGGGGGGCGGCCGGCCAGGTCGTCGGGGCCAGTCCGACCGCCGCGACCAGCGCGTCCAGTTCGGTCCCGGGCCGGACCACGTCGCGGTGGCGCAGCAGGTGCAGGCGCGACCCGAAGACGTCCTGCCACGGTCCCAGCAGTCGGGCGTACTCGCCTCGTCGTCGATAGTGGAACGGTGACGTCGACAGGCCCGCGGGGGTGTCCCGTGCCTCCCCCTCGTCGGTCATCGCGTCCGCCAGTGGGCGGTCCTCGAGGCCGTGCCGGCGGGTGAACCAGTAGTTGGAGATGGCACGCTCGACCGGGTCGCGCAGGACCGCGACGACGTGGACGCCGGGGAGGCAGCCGGCCATCCGGCGTGCCACGGCGGGGCGCTCGAGGTAGGTCGTGGACTTCTCGACCCGGACCTCCGGCGTGGGCGCCGGACCGCCGAACAGGTCGGCGTCGTAGGCGGCGTGGTCGGCCTGGTCGACGTCGTCACGCAGGAACCACTTCGGCTCGGGTCGCAGGGTCGCGGTCCGGACGCCGGGATGGGCGTCGAGCAGGGTCCACAGCAACGAGGTCCCGGCGCGTTGGGCCCCGATGACGACGAGGTGTCGGTCAGTTGCCACCGACCACCCGGGTGACGTGGTAGGTCGGTCGGGCCGACACCTGGTTGAGCGTGCGCACCACGTACTCCCCGAGCATGGCCAGCATCAGCAGCGTGACGCCCTGGAAGAACGCCAGCAGGACGACCAGGGTGGTCCAGCCGGGGACGACGGCTTCGGTGAGGATGCCGCGCACGAGGTAGACGCCACCGATCAGGAAGCTGAGCACGGCGATCACGCCGCCGGCCACGGCCGCCAGGTGCAGCGGGGCCAGCGAGTAGCTGAACAGGATCCGCACGACCAGGGTCGCGATCCGCCGGGCGGTGTAGTTGCTGACACCGTCCCGGCGGGGGAGGTGTTCGACGTCGAGGTTGGCGGGCGATCCCGAGTACAACAGTGCCTGCCCGGTGATGTAGGGGTAGCGCGTGGCGTCGGCGCAGATCCGGTCGACCACCTGGCGGTGCAGGAGGCGGTGGTTGGACACGACCAGGTCGTCGGGCTTGCCGAACAGCCGGCGGTTCATGACGCCGATCACGCGCGACCCCAGCGACCGGAACCGGGGGGCCTGCTTGCGTCGGAACCGTCCGAAGACCACGTCGTGGTCGCCGGCGTGCGCGAACGCCAACAGGTTGGGGATCTCGGCCGGCGGGTTCTGGCCGTCGTCGTCCATGGTCACGACCCAGTCGCCGCGGCTGGCGCGGAACCCGGCCAGGTTGGCGTTGTGCTGGCCGTAGTTGCGCAGCAGTCGGATCGCGGTGACGTCGTCGTGGTCGCGGGCCAGTTCGGCGATGACCTGCCAACTGTCGTCGGCGCTGCCGTCGTCGACCAGCAGGATCTCGTGGGGGATGCCGTGGCGGGCCAGGACCTCACGGGTGTCGCCGACGGTGGTCGCGACGATCCCGGCGGAGTTGAACACCGGGATCACGACCGAGACGAGGTCGTCGCTCACGACCGGGACGGGGTCGATGCCCCGGGCGGTCGGGGGTCGCGTCCGTGGGGACGACGTGGATGGGGGCGAACTGGCACGGGCGGCCTCGGGCGGGCGGGGATCGGCAGGGCGGGGACGGCGCCGACGGTAGCGGCGGGTGCCACGGGTCCCGCCGTCAGGCGACCGCGGTCGCGTCGATGATCGGCAGCAGCGCCACCGGGAGTCGGTCGACGACGCGGTGCAGGACGCTGCCGGCCGCACGCACGCCGCCGGCCAGCAGCGGGCCCTTGCGCGCGGTGAAGGTGGGGTCGTCGGCCACGCGGTCGAGGTAGGCATGGCTGGCGCGGCGGTCGAAGCGTGCGGCCACGCCCCTGGCGCGCAGGTCCGCGGCCAACCCGCGCTGGGTCGGCCACGACAACTCGTCCCACAGTCCTTGGGGGTCCAACCGTGGGGCCGTGCGGATGCGACGGGCGAACACGCGCGCGGTCAGCGGCTTGGACACCAGCGTGGGCATGTTGAAGTGGGGTTCGTAGGGGAGCGCGTAGTTGGGGCACACCACCCGGTAGGCCGCGCCGGGACCGAGCGCGGTCACGACCTCGGCCACCAGTCCTGCGGGGTCGGGCACGTGCTCGAGCACGTTGATGGACAGGGCCAGGTCGACACGGTGGTCGGGGTCGAGCGCGTCGGCGTGGAAGACCGTGTCGTGCCAGGCGACCGACGGCGGCGGCCCGTCCCAGCACGACAGCACGAGCCCACGCATGGTCTGGTGGTGGCCGTACCCGGCGGACTCGGGCTCGAACGCCGTCACCCGGTGGCCGTCGGCGGCCAGCAGCAACGCCAGCAGCCCGATCCCCGATCCCACCTCCACGATCGACAACGGTCCCCGGCCGACGAGCCGTTCGGTCACCAACGGGTGGAAGAAGTCGGCCTCGGCGACGTAGGTTCGCACCGACCGGGCCAGGTCCGGGTCGACGCTGCCCAGGCGGTCGGTGAGTCGTTCGCGGTCGAGCACGGCGGGGCTCCTCAGGAGGCGTCGAGCACGTCCAGCAGGCGTGCGCAGACCCGATCGATCTCGTCGTCGGTCAGGGTGTTGAAGAACGGCAGGCGCAGCAGGCGGGCACTGACGTCCTCGGTCACCGGACAGGCCTGCACGCCGTCGCCGAACCGGCGCCCGCCGTCCGAGTCGTGCAGCGGCACGTAGTGGAACGTCGCCCCGATGCCGGCGTCGCGCAGTCCGGCGAGGGCCGCATCCCGTGTGCGGCCGTCCGGCAGGAGCACGTGGAACAGGTGGTAGCCGGGCGTGTCGCCGGCCGGGACGTGCGGCAGCGTGAGGCCGGCGTCCTCGGCGTGCGGGGTGAGGTTGGCGAGGTAGCGCTCGTGGACCCGTCGTCGTGCGGCCAGGACCTCGTCGCGGCGTTCGAGCTGGCCGTAGAGGAAGGCGGCCAGCAGGTCCGACAACCCGAACGACGAGCCGGTGTCCTTCCACGAGTACTTGTCGACCTGGCCCTGGAAGAAGGCCCGCCGGTTGGTGCCCTTGTCCTTGAGCACGTGGGCGCGGTCGACGTCACCCGGGTCGTTGACCACCAGGGCCCCACCCTCGCCGCACACGAAGTTCTTGGTCTCGTGGAAGGACAGGGTGGAGAAGCGTCCGAACGAGCCGAGCGGCTGGCCGTCGGTGGTGGCGAACAGCCCGTGGGCGTTGTCCTCGACCAGTTCCGCGCGGGGGTGGTCGGCCAGCACCGACCGCAGCCCCACCAGGTCGGCACTGATGCCGCCGTAGTGCACCGGCACCACGGCCCGGACCTGCTCGTCGAGCAGCCCCGCGACCGAGGCCGGGTCGATCCCCAGCGTGGTGGGTTCGATGTCGGCGAACCGGATGGACGCGCCGGCCCGGGCGAAGGCCAGTGCGGTGGACACGAAGGTGAACGACGGCACGATCACCACGTCGCCGGGCCCGACGTCCAGCAGCATCGCGCTCATCTCCAGCGCGTCGGTGCACGACGTGGTCAGCAGCACGTCGGCTGCTCGCAACTCGGTCCGCAACAGGTCGCGGACCCGTTCGGTGAAACTGCCGTCCATCGCCGTGTGGCCGTCCTCGATCGCCGCCCGCACCAGGTCGAGCTCGTCACCGACCAACGCGGGCCGGTTGAACGGAATCGCGGTGGTGGTCGTGGACACGGGGACTCCAGCGACGGATGGCGGGGCTGCCGGACGGGGCGAGGCTAGTCCCGGGACGGCGGTGGCCAGCGTGGGCGACTGCCCGAACGCCGGGACCGGCGGGCGACTCCTATGATGCCGGACGCCCCTGCCCCACCGCCCACCCGGAGTCTGCCATGACCCGCCGCCTGCTCGTCACCGGGGGTGCCGGCTTCATCGGCTCGAACTTCGTCCGGCGGGTGCTGTCGGACCCCGACCGTGACGTGGAGGTGGTCAACCTCGACGCGCTGACCTACGCCGGGGTCCGCGCCACCGTCGACGAACTCGACGCCGACCCACGACACACCTTCGTGCACGCCGACATCACCGATGCCGACGCCGTGGCCAGCGCGATGGCCGGCATCGACCAGGTGGTGCACTTCGCCGCCGAGAGCCACGTGGACCGCTCGATCGCCGGGCCCGCGGTGTTCCTGACCACCAACGTCGTCGGGACCGGCGTGGTGCTGCAGGGAGCCCTCGACGCCGGCGTGGCGACGGTGCTGCACGTGTCCACCGACGAGGTCTACGGCTCGGTCGCCGAGGGCTTCCCCGACGAGTCCGCGACGCTGGACCCGTCCTCGCCGTACTCGTCGTCCAAGGCCGGCTCGGACCTGCTCGCGCTGAGCTACCACCGGACCTTCGGGCTGGACGTGCGGGTGACGCGCTGCACCAACAACTACGGGCCCTACCAGTTCCCCGAGAAGGTGATCCCGCTGTTCGTGACCAACCTGCTCGACGGTGGTGAGGTCCCCCTGTACGGCGACGGTCGCAACGAGCGTGACTGGCTCCACGTCGAGGACCACTGCGCCGCGCTCGAGCTGGTGCTGGACGCCGGGTCGGCGGGTGAGGTCTACAACATCGGCGCCAACGCCCAGTTGGCCAACCTGGACCTGACGAGGCGGATCCTGGCCGAGGTCGGGGCCGACGAGTCGCGTGTGCGGCGGGTGCCGGACCGGCTCGGCCACGACCTCCGCTACGCGGTGGACTCGGGCAAGGTCCGGGCACTCGGCTGGGAGCCACGCCACTCCTTCGACCAGCGCCTGTCCGAGACCGTCCAGTGGTACCGCGAGCGCGAGGACTGGTGGCGACCACTGCGAGAACGTCGAGAGGAGACCCGATGAAGGGCGTCGTGCTGTCCGGGGGTTCGGGGACGCGCCTGCGCCCCATCACCCACTCCATGGCCAAGCAGCTGGTGCCGGTCGCGAACCGGCCGATCCTGCACTACGGCCTGTCCGACCTGGCCTCGGCCGGGATCACCGAGGTGTGCATCATCGTGTCGCCCGAGACCGGCGACGACGTCCGGCGGTCGGTGGGCAGCGGCCACGACCTCGGGTTGGAGGTGACCTACCTGGTGCAGGACGAACCGCTGGGCCTGGCGCACGCCCTGGGCTGTGCCCTGCCGTGGGTCGACGGCGACGACGTGTTGATGTACCTGGGCGACAACATGGTCAAGCGGGGTGTCGCCGACGTCGTGGAGGACTACCTGGCCGCGGACGTGAACTGCCAGATCCTGTTGACCCGGGTGGACGAACCGTCCCACTTCGGGGTCGCCGAGCTGGACGACGACGGCCACGTCGTCCGACTGGTCGAGAAGCCGACCGTGCCGAGGTCCGACCTCGCCCTGGTCGGCGTCTACCTGTTCGACGCCACCATCGCCGACGCGATCGCGGGCATCGAGCCCTCGCCGCGGGGCGAGTTGGAGATCACCGACGCGATCCAGTGGTTGATCGACCACGACCACCGCGTGGCCTCGTCGATCGTCCGCGGCTGGTGGAAGGACACCGGTCGCAAGGACGACCTCCTGCAGGCCAACGAACTGGTGCTGCGCGACCTCGAGTCCGACGTCCGCGGCGAGGTGGTCGGGGGCAAGCTGCGTGGCCCGGTGCAGGTCGCCCCGGGAGCTCGGCTGGTCGACTGCGACGTGACGGGTCCGGCCGTGATCGGCGCGCGTGCGGACCTGCGACGGACCACCGTCGGGCCCAACACCGCCATCGGGGCCCGATGCCAGCTCGTGGACGCGACCGTGGAGTCCTCGATCATCATGGAGGACGTGGTCGTGCACGGCTGGAGCCTGCGCTCGTCGCTGGTCGGGCGGGCGACACGGCTGCGTGGCGCGGCACCGTCGAAGTTCGTCGAGCTGACCCTGGGTGAGCAGTGCGAGGTCATCGGCGAGTGAGCCGGATCCCCGGTCCGGTCCCCGACCGGGGTCCGGTCAGATCCACGTCGGCAGCCACCAGTGCGACTTGACGAACTCCTCCGGACCGGCGATGCCGGTCCACACGGGCAGGAAGTAGAGCCCGACGGCCACGACCACCACGGCCACGACCACCGTCGGCCACCGACGCCGGGTGCCCGGGGGCCCGCGCGGGTCAGGTGCGGGACCGCCGACCAGCGCACCGCCCAGCAGCGCCGCCACGCCGACCGCGTACCACCGGACCGGTTCGAGGAGTCCCGTGCCGACCACGTCCCCGACCACGGTTCCCAGCAGCACCACGGACCCGGCCAGCAGGCCCAGCAGGGACGCGCGGACCCACCGGTCGCGCGAGGTCACGCGGTCGACGACCAGTCCCAGCGCGAGGGCGACGAACGGCACCAGCGGCACGGTGTAGAAGTTGAACACCGGACGTGACGCCAGCAGCCAGGGCAGGAACTGGGCACCGTAGAAGGCCAGCACGAACGCGGCGTCGCGGTCCCGCCGACGCGCCAGCATGCCCAGCACCGGCAGCCCGGCCAGCAGCAGCCACCACGCGGCCGGGTTGCCGACGTCGAGGATCTCGGCCGCCTCGCCCTGGGCGACCCGACACGGTTCGGGGACGGTGACCTCGCCGTCGGTGTCGGTCTCGGCCACGCGGGCGAGCCGATCGTCGCTGCAGCTCTCGTAGTAGAACACGACCGGGCGACGTTGGATCGGCCAGTTCCACGCCTCGGCGCGGTAGGCGTGCTCGGCCTCGAGGTCGATGTGGAACTGGATCATGCGCTCGTGGTAGCTGGCCAGGGCACGCACGCGGCCGACCGGTCCGGTGCAGTCGAGGTCGTCGCCGGCCCCGTCGCAGTGCGCGTCGGCGATCCAGGTCTGGTCGAAGGCGACGAACCACGGTGTCCACGTGACCGCGTAGGTCACCATCGGGACCAGTCCCAGGGCGAGCACACCCAGCCCGAGGGCCCCCCACAGTCGCGTGGTCACCCGACCCGTGACGCGACGCCGCCGGGCCAGTTCCACGACCAGCCACACCAGCCCGGCGGCGAGCAGGGCCAGGGCACCGGACCACTTGACGGCCACGCCACCACCGAAGGCGGCCCCGGCCAGGACCAGCCACCACCGGCCGACCCGTGGCAGCTCGGGCCGCGGGGGCGGCGCCGGCGACGGACCCACCGCGACCCAACGGCCCTCCCCGTCACGCTGGGCCAGGGTCGGCGGACGATCCGGGGTTCCCGGATCGGTGGGTACGGCCGCCGGTGGTGGTGGGTCCGCACCCGGTGGTGGCGGGTCCTCACTCGCGGGCGACGCGTCCCCACCCGGCGGTGACGGGTCCCGGTCCGCGGGTGTCGCCTCGGCGGCCGCCAGGGCGGCGTCGTCGGCTACTCGCAGGCGATCACGGTCACGCACCAGGGCGTAGGCGCCCAGGACGACGAAGAATGCGAGGTGGATGTCCAGCATGGCCGTGCGGGCCTGGGCGATGAACACCCCGTCGAGTGCGAGGACGAGCCCGGCCAGGCCCGCGGCGGCCAGGCGCAGGCCCAGCCGGCGCGCCAGCAGGTAGGTCAGCCACACCGATGCCACGGCCAGCAGTCCGCCGACCAGGCGCCAGCCGACCGGACCGTCACCCGCCACCCAGATCCCCGTGGCGATGAGCAGTTTTCCCAGGGGCGGGTGGACCACGAAGCCCTGTTCGACCCCGAACTCCAGGATGTCGCGGGCGTCGTTGACGTAGTAGACCTCGTCGAAGAAGATCCGGTCGGGATGCCAGATCCCGACCACCATCGTGACGACGGCGAGGCCGACGACGACGACGGGGATCAGGAGTCGTGCCCGCCGTGGGACGGCCGTCAACCAGGTCATGGTGGGCGAGTCTACGGGGGTGGGCGCCGGGCTCCGGCCACTCCCCGGCCGCCTCGGGACCGGGTGCTAGCGTCAGGCCGTGCCCCGCCCCGCCACCGCGCCGTCGCACGCCACCGAGGACCTCGCGCATGTTCCACGAGACCGCACTGCCGTCCGTCGTGGTCGTCCAGCCCCGGCTGTTCCGTGACGAGCGCGGCTGGTTCTTCGAGAGTTGGTCGGCCCGGACCACCCGCGAGCTCGTCGGGGACGCGACCTTCGTCCAGGACAACCACTCGTCGTCGGACCGTGGTGTCCTGCGGGGACTGCACTACCAGCTCCCGCCGAGCGCCCAGGGCAAGCTCGTGCGGTGTGGCCGCGGACGCGTGTGGGACGTCGCCGTCGACGTCCGGCGGGACTCCGACACGTTCGGGGAGTGGGTCGGCGAGGAACTGTCGGCGGACAACCACCGGCAACTGTGGATCCCACCCGGCTTCGCCCACGGCTTCCTCGCCCTGACCGACCACGCCGAGCTGCTCTACAAGGCCACGGCGCCCTACGACCCGGCCACCGAGCGCAGCATCGCCTGGGACGACCCCGACCTGGCGATCGACTGGCCGTTGGACGGCCCGCCACTGCTGTCGGACAAGGACGCCGCGGCCCCGGCCCTGGCCGACGCGGACGTCTTCGACGCGTCGCCGGGGTCGTGACGGTGGACAGGATCCTGCTGACGGGTGCGTCGGGCCAGCTGGGTTCCGCGCTGGCGCCGCGACTGGCCGACCACGCCACGGTGGTGGCCACCGACCTCCACCTCCTCGACCTGTCCCGCCCCGACGACGTGGCCGCGGCGCTGGACGACCTGCGGCCGGACGTGATCGTCAACGCCGGCGCCTTCACGGCCGTGGACGACGCCGAGGCCAACGAGGCGCTGGCGACCCGGATCAACGGGACCACGGTCGGGGTGATGGCGGACTGGGCGGCGCGAACCGGGGGCTGGCTGGTGTCCCTGTCCACCGACTACGTCTTCGACGGCACGGGTGACCGGCCCCTGCTCGAGGACCATCCCACGCGACCCGTCAACGCCTACGGGCGGTCGAAGCTGGTGGGGGAGCAGGCCGCCCTGGCCACCGACGCGGCCCTGGTCGTGCGCACGTCGTGGCTCGTGTCGGGCACCCACCCCAACTTCGTGGCCACGATGCTGTCGCTGCTGGACCGCGGCGTGGACCCGTCCGTGGTGGACGACCAGGTCGGGCGACCCACGGTGGCCGCCGACCTCGCCGACGCCCTGGTGGTCCTGGTCGAGAACCGGCCCACCGGGATCGCCCACGTGACCAACGCGGGCGACACCAGCTGGTGCGGGCTGGCCCGGGAGGCCGCCCGGCTGGCCGGTCACGACCCGGCCCGGGTGTCGCCGTGCACGACCGCCGAGTTCCCGACCCCGGCACCCCGCCCGGCGTGGTCGGTGCTGGGCTCGACCCGCCACGACGAGCTCGGACTGCCGGCGCCGCGTCCGTGGCAGGACGCCCTGGTCGAGGTGGTGGCTGGGCAGCGACGCCGGTGATGGCCGCCGTGGACGGGTCCGATGGCGCGACGGGGGTGCTGCAGGTCGTGGCGACCCCGATCGGCAACCTCGACGACCTCAGCCCGCGGGCGGCGCAGGCCCTGCGGACCGCCGACCTGGTCTGTGCCGAGGACACCCGCCGCACCGGTCGGCTGCTCGCCCACGTTGGCTCGGACCGGCCGCAGTGGGCCCTGCACGACCACAACGAGCGCGCCCAGGTGCCGGCCGTGCTGGCCCGGCTGGTCGCCGGGGAGCGGGTCGCACTGGTGTCGGATGCGGGAACCCCGGGCGTGTCCGATCCCGGTCACCGGCTGATCGCGGCCGCCGTGGCCGCAGGCGTGCGCATCGAGCCGGTTCCCGGTGCCTCGGCCGTGCTGGCCGCCCTGGTCGCGTCCGGCCTGCCCATGGACCGGTTCGTGATGGAGGGCTTCCTGCCCCGACGGGGGGCCAGTCGCACGGCGCGCCTGGCAGCCGTGGCTGCCGAGCCACGGACGATCGTGGTGTTCGTGGCGCCCCACCGCGCCCGGCAGGACCTCGCCGACCTCGCCGACGCGTGCGGACGGGAGCGGCCGGCGGTGCTCACCCGCGAGCTGACCAAGCTGCACGAGGAACACCGCCACGACACGCTCGGGGGACTCGCTGACGCGGCCGCCGACCTGCGCGGCGAGGTGACGTTGGTGGTCGCCGGACGCCCCGACGACGATGTCGACGAGCGCCCCGACGACCACGACCTGCGGGCCCGCGTGGTGGCGGCGGGTGCCACCGGCCTGTCCCCACGGGCGGCCGTCAAACGGGTGGCCCAGGAGGTCGGGATGCCGACCCGCGAGCTCTACGACCTGGTCCACCGCGACGGGTGAGGTGCCCGGCACGGGGCGCTCGGAGGGGCGCGCGGAGGCCCGACCGGGGCACTGGTCGAACGGACAGGGGACCTGGTCCGTCGGCCGACGGACCACCCCGGCTACGATTGTGCTTTCGTGCACAAGCGTCGGACGCGAGTTCGCCGGGCCCCTCACGGGCCCGTCGCGAACCGTCTCGGCGCCCTCCGCACCCGACCCTCGTTCACCGACGCCGAAAGCCGCATGTCCTTCGTCGACACGCACTGCCACCTCGACCACCACGACGGCCTGTCGGTCGCCGAGCAGGTCGCCCGGGCCCGTGCCGCCGACGTCGACACCCTGGTCACCGTCGGCACCGACATGGCCTCGTCGACCCAGGCCGTGCGCACCGCCGCCAAGCACGACGGGGTGTGGGCGGTCGTGGGGATCCATCCAAACGACGCCATGGAGGCCACCCCGGCCGTGCTCGGGGTCATCGACACCCTGGCATCCGAGGACGTGGTCGTGGGCATCGGCGAGACCGGGCTGGACTACTACCGCGACTACACCACGCCCGAGCAGCAGGACGGGGCCTTCCGAGCCCACATCGACCTGGCGCGCGCCCACGACAAGGCGCTGGTCATCCACTGCCGCGAGGCCTGGGACGACACCCTGACGACCCTGGAGGACCACGGCGCCCCCGACCGCGTCGTGATGCACTGCTTCTCGGGTGACGCCGACGTGGTCGACCACTGCGCCGAGCGTGGCTGGTTCCTGTCCTTCGCCGGCAACGTCACCTTCCGCAACGCCCAGCCCCTGCGGGACGCGGCGGCACGGGCCCCACTCGACCTGGTGCTCACCGAGACCGACTCGCCCTTCCTGACCCCGCACCCCCATCGTGGGACGCCCAACGACCCCGGGTACATCCCGCTGGTCGCCGAGCAGCTGGCGACGGTCCAGGACATCACCGTCGACGAGCTGGCCGACGCCGTCGCCGCCAACGCGGCGGAGGCCTTCGGACTGACGTCCGCCGCCCGTCGGCAGGCGAGCTGATGGGCGTCGACCTGCTGACCCGGCCCGCCGACCTCCAGGTCGACGACGAGGTCACGGTCCGGTGGGACGTCGCCCCGCCCTCGGACCACCAGCCCGCGCTGGTCGAACGCCTGCCCGTGCGCCTGGGCCTGCTGGCGCTGGCCGTCGCGATCGCCGTGCTGGTGGCCTGGTCGCTGGACCGGGTCGAGATCGTGGTCGACGGCGGCGTCACGGACGTGACGGCCTTCGGTGGCACCGTGGCCGAGGCGCTGGCCGATGCCGACGTCGTGGTCGGTCCCGACGACGTCGTGAGTCCGGCGCTGGGGACCCCGGTCGACGACGGCATGCGGGTGGCGATCGAGCGTGCCGAGGAGTTCACGGTGGTCGTCGACGGGGACGCCACCAGGGTCAGCACCGTCGCGTCGGTCCTCGACGACGTGCTGGTCGCGGCCGGTGTGGGCGACGTCGGCCAGGCCCTGGTCGAACCCGGGCCGGCCACCATCGCCACCGACGGCATGGTCGTACGTGTCACGACCCCCCATCGGGTGGCCATCGTGGTCGACGACCAGCGACTGGCCGTGGAGGTGCGGCCGACGACCGTTGGCGCAGCACTGCGTGCCGCGGCGGTCGAGCTGGGACCCGACGACACCGTGAAGCCGTCGCTGGACACGCCGACGCGCCCCGGCCAGGTCATCACCGTGACCCGGCGGGGTGACACGACCGAGGAGGTCGAGGTCGACGTGCCCTTCGAGACCGTGGTCGTCGAGACCGACGAGCGCATCGTCGGTGACGAGGTCGTCACCAGCGAGGGACGCGACGGCGTGGCCGTGGAGACCTGGCGCATCACGCTGGTCGACGGCGAGGAGGCCGATCGCGAGCAGGTGGACACGCGGGTGACGGTCGAGCCCACCGATCGGGTCGTCGAGGTCGGGACCGCACCCGTCCCGGCCCCGGAACCCGAACCGGAGCCCGAACCCGAGCCCGAGGTCGTGGTGACCGCCGATCCCGAGCCGGAGCCGGACCCCGAGCCGGTCGCGACCACCACGACCGATCCCGAGCCGACCTCGGCTCCCGAGCCCGAGGCGACCCGGACCTCGAAGCCGGAACCGGAGCCCGAACCGACGTCCGAACCGAAGCCGGCACCGGCTCCCGCGCCGGAACCCGAGCCCGAGCCGGACCCCGAGCCGGCCGCCCCCAGCGGGTCGGTGTGGGATCGCCTGGCCGACTGCGAGTCCGGCGGCCGGTGGAGCCTGAACTCGACCTACGACGGTGGCCTGCAGTTCCACCCCGACACGTGGCGCGCGTACGCGCCGTCGTCGTACCCCGACTATGCCTACCAGGCCAGCCGCAGCCAGCAGATCGCCGTGGGCGAGAAGGTCCGCGCCGACGCCGGCTGGGGTGCGTGGCCACACTGCTCGTCCGAGCTCGGCCTGCGGTGACACTCACGCCGACCGACGTCCGTGACCTGTTGGGCCGACACGGGTTGGCGCCACGCAAGTCCGACGGGCAGAACTTCCTGGTCGACCCCAACACGGTGACCCGCATCGTCGGCGCGGCCGACCTGGCCGCGACCGACCGGGTCGTGGAGGTCGGACCGGGGCTCGGCTCCATGACGGTGGACCTGGCCGACGCGGTGGCCCACGTCACCGCCGTCGAGATCGACGCCGGCCTGGTCCGGGTGCTCCACGAGGTGGTCGGGGACCGCGACGACGTCACCATCGTCCACGCCGACGTCCTGGACCTGGACCTCGACGACCTGCCGGGTCGCCCGGACCGGCTGGTGGCGAACCTGCCCTACAGCGTGGCGACACCGGTGCTGCTGGAGGCCTTCGCCGGCGACGTGGTGCGTGACGCCTGGGTCATGGTCCAGCGCGAGGTGGGGGAGCGGTGGGCCGCCGGCGTGGGCGACGCCGCCTACGGCGCGGTGTCGGTCAAGCTGGCGCTGGTCGCCGACGTCGAGATCGGCCTGGCGATCCCGCGGACGGTGTTCTTCCCCGTTCCCAACGTCGACTCGGTGATGGTGCGGGTGACCCGTCGCCCCGACGCGGTGGCCGCCGACGAGCGGGCGTGGCTTCGCGTCGTGGTCGACGCCGCCTTCGCCCAGCGACGCAAGACCCTCCGCAACAACCTGCGTCGGGCCTTCGGGGACGCGGCCGCACCCGCGTTGGAGGCGGCCGGCATCGACCCGGGCCTGCGGGCCGAGGCCCTGCCCGCCGCGTCCTTCCCCGTCCTGGGTCGTGCGCTCGGCGAGGCGGGTGCGGCTGGCGTCCGACGGTCGGGGACCCCGGCCTGAGCGGTCTATCCTCGGGCGCCGAGGGACGACGTCAGGGGCACGGTGGTCGCAACGCAAGGTGCGTCGGCGATCGTGCGTGTCCCGGCCAAGGTGAACGTCTTCCTCGCCGTGAGGGGTCGTCGTCCGGACGGGTACCACGAGCTGGTCACGATCCTGCAGACGGTGGGGATCCGTGACCGCGTGCGCGTGACCGCCAGCCCCGACCTGCTGCGGCGCGGCGCCGACCTGCGGGGCGTGTCGGTGGGGTTCGCCCACGACGGGGTCGCCGGTGTGCCCGACGACGACAACCTGTGCGTGCATGCTGCCCACCGCCTGCTCGACCACCTCGACCTGGAGGTCGTCGCGGCGGGGTCGGGTATCCCCCATCTCGACATGGGGTTGCGCAAGGACATCCCGGTGGCGGCCGGCATGGCCGGGGGGTCCGCCGACGCCGCCGGCACCCTGCTGGCGATCAACGCCGTGCTCGACGCCGGCCTCGACCGGGAGTCGGTGCAGCGGCTGGCCGCCGACCTGGGCGCCGACGTCCCGTTCTGCGTCCAGGGTGGGACCGCCCTGGCGACCGGGACCGGGACCGCCACGGCCCAGGTGCTGTGCCGCGGCCAGTTCCACTGGGTGATCGGCATGTCCGACGACCCGTTGGCGACCCCGGACGTCTATGCCGAGTGGGACCGTGGTTCCTCCGCCTGGGAACTGCAACCGGACCAGGTGCTGCAGGCCGTGCGCACCGGCGACCCGGAACTGCTGGGCGACAGCCTGCACAACGACCTGCAGGCCGCCGCCTTCCGGTTGCGGCCCGAGCTGGCCGACGCGGTCGACGCGTTCCTGGTCGACGGCGCCCTGGGCTCGATCGTGTCCGGGTCGGGGCCGACCGTGGTCGCACTTGCCGCCGACGGGGCCCATGCCCACGACCTGGCCGGTCGGGCCCGCGAACGTTTCGACCGGGTCGAGGTGACCACGTCGCCGGCCGGTGGCCCGACCCTGCACCGGGACTGATCGCCCGGGCGCCGGGCCACTACCCTGCGGCCTCCCGGTGTCGTTTCGGCGACGCTCTGGGAGGTGGTGTAATCGGCAACACTCCGGCCTTTGGAGCCGGCATTCAGGGTTCGATCCCCTGCCTCCCAGCTACCTGAAATCGCTAGATTCTGCATTGTTGGGGGCCTTTTGCCGCTTTGAGAGGTGACGCGCGGTGCCATTGCGGTGCCGAACGCATCAGAGGGCACCTCCCAGGGCGTCTGCGACCGCGTCCGCGGCCAGCCGCCCGTCCGATGGGATCACGTGTGCGTAGGTTCGCAACGTGGTGGCGATGTCTGAGTGGCCGAGATAGCGGCTGACGATGGTGGCTTGCACGCCCCGCCGGAGCGCGATCGTGGCGAACGTGTGCCTGCAGTCGTGCAGCCGAATGGTCGGGACGCCGGCAGCTTCGGCGAGCGACCCGATCCAGGATGTCGGGGATTGCGGGTGCAGGGGTCGACCGTCTTCCCAGGTGAACACGTAGTTACGACCGACCCAGGCTGCACCGGCTGTCGTGCGCTCCAGTTCCTGGGCGGATCGCCATGTCCGCAAGGCGGCTGCCACGGCGGCGGACAGTTCGAGAGTTCGGCGCCCGCGAGCCGACTTGGGGGAGTGTTCGATGACTTGTCCGGCCGCGATGGTGCGCTGGCGAACGACCTCGAGCCGACCGGCTGCGACATCAACGGCGGACCACTTCAGCCCAATGACCTCACCACGCCGCATGCCCGTGCCCAGCACGAGTCGCCACATTGCAGCGAGCCGCTCGTCGGCGGTGTGCGCCAGAAACTGGGCTGCCTGGTCCTCGGACCAGTAGTCCATCTCGCTGGCCGTCTGCTTGGGTGGCTTGGCGTCCTTCGCGACGTTGCGAGGAACGAGGTTGCGCCGCACCGCGTCGGTTAGCGCTTGGGACATGACGGCGTGGACCTTGCGAACGGTCTTGGCGGCCAGCGGTTGCCCGTGCTGGCCTCCCTCACGTTCTAGGGTGCGGTAGCAGCGGTCGAGCGCGAAGGCATCGAGCTGCTGGAGTGGCACTCCGCCGACGTGTGGGATCAAGCGCAACTCGATCTGTTGCCTGTAGTCCGCCAGGGTCGTGGCCTTGACCGCCTGACCTTCGAGCCAGGTCTGCAGGTACTCGCCGACTGTGACTGTGGACGGGTCGACGTGGCGGCCCGCATCGGCGAGTCCCATGGCCTCTCGCAAGGACCGTTCGGCATCGCGACGGGTTTCAAACCCGCGCCGGGACAGTCGGTTGCGGGATCCGTCAGGGTTGGCAGGCCCATCGAAGTAGTAGCGCCACCGGGTTGACCCGTCGGCGAGTTGGTACTTGCTCGTGGTCCCCCTCACGAACGACTCCTCGCGGCTTGTCGTCGACAGGAATGGTCAAGTGCTCCATCAGTTGGCCCCGCTTTGAGGAGCCCGGAAGGCCCTCGGCCACGTTCTGCTCGGGCCGTTTGGATGATTGAGGGACCTGCTAAGAGATGAGCGCGTCGGCCTGGTCGGCGGTCTTGCGGATCGCAGGTTCGCCCATGAGCATGGCCAACAACTTGGCGGTTGGGACCAGGAGGCGTCGACCGACCCGGAAGGTGGGGATCTCGTCGTTCTTGACGGCTCGGTACGCAGAGCTGCGACTCACGCCGAGGACGTCCGCGGCCTGTTCGACACTGATCGTCGGGGGCAGCCTCTCAAGGTTCATGCTGGATCCTTCGGTAGATACAAGAATCTAGCATGATAGATAGATACACGTCAAGGATCGCCTGGCTGGCTGGCCGCCGTGGCGCTTGAGGTCGTCCGGCAGACTAGGAGAGGACGCCCGCAACCGAGCCGGACGGACCGTCCTGAGATCGCCCCGGATTCCGCCTGGGTGGAGGCAGCGCAGTCCGATCCCTTGGCCTGGCAGGACGTCGCGAGCGGACCGCTAGCGTGACTTGGACGGTCCGTACTCGGCGGCACCGTCGGCGGCGAGTCCGTACTGCTTGTGGGTGGCGGCGGTCCGCGGGACATCCTGGTCGACAGCAGCGAGCCCGGAGCCTGTGTGGCGGGTGTGCCAGCGTCCGAAGCCGGCGATGGCGACTTCGATGTGTCCGAACTCCGGGACGTGGAGGATGCCCTGGTCGAGGAGTTTTGCTCGGAGCGGGGACACGGACTGGGTGCGGTTGTAGCCGGCGTCTTCGGCGGCGGTGCCGGCGGCGACGGGGCCGCCGAACTCGTTGGCGATCGCGGCGACGTAGGCGCGGTCGGAGTCGGTGAGGTCGCGCCATGCCAGCGAGTAGTACTGGCCCAGACGCTGGTCCACACGGTGAGCAAGAGCCCCGAGGTCGGTGGGTCGGTTGGGGTCGTGGGCTGCCAGCCAGAGTTCGTCACCCCAGGCCTGGACGTGCAAGGGAAGCCCGCCCGAGCGGTTCGCGGCTGCCTGGACGAGGTCGGGGTCGACGTCGATGTCGTGATGTCGGAGGGGGGTCGCGATCGCGTCGTGGGCCTCGTCGGGTTGGAGGTAGGACACTTCAAGGGACTGGATGCCGTGGGGCATGCGGTCGAGCCGGCCGTGGTCGTGCACGCCCGCCACGATCAGCCCGGCGCCGGCGCCGCGGGCCGACACGGCGTCGTAGGCCGCACCGAGGTCCTCGGTCAGGGCCGACCCGGCGTGCATGTCGTCCACGAGCACCATGAAGACTCGGTCGTCGTTGGCGGCGGTCTGGGCGGCTGCAACGAACACGGCGGCAACGTCACCAGCCGGAACGTCGGCTGCGGACTGGTCGGTTCCGGTGAGCCGGTCGTGGGCCGCGGCCAGGGTGGACAGTGCGGTCTGTGGTGAGTGTCCGCTGAGTCGGGCGACCACCCCACCCCGGGCGATGATCTCGGCCTGGACCTGGTCCAGCAGCGCGGTCTTGCCGATGCCCGACGGTCCGTGAAAGCCAAGCGGTGGCATCGGGCGCTGTTCGTGGCAGGCACGGATCCGATCCGCGGCGGTCGCCAACAGCCGTTTGCGGCCGGCGAGGTGGGGTGGTGACGCGCCGTCGCCGGGGCGGAAGGGTGACGTGGGTGGCCTGGCGCCGAGCGCGGCAGCGAACGGGTCATCCGGGGCAGCAGGAAACGTCGACACGCGGGCAGGCTCCTTGGACCCTCTTAGCCTATTCGCGTGCCTGTAGACACGCGATGCCTGCGCAGATCCGATTGTTGTGTGCTCCGGCGGGGCCGCGCGGCGCGTTTCCCGAATGCATCGACAGCGGCGGCCTTGGGCGCTCGCTCATGGCAGTCATAGGTGGATGGACGGGCGTGTCGAGTCTTACCGGATCGACACAGCCGATCCGGGCGCTGCCGAGAAGGGATCCGGCTTCGAGACCCACTAGCCGCCCGACTTCGCATTGCTGGATCGTTAGTGTTGGTGCCGAACCGGAGCCCTTGTGAGGAGACGCGATGACAGGCGATCCAGTCACCGCGCTGGTTCCGCTGCTGAGCAGGTCGCTGCGGGCGGGCTTCAACGTGTTCGACGTGATGCACCACGGCATGCACGAAAAGCAACTGTCGAACGCCTTCGGATGGCTGCTGGATCCCGACGGCACCCATGAACTGGGCACCACGTTCCAGCGGGTCTTCGTCGAGGAGGTCAACCGCGCCCGCGCGGGAGCCGACCCCGTTCCTGCCGGGCCATACGTGGTGCGCCAGGAGGTCAACACCTCCGACCTTGGTGACGACCGGGACATCGCCGACCTGATCCTTGAGAGCGACCAGGCTGTGCTCGTGGTCGAGAACTACTACACCTCCGATGGGCACGGCCACAACTATCAGCGCTACCTGGCGTTCAGCCGTCGCGGTGAGAGAGCGGGTGTCGTCGTGCTGCTGTGTCGCGACGAGGACAGTTCCGGCCAGACCGACGGCTGGGAACACGCCGCGGTCGTCACCTACGCGACGCTGGTGGAGCGTCTCCACCGGGAACTGGCCGGCGACCGCCAGTACGAGGTGACCCATCCGGAGCCCTGGTCGTTCATCGAGCAAATGCATCGCAAGTTCGTCACCAGGAGGAGCCGAGTGGAAGACCGCGACGTGCTGGACTTCGTCACCGCGATGTGTGCCATCGGCGAGGCGGGCAGGTACGGATACCAGTCACAGGAGCTGGCGGCCACGTCGTTCGCCGACGACATCGCAGGCCAGGCCGTCGAGCGGTTCGGTGAGGGTCGAGAGCTGCTCCAACGGGTGAAAGGCCGCCTGAAGACGTTCTGTGATCGTGTCCTGCGCCACCAGTTGGAAGCAACCTTCGGCCAGAGCTGCGTCGGTGACGTCGGCGGTCGGTACGCAGGCATCTACCTCTGGACGGTCGCCCTGCCCGTGGCCCCAGGAACAACGAGCCCGAGCAAGCCCAACCTCCAGGTGAAATTCGGTCCCTCCGCGTGGTACGCCAACGAACATGACAACTATTGGAAATCCACTGTGGACAGGACCGTGACCGACTACTCGCACCTGTTCCTCACGCACGTCGAGACCCGACAGATCCGCCAGTCGGCACTGACACTTCAGGAGATACTCGATGGCATCCCGACCAACGACCTCAGACTGCACGACGAGCTCAGCGAGTTGTTGAGGTGAGGCGCGACCACTGACGAATGGTGGTGCCAAGCGATCTCCCCCGCTCTTCCCGGCCCCCCGGAACGTGGCGACCAGGCCAGTCTCTCAGTTTCGGCCGCGTTCGCCAA